>JAXMCI010000039.1:0-70974 GCA_046349435.1 Dongiaceae bacterium | reverse complement strand
CGGCCGGGATCGCCGACCGGGCGGCCGAGCCCGGCCGCCGGGATGGCGTCGGTCAGGTAGAGCACGACGGCGATCGACTCGGCGACCAGCACGCCCTCATGGACGATCGCCGGCACGCGCTTGTCGGGGTGGGGATTGGCCGGGTCCGGCGCGCCCTGGCCGCTCATCGGCCGGAAGATCGACACCGGCCGGATCTCGTAGGGCGATCCCAGCTCCTCGAGCAGCCAGATGATGCGGGACGAGCGGGACTGCGGCGCATGGTAGAGCGTGATCATCGGAGGCCTGCCTTTCGTTGCCGTGCTGCGGGGATTGCGCGGTTGTAGCAAGGCCCTGCTGACAGCATAGTGTCAGCAGGAGGACGGGCCATGCGCCGCGCCGACCGGCTGTTCCAGATCGTCCAGATCCTGCGGCGCTCGGCGCGGCCGGTGACCAGCGCCATGCTGGCGGCCGAGCTCGAGGTGTCGCAGCGCTCGGTCTATCGCGACATCGCCGACCTCGTCGGGCAGCGCGTGCCGATCCGCGGCGAGGCGGGGCTCGGCTACGTGCTCGACCGCGACTTCGACATGCCGCCGCTGATGCTGACCCCCGACGAGATCGAGGCGGCGGTGCTCGGCGCGCAATGGGTCGCCGGCCGCGGCGATGCCGTGCTGGCCGCCGCCGCGCGCGACCTCGTCGCCAAGATCGCCGCCGTCGTGCCGGAGCGGCTGCGCCCCTTCATCGCCGAGCCCTCGATCGGCGCGCCGCCGGGCCGGGCGGTCGCCCCGGACGGGCTCGACCTCGCCCGCACCCGCCTGTGGATCCGCAGCGGCCGCAAGATCCGCATCCTCTATCGCGACGAGCAGGCGCGGCCCAGCCGCCGCACCGTCTGGCCGGTCATCGTCGGCTATGCCGAGACCGTGCGCCTGCTCGCCGCCTGGTGCGAGCTGCGCCGCGACTTCCGCCACTTCCGCACCGACCGCATCCTGGAGGCCGAGTTCCTCGAGGAGGGCCACGGCCTGCGCGCCGGCGAGCTGCGGACGCGCTGGAAGCGCTTCGTCGCGGCGCGGCGCGAGCTGCGGCTGGCGTAGCACGGCCATGCGGCGGCGCCGGCGCAGCGCCTGGTTTGACTTTCGCGGCCTTTGGGCCTCTAAGGGCGGGGGTACCGGCGGCTCGGCCGGAGGGGAGCGAAGGATGGGTGCGTCGCGTGCCGGGTTTGCGCCGGGCGGTGGCCCGCGGGGCGGTCGGGCTTGAGCCGGATGGCGCAGCCGGCCGGCGCCCCCCCGGTGGCGTCCGGCCCGGCGTCCGGCCCGGCGTCCGGCCCGGCGCCTGGCCCGGCGCCGGGCGCGCTGCGCCAGCTCGTCGCCGGCGCGCTCGGCAACGTGCTGGAGTGGTACGACTTCGCCGCCTACGGCTATTTCGCGGCGATCTTCGGCCGCAACTTCTTCCCGGGCACCGACGCCGTGGCCTCGCTGGCCGCCGCCTTCGGGGTGTTTGCCGCGGCCTTCCTGATGCGCCCGCTCGGCGGCGCGCTGTTCGGCCATGTCGGCGACCGGCTCGGCCGGCGCCGCGCGCTGCTGCTGTCCGCCGCGCTGATGACGGTCTCCACCTTCGCCATCGGCCTGCTGCCCACCTACGCCGCCATCGGCACCGCCGCGCCGGCCCTGCTGGTGGCGCTGCGGCTGCTGCAGGGCGTGTCGGTCGGCGGCGAATATGCCACCTCGGTGGTCTTCCTGGTCGAGCAGTGCAGGCCGCAGCACCGCGGCCTGGTCGGCAGCATGGCGCCGGTGGGGGCGTCCACCGGCACCATCCTGGGCTCGGCCATCGGCGCGCTGGTCGCCTCGCTGGCGACCGCGGCGCAGCTGCAGGACTGGGGCTGGCGCGTGCCCTTCCTGCTCGGCATCACCCTGGGCGGGGCAACCATCCTGATGCGCCGGACCATGGTGCGGGAGGCGCCGCCGCGGCGGCAGCCCGACCCGGACCTGCCGCTGGTCGGCGCCTTCCGCCGCGACTGGCGCGAGATCCTGCGCGGCTTCTTCCTGTGCGCCTCGTTCGCCGTCAGCTTCTACCTCGGCTTCGTCTACCTCACGACCTACATGCAGCAGGTCGACGGGCTGCCCGCCGGCCGCGCGCTGCAGGTCAACACCGTCAGCATGGTGCTGATGATCGCCCTGGTCCCCTGCTTCGGCATGCTGTCCGACCGCGTCGGGCGCAAGCCGGTGCTGGTCGCGGCGACCGCCGGCATGGTGCTGCTGCCCTGGCCGCTCTTCATGCTGCTGACGCAGCGGGATGCGGCGTCGATGCTGCTGGGCCAGTGCGGCCTCGCCGTCCTGGTGGCGGCCTATGGCGGCGCCATCCCGGCCACGCTGGTGGAGATGTTCAAGGCCTCGACCCGCTGCACCGCGCTGTCGATCAGCTACAACGCGGCGTTCGCCCTGCTCGGCGGCACCTCGCCGCTGGTCGCGGTGTACCTGGTCGGGCAGGCGCATGCCGAGTTCGGCCCGGCGCTCTACCTGATGGCAACCGGCGCGGTGTCCCTGGCCGCGGCCCTGACCCTGCGCGACCGCACCGGCCGGCCGCTGACGGCCTAGCTGCGAGCGGGTGACGAAACGCCACCGTCCCGCTATGATGGAAAATCCTGCGATGCCGCACCCGGCCGGGCGAGCACCCGGCCGTTTCGCGACATTCCGCATGGCCCGGATGCAATTCGCCGGCCGCCCCACCCCTTTGTCATGCCCGGGCTTGACCCGGGCATCCAGCTTGCGGCAGCCATGGATTGCCGGGTCAAGCCCGGGTCAAGCCCGGCAATGACAAGAATGGGCATAGGCCACTGCGCGTCTGTGTCGCCAGCTACGACACCCTGCTTAGAATTCCCATGGACAGATGAGGGCGAGCCCCGTCGTCGCGAAATCGGCAACATTACGGGTCGCGAGCCGGGCGCCGTTGATCCGCGCAATCGCGGCGATCATCCCGTCGGGTGCCGTCATCGGTCGTCCGCGACGGAAGGCGGCGCTCATGATGTCGCCGTAGGCGAGTGCCGCGGCTTCGGTGAAGCCGAAAATTCGATCGGCAAAGCGGTGGCGCCAATCAGCGAGACCGCGCTCCAGCCGCTCGGCCCGCTGGTCGGGGTGGATCTTTCGGATGCCGAAGGCGATTTCGGCGATGGTTACCGTCGGAAGCCCCAGTTCCGCATCGTTCCTCACGAGCCAGGCGATCACACTGGCGCTGGGCGCCTTGCGGAGCGTCTCCGACACGACATTGGTGTCGAGTAGGATCAAAGCTCCGGTCCGGGATCGACAGTCCGGCTTTCCCGGATCAAAGCCTCCAGATCGAGGTCCGTGCCGAACTCGCCCGATACGCGCTTGTAGAAGGCATCGGCCGGCTCACGGCCGGCTTCGCGCACCTCGTAGGCTTCCAGCGCGCGCTCCACCACGTCGGCGACGGAGCGGCGTTCCCGCCGAGCCAACCGATGGGCCAGGTCACGCGCCTTTGCGCTGCGAACAGAGAGTTGCGGTTCAGCCATGAGTGCCAACTCGTCTTCGAGCTGGCATCGAAGATAAGCAAGATGGCAGAAGATGGCAAGATGGCAGGAGGCAGGTGACGTGCCCGTCTGGTCCGGTTGCGACCTGTCCCATGTCGCATCGCCGCGGGGCATGGGGTCGATCGCTCGGATTCGCATTTTTTCGCCGGGCGTCGCCCGGCGGGCGCTGCAGGCCTACCGCTTGCGCAGCCGCCGGGCATTGGCCACCGCGCGCCGGTGCCAGGGCGCCAGCGCGGCGGCGTCGAGCCGGCCGCCATTGGCCAGCAGCCGGCGGCCGGACTCCGCGGCGGCCGCCATCTTCTCCTGCGCCATCCGGCGGACTTCGGCCGGGGAGCAGCCGCCCTGCGCGACCAGCAGGGTGCGGTGCGCGATCGTCTCCCAGGAGGCGAAGGCCAGCTCGGCGGCGAGGACGGGGAGGGCGGCGGGGCGGCGGCGTCTGCGGCTCTTCATCGGCCTGACATGGGGACGATCGGCCGGCCCGCAACCGGCGCCGCGGCGGCCCTCTACCGCTTCGCCGTCGCCGCCACCAGCGTCTCGAACAGCTTGTTGGAGTAGAGCGCGAGCACCCCGCCATCGGCGACGATCGCCTGGCCGTTGACGAAGCCGCAATCGTCGGCGGCGAGGAAGTGGATCACCGCGGCGATCTCCTCCGGCCGGCCGACCCGGCCGACCGTCGCCGCGGTCGACAGCACCGCGATCTCCTCGTCGGCATTGGCCTGGTTGCGCAGCATCGGCGTGTCGACCGAGCCCGGGCAGACGCAGTTGACCCGGATCTTGCGGTCGGCGAGATCGACCGCCGCCGTCTGGGTCAGGCTGATCACCGCCGCCTTGGAGGCGGAATAGGCGCCGTAGCCGCCGAGCCCGATCAGCCCGGCGCCCGAGGCGACGTTGACGATGCTGCCGCCCGCCATGTGCGGCGCGGCGTGCCGCATCGTCGCCCACACGCCCAGCGTGTTGACCGCGAAATGAAGCTGCAGCGCGGCGGCGGACAGCTCGGTGAGCGGCTTCATATCGGTGATGATGCCGGCCGAGTTGACCAGCACGTCGATCCGGCCGTGCCGCCGGACCACCGTCTCGACCAGCGCCGCCACCTGCGCCTCGTCGGCGACGTCGGTGGCGACGAACTCGGCGCCGAGCCCGGCCGCGAGCGCGCTGGCGTCGGTGCGGTTGGCGATGACGACCGTCGCGCCGGCGGCGGCGAACCGCTCGGCGGTGGCGCGCCCGATGCCGGAGCTGCCGCCGGTGATCAGCGCGATCTTGCCTGCGATGTCGAACATGGGTCCTCCCTGTCTCGCCTGGTCTTTCCTGCGCAGGTCTGGCGGCGGCCGCCAGCCCGCAGGCGCGGCCACGCCATCCCTCCGGAACGCCATGCCGAGCGCGCGGGGGAGGGCGCTTTCGCCGGTCATGCCCCGCGCGGCTCGAGGCCAGGATAGCATGGGACCTCGCCCCGCCACGGCCGCCGCCCCGCGGGAGGCGGAACTGGCCCGGCTGCGACATTCTCCCCGTCGCTTCGCCGCGGGGCATGGGGTGGATCGCTCGGAATCGTTCTGTCGCCCGCCGCTCTCCGGCGAGCCGCCGCGTCGCCCGCGCCCGGCGGGGCCGGGCCCGCGCCGGCCGCATGCCTTGCATGCGCGCAGCGCCTGCCGCCGCCGGCCCGCCTCATTCGAGACGCGCCGATCCGACGCAAGCCGCCGCCGCCTGCCCCGGCCGGCGGCGGCCGATCATCGACAGCCGGCTGGCGGCGCTCGGCCTCGCGGTGCTCTGGGAATTTTCGCCGCTCTGACCGAGGCCCTTCTCGCGCGCCGCCGCGGCGGCATCATGGCTCTTCGAGCGGGGGGCGCGGGCGAGGCGAGGAGGCCGGTGGCGCAGGCGGCGGGCGACAGGCGGAAGCGGGGACTCGTGCTGCCGGCGGCCTTCCTCGGCGCCGCCATCCTGCTGCACTGGCTGCTGGTCCGGCCCGCCGGCTGGGAGCCGGCCGGCATCGGCGCGGAGCTCTACGACTACCTCCACCTCGCCGCGGCGACCTGCATCTGGCTCGGCGCCGCCTGGCTCGGCAAGCGCCTGCTGGGCGCGGCGGTCCACGCCTACTCGGCCCGCCGGGCGAAGGCCGGGCGGCCCTCGCTGCTGGTCGGCGGCGGCTCGCAGCTGCTGGTCGACATCGGCACCGGCATCCTGTTCGCCGCGGCGCTGCTCGGCATCGTCGCCGTCGTCTACCACCTGCCGCTCGGCGGCCTGCTCGCCACCTCGGGCGTGCTGGCCGCGATCATCGGCTTCGCCATCCAGCGGATGATCGCCGACGTCTTCTCCGGCATCGCGCTGCATGTCGAGCACCCCTTCGCCGTCGGCGACTGGGTGGAGACGGCGACCGGCGTCACCGGCCGGGTGCTCACCGCCAACTGGCGCGCCGTCCACCTGCTGACCATCGAGGGCCGCGCGGTGGTGCTGCCGAACAGCGTCCTGGCGAACAACGCCTTCGTCAACCTCAACGCGCCGTTCCCGCATTTCCGGCTGAAGAAGACCATCTGCCTCGACTACAGCGTGCCCTCGACGCGGGTCCTGCCGATCTTCCAGGCGGCGATGGAGGCGACGCCGGGGGTGCTGGCCGACCCCAAGTCGCTCGTGCTGATCGACGAGTGCAGCGACCGCGGCGTCGTCTACAGCCTGAACTTCTGGGTCGACGACTACCCCGCGTCCTTCACCATCTCCCGGCAGGTGGTGGTCAACGCCCTGCGCTTCCTCGACCAGGACGGGCTGGCGCCGGCCTACCCCAAGCGCGACGTGGCGATCGCCCGGGCGGCGCCGCGCCGGCTCGAGGGGCAGCTCGACCTGCCGACCGTGCTGGCCCGCGTGCCGCTGCTGCAGCATCTCGATCCCGGCGCGATCCGCATGCTGGTGGAGAGCGCGGCGACCCGCGAGCTGCCCGTCGGCCGCGTGGTGATCGAGCAGGGCCAGCCCGGCAGCTCGCTCTTCGTCGTCATCGCCGGCCTGCTCGAGGCGACGCAGCGCGACGAGGCCGGCGCCGTCCGTCCGCTCGGCCGGCTGATCGCCGGCGACGTGTTCGGCGAGATCTCGCTGCTGACCGGCGCGCCGCGGCTGGCCACCGTCACCGCGCTGACCGCCGTCACCCTGGTCGAGGTCGACAAGCAGCACCTCCGGCCGATCTTCGAGGCCTATCCCGAGGTGATCGCCCGGCTCACCGACATCGAGGCGGCGCGGCTGCTCGCCAACCGCGCCGCGCTGCACCTGCCGCCCGCCGCCGCCGAGCCGGAGGAGGAGCGCGGCATGGCCGAGCTGGTGCGCGAGCGCATCCGCCACTTCTTCGCCCGCGAGCCGGACAAGGCCCAGGAGCCGGATAAGGCCCGCGAGCCGGACGAGGCCCGGAAGCCGGACAAGGCATGAGCGCGGAGTCGGCGCTGGTGCTGCTCGGGGGCGGCCAGGACAGCGCCACCTGCCTCGCCTGGGCGCTCGACCGCTTCCTGCCCGTGCTGCGATCTCCGCCGCCGGGGCTGGGACGCCTGCGACGGCGGCCGCTGAGCAAGATCCGGCAAGCGGCGGCGGCCCCGTCGCTGCTATCCTCCGGGCCATGAGCGATCTCGCCTTCACCCTGTTCGACACGGCGATCGGCCGCTGCGCCGTCGCCTGGAGCCGCGCGGCGTCGCCGCCGTGCTGCTGCCCGGCTCGAGCGAAGCCGCCACCCGCGCCGCGCTGCGCCGCCGCTGCCCCGGCGCCCGCGAGGCGGCGGCGACGCCCGAGATCGCCCGCGTCGTGGCGGCGATCACCGCGCTGCTCGCCGGCCAGCCGGCCGATCTCGGCTTCGTCGCGCTCGACCTCGAGCGCGTCGGCGCGTTCGAGCGCCGCGTCTATGCGCTGGCCCGCGCCGTGCCGGCCGGCGCCACCGTCACCTATGGCGAGCTGGCCGCCCGGCTCGGCGACCCGCTGCTCGCCCGCGAGGTCGGCCAGGCGATGGGCGCCAACCCGTTCCCGCTGGTGGTGCCCTGCCACCGCGTGCTCGCCGCCGGCGGCAAGCCGGGCGGCTTCTCCGCCCCCGGCGGCGTCGACACCAAGCTCCGCCTGCTGCGAATCGAAGGCTCTCCCGCCGGCGGGCAGCTGAGCCTGTTCGACCTCTGAGCGGCGGCGCCGCCGCGAGCAGCAACGAGCTCAGGCCGGCTCGATGGCCGTGCCGCCCTGCGCCTGCCAGCGGGCAACCGCCTCGCGGTCGAAGCTGACGAAGGCCGTTCCGCCGAGAGCGTGGCCTTGCTGCGCGATCACGCCATCGGCGAAGTCGCCGCCGCTGCGCAGCATGGCAAGCCCGGCCTCCGCGGCCGGGATGTCCGTCACGAGCGCCTCGACCTCCAGGAGCGCCTCGATCGCGTCCGCGATGTCGGCGGTCGACTTCCGATAGCCGCGGCGCAGCACCCATGCCAGCTCGCAGAGGACGGGGACGGGAACGGCGATCAGGGATGCCTTGTCCAGGATCGCCTGCGCCGCCTTCGCCTGCGCTTCGTCGTCTTCCACGATGGCCCGCACGAGCACGTTCGTGTCGACGGTGATCTTCACCGCCGTCCCGCCCAGCCGTCCGCCGCCGCCTTGGCGATTTCCGCGAGCGAGAGCGACGGCCCTCTCGGCTTCTTGAGGCGCCCGAAGAGGGTCGAGACCGGCCTGCCCGGCCTGGCGCGCAGCTGCAGGCGGCCGGCCGGCAGCATCTCGATCTCGAGCTGATCGCCAGGGCCGATGCCGAGATGGTCGAGCACTTCCTTCCGCAGCGTGACCTGGCCCTTGGCCGTGACCTTGAGGGTGATGCTCATCTGACGGACCGTAAGGCAATACTGCCTTAATATGCTGGCTGGCTCGACCCGGTGCAAGCTGCGGGGTGGCGCTGTAGCAGTCTACCGGGAACGCCTGCCCCGCTCGCCCGAGAGCAGCCGGGCGAGCGCCGGGCCGGCCAGCACGACCAGCAGGAAGCGGGCGACCTGCATGGCCATGACGAAGGGGATGTCGGCCCTGGTCGCGGTGGCGATGATGGCGATCGAGTCGGCGCCGCCCGGGCTGGTGGCGAGCAGGGCGGTCAGCGGGTCGATGCCGGCGAGCAGCACCAGCAGCAGGCCGCAGGCGGCGCTGGCGGCGATCAGCGCCAGGATCGAGGCGAGCAGGCGCGGCAGCACGCGGGCCGCATGGGCCAGCACGGCGCGGTCGAAGTTGATGCCGATCGCCCAGCCGATCAGCGCGTAGCTCACCGCCAGCACCGTCGGCGGCAGGGTCACCGGCATCAGCCCGCCGAGCTGCACCGCCATGCCGGCGCCCATCGGCAGCAGCACGGCGCCGCCGGGCAGCCGCAGCCGGGCCCCGAGGAAGGCGCCCGCCGCGGCGATGGCGAGCGTGCCGGCGACCGCGCCCCAGGGCTGCGCCGGGAACCAGTCGACATGCTGCTCGCCCAGGGTGCGCGCGCCGAGGAGCAGCGCCACCAGCATGGCGGCGAGCGCGCAGCAGACGACGCGCAGGTACTGCATCACGGCGACCAGCCGCATGTCGGCGCCGTAGTCGGCCGACATCACCGTCATGGTGGTGGCGGCGCCGGGCGTCGAGCCCCAGATCGCCGTCGTGCCCGGCAGCGTGCCGGAGCGCGCCAGCAGCCAGCCGATCAGGCTGGCCACCGCCACCGTCGAGGCGGTGCCGGCGAGGAAGATCGGCGCGTCGCGCGCGATCTCGTCGAAGACCTCCGCCGGCAGGTTGCCGGCGACCATCACGCCGACCACGCCCTGGGCCAGGAAGAAGGCCGGCGCCGGCAGCGCCAGGCCGGCGCCGCCGATGGCGAACAGCACCGCGGCGGCCATCGGCCCGAGCAGCAGCGCGGCCGGCAGCCGCAGCCCCTCGAGCAGCGCCGCCAGCAGCGCCGAGAGCAGCGCCAGCCCGAGCCAGCGCCATGCGGGCGCGAGGCGCCGCAGGGAAGATCCTCCGCCCATGGGAAAAGGGGATGCCCGGGGATGCCGACCAGACGAACCGGCGGCGAGGATAGCACCCTTCCCCTTCGCCCGCGCGGGGCGGCGGAGACCCTATCCCGCGACGCGCATGCGCAGGATGCGCTCGTGCAGAACCAGGTAGGGCGCGGCGCGCCGCTCGCCGAAGACCGGGTCGTCGACGCGGCCGGCGCGGGCCTCGATCGCCGCCCAGTCGGCGTCGCCGAGGCGGGCGAGCAGGCGCGGGAACAGCGTGCGCTCCTCGGCCTGCATGTGCTGGCGGTTGGCCGAGAGCACCTGCTGCACCAGCTCCGCCAGCCAGTCGCGCGGCAGCTCGGCATCGTGGCCGAGCCCGTCGAGCGCCGCGGCGAGCCGGCGGTTGAGCTGCGCCAGGCGCGCATGCTCCTCGACCAAGCCGCCGAGCGCCTCGGCGGCGGCCGGGTCGCGCTCGGCCAGCCGCTCGTGCAGCAGCTCCTCGAGCGGATGATGCACCCGGTCGGGATAGTCCAGCATGTACTCGGCGATCAGGCCGAGCAGCTCGAGGTCGGCCGGCTCGCCCCAGGCATGGGCGCCGAGGCTCTCCTCCAGCAGCTCCAGCACGACGCGCATGTTGCGGTGGTCCCGGCCGAGCCGGTCGATGACGCTGCCCATCGCTCTCCTCCCACCTTGCCTTGCCCGCCTTGCCTCGGGGAAAGCCTCGACGGGGCCGCGGCGGGCGGTCCATGACCTGGATCAAGCCGGCCGCCGCGCCGGCGGCGCCGGCTACTTCAGCAGGATGTTGCTGACCTCGCGCAGCTGGGTGCGGGCGCGCAGCAGGAAGAAGCCCTGGCTGGCCAGGTGGCTGGGGGAGAACTGGCTGTCGGGCGCGCCGTTCACCACCCACCAGGGCTGCAGCTGGGCGGCCAGCATCAGGTTGTCGACGGTCTGCTGCCAGACCTTGCCCAGGTCCTTGTCGGCCAGCACCTTGTCGAAGTCGACGCCGAGCTCGCGCATCAGCAGGGCATAGGCGTAGAGCCGGCCCTTGGTGTTGTAGAACAGGTCGTCGGCCCGGAAGTCGATGATGTCGCCGGAATGCTGCTCGACCCGCTCCTCGAGCGCGGCCGAGGCGGAGCCGAGGTCGGCGGCGATGCGGTCGAGCGTCGCCAGCAGGTTGTCGGCGCGCCGCTCGAAGGTCGCCTGGCCGGCCGCCAGCCGCTGGTTGTACTTGAGCAGCGCGCGCATCGCCTTGCGGTACTGCTGCTCCGAGGTGGCGGTGAAGGCCAGCGAGGTCGAGGGGTCCCAGACCCACTTGTTGCCGGGCAGCTGCAGCTGGCCCGCCGCCTCCTGCAGGTCGGGGTCGGCCTGGCTCGAGCCGCGGCTGCGGCCGATCTGGTCGGTCAGCTCGAAGGCGAAGCGGGCGAGCGCCGCGATGATGCCCTGCTGGTAGTTCGGCATGTTGTCGAGCATCGCGCCCGGCAGGAAGAACGGGTCGTTGGCGGTCCAGCCATGCTGGTCGACCTCGCGGCCGATCAGCGCCGCGGCCAGCGCCACGGCGCGGCTGCCGCCCTCCGGCACCGCGGCGGGCGCGAAGGCCGGGTCGTCGTCGATCTTGTGCACGACGACCATGCCGACCGGGTAGTAGACGAGCGCCGCCACCAGCAGCACGACGAGGCCGTAGAGCGCCGGGCGGCGCCAGCGCCGCAGCCGCCGCGTGCGCACCCGCGGCAGGTCGGCATCGTCGGCCGGGGCGGCGGCTGCGGGAATCGGATCGGGCTCGACCGGATCGACGCTCATCGCCCGCCGGCCCGCTGCTCTGATGCCATGCCGCTCCCTCCTGCTCGCCGCAGCGTTGCCGGAGATATTGGGACGCGCCGGATGCCGGGCAAGCCGGCTCAGGCCGCGGCCGGCCGCAGCCGGGCGCGCAGCATGCGGCCGAGCCGGATGCCGGGCAGCTCGACGAAGCGCCAGGAGAGCAGCGCCGCCGGCAGCACCACGGCGACCGACGCCGCCCAGAGGCCGAGATGGACCACGGCCCGCGGCGGCCCGGCCGCCAGCAGCCCGGTCAGCGTCTCCGGCATCGACCAGGCGAAGGCGAGCGTCAGGGTGTGGAGCAGGTAGAAGCTGTAGGAGACGCGGCCGAGCAGGCGGGCGGCCGGCCGGTCGAGCAGGGTGAAGCCGCGCGGCCCCGGCCCGTAGGCGAGCAGCGCGACGACCAGCCCGCCGGCGATGCTTTCGATCAGCCCGGCGAGGACCATGCCCTCGATGCCGAGCAGCGGCCGCGCCGCCAGGACGGCCAGCACCGCGGCCCCGGCCAGCGCCGTCGCGGCGCGGGCCGGCAGGCGTTCCGCCAGCGCCCGCCCGAGGGTCGGCACCAGCATGCCGATCGGGAAGGCCTCGAGGCAGGCAAGCGGCCGCAGGTCCCGCAGGATCGGCGGCGGCCAGCGCGGGTCGAACGCGGCGACGGCCAGCGCCGCCGCGGCGGCCAGCACGAGCAGCGGCCCGCGCCGCCGCTCCCGCAGGAACAGCAGCAGGATGAAGGGGGCGGCCAGCAGCTCGACCTGCACCGTCCACATCACGCCGTTGACGTCGAGCCGGACCGCGGCGGCATTGAGCACCAGGTTGAGCGGCGCGAAGTTGCCCGGCCCCTGGCCGGGCAGGCCGTGGCCGGCGGCGGCGTAGAGCAGCTCGAAGGCGAGGATCGAGACGATCGCCGCGGGATAGATGCGCAGCAGCCGGGCGACCAGGAAGTCGGCCGCCAGGACGCCGGCCGGCGCCGCCGCCCGGCGCAGCGACAGGGACAGCACGAAGCCGCTGATGACGAAGAACAGCGCGACCGCGCCGTGCCCGTTGAGCAGCACCACGAGCGCGTGGCGCAGCACGCCGGCGATCGCCCCTTCGGCCGGCCCCGGGCTGTAGAGCAGGTCCTGGCCGCCCGGCAGCCGCGACTGGCCGATGTGGAAGCCGGCGACCAGCAGGGCGGCGACGCCCCGCAGTGCCTCGATCCGGCCGACGAAGAGGGGCTGCGGTGGGCCGTATCGGCGCATGGGATGTCCGTGCCTGACGATCTCGCCCGAGCTTCGCAGACCGCTCCGGCGCGAGCAATGCCGGGCACCGGGCGAGGTCGATGGAACGTTGACAGGGCGGATCCCCGGGGCCAGCGTTGGCCGGATCCTGGAACTCCCCGGCGAGCCCGAGGCGCCCATGGCCGCCGAGCACCGTGCCCTGCACATCCTGCTGACCAACCTCGTGCTGGAGGGCTGGACCGGCTCGGAGGTCAACATCCGCGACTGGGCGACCGGGCTGCAGCGCCGCGGCCACCGCCCGACCGTCTACAGCCCGCAGCTTGGGCCGATGGCGGAGCTGGTGCGCTCGGCGGCGATTCCGGTGATCGACGACATCGGCCGGCTCGGCGAGCCGCCCGACATCATCCACGGCTCGCACAACATGCCGCTGGTCGTGGCGATGGCCCGCTTCCCGGCGGTGCCGGCGGTCGCCTGGTGCCAGGACTGGATCGCCTGGTTCGACGTGCCGGCGAAGCTGCCCGGGATCCGCC
Source organism: Dongiaceae bacterium (assembly GCA_046349435.1). GTDB lineage: Bacteria > Pseudomonadota > Alphaproteobacteria > Dongiales > Dongiaceae > JAXMCI01. Next base: position 57,971 of record JAXMCI010000039.1, on the reverse strand, counting down.
GCTACGTCGCGGTGAGCGACGCGCTCGGCGACCGCCTGGTGCGCGAGCATGCCATCCCGCGCGACCGGGTCCGCGTCGTCCTCAACGCCGTCGACCTCGCGCGCGTCGTGCCGCGCGGCCCGCTGCCCGCCCGGCCGGCGCGGGCGCTGCTCTATGCCCGCGACGCGGCGCATCTCGAGCCCGTGCGCGTCGCCTGCGAGCGCGCCGGGCTGGCGCTGACCGCGCTCGGCGCCGATCGGGAGCATCCGACCCGCGACCCCGAGACGGCAATGGCGGCGCACGACATCGTCTTCGCCTCCGGGCGCGGCGCGCTCGAGGCGCTGGCCTGCGGCGCGGCGGTCGTGCTGTGCGACGCGCGCGGCCTCGCCGGCATGGTGACCGCCGACGGCCTGGAGCGCTGCCGCCGGCTCAATTTCGGGCTCCGGCTGCTCGACCGGCCGCTCACCGCCGAGGCGCTCCTGGCCGAGATCGCGCGCTACGACCCGGCCGACGCCGGCGCCGTCGCCCGGCGGGTCCGCGCCGAGGCCGGGCTCGACGACCAGCTGGCCCGCATCGAGGCGGTCTATGGCGAGGCGCTGGACGAGGCGGCGCGCGACGGGCCGCCCGATCCCGCCGCCCAGGGCCGCGCGCTCGCCGCCTTCCTGCAGACCTGGCTGCCGCGGCTCGACGCCCGGCTGCCCTGGCTGGAGGAGCGCGCCTGGCTCACCGAGCAGCTGGCCGAGGCGCGCCGGAACCTGGGGCAGCTGGCGCGACTGGAGGCGCTCGGCGCCGAGCTGGCGCGGCGCTGCGCCGAGCGGGACGAGCTGGCGCGGCGCTGCGCCGAGATGAGCGCCTCGCGGCTGTGGCGGCTGCGCGAGGCGCTGGCCGCCCGGCCGGCCCTGCACGGCGTCGCGCGGCGGCTCGCCGGCCTGGTTGCGCCGGCGCGCCGCCGCGGCTGAGCTCAGCTGCGCAGGAAGCCGACGATCTCCTCGACCTCGATGATGGTCGGCTCGGCCAGCGCCCGGGCCCGCCGGGCGCCGTCGCGCAGCACGCCGTCGATGTGGCCGGGATCGGCCAGCAGCCGCTTCATCTCGCCGCCCATGCGGCCGAGCGTGTCGACCGCGACCTCGGTCAGCCGGCCCTTGAAGTGGGAGAACTCGCGGCCGCCGAACTCCTCCAGCACCTCGCGGTGGCTGCGGTCGGTGAGCGCCGCGAAGATGCCGATCAGGTTGAAGGCCTCGGGCCGCGCCGACTCGGCCGCCGGGTCGACATGGCCGGCCTCGGTCAGCGCCTCGGGGCCGGGCACCGGCGCCGGATCGGTCTTGGCCTTGCGGATCTTCTGGGCGACGGCGTCGGCATCGTCGGTCATGTTGATCCGGCTGTAGTCCGAGGCGTCCGACTTGCTCATCTTCTTGGTGCCGTCGCGCAGGCTCATCACCCGCGTCGCGGCGCCGAAGATCTGCGGCTCGGGCAGCGGGAAGAAGCCCACCCCGTAGTCGTTGTTGAACTTCTGCGCGATGTCGCGGGCGAGCTCGAGATGCTGCTTCTGGTCCTCGCCGACCGGCACGTGCGTCGCCTTGTAGAGCAGGATGTCGGCGGCCATCAGCACGGGGTAGTCGTAGAGCCCGACGCTGGCGTTCTCGCGGTCCTTGCCGGCCTTCTCCTTGAACTGGGTCATCCGGTTGAGCCAGCCGACCCGGGCGACGCAGTTGAGGATCCAGGCGAGCTGGGCGTGGCCCGGCACCTGGCTCTGGGCGAAGACGATGTGCTTGCGCGCATCGATGCCGGCGGCGATGAAGGCGGCCGCCACCTCGCGGGTCTGGGCGCGCAGCTGGCCGGGATCCTGCCACTGGGTGATGGCGTGCATGTCGACGATGCAATAGAGGCAGTCGAAGCTGTCCTGCAGCTTCACCCAGTTGCGGATCGCGCCCAGGTAGTTGCCGAGATGCAGGTTGCCGGTCGGCTGCACGCCGGAAAAGATGCGGTTCATCGTCGGGCCGGGAGCTGGTGAGACGGGAGGCGCGGGTTTATCGCGTCCGGCAGGCCTGCCGGTCAAGCGGCGGGCGTGCCGGGGCCGGGCTTGCCCCGGCGGCGGCGCACCAGCCGGCGCAGCTCCGCCCGGTCGACCGCGCCCAGCAGCAGCGCCGCGGCGGCGAAGCCGGCGAGCCCGCCGCCGACCAGCAGTGCCAGCGCCCCGGCCTTCACCGGCAGCGTGCCGGAGAAGGCCGGCCACAGCGCGTCGGCCAGCGCCCAGCAGGCCGCCCCCATCGCCGCCGAGGCCAGCAGGATGCGCGGCAGGCGGCGGCGCAGCCCGGCGTCGAAGACGAGGTGGCCGCGCCGCCACAGCGTGGTGCCGAGCATCGCGACGTTGATCCAGGAGGCCGCCGCGGTCGAGGCGGCGATGCCGACGAAGCCGATGAAGGGGAACAGCGACAGGCTGAGGGCGATGTTGGCGGCCAGGCTGATCACCGCGTAGCGGAACGGCGTCGCGGTGTCCTCGCGGGCGAAGAATCCCGGGGTCAGCGCCTTGACCAGCACGTAGGCCGGCAGGCCGGCGGAGTAGGCGGCGAGCGCCAGCGCGGTCGGCCCGGTGGCCGACGGCAGGAAGGCGCCGCGCTGGAACAGCACGCCGATGACCGGCACCGGCACCACGATCAGGGCCACCGCCGCCGGCAGGGTCAGCAGCATGGAGAACTCGATGCAGCGGCTCTGCGTCGCCAGCGCCTCGGGCGTGCGGCCGGAGCGCAGGTGGCGGGCCAGCTCGGGCAGCAGCACGACGCCGACCGCCGAGCCGATCACCGCCAGCGGCAGCTGGTAGATGCGGTCGGCGTAGTAGAGATAGGAGACGGCGGCGGCCTGGCTCGACGCGATGATCGTGCCGATCACCAGGTTGATCTGCATGACCCCGGCGCCGACGATCCCCGGCACCATGAGCCGCAGCAGCCGGCGCACCTCGGGGGTGAGCCGCGGCAGCGGCAGGCGCAGCGGGATCCCGGCATAGTGGCAGGCGATCACCAGCCAGAGGAACTGGGCGATGCCGGCGGCCGCCATCGCCCAGGCCAGCACGTGGCCAGGCATGCCGGTGAAGGGCGCCACCAGCACCAGCGCCAGGATCATCACCACATTGAGCAGGATCGGCGCCGCCGCGGCATGGGCGAAGCGGCCGAGCGCGTTCATCACCCCGCCCTGGAGCGCGGTCAGCGCCATGAACAGCAGGTAGGGGAAGGTGATCTGGGTGAACTGGACGGCGAGCGCGAACTTCTCGGGATGCTCGGCGAAGCCCGGCGCGATGACGTGCATCAGCCAGGGCATGGTGCATTGCGCGGCGACGGTGAAGAGCAGCAGCACCGTCACCATGACCGCCAGCACCTGCTCGGCGAAGACCCGTGCCGACGCGGTGCCCTCCTCGGTCAAATGGCGGGCGAACAGCGGCACGAAGGAGGCGTTGAAGGCGCCCTCGGCGAACAGGCTGCGGAACAGGTTGGGGAAGCGCTGCGAGACGAAGAAGGCGTCGGCGACGAAGCCGGTGCCGAGCACGCGCGCGATCAGGATGTCGCGCACGAAGCCCAGCACCCGGCTCGCCATGGTGTAGCCGCCGACGGTGGCGATGGAACGGACGAGGCTCATGGGGACCGTGGTTGGGGAGGATCAGGCGGTGCCGCGCGCGTCCTGCGGCGGCGGCTCACTCGGCGGCGGAGCGCTGGGCGGCGGGCGGGGCGCCCTCGGCCAGCACCGGCAGCAGCGCCTCGCGGATGGCGCGGGTGCGGGACTCGTCCTCGATCTTCAGGCCGAAGCGGTCCTTGACGTAGAAGACGTCGACGGCGCGCTCGCCGAAGGTCGAGATCTTGGCGCTGGAGATCTGCAGCTTGAGGCCGGCGAGCGCGTGGGTCAGCCGGTAGAGCAGGCCGCGGCGGTCGCGGCCATTGACCTCGACCACGGTGTGGCTGGCGCTGGCGCCGTTGTCGATCAGCACGCGCGGCGCCACGGTGAACACCGACAGCCGGCTCGGCACCACCGAGAGCTGGCGGTCGAGGTCGCGCAGCGCCTCGCCGTCGCCCTCCAGCGCCAGGGCCAGCCTGGCGGCCAGCCGCGCCAGCTTGTCGGGCCGGTCGAACGGCCCGCCCTCGGCGTCCTGGATCGAGAAGCTGTCGAGCGCCTTGCCGTTCTTCAGGGTGAAGATGCGGGCGTCGACCACGGTGGCCCCGGCCAGCGCGATGCCGCCGGCGAGCCGCGCGAACAGGCCCGGCCGGTCGGCCGTGTAGACGGTGACCTCGGTGATGCCGCGGCGCCCGTCGACGCGGCTGTCGAGCGCCAGCGGCTGCCCGTCCGCCTCGGCGCGGCGCACCAGCCGGGCGTGGCGGGCCAGCGTCTCGGCGTCGAAGGCGAGCCAGTAGGCCGGGCTGCCGCGCTCGCGATGGGCGGCGCGCTCGGCCTCCGGCCAGTCGGCGAGGCGCTCGGCAAGCGCCGCCCAGGCGGTCCCGACCCGGGCCTCGCCGAGCTCGCGGGCGAGCCCGCCCGAGAGCAGCTCCTCGGCGCGGTAGTAGAGCTCGCGCAGCAGCGTCGCCTTCCAGCCGTTCCAGGTCTTCGGCCCGACCGCGCGGATGTCGGCCACGGTCAGCACCAGCAGCAGCCGCAGGCGCTCCAGCGACTGCACCTCGGCGACGAAGTCGGCGATCGTCTTGGGGTCGTCGATGTCGCGGGTGAAGGCGGTGTTGCTCATCAGCAGGTGCCAGCGCACCAGCCAGGACACCGTCTCGGTCTCCTCGGCGGCGAAGCCCAGCCGCGGCCCGAGCTCGAGCGCGATGCCGGCGCCGAGCTCGGAATGGTCGCCGCCCCTGCCCTTGGCGATGTCGTGCAGCAGCAGGGCGAGATAGAGGACGCGGCGCGACAGCACCTCGTGCACGACCCGGCTGGCGATCGGCGCGTCGGGCTTGAGGCGGCCCTGCTCGATGGCGTGCAGCTGGCCGATGGCGAACAGCGTGTGCTCGTCGACCGTGTAGTGGTGGTACATGTCGTACTGCATCAGCGCGACGACCCGCCCGAAATCCGGCAGGAAGCGGCCGAACACGCCGGCCTCGCTGAGGCGGCGCAGCGCCGCCTCGGGATCCTTGGGCGAGGTCAGCATCGCCAGGAACAGGCGGTTGGCCTCGGGATCGGCGCGCAGCCGGTCGTCGATCAGCGCCAGGCTCTGGGTGACCAGCCGGAGCGAGGCCGGGTGGATGTCGAGCGCGAGCCGCTGCGCCACCTCGAAGAGGCGCAGCAGGTCGACCGGCCGGGCCGCGAAATGCCCGGGCTCGACCATCAGCCGCCCGCCATCGACGGCGAAGCCCTCGACCTCGCGCCGCCACAGCCCCATGGCGGCGAAGCTGAAGCGCGGCTTCTTCTGGTGCGCCGCCTCGATGGCGGCGCAGAAGATCCGGGTCAGGTCGCCGACCTGCTTGGCGTTGGCGAAGTAGTCCTTCATGAAGCGCTCGACGCCGCGCGCCTCGGGCCCGTCCTGGTAGCTCATGCGCCGGGCCATCTCGCCCTGCAGGTCGAAGGTCAGCCGCTCCTCGGCCCGGCCGGCGACGTAGTGCAGGTGGGTGCGCAAGGTCCAGAGGAAGGCGCCGGCGCGCTCGAAGATCGCCGCCTCCTCGGCGGTCAGCACCGCCTGCTCGACCAGCGCCGCGGCGTCCTCGGCGCGGTAGAGGTACTTGCCGATCCAGAACAGGGTGTGGAGGTCGCGCAGGCCGCCCTTGCCGTCCTTGATGTTGGGCTCCAGCGCGTAGCGCGAGTTGCCCATGCGGCGGTGCCGCTCGTCGCGCTCGGCGAGCTTGGCCTCGACGAAGGCCAGCCCGGTGCCGGTCACCACCTCGCGGAAGAAGCGGCCGCGCAGCTCCTGGAACAGCGGCCGCTCGCCCCACAGGAAGCGGGCCTCGAGCAGGCTGGTGCGGATGGTGACGTCGGCCCTGGCCTGGCGCAGGCATTCGTCGATCGAGCGGGCAGCCTGGCCGACCTTGAGGCCGAGGTCCCACAGCTTGTAGAGCATGAACTCGACGACCTGCTCGCCATGCGGCGTCTGCTTGTAGGGCAGCAGGAACAGCAGGTCGATGTCGGAGAAGGGCGCCAGCTCGCCGCGGCCGTAGCCGCCGACGGCGACCAGCGCGATGCGCTCGCCGGCGCTCGGGTTGGAGGCGCGGTAAGCCCGCTCGTTGGTGAAGTCGTAGAGCGTGCGGATCAGCTGGTCCATCAGGAAGCTGGTCTCGCGCGCCGCCATGCGCCCGTCCGAGGCGCCGGATTCGAAGCGCCGGCGCACCTCGGCCCGCCCCGCCGCCAGCGCCTGCTTGAGGACCGTCAGCACGCCCGGCGCGCCGGCCGGATCGGCGCCGCCGGCCTCGACCAGCGCGTCGCCGAGGCGGCGGCGATCGAGGATGCTGCGCTGGTCGCGGATGGCGTTCATGACAGGACCGTGAGGGGCCGCCGGACGGGCAGGATAGCGGGAACCGGTAGGCTCCGATTGCGCCTATACTATGTCACGGACCGGGGCGCCGGGCGACCGCTTGCCGCGCCGCCGGGACAGTCGGGCGAGGGAGCCAGCCCCATGCGCCGCATCGCGCCCGTCGCAGCCCTGCTGCTCGCCGCCTGCGGCAGCGACCGCCCGCCGCCACGTTCCGCGCTGCAGGACCTGCCGCCGGCCGCGCCGCAGGGCAGCGTCACCTATGGCGGCCCGAACCAGCCGGGCGCGCCGATCACCGCCGCCTTCGTGCCGGGCTACCCGCCGCAGATCGAGGTCCGCATCCGCGACCCGCAGCCGGCCGAGGCGGTGGCGCTGGTCACCCCCGACGGCCGCGTCCTGCCGGCGCCGCGGATCGAGACCAGCCGGATCTACCAGGGCGCGGGCGGCGACGGCTCCGCCCCATTCCTTCCCGGCATCGGCCTCGGGATCTGGGGCGGCAGCGGCGGCCATGTCGGCACCGGCATCGGCATCGGCCTGCCGCTCGGCGGCATCGACTATGGTCCCGCGACCGAGGCGGTGGTCAGCGTCGCCCGCCTCTCCCCCGACGACCCCGCCGCCTACCGCGCGACCTGGCCGCGCTGGACCATCCGCATCCAGATCGGCAATTCGGCCACCATCCTGCGCAAGGTCGAGATCGCCGCCCCGCGACCGCCCGAGGAGTGAGCATCAGCGCGTCCGCGGGAGCATCGTCCCGGCCAGGGCCAGCGCCGCGGCGGCGAGCGGCAGCCAGGCCTGCGACGAGCCCATGGCGTAGAGCGTCGCCCCGCCGGCGAGGCACCAGGCGGCGGGAACGAGCATCAGCAGCACGGCCCGCCGCGCCGCGGCCAGCAGGAGCAGCCCCAGCGTCGCCACCGCCGTCGGGTCGGGCATGACGCCGAAGATCTCCAGGGCGGCGATCGGGCGGCCCTCGACCGGGGCCAGGAGCGGATAGGCAAGCAGCCCGGCAACGAACAGGCCGAGGCCGATCCAGCCGCGCGCCGTGGCGGTGAGCCGCCAGCCGAGGCGGCTGCCCGGCCAGAGCAGCAGGAGGGCCTGCAGGGCGAAGACCGGTACCGCATAGGCCGCCGCCCAGTTGATCACGGCGTAGCGGGCCCAGAGGAAGCCCCAGGCGATCCAGGCCCAGCCGGCGGCCAGCAGGGCGGCGACGACCGGCCCGGTCCAGGCGCGCGGCCGCGTCAGGCAGGCGAGGATCAGCCCGCCGGCGGCCAGCGCCAGCAGCTGCGCCGGCCACAGCGCCTCGTTGTAGCGCTCGACGAGGCGCCAGTAGGTGCGCGCAGAGAAGAGCAGGAAGTCCTCGGCCGAGTAGGTCCACCACTCCGCCATCAGAGGTCCCGGACGTAGTCCGCCATGCGCCGGCGCAGCGCCGCGTCGGGCAGCGGCCCGGCGGCGGCGGCCAGGTTCTCCCGCACATGGGCGACCTGGCTGGTCGCCGGGATCGCCACCGTCACGGCGGGATGCGAGACGATGAACCTGAGGACGTACTGCGCCCAGCTCGCGGCGCCGATCCCGGCCGCCCAGGCGGGCAGCGGCCGGCCGTCGAGACGCCGCAGCAGGGCACCCTGCTGGAAGGGCCGGTTGGCGATGACGGCGATGCCGCGGTCGGCCGCCAGCGGCAGGATGCGGTCCTCGACCTCGCGGTCGACGATGTTGTAGGTGACCTGGACGAAGTCGAGCGGCCGCTGCCGCATGATCGCCTCGAGCTCGGCGTGCCGCCGCCCTTCGGAGGTGGTGATCCCGACATAGCGGAGCTGCCCGGCCGCCTTCATCGCCAGCAGCGTCTCCAAGTGCTCTTCCCAGGCCAGCAGGTTGTGGACCTGCAGCAGGTCGAAGCGGGGCACGCCCCAGAGGCGCCGCGAGCGCTCGATCTGCGCCGGGCCGTCGCTGCCCGAGGAGGTCCACACCTTGTCCGCCGCGAGGAGCGGCGCCGGCCGGCCGAGCTTCGCCAGCCCGTAGCCGATCACCGCCTGCGCGGAGCCGTACATCGGCGAGGAATCGATCATCCGCCCGCCGCCCGCGAAGAAGGCCGCCATCACCGCAGCGCATTCGTCGCGCAGCTCCGGATCGTCGCCGACGTTGAAGGTGATCCAGCTGCCGAGGCCGACGACCGGGATGGGCTCGCCGGTCGACGGAACCGGCCGCGTCGCCGGTGCCGGAGCCTGGGCCCGGCCGTGTCCGGCCGGCAGCGCCGCCGCGATCGCGGCCGCCATCGCGCCGCGCAGGACCATGCGTCGTGTCGCCGTCATCGCCGCCGCCTCCTTCGCCCGATGCGACTGAGATGGGGCGCGCGACGGCGAAATCACGCCCCGCCGGCGCTCTCCCGGAGCTTGCCGCGGATCGCGACCAGCGCCTCGGCGGCGCGCGACAGCTCCTCCGCCGACAGGCCGGTGGCGGCCAGGATCCGCTCCGGCAGGCAGGCGGCGCGCTCGGCGGCCTCGCGGCCCCGCTCGGTCAGCGTCACGCGCACCATCCGCTCGTCGGTGCTGTCGCGCTGGCGGCGCACGAAGCCGCCGGCTTCCAGGCGCTTGATCAGCGGCGTCAGCGTGCTCGATTCGAGGAACAGCGCCTCGCCGAGCTCGCCCACGGTGCGGCCGTCGCGCTGGGCCAGCAGCAGGATCGCCAGGTACTGCGTGCAGGTCAGGCCGAGCGCGTCGAGCAGCGGCTTGTAGACGCGGTTGAAGGCCAGCCCCGTCGAGTAGACGGCGAAGCAGAGCAGGCGGTCGAGCGGGTCGGACGCGGTCATCGATCGGGATGTAGATCGCGCACGATTTGATCGCAAGTGAATTGACAAGGCGACCGGGGTCTTCTATATCGCGCGCGACTGCATCGCTCGCGATCAACATGAAAGGACCAACCATGCCGACCCAGGTTCTCTACAGCACCACGGCCACCGCCACCGGCGGCCGCGACGGCCAGGCCCGCACCGCGGACGGCAGCTTCCAGGTCACGCTGGCCACGCCGAAGGAGCTCGGCGGGGGCGGCGGCAAGGGCAACAACCCGGAGCAGCTCTTCGCCGCCGGCTATGCCGCCTGCTTCATCGGCGCGCTGAAGTTCGTGGCGTCGCAGGGCGGCCACCCGAAGGTGCCGAACGACGTCAGCGTGACCGCCACGGTGGGCATCGGCCCGCGCTCGGAGGGCGGCTTCGGTCTCGAGGTGGCGCTGGCCGTGTCGCTGCCCGGCGTCGACAAGGCGGCGGCCGAGACGCTGGTCCAGGCGGCGCACCAGATCTGCCCCTACAGCAACGCGACCCGCAACAACATCGACGTCAAGCTCAGCGTCGCCTGAGCGCTGTCGCCCTCTCCCGCGCGGGCGGGAGAGGGCGAGGCGCCTCAGCGCGGGCCGAGGCAGTAGCTCTCGACCTGCTCGAGGTGGAGCATGCCGGCGGCCGGGCCATCGTCGCCGGTGGGCGCGATGAGCTCGAAGTAGCGCGAGCAGGCCGGGCTGGCCGCGGCGTTGCGCAGCGCCTGCTCGGCCGCCTCGCGGGTCTCCCAGTAGAGCAGGTCGAACCAGGTGTCGGCGGGCCCCTTGAGCAGCTCGCGCCGGACGAAGCCGTCCTGCCGGTCGAGGAACTCGAACTGCACGGCGCGCGAGGCGCGCAGCATGGTCGCCTCGTCGACGCCGGCGGCCGCCTGGAAGGGCATCCACTCCACGGTGAACCTTCGTTTCATCGTTGATCTCCCGGCTGCATGATGCTCCCTGTCCTACCGGGTAACCCTGACGGAAGCTGTCAGCAATGACGCGGGCCCACCGCCTCATGGACCTGGCCGACCTGCTGCGCGGACGCGGCGAGACCACCGTCGCCGCCCTGTCGGCCGAGCTCGGCGTCAGCCAGCGCACGCTCTATCGCGACCTCGCCGCGCTGCGCGACCGCGGCATGCCGATCACCGGCGAGGCCGGACCCGGCGGCGGCATCCGCCTGGATGGCCACCGCGGGGTCACCGCCGTGCATCTCTCGATGGCCGAGGTCGTCGCCCTGTGGCTGGCGGCGCGGCTGTCCGGGGCCGCCAGCGGCCTGCCCTGGAGCGGCGCGGCGCGCTCCGGACAGGCCAAGCTGCTCGGCAGCGTGACGCGCGCCCGCGCGGCCGAGCTGCGCGCGCTCTGCCGCCGCGTCATCGTCGGGCCGCCGGCGAGCGAGACCGTGCGCGGCCAGGCGGGCTCGCCGCCGCGCGAGCTGCTGGCCCTCTTCGAGGAGGCCTTCTCGCGCCGCATCGGCCTCACCTTCCACTACACCGATCGCCGGGGCCGGCTCACCGTCCGGCGCATCGAGCCGCATGGCCTGATGGTCGAGCCGCCGGTCTGGTACATCCTCGCCCGCGACGTCGAGAAGGCCGAGCCGCGCACCTTCCGCATGGACCGCATCGCGCGGCCCCGCGTGCTGCCCGAAATTCGCTTCCGCCCTGACTTCGCGATGATCGAGGCCCAGCTGCCCGACAGGAAGCGCTGGCTCCCGCTGACCGCGTGAGGCGGGCGGCCGCTCTCCCCTCCGACCCTCCAGGCTGCAGGGCTTCTACGCCCGCGGCCCGATCTGCGGATAGCGGGCGAGCACCGTGACGAGCGCGTATGGGCTGCCGACCTGAAAGCTGCCGCTGGCATAGTCGAAGACGCCCAGCCCGGCACCGTCGACCTGGCAGTCGACACTCACCCTGGCCGAAAACACCACGGTGCGGAGCGGCGGAACAAGCAGGTTCTGGGCGCGCAGATCGGACCCGGAATGGACTTGGGTCGCGACCTCCTGCGGCGGCGAATAGCCGAGCGTGTTGTCGTCCAGGTACTCGCCGAAAATCGACCAATAGTCGCCGCCGACGATCAGGTTCGGGTCCCACAGCGGGTTGACATCGAGCCAGGCCGCAACACTCGAGATATTCCGGTCGCTCACGAACAGACCGCCGTCGACCGTGACATCGTTCAGGCCGTTCCAGGTACACAGCACATCGATGTTGATCAGCGCCTGCTCGTCGTCATAAGGGTTGGTCCAATAATAAAGAAATCGCACCGCTCCATAGGATGAGCTGTCCGGATCGACGATGATCTCGAACTTGGCAAAGCTGTCCCCCTGGGCAATCCCTGATGATTGCAGGGTGATGCCCGTCGGCCAGATCAGGTACGGCTCGGTCAACAGGATATACTGCGGGCGGCCAAACCCCGGCGGCAGCTTTACGAGTGCTTCCGCTGCTCGCCGACGGCCCTGCGCCAGGGCGGCGACGCTCTTGCCCCTCTCATGCGACAATCCGATGGCGTGGTCGTGCATCCGTCGGCGCCGCTGGGCGCGATCCGCGTGGGCGCGGTCGTGCAGCCCTGACAGCGCCGCGCGCGCTTCGGGCTCGGACGGCGCCGATAGCAGAACCTCGGCAATCTCGGCGTCGACCGGGGACTTGACAGGCCGCAGGTCGGTGAACGGTCGGCGGTCCCGGTCGCTTTCAAACACCTCGCCGCGACGAACCCGTTCGGTGAACCGTTCCACATCCGCGGCGACCATGGGCCTTCCTCCTGACCGTACCCCCGCTGTGGGGCGAAGAGAGCCTCTCAGGTAACCATTCCTAGGCGCACCCTGTCACCGGGATTTCCCGCCCTTCGAACCTTGGGTGTCACCCTGGCGCAGCAGCCCGCGCAGCTCGTAGAGCAGCTCCAGCGCCTGCTTCGGGCTGAGCTCGTCGGGGTTGATCGCGGCGAGTTGCTGCTCGACGCGCGACGGCTCGGCGACGCCCTGCGTCGGGCGGGAAGCGGCGGCGGCGAAGAGCGGCAGGTCGTCGGCCAGCCGCGCCAGGGCGCCCGCCGGCTCGCCCTGCTCGAGGCCGGCCAGCACCGCCTCGGCGCGCTCGATCACTGCCGCCGGCAGCCCGGCCAGCTTGGCGACGTGGATGCCGTAGGAGCGGTCGGCCGCACCCGGCGCGATCTCGTGCAGGAAGGCGATCTCGCCCTGCCACTCCTTGACGCGCAGCGCGTGCGGCGCCAGCGCCGGCAGCTTGGCGGCGAGCGCGGTCAGCTCGTGATAGTGCGTGGCGAACAGCGCGCGGCAGCGATTGACCTCGTGCAGGTGCTCGACCGTGGCCCAGGCGATGGAGAGGCCGTCGAAGGTGGCGGTGCCGCGGCCGATCTCGTCGAGGATGACCAGCGAGCGCGGCGTCGCCAGGTTGAGGATGGCGGCGGTCTCGACCATCTCGACCATGAAGGTGGAGCGGCCGCGCGCCAGGTCGTCGGCCGCGCCGACCCGGCTGAACAGCCGGTCGACGACGCCGATGCGGGCCGAGTCCGCGGGGACGAAGGAGCCGACCTGCGCCAGGATGGCGATCAGCGCGTTCTGCCGCAGGAAGGTCGACTTGCCGGCCATGTTCGGGCCGGTCACCAGCCACAGCCGCCGCTCGGGCCCGAGCTCGCAGTCGTTGGCGACGAAGCGGCCCTCCTGGCTGCGCCGCAGCGCCGCCTCGACCACCGGGTGGCGGCCGCCGGCGATGCTGAAGGCGGTGCCCTCCTCGACCACCGGCCGGCACCAGCGCTCGGCCGCCGCCAGCTCGGCCAGCGCCGCGGCGAGGTCGATCAGCGCCAGCGCCGCCGCGGCGCCGGCCACCGCCTCGCCGCGCCGCGTCACCTCGCCGACGAGGTCGTCGAACAGCGCCAGCTCGACCGCCAGCGCCTTGTCGGCGGCGCCGGGACCCGCCGCTCCAGCTCGCCCAGCTCGAGCGTGGTGAAGCGCACCGCGCCGGCCAGCGTCTGGCGATGGATGAAGGTCTGGGCGGCTTCGCCCTTGAGCAGCCGGTCGCCATGCACCGGCGTGGTCTCGACGTAGTAGCCGAGCACGTTGTTGTGCCGGATCTTCAGCGAGGCGATGCCGGTCGCCTCGCGGTAGCGCGCCTCGAGCGCCAGGATCAGCCGCCGGCTGTCGTCGCGCAGCAGGCGGAGCTCGTCGAGCTCGGCATGGTAGCCCGGGGCGATGAAGCCGCCGTCCGCCTTCGCCAGCGGCAGCTCGGGGGCGAGCGCGCGGGCCAGCCGCTCGACCAGCGCGTCGTGATGCAGCAGTGCCGCCCTGGCGGCGGTGAGCCGGCCGGCGGCGGCCCCAGCCCGTCGGCGGCGAGCAGCGCGGCGCAGCCGGCGCCGGCGGCCAGCCCGTCGCGCAACGCCGCGAGGTCGCGCGGGCCGCCGCGGCCGAGCGCCAGGCGGGAGAGCGCGCGCTCGATGTCCGGAACGCGGGCGAGGTCCTGGCGCAGCCCCTCGCGCAGCCGCTCCTCGGCAACCAGGAAGCCAACCATGTCCTGGCGTCCCGCGATCGCCGCCGGGTCGGTCAGCGGCGCCGCCAGCCAGTCGCCGAGCAGCCGGGCGCCGGCGCCGGTCACCGTGCGGTCGATGGTGGCGAGCAGCGAGCCGCCCCGCTCGCCGGTCAGGCTGCGGGACAGCTCGAGGTTGCGGCGGGTGGCGGCGTCGATCTCCAGCACTGCGCCGGAGGCCAGCCGGCGCGGCGGCGCCAGCCGCGGCAGCTTGCCCTGCTGGGTGACCTGGACGTAGTCGACCAGCACGCCGGCGGCGGCGAGCTCGGCACGGCTGAAGCTGCCGAAGCCGTCGAGCGCGGCGACGCCGTAGAGCTGCTCCAGGCGGCGCCGGCCGGCCTCGCTGTCGAAGCGGCCCGACGGCAGCGGCGTCAGCACCGCCTGCCAGTCGCGCCACAGCTCGAAGAGCGCCGGCGCCTGCAGCAGCCGCTCGGGCACCAGCAGCTCGCGCGGCTCGAGCCGGGCCAGCGCCGCCGGCAGGCCGGATGATTCGGCCGGCTGCAGCCGGAACTCGCCGGTCGAGATGTCGAGCCAGGCCAGGCCCAGCGCGCCGCCCGCCTCGGCCACCGCGGCCAGGTCGTTGGCGGCGCGCGCGTCGAGCAGCGTCTCCTCGGTCAGCGTGCCGGGGGTGACGATGCGCACCACGGCGCGCTCGACCACCGCCTTGGCGCCCCGCTTCCGGGCCGCGGCCGGGTCCTCGACCTGCTCGCAGATGGCGACCTTGAAGCCCTTGCGGATGAGCCGGTTGAGATAGGCGTCGGCGGCGTGCACCGGCACGCCGCACATGGCGATGTCCTTGCCCTCGTGCTTGCCGCGCTTGGTCAGCGCGATGTCGAGCGCGCCGGCGGCGGCCACCGCGTCCTCGAAGAACAGCTCGTAGAAATCGCCCATCCGGTAGAACAGCAGGCAGTCCGGATGGGCGCGGCGCACCGCCCAGTACTGCGCCATCAGCGGCGTGATGCCGGCCTCGGCAGCGGCCGGTGCCTGGGGCGCCGGCTCGGGCGGGGGCTCGGGGAGGGTCTGCAGCGCCATGCCCGCCCTCAGCCCAGCCCGCGGCGGGCGAGCTCGGCCAGCTCCTCGGCCCGGAGATGCGCATCCTGCCGCAGGAAGAACTCGTCGAGCTGCGGCGGCGGCACGTCGCTGCCCGAGAGCATGGCGTGGACCTGGCCGCGATGGTGGATCTGGTGGACGAAGAGATGCGCCAGCACGTCGCCGGCGCGCTCCTCGTGGCGCCTGCCCTGGGCGCGGACCAGGATGACCGGCGCCGCCAGCCGGGCCTCGTCGGCGGCGTCGCACCAGGCGACCAGCCGGCGGTCGGCATCGCGCTGCGCGGCCTCCAGCGCGGCGAAGTCGGCGCAGGGGGTCTCGTCCTCATAGGCCCGCGGTCCCAGCCCGCCCGCCTCCAGCGCGTCGATGTAGTACCAGTCGACGATCAGGATGTGGTTGAGCGTCAGGTGGATCGAGGGGAAGAAGCCGATGCGCGGCGCGAGGTAGGCCTCCGGCGACAGCCGGCCGCAGGCGGCGAGCAGCCGGTGGTTGGACCAGGCGTTGTTGCGCGCCATGGCGCGGAAATGGTCGGCCAGCATCGGCAGGGCTCCGGGGCGGGTCGGCGGGGCGCCAGCCTACTGCCCGGCGGGAGTGCGGTCGAGCGCGCGGTCGATCGCGGCGAGCACCGGCGCGGCGGGCAGCTCGGCGAGGCAGCGATGGCCGTTGGGGCAGCGGCGGAGCGTGCGGATGTAGCAGGGCGAGCAGGCGATGCCGCTGCGCACCACCGCCTCGGGATGGCCCCAGGGCCCCGTGCGCACCGGGCTGGTCGGGCCGAAGACGCTGACCACCGGGGTGCCCAGCGCGACCGCGATGTGCATCGGCCCGGAATCGTTGGTGACGCAGAGCCGCGCCCGCTCGATCAGCGCGGCCAGCAGGCCGACGCTGGTCTTCCCGGTCAGGTCGGTCACCGATTCGGGGCAGAGGGCGGCCACCGCCGCGGCGCGCGGCCGGTCCTGGGCGCTGCCGGCGAGCAGCACGGCCAGCCCCCGTCCGGCGAGATGGCGGGCGACGGCGGCGAAGCCCTCGGCGGTCCAGCGCTTGGTCTGCCATACCGTGCCCGGGGTCAGCACCGCGAGCGGGCGCCCGGCGAGGCCGTGGCGGGCGAGCAGCGCCGAGGCCGCCGCGTCCGCCTCGGGCGGCAGGCTGAGCGTCAGCTCGGGCGGGCCGGGCGGGAATCCCAGCCGCTCGCCGAACCAGAGATAGCGCTCGATGGCGTGGCGCTCGCGGGTCGGCTCGGCGATCCGGTGGGTGTAGGCGAGCCCGGCGCCCTCGCGCCAGCCGGCGAAGCCCAGCCGCACCGGCGCGCCGCTGGCCAGCGCGTAGAGCCCGGTGCGGAACTGGCCGTGCAGGTCGACCACCAGGTCGTAGCGGCCCTGCCGGACGGCGCGCAGGGAGTCGAGCAGGCGGGCGCCGTGGGTGCGCAGGTCGGAGGCGTGGCGCGGGAACGGCAAAGCGTGCGACAGCGCCGGGTGGCAGCGCACCAGGTCGGCGCAGTCCGGCCGGACCAGCCAGTCGATCTGCGCGGCGGGGAAGCGCCGCCGCAGCCCGGCCAGCACCGGCACGGCATGGACGACGTCGCCGACCGAGGAGAGCTTGATCAGCAGGATCCGGTGGAAGTCGGCCCGTCGGAGCTCGGCGGTCGGCAGCCGGCCGGCATCCCTCATGCCGAGGGCAGCAGCGACTTCACCAGGGCCGAGAAGCGGTGGCGCGCGATCTCGCGGCGCACCACGCTCGCCTCCGTCACCCAGTTGAACTGGACGGCACGGCGCGGGCCGACGAACGGCTTGTGCCCGTGATAGGAATGGCGGCAGGGGCGGAAGGCGAGCAGCGTGCCGTCCTCGGGCGGCACCTCGACGACGTAGTCCTCGAGGTCGTCGGGCGAGCGCAGCAGCCGCAGCCGGCCGCCCGGCGCCTGCCAGCCGGGGTTGAGGTAGATCAGCACGGTCAGCAGCTTGGTGCGGCTGTCGACATGGATGCCGCCGTCCTTGGCCGCGCAATGGCCGCGCGCCGTCAGCATGGTCGGCCGGCCGGCCAGCTCGATGCCGAACTTCGCCTCGAAGGCCTGCCGCACCGCGTCGCCGTTGAGCTCCCGGAGCAGGGCGGCGAAGGCCGGGCCGGGGCGCAGCACCTCGATCGGCCAGCTGCCGTTGCGCGGCACCTTGGGGAAGTCGCGGTTGATCGCGGCGCGCGCCGCCGGCCTGATGAAGTCGGGCAGGATCAGGAAATCGAAGGGCTCGCGGGTGAGCGGCATGGCGGCGAGCGCCGCGAGGTCGAGCGCGCCGCCGTCCTGCAACCCGCCCGCCGCGATGCCCTCGGCTGCTGCCGTCGCCGCCATCCGCTCCTGCTGCACTGCAACCGCTCCGGCGCCACCTCGCGCCGGCCGCTCTCTTTTCACGTTCGGCAAAACATGTAACGCTTCGCGGAACTTCGCCACAAGTGGCAAGGCCGCCGCCCGCGGCCGGGGGAGAGGATGTCCTACCACCAGACCAGCCATGCGACCACCGAGGACGAGGCGCTGCAGCTCCATGCCATGGGCCGGCCGGGCAAGCTGGAGATCCGCGCCACCAAGCCGCTGACCACCCAGCGCGACCTGTCGCTCGCCTACTCGCCCGGGGTCGCGGTGCCCTGCCTGCGCATCCACGAGAACCCCGACCTCGCCTACGACTACACCGCCAAGGGCAACCTGGTGGCGGTGATCTCCAACGGCACCGCCGTGCTCGGGCTGGGCGATCTCGGCGCGCTCGCCTCCAAGCCGGTGATGGAAGGCAAGGCGGTGCTGTTCAAGCGCTTCGCCGACATCGACGCGATCGACATCGAGGTCGATACCCGCGACGTCGACGAGTTCGTCAACTGCGTGCGCTATCTCGGCCCCAGCTTCGGCGGCATCAACCTCGAGGACATCAAGGCGCCGGAGTGCTTCATCATCGAGCAGCGGCTGCGCGAGCTGCTGCCGATCCCGGTCTTCCACGACGACCAGCACGGCACCGCGATCATCGCCGCCGCCGGGCTGCTCAACGCGCTCGAGCTGACCCAGCGCAGCCTCAAGGACATCAAGGTGGTGGTCAACGGCGCCGGCGCGGCGGCGATCGCCTGCATCGAGCTGATCAAGGCGATGGGCCTGCCGCACGACAACGCCATCCTCTGCGACACCCAGGGCGTCATCTACCAGGGGCGCGAGAAGGGGATGAACCAGTGGAAGTCGGCGCATGCCGCGCGCACCGGCGCGCGCACGCTGGCCGAGGCGATGAAGGATGCCGACGTCTTCATCGGCCTCTCGGTCAAGGGCGCGGTGGACGAGGCGATGGTGGCCGCGATGGCGCCGCAGCCGGTGATCTTCGCCATGGCCAACCCGGACCCGGAGGTGACCCCGGAGGAGGTGCGGGCGGTGCGCAAGGACGCGATCATCGCCACCGGCCGGTCCGACTACGCCAACCAGGTGAACAACGTTCTCGGCTTCCCCTACATCTTCCGCGGCGCGCTCGACGTGCGGGCCTCGACGATCAACGACGCGATGAAGATCGCCGCGGCGCACGCCATCGCGGCACTCGCCCGCGAGGACGTGCCCGACGAGGTCGACGCCGCCTATGCCGGGCGGCGGCTGCGCTACGGCCGCGACTACATCATCCCGGTGCCGTTCGACCCGCGCCTGATCGCCGCGGTGCCCTCGGCCGTGGCCAAGGCGGCGATCGACAGCGGCGTGGCGCGCCGGCCGATCGCCGACATGGAGGAGTACCGCGCCCAGCTCTCGGCCCGCCTCGACCCGACCGCCGCCGCCCTGCAGCTGATCTTCGAGCGGGTGCGCGAGAACCCGCGCCGCGTCGTCTTCGCCGAGGGCGAGGAGGAGAAGTCGATCCGCGCCGCGCTCGCCTTCCGCAACGGCGGCTACGGCACGCCGGTGCTGATCGGCCGCGAGGAGACGATCGGCCAGGCGATGCGGGCGGGCAGCCTGGGCAGCGCCGAGGGGCTGGAGATCCACAACGCCCGGCTCAGCCGCGACAACAAGCGCTACACCGACTTCCTCTATGCCCGGCTGCAGCGAAAAGGGGCGCTCTACCGCGACTGCCAGCGCATGGTGAACCAGAACCGCAACGTCTTCGCCGCCTGCATGGTGGCGCTGGGCGACGCCGACGCGGTGGTCAGCGGGCTGACCCGCAGCTTCAGCAGCACGCTGGACGACATCCGGCGGGTGATCGACGGCCTGCCCGGCCACCGGCTGTTCGGCTTCTCGATCTTCGCCGCGCGCGGCCGCACCGTGCTGATCGCCGACACCTCGGTGCACGAGATCCCGAGCCCGGAGGAGCTGGTCGACATCGCCGAGCAGAGCGCCGCCAAGGCGCGCCATCTCGGCCACGAGCCGCGCGTCGCCTTCCTCTCCTTCTCCAACTTCGGCAACCCGATGCGCGAGAAGGCGGACCGCATCCGCGAGGCGGTGGCGCTGCTCGACCGCCGCAAGGTCGATTTCGAGTATGACGGCGAGATGCAGGCCAACGTCGCGCTCGACTTCAACCTGATGCGCGCCCTCTACCCGTTCTGCCGGCTCTCCGGCCCGGCCAACGTGCTGGTCATGCCGGCGCTGCACAGCGCCAACATCGCCGCCACGCTGCTGCAGCAGATCGGCGGCGGCACGGTGATCGGGCCGCTGCTCTCCGGCCTCGCCCACTCCGCCCAGATCGTCCAGCCCAACGCCACCGTCGCCGACCTGGTCAACGCCGCCGCCATCGCCGCGGTCGACGCCATCCGCGACGAGCCGGCGCGATAAGGTCGCAGGAGGGTCCTTCGCCCGCCTCAGTCCATCGTCTCGCGGGCGGCAGCCGCGGCCCACGACGAACGCATGTCGCGCAGCACCCAGGTCAGCGCCTCATCGGGAATCAGGTAGCCGCCGATGCCGTCGGTGAAGAGCATGTCGTAGATGTGACGGCTCGCCGCATCGATGTCGGCCGCGGTCGGCGCGCCCTCGGCGGGCGGCGCGGGCAGGACGATGGTTATGGTATCCGGCTCCTGCGGCACCACCTCGACCCGGTAGTCGCCTTCGGGGACCGAGCCGAAATACGCCTTCAGGCTGGCGACGGGATCGTCGATCAGGCGGCGGCGTTCGGCGGGATCGCGCCGGAGCAGGCAGTAGTGATCGGTGAAGCGATCGTGCTGGTCGTTCACGGGTTATGTCTCCGAAAGCTTTGACGCATCTGCAGCAGCTGCACCTTCAAGGCCTGCGGCATGATCCAGCAGAACAGATCGCCGCTCTCCCACAGATCCATCTGGTTGATTACCGTCGCCGCATCCTCCGGCCTCGCCGCAAGCGGCGGGATCACGAGGTAGAGCGTGTCGCGCCGCTGCTGCCGGACGTCGATCTTGACGTCGGGCGGGACCTCCACGCCGATGCTGGCGAGCGCCCGGCGCGGATCCTTCCGCAGCAGGTCGGCGAAGGCCGGGTCCGTCCAGGCGAGCTCGACGAGACGCCGTTCCAGCGAGGCGTTCCCGGAGCCCTTCGTTTCTCGTTGCACTGCGCCTTCCCTTTCGCGTTCGGGCTCATGGCCCGGTCAAGGTTCCCGGCCGATGATCAGGAAGCTCGGTCCCGGATGCGCGAGTGCGCGGCCGAGGATGTCGCCGACCGACTGGAGATCCTCGATCCGTTCGGTCCGCGCGCCGAAGCCTTCGGCGATCCGCTTCATGTCCAGGGCCGGATTGTCGAAGTCCAATCCGACGAACTGCGTGGCTTCCATCGTCGTGCCCATCACGTTGCACCAGAGATCCTTCAGCAGGCGATACTCGTGGTTGACGAAGCAGACGAATATCGACGGAATGGCGTACCGGGCCGCCGTCCAAAGAGCGTGGATCGAGAACAGGCTCCCGCCATCACCGACGAAGCAGACCGCGTGCTTTCCCGTCGCCAGGCCGATCCCGACGCTCAGCGGCATGGCCCATCCCAGCCCGCCGCCGCGGGGGGAGAAGTGGACATTGCGAAAGCCAAGCCGGACAGCGATGTCCTGAACGATCTGGTCTTCGGACGACCCCTCGGTGACGACATGCGTCGCCGGGTCGAGGCGACGGAGCACGCCCAGGATCAGGGCATCGCTCGGGCGCTTGCCGGATGGTGAATATCTCGCTTCCAGGGCGGCGATATCGACGGTCCGTTCGCCGCCCGCAGCCGCCGGAACCCCGAGCGCGGTCGCGAGCGCATCCAACGTCGCTCCGATCGCGCCGAGCACGGCGATGTCGCAGGGAAAATCGAACCCGAGCTGGCTGCCGGCGGGCGCGATCTGGATCACCTGCAATCGGCTGGGAATCGCGGGCAGGCCGTCATAGGTGAAGGTATCGACCTTCTCGCCGATCAACAGCATCGTGTGGTAGCGGCTCAGCGTCTCGTTGATCTCCTTCGTGGTTGGAGGCAACTGGCCGCGGAAGCGCGGATGCAGGGGATCGACGGTGCCCTGCACATGGAACGGAGCCGCGTAGAGGTCGGCCTCGAGCATCGTGGCGATTCGGCCCAGGGCGTCGATGCCGTGCGCAGCGCCGACCGCATAGTCGGCAACGATGGCAAGCTTGCCCGGTGGAACGGCCTGCAAGGCAGCCGCCACCTCGCCGACCGCGCGGGGCACGGCATCCTCGATGATCCGCGTCTTCTTGAATGCCGTGCCCGAGGTCTGCTCCAGCATGAAGTTCATCGGGATCGACAGGAACACGGGCCCGGTCGGCTGCAGCCTCGCTTGCAGGTAGCAGCGCTGCAGCGCCACGGCGAGATCGTCCGTGCGGGTCACCTCGTAGGCATATTTGGTGGCGGTCTCCGCCAGCTGCGTGTTTGGCGCGCCAAGCACCGGATTGTGGATGAGAAACCGCGAATCCTGCTGTCCGTTGATCACCAGCAGCGGCACCCCCGACATCAAGGCGTTGCGCATGTTGAAGATGCCGTTGGCAAGGCCCGGATAGGTGTGCAGGCTGACGATCGACGGCTTGCCGGTGACCAGCGCGTAGCCGGCGGCGATGCCGACCGCGCTGGATTCATGCAACGACAGGACGTAGGTGGCGTTCGATGCCGCGACGGCGGCAAGGAAGGTCGTCTCGGTCGTCCCCGGATTGCCGAAGACGAAGGGAATCTCGTAGGTCCGGAGGAAGTCCTGGATCAGCTCGCCGCCCGTTCGACATGTCATGGCTGGCCTCGTGCCAAAGTTGCGGCGCCGCGCTGGAGCCGATCGCCGCCCCGTGCCGTCAAGGCGGGAGAGGTCGGGCCCGCTCTCACGATCGCGGTCGATTCACCGGGCAGCGTGGCGGCTCGCCGAGCAGCGCGCGGCGCACCTCCTCGGCCGCACCGACCTTGAGCCGCTGCTGGGCCTCTTCCGAATACCACGCGGTATGCGGGGTGATGATGACGTTCTCCATGGAAAGGAGGGGGTTGTCGGTCGGCGTCGGCTCATGTTCCAGCACATCGAGCGCAGCCCCGCGCAGCCTGCCTGCGCGCAGCGTCTCGATCAGCGCCGCCTCATCCACGACCGGCCCGCGCGCAACATTGATCAGCACCGCGTCAGGCTTCATCCGGGCGAACGCCGCCGCGTTCAGCATGCCCCGCGTGTGCTCGGTCAGTGGACAGTGCAGCGAAACATAGTCGGCGCGCTGCAGCAGCTCGTCCAGGCCGACGCTCTGGACGCTGTGCCGCATTGCCTCGTCGCTGGGCACGTGAGGATCGGCGCAGATCACCTGCAGCTGGAATGCGCGCCCCAGCGCGGCGACGCGGCGACCGATGCGGCCGAGGCCGACAATGCCGAGCACCCGCCCCGCGAGACGGCGGGAGCTGCCCTCGGGCGGCTGCGCCCACTCGCCGGCTCGCACCGCCGCGGCCTGCTGCGGGATGCGCCGTTCGAAGGCGAGCAGCAGGGCGATCGCGTGCGCGGCAACCTCGTCCAGCCCATAGTCCGGCACGTTGCAGACCTGAATGCCGCGCGCGGTTGCGGCATCGACGTCGATCCTGTCGGTGCCCACGCCATAGGCAACGATGATACGGCAATGCCGCAGTGCATCGATCACCGGGCCATCGAGCCGACCGTCCTGGTTCAGGATCGCGTCCGCATCCCGGGCCGCTGCTATCACCTCCTCACGGCTGCGTGGCTGCGCCTCCACCAGGTCGGCGAGGTCGGCCAGCACCGCACGTTCCGGCTCCAGCGTATGAAAGTGGTGCCCGGTCACGACGACGCGGAATCTGGGTGCGGTCACGCCGGGTGCTCCCTTGACGGAGGGTCGTGCGCTATCGCGCAAAGGCGACAATCCCGGGTCGACCATACTGCACCGGAGCACCATCGCGCAGTGGCCGATCGTCGTAGCGGCCGGCGTCCGCTGCTGCGACGTGCCGAGGGCAAGACAGGCTGGGGTACCCGGCGCCGCGCCCCTTCTGCGTCACTCACAGGCCGATCGACAGCAGGCTCCGCAGCTCGGGGGACCGCAGATACAGGCCGCCCCAGGTCATCACCCCCAGGAGCAGGGAGATGATCTGCGGCGGCGAGCCCATCTCGCCGAGGCGAAGATGCGTGCAGATGGCGCCGCCCAGGAACCCGGTGACCAGGATCGCTCCGAGAACAGCTGTCTGCGGGATGGCATAGAGCATGGCACAGACGATGGCGGTGATGCCGATCATGGGCCCCGCGCTGTCGGGAAAGCCTGTTGCCGCGAGCTGAGCATGAGCCGCGGTCCTGGCAAGCAGCATGGTGCCAGCGACCCTGAGCAATGCGAGCACGACGAGCAGGCTGAGCGCGCGGCCTGCCCAAAGGGAAGCCGCCACCTCTGATGCGGTGGACATCCGTTGCCCCGTCGCCTCCGTTGCGCCGCCCGGAGCACGGGCCGGGCGGCGATCAAGGAAAGAACGTCAGTACCGGCTGCCGTCGATGGCGACGGAGCGCACCCAGTGCTCGCCGTCGCTGTTGATGATCAGGAAGCCGTCATAGCCCTGCGGGCCGTCCTGGTCCTGCTCGCGGATCACCCGCTGGCCGTCGAGCGAGACCTCGAGCCAGCCGCGATTGTCGCGGCTCAGCCTGACGGTGTGGACGCGCTTGTTCGAGGTGTCGATGCTGCCGTCCCAGGTGCCGAGCGTCTCGCTGTCGCCGTCGCCGAAGCGCTGCAGCTCGAGGCTGCCGTTGGCGCCCGGCTGGTAGGCGACGCGGTAGCCGCTGTCGCCGGAGCGGCCGGCATAGGGCCCGAAGTCGATGCGCCCGATATTGCGCGAGGCGATCTCGAGCTGGACGCTGAAGGCCTGGCCGATGCGCACCTTGGTGTAGATCGAGGCGTACTGCGCGTTGGCGCCGCCGCCCTGCTGCTGCAGCAGGTTGCCGAGCAGGTTGTTGAGGTTCTGCTTGTTGCTGCCGCCGGTGCCGACGATGCTGTGCAGGCCGCGGTTGCGGTCGATGTCCCACTGCCCGGCGCTGACCGTCCAGGCGGGATTGCTGGTGAACTGGCCGTCGCGGAAATCGTCGCGCAGCAGCTGGGACATGCCGCCGCCGCCGCTCGAGCCGCCGCGCTGGTAGCGCGAGAGCACGTCGCGCAGGTCCTGGATGAATCGCGGGTCGGCGGCGCGGGCGCGGTCCGCCTCGTCGATCAGGCCCTGCAGGTTCTGGATCAGGCTGTCGATCTGGCCCGGCGCCTGGCTGCCCTCCCACGGGCTGTAGCGCGAGCTGCTGGTGTCGGCGGCGGCCGGGCCGGCCGACAGCACCGCCGCGGCAAAGAGGCCGACCAGCGGCATGGTCGAGCGTCGCATGATGTCCCCCCTCAGTCTCCGTCTCTGCCGTCGTCCCGGGTCGCCCGGTGCCCGGGCCGGAACGAGGCCGTCGCCGAGGATCGGGCGTTCCGCGCCGGCTGTCATCAGCAAAGTCGCCCGCCATCGCCCGCTGCCGCTCACCCGCGGGGCGGGTTGACGGCGGCGCCCGCTTGCTCTTCTTAGCGCTGCGAGAGACCGCCCCGGGGTGCCATGACCGAGAAGCTGCCCGCCCGCCGCCTGCTTGTCGCGGCCGCGACGCTGGCCGCGCCGGCCTGGCTCGCGCTGGCGCTGGCCGCGCTCGGCGGCTGGATCGCGCCGGCGGGCGCGCTGCTCGCCGGCCTGCTGACCCTGATCATCGCGGCGGTGCTGGGCGGCATCCATCTCCGCCACATGGCGCGGCTGGCCGAGTATCTGCGGCTGCTGGCCCAGGGCGGCGACCCGGCGGTCGGCCGGGCGCCGCCCGGCTCGCGCGGCGCGGTGGGCGCACTGGCGCCCGATCTGGGATCGGCAGTGGCCGAGGCCGGCCGCGCCTGGAGCGAGCGCCGGCGCGAGCTGGAAGCGGTGGTCAGCGCCAACGAGACGATCGTCGCCAGCCTGCCCGATGCGCTGCTCATGCTGGGATCCGACCGCCGCGTGGTGCGCGCCAACCGCGCCGCCGAGGCGCTGTTCGGCGAGCCGCTGGCCGGCCGCGAGCTGACGGCCCTGCTGCGCGCCCCGGCGCTGCTCGAGGCGGTCGAGGCGGCGCTGCAGGGCGGCCCGGGGCGGCGGGTCGAGCTGGCCTTGCCGGTGCCGATCGAGCGCAGCCTGCAGGCCCGCATCGAGCCGCTGCCGACGCGGCTGGCCGACGGCACCCTGGTGCTGGTGGCGCTGATCGACGTCACCGCCATCAAGCGGGCGGAGCAGATGCGCGCCGACTTCGTCGCCAATGCCAGCCACGAGCTGCGCACCCCGCTCAGCACGCTGATCGGCTTCATCGAGACGCTGAGCGGCCCGGCCCGCGACGACGCCGAGGCGCGCGAGCGCTTCCTCGCCATCATGCTGGAGCAGGCCCGCCGCATGGCGCGGCTGGTCAACGACCTGCTGTCGCTGTCGCGCATCGAGCTCAACGAGCACCGTCCGCCGACCCAGCCGGTCGAGCTGGCGCGCATCGTCGCCAGCGTCGTCGACACCCTCCACCTCAAGGCCGCGGGCAAGCGGATGACGATCGCCGTCGATGCCGGCCTGACCCCCGGGGAGGCGGCCGGATCGGCGGCCGGCCTGGCCGAGCTGCCGCCGGTGGTCGGCGATCCCGACGAGCTCGCCCAGCTGGTGCAGAACCTGGTCGACAACGCGATCAAGTACGGCCGCGCCGGCACGACCGTGCGGATCGGCGGCTGGCGCGTGCCGCGTGGCCCGGCCGGCCGGCCGGCGCCGCGTACGCCGAGCCTGCCCAGGCGGCTGGCGCGCAACGCCGTGGCGCTGTCGGTCGCCGACGAGGGCGAGGGCATCGCGCGCGAGCACATCCCTCGGCTGACCGAGCGCTTCTACCGGGTCGACACCGCGCGCTCGCGCGATCTCGGCGGCACCGGCCTGGGGCTGGCCATCGTCAAGCACATCGTCAATCGCCACCGCGGCGTGCTCGACATCGAGAGCACGGTCGGCAAGGGCAGCCGCTTCACCGTGTACCTGCCGGGCATGACCCCCTCTGCCGCGCCGGCGGGAGAGGGGGCCGGGCAAGGGGACTAGGCCGCGGCCGCGGCGCCCGGCCCGAAGGGCTGCAGGTTGGCGAGGAACTGCTCGGCGCAGCGCCGCCAGGAGAATTGCACGGCGTAGTCGCGGCAGCGCTCCGGCGGGACGGAGAGCGCCTCGAGCGCCGCCCGGCGGAGGTCCGCATCGAGGCAGCCGACGCCGGCGCCGCCGACCACGTCGAGCGGGCCGGGGACCGGATAGGCGGCCACCGGGACGCCGCTGGCCAGCGCCTCCAGCAGCACCAGCCCGAAGGTGTCGGTGCGGCTCGGGAAGACGAAGACGTCGGATGCCGCATAGTGACGGGCGAGGTCCTCGCCGTGGCGCGCGCCCGCGAAATGCGCGCCGGGGTAGCGCCGCGCCAGCTCGGCGCGCTGCGGCCCGTCGCCGACCACCAGCTTGCTGCCCGGCAGGTCGAGCGCCAGGAAGGCCTCGACGTTCTTCTCCACCGCGACGCGCCCGACCGAGAGGAAGACCGGCCGCGGCAGGTCGAGGAAGCCCTTGTCGCGCGGCCGGAACAGCCCGGTGTCGACGCCGCGCGACCAGGGCAGCAGGTGGGTGAAGCCGCGCGCCGCCAGCTCGCGGCGCAGCGACGGGGTCGCCGTCATCACGCCGGCGGAATCGGCGTGGAAGCGGCGCAGCACGGCATAGGACAGGCCGAGCGGCACGCCGGCGCGCGCCTGGACATATTCCGGGAACTTGGTGTGGTAGGCCGTGGTGAAGGGATGGCCGCGGGCGCGGCACCAGGCGCGCGCGGCGCGGCCGAGCGGCCCCTCGGTCGAGACGTGCACGGCGCAGGGCTGGAACGAATCGAGCAGCCGGCCGAGCCGGCGGCGCGGCAGCAATGCCAGCCGGATCTCCGGATAGGTCGGGCAGGGCAGCGAGCGGAACAGGTCGGGCGAGACGACGCGGACCTCGTGCCCGAGCCGGCCGAGCTCCTCGACCATGCGGGTCATGGTGCGGACGACGCCGTTGACCTGGGGCAGCCAGGCGTCGGTGACGATGGCGATGCGCATCGGCCGGCCTCAGGCGAGCTCGAACATCGAGACCTGGCGGACCTTGGCCCAGTCGAGGATCTCGAGCCGCCCGTCCTTGTGCTCGACCAGCGCCGTGCAGCTCTCCACCCAGTCGCCGTCGTTGCAGTAGAGGATGCCGTCGATCGGGCGGATCCCGGCCTTGTGGATGTGGCCGCAGACGACCCCGTCGGCGCCGCGGCGGCGCGCCTCGGCGGCGACCGCGACCTCGAAGTCGTCGATGTACTGGACGGCGTTCTTGACCTTGAGCTTGAGGAAGGCCGAGAGCGACCAGTAGGGATAGCCCAGCCGGCGGCGCAGCCGGTTGAACCAGTGATTGGCGGCGATCATCAGGTTGTAGGCCTGGTCGCCCAGGATCGCGAGCCACCTTGCGTACTTGACGATGCCGTCGAAATCGTCGCCGTGCAGGATCAGCAGGCGGCGCCCGTCGGCCGTCTCGTGGATCGCCTCGGCGAGCACGGTGACGCCGCCGAACTGCATCTCCGTGTAGTCGCGCAGCGGCTCGTCGTGGTTGCCCGGGACGTAGACGACGCGGGTGCCCTTGCGCGCCTTGCGCAGCAGCTTCTGCACCACGTCGTTGTGGCTCTGCGCCCAGTACCAGGCGCGGCGCAGCCGCCAGCAGTCGATGATGTCGCCGACCAGGTAGAGATAGTCGGACTCGGTCTCGCGCAGGAAGTCGAGCAGCAGATCGGCCTTGCAGCCGCGCGTGCCGAGATGGATGTCGGAGATCCAGATGCTGCGGTACCGGCGGACCGGCGGCGCCACCTCGTTCATGGCCTGGCATGCCGAGCTGTGGATAAACGCCCCGGCTTCTACCAATATTCGATGACAGCTCCGTGTATTGGCCGGTCTTTCCCGCGAGCAGGATGAAAATTCATCGAGGTTTCACAATCGACCGCCAAGCGTCATGATACCGACGCACAGAAACGTCCTGCCGCACGGTTGCCATCCCCATGAACGATCTCGCCGCGCCCGAGGCCCTGCCGGCCGGCCGCCACCTGCTGGTCATCTTCAATCCCACCGCCGGCCGACGCCGCCGGCAGCGCCTGAAGGCCGTGCTGCAGGCGCTGGAGCGGCTGGGCTGCCGGGTGACGCTGCGGCGCACCGGGGCGCGCGGCGACGCCGAGGCGTTCGCCCGCGACGCCGGCGCGACCGAGCCGCCGGTCGACCTGGTGGTCGCCGCCGGCGGCGACGGCACCATCAACGAGGTGATCAACGGGCTGGCCGGCGCGGCGGCCGGCGCCGCCGCTCGCCCTGCTGCCCCTCGGCACCGCCAACGTGCTGGCCAGCGAGATCGGCCTGCCGGCGACGCCCGACGGCATCGCGCGCGAGATCGCGTCGGGCCGGGCGCGGCCGATGCCGGTGGCCCGCGCCAACGGCCGCTGCTTCGCCGTCATGGCGGGAGCGGGGTTCGACGCGCATGTCGTGGCGGCGAGCTCGATCCGCGCCCGACGAAGCGCCTGCTGGGAAAGGGTGCCTATGTCGTGGAGAGCCTGCGCCAGCTCTTCCGCTTCGGCTTCCCGCGCTACCGCGTGACGATCGACGGGACCCGCTACGAGGCGGGCTCGGTGATCGTGGCGCGCGGCGCTTCTATGGCGGCCGCTATGTCTGCGCGCCGGCGGCCCGGCTGGACGCCGCCGAGCTGCATGTCTGCCTGTTCGAGCGCGGCGGCCGGCTGGCGGTGCCGCTGTTCGGCGCCGCCCTGGTGCTGGGGCTGCTGCCGCGGCTGCCGGGCTACCGCGTGGTGCGCGGCCGCCGGGTGACGATCGAGGGCCCGCCCGGCGATCCCGTGCAGGGCGACGGCGACGTCATCGCCCGGCTGCCGGTGACCGTCGCGCTCGACGAGCGGCCGCTGGCGCTGGTGGTTCCCGACGGCGGCCCAGGCGGCCGCGGCGCGCTGACGCAGCCCGCGCCGGCCGGCGGCCCGGCCGCCGGTTCGCGATCTTGTCACGACAACTTCATCGCCGCGTCGTCGCAGCGTGCCCTCGGGCACGGCTAAGGTCCGCGGCGACAGGGCATAGCGGCTCCTTCCGGGGCCGGCCGGCGCCAGGCCGGAACGGGGAAGGTGCGCGCGAGCGCCCGGGGATGCGGGACCCCGATGGCCGCGCGGCGCGGGATCGTGCCGGGCGGCGGGTGGCGGTCCCGCGCGGCAGAGGGATCCATCGACGACGATCAAGCGCATTCTCCTGGGGTCGAGCGCCCTGGTCGCGGCGGCGATGGCCGGGTCCGCCGCCCAGGCCGCGGACCCGATCCAGCTCAAGCTGGGCGGCTTCTACGGCTCGGCGATGGGCGTCGAGATCGGCGGCAACGACAGCAACGGCGCGCCCAGCCAGAACCGGCAGACGGGCGCCTTCAAGCAGAATGTCGAGGTCTGGTTCGACGGCAAGACGACGCTCGACAACGGCCTGACGGTCGGCGCCCACATCGAGCTCGAGGCGAACAACACCTCGGGCCGCACCATCGACCAAGTCTACAGCTTCTTCCGCGGCGGCTTCGGCGATTTCCGCTTCGGCGACCAGAAGAGCGCGATGGATTCGACCTGCGTCACCGATCCCGGCTACATCACCAACAATTTCGGCCTGCAGAGCCCGAACAACAGCTTCACCAACGTCGGGCGCAACGCGCTGATCCCGATCGGCAATCTCGGCACCTGCACCGACGAGGGCCAGGCCACCGGCACCAAGGCGGTCTACATCTCGCCGATCTTCGGCGGCTTCCAGCTCGCCGCCTCCTACCAGCCGAGCAACGACAACAGCGGCGCCGGCGGCTCGGGCCCGAACGGCCGCACCGGCGGCCCCGGCACCGGCACGCGCAGCTCGCAGGGCGACGACCAGAACATCTTCTCGGTGGGCGCCGTCTACAAGACCAAGCTGGGCGACGCCAACCTGACGCTCGGCGCCGGCATGGAGTACACGCTGACCGCCCAGCTTCGCACCGGGAACAACGACCAGAGCATGGGCTTCTACAACGCCGGGTTCCAGGTCGGGTTCGGCCGCTTCACCGTCGGCGCCTCGGGCGAGTACTACCAGAACTACATCAACAGCCGCCGCTTCACCCCCTATGCCGGCACCGATCCGGACTCCGACGGCTGGTCGGTGGCGGTCGGCGGCAACTACAAGATCGACAATTGGACGATCGGCCTGGAGTACATGCGGGCCCAGTTCCAGACCACCACCAGCAGCGACATCGACATCTACAATGCCGCCTCGCTGCAGGGCACCTACAAGCTCGGGCCGGGAATCCGGCTGGAAGGCGAGCTCGCCTGGTTCTCCTGGAACCAGGGCAACGAGCGGCCGCACGGCAACGCGGCGGAGGCGCAGAGCAACTCGTTCTCCCTCGGCCTCGGCACCTACATGACATTCTAGCGACAAGCTTCATCTTTCTCCTCGAACCTGAGGGGCCGCCTGGCGCGGCCCCTCTTCTTTTGGGCGTCGGCGTCCGGCCGGCTGCACCGCGCCGCGACCGATGACATCAAACCGTAACCGACCTGTCGTATTTCTATTGCCGTCGCTCGATACGGTCCCGATGCCGGCCAGGGCGTCCCGCCCCCGGCGCTCCCGACCCCCGGGACCAACGAACAAAGGAGACGACGGTGAGACGATTCACTCGCGCGCTCACGCGCGGCGTCGTGCTGGGCCTGGCCGCAGTGGCGATGTCAGCGATGGCGCAGGCCGCCGACATTTCCGGCGCCGGTGCGACCTTCCCCTATCCCGTCTATGCCAAGTGGGCGGCCGCCTACAAGAAGGAGACCGGCATCGGCCTCAACTACCAGTCGATCGGCTCGGGCGGCGGCATCAAGCAGATCAAGGCCAAGACGGTGACCTTCGGCGCCTCCGACAAGCCGCTGAAGGCCGCCGACCTCGACGCCGCCGGCCTGATGCAGTTCCCGATGATCATGGGCGGCGTGGTGCCGGTGATCAACGTCCCCGGGATCGCGCCCGGCCAGCTGGTCCTCGACGGGCCGACGCTCGCCGGCATCTTCATGGGCGACATCACCAGCTGGGACGACGCCAAGATCAAGGCGCTCAACCCCGGCGTGGCGCTGCCGGGCAAGGCGATCGCCGTGGTGCACCGCTCCGACGGGTCGGGGACCAGCTTCCTCTTCACCAACTACCTGTCGCAGGTCAGCCCGGACTGGAAGTCGAAGATCGGCGCCGACACCGCGGTGCAGTGGCCGGTCGGCCTCGGCGCCAAGGGCAATGAGGGCGTCGCCGGCCAGACCAAGCAGACCGACGGGGCCATCGGCTACGTCGAGTACGCCTATGCCAAGCAGAACAAGCTGACCTACACCAGGATGGTGAACAAGGACGGCAAGACCGTCGCGCCGGAGATCAAGACCTTCCAGGCGGCTGCCGCCAACGCCGACTGGAGCACCCCGGGCATGGCCGTCGTGCTGACCGACGAGCCGGGCGCCGACAGCTGGCCGATCACCGGCGCCAGCTACATCCTGGTCTACAAGAAGCCGGACAGCGCGGCCGCCCTGCTCACCGCCCTGAAGTTCTTCAGCTGGGCCTACGGCAAGGGCGACGACATGGCAACGGCGCTCGACTACGTGCCGGTGCCGGACGCGGTGGTCGAGACCGTCGTCAAGTCCTGGGACCAGATCAAGGACGGCAGCGGCAACAACGTCTGGTAATGCCGGACGCCAGCCCACAGGCCTGAAGAGGATGGGCCGCCCCGCGGGGCGGCCCATCGCCGAGCGGAAGAGAGACCGATGACCAACATCGCAATCCCCCATGCCGGCCTCGCCGCCCGCCGCGACGCCGGCCGGCGCCAGCGCCTCCAGGACCGGTTCTTCTATCTCGCCACCCTGGGCTTCGCGCTGCTCGTGCTGGTGCTGCTGGGCGGGGTGATCATCGCCCTGGTCGAGGGCTCCCTGCCGGCCTTCTCGAAGATGGGCTTCGGCTTCTTCTTCACCGAGGTGTGGAACCCGGTGACCGAGGATTTCGGCGCGCTGGCGCCGATCTACGGCACGCTGGTCACCTCGGCGCTGGCCATGCTGTTCGGCGTGCCGGTCAGCTTCGGCATCGCGATCTTCATCACCGAGCTCTGCCCGGCCGTGCTGAAGCGGCCGCTCGGCATCGCCATCGAGCTGCTCGCCGGCATCCCCAGCATCATCTACGGCATCTGGGGCCTGTTCGTCTTCGCGCCCTTCCTGCAGCGCACGGTGCAGCCCTTCCTGATCGAGACGATCGGCAACGTGCCGTTGATCGGCCGCCTGTTCGCCGGGCCGCCCTACGGCATCGGCATCCTGACCGCCGGCATCATCCTCGGCATCATGGTGCTGCCCTTCATCACCTCGATCACCCGCGACGTCTTCGAGACCGTGCCGCCGATGCTCAAGGAATCGGCCTACGGCCTGGGGGCGACGACCTGGGAAGTGGTCTGGCAGGTGGTGCTGCCCTACACCCGCGTCGGCGTCATCGGCGGCGTCATGCTCGGCCTCGGCCGGGCGCTCGGCGAGACCATGGCGGTGACCTTCGTGATCGGCAACGCGCACCGCATCAGCAGCTCGATCCTGGCCCCCGGCACGACGATCTCGGCGACCATCGCCAACGAGTTCACCGAGGCGGTCGGCGACGTCTACACCTCCTCGCTGGTCGCGCTGGGCCTGATCCTCTTCATCATCACCTTCATCATCCTGGCGCTCGCCAAGCTCAACCTGATGCGCCTGCAGCGCCAGCCGGGACGGTGACCCCATGAACCTCTATGCGCGCCGCCGCCGGGTCAACCAGATCGCGCTGACCGTCGCCATGCTGGCGGCCGCCTTCGGGCTGCTCTGGCTGGTCTGGATCCTCTGGACACTGCTCTATAACGGCCTGACCTCGATCGACCTCGCCCTCTTCACCGAGATGACGCCGCCGCCCGGCGAGGCCGGCGGCCTGCTCAACGCGATCTTCGGCAGCATCGTGCTGACGATCGGGGCCATCCTGCTCGCCACCCCGATCGGCATGATGGCCGGCACCTACCTCGCCGAGTACGGCAAGGGCCGGCCGGTCGCCGAGGTGGTGCGCTTCATCAACGACATCCTGCTCTCCGCACCCTCCATCGTCGTCGGCCTGTTCGTCTACGAGGCGGTGGTGTTCCGCATGGGTCACTTCTCGGCCTGGGCCGGCATCGTCGCGCTCGCCATCATCGCCATCCCGGTGGTGGTGCGCACCACCGAGGACATGCTGAGCCTGGTGCCGGGCGGGCTGCGCGAGGCCGCCGCGGCGCTCGGCTCGCCAATGTGGAAGGTGATCGTCAAGATCGCCTACCGGGCGGCGCGCAACGGCATCATCACCGGCATCCTGCTGGCCATCGCCCGGGTCAGCGGCGAGACCGCGCCGCTGCTCTTCACCGCGCTCAACAACCAGTTCTGGAGCGCCGACATGAACGCCCCGATGGCGAGCCTGCCGGTCACCATCTTCCAGTTCGCGCTCAGCCCCTACGAGGACTGGCAGAAGCTGGCCTGGGGCGGCGCGCTGCTGATCACCGTCACCATCCTGATCCTCAACATCATCGCCCGGGCGCTCGCCACGCTCGGCACCGCCCGGAGATAGCCCATGGCCATGACGCAGACGACGGCCCAGACGACCGGGGGCCCGGCGACCGGGGCCCAGATGGCCCCGCCCCGCGCGGCGACCCCGGGCGGCAGCGAGAAGATCAGCATCCGCAACCTGAACTTCTACTACGACAAGAGCCATGCGCTGAAGAACATCAGCCTGCCGCTCTACGACAAGAAGGTCACCGCCTTCATCGGCCCCTCGGGCTGCGGCAAGTCGACCCTGCTGCGCGTGCTGAACCGCATCTACGACCTCTACCCGAAGCAGCGCGCGACCGGCGAGGTGCTGCTCGACGGGCAGAACATCCTGGCGGCCAACCAGGACCTCAACCTGCTGCGCGCCCGGGTCGGCATGGTGTTCCAGAAGCCGACCCCCTTCCCGATGTCGATCTACGACAACATCGCCTACGGCATCCGGCTCTACGAGAAGCTGCCGCAGTCTGAGATGGACGGCCGGGTCGAGGCGGCGCTGCGCCGCGCCGCGCTGTGGACCGAGGTCAAGGACAAGCTGAAGCAGAGCGGGCTCAGCCTGTCCGGCGGCCAGCAGCAGCGGCTCTGCATCGCCCGCGGCGTGGCGGTGCGGCCCTCGGTGCTGCTGCTCGACGAGCCCTGCTCGGCGCTCGACCCGATCTCGACCTCGAAGATCGAGGAGCTGATGGACGAGCTGAAGTCCGACTACTGCATCGCCATCGTCACCCACAACATGCAGCAGGCGGCGCGCGCCGCCGACTTCACCGCCTTCATGTATCTCGGCGAGCTGGTCGAGTACGGACCGACCGAGAAGATCTTCACCAACCCCGACAACAGCCGCACCCAGGAATACATCACCGGCCGGTTCGGCTGAGCCATCGGCCCACCGCCAGGAAAGGAAGCCCCCGCGATGGTGACCGAGCATACCGTCAAGTCCTACGACGACGAGCTGAAGCAGCTCAACCAGATCATCGCCCAGATGGGCGGCCTGGCGGAGGCGCAGATGCAGGCGGCGATCGAGGCGCTGATGCACCGCGACGCCGACCTCGCCGGCCAGGCGGTGCAGGCCGACGCCCGCATCGACGAGCTGGAGCACCAGGTCAGCCAGCTCACGGTCCGCATCCTGGCGCTGCGCCAGCCGATGGCGCTCGACCTGCGCGAGGTGGTGGCCGCCCTCAAGATCTCGAGCGACCTGGAGCGTATCGGCGACTACGCCGCCAACGTCGCCAAGCGGGCGATCGCGCTGTCGCAGGTGGCCCCGGTCAAGCCGCTCGCCGCCATCCCGCGGATGGGCCGGCTGGTGCAGCAGATCATCAAGGACGTGCTCGACGCCTATGTCGAGAAGGACGCCGACAAGGCGATCGAGGTGTGGCAGCGCGACGAGGAGGTGGACGAGATGTACACCTCGCTGTTCCGCGAGCTGCTCACCTACATGATGGAGGATCCGCGCAACATCAGCCCCTGCACGCACCTGCTGTTCATCGCCAAGAACATCGAGCGGATCGGCGACCACGCCACCAACATCGCCGAGACCGTGCACTTCCTGGTGCATGGCCGGCCGATCGACGCGGTGCGCCCGAAGGGCGACAGCACGGCCTTCACCATGGTCCCGGCGCCGGACGGCCCCGGCGGTGCCCAACGCATGAGCCCGCTGATCCTGATCGTCGAGGACGAGGCGGCGCTGGTCACCCTGCTGCGCTACAACCTGGAGCGCGAGGGCTTCCGGGTGGCGGCGGCGCCCGACGGCGAGGAGGCGCTGCTGCTGGCCCGCGAGGAGAAGCCCGACCTCGTCCTGCTCGACTGGATGCTGCCGCTGCTCTCCGGCATCGAGGTCTGCCGCCAGCTGCGCCGCCTGCCGGAGACCCGCGCCGTGCCGATCATCATGCTGACGGCGCGCGGCGAGGAGGGCGACAAGCTGCGCGGGCTGGACAGCGGCGCCGACGACTACGTCACCAAGCCGTTCAGCCCGAGCGAGCTGATCGCCCGGATCCGCGCCGTGATGCGCCGCACCCGGCCGGCGATCAACGGCGAGGTGCTGCATTACGACGAGCTGGTGATGGACCTCGCCTCGCACCGGGTGCGGCGCAAGGGCCGCGACATCCATCTCGGGCCCACCGAGTTCCGCCTGCTGCGCCACCTGATGGAGCACCAGGGCCGCGTCTTCAGCCGCGAGCAGCTGCTCGACATCGTCTGGGGCCAGGACGTCTATGTCGAGCCGCGCACCGTCGACGTCCATATCCGCCGGCTGCGCAAGGCGATCAACGCCGAGGACGAGGCCGACCTGATCCGCACCGTGCGCTCGGCCGGCTACGCGCTCGACCGCTCGGCCTGAGCGGCGCTCAGGCGAGCAGCAGCCGCGCCCCGTCGATGCGGTAGGGCGCGCCCAGCAGCATCGCCAGGTTGGCCGTGCCGTGGCCGCAGGGATAGCCGGCGAGGATCGGAATCCCCGGCGGCGCCAGCGCCAGCAGGCGCTCCTCCAGGCTCTCGGCGATGTCCTCGCCGACCCGGCTCACCCCGACCAGCTCGCCCAGCACCAGCCCGGCGATGCCGTCGAGCAGCCCGGCCTGCCCCAGCTGCGTCAGCATGCGGTCGAAGCGGTAATGCGGCTCGTTCCAGTCCTCGAGGAAGAGGATGCGGCCGCCCGCCGCCGGCGCGTCCGGCGTGCCGGCGAGCGCGGCCAGCAGCGAGAGGTTGCCGCCGACCAGCGGCCCGGCGGCGCTGCCGGGGCGGACGACGCGGACGCGCGCGGCGGCCCGCTCCAGCACCGCCTGGTAGGCCGGCCGGTCGCCGCGCAGCACGGCGAGGAAGGCGGCGCGGCTGTCGGCGTCGGCCTCCTGCAGCAGGGTGCGCGCGGTCGGCCCGTGCACCGCCCGCGGCCCGAGCTGCGGCAGCAGCGCGACGAGGAGAGCCGTCACGTCGGAGAAGCCGATCAGCGGCTTCGGGTTGCGGCCGATCAGCCCGCGATCGAGCCGGCCGAGCAGCCGGGTGCAGCCATAGCCGCCCTGGCCGACCAGCAGCGCGCCGACCGCGGGATCGGCGAAGGCGTCGTTCAGCATCGCCGCCCGCGCCGCGTCGTCGGCGCCCAGCCGGCCGCAGCGCGGCGGCGGCGGCGCCGGATCCTCGACCGGCAGCCCGTGCTCGCGCAGCAGCGTCACCGCCGCGGCGGCCTGCGCCGGGTCCAGCGCATAGGCCGGCTCGACCAGCCGGATCCGGGTGCCCGGCGGCAGCGGCGACAGCATCCGACGGCCTACGCTCGCGGCGAATTCAGCAAGGGTTCACGCGGAGGCGCGGAGCCGCGGAGAAGAGGACGCGGCGCTTGGCATCGAGCCCTCCGCGGCCTCCGCGGCTCCGCGTGCCAATCTTGCTGCCTCGCCGCAGCCACGATGCTCATCGAGCGAGCGCGGCGCGGTAGCGCGCGGCCGTGGCGGCGTCGAAGCAGGCGAAGACGACGCGCTCGATCGACGGCGTCGCGGCGAGGACCTCGGCGACGGTGGCGACGGCGATCGCCGTGGCGCGCTCGGCGGGGAAGCCGTAGATGCCGGTCGAGATCGCCGGGAAGGCGATGCTGGCGAGATCGTGCTCGGCGGCCAGCTTCAGGCTGTTGCGGTAGCAGGCGGCGAGCGCCGCCTCCTCGCCCGCGCCGCCGCCCTGCCAGACCGGGCCGACGGCGTGGATGACGTGGCGGGCGGGCAGGCGGAAGCCGGGGGTGAGGCGCGCCTCGCCGGTCGGGCAGGGGGCGACGGCGCGGCAGGCGCGCGCCAGCTCCGGCCCGGCGGCGCGGTGGATGGCGCCGCAGACCCCGCCGCCCGGCTCGAGGGCGCGGTTGGCGGCGTTGACGATGGCGTCGACGGCGAGCCGGGTGATGTCGCCCTCGACGACCTCGCAGCGCTGCCGCGGATCGGCCGGCGCGCTCATGACCGGGCGCTCATCCGGGCGGCGCCGTCCGGCCGGTGCGGGCGCGCTCGATCGATTCGAGGATCAGGCGCTGCGCCTCCTCCGGCTCGGCCCAGCGCGCGACGCGCGCCCACTTGCCCTTCTCCAGGTCCTTGTAGTGGGTGAAGAAGTGGCCGATCTGCTCGATCAGGATGTCGGGCAGCTGGCGGTAGGAGACGATCTTGCGGTGGAAGGGGTGCAGCTCGTCGACCGGCACCGCCAGGATCTTCTCGTCGAGCCCGGCCTCGTCCTCCATGATCAGCGCGCCGATCGGGCGCGAGCGGATCACCGCCCCCGGCACCACCTTGGTCGGGCCGACCACCATGACGTCGCAGGGATCGCCGTCCTCCGACAGCGTGTGCGGGATGAAGCCGTAATTGGCCGGGTAGAACATCGCGGTGTGCAGGAAGCGGTCGACGAACATCGCGCCCGATTCCTTGTCGAGCTCGTACTTGACCGGCTCGCCGCCGAGCGGGATCTCGATGATCGCGTTGATGTCCCAGGGCGGGTTGCGGCCGACCGGGATCTTGCTGATGTCCATCGCCTCGCCTCCTTGCCTCAGGCGGTGGCGGCCGCCGGGCGCACCGGGTACCGGCGCATCATCCAGAGCAGCACCAGCAACCCGGGAATCGCCAGCAGGGTTGCCAGGATGAAGTAGTTGAACCAGCCGACCTGCTCGGCCAGCAGGCCGCCGGGCGAGGACAGCATGGTGCGGCCGACGGCGGCCAGCGAGGAGAACAGCGCGTACTGCGTCGCCGTGAAGGCGATGTTGCAGAGGCCCGAGAGATAGGCGACGAAGGCGGCCGAGCCGATGCCGCCGGCGAGGTTCTCGAAGCCGATGGTGACGATCAGCAGGCCGATATCGTGGCCGACCGCGGCCTGCAGCGAGAAGGTCAGGTTGGAGACCATCTGCAGCAGCCCGGCGATCAGCAGCGCCCGCATGATGCCGACCCGGGCGACCAGCAGCCCGCCGAGGAACACGCCGAGCAGCGTGGCGATCAGCCCGAACAGCTTGGTCACCCAGGCGATCTCCTCGTTGGTGAAGCCGATCCGGACGTAGAACGGATTGGCCATCACCCCGGCGAAGGCGTCGCCCAGCTTGAACAGCACGATGAAGAGCAGGATGGCGACCCAGCCCTCGCGGCGGGCGACCTCGGCGAAGGGCGCCAGCACCGCCGCGCCGAGCCAGCCGCGCAGCGCGGCATAGGCGGCGGCCGGGCCGCTTGCCGCCGCCGGGTCGGGGCGGGGCAGGGCCAGCAGCAGCACCGCCGGCGTGGCGGCGGCGAGCAGCACCGGCAGGACGCTGCGCATCCAGCCGGGCAGGCCGAGGCCGACGACGAGCCAGCGGGCGAGGAAGAAGGCGAGCACCGCGGCGACGGCGAGCGCCGCCAGCGCCGCGGCGCGCAGCCGCCATTCGCGGCCGGCGGCCGGCGCGATGGCGAGCCCCGGCTCGTCCGGCTCGCGGGTCAGCAGCACCGTGACGATGCCGACCCCGACCAGCGCCGCCATCACCAGGTAGGTGAAGAACCAGGATTGCTGCGCGGCGAGATAGAGGGCGCCGGCGCCCGAGGCCAGCATGCCGACGCGGTAGCCGTACTGCGTCATCGCCGCGCCGGCGCCCTGCTGCGCCTCGTCGAGCAGCTCGATGCGGTAGGCGTCGATGACGATGTCCTGGCTGGCCGAGGAGAAGGCGACCAGCACGGCGGCGAGCGCGGTCAGGCCGGGGGTGGCGGCCGGGTCGCTCGAGCCGAGGAAGACGAGGCTGGCGGCGAGCGCGAGCTGGGTGGCGATCGCCCAGCCGCGGCGCCGGCCGAGCCGCGCCAGCGGCCCGGGCGGCGGGATCTGGTCCATCAGCGGCGCCCAGACGAACTTCAGGCTGTAGACGGCGCCGACCAGCGCGAAGAAGCCGATGGTGGCGAGGCTGACCCCGGCGCGGGTCTGCCAGACCTGCAGGGTGCCGGTGGTCAGCGCCAGCGGCAGGCCGGAGGAGAAGCCCATGAACAGCACGGCGACCAGCCGCGGCTCGGCGTAGGCCTCGAGCGAGCGCAGCCAGGCGCGACCCGCTCCCGCGCCGGAGGCGGCGGAGGAACGCGGTGGCGCCGGGTCGGCCATCCGCTAGGAGGCCGCCGCCGCCTCGGCGGCGCGCTGGGCGCGCTTGCGGGCGTGCGGGTCGAGCAGGCGCTTGCGCAGCCGGATCGCCTTGGGCGTGACCTCGACCAGCTCGTCGTCCTGGATGTAGGCGATCGCCTGCTCCAGCGTCATGATCCGCGGCGGGGTCAGCCGGATCGCCTCGTCCTTCGAGGTCGTGCGGATGTTGGTCAGCTGCTTGCTCTTCAGCGGGTTGACCTCGAGGTCGTTGCCCCTGCTGTGCTCGCCGATGACCATGCCTTCGTAGACCTCGACGCCCGACGGGATGAAGAGCGGCCCGCGCTCCTCAAGGTACCACAGGGCGTAGGCGACGGCGACGCCGCCGGCGTTGCTGATCAGCACGCCGTTGCGCCGCCCCTCGATCGCCCCCTTGAAGGGCAGATAGCCGTGGAACAGCCGGCTCATGATGCCGGTGCCGCGGGTGTCGGTGAGGAACTCGCCATGGTAGCCGATCAGGCCGCGCGAGGGCACCAGGAAGGAGAGGCGCTGCTTGCCGCCGCCCGACGGGCGGATGTCGCTGAGCTCGCCGCGGCGGC
This sequence comes from Dongiaceae bacterium, assembly GCA_046349435.1. Classification (GTDB taxonomy): domain Bacteria; phylum Pseudomonadota; class Alphaproteobacteria; order Dongiales; family Dongiaceae; genus JAXMCI01. The sequence goes on along the minus strand of JAXMCI010000039.1, from coordinate 17,570 downwards.
GTCCCAGCTTGTCGACGACCACGCCGGCATAGTCCTCGTCGACGTCGACCTGGACCTCCTCGATCGGCTCCAGCCGCTGGCCGCTGTCCGGGTCGGTGCGGTAGATCACCCGCGGCCGGCTGATCGACAGCTCGAAGCCCTCGCGGCGCATCGTCTCGATCAGCACGCCGAGCTGCAGCTCGCCGCGGCCGGCGACCTCGTAGGCGTCCTTGCTCTCGCTCTCGCGCACCCGGATGGCGACGTTGCCCTCGGCCTCGCGCCACAGCCGGGCGCGGATCATCCGGCTGGTCACCTTGTCGCCGTCGCGCCCGGCGAGCGGCGAATCGTTGACCGAGAAGGTCATGGCGAGCGTCGGCGGGTCGATCGCCTGGGCGGGGATCGGGGTGATCACCTGCGGGTCGCAGATGGTGTCGGCGACGGTCGTCTCGCCCAGCCCGGCGATGGCGACGATGTCGCCCGCCTCGGCGCTCTCGATCGGCTGGCGCTCCAGCCCGCGGAAGGCGAGCAGCTTGGAGAGCCGGGCATGCTCGATCACCCGTCCGTCCGGCGCCAGCGCCTTGACGTGCATGTTGATGCGCGCCGTGCCGGTATGGATGCGGCCGGTCAGCACGCGGCCGAGATAGGAGTCGTACTCCAGCGTCGTCACCAGCATGGCGAAGTCGCCGCTGGCATCGCCGATGGGCGGCGGCACGTGCCGGACGATGAGGTCGAAGAGCGGCGCCAGGCTCTCGCGCGGCGCTTCCAGCGTTTCCGCCGCCCAGCCCTGCTTGGACGAGGCGAACAGGGTCGGGAAGTCGAGCTGCTGGTCGCTGGCGCCCAGAGCCGCGAACAGGTCGAAGACCATGTCGTGCACCTCGTGGGCGCGCGCGTCGGGGCGGTCGACCTTGTTGATCACCACGATCGGCCTGAGGCCCAGCGCCAGCGCCTTGGAGGTGACGAACTTGGTCTGCGGCATCGGCCCCTCGGCGGCGTCGACCAGCACGACGACGCCGTCGACCATCGACAGGATGCGCTCGACCTCGCCGCCGAAATCGGCGTGGCCGGGGGTGTCGACGATGTTCAGCCGGACGTCGTGCCAGGCGACCGAGGTGCACTTGGCCAGGATGGTGATGCCGCGCTCGCGCTCGAGCTCGTTGGAGTCCATCGCCCGCTCGGCGACCTGCTGGTTGGCGCGGAAGGCGCCGCTCTGGCGCAGCAGCTGGTCGACCAGGGTCGTCTTGCCGTGGTCGACATGGGCGATGATGGCGAGGTTGCGGAGCTGCATGGTTCCTGTGGATCTATCCAAGCCGGGCGCGCACGAGGTCGCGGAGCGGCGTTTCGGGGCGGGCGCCGTAATGCTCGATCACCTCGGCCGCCGCCAGCCCGGCGATGCGGCCGCAGCGGGCGAGGTCGAGCCCGGCGCAGTAGCCGTAGAGGAAGCCGGCGGCGTACTGGTCGCCGGCGCCGGTGGTGTCGAGCACGCGGGCGACCGGCGCGGCGTCGATCACGTGCACCTCGTCGCCGGCCAGGATCAGCGAGCCCTGGGCGCTGCGGGTCAGCGCCGCCACGGCGCACTTGCCGCGAGTCGCCTGCAGCGCGGCGTCGAAGTCGTCGACCTCCCAGAGCGAGCAGATCTCGGCCTCGTTGGCGAACAGGATGTCGACATGCTGCTCGACCAGCTGGCGGAACTCCGCCCGGTGGCGGTCGACGCAGAACGGGTCGGAGAGCGTCAGGGACACCTGGTTGCCGGCGGCATGCGCGATCGCCGCCGCCTTGAGGAAGGCCTCCTTGGCGCGCGGCGGATCCCAGAGATAGCCCTCCAGATAGGTCACCCGGGCGCGCTCCACCAGCCCCGGATCGACATCCTCGGGCCCGAGCTCGAGGCAGGCGCCGAGATAGGTGTTCATGGTGCGCTGCGCGTCGGGGGTGACGAAGATCAGGCAGCGCGCGGTCGACGCGCCGCCGGCCGAGGGCGCCGTCTCGAAGCGGATGCCGCCCGCCGCCGTGTCGTGGCGGAAGATGGCGCCCAGCTGGTCGTCGGCGACCTTGCCGACGAAGGCGCCGGTGCCGCCCAGCGAGGCGATGCCGGCCATGGTGTTGGCGGCCGAGCCGCCCGACGCCTCGACGGCGCCGCCCATCGCGGCGTAGAGCTGGTCGGCCCGGGCGGCGTCGATCAGCGTCATCGTCCCCTTGGCGAGGCCGTGGCGCACCAGGAACGCCTCCTCGGCGTGGCTCAGCACGTCGACGATGGCGTTGCCGATGCCGACAACATCGAGCCGTTCGCTCATGGATCCGGATGTCCGCTGCAATGGGCAAGGCGCCCCGGAGCGCGGTGGCCGCGGGGCGCCGGAGTATAGCCAGCGGCGGTTGCCGCACAAGCGACGCGGCACGACTCGCGAAAAGAGGGCCGCGCGAAAAGAGGGTCGACAGCCCCGCCCCGGTGGCTTAGATCCGCGCCGTCCGGCCCCGGAGTGACGCTTGCCCGCCTGCCGCCTGCCGCCATGCTGATGCTGGACGCCCTCGGCAAGGCGGTCGGGCAGCTCGCCGACCCCCGGCTGCGGCGGCCGATCTGGCTCACCCTGCTGATCTCGCTCGCGCTCGTCGCCGTGCTGGTGGCGGGCGTCTGGGTGGTGCTGGGCGAGATCCGGCTGCTGTCGATCGGCTGGCTCGACTGGGTGCTGACGGTGCTCGCCGACGCCGCCACGCTGGTCATCGCCTGGCTGCTCTTCCCCGCCGCCGCCTCGCTGGTGGTCAGCTTCTTCCTCGACAGCGTCGCCGACGCGGTCGAGCGGCGGCACTATCCGGGACTGCCGCCGGCGCGCCGCCAGCCGCTGGCCGAGCAGGCGCTGGGCGGGCTGCGCTTCGCGCTCGTCGTCCTCGCCCTCAACCTCGCCGCGCTGCCGCTCTATCTCGCCGCGCTCGTCGTGCCCCCTCTTTATCTCTTTGTATTCTATGGATTGAACGGCTATCTTCTGGGTCGCGAGTATTTCGAGCTGGTGGCGCTGCGGCGCCTCGACCAGCGGCAGGTGCGAAGCCTGCGGCAGGCATATGGGGGACGGGCCTTCCTGGCCGGAGTCGTGATCGCGTTCCTGTTGACGGTGCCGATCGTCAACCTGATCGCCCCCATCATCGCCACCGCCTTCATGGTGCACCTGCTCGAGGCTTGGCGCCGCCGCGGCGGCGCCCCGGCGGTGCCGGTCCGGAACCGCTGAGAGAGGCTCGGCCGGCGACGGCGTGAGCCGGGACCCGGCCCGGGTCCGGCAACCGCCCGACCGGGCTTGGGGGAAGGAAAGGGGATATGTTCGGCAAGAAGAAAGACAGCGAGGACATGAGCAAGAACGAGACCAGTGGCCGCGACTCCGCCGCCGACGCGCCGGCGCCGCGCACCTACACGCCGCGGCCCGAGCCGCTGGCTGCCGGCCGTCCCGGGCTGTCCGACGCGCCCCGCCGCCTGCCCGACGTGGCTGCGACGCCGGCCCGCCGGGCCGAGGTCCGCCCCGAGCCGCCGCGCACCGACGTCCGTCCTGAGCCTCGCGCCGAGCTCCGCTCCGACGTGCGCGAGCCGCGCGCCGGCGAAGGCGAGGCCAAGAAGCTCATCGTCGGCCGCGGCATCGTGCTGACCGGCGAGATCCGCGCCTGCGACCGCCTCGTCGTCGAGGGCCGGGTCGAGGCGACGCTGGCCGACAGCCGCAGCATCGAGATCGCCGAATCCGGCCTGTTCAAGGGCTCGGTGCAGATCGACTCGGCCGAGATCAGCGGCCGCTTCGAGGGCGACATCACGGTCAAGCACCGGCTCGTCGTGCACAGCACCGGCCGGGTGATCGGCAACATCCGCTACGGCCAGCTCGAGATCGAGCGCGGCGGCATCCTGTCCGGCACCGTCGAGCTGATCGACGATGTCGACCAGGGCTACCAGGGCGAGTCGATGGGCCGGGCGCGCAGCAACGGCGCGGTCGAGGCGGCGAACTAGAACGACGCCGCCGAGGCGGCGAACCAAAGCGACGCCGCCGAGGCGGCGAACCGGGAAGAAGGCCGGCGGCCGAGAAAAAAAGGCCGTCGGATGCGAGATGACGCGACGCGGTGCGGGCGGCAAGGCCGCCCGCGGTGTGTGGTTGGCAGCCGGTGCGCTGATGACGGCGCCGCTGGCTGGATGTGCGGCGCCGGCCACGGCTCCGGCCGTCACGGTCAGCGAGGCAGGCTCGGCCGATGAGACGGGCCGGCTGATCGGGCTCGACGCCGGGCGGCTGCAGGGCATGTTCGGCCAGCCGGGGCTGGTGCGGACCGACGCCCCGGCCGAGATCTGGCAATATCGCAGCCATGGCTGCGTGCTCGATCTGTTCCTCTACCAGGACAAGGACGGCATGCGCCTGCACTATCTCGAGGCGCGCGACGGCACCGCCCGGGCGGCGGCCGCGCCGGCCTGCGTCGATTCCGTGCTGGCCTCGCGCGACCGCAGCACCCGCGCCTCCTGAGGCGCGGCCCGCGGCGCCGCCTTCGCCACTCTCTCTGCCGTCAGCGCCGGCGCTTGCGGCCCTCCGGGGCGCTTGCGGCGGGCGGCGTCAGCACGGTCTTGCCCTTGAAGCGGCAGAGATCCTCGACGACGCAGGTCGGGCAGTCCGGGCGGCGGGCCTTGCAGACGTAGCGGCCATGCAGGATCAGCCAGTGATGGGCGTGCAGCTTGCGCGCCGGCGGGGTGATCGCCTCCAGCCGCCGCTCGACCTCGAGCGGGGTGCGGCCGGGCGCCAGCCCGGTGCGGTTGCCGACGCGGAAGATGTGGGTGTCGACGGCGATGGTCGGCTCGCCGAAGGCGGTGTTGAGCACGACGTTGGCGGTCTTGCGCCCGACACCCGGCAGGCGCTCGAGCTGGTCGCGGTCGCGCGGCACCTCTCCGCCATGCTCGCGCACCAGGATCTCGCTGAGCCTGATGACGTTGCGCGCCTTGGTGTTGAACAGGCCGATCGTCTTGATGTAGTCGCGCACCCGTTCCTCGCCGAGCGCCAGCATCCGGGCCGGCGTGTCGGCGGCCGCGAACAGGGCCGGCGTCGCCTTGTTGACGCCGGCGTCGGTCGCCTGCGCCGACAGCACCACGGCGACCAGCAGCGTGAACGGATTGACGAAGGCGAGCTCGCCGCGCGGCGCCGGATCGGCGGCGGCGAGGCGGTCGAAGAACGCGGCAGCCTCGGCCTTGGTGAAGGTGCGGCTCATGGCGCCACACTAGCGGGAATCGGCCGGCCACGCCTGCCGCAATCGCCTTGGCCGCCCCTGCGGTGGCCTCTATATAGGGCGGTGATGAACCCACCCGCCGCCATGCCGGCCGTCGCGGAGGACGGGCCACCGCTGTTCGATGCCGTGCTGCAGCCGCGGCGCAGCCTGCCGTCGGCCGGCTTCGCCGTGCTGATGGGATTGGTGGCGCTGGTCGCGCTCGTCAACGCGGTCGCCTTCATGACCATCGGCGCCTGGCCGGTCAGCGGCTTCTGCGGCCTCGAGGTGCTGCTGTTCTACGTGTTGTTCCGGCTGAACTACCGGCGCGCCCGCACCTTCGAGCGGGTGCGCCTGACCGAGGGGATGCTGACGGTCGAGCGCCATTTCCACTGGGGCGAGGTGCGGCGCTGGAGCTTCCAGCCCTACTGGCTGCGGGTCAACCTGGCCGAGCCGCCGCAGCCCGACAGCCCGCTGACCCTGAGCAGCCACGGCCGCTCGCTGGTGGTCGGCAGCTTCCTGTCGCCCGACGAGCGGCTCGACTTCGCCCGCGCGCTTCGCCAGGCGCTCGCCTCGCAGCGCAACGGCTGAGGCGATGGCGGCGGCCGGGCACGCGGCCCGGCCGCAGGCGCTCGACTATCTGCTGCTCGGGCTGCTGGCGCTGCTCTGGGGCTCCTCCTTCCTGTTCATCAAGCTGGCGGTCGCCACCGTGCCGCCGCTCAGCGTCGCCGCCGGCCGGCTGGCCCTGGGCGCCGCCCTGCTGTGGCTGGCGGCCCGGGCCCGCGGCATCGCGCTGCCGGCCGATGCCGCCGCCTGGCGCGGCGCCGCCGGCCTCGCCCTGGCCGGGCTGGCGGTACCCTTCGTGCTGCTCAGCTGGGGCGAGACGCGCATCGACAGCGGCCTCACCGCCATCCTGATGGCGGTGGTCCCGCTCGGCACGGTGCTGCTCGCTCACCTGCTGCAGCCGGACGAGCGGCTCGATGCCGGCCGGGTGGCCGGGGTGGCGCTCGGGCTCGCCGGCATCCTGCTGCTGGTCGGGCCGGCGGCGCTCGCCGGGCTCGGCAGCGGGCTGGCGGGGCAGCTCGCGGTGCTCGGCTCGACCCTGTGCTATGCGCTCGCCGGCAATCTCGGCCGGCGGCTGTCCTCGCTCGGGCCGGAGCGGCTCGGCGCCATGGCGCTGATCTGCGGCGCCGCCATGCTGGTGCCCCTGGCGCTGGTGCTGGACCGGCCCTGGACGGTGCCGGCCAGCCGCGGCTCGCTGCTCGCCCTGCTGGCGCTGGCCGTGGTCGGCACCGCCGGCGGCTATCTCGTCTTCTTCCGGCTGCTGGCCCGCTGCGGCGCCGGCTTCCCGTCCTTCGTCAACTTCCTGGTGCCGCCGATCGGCGTCGCCTGGGGCGTGCTGCTGCTCGACGAGGCGCCGTCGCCGCACGCGCTGGTGGCGCTCGTCGTCATCCTGCTCGGGGTGGCGATGCCGCGGCTCTGGCCGCGGCCGGCCCGCGCGTAGTCCCGGGCGGGGTCAGGCCAGCCCGAGCACGTCGGCCATGCCGTAGAGGCCGGGGGGCTGGCCGCGCGCCCAGAGGGCGGCATGGACCGCGCCGCGGGCGAAGACGAGGCGGCTGCCGGCGCGGTGGCCGAGCTCGATCCGCTCGCCCTCGGCGGCGAAGATCACCAGGTGGTCGCCGACCACGTCGCCGCCGCGCAGGGTGGCGAAGCCGATCTCGCCCGCCGGCCGGGCGCCGACCAGCCCGTCGCGGCTGCGCCGCGCCACCGCGTCGAGCGCCACGCCGCGGCCGGCGGCGGCCGCCCGGCCGAGCGCCAGCGCCGTGCCGGACGGCGCGTCGACCTTGTGGCGGTGGTGCATCTCCAGGATGTCGATGTCCCAGTCGGGGCCGAGCCGGCTCGCCGCCTCGCGCACCAGCCCGAGCAGCAGGTTGACGCCGAGCGACATGTTGGGCGCCTGGACGATCGCGGTGCGCCGGGCCGCCGCGGCGATCGCCGCCTGGTGCTCCGGCCCGAGGCCGGTGGTGCCGATGACGTGGATCTTGCCGGCGTCGGCGGCGGCCGCCGCGTTGGCGACGCTGGCCGCCGGCGAGGAGAAGTCGAAGCACCGCGTCGGCCGCCGCGAACAGCGCCCGCGGGTCGTCCACGACCGCGACGCCGAGCGGCTCCAGCCCGGCCAGCCGGCCGACATCCTGGCCGATCGCCGGGCTGCCCGGCCGCTCGCTGCCGGCGGCGACCGGCAGTCGCTGCGCGCCGCCACCGTCTCGACCAGCATGCGTCCCATCCGCCCGGCGCAGCCGACGATGCCGATCCCGAACTCGGTCAAGTGCCTGCCCTCCCCGTTTGGCGCGCAGCCCGACTGACGGGCCTTCGACCCGCATTGTCATCCCGGCGAAAGCCGGGATCCATGCCTGCACCATCGGGATGCGGCGCGATGGATCCCGGCTTTCGCCGGGATGACGAGAGAGGGTCGCCGGCGGCGTCCAGAGCCTCGCGCCCGCGCCCTACTCCTTGAGGTCTTCCCAGAACTCCTTGAACTTCGCGAAGAAGCCCTCGGATTGCGGGCTGTTGTGCTTGTTCTTGCCGGCCGCCTTCTCGAACTCGAGCAGCAGCTCCTGCTGCTTCTTGGTCAGGTTGACCGGGGTCTCGACGGCGATCTCGACCATCATGTCGCCGCGCGAGGGCGAGCGCAGCACGCTCATCCCCTTGCCGCGCAGCCGGAACTGCTGCCCGGTCTGGGCGCCGGCCGGGACGGTGATGCGGGCCCGGCTGCCGTCGACCACCGGCACCTCGAGCGTGCCGCCGAGCGCCGCCGTGGTCATCGGGATCGGCACCCGGCAATGCAGGTGGGCGCCGTCGCGCTGGAACAGCCGGTGCGGCGCCACCGAGAGGAAGATGTAGAGGTCGCCGGGGGGCGCGCCGCGCACGCCGGCCTCGCCCTCGCCGGCCAGCCGGATGCGGGTGCCGTCCTCGACGCCGGCGGGGATGTTGACGGCGAGCGAGCGCTCCTTGTGCACCCGGCCGGAGCCGCCGCAGCTGCGGCAGGGCTTCTCGATGATGCGCCCGGCGCCCTGGCAGGCCGCGCAGGTCCGCTCGATGGTGAAGAAGCCCTGGCTGGCGCGCACCTTGCCGCTGCCGTGGCAGGTCGGGCAGGCGGTCGGGCTGGCGCCCTTCTCGCCGCCGCTGCCCTGGCAGGGCTCGCAGCGCACCGAGACTCGGCACGCGGATCGTCGCCTGCTTGCCGGCGAACGCCTCCTCGAGCTCGATCTCCATGTTGTAGCGCAGGTCGGCGCCGCGGCCGCGCGCGGCATTGCCGCGCCGGCCGCCCATGAACTCGCCGAACATCTCGTCGAAGATGTCGGCGAAGCCGCCGGCATGGAACTCGAAGCCGGCGGCGCCGCCGCCGGGGCGCCCGCCGCCATTCTCGAAGGCGGCGTGGCCGAAGCGGTCATAGGCGGCCCGCTTCTGGTCGTCCTTGAGGACGTCGTAGGCCTCGTTGATCTCCTTGAAGCGCTGCTCGGCCGAGCCGTCCCCCGGATTGCGGTCCGGGTGGAACTTCATCGCCAGCGCCCGGAAGGCCTTCTTGATCTCGGCGCCGTCCGCCTCCCGGCGCACGCCCAGCGTCTCGTAGTAGTCCTGCTTGGCCATGAGTCACCCGACTGACGCAAGGCGGAGGACGGGCCGGCGGGCCGGCCTGCGGCTGTCCCGTGCCGCTCCGTCCGCCGCCCCGTCCCCCCTCGTCGCTCGCCAGCTTAGGCCGCCGGCTCAGGCCGAGCGGCCCTTGCGGTTCTCGTCGACCTCCTCGAAGTCGGCATCGACCACGCCGCTGTCGTCGCCGCCGCCGGTCCCGCCGGCACCGGGGCCGCCGCCCGGCCCACCACCGGGGCCACCGGGGCCGCCGGCATCGCCGCCGGGCGCGCCGGCGCTCTTGTACATCGCCTCGCCGAGCTTCATCGAGGCCTGGGCGAGCGCGTCGGTCTTCGCCTTGATGGCGTCGGCGTCCTCGCCCGAGAGCGCGGTGCGCAGGTCGGCGACGGCCTGCTCGACCGCCTGGCGGTCGCCGGCCGAGATCTTGTCGCCGTGCTCCTTCAGCGTGCGCTCGGTGGTGTGCACCAGCGCCTCGGCGTGGTTGCGCGCCTCGACCACCGCGCGCCGCTTCTTGTCGTCGGCGGCGTGGGCCTCGGCCTCCTTCACCATGCGGTTGATGTCGGTGTCCGACAGGCCGCCCGAGGCCTGGATGCGGATCTGCTGCTCCTTGCCCGTCGCCTTGTCCTTGGCCGAGACGTTGACGATGCCGTTGGCGTCGATGTCGAAGGTGACCTCGACCTGCGGCATGCCGCGCGGCGCCGGCGGGATGCCGACCAGGTCGAACTGGCCGAGCAGCTTGTTGTCCGCCGCCATCTCGCGCTCGCCCTGGAAGACCCGGATGGTGACCGCGGTCTGCCCGTCCTCGGCGGTCGAGAAGACCTGGCTCTTCTTGGTCGGGATGGTGGTGTTGCGGTCGATCAGCCGGGTGAAGACGCCGCCCAGCGTCTCGATGCCGAGCGACAGCGGCGTGACGTCGAGCAGCAGCACGTCCTTGACGTCGCCCTTCAGCACGCCGCCCTGGATCGCCGCGCCGACGGCCACCACCTCGTCCGGGTTGACGCCGCGATGCGGCTCGCGCCCGAAGAAGGTCTTCACCGTCTCGATGATCTTGGGCATGCGGGTCATGCCGCCGACCAGGATCACCTCGTCGATCTCGGAGGCCTTGAGGCCGGCGTCGCGCAGCGCGGCGCGGCAGGGCTCGATGGTCCGCTGCACCAGGTCGTCGACCAGCGCCTCGAGCTTGGCCCGGGTCAGCTTGATGTTGAGGTGCTTCGGCCCGGTCTGGTCGGCGGTGATGAAGGGCAGGTTGACCTCGGTCTGCATCGCGCTCGAGAGCTCGATCTTCGCCTTCTCCGCGGCCTCCTTGAGGCGCTGCAGGGCGAGCCGGTCCTTGCGCAGGTCGATGCCCTGCTCCTTGCGGAACTCGTCGGCCAGGTAGTCGATGATCTTGGCGTCGAAGTCCTCGCCGCCGAGGAAGGTGTCGCCGTTGGTCGACTTCACCTCGAAGACGCCGTCGCCGATCTCCAGCACCGAGACGTCGAAGGTGCCGCCGCCCAGGTCGTAGACGGCGATCGTGCCGCTGCCCTTCTTCTCCAGCCCGTAGGCGAGCGCGGCGGCGGTCGGCTCGTTGATGATGCGCAGCACCTCGAGCCCGGCGATCTTGCCGGCGTCCTTGGTCGCCTGGCGCTGCGAGTCGTTGAAGTAGGCGGGGACGGTGATCACCGCCTGGGTGACCTTCTCGCCGAGATAGTTCTCGGCCGTCTCCTTCATCTTCTGCAGGATGAAGGCGCTGACCTGCGAGGGCGAGTACTTCTTGCCGCGGCCCTCGACCCAGGCGTCGCCATTGTCGCCGGCGACGACGTTGTAGGGGACCAGCCCCTTGTCCTTCTGGGTCAGCGGATCGTCGTAGCGCCGGCCGATCAGGCGCTTGATCGCGAAGAGGGTGTTCTCCGGGTTGGTCACCGCCTGGCGCTTGGCGGCCTGGCCGACCAGCCGCTCGCCGGAATCGGTGAAGGCGACCATCGACGGCGTCGTGCGCGCGCCCTCGGCGTTCTCGATGACCTTCGCGTCCTTGCCCTCCATGACAGCCACGCACGAGTTGGTGGTGCCGAGGTCGATGCCGATAACCTTGCTCATGATTGTCCTCTCTGTCGGCGAACCCGCGCGGCCTTCGCGCGAAGCACCGGACGGATCCCCAGGAAATGGCCCGCGGGCCGGCCCGCAAGACGGCCGGCGACGAGCCGGTTGAACCCCATCGTCAGTTCGCCCGGATATATAGGGAGGCCATCGGCCGGCGCAAGCCGCCTGGGCCGTTGCCCGCCGGTGGCCGGCGGCGGCGCGGCCGGCCGGCGCCGCCGCCGGAGCGCCGCATTGTCGCGCGCGGCAGGCGGTGCTATAGCGCCTCTCCACCCTCGCCGGTGGTCCGGCCCTCCGGCGACGAACCGCCTGCGAGCCCCCTTGCCGCCCCGTCCGCCGATCGACCCGCGCAGCTACTGCCTGTCCATCGTGGTGCCCTGCTTCAACGAGCGCACCACCCTGCCGCTGCTGCTCGCCCGGGTGGCCGCCGCCCCGGTGCCGCGCAAGGAGGTGATCGTCGTCGACGACGCGTCGAGCGACGGCACGCGGGAGCTGCTGCAGGGCGAGCTGGCGCCGCTGGTCGACCGGCTGATCCTGCTGCCGGCCAATGGCGGCAAGGGCGCCGCGCTGCATGCCGGCTTCGCCGCCGCGACCGGCGACATCGTCGTCGTCCAGGATGCCGACCTCGAATACGACCCGGCCGACTTTCCGCGGCTGCTGGCGCCGATCCTGGAGCGCGGCGCCGACGTCGTCTACGGCTCGCGCTTCGCCGGCGGCGAGGCGCACCGCGTGCTGTTCTTCTGGCACATGGTGGCCAACCGGCTGATCACCCTGCTGTCCAACGCCTTCACCAACCTCAATCTCAGCGACGTCGAGACCGGCTACAAGCTGTTCCGCCGCGAGGTGATCCAGGCGATCCGGCTGAACGAGAAGCGCTTCGGCTTCGATCCGGAGGTCACCGCCAAGCTGGCCCGCGCCGGCTGCATCTTCTACGAGGTCGGCATCCACTATCACGGCCGCAGCTACGCGGAGGGCAAGAAGATCGGCCTCAGGGACGCCTTCCGCGCCGGCTACGTCATCCTGCGCTACGGCCTCTTCCGCTGAATCGCCCGGAACACCAGCCGGCGGGCGACCGTGAAGTTGATCAGCATGGCCGAGATCGCCCCGGCGGCGACCGCCAGGGTGGGATGGGCGGCCGCGGTGCCGCTCAGCGCGATGAGCGCCGCATAGATCCCGTAATTGACCGCCGCCCCGGGCAGCATCAACAGGACGAAGCGCGGCAGCTCGACGCGCCAGGGCAGCCCGCCATGGCGGCGGAAGGTGAAGTGCCGGTTGCAGTACCAGGTGAAGGTCACGGCCACGGTGAAGGACAGCACGCGGCCGGAATAGAGCCCGAGCCCGAGCAGGTGCAGCCCGGCCTGCAGGGTGGCGCTGTCGACCAGGAAGCCGCCGGTGCCGACCAGCCCGAAGCGGAAGAGCTCGCTGGCCAGCCGGACCAGCCGGGCCGACAGCGCGCCGCCGCCGTCGCCGGCCATGCCCGATTCGGAGATCGCGCTCGCGGGATCCATGGCGTTCTGCGTAGCCGATTGGCGGCGCGCCGGCAATCGCCGCGCGAGCGCGGCCCGGGCCGCTAGCGGCCGTCGAGCAGGCCGGCCATGAAGCCGGCCAGCACGAGCTGCACGCCGGCGACGATGGCGGTCGCCGCGACGATCACCAGCCGCATCGCCGCGCCGTCCTCGAGCGCGCCGAAATCGTGCTGCCCCCAGAGCGCCAGGGCCGCCAGCACGGCGGCGAGGCCGAGCGCGACGGCGGCGGCGCCCAGCCCGGCGACGCGCTCCAGGGTCAGCCGGCGCTGCCAGCGCTCGAAGCGCGGATCGGGCGGCAGCAGGCCGTGCCGCACGCCGTGCAGTTTGGCGAGCCAGGCGAAGCTCAGCATCTGCACGCCGAGCGGCACCAGCATGGCGGCCAGCGTCAGGGTGTGCACGTCGAGCATCACCGGCCCGAGCGGCAGCGGGGCCGGCAGCAGCAGCAGCATGCCGGCCAGCCCGACGAGCAGCACGACGAAGCCCGGATAGAGGAACAGCCAGCGCGGGCTGTGCAGCAGCAGGAAGCGGAGATGGCGCCAGCCGTCGCGCCACGGCCGCAGGTGCGGCCGGCGCGAGCGGCCGTCGGGCGCCAGCCGGGTCGGCACCTCGGCGATCCGGAGGCCGTGCAGGGCGGCCTTGACCACCATCTCGGAGGCGAACTCCATGCCCGGCGCCGAGAGGCCGAGCCGGGCCACCGGGTCGCGCGCGAAGCCGCGCAGGCCGCAGTGGAAATCGCCGCTCGGCGCCCGGAACATCAGCCGGCCGAGCCCGGTCAGCACGGGGTTGCCGAGATAGCGGTTGAGCGGCGGCATGGCGCCGCGCGCGATGCCGCCGGCGAAGCGGTTGCCCATCACCAGCTCGTAGCCCTCGCGCAGCCGCTCGACGAAGCCCGACAGGTCGGCGAAGTCGTAGCTGTCGTCGGCGTCGCCCATGATCACCCAGCGGCCGCGCGCCGCGGCGATGCCGGCGGCGAGCGCCGCGCCGTAGCCGCGCCGCTCGACCGCGATGACGCGCGCCCCGGCCGCCCGGGCGATCGCCGGCGAGCCGTCCCGGCTGCCATTGTCGGCGACCAGCACCTCGCCGGCGATGCCGCTCGCCGCCAGGAAGCCGCGGGCCTTGGCGATGCAGGCGGCCAGCGTCTCCGCCTCGTCCAGGCAGGGCATCAGGATGGTCAGCTCGCAATCGCCGCTTGCGGAGTTCATGGGTGTCCTCGCCGCGGGCAAGAATGCCGGCCCCAGGCGTTGCCGGCAATCCTCGCCGGGCCGGTTCTCGCCATGCTCGACGGCGGGGCCCGCCGGGGTCTAGCTTGACCGCATGAGCAACCGCGAGCCGCGCCGGGAGCCGATCTATCGGCTGATCCGGCTGCTGATGCTGGCCGACCTCGCGGCCGGCCTCGCCCTGGCGGCGGTCGGCGCCTGGCTCGGCCAGGGCCCGCTGCTGGCGTTCGGCGCCGCGCTGGCCGCCATCGGGCTCGGCCTCTTCCTGCTCTTCGGCCGGCTCGCGGCCCGCGCCGCCGGCGCCCCCGGCCGGCCGGCGCCGTGATCGAGGACGCCGACGGCGCGGTCGAGAACGGCGCCAGGCTGGCGGCCGCGATCTGCATCATCGGCGGCGGCGCGGCGGGCATCACGCTGGCCCTCGAGCTCGCCCGCAGCCGCGACGGCATCCTGCTGCTGGAGGGCGGCGGCCCGCAGCCCGAGCCGGCGAGCCAGGCGCTCTACGAGGGCGAGACCGACGATGCCGGCCGGCACGAGGCGCCGGACCGGTACCGCCAGCGCTGCTTCGGCGGGGCGACCACCATCTGGACCGGCCGCTGCCTGCCGCTCGATCCGATCGACTTCGAGCGACGGCCCTACATGCCGGGCAGCGGCTGGCCGCTGCGCTACGAGGACCTGCTGCCCTATTACGAGCGGGCGAACCAGATCTGCGAGGCCGGCCCCTTCGCCTACCGCGCCGCCGACGCCCTGCCCGGCCAGCCGGCGAGCCTGCTCGAGGGCTTCGCCGGCGGCAGCTTCGCCGCCGACCGCATCGAGCGCTTCAGCCGGCCGACCGATTTCGGGAAGCGCTACCGCGGCGAGCTCGCGGCGAGCCGCCGGGTCCGCGTCCTGCTGCACGCCAACTGCACCGAGCTGCACGCCGCCGCCGGCGCGATCGAGCGGGTCGGCGTGCAGACCCTGGCCGGCCGGTCGTTCGAGGTCGCCGCCGGCGCCTTCGTGCTGGCGGTGGGCGGCCTGGAGACGCCGCGGCTGATGCTCGCCTCGCGGCGGCAGCGGCCGGAGGGCGTCGGCAACGAGCGCGGCCTGGTCGGGCGCTTCTACATGTGCCACATCGCCGGCACCCTCGGCGACTTCCGGCCGAGCCTGCCGCGCTCCGGCCTGCGGCATGCCTATGCGCGGTCGCCCGAGGGGGTCTATTGCCGGCGCCGCTTCGCCCTCACCGCGGAGGCCCAGCGCAGCCACCAGATCGGCAACTTCGTGGCGCGCACCCACCATCCCCGCATCCCCGACCCCGGGCACCGCACCGGCGCGCTGTCGGCGATCTATCTCGGGCGCAACCTGATCCCCTACGAGATCACCGCGCGGATCCGGGTCGATGTCGGCCGGCGCAAGCAGCTCGCGCATGTCCGCAACCTGGTGCTCGACCCGTGGAGCACGACGCTCTTCATGGGCCGCATGCTCTATGGCCGCCGCATCGCCAAGCGCAAGCTGCCCACCGTCGTCGTCTGGCCGCGCAGCCGGCACTTCTCCTTCGACTTCTCCGTCGAGCAGCAGCCCAACCCCGACAGCCGCATCGTGCTGACCGAGCGCCGCGACGCCCTCGGCATGCCGCGGCTGCGGGTCGAATGGCGGCACAGCGAGCTCGACCTGCGGACCGTCCGCACCGCCTTCACCCTGCTGGCCGAGGACATTGCGGCATCGGACTGCGGCGGGGTCGCTCTCGACGACGCGCTGAGCGACGAGGCGATCCTGCGCGACGGGGCGCAGGGCGGGCACCATATCGGGACCGCCCGGATGAGCGACTCGCCGGCGACCGGGGTGGTCGACCGGTCCTGTCGCGTCCACGGCCTCGGCAACCTGTTCGTCGCCGGCAGCGCCGTGTTCCCGACCTCGGGCCAGGCCAACCCGACGCTCACCATCGTGGCGCTCGCCCTGCGGCTCGCCGACCATCTCGCCCAGCAGGCCTGGACGGTGGCGGCGGCCGGCTGGATCTGACGGCGGCCGCGCCGCTCAGCTCGGCGCCGGCCCGGCCTTGGCGATCCCGACCATGGCCGGGCGGAGCAGCCGCTCATGCAGCACCCAGCCGGGCTGCAGCACCTGGACGACGGTGCCGGCCGGCTGGCCGGTGCCGGGCACCTCGAACATCGCCTGGTGCAGGTTGCTGTCGAAGCGCTCGCCCATCGGGTCGATGCGGCGCAGCTTGGCCTTCTCGAAGGCGGCGACCAGCTGGCGCTCGGTCAGCTCGACGCCGGCGGCGAGGTTCTTCAGCGCCTCGTCGGCGGCCAGCGCCTCGGCCGGGATCGCCTCGATCGCCCGGCGCAGGTTGTCGGCGACGCCGAGCAGCTCGCGGGCGAAGTCGCTGATCGCGTACTTGCCGGCATCCTCGCGGTCGCGCTGGGCGCGCCGCCGCACGTTCTCGGTCTCGGCCAGCGCCCGCAGCAGCTGGTCCTTGAGCTGCGCCGCCTCGGCGCGGGCCTGGGCGAGCGCCTCGGCGGTCTCCGCCTGCGGGTCGCCGCCGGCCTCCGGCACCGCCTCGGCCTCGCTGGTCGGCGGCGTCTCCGGTGCGGGCCGCCCTGGCCCGCCCTGGTCCGCGCCGCTCGCCCTGTCTCGCTCCTGGTCCATCCTCGATCCCGTCCTTAGCTGTCCTGGGCTGTCCTGGTCTGTCCTGGTGCCCGCGGCCTCGGCCATAGGTAGGGACGCCGCGCCCGCGCCGCCAGCCCGACGGCGGCGGCCCGCTGCGGCGCTCCCTGCCGTCAGCCGATCAGGCGGCCGATCACCTGGGCGGTATAGTCGACCATCGGGATGATCCGCGCATAGTCGATGCGGGTCGGCCCGATCACCCCCACCGCGCCGACCACGTTGCAGCGCGAGTTGCGGTAGGGGGCGATGACCATCGAGCAGCCGGCGACGCCGAACAGCTCGTTCTCCGACCCGATGAAGATCTGCACGCCCTGCGCGTGGTCGGCCGCATCGAGCAGCCGGACCAGCGATTCGCGGGTCTCCAGCGCGGCGAACAGGCTGCGGATGCGCTCCAGGTCGGTGAGCGCGGTGACGTCCTCGAGCAGGCGGGCCTGGCCGCGCACGATGAGCGCGCCGCCCTGGCCGCCGCCCGACCACATGGCGAGGCCGTCGGCGATCACCCGGCTGGTCAGCTGGTCGAGCTCGGCGCGCTGGCTCTCCAGCTCGCTCAGCACCGCCTCGCGCGCCTCGGCCAGCGTCCGCCCGACCAGGCGGGCCACCAGGTAGTTGCTCGCCTCGACCAGCGAGGAGGCGGGCAGCCCGACCGGCACGTCGATGATCCGGTTCTCCACCATGCCGCCCTCGGTGACCAGCACCACCAGGGCGCGGCCGGGGCCGAGCGGCACGAACTCGATGTGCTTCAGCGGCCGGTCGGCCTTGGGCGCCACCACCAGCCCGGCGCAGCGCGACAGGCCGGAGAGCATCGAGGTCGCCTCCTCGAGCACCTCCGGCAGGCTGCGGCCGGCGGCCGCGCACCGCCCGTCGATGTTCTCGCGCTCCGCCTGGGTCAGGCCGCCGAGCTCGAGCAGCCCGTGCACGAAGAGCTGCAGCCCGTGCTCGGTCGGCAGCCGGCCGGCCGAGGTGTGCGGGGCGTAGAGCAGCCCGGCCTCCTCGAGGTCGGACATGACGTTGCGGATGGTGGCCGGCGACAGGCTCATGCCGAGCCGGCGCGACAGCGTGCGCGAGCCGACCGGCTCGCCGCTCTCGACATAGGCCTCGACGATGTGGCGGAAGATCTCGCGCGACCGCTCGCTGAGCTCGGCGATCGAGGGCCGCGTCCGCTCCGCCGCGGGCCGGATGGGTACGATGCTGGTCACGGCCGCGAATCTAGTTACGGCCAGGGGGAGCGTCAACGGCAGCGCCCCTCGCCGTCCCGCGAGCGCGAAACCGTGGGATATGGACCCCGTAA
>JAXMCI010000038.1:0-74873 GCA_046349435.1 Dongiaceae bacterium | reverse complement strand
TTTGCAGTTGACACATGAGAACGCTGGCCGCGCACCTTGCCCGCAGGGTCCGTCGTCCGTCCCCACCAATCTGGAAGTTCAGGGAGAGCAGAATGGCTAAGATTTCTCGGCTGACCATGATTGCCGCGCTGGCGGCGCTGGGCGCCGTGGCGTTCGGCGCGCAGTCGCAGGCCTCCGGCGTGAGGGTCGGCACCCTGACCTGCAACGTGTCGAGCGGCTGGGGCTTCATCTTCGGCTCGTCGCGCGACCTGCAGTGCACCCTGTCGCGGCCCAACGGCCCGATCGAGCACTACACGGGCAGGATCTCGCGGTTCGGCGTCGACATCGGCTATGTGCAGAGCGCCGTCATCGTCTGGGGCGTCATCGCCCCGACCACGAACATGGCGCCGGGCTCGCTGGCCGGCAACTTTGGCGGCGTGACCGGCAGCGCCACGATCGGCGTCGGCCTCGGCGCCAACGTGCTGATCGGCGGCTCCAATCAGTCGATCGCGCTGCAGCCCCTCAGCATCGAGGGCAATACCGGCCTCAATGTCGCGGGCGGCATCGCATCCATGACGCTGACCGCGGCCCCGTAGGCCATCCCGCTGCCCGGCGGCGAGGCGCGTCGAACGGCCTCGCCGATCGGGAAACGGCACCCGCGATATCGTTGCCGCGACGACGGGATCGTCGTCTGCGGAGATCCGGACGGACGGGAGGGAGCGGCGGCGCGCCCTCCCGTTCGCATGTCAGGCGTCGGCGCCGTCGCCCGGAATCTCGACGCGATCGGAGCCCGCCACGCAGAGCTGGCCGTCCGCCCCCGGCGCGAGCGTCAGGATGCGCAACCAGCGCGAATCCGCGTCGCCGGCCCCCATCACCTGGGACGGCGCCGAGACGATCCGCAGGCCGCTGCACTCGCCGGCCCAGTCGACATGGCGGTGACCGTGCAGGGCGACGATCCGGTTGCCCAGTGGCAGGAGCTGCCGCACGAACCAGCTGCCATTGATCAGCACCGTCCCGATGCGCTCGGACAGGGTCTTCGCGGCGTCGGGATACTCGACGAGGTGGTGGTGGAGCGCCACGATCCAGCGCGCCTGCGGGAATTGCCGCGTGGCGGCCAGGAGCTTCGACGCCTGCTCGGCGGCAACGAGGCCGAGCGCGTTGGTGAAGGAGAAGCTCGTCTCCGCGACGGAGTTGAGCAGGATGACGCCGAGCCCGTCGGGCGTGTCGGGCGGCCGGACCATCGGAAAGGCGTCCCGCCAGACCGGCTCCAGCCGCAGCGAAAGGCGCAGGCTGGCGGTGTCGGCGAATGCCGCGATGGATCGGGCGTGCGGCGCCAGGGCACCCGACAAGGTCGTCCCGAGCCGCCGCGTCGCACGGTCGACGACCCGGACCCTCTCCCCCTGGATGGCCGCGATCGCCGAGAGCGTGCGCATCTGGCGCAGGCGCTTGCCGGGACTCGTCGGCAGTTCGAGGCGGGCCGGGTTGGCGCGGTCGACGATGTTGAGGTCGTGATTGCCGGGGGTGACCAGCGTCACCTCGGCAAGCCGCGGGTAGCGCGCCACGATGTCGAGAAGCTCGGCGAACTCCGACGAGCGGCCGGCATCGGTGAGGTCGCCGGTGATCAGGACGAGATCGAGCGGCTCGGCGCGATGCATCGCATCGAGCAGGTCGAGGGTGCGGACCAGTCGCTGGTTGCCGCGCGGGCCGGAACGGCCGCTCTCGATGCGGAAGCCGTATCGCTCGCCGACGATGTGCAGGTCGGAGAGGTGGGCGACACGCCAGCGCCGGCCGGCGCCCGGCTGGCTGTCGAAGGGCGCGAGGTCGCGAGGCGAGGCCATCCTGGCATCGGCGATGCCCCACACCGGGGCGGCCGCGGCAATGTAGGCGCCGACGGCGACCACGGTGTTTGCCAGCGCCGGGACGACGAGGCGCTGCGGCGAGGCCAGGTCGACGACGTCGCCGAGCCAGCGCGTCGAGGGCCAGGCGAGCAGCGCCGCCAGCAGGCCGACGCCGCACACCATGAGCCCGGCACCGACGGACGCCGCTCCCTGGAGCATGGCGTGTCGCCGTCCGGGCGAAGCGGAGGCGAGGTGGCGCAGGCCCTCCCGGCAGAGCGCGTAGCCCGGCTGCAGGATCGATGCGTTGATCCCCCAGAAGGCCCGCTCCACGACCCGGAACAGGTGACGTCCGCCGACATATCCGAGAGCGAGGATGAGGACGGCAAGGAGCCCGAGGAAGAGCCAGTTGAGCTCTGCCGAGACCGTCCTGGAGAGCGTCTTCAGCCAGGCCGACGCGATCAGGGGAGACAGCCCGAAGAGGACCCCCGGAAGCGCGACCAGAAGCAGCCACGAGAGGGCGAGCCTCGGCAGGCTGATTTCCGTGAGCAGGCTGCCGGCGAGGCGCAGCAGCGAGTGCCGCTCCGTGCTCGACGCGTCGTCCTCGACGTCGCCGCGCCGCGGATCGATCAGGCAGCCCCGCGGCGCGCCGCGGTCCGCTTCACGCCGCTCCCCGCCGCCGGTCACCATCGCCGGCTGCGAACCGACGGTCTCTTCAAGAAAGCTCCGGCTCGCGCAGGCTGAGCGTCGAAGGCACGGGTCAGGTCGTCGCGCCGGGTGCCGGCAGGACGACAGGCCCTGCGGCGTCCCCTGGCGGCCTCCTGCCGAAGCAGCAGCTCACGCAGCCGCCCTGGCCGCGGGCTGCACGGCGAGGACGATCCAGCCGACGCCGTGAAGCATGAGGTCGATGCCGAGCAGGAAGCCGATCACCCAGAGTCCCGTCACCGGCCATCCGGAGAGTATGACGAGGCCGGCAACGATGCCGAAGAGGCCGGACAGCACGAGCAGCCCGCCGAAATGCGCCAGCTTGCCGAAGCCGACGAATGTCCGGACGATTCCCGAGACCAGGATGACGATGCCGAGCACCCAGGTCAGGAACAGCGCGCCGGAAACCGGCTGGCTGACGAGGACGATGCCGCTGACGACGTAGAGGACGCCGAGCAGGATCTGCCAGATGAACCCGCCCCATCCCTTCGTCCAGAAGGCATGCACGACCTCGAACACGCCGGCGACGATGGCGCAGATGCCGATGAAGATCGCGCTGAGCAGCGTCGCCGCGACGACGTCGCCGAGAACGACGATCCCGACCAGGATGAAGATCAGGCCAAGAAGAACGCAGAGCCAAGCCGGCTGCGTGCGCCCGCCCGTCGACGTCATTGATCCCGCTGCCACTGGTTTCCCCCTGCCGGGCTCGTCTGCCCAAACGCCGCGCGAGTGCTCTCGCGATCATCGGCCCTGTCGGTTTCGAAGCCGTTTCGGACCCTCGACAATGGCCAAGCCAAGGATGGTGCGAGTCTGCCGTCGAGTCAACGACCGCCCGGATCGCGGCGCCTCCGGGCGGAGGCCTAGAGCCAGCCTCGCTTCCGGTAGGCGTCGACGATGAGCTCGGCGATTCGACCGGCGGTGCGCCGCGCGGCGCCCTCGATCGACTCCGGGCCGGCTTCCTGGGCGAGATTCATCCCGCCGCTGACCGCCGCGCTGGTGGCGGCCCGCCCGGCGGCGGCCCCCATGCCGACGGGCAGCAGCATGCCCGGCATCCTGCCGCCGGCCGATTCGATCTGCGCCGAGCCGAGCGGGCGCAGGCCGTTCGCGGTCACCGCGTAGGCCTCGACCAGGGTCTGCAGCTCGGCGGAACCGGCGCCGAAGCCGACCAGCACGCGGGCCAGGCGGTTGCCCTCGTTGACGGTGACGAACTCGCCTCTGACGATGGCGTCGCCGACATGCAGCACCGGCGCGGCGTCGGCCGGCAGTGCGAAGATGCCAGACCTGTTGAGCTCCCGCACCAGGTTGTCCGTCACGAGCCGGGCCAGGCGGCGGCCGAGCTCGGCCTCCTCCCGGGTCTGCGGGACATCGGGCTCCCGATAGTAGGGCACGATCACGGAATCGGGCGGCACCTCGCGCGCGCTGCCGGCGAAATCATAGATGACGACCCGCGCGGGACGAGGCAGATGCTCGGCATATGCGGTGCTCTGCTGCTGCTGGATGCTGCTGGAGGCGCATCCGGCGGCGAGCAGGGAAAGAACGCCGAGTGCCAGCAGGGGAACCAGCCGCATCACGCCCCTCATGACCCATCTTCTGCGGAAGATCGGGTGTTCGCTTTGCATCGCGAGCGCAGCTCCACTCTTCATGGTCATCATCCTCTCGACCTGCCTGACAGGCCAGCGGCAGGAATGTTGTCGCAGCGCACCTATCGTTGAACCGGTCGCACTGCCGGCAAGGCGTACCCGCCATTGAGAACGCTGGGGCCCGGCCGATACACGCGCATGGCGAAGTTCCAGCCCGGCGCGATGTCGAGCCTGTTGGGGACGTTGCCGCAGAGCTCCCGCGAGCCGAAGAAGACCGTGAAGGTCCCGTCGTCGTTCAGCGTCACGTTCGAGCTGTTGAGAATGTTGTTGTCGGACTTCATGTAGCCGTCGGCGCCGTAGACCGTGATCGACCAGAAGGCGCCGTTTTCCGGAACCTCGTAGGTGGCCGTGTAGGCGCGGTCCGCCTCATGCTCGCCGGCGTAGTTGAGATATGTCGCATCGGAATCGGGGTTGAGCCCCCAGCCGGCGGCGGCGACCAGGTGGCGGTTTGCCTCGTCGACCGTTCCGCGCGGGCCCATCAGCCCTCGGAAGCCGGTCAGCGCCTTCGCCTTCGCGGCGTATTCGGCGGTGAGCGCTTTCAGCGACTCCGGGTCCCAGGCCGGCGGCTGGAACGGCTCGGCGGAGCCGGCCTCGAGGGCCAGCATGTCCTGCAGGCCATTCACCAGGGCGACTTCCGCCGCGTCGCCCGGATCGAGCAGCTGGATCCGTACCGCGACGCACACATGGCGCGTGTCGCTCGGGAGCGCATGCCTGCCGGCCTCGTAGAATACCGCGGGGCAGTAATGGTCGTTGTCGATCACCTGCGCGGAGATGAAGCGGCCAGCGGGAACCTTCGGCAGGACGATCGACGCGCCCTTGGCGGTGTCGATGATTGCGACCGAATAGAGCGTGTCGCGGTTCATCCTGATGATCGTCTGGGCATCGAGCGGCGTCGGCTTGCGGATGTGGTACCAGCGGTTGACCCCGCCGGCCAGCGCCTGAATGTTCGCGAAGCTGCGGTCGCTCTCGGCGCGGATGT
The DNA here is from genome assembly GCA_046349435.1 of Dongiaceae bacterium. GTDB lineage: Bacteria > Pseudomonadota > Alphaproteobacteria > Dongiales > Dongiaceae > JAXMCI01. The sequence continues at coordinate 69,735 of JAXMCI010000038.1, read as the reverse complement.
AGGTCTCGGGGGTGACCCTCGTCATGTTGCAAGACTCCTGTCAGGACAGTGCCAACGGTTGGAGCGGCGGCTGCTTCCAGGCGCCGGAGATCGCTGCGGCCTGCGGTCCGTAGAGACGGAGAACCATGAAGAACGGGCCCTGCGGCGCGGGAAGCCAGTTGGCTTCGCGCTCGGCGCCGGGCGAGGCGTGCTGGATCGGATCGTGACGCCGCCATCCGCGTCGCGCTTCAGCTTCGGCAGCATGGGCGAGTTGATGAGATAGCGGTCGAGCGCATTGGCGCAGAGCAGGCTCGACGGAAGCTCGTAGAGCGTGAGCGACCAGAAGAAGTCGACGGGCGGGAGCTGGTCTGCCGCGAAGCGGAGCGCATAGCTCTTCTTCGATGCATCGGGCTGCGCCCCTTCGGCATCCACGAGATAGAGAGGATAGAGCGCCTCCTCCTTGGAGTTTCCGTAGATGCCGAGGACGGCCCCGGCCATCCGATGGAGATAACGGTTCTGGAGATATGCCCGTGTCCCGAACACGTCGCCGGCGGTCACCTTCAGCGTGTCGATGTCGCTGGCCTTGAAGGCGGCGAACCTCGCCCAGGCGTCGCTCATGCCGTCCCTCACGGCCTGCAGCACCTCGGCCGGCCATCGGGCCGGATCGAAGCCGCTTCCCCCGCCGATGCCCAGCCGTGCAAGGCGGTCGCGGAACTCTCTTTCCGAGGGATGCACGGGGCAGTATCCCAGCACGAAGCTCAGCACGCCGAAGAAGGCCGGCGACGTGCGCTGCTCCTCGACGGGGAGCGGCTTGACGAAGTCGAGAGCAGGCGGCGCGGGCGGCGGCGGCGCACCCGTGAACGCCGACAAGGGCGTGACCCGGTACTGCGCCTGGATGGCCTTGACCTTGTCGAGGTCCGCCGGGTCGAGGAGCTGGGTGCGATAGAAGGCGAAGCAGATCTCGGTCTCGGAGCGGAACACCTTGTCGACTCCGACCGGCGCCTCGCCGGCCCAGCCTGGCCCGGCGATCAGGTACCGGCCGCCGCCGTTGCCGGTGGTCCGGCTGCCGATGTAGTCGAAGTTGTGGGTGTAGGCATCGAGCAGCTGCACCGAGAAATACCGGCCCGTCTCGATCGGCGGGATGGTGAGCACCATCGGCTCGGCCCGCAGGTCCAGTCCCGCGAAGGAGTAAGGCGTATCCGAATTCGGTGTCTGGATGGCCTTGTCCTCCGGCGTGAAGACGCGGGCGATACTGGCGATCTCGTTCCACGGCGCCTTGAACTCGCTGCTGCCCCGATCGACGAAATAGGCGTGGTTGATCCGGTAGCTGTCCACCAGCGGGAAGCCGTAGATATAGGCTTCGCAGGCGATCTCACGGGCTTCCTTCGGGGTCAGCGCCACCTTTTGGAGATACGCAGGTCTGGCCCGCGGCCGCCCTTGCACGGCCGGCCTGTGCCGATTTCAGAACGAGGGCAGGACGAAGGTGACCGAGCTGCGGATCTGCCAGACCGGCCCGATATGGTCCGGGCGGACGACGTTGTAGTAGGCCGCGACCTGCAGGTTCACCGGCAAGGTGTTGAACAGCCGGATCACCTTGCCGAAGCCGGCGCCGATCGGCACCGTCCATCGCTGGTCGTCCTCGGCAAGCCAGTTGGCGTTGATGATCGGCGAGGTGGTGGCGTACCAGCCGCCGCCAAAGTTGTAGTTCACGAACGGCTGCAGGGTGAAGACGTTGTACTTGTTGCCGCCGGGGCCCGATTGCCCGCCGAACGACCAGACGTTGCTGATCAAGGCGCCATAGACCCAGGGCCCGTCCATGCGCAGGGCAACGGCCGAGGGACCGGCCCCCCAGATGTTGGAGCCGAGCCGCGTCTCGGTTGCCGTCGGTATGCTGATGGCGGGGCCGATGCCCCAGATGAACCCACCCATCGGCCGGGAAGGCGAGAGGAAGAGCGACGCCAGGGTGTTGCCCAGGCCGAAGGCGGAATCGCCGCCGGGCACGAGCCGCGGCTGCCAGGTCACTGGCAGGATGACGCGCGTGATCAGGTTCCAGTCGTCGTTCAGGTCGAACGGCACCACCGGCTGGATGTTCAGCACGTTCAGCGTGCCCCGCTCGGGCCCGAAGCCGGTGTTGACGTTGTTCTGGAACGGCACGCTGATCAGGTCGGCGACCGGATTCTGCAGCTCCCTGGCGATGTCGGACTCGCTCATCGACTCGACGTCGTCGTGAGCAAGGGCCGGGAGGGTCGATGTCAAGGTCATCACGCCGGCGACGGCGATGGCTGCGATCCGGCTACCAACCCGTCTCATGAATAGCCCCCGGCGACGTCCCATGTTGCCGAGAAGCGCTCGGCACGCATCCTCCACCTTGATCCTATGCGGGCCTGCAGTACAGTCAAGCTTGGGGCGGGGCCGCCGCCGGCGGCGCATGCGTCACCGCTGCTCGGGGCTGAATACGACGTTCCAGTCCTGCTTCATGTCGACGACAAGCCAGCCGCGCTCGGGCGCTTCCCTGAGGGCCTCGCGCAGCTTGCCGGTGCTCTTCGTCACGGCGTCGTAGGCGTATTCGCGCTCGCCGTCGGTGTGGTGCAGGATGAGGCCGAAGCTCGGGCGCGGGTTGTCGATCGTGGTGTATTGCAGCATCGCATGGTCGCCGTCGCTGTTTCCGCAGCACAGGACGGGTCGGCGGCCGATGAATTGATGGATGCCGACCGGCTTGCCCTGCCGGTCGTTGACGAACAGGTAGTCGAGCGTCTTGGTCAGCACCGGTCCGCTCTCGCGCAGCTCGAACGTCGTCCGCGCCGTCGAGCCCACGACCTGCTCCGGCGGGATGCCGTACACGCGTTCGACCCAGACACGCATGAAGTCCGCGCCGCCGCCGGAGACGATGAAGTTCTTGAAGCCGTTGGCGCGCAGATGGCGCAGCAGCTCCTGCATGGGCAGGTAGGTGAGCTGGTCATAGCGCCTGCCGTATCGCGGATGCCTGGCCGAGGCGAGCCACGCCGCCACGGCGTCGCCGAACGCGTCGGTGGTCATTCCGGCATGGGTGAGGGCCACGACCCGCATCAGCCCGTCGAAGTGCTCGCCTTCCAGGAGCTTGGCGAAGTCGCCGGCCAGCGCCGCCTGCACCAGGGGCTCCGCAGCGAGGCCGGGCTCCGTCAGGACGCGCTGCCTCAGCGCGTCGATGGCGAAGGCCGCCTGGAACGGCATCGGATTCTCGGGCCAGAGCGTGCCATCGTTGTCATGGACGGCGATGCGTTCCGCGGGCGGCAGGAAATCCGGCGAACCCTCGGTCGTGGTCCTGGCGACGAACGCGAGCAGTTCCCGCTTCGCGGCACAATCGTTCCAGGAGGGAAGCGGATCAGCAGCGGCCGAGCTCATGGAGCTTCCTCTGGGCGACGCCGTAGTCGCCCACCTGGTAGAGGCTGACGGACACCGGCGCGACGGTGAAAGGCTCGAACGGCTCGGCCTTCAGGGCGTCCACGAAGGGACGGGTGCCGATGCCCACGGTCAGGTGAGGATGGTAGTTCTTGCCGGTGCGGGACGGCACGAAGCCGTTCACGTAGTCCACCGTCGGCTGGCTGATCGCGCCGCCATCCAGCCGAGGAGCGAACGCGTCCGCCGTCCCCTTCTCCGCAGCGAACGGGGCGAGGGCGTCGATGATCCTCGCCTGCAGACGCCGCAAATCCTTGGTCGGCTCGATGACGATGCCCATGAGCCCGAGATTCTTGTAGGCGAGGTCATAGTAGCCGGTCGCACGGCTTGCCAGTTTGATCGGCTGCACGGTGCGCAGCACTTCCCGTGCGGCATTCGCGACGGCATCGAGATCCGCCAGCCGCACGAACCGCTGGAGGACCGTGATGTGCGGGGCGTGGTCGGCGTCGAGGGCGAAGCCGTCGGGAAAGTCCTGCCGCAGCCTGGCATTCACTGCCAGCGCCTTCTCGACCGTGGCGGCGTCCGGGTCCAGAAGCACGTTGATCGCGATCAGGGTCATGCGGCGCCTCCCTGCATCTGGAACGATCCGACATCCCCGATGACTCGACATTGATGCGAGCGATGGCAATTTTGAAGCGTAGCCTTGCCCAGTTCGCCGGGATCGTCAAGGCACGGGCGGGTGCGGCGAGCCGGCGCGGCTCTCCGGTTTTGATCCGGCACGGCCTTGGCGTACAGTCGAGCCTGGGCCGCTGGCCGGCACCGCGCCGCCCCCCGGGCATGAGAGCGTGAGGAGAGGGCCGCGTCGCGATGGAAGAGGACGGAACGAAGGGAGGACTCGCGATGGCGTTCGCACGAATTGCCGCGACCCTGGCCGCGCTGCTGCTGGTCTCCGCGGCGGCCGCGGCGGACTCGGCCGCCTTCCGCGCGCGCGGCAACGAGCCCGGCTGGAGCCTGACCAGGACCGACGCGGGGATCACCTTCCAGACGCTCGATGGCAAGACCATGACGATCTCGCCGCTGCCCGCCGTGCAGAAGGGCGAGGGCAGCGAGACCTATCGGTCGACGAGCGGCGCCGAGCCGTTCTCGGTCACCATCGCGAGCCAGATCTGCGTCGACTCGATGAGCGGCATGCCGTACCCCGCGCGCGTCACGGTCCAGGCGGGAAGCACGACCTACGCAGGTTGCGGCGGCGAGCCGGCCAGCCTCCTGCGGGGCGATTGGGCGGTCGAGGCGATCGCGGGTAAGCCGGTCGACGCCACGACGCACCCCTCGCTGAGCTTCGGCGTCGACGGCCAGCTGAGCGGCGATGCCTCTTGCAACAGGTTCTTCGGCACCTATGCCCTCACCGGCGAGGGCCTGAGCACCGCGCCGGGCGGATCTTCGATGATGATGTGCCCGGAGCCGGCCATGGAGCAGGAGCAGCAGCTCCTGGCCCTGCTGGGAAAGATCGCCAGCTTTGCGATCGAGCCCGACGGGGCCCTGATCCTGCGCGCGCCCGACGGCCGGTCGGTGAAGGCCCGCCGCAAGTCGCCGTAGCCGGCCGGCGCCAGGCACCCTACCGGCTGGTCTGCGCGCCTTCGACATAGGGCTGGGGCAGCCAGGTTCCGTCGCGCGGCACCCCGGCCCGGCGGAAGAGATCGTCGGCCGCGCTCTCCAGGCGGCCGCGCAGCGCCCGCGGATCGACGTCGACGAGCTTGCCGTGCCGCTTCCGGACGCGGCCCTGCACGATCACCGTGTCGACATTGCCGGAATGCGCCGCCGTCACCACGGCGCCGACCGGATTGTTGGCCGGGAAGAGATTGATCGCATTGGTGTCGATCAGCACGAGATCGGCGTCCTTGCCCGGCGTCAGCGAGCCGATCCTGCCGTCCAGGCCGCAGGCCTTCGCCCCCTGCATGGTGGCGAAATCGAGGATCTCGCGCGCGGTGAGCGGCAGCGGATCGAGGATCCGGCGCTCCCCGATCGCCTTCGCGTTGGCAAGGCCGCGCGAGGCGGCCAGCAATATCCGCATCTGCGTGAACATGTCCCCGCCGACCGAGGTGCAGATGTCGATGGAGATGCTCGGCCGCACCCCGGCCTCGAGCAGGCGGAGCGTCGCCGGGTTGCCGTGCCCCATGTTCATCTCGACCTCGACCGACAGCGAGGCGGTGCCGCCGGTATCGGCGATGATCTTGAACTCGTCGTCGGCGAGGCTGCAGCAATGCACGTAGGTGACGTGCGGGCCGAGCAGGCCCTTCTCGTGCATCTGGCGGACCGGCCCGTTGAGGCCCCACACGCCGTCCCCGGCATGGACCGTGACGCGCAGGCCGAGGTCGCGTGCCGTGCGGAAATCCTCCTCCGTCACCTCGAGCGTCGCCGCCTGCGGCCCGCGCGCCGCGAAGGCCATGGTGACGAGATCGTCGTCGGAGGCGAAGTGCGTCCGGCGAACCCGGCGGACATCGTCGAAGTCGGTCCGCCGGTCGCTGATCGGAAACCATTCGCGGTTGGCGTTGCCGTAGCCGTAGACGGCGCGGATCCCGGAATCCCGCAATGCCTTGATGCCGGCGTCGGGGTGGTCCGGCGTGTTGTTGCAGTGCGACCAGTCGTAGAGGGTGGTGATGCCGCCATCCAGCGCCTCCAGCGCGCCGGCATAGTTGGCGATGTACATGTCGTCGGCGGTGTAGAGCCCCCCCATGACGCCGCGCACGCCGGCGAAATACTGGGCGAGGCTCCAGTCGACGGCGGCGGAGCGGAGCAGGCATTGCCAGGTATGGCGGTGGCTGTCGACGAAGCCCGGAATGGCGATCATGTCGGTGCCGTCGATCACCGCGGCGTCGACTGGGCCGAGATCGCGCCCCACCGCGGCGATGCGCTTGCCGTCCAGCAGGATGTCGCCGCCGCGAAGATCGCCGATCTTCGGGTCCATGGTGATGATCGTCGCGTTCCTGATCAATGTCCGCTGCATGTCATCGCTCCTGAACCGGGCGCCCGCCGCCGTCGCGGCAGCGCGGCGAATGGCCGGCCCGCCTTGGCTCCCGCGGCCGCATCGCAGGACCGATTCATAGCATCGCGCGGGCGGTGCTGCCCAACGATGCCGCGCCATGCCCGTGCCGGGCATCGGCGGCTTGCCCGGGCGAGAGTGGGAGTGGCAGGATGACGGGCCGGCCGCCCTGGCCGGCGGGGACGGATCCGGCACCGGCTCGCCAGGGTGCCACAGGGGGGCGAATGCAGAAGGGCGGCGTGCCGCTCCGGGTTGCCGTGGCGGGAGGCTCGATCGGCGGGCTGTGCGCCGGGATCGCGCTGCGCGCCGTCGGCTGCGAGGTCGCGATCTACGAGCGCGCGACGGGGGCGATGGCAAGCCGGGGCGCCGGCATCGCGGTGCAGGACGATCTCCTCGACCTGCTGCGCCGAAACGGTGCCCCCGCGCTGCCCCTCACCGCCTGCCGGCAGCGGCGGTACCTCGTGCCGGACGGCGGCGACGGCAGCACCATCCCGCTGCCGCAGCGCTTCTCCTCCTGGCATGCCATCTACCAGACGCTGCGGTCGGCCTTCCCGGCCGAGCGCTATCACCAGGGCTGGACCCTGACCGGCTTCGACCGGAAACAGGGCCGGATCGCCGCTCGTTTCGCCGAGCGCGATGCCGTCGAGGCGGACCTCCTGGTCTGCTCGGACGGCACCTATTCGGAGACGCGCCGGCGATTGCTGCCCGAGGTCGAGCCCCGCTACGCCGGCTACATCGCCTGGCGCGGGATGGTCGAGGAGGACCGCCTGCCCGCCGGGCTGGTGCACTTCTTCGACGACTGCTTCACGCTCTGCGCCGCCCGGTCCGGCGGGCACATCCTGAGCTACTTCATTCCGGGCGCGGGCGCCGCGACCGAGACGGGCCGGCGCCGGCTCAACTGGGTGTGGTACGTCAACGTGCCCGCCGGCCCCGCGCTCGAGCGGCTGCTCGTCGACCGCACCGGCGCCCGGCACGATGCCTCGGTGCCGGCCGGCATGGTGCCGGACGCGCTGCGGGCGGAGATCCAGGCAGCGGCCGCGCAGGAGGTCCACCCCTGCTTCGCCGAGCTGGTCCAGGCCACCGCGGAGCCGTTCATCCAGGTCATCCGCGACGTCGCGGTGCCGCGGATGGTGTTCGGGCGGGCGTGCCTGCTCGGCGACGCCGCCTTCGTGCTGCGGCCGCATCCGGCGGCGGCCTCGGCCAAGGCGGCGGCCGATGCGTCGGCCCTGGCGGCGGCGCTCGGAGCTTATCCCGCCGACCCCGACGCCGCGCTGCGGGCCTGGGAGACGCAGCGGCTCGAGCAGGGGAATGCCCTGCTGCAGCTGGCGGTCACCCAGGGCCGGCGCTCGGTCGACCGGCGCGACCACCCCCCGACCCTGGAAGATGCGCCGGAGCGCTTCCACGCGATCTCGTTGGGCCGTCCGCAGCCGGCGTGAGCGCGCAGCCGCGGCTCACCGCCCCGGCGCGATCCGCCGGTAGGTCAGCGCCTCGGCGATATGCGGCCGGCGCACGGCGGCCGCGCCGGCGATGCCCAACCAGCCCGGCCAGCTCGGCTCGCTTGGCGATTAGCCGCGGCCTTGATCTGCCCGGCGGCAGCACGCCCGCCACCGGCGCCAGGGTACCGTCGAGGCCGAGCACCTCGAGCGCGCTGAAGCGGGCGAGTTCCTCTTTCGGCAGCACGCCCATTAAGATTAAGGCAAGCAGCGCCCGCGAGATCGGCATGTCGAAATGGCTGCCCCCCGGGTCGGTCGGCGCCAAGTTGTTGATGATACGCTTGACCGGCAGCGCCTGCCCGATGGCGTGCAGCGCGCCACGCACCCGCTCGCGGCTCTCGCCTACCGCCTGTCGGCCAGCCCGACCAGGATGAAGGTGGCGACCCGCCGACCGTCATCTGCACCTGGACGTCCACCTCCAGCACCTCAAGGCCCTGGAAGGCCACCGTCTTGACCCGCGCGACCATCGCTCCGCCGTCCCAGTTCACAGCCCTCGACTATCTTGGGTGAGGACCGGCGAGTGTGCGGCCTGCCGCGTGGCTCTGCTGTCTCCTGTCGCTGGAATGCTCCTGAAGCGCAGCATTCACCGCTGCTAGTAGTACTCTGCCGCCCCTTCGAAGGTCAGGTGCCTTGTGGCGTCGCTGGATCGGTCGATTGCTATTCCCAGCGGCTTGAGAAACAAACCCCAATTGTCGGCCTCAACGGAAATGTAACCCCTAGTCGATTTCGACAGCGCGACTGAGACTCTGCTATTGCGGTAGATCATGGCGGTGAACTGGTGGTCGTCGATTCACTTGAATGCGGTCTTAATGTCTGGGTGTCGGGTTTCAAGCTCTGCTAACGAGCTCTCAAACAACTCGGTAAGGAATTCGAATACTCCCTCACGAAGCTGAATGCGATCTCCTTCGAGGAAAACCTTACCGACGCGAAATTGCTGGATCTCGGACGGGTCGACCGGCTACCAATGCTGCAGGCCAGTTGCGGTGGCGCAGATCTCTGAGAAGTGCCAACGAAGTGATTGGCGAGAGCCTTTGTGCGATTGTGGACTTGCATGGGTATGAGGGCGGTGGCAGGTCCTCGGGGCTACGCCTGGGCCGGACTTGATTATTAGCCTTCTCGATAGAGTTGGAGAGTGACGTGCCGCAGGAAGGAGTGGAGTCGTCTCACCCAGATATCAGCACTCAAGAGTTGGAGTTTGAGCGCGAGAAATGGCTTGCAGATTACGTTCTTCGCAAAGAGGAAATTGCACTAAAGGCTAAAGAGCAGCATCGCCTCGACGAAGAGCTGCGTCTGAATGTAGAGGAGAAGGCGCGGTCTCGGTGGTCAAATCCTTTGGTCCTAGCCATCATTGGTGCAGCCCTTGCGACTCTTGGAAATGCCGGCATCAGCTGGCTAAGCGGTTGGGAACAAAGGCAGATTGAAAACACGCGCCAGATCGCGGCAGAAAAGATTCAACAGGACACCAGCAATGCGCAGCGCGATCTTGAATCATTTAAGGCTGAATCTCAGAGAATTCTTGAGGTAATTAAGACAAATGATCCAGATCGAGCTGCGGCAAATTTGCAATTCCTAATTGATGCTGGCCTCATCCTAAACAAGGCGACCAGCGACTACCTGAAAGCATTCCTCCACACAAGGAAGAGTGGCCAGGGTCCATCTCTTCCTGCGGTGGCAATCAGCACCGGGGTTGATCAGGTGTCAGATGCCGTCTCGTCGGGCTATGCCGGCCTGGCTGCCGACCGCGCAGACCTGATTCAGCGCGACATGATCAGGAACCGCAGCAAGGTCGTGATGGCGCCGAGTTGCCGCGTGCAGCCCGGCTCGGCACCGGGAAGCGAGGCTCCCTGTATGCTCTATCCCTTCGGCGATCCTGCGCCCGATCCGATAGCGCTAATGGATGAGCGCGAGAAGGTGATGTCGAACGTGGCAGTGCTCAGGGACTACGCCCACGCGCTGGCGGCCGTCACCAATGCGGCCGACCGAGCGGCCTACGACGCTGCTGTCGCGCATCTCTCGCTATCGGTAAGGGCATTGGCCGCAGCTGCAGATGCGGTCGCCGTGGACGCAAACGTGGTTGCGCCCGCGGCGACCAGCTTCGCCGGCGGGGTAGTGGACACGGCCTTCGACCAGCAGCGCTTCCACAGCCTCAAGGCCGCGGTGAATGCGGTGGGGACCGAGGGGCCGAGCGGCGTGAAGCCGATCGCGAGCGTCGCGGCCGTCGTCGGGGCGGCGCTGGACCGGGTCAGCGTCGCACGGCAGAGGATACTCGCGGACAAGATCAGCGACGCGATCGAGCCGCTAGGCAAGTCGATCGTCGGGGAGGCCGAGTACACGCGCCAGCTGGTTGGTGCGCAGGGGCAGCTCGCCATCCTGAACGGCATGCGAGACGCAAATCCAAGCGCTACGACCAACGCGCTGGTTATGGCGCACGACGAGCTCGTGGCCGCTGTCAACGACCCCAGCGGAAGCTACACCGCAATGGCGATGGCACTGAGCAATTTCCAGTCCAAGGCTGCTGCGCTGCAATCGGCGCTCGCAAAGGTCGCGGCGGCCCCGGGCGCAACAGAAGCGAAGTAGGAATGCCCGCACAGGCCGACAGTTCAAGATATTTTGACAAAGAGAGACGAGGCGGTGAGGTCGATCAGCGCGCGCATAGTCGCAGCCGGACCTGTCTGTGCACACACTGGGGTCAGGACGAGGTCCTCGAAATTGAGGCCTGTCGCGCTCATGAAGGCAGCTCGCGGCTTGGGCACAGCTCATCGATCGTCGGAGTTCTGCGCTAGCTAACCCCGTGACTCTGCGGCTCACCGCCCCGGCACGATGCGCCGGTAGGTCAGCGCCTCGGCGATATGCGGCCGGCGCACGGCGGGCGCGCCGGCGAGGTCGGCCAGCGTGCGCGCGACGCGCAGCACGCGATGATAGCCGCGGGCCGAGAGGCGGAAGCGCTCGGCCGCCTGGGTCAGCAGCGCGCGGCCCTCGGCATCTGGCGCGGCGACCTCCTCCAGCAGCTCGCCGTCGGCCTCGGCGTTGGTGCGGATCGGGCGGGTGCGATCGCCCCGGCCGGCATAGCGCTCGGCCTGGATGGCCCGCGCGGACGCCACCCGCGCCGCCACCGCGGCGCTGCCCTCCGCCGGCGGCGGCAAGGCGAGGTCGGCGGCGGCGACGGCCGGCACCTCGACATGCAGGTCGATGCGGTCGAGCAGCGGGCCGGAGAGCCGCGCCTGGTAGTCGAGCGCGCATTTCGGCGCCCGGCCGCAGGTCAGCGCCGGGTCGTCGAGATGGCCGCAGCGGCAGGGGTTCATTGCCGCCACCCGCTGGATGCGGGCGGGATAGGTCACGTGCGCGTTGGCCCGGGCGACCGAGACGCGGCCGGTCTCCAGCGGCTGGCGCAGCGCCTCCAGCACCGGCCGCTGGAACTCCGGCAGCTCGTCGAGGAAGAGCACGCCGAGATGGGCGAGCGAAACCTCGCCGGGCCGCGCCGGCTGCCGCCGCCGACCAGCGCCGGCAGCGAGGCGGAGTGGTGCGGGTCGCGGAACGGCCGGGTGCGCAGCAGCCGCCCTTCCGCCAGCGTGCCGGCGACCGAGTGCACCATGCTGACCTCGAGCGCCTCGGCCGGGTCGAGCGGCGGCAGCAGGCCGGGCAGGCGGGCCGCCAGCATCGACTTGCCGGCGCCGGGAGGGCCGACCATGAGGAGATTGTGGCCGCCGGCGGCCGCCACCTCGAGCGCCCGCTTGGCGCTCTCCTGGCCCTTGATGTCGCGCAGGTCGGGGGCGGCCGGCGCCGGCTCGGCAAGGCGCGCCTTGGGCGGGCTCAGCAGCTGGGTGCCCTTGAAGTGGTTGACCAGCTGCAGCAGGCTGGCCGGCGCCAGCACCTCGAGCTCGCCGGCCCAGGCCGCCTCGCCGCCCTGTGCCGCCGGGCAGATCAGGCCGCGGCCGGCCGCCGCCGCCCCGATGGCCGCGGGCAGCACGCCCGCCACCGGCGCCAGGGTGCCGTCGAGCCCGAGCTCGCCGAGCGCGCTGAAGCGCGCCAGCTCCTCCTCCGGCAGCACGCCCATGAAGGCGAGCAGCGCCAGCGCGATCGGCAGGTCGAAATGGCTGCCTTCCTTGAGCAGGTCGGCCGGCGCCAGGTTGATGGTGATGCGCTTGACCGGCAGCGCCAGCCCGATGGCGTGCAGCGCGCCGCGCACCCGCTCGCGGCTCTCGCCGACCGCCTTGTCGGCCAGCCCGACCAGGGTGAAGGTGGCGACCCCGCCGGCCGTCATCTGCACCTGGACGTCGACCTCCAGCACCTCGAGGCCCTGGAAGGCCACCGTCTTGACCCGCGCGACCATCGCCCCGCCGTCCGCAGCCCCACAGCCGAAGATTGTAGTGGGGAGGGCCCGCGAATGCACGGCCTCCGATCTACAGGGCTGACGGGCTCGCGCGCCAAGGGAGAAACTGGCCGCATGGCTCTCTCGGCGCTCGGCCGGTCGCTTCCCGCGACCCGCCAAGCGGTGGCCAGAATCTGCATTGTTGTACGCCGGATGTTTGTGCGCGGCGATGTTTGAAAACAACAAAACATATTGCAATCTTCGACAGAATGTTGTTTAATAAGTGCAGAAAGAATGTGCTGTCGAGGTATTCCAATGCGCTGGTCCTGGCTGCTGCTTTCGGGTCTCGCCGCCTGCTCCCCTTATAGCTTTCCCAAGGAAACGGCTGCGATCAGCACCGGCGTCGATCAGGTGTCGGATGCCGTCTCATCGGGCTATGCCGGGCTGGCTGCCGACCGCGCAGACCTGATCCAGCGCGACATGATCAGGAATCGCAGCAAGGTCGCGATGGCACCGAGCTGCCGCGTCCAGCGCGGCTCGACACCCGGAAGCGAAGCTCCCTGCATGCTCTATCCCTTCGGCGATCCAGCGCCCGATCCGATGGCGTTGATGGATGAACGCGACAAGGTGATGTCGAAGGTCGCGGTGCTCAGGGACTACGCGCACGCGCTGGCGGCCGTCACCAATGCGGCCGACCGGGCGGCCTACGACGCGGCGGTCGCGCAGCTCTCGGCATCCGTGGGGGCGTTGGCCACAGCTGCGGATGCGGTCGCCCCGGGCGCGAGCGTGGTTGCGCCCGCGGCGATCAGCTTCGCCGGCTGGGTGGTGGGCACGGCCCTGGACCAGCAGCGCTTCGACAGCCTCAAGGCCGCCGTGAATGCGGTCGGGACCAAGGGGCCGAACGGCGCGGCGCCGATCGCGAGCGTCGCGGCCGCCGTCGGCGCAGCGCTGGACCGGGTCAGCGTCGCACGGCAGAGGATACTCGCGGACGAGATCAGCGATACGATCGACCCGCTGGGCAAGTCGGTCGTCAGCGAGGCCGAGTACCGCAGCCAGCTCACTGGCGCGCAGGGGCAGCTCGCCGTCCTGAACGGCATGCGAGACGCCAATCCAGGCGCTACGACCGGCGCACTGGTGACGGCGCACGACGAGCTCGTGGCCGCCGTCAACGACCCCAGCCGCAACTACGCCGCGCTGGTGGTGGCGCTGAGCAATTTCCAGTCCAAGGCAGCTGCGCTGCAATCGGCTCTCGCAAAGGCCGCGGCAGCCCCGAGCGCAGCAGCAGAGAAGTAGGAGTCCGCGCACATGCCGACGATCCAGGATATCCTGACGAAGAGAGACGAGGCGGTGAGGTCGATCAGCGCGCGAATACTCGCAGCCGGTGCGTTGAAGAATGCCGGCGCCGAAGGAATGGAGCCGGTGATCCGGAACCTGGAGGATCAGCGCGACGCGATCCTCGCTCAGGCCCTCGCCTCGATACTGAGCAGCGCCGAGCTCACCACGGCGATCGACATCATCAAGAACGCGACCGACCGGATGAACGCCACCGCCGCGCAGATGGTCGATGCCGCGACCTTCCTGGCCAAGATCGCCGGCTTCCTCGGCGACGGGAAGAAGGTGGTCGACGCCTTGCAGAAGCTTGCACCGAAACCGAAGAACCCGAACCCCTAGCCGGAGCGAGGACGCCATGCCAGACGAAGCACTCAAGCCCGGCATTCGCATCGCGCTCCGGCTGCACGAGATCGGCGATGCCAGCCCCTACCAGCTGAGTTTCGCCGGAAAGGGCAAGAGCGGCGCCAGCTTCGGGTTCATGCAGGGCGACCTCGCAGCCGGCCAGCCGGAGGTGGTGCGCACCTTCCGACAGGCGCTGGCCGATGCCGGTCTGCCGGCGCCCGACATTGCCGACCTGGTGCGGCGGCTGTCGGTCCATCTCATCGCCAATCCGCTGACCGCGGCGGAAACGCGACGGGTCAACGACGCGCTGCTCGGAGCCCGCGCGCAGGTCGACGCAATGGACGAGACGATCCTGGGCGTGGTCTATGGCGGGGTGGACCGATGCATCCAGCACGCCGGCAGGGCCGGGCGCGCGATCGCGCCCAAGGCCGTCATCTACATGGCGCTCTGGATCAACATGACGGGCGCGCCGAGCAAGCTGCTCACCTGGCTGGATGGCGGAGATCCCGGGTTGCGCACGCCGGTCCCGGAGCTTGGGGCGACCGTCGAGGGGCCGGCCATGGAGGCCTATCTCCGCGCCACGGACTATTTCACCGAGAATCCCGGCAACCTGCCGCACATGATGCAGAGTGCGGCCGCCGGCGTCGCCGCGCTCTCCTGAGCGGGACCGCCGGCCGCCGCCGGGCAGACCAGCCCCTTGCCGCGGCTGCGGCGCGGGTCGTCGGGATCGGGCCCGGTCGAAGCCGTGCCGGCCAGGCCGCCTTGCGCGCCGCCACCGCTCCCGCTAGGGTCCGGCCACCCCAGGCGACCCCACCGGCGGCCCGATGACCTCCCTCCTGCTGCTGATCATCACCGTGCTCGACATCTACAAGTGGGTGCTGATCGCCTCGGCGATCCTCAGCTGGCTGCTCGCCTTCGACGTGCTCAACACCCGCAACCGGCTGGTCTATTCGATCAACGACTTCCTCTGGAAGGTCACCGAGCCGGCGCTGCGGCCGATCCGGCGCATCCTGCCCAACCTCGGCGGCGTCGACGTCTCGCCGGTGATCCTGATCCTGATCATCTGGTTCATCCAGGACCTGATCCGGCGCAACCTGCTCTACGCGATGTGAGCGCGCCGCCGCCCGGCGGGCCGCTGCAGCGGGTCGCCGACGGCATCCGGCTGCGCGTCCGGCTGGCGCCTGGCTCCTCGCGCGAGCGGCTCGAGGGGCTGGCGCCCGATGCGGATGGCGGCGTCGCCCTCAAGGTGGCGGTCAACGCGCCCGCCGTCGACGGCCGCGCGAACGCCGCGCTGCAGGCCCTGCTGGCGCGCCGGCTGGGCGTCGCCAAGGGGACGATAACCGTCGTCGCCGGGGCCACCCAGCGGCGCAAGCTTCTCCATATTGCCGGCGATCCCGCGGTCCTGGCCGCGCGCGTCGGCGCGCTGCTCGACGAGGCGGCCGGCTGAGCGGGACCGGCTGAGTAGAACCGGCAGGGCGCAAGCGAGGCAGGCATGGACGGCGAGGGCAGCGGCAAGATCATCGACGGCAAGGCGTTCGCCGAGGGGCTGCGCCGGCGGGTCGGGACGCAGGTGGCGGCGATCAAGGCGCAGCATGGCTGGGTCCCGGGGCTGGCGGTCGTGCTGGTCGGCGAGGATCCGGCGAGCCGCATCTACGTCCGCAACAAGGGCAAGCAGACGGAGGAGGCCGGCATGCGCTCCTTCGAGCACAAGCTGCCGCCCGAGACCGGCCAGGCCGAGCTGCTCGCCCTGGTCCACCGGCTCAACGCCGATCCGGCGGTCAACGGCATCCTGGTGCAGCTGCCGCTGCCCCGGCACATCGATCCCCAGGCGATCATCGACGCCATCGACCCGGCCAAGGACGTCGACGGCTTCCACGTCGTCAATGCCGGGCGGCTGGCGACCGGCGGCAAGGCGCTGGTGCCCTGCACGCCGCTCGGCTGCCTGATGCTGCTGAAGGACCGGCTGGGCGACCTCTCGGGCAAGCGTGCCGTCGTGGTCGGCCGCTCCAACATCGTCGGCAAGCCGATGGCGGCGCTGCTGCTCGGCGAGAGCTGCACCGTCACCATCGCGCATTCGCGCACCCGCGACCTGCCCGGCGAGTGCCGCCGCGCCGACATCCTGGTGGCCGCCGTCGGCAAGGCGGAGATGATCCGCGGCGACTGGGTCGGCGAGGGCGCCACGGTGATCGACGTCGGCATCAACCGCGTCGAGGGCGCCGACGGCAAGGCCCGCATCGTCGGCGACGTCGCCTTCGCCGAGGCGCTGAAGCGGGCCGGCGCCATCACCCCGGTGCCCGGCGGCATCGGGCCGATGACCATCGCCTGCCTGCTGCAGAACACGCTCACCGCCGCCGCCCGCCAGCGGGGCGTCGACCTGCCGGGGTGAAGCCATTGGCAGATTATGCCAATGATGTTACGTTGAGCCTCTCGCCGCAGAGGTGCCCATGCCGACCCGCTGTGGTCCTGACCGAGCATCAGGAGCGTTGATCGGGCTGGTCCTTCCGGCCGATCAGAATGCAGCGGTTGCGCGAGGGCTTGCGGCTCATCGAGAACCGCGAGCCCAGGACGCCGGAAGCTGGTGGCCCTGAGGCGCGCGCAGGTCGGCGACGACATCGAGGCGGGCCGGCACCGCGTCGCCAGCGCCGACGAATCGCGGGCGATGTTTCATCGCATGGCCGAGCGATCCTGGGTCCCCGCCGTCGGGGCGACGAGCACCGGTGCCGGCGTGTGCTGACGTCCGCAGGCGTGACGAAGGATCAGCGCGTTCGCGACCATCCTGCAGTGGACGGCCGAGCGCTCGGCAGCGTGGAAAGCCTGGGCCTCAGGCCTGGCCGGCGTTCGCGCCCTCGGGGCCGGACGCCGTCCCGGGCGCCAGGGACCGGGCGGTCCGGGTGCCTGCACGCTGCACGTCGCCCGTCTGCCGTCGCGGACGTCATCATCCTCTTCCGGGCGACCGAGCATACGATCGAGGTGCTGCGATCCTCCACGACCAGATGGACCTCGCCCGGCATCTTCCTGATTGCGACGACGGCGGCAGCCCCGGGTGCAATCGCCTTCATGCCGGGGCAGCCCCGGCGCTATGATGGCGGCGAGCCGGGGGACGCCATGGACCAGCTGCTGCTCGCCGCGAGCCTCTTCGTCGGCAGCCACTTCGCGCTGTCGAGCCCGCCGCTGCGCGCGCCGCTGGCGGCGCGGCTCGGCGAGCGCGGCTTCACCGGCGTCTACAGCGTGCTGCAGATCGTCCTGCTGGTCTGGCTGGTGCGGGCCTATGCGGCGGCCCCGGTCGCGCCGGTCTGGACGCCGCCCGGCTGGACCGCCTGGATCCCCATCCTGGCGATGATCCCGGCCCTGCTGCTGATGGTCGGCGGCTTCGTCCAGCCCAACCCCACCGCGGTGCTGCAGGATGCCGACGGGCCGCCCGACACGCGGCCGGCCGGGATCTTCACGATCACCCGCCACCCCGTGATGTGGGGCTTCGGGCTGTGGGCGCTGGCGCACCTCTGCGCCAATGGCGACCTCGCCTCGATCGTGCTGTTCGGCGCGGTGGCGGTGCTGGCGCTGGCCGGCACGCTCGCCATCGACGCCAAGAAGCGGGCGCGCTGGGGCAACGCCTGGGGCCCCTTCGCGCTCAGCACCTCCAACCTGCCGCTGCGCGCCATCGCGGAGCGGCGCACCCGGCTCGACCTCGCCGGCATCGGCTGGCGCACGCCGGCGATCGCCGCCGTCGCCTACCTGGCGCTGCTCGGGCTGCACCCGCTGATCACCGGGGTCTCGGCGCTGCCGCACTGACCCCGGCGAGCGGCGGACAGCGAGCGGCGGGCGGGATCAGCGCGCCGCGCCGCCGCGCCGCTTCAGCAGCCTGAGGCGGAGCGCGTTCAGCTTGATGAAGCCGGCCGCGTCGCGCTGGTCGTAGACCTGGTCGGCCTCGAAGGTGACGTGCGCCAGGCTGTAGAGCGAGCGCGGGCTCTTGCGCCCGACCACCCGCACCGAGCCCTTGTAGAGCTTGAGGCGGACGGTGCCCTCGACGTTCTTCTGGCTCTCGTCGATCAGCGCCTGCAGCATGCGGCGCTCCGGCGAGAACCAGAAGCCGTTGTAGATCAGCTCGGCGTAGCGCGGCATCACCTCGTCCTTGAGGTGGGCGGCGCCGCGGTCGAGCGTCAGGCTCTCCATGGCGCGGTGGGCGGCGAGCAGGATGGTGCCGCCGGGCGTCTCGTAGACGCCGCGCGACTTCATCCCGACGAAGCGGTTCTCGACCAGGTCGAGCCGGCCGATGCCGTTGGCGCCGCCGAGCTCGTTGAGCCGGGCGAGCAGCGCCGCCGGCGACAGGCGCTGGCCGTCGACCGCGACGGGATCGCCGCCGGCGAACTCGACCTCGACCGTGGTCGGCGTGTCGGGCGCATCCTCCGGCGCCAGGCTGCGGCTGTAGACGTATTCCGGCGGCTCCTCCCAGGGATCCTCCAGCACCTTCCCCTCGGCCGAGATGTGCAGCAGGTTGGCATCGACCGAGAACGGCGCCTCGCCGCGCTTGTCCCTGGCGATCGGGATCTGGTGCTGCTCGGCGAACTCGATCAGCCGGGTGCGCGAGGTCAGGTCCCATTCGCGCCAGGGGGCGATCACCTTGATGTCGGGATCGAGCGCGTAGTAGCTGAGCTCGAAGCGGACCTGGTCGTTGCCCTTGCCGGTGGCGCCGTGCGCCACCGCGTCGGCGCCGGTCTGGTGCGCGATCTCGATCTGGCGCTGGGCGATCAGCGGCCGGGCGATCGAGGTGCCGAGCAGGTAGCAGCCCTCGTAGAGCGCGTTGGCGCGGAACATCGGGAAGACGAAGTCGCGCACGAAGGTCTCGCGCAGATCCTCGATGAAGATCTCCTTGATGCCCATCATCTCGGCCTTGGCGCGGGCCGGCGCCAGCTCCTCGCCCTGGCCGAGATCGGCGGTGAAGGTCACCACCTCGCAGCGATAGGTCTGCTGCAGCCACTTGAGGATGACCGAGGTGTCGAGCCCGCCGGAATAGGCGAGCACGACCTTCTTCACGTCGCGCATTCTCTCGTCCCCGAAACCTTGAAGGCGGCGGATTATAGGGATCGGCGGCCGCGCCACAAGCGCGGGCCGGGATCAGGCGGCCGGGATCAGGCGGCCGGGATCAGGCGGCCGGCCGCTCGCTGCGCCGCGCCTTCAGGCTGGCGCTCTTCAGCTGGCCGCAGGCGGCCATGATGTCCTGGCCGCGGGGGGTGCGCACCGGCGAGGCGTAGCCGGCGTCGAAGACGACCTGGCTGAAGCGGGCGATCGCCGCCTCGGTCGAGCGCTCGAAGGGCGCGCCCGGCCAGGGGTTGAACGGGATCAGGTTGACCTTGGCGGGGATGCCGGCGAGCAGCTTCACCAGGGCGCGCGCCTCGGCCGGGCTGTCGTTGACGTCCTTCAGCATGACGTACTCGAAGGTGATGCGCCGGGCGTTGCTCAGGCCGGGATAGGTCCGGCAGGCCTCGAGCAGCTCGGCGATCGGGTACTTGCGGTTGATCGGCACGATCTCGTCGCGCAGCTCGTCGGTCACCGCGTGCAGCGAGATCGCCAGGTTGACGTTGAGCTCGGCGCCGCAGCGCCGGATCATCGGCACGACGCCGGCGGTCGACAGCGTGATCCGCCGCTTCGAGATGGCGATGCCCTCGCCGTCCATCACGATGCGCAGCGCCTTGGCGACGTTCTCGTAGTTGTAGAGCGGCTCGCCCATTCCCATCATGACGATGTTGGAGAGCAGCCGCCCGTCCGGCGGCGAGGGCCACTCGCCGAGCGCGTCGCGGGCGCTCATCACCTGGCCGACGATCTCGGCGGCCGACAGGTTGCGCACCAGCCGCTGCGTCCCGGTGTGGCAGAACCGGCAGGTCAGCGTGCAGCCGACCTGGCTGGAGACGCAGAGCGTGCCGCGATCCTCCTCCGGGATGTGCACCGACTCGGCCTCCTGGCCGTCGGCGAAGCGCAGCAGCCACTTGCGGGTGCCGTCGACCGAGACGAGGTCGCGCGTCGCCGCCGGCCGACCGACCGCGTAGCGCTCGGCGAGCGCCGCGCGGAACTCCTTGGCCAGGGTGGTCATCGCCGCGAAGTCGGTGACGCCGCGGTGGTAGATCCAGTGCCAGAGCTGGCGCGCCCGGAAGGGCGGCGCGCCGATCGTCGCCAGCTCGGCGGCGAGCTCGTCGCGGTCGAGCCCGAGCAGCTCGCGGCGGCCGCCGGGGGCGGCGTCGCCGGCGGCCGGCGGCGCGAAGGCGTGGGCGTGACCCTGGGTGCTCATGACGGAGTCATATAGGGCGGGTCGGCCGCTACTCCGAGGCCGGCGCGCTGCTCGAGGGCGCGGCGGCGGCCGGCGCCGGCGCCTTCAGGCCGCAGGCGGTGCCGATCGCCGCATAGGCGCGCATGAAGCCCTTCAGCGAGTAGGTGTCGACGGTCTCGTTGCCGCGCGCCGAGGTCCCCTTGACCGTCATGTCGGTGCCCTTGCGCATGGCGTCGACCAGCTTCTTGTCGGTCGCCTGGTCGGCGCTGCTGGCGCTGTCCCAGGCCCAGGCATGGTCCTTGGCCGTGTACATGGTGAGGGCCAGCTTGTCGATCGTCACCGTGACCTTGCTGCCCTCCTTGAAGTTGTAGCCGGCGGCGAAGGTGACGACGTCGTACGACTTCTCGGCCGGGCGGTGGATCACCATGGCGTAGGCCTTCTGCCGGTTCTTGACCGCCCCCTCGCTCTTCTTCGGGTTGCTGGTCATGTAGCAGACCTTGCCCTTGGCATCCTTGACGGTCACCGCCTCCCAGTCGCCGAACACGCCGATCGACTTCGGGTCCTCGGCCCGGGCGGGCGAGGCCAGCCAGAGGGCGCCGAGCACAAGGACGAACATCGGGACGCGGGCCATCGACGAGCTACCCCTTCCGCCAGATACCACCGGCCTCGACCGTCGGCGGCCGCGAAGGGTCGCTTTGACAACACGCTCCCACGCGCGGCCCGGGTGATCCACGGTGCGGTCGACTGCGTAAAGGGTTGTATGGAAGCCGTCCCGTCGTTGCAAGCTGTTTGGGTGACGCAGTGCGGCGGCTGGCGGCCAATGGTCACGCCAACCGCTCTTGCGGTCCTCACCGGCTTCCCCGAATATGGCCGTATGCAGGCGGAGCCGCTCTCCGACGGCGCTGACGAAGCCAGCCTGGAGGCGATGATCGAAGCCATCGCCCGGGAACGGGATCGCTCTGCCTTCGCCGCCCTGTTCCGCCATTTCGGACCGCGCATCAAGGCCTACCTGACGCGCCAGGGCTGCGACGGGGCGACCGCCGAGGAGCTGGTCCAGGAAACCATGGTGACGCTGTGGCGGCGCGCCGACAGCTTCGACCCGGCGCTCTCCGGCGCGGCCACCTGGGTCTTCACCATCGCGCGCAACAAGCGGATCGACCGGCTGCGGCGCGAGCGCCGGCCGGAGCTCGACCCCGACGACCCGATCTTCGTCGTCGACGAGACCGGCGTCGAGGCGACGGCGATCGGCCGGGAAGGCGGCGAGCGGCTGCGCCGCGCGGTGGCCGCCCTGCCCCGCGAGCAGGCCGAGCTGGTCCGCCTCGCCTATTTCGAGGACAACCCGCACAGCGCCATCGCGGCCCGGCTGGGCCTGCCGCTGGGCACCGTCAAGTCGCGGCTGAGGCTGGCCCTGGCGCGGCTCCGGCGCGTCGTGGAGGAGTAGCGAGCCTGCCGCTCTTCCATCCCGCCGACGAGCTGCTGCTCGCCCATGCAGCCGGCAGCGCGACAGAGGCCGTGTCCCTGCTCGTCGCCAGCCATCTCGCCTTCTGTCCCGGCTGCCGCCGGGCGGTCGCCGTGCTCGAGGCGATCGGCGGCGCGCTCCTTGAGCGGCTGCCGCCGGACCCGCTCGGCGAGGATTGCCTGCCGTTGGCGCTGGCCCAGCTCGACCGGCCGGGAGCGCCCGACCTGGCGCGCCGCCCCGCCGCGCCCGCGCCGGCGCGGAGCGGGGCGCTGCTGCCCCGGCCGCTGCGCGACTACGTGCCCGACATCGACGCGGTCGCGTGGCAGCCGGCGAGCCCCGGATTCGACGCCGCGGAGATCCCCCATGCCGGGGCGGGGCCCCGCGCCCGTTTGTTGCGACTGCGAGGCGGTTTCGCGGTGCCGGCCCACGAGCATGGCGGGCTGGAGGTGCTGCTGGTCCTGGAGGGTGCGCTGGTCGATCGCCTGCGCTACGGCCGCGGCGACGTCATCGTCGCCGAGGCCGGCACGGCCCACCGGCCACAGGCGGAGGCCGGCCCGGCCTGCATCTGCCTGGCGGTGCTGGAGGGGCCATGGCGGGTGCTGGAATCACGCGGCCGCCCCGCCCTGATGTTCCGCTAGTGCCCGCTCTCGCGCACCGCCGGGCAGTCGCACCGGCGGTTCGTCGCGCCTGACGCCGGCGGCGGCCTGGTCGGCAAAGGTCTGGATCAGACGGAAACCGTCGGCGATCTTCGGGTACTGGAAGCAGAGCGCCTGCGCCCCGGCCTTCGCCTTGGCGGAGACGTCGAGCAGCGCCTTGCGCAGCCGCCTGGCCTCGCGCGCTGCCTCCTCGAGGCGCGGCTCTGCCCGCACCGCGGCGACGACCGGAACGGCTCGGCCGCGATGCAGCTCGCGCCGGCAGCGGCAGCTCACCCCGCAATGCTCGCAGCGCAGCTCGTCGCCCTCGCTGCCGCTCGCCACCATCGCCCAGCGATGGTTGCAGCCGGTCGGCAGCGCCTGGGCCGGGTGGAGCCAATCCGGCGACGAGAGCAGGCGCTCGTCCGGCCGCCGGAACGGCCGCCAGCTCTCGCCGTGGCCGAGATAGTAGACCTCGCCGTCGCAGTCGCGGGCGAAATAGACCCGGCTCTTCTCGCCGGGCAGCGGCGGCAGTGGCGCGCTGCGGTCGCGGATGGTGATGGCGGGACGATCGGTCCCGGCGCTGTCGCTGGTGATCTCGTTCAAGGCCCTGGCTCCCGCTGCACTGTCCCGCGCCACCACTGCGGCGCCGCGGACTTTCTTCCCATGGCGGGAGCCGCCGGAGGTTGACCTGGATCAAGCTCGCCGCCCGGAAAACCCCCTATGCGAGCGCCTTGCGGGCGACCAGGCGGAGCGGCCGGTAGCCCATCCCGGGCCAGGTGGCGGCGGCCTCGGCGTTGGCGAGTGCGTAGCCGAGCTCGACCCAGCGCAGGCCGCGGGCGGCGAAGCGGTCCTCGGCCGCGGCGACCAGCCGGCGGGCGACGCCGCGCCGCCGCGCGGCCGGCACCACGTAGCAATGGCTGATATGGCCGATCGCCGCGATCGGCGATTCGCGCACGAAGGGCGGCTCGGCGCGGCCCAGCAGGTAGCCGCAGGGCCGGCCGTCGAGGCTGGCCACCAGCAGCAGCTCGCCGGCGGCGAGCGCGCCGGCGAAGAGGGCGCGCCGCTCCGCCTCGGGCGGCATCTCGGCACCCTCGAAATAGGGGTCGCCGGTCGCCGCCTTGAGGTGCGCGAAGAACTCGCCCATCCAGCCGGCGAGCAGCGCCAGGTCGGGCTCCGCCGCGCCGCGGATCGCGATCTCCGCCCTGTCCGGCGGCGGCCTCTCAGCCATGCCCCTGGGCCAGCCGGCGGCGCTGCTTGGCCTTCCAGATCGGCTCGCCATGGACGTGGGCGGGCGGCGGCTGCACGCCGCCGCCGACCCGCACGGGCCGCTCGGCGAAGCGGCCGAGGCTCAGCATGCGGTCGTACATCACCAGCGCGCCGGCGACCGCGACGTTGAGGCAGAAGCGGGTCGGGATGCGGCAGACGAAGTCGCAGCGCTCGAGCAGCGGCGGCGACAGGTTGGCGCGCTCGGCGCCCAGCACGTAGGCGGCGCGCCGCGGGTGGCGGAAGCTCGGCAGGTCGATGGCGTCGTCGATCAGCTCGACGCCGACCAGCTGGCAGCCGGCCGGCAGCATGAACTCCGAGACGCTGGCGAACTGCATCAGCGGCAGGTTGTCCTCGGCGTCCGAGGTGTCGGCATGGCGGACCTGCCGCTGCGGCAGGCTGGCGGCGATGGTGAAGGCGAAGCTGGCGCCGAAGGCATGCGCGCTGCGCAGCAGGCTGCCGAGGTTGAGCGGCTTGCTGACGCTCTCGATGCCGATCCCGAAATAGCCGCGCATGTCGCCTGCCTTGCGTCTCCCCTGGCCAATGTCGCTCTTGGCCCCGTGTCGCTCTTGGCCCGTGTCGCCGGGCGGAAACCTTGCATGCCGGCCCCGGGCGAGGCAAGGTGGCGCCGCCTCTGCCGCCGGACCCGCCCCTTCCCATTCCATGGCCGCCCCTTCGCCTGCCAGCGCCCCGCCCGGTGCCGCCAACCCCGTCGCCGTCGAGGTCTGGCGCGGCGAGATGGTCGAGAGCCGCCACCGCGCCGCCATCGCCGTGGTCGATGCGCGCGGCCGGACGGTCGAGCAGGCGGGGGAGGTCGGCCGCCCGGTCTATGGCCGCTCGGCGGTCAAGCCGATCCAGGCCCTGCCCCTGATCGAGAGCGGCGCCGCCGACCGCTGGGGCCTGGGACCGGCGGAGATCGCGCTCGCCTGCGCCTCGCACAGCGGCGAGCCGCGCCATGTCGCCCTGGTCGCCGCCTGGCTGGCCCGGCTCGGGCTCGGCCCCGCCGACCTCGAATGCGGGGCGCAGCTGCCCTATGCCGAGGCCGCGGCCGAGGCCCTGTTGCGGGCCGGCGCGGCGCCCGGCCCGCTGCACAACAACTGCTCGGGCAAGCATGCCGGCTTCCTCGCCACCGCCCGCCATCTGGGCGAGCCGACGGCGGGCTACATCCGCCGCGACCATCCGGTGCAGCGCCGCGTCGAGGCGGCGCTCGGCGAGATGGCCGGCCTCGCGCTCGACCGCGCGCCGCACGGCATCGACGGCTGCGGCATCCCGGTGGTCGGCGTGCCGCTGGAGCGGCTGGCGCTGGCGATGGCGCGGATCGCCGACCCGGCCGACCTGCCGACCGCGCGGGCCGACGCCGTGCTGCGGATCCGCGCGGCGATCGCCGCCGAGCCCTTCCTGATCGGCGGCACCGGCCGCTTCGGCACCCGGCTGATGCAGGCGGTCGGCGCCGCCGCGCTGGTCAAGTCGGGCGCCCAGGGCGTCTATTGCGCCGCCCTGCCCGGCCTCGGGCTGGGCGTCGCGCTCAAGGTCGACGACGGCAGCGGCCCGGCCTCGGAGGTCGTGCTGGGATCCGTGCTCCGCCGGCTCGGCGTGCTGACGCAAGCGCAGCTCGCCGCGCTCGCCGACCTGCTGCAGCCGCCGGTGCCGAACCGGGCCGGGCTGGAGACCGGCCGGGTCCGGCCGGTGCTCTGAAGGCGGGCCGCCGATGACCGACCTGCTGCGCCGGCAATACGAGGCCTATCCCTACCCGCTGCGCGACCCGCAGGAGGAGAAGACCCGGCTGCTCGAGGGCTATCCCAGCCATCTCGTCGAGGTGAACCACTACGTCTTCGGCGGCCGCCGCGACTTCCGCCGGCCGTTCCGCGCGCTGGTCGCCGGCGGCGGCACCGGCGACGGCGCGATCATGCTGGGCCAGCAGCTGGCCGATCGCGGCGGACCGGCGGAGGTCGTCTATCTCGACCTGTCGGCGGCCTCGCGCCGCGTCGCCGAGGCCCGCGCCGAGGTGCGCGGCCTGACCAACATCCGCTTCGTCACCGGTTCGCTGCTCGACCTGCCGGCGCTCGGCCTCGGCGCGTTCGACTACGTCGATTGCTGCGGCGTCCTGCACCATCTGCCCGACCCGGCCGCCGGCCTGACCCGGCTGGCCGAGGCGCTGGCCCCGGGCGGCGGCCTCGGCATCATGCTCTACGGCGCGCTCGGCCGCACCGGGGTCTACGACGTGCAGGGCGTGCTGCGCCGGCTGGCGCCGCTCGAGGAGCCGCCGGAGAAGCGCGTCGACATCGCCAAGCGCCTGCTGAAGCAGCTGCCGCCGACCAACCGGCTGGTGCGCAACCCGCTGATCACCGATCACCAGCATGGCGGCGACAACGCCCTCTACGACCTGCTGCTGCACAGCCAGGACGTCGCCTACACGGTGCCGGAGATGGCGGCGCTGGCGGAGGCCGCCGGGCTCGCCATCGTCGGCCTGATCGAGCCCTGGCGCTACGATCCCGACACCTACGTCAATGACGGGCTGCTGCGCCGGCGGCTGGCCGGGCTCGGCTGGCTGGAGCGCGCGGCGCTGGCCGAGCTCATGGTCGGCAACATCAAGAAGCACACCGCCTACCTGGTGCCCCGCGAGCGCGCCGCCACGGCGGTGGCGCGGTCCGACGATCCGGCCGCCGTGCCGCTGCTGCGCGACGCCGCCTCGGAAAAGCTCGCCCGCGGCATGACCCCGGCCGGCGAGATCACCGTCAGCATCGATGGCTTCCGCACGGTGATGCGGGTGCCGCGGCTGGCCGGGCCGATGCTGGCGCGGGTCGACGGCCGGCGCAGCCTGGGCACGATCCATCGCGAGCTGGCGGCAGGTCCGGCCCCCGGGCTGGACTGGTCAACGTTCCTCGCTGACTTCCAGCAGGTGTTTCGGGTATTCAATGGAATAAATTCGCTGTTCCTGACCGTGCCGGACGATCCGGACACCGCCGGGGGAACCGGGGCGAGCTGAGCCCCGTTGGCGGCTCACCGTGGGAACGGGTGCAAGGGGGCGTCGCCCCGAAGGATGCAGGCGACAATGCTGAACGACTCCAAGCTGTTCCTGAAGCAGTGGCTGCGCAACCCGCTGGTCATGGGCGCGGTGGCGCCGAGCAGCCGCGTGCTGTGCGAGGCGATCGCCCGGCAGGTGCCGGCCGGCCGCGGGCCGGTGATCGAGCTGGGGGGCGGCACCGGGGCGGTGACCGAGGCGCTGCTCGCCGCCGGCGTCGCCAAGAGCGACCTGGTGGTGGTCGAGCTCGACGACGTGCTGCACGAGCACCTGGCGCAGCGCTTCCGCGGCGTTCGGGTCCTCAAGGGCGACGCGACGAAGCTGCGCGACCTGCTGCGGCCGCTCAAGCTGCCGCAGGCCCGGGCCATCGTCTCCGGCCTGCCGCTGCTCTCGATGAAGCGCCCGATGCAGGAGGCGATCATCGAATCGAGCTTCGCCGTGATGCGCCCCGGCGGCGAGTTCATCCAGTTCACCTACAGCCTGTTCTCGCCGGTGTCGCGCCGCGACTTCGGGCTGGTCGGCGAGCCGCGCGCCACGGTGGTGACCAACCTGCCGCCGGCCCGCGTCTGGGTCTATCGCCGGGTCGGCGGCGCGGCGCTGCGCAACTAGGCCAGCGCCGGCGGCCGCGGCATCCGCCTCAAGCCGGCGCCTGCGGCTGGCCGCGGCGCCGCCAAGCGGCCGGAGAAGGCCGGCGGCAAGCGGGGCAAGCGCGGGCGCCCGCACTGACGCGGCGCCGCTCCCGCGGACGGGAGCGGCAGGGTAGCGGTCAGGGTAGGGGTCAGCCGCGCCAGAACGGCTTGCTGACCTCGAGCTCGACATCGGCCCGGCTGATGCCGATGTCGCGCAGCATCGAATCGTCCAGCCGGGCCAGCGTGCGGCGCTCGCGGATGCGCCGGCCGTAGCGGAACAGCGCGTCGCTGGCCGAGACCAGGAAGCCCTGGACGCCGTCAGTCCAGCGTGCCGCGGCGGTCCAGCGTGCCGGGGCCGTCCGGCGGGAGAAGCGCGCGGCCTGCTCGATGCACTCAGCCATGGTCGTTTTCCTCAAGGTTGCGAGCCGCCCGGAAGCTCCGGAAGAAGGCCGAAGGGGTGGCTCTCTGCCAAGGAATCTGCGGCCTGAAGGGCTTGCCGGCAAACGATCCTTTCTCATATGATCTGTTAGCTTACCTCACAGATCTCTCCGGATGGCCGAGCCCTTCCCGCCCCTCACGGCGATGCGCTATTTCGAGGTCGCCGCGCGCCACCGCAGCCTGACCCGGGCGGCCGCCGAGCTGAACGTCACGCACAGCGCCATCAGCCACCAGATCAAGGCGCTGGAGGGCTGGATCGGGGTGCCGCTGTTCCGCCGCCGCGGGCGGGCGCTGGAGCTGACCGAGGCGGGCCAGGCGCTGCTGCCGCCGCTGAGCGACGGCTTCCGGCAGATCGGCGAGGCGGCGCGGCGCATCCGCAGCCGCGAGAGCGCCGGGCCGCTGATCATCAGCGCGCTGCCCTCCTTCGCCGCCAAGTGGCTGCTGCCGCGGCTGGGCGGCTTCCGCCAGTCGCATCCCGAGATCAGCGTGCGGATCGCCGCCGAGGACCGGCTGACGGACTTCGCCCGCGACGACGTCGACCTCGCCATCCGCTCCGGCCGCGGCCACTGGCCCGGGCTGCGCGTCGAGCAGCTGCTGGTCGAGCACATGTATCCGGTCTGCGCGCCGCGGCTGCTCGACGGCCCGTCGCCGATCCGCCGGCCCGAGGACCTGCTCCGCCACCCGCTGCTCGGCGACTACGAGTGGAGCCAGGATCACTGGCGGCGCTGGTTCGCCGCGGCCGGCCTGCCCGAGGCGCGGCCGCAGCGCGCGATGGACTTCAACTTCACCAACCTGATGATCCAGGCGGCGGTCGACGGTCTCGGGGTCGCCCTCTCGGCGGGCGCCCTGGTCGAGGACGACATTGCCGCCGGACGGCTGGTCCGGCCGTTCCAGATCTTCCTGCCGACCGATTTCGGCTACTATCTGGTGATGCCGCCGGAGCGCGCGGACCGGCCGAAGATCGCCGCCTTCCGCCGCTGGATCCTGGCGGAGAGCGCGTCGAGCGGCGCCGCGGGCGACGGCACCGACGGGCTGATCGGCGGCTGAAGGGCTGCAGGAGGGTCGAAAGGATGCGCCAGCCACATGATCTCGGCGGCCTGCCGGGCGGGCCGGTCGACCGGTCGGAGCACGACTATGCGCACTGGGAGAAGCAGGTCGACGCGCTGCTCGTGCTGCTCGGCGAGAAGGGCCTCGTGCGGGTCGACGAGCTGCGCCGCAACATCGAGTCGCTGGGCGAGGCGGCCTACAGCCGCTTCGGCTACTACGAGCGCTGGATCGAGGCGATCGCCGCCACCCTGCTGCAGCGCGGCGTGCTGACCGCCGACGAGATCGGCCGCAAGCTCGCCGCGCCGCAGGCCGCGCCCCAAGCCGCGCGCGGGCCGGACGCGCCGCGATGAGCGCACCGCGATGAGCGCACCGCGCTTCCGGCCGGGCGAGCCGGTCCGCGTGCGCCGGGCCGACCCGCCGGGGCACATCCGGACGCCGCGCTACGTCCGCGGCCGCTCCGGCGTGGTGGAGCGGATCTGCGGCCGCTTCCCCAATCCCGAGGAGCTCGCCTACAACCGCGTCGGCCCGCCGCTGCCGCTCTACCGCGTGCGCTTCGCGCTCGGCGAGCTGTGGCCGGGCGATGCCGGCACCCCGGGCGACACCGTCGAGGTCGAGATCTACGAGCACTGGCTGGAGCCGGCCTGAGGAGGGGCGATGCCACAGGACCACCCGCACGAGCACCACGGGCACGAGCACCACGGGCACGGGCACGCCCACGACGACGGGCACGGCCATGCGCATCCGCACCCGGTCACACCGGAGCGCGCGGAGGAGATCGGCTATCACCAGCGCCTGGGCGAGGCGGTGCGGGCGCTGCTGATCGAGAAGGGCGTCCTCACCGCCGACGAGATCCGCCGCCAGATCGAGAAGATGGATGCGCGGAGCCCGGCGCTCGGGGCCCGGGTGGTGGCGCGCGCCTGGGCCGACCCGGCCTTCAAGGCGCGGCTGCTGGCCGACGGCAGCGCCGCCTGCCGCGAGCTCGGGCTGGAGATCGGGCCGACCCGGCTGATCGTCGTCGAGAACACCGCCGAGCTGCACAACCTGGTCGTCTGCACGCTGTGCTCCTGCTATCCGCGGGCGGTGCTCGGCCTGCCGCCCGACTGGTACAAGAGCCGCGACTACCGGGCCCGCGCGGTGCGCGAGCCGCGCGCCGTGCTGGCCGAGTTCGGCACGGTGCTGCCGCCCGGCGTCGCGGTCCGGGTGCACGATTCCACGGCCGACATGCGCTATCTCGTGCTGCCGCGGCGCCCGGCCGGCAGCGAAGGGCTCGACGAGCCGGCGCTGGCCGCGCTGGTCACCCGCGACAGCATGATCGGGGTCGCCGCGGCGCGGCCGGCAGCCGGGGCCTGAGGACCGCGTTCCGGGCCGGCTTGACGCGCCCGGCGGTGGTGGGCAATACGGGCGGGACGGGCCGCGCGTCTGGGGGACAGGCGGCGGCCCGGTGGGGTGCCCATGCCGCGCCGTCGCCTCGCCTTGCCGATCCCGGTGCTGCTGCTGCTCGCCGGCTGCGCCGCGCCGGAGCAGCAGGCGGTGCTCGTGACGCCGCCCGCTCCGCCGGCGGTCGCCGCCCCGCCGGCCCCGAAGCTGCCGAAGGGCCCGATCTCCTGCGTGCCCTATGCCCGGCTGGTCTCGCATATCGACATCTACGGCGATGCCTGGACCTGGTGGGACGGCAGCCTCGGCCGCTATGCGCGCGGCCAGACCCCGCGGCCGGGCGCGGCGCTGGTGATGCGCCGGACGCGCAGCATGACGCACGGCCATGTCGCCGTGGTCACGGCGCTGGTCGGGGCGCGCGAGATCCTGGTCACCCACGCCAACTGGGGCAATGGCGACGGCGCCCATGGCGAGGTCACCGCCGACGTGCGCGTGATCGACGAATCGCCGCTCAACGACTGGACCGCGGTGCGCGTCTGGCACCCGGCCTCCAAGGCGTTCGGGCGGATCTACGCGACCTACGGTTTCGTCTACCCGATGCCGGGCGATGTCTGAGCCGTTGCGGCGGCGGGGAATAAGCGCCCCGCTCGGCCGTTGTTGATGGCAAGCGGGGGAAGCATTGGATCAGCCGCTGCGCCGTGAGATTGCGGCATTGCTGCCGCGCCTGCGGCGCTTCGCCTACGGGCTCACCGGCTCGTCCGATGCGGGCGACGATCTCGTGCAGAGCGCGTGCGAGAGGGCGCTTTCCCGCGAGCATCTCTGGGAGCCGGGTACCCGGCTCGATAGCTGGATGTTCCGAATCATGCAGAATCTCTGGGTCGACGACAGGCGGGCGGGGCGGCGGCGCGAGATTCCGACCGACGTCGTGCAGCTCGACGCGATGACCGGCGGCGACGCCGAGTCCGAGATGCAGGGCCGGCTCGACCTCGCCGCGGTGCGGCGGCGCATCGCCGACCTGCCGGAGGATCAGCGCGCCGTGCTGCTGCTGGTCAGCGTCGAGGGCCTCTCCTACAAGGACGCCGCGGGCGTGCTCGACGTGCCGATCGGCACGGTGATGAGCCGCCTGGCCCGCGCCCGGCTGGCGCTCGGCCGCGCGCTCGGCATCGCCGAGGACCGGCGATGAGCGCCGCCGGGGGCGCGGCGGTCGCGCCGGAAGACGTGCTCGCCTTCGTCGATGGCGAGCTGCCGGAGCCGGGCTGCGGCCTGGTCGCCGCGGCGCTCGCCGCCGACCCCGCGGCGCGCGCCATGGCGGCCGCGCTGCGCCACGGCGGTGCCGTGGCGGCGCGCGCCTACGATGCCATCCTGTCCGAGCCCGTGCCGCCCCGGCTGCTGGCGGTGCTCGCCGAGCCGGCGACGCAGCGCGGGCGGGTGGTGCCGTTCCGGGCACGCTTGCGCGGCGGCGCGATCGCCGCGCTGGCGACCGCGGCCTCGATCGCGCTGGTGCTGCTCGGGCTGGCCGGCGGCTACTCGCTGCGCGGCCTGCAGCCGACGCTGCGGCCGGCGAGCGACGGCACCGATCCAGCGGCCGCCCGCTTCGCCGCCGCGCTCTACGAAGCGCTCGACCAGGACCGCATCGGGGCGAGCGTCGACTACGCGGTCCCGGCGACCGGCACCACCGGCCGGGTGACGGTGACGGCGGCGCTGACGACCCGGGGCGGGCTGGCCTGCCGCGAGTTCCGCCACGAGACGCGCAACGGCGCCACCGCCCAGGCCGAGGCCGGCATCGCCTGCCGCTCGCCGGACGATGGCTGGCAGACCATGACCCTGCCGGCGCCGTGATCCGGCGCCCGCGCCATCGGCGCCTCGCCGCGGCCGGGCTGGTCCTCGCGGCGCTCGCGCTGCCGCTCCTGATCGCGACCCGGCCGGCGCCGGCATACGCCGAAGGCGGCAGCGGCAGCTCTGGTTCCGGTGGCGGCGGGTCCGGCGGGGGCCACGACGATGGCGGCCCCGGCGGCGGCTCCGGCGGCAGCACGGGCGGCAGCTCCGGCACGAACGGCTCGAACGGCAGCGGCTCCGGCGGCAGCTCCGGCTCCGGTGGCGGCGATGGCGGTGGCGGTTCCGGCAGCGGCTCGGGCGGCGGTCAGTCGGGCAGCAACAATTCCGGCAGCGACGATTCGGGCAGTAGCAATTCGGGCAGTAGCAATTCGGGCAGCGACAATTCGGGCAGCGACAACTCCGGGAAGTCCGGCTCGGGCAGCGATGATTCCGGCAGCGACGATTCCGGCGACGATTCGAGTGCCGACACGGCCGACGATTCGAGCGGCGACGGCGATGACGCGGCCACCGCGGCCCTCGCCTCCACCGCCGAGAGCCGGGTGCGGGACGGCGGCAGCGACCGGCGCGTGGTCAGCGCCGAGCTGGTGGTCGCCGATCCGACGCCGGGGTTCGGCAGGGCCGTCGCGCGCCTCGGCTTCGCCGTGCTGGAGCAGCGCAGCCTGCCCGCGCTCCGCCTGACGGTCGCCCGGCTGCGCCTCCCCACCGGGGTCACCGAGACGGCCGGCCGGCGGCTGCTGCAGCAGCGCTTCCCGGCGATCATCGCCGACTACAACGACCTGTTCCGGCCGAGCGGCACGACCAGCCTGCCGGCGCCCGACTATCCGCGCCGGCTGATCGGCTGGGGCAGCCCGGATGCGGGCTGCGGCCGCGGCCGCACCATCGGCATGATCGATACCGCCATCGATGCCGGGCTGCCCGCCTTCGCCGCGGCCGCGATCGCCCAGCGCTCCTTCGTGCCCGCCGGGCTGCAGGCGGCCGCGCCCGATCACGGCACCGCGGTCGCCGGCATCCTGGTGGCGACGCGGCGCGCCGGCCATGGCGGCGGGCTGCTGCCGGGTGCCGCGCTGCGCGGCGCCGCGGTCTTCCATCGCGACGGTGCGGGCCCGCCTGCGGCCGACGCGCTCGCCTTCGCGCTGGCCCTCGACTGGCTGGCCGGCGAACGCGTCGAGGTGATCAATCTCAGCCTGGCCGGCCCGGACAACGCGGTGATCCGCCTCGCCGTTGCCCGCGCGGTCGCCCGCGGGCTGCTGCTGGTGGCCGCCGCCGGGCCCGACGGGCCGGCGGCGCCGCCCGCCTTTCCCGCCGCCTATCCCGGCGTGCTGGCGGCGGCCGCAGTCGACGCGCAGCGCCGGCCCGATCCCGCGGGCAACCGCGGCGACTACGTCGCCTTCGCCGCCCCGGGCCGGCAGGTCTGGGCGCCGGCCCCGGCCGGCGAGCTCTCTGTCAGCGGCAGCTCGTTCGCCGCGCCGTTCGTCGCGGCGGCGCTCGCCGCCACCCTCGGAGACGGCCCGGTCGACCGGCCGGCGCTGGAGCGCCGGCTCGCGGCCAGCGCCGTCGATCTCGGCGCCCCCGGCCGCGACCCGGTCTTCGGCTGGGGCCTGATCCAGGCCCGCGCCCCCTGCAGCCAGAGCGCGTCCCGCTGAAGGGTCAGAAGCCGCCGCCGGCGGCGAGCCAGGCTTCCTCCGCCTCGGTCGAGCTGCGGCCGAGCCGGGCATTGCGATGCGGAAAGCGGCCGAAGCGCTCGATCGCCGCCTGGTGGGCCAGCGCGTGCTCGTACCACTCGGACGCCTCGGCGCGCCGCGCCGGCGGCAGCGCCTCGCGCAGCGCGCCGATCAGCCGGACCGAGCGGCGCTGGTCGGCGGCATCCTCGCTGTGCTGGAAGGGCAGGTAGACGAACAGCCGGCGGTCGGGCGGCAGGCGCCGGTCGAAGCCGCGCTCGACCGCCTGCGCGGCGATGCGCCGGGCGGCCGGGTCGCCGGCATGGGCGCGGGCCTCGCCGCGATGGAGGTTGCGCGGCAGCTGGTCGAGCAGCAGCAGCAGGGCGAGGCAGCTCTCCGGCTCCGCCTCCCATTGCGAGAGCTGCCCGGCCAGCGCCTGCTCGGCCAGGGGCAGGAAGCGCTGGCGCAGCTCGCCGTCGAAGTCCGGGTCGGGATCGAACCAGCAGCGCCGCCCGCGGTCGCCGAACCAGAGCGCGAGCAGCGCCTCGGCCTCGCCCGGCATCGCCTCAGGCCAGGCCGTGCTGCGCCAGCGTGCGGCGGATCGCCGGCCGCTCGGCGATCAGCGACACGCTGTGGTGGACCTTGGGGCAGCGCTCCAGCAGGTCGGGGACCGCCTCCTTCCAGCTCGCCAGCATGAAGGCGAAGATGTCGGCGGCGCTGTAGCGGGCGCCGAGCAGATAGGGGCCGTTGGCCTCGAGATGGCCGTCGATGCGCTGCCACAGCGTCTCCAGCTCGCGGCGCGCCTGCGCCTTGATCTCGGCATGGCCGGCCGACAGCGTGGTGTGGCGCTGCGGGTAGTACCAGCGCAGATAGGCCGGCTGCAGCGTGTTGGTGAGGTGCACCAGCCACTGGTACCAGGCGCCGCGGGCGGGCTCGCCGACCGCCGGGGCCAGCCCGGCCTCGGGATGGCGGTCGCAGAGATGCATGACGATCGCCGCCGCCTCGCTCAGGGCCTGGCGCCCGTCGATCACCAGGGTCGGCACCTTGCCGCTCGGGTTGAGCACGAGATAGGCGGGATCGCGCTGCTCGGTCGAGAGGTCGACCTGGCGGATCTGGTAGGGCGCGCCGGCCTCCTCGAGCACCGCGTGCGGCGCCAGCGCCGCCGACTGCGACGACCAGTAGAGCGTGTACATGGGGCTGCCTCCTGCGTTGCGCGCCGCCGCGACGGCCGGCCGCCCTTCTGCGGCGCGACGCGGGGGACTGTCAAGCGGGTGGCCCGGCTCGGCCCCGGCTCGGGCGCGGCTCGCGCGCCAGTCAGGACGATTGCGCAGCGAGCCGGACGGCGGCGCGGCGGCGACGGTAGCGCACCAGCTGCTGGTCGGCGAGCACGCCGAGCAGGATCACGGTGCCCATCACCGCGAAGTTGAGCGAGCTCGGGATGCCGAGCAGGTTGACCAGGTTCTGCAGCATCTGCAGCAGGATGGCGCCGAGCACGATGCCCAGCACCGAGCCCTCGCCGCCGCGCAGCGAGCAGCCGCCCAGCACCGCCGCGGCGATGGCGTAGAGCTCGTAGAAATTGCCGTGCGAGGCGGGCGAGATCGAGCGCGTGTACATCGCGATGTAGATCGACGACAGGCCGGCAAGCCCGCCGCAGATGACGTAGGCGGCCGCGATGATGCGCGGCGAGCGGATGCCGGAGTAGCGCGCCGCCTCCTCGTTCTTGCCGACCGCGAAGAGGTAGCGGCCGAACACCGAGCGGTGCAGCACCACGCCCATCACGATGGCGGTCAGGATGAACAGGATGAAGCTGTGCGGCACCCCCCAGCTCCGCCCGGTGGTCAGCCACTCCAGCCAGGGGAAGCTCTGGCCGAAGGCGAAGCCGGCGGTGCCGTCGTCGGTGTACCAGCGGGCGATGCCGCGATAGATCAGCAGGCCGCACAGCGTCACCACGAAGGGCTGCAGCTTCATGCGGGTGACGAGGAAGCCGTGGATGGCGCCGAGCGCGATGCCGGCCAGCACGATGACCACCACCGCCAGCGGCCAGGGCAGCTCCCAGGTCACCAGCAGGTCGACGAAGACGACGCCGAGCAGGGCGAAGACCGAGCCGACCGAGAGGTCGATGCCGCCGGTGATGATGACGAAGCCCTCGCCGATCGAGAACAGGCCGAAGAGGCCGATCAGGTTGGCGGTGTTGGACAGGTTGATCGGCGACAGGAAGCGCGGGTTGATGGCGGCGACGGCGGCGCCGACCACCAGGATCAGCAGCAGCAGCCCGAGGTCCTTCTTCAGCATCAGGCGGCCGCTCCCGCCGGCCGGTTGCCCACCGCCAGCTGCATGACGTTCTCCTCGCTGAACCGGCCGCGCTCGAGGAAGCCGCTGATCCGCCCCTCGTGCATCACCGCCATGCGGTCGCTCACGCCGATCACCTCCTCCATGTCGCTGGAGATCATCAGGATGGCGACGCCGGAATCGGCCAGGCCGCGCATCAGCTGGTAGATCTCGTTCTTGGCGCCGACGTCGATGCCGCGGGTCGGCTCGTCGAAGATCACGGCGCGCGGCTGCATCGACAGCCACTTGGCGAGCACGATCTTCTGCTGGTTGCCGCCGCTGAGCGAGCCGGCCTCGGTCGCCACCGAGGGTGCCTTGATGCCGAGGCGCTTGCGCTGCGTCTCGGCGTTGGCCGTCTCGGCGGCGCGCCGCACCAGGCCGCCGCCGGCATAGGCGCGCAGGTTGGGCAGCGAGATGTTCTCGGCGATCGAGAGATCGAGCAGCAGCCCGGACTGCTTGCGGTCCTCCGGCACCAGGAAGATGCCGCGGTCGATGGCGCCGCGCGGCGTGCCCGGCGGCACCGGCCGGCCGTCGAGCCGCACCGTGCCGGCGAGCGGCCGGTCGATGCCGAAGACGGCGCGGGCGAGCTCGGTGCGGCCGGAGCCGACCAGGCCGGCCAGCCCGAGGATCTCGCCGCGACGCAGCGCCAGGCTGACGGGATGGTCGGGATAGGCCGGCGTGCGCAGCCCGTCGATCTCCAGCACCGGCGCCCCCGGCGGGCCGGCGGGCGGGATGTAGAGCGAGCGGAGGTCGCGGCCGATCATCAGCCGGATCATCGCGTTGTGCTCGATCTCGCGCCGCGCCAGCGTGCCGACCACGCGGCCGTCGCGCAGCACCACGACGCGGTCGGCGCAGGCCTCGACCTCGTGCAGCCGGTGCGAGATGAAGATGATGCTGACGCCCGACGCCTTGAGCTCGGCGATGACGCCGAGCAGCCGGCGCGTCTCGGCGATGGTCAGGCTTGAGGTCGGCTCGTCCATGATCACCAGCCGGGCGTTGAGCGACAGCGCCTTGGCGATCTCGAGCAGCTGGCGCTGCGCCAGGGACAGCTCCGAGACCGGCGTCTCCGGCCGGAAGTCGACGCCGAGCCGGCGGAACAGCGGCAGCACCTGCTGGTGCAGGGCGCGGCGGTCGATCAGCCGCAGCGGCCCGCCGCGCAGCGGCTCGCGGCCGATCAGCACGTTGGCGGCGGCGTCGAGATTGTCGAAGAGGTTGAGCTCCTGGTGGACGAAGGCGATGCCGCCGGCGATGGCCTCGCCGACCGAGATCGCGCGATGCTCGCGCCCGTCGAGCCGGATGCTGCCGGAGCTGGGCTCGACCACCCCGCCCAGCACCTTCATCAGCGTCGACTTGCCGGCGCCGTTCTCGCCGATCAGGCCGATCACCTCGCCGGCCCGCACCGACAGGCTGACGCCGTCGAGCGCCGTCACCCCGGGATAGGTCTTGCCGATCCCGTTGAGCTCGAGGAAGGGGAGCTCGAGGAAGGGGAGCCCGGGAGAGGGCGCGTCGGCGGGGTGGCCGGCGCGATCGCTCGCGCCGGCCCCGATCTGCGGCGTGCCGCTCACTTGGCGGCTTGCCGCGCCTTCAGCTCCGCCCAGAAGGCGTCGACATTGCCCTGCTCGATCACCTCGGTCGGGATGATGATCAGCTTGTTCTCGGGGATGAACGACTTGTCGCCCTCGAGGTACTTGGCCATGTCCTTCATGCCCTGGTAGCCCCACTCGAAGGGCTGCTGCACGACGGTGCCGACGATGGAGCCCTCCTTGACGCCGCCCAGCGTGATCGGATCCTCGTCGAAGCCGATGATCTTGATCTGGCCGAGCTTGCCCGACTCCTTCAGCACCTCGTAGATGCGCGGCGTGTTGTAGGAATAGAGGCCGGCGAGGCAGTCGATGTCGGGATGGGCCGAGAGCGCGTCCTCGACGTTGCGCTTGGCCCGCGCCATGTCGATGTCGTCCTCCCGGATGTCGATGATCTCGATCTTCGAGCCGGCGATCGCCGCCTTGATGCCCTCGACGCGCTCGCGCGCATTGTCGTTGGCGAGGATGCCGACGAAGGCGATGCACTTGCCGCCATTGGGCAGCGCCTTCAGCATCAGCTGGCCCGCCTGCTTGCCGGCCTCGACGTTGGAGCTGCCGATATAGGCGATCCGCCTGCTGTCCGGCGCGTCGCTGTCGGTGGTGAAGAGGGCGACCTGCCCGCCGATGCGGTTGAGCGCCTCGGTCGAGTGCTTGGGATCGTCCGGGCTCACCATGATGCCGGCGACGCCGGCGGCGACCAGATCGTCCATCAGCCGCTGCTGCACGGCGGCCGAGGCCGATTCCGGATACTTGAACACCAGCTTGTAGTTGGGCAACTCGCCCTGCGCCTTCTTCACGCCGGCCTCGGCCGCCTTCCAGAAGTCCGACGCGCCGTTGACGACGAAGGCGAGCGTCTTGGTCTCGGCCTTGGCCGCGCCGGCCAGCGCCAGCGCGACGATGGCGGCGATGCCGCCCAGCAGGTTGCGTTTCATCCCTTTGGTCTCCCGTGCGGGTCGTTGTGGCCGGCCGCCGCTCCCCTCCCGGGGCCGGGAGATCAATTGTATGAGGAATGCCGGCAGCCGGTCAATGCCTGCCCACCGGTGTCCCGCGCCGGAGCAGAATTTGGGAGCCGAACAGAAGCAGCAGGGAGAGGGTGAGCACCGCCGTGCCGATGGCGTTGACCTCCGGCGTGATGCCGCGCCGGATCGAGGCGAAGATGTAGATCGGCAGGGTGGTGTTGGAGCCGGCGACGAAGAAGGCGATGACGAAATCGTCGAAGCTGAAGGTGAAGCTGAGCAGGAAGCCGGCGAGCACCGCCGGCAGGATCTGCGGCAGCGTCACCTGCCGGAAGGTGCCCCAGGGGGTGGCGTAGAGATCGGCCGACGCCTCGACCAGGGTGCGGTCCATGCCGAGGATGCGGGCGCGCACGATGACGATGACCAGCGACATGGCGAACAGCGCATGGGCGCAGATCACCGAGCCGTAGCCGAGCCCGAGCCGCGGCGCCACCGCCGCCTCGCCCGGCCACAGCGCGGCGAGGATCGGGTTGATCGCGCCGAACGCGGTGACCAGCGCGATCAGCGTGGCGATGCCGATGACGATGCCCGGCACCATGATGGCGATGTAGGTGAGCGCGTCGAACAGCACCCGCACCACGCCCTTGAGCCGGGGCAGGGCGAGCGAGGCGGCGGTGCCGAACAGGGTGGCGAGCGACGCCGAGGACAGCGCGATGATCAGGCTGTTGGTCAGCGCTTCCATGACGAACGGGTTGTTCGCCGCGGTGGCGTACCACTGCGCGGAGAAGCCGGTGAACTCGCTGGCGTGCCGCCCGGCGCTGAAGCTGAACAGCACGATGATGGCGATCGGCGTGTAGAGGAAGAGATAGACGAGGGCCGCGTAGACGCGCATGTCCGCTTACGTCCTGTGGCAGATGCCCGGCGCTCCCCCTGCGGTCATCCCGGCGAAAGCCGGGATCCATGCTTCCACAGATGCGGCGTGGCGAGATGGATCCCGGCTTTCGCCGGGATGACGATGGGGGCCGGGATGGCGAAGGGAGCCCAAACGACGGAGGGGTCGCAGGCGCGGAGGAAGCATCGCGTCTAGAGCAGCGACTGGTCGCGCATGGCGCGGTTGCTCAGCGTCAGCCGCAGGTAGAGCGTGACGGTGACCAGCATGACGGCGACCAGCGCCACGGCGACGGCCGAGCCGAACGGCCAGTTGCGCGACTGCAGGAAGAGGTCGACCAGCGCATTGCCGACGAAAAACACCTTGCCGCCGCCGAGCAGCGCCGGGATCAGGTACTCGCCCATCAGCAGGATGAAGACCAGCATGCAGCCGGTGACGACGCCCGGCGCCGAGAGCGGCAGGGTCACCTGCAGGAAGCTGCCGAAGGGGCCGGCATAGAGGTCGGCCGAGGCCTCGAGCAGCCGCTTGTCGAGCCGCTCCAGGCTGACATAGATCGGGAAGACCATCAGCGGCAGGTAGGCGTAGACGATGCCGACCAGCACGGCGAAGGGCGTGTTGATCAGCCGGACGTCGGCGAGGCCGATGGTCTCGAGCAGCGCCGGGATGCCGCGGCCGCCGAGCAGGAAGATCCAGGCATAGGTGCGGATCAGGAAGCTGGTCCAGAACGGCACGATGATCAGCACCAGCAGCAGCATCTTCCAGCGCGCCGACGCGCGCACGGCGAGGAAGTAGGCGAGCGGGTAGGCGATGGCCAGGCAGATCAGCGTGCCGATCGGCGCCAGGGTCAGCGTGTTCTTGAAGGCGGCCCAGCGCGCCGGCAGGTTGGCGTACTGCGCCAACGTGAACGCCGCCTGGTAGCCGCCCGCCTCGGCCCGCTTGCCGAAGCTCAGCACCAGCACCACCACCATCGGCAGCACCAGCAGCAGGATGAACACCGCCGCCGCCGGCGCCAGCAGCAACCCGGTGACCAGCGCAGCGCGCCGCTCGGCCTTCATTCCCTCCGCCCTTCGACACCCTGCTTGGGGTGAGGGGTGGCCACAGGCACGGCGCGGCGGCAGCCCCCACCCCAACCCTCCCCCGCAAGGGGGGAGGGAGGCGTGTGGCGGGCGGGCCGTGAAGTGCTCGTCTGCACCGCGGCTTTGCGTCAGGCGGCCTTGAAGCGGGCCATGATCTCGGCCCGCAGCGGGTCGGTCAGCGTCGCGGC
This sequence comes from Dongiaceae bacterium, assembly GCA_046349435.1. Taxonomy (GTDB): domain Bacteria; phylum Pseudomonadota; class Alphaproteobacteria; order Dongiales; family Dongiaceae; genus JAXMCI01. The sequence goes on along the minus strand of JAXMCI010000038.1, from coordinate 29,228 downwards.
GGCGCCGAATTCGAGGTTGGTCAGCAGGTCGGCCGCCGGATAGAGCACGGGATCCTCGAGCACCTTCTGCGGCAGCAGCTTGGCGACGCGCTTGTCGGTCGGCGGATAGCCGTGCGCCAGCACCTCCCTGGCGTTGACCGCGGGGTCCTCGAGGAAGTTGATCAGCGCGTAGCCGGCGTCGCGGTGCGGCGCGTCCTTCGGCACCGCGTAGAAGTCGGTCCAGATCTCGCCGCCCTCGCGGCCGATGACGTACTGGATTTCCGGCATGTCGCGGCGCAGCTGCGTCGCGTCGCCGGTCCAGCACACGCCGATCCAGGCATCGCCGTTGCGCACCGCCGGCTGGTAGTCGGAGGTGATGGCGAAGAGGTGCGGCTTGGCGGCGAGCAGCAGCTTCTCGGCCTCGGCGAGCTGCTTCGGGTCGATCGAGTTGAAGCTGTAGCCGTAGTACTTCAGCGCATTGCCGATGGTGGTGAGCTGGTAGTCGTGCACCGTGCCGCGCCCGGAATACTTGGTCATCAGCAGGTCCCAGAACTGCTTCCAGGTGGTCATCGTCTCGGTGACGTGCTTGCTGTTGACGAAGTAGCCGGTGGTGCCCCAGTCCTTCGGCACGGCATAGACCTTGCCGTCGACGGTGCCCTCGTGAGTGAACCGCGTGTCGCTCGCCGCCGGGTCGTAGTTGGGCAGCTTGGCGAGGTCGAGCGGCTCGATGATGCCGAGCTTCACATAGGTCGAGATGGTGTAGTTGGTCGGCACGAAGACGTCCCAGCCCGTCCCGCCGGCCTGCAGCTTGGCCAGCATCTCCTCGTTCGAGCCGAAGGCGTCCATCTTGACCTTGGCGCCGGTCAGCTTGGTGAAGGCCTCGAAGTTCGCCGGGTCGTGGTAGTTCGGCCAGGTGGCGAGCGAGACCAGGTCGCCGATCGATTGCGCGGCCGCGGCCGGCCGCGGCCCGACCAGCTCGGGCATCGCCTTGGCCAGCACCGCGGTGGCGACGCCGAGCCCGGTGACACCGAGGAAATGGCGGCGCGAGATCGAGCCCCGCTCGTAGCGGCGCAGCTGCTGCATGAAGGTCCTGGCGTCCATGATCCTGCTCTCCCTTGCTCTCCCTGTCGTCGGCGCGGCGGTTGCCGAGGCCCGCGCCTGCCCCGGACCCTAGGTGTCGGCCAGCGCCAGCGCCTGCTGCGCCCGCCAGCCGAGCGCCACCGCATCGCCCGGCGCCGGCTCCTGCCCGGCGTCGCTGCGCGGCAGGCGCACCAGCACGTCGCCGAGCTCGGCGGTGCCGATGCTGTACTCGGTCTGGTCGCCGAGATAGATGCGGTTGTGGACCCGGCCGGCCAGCCGGCAGTCGAGCCCCTCGGGGACTGCGCCGTCGACCGGCCACAGCCGGACCGCCTCGGGCCGCACCGCGATCACCGCCTCCGCCGTGCCGGCGAGCGCCGGCGCGCCGGGCGGGCAGCGCCCGCTCAGCACCAGGCCGGTGCGGGTCCGCACGCTGGCGCCGGCCTCGGCCAGCGCCGCGACCGGGCCGGCGAACAGGTTGCTCTCGCCGACGAAATCGGCGACGTAGCGGTTCACCGGCGCGTCGTAGAGCTGGCGCGGCGAGCCGACCTGGACGATGCGGCCGCTGCGCATGATGGCGATGCTGTCGCTCATCGACAGCGCCTCCTCCTGGTCGTGGGTGACCAGGACGAAGGTGATGCCGACCTCGCGCTGCAGCGACTGCAGCTCCATCTGCATCTCGCGGCGCAGCTTGCGGTCGAGCGCCGCCAGCGGCTCGTCGAGCAGCAGCACGGTCGGCCGGTTGATCAGCGCCCGGGCCAGCGCGATGCGCTGCTGCTGGCCGCCCGACAGCTCCCAGATGCGCCGCCGCTCCATCCCCGGCAGCCGCACCAGCTCGAGCATCTCGGCGACGCGGCGGGCGAGCTCCGCCCGGCCCGGCGCCGGCCGGCGCTGGCGCAGCCCGTAGCCGATGTTGCCGGCGACGTCGAGATGGGGGAACAGCGCGTAGTGCTGGAACACCATGTTGACCGGCCGGCGATGGGCCGGCACGCCGACCATCGAGGTGCCGGCGATGCGCACGTCGCCGGCGCTCGGCTGCTCGAAGCCGGCGATCAGCCTGAGCGAGGTGGTCTTGCCGCAGCCCGACGGCCCGAGCAGCGAGTGGAAGGCGCCGCGGCTGACGGTCAAGCTGACCTCGTCGACCGCGGCGACCTCGCCGAAGCGCTTCGAGACGCCGACGAACTCGATATCCGGAGCATTCGCCGGCGGGGTCTCGGGCCCAGTCCGGGGTGCAGTCCGGGGCGCGGTCGCGGGCGCGGTCATCGCCCCATCATGGCCCGGCGCCGCCGCCGGCCGCAACTGCGGCTCAGGGTGCGGCCGGCCGGAACAGCGGGCTCGACTGCGCGATCGCCTGCTCCTCCTCGGTCATCTCGGCCGGGATGTCGGCGAAGAGCGGCGTGCTGAGATAGCGCTCGCCGGTGTCAGGCAGCATGGCCAGGATGGTCGCGCCCTTCGCCGCCCGCGCGGCCACCTGCAGCGCGCCGGCGAAGGTGCCGCCGGCGGTGATGCCGACGAAGATGCCCTCCTTGCGGGCGAGCTCGCGGCTCATCTTCAGGGCGTCGGCATTGGCGATCGGCAGGACCTCGTCGATGAGGTGCCCCGCCACCGCGTCGCCGGTGATCTTGGGGATGAAGTCCGGCGTCCAGCCCTGCATCGGGTGCGGCTTGAAGGCGGGGTGGCCGGCCGCCGCCGAGCCGTCGGCGTTGCGCTGCTGCGGCTGGCCGCTGCCGAGCAGCGGCGCGTCCGCCGGCTCGCAGACGACGATGCGGGTCTCCGGCCGCTCGGCGCGCAGCACGCGGGCCACCCCCTTGAGGGTGCCGCCGGTGCCGTAGCCGGTCACCCAGTAGTCGAGCGTCGTCCCGGCGAAGTCGTCGAGGATCTCCCGCGCCGTGGTGCGGGAATGCATGTCGGGATTGGCCTCGTTCTCGAACTGGCGGGTGAGGAACCAGCCATGGGTGCGGGCCAGCTCGACCGCCTTGGCGACCATGCCGGTGCCGCGCTCGGCGGCCGGGGTCAGCACCACCTTGGCGCCGAGGAAGCGCATCAGCCGGCGGCGCTCGACGCTGAAGCTGTCGGCCATGGTGACCACCAGCGGGTAGCCCTTCTGGGCGCAGACCATGGCGAGCCCGATGCCGGTATTGCCGCTGGTCGCCTCGATCACCGTCTGGCCGGGCTTCAGCTCGCCCGCGCGCTCGGCCGCCTCGATGACGCCGAGCGCCAGCCGGTCCTTGACCGAGCCGAGCGGGTTGAAGGCCTCGATCTTGACGTAGAGCTCGACGCCGGCCGGGGCGAGGCGGTTGATCCGCACCACCGGGGTGCGCCCGACGGTCTCCAGGATGTTGGCGTAGCGGCGTCCCATGGCGCTCCTCCCTGTCCTTGCTGCGTCGCCGAGATATAGCGCAAACGAAGACGGCGCCCCAGGGGGGCGCCGTTCGGTCGGCGGGAGGCCGCGAAGGCCGGCTAGTTCCGGCTGTTGCCGAACAGCCGCAGCAGCAGCAGGAACAGGTTGATGAAGTCGAGGTAGAGGGTGAGGGCGCCGTAGACCGCCTTCTTGCCCATCGTCGCGCCGTCGTCGGCGGCGACGTACCACTCCTTGATCTTCTGCGTGTCGTAGGCGGTGAGGCCGACGAAGACGATCACGCCGATCACCGAGATGGCGAAGGCCAGCGCGCTGCTGGCGAGGAAGATGTTGACCAGGGCGGCGATGACGATGCCGATCAGCCCCATCATCAGGAAGTTGCCGAACCCGGTCAGGTCGCGCCGCGTCGTGTAGCCGTAGAGGCTCATCGCCGCGAAGGTGCCGGCGGTGATGAAGAACACCCGGGCGATGCTGGTGTGGGTGTAGACGAGGAAGATCGAGGCGAAGGCCAGCCCGTTGAGGGCGGCATAGGCCCAGTAGGTGAGCTGGGCGGCGCCCAGGCTCATCTTGTGGATGCGGAAGCCCATGAACAGCACCAGGGCGAACGGCGCGAAGATCACGACGTAGCGCAGCGGCGAGCCGAAGATGAGCTGCAGCATCGCGGGCGAGCTGGCGGTGAAATAGGCCAGCAGGCCGGTGAGCGCGAGGCCCCCGGCCATGTAGTTGTAGACGCGCAGCATGTACTGGCGCAGGCCGACATCGATCTGTGCAATGTCGGCGCGGCCGGCGAAGGCGGTGCGTCCTTCGGGTCGGGTGGCCATGGGGGGTATCCCTCGCGTTTGGTCCCTGGGCATCGAAAGCCGCTGCTAATATCGATCGGGCGGCCCGGCGATTCAATAGGGGTGCGCGGCGGTGCCGCCGGAGCGCCCCGCCGACCCCCCGCCCGACCCTGCCGCCCGACCCTGGCCGACCTACTCGTTTCGCAGGTGCGGCGCGGCCTTCTCGCCGAGCGCCCGCCAGGTGCCGGCGAAGCCGAGCAGCAGGGTGACCAGCAGCCCGACGAGCGCGGTGGCGGCGACCGTGCCCGGCAGCGGCGCCCAGGGCGCCTCGAGCGCGCGGGTGACGAACAGCCAGGCGCCGACGCTGCCGAGCAGCGCCGCCAGCGCCGCGGTGACGAGGCCGAGGAAGCCGTATTCCAGGGCGAACCCCAGCGCCAGCGCTGGCCGGGTGGCGCCCAGCACCTTCAGCACGACGGCGTCGTGCACCCGGCGATGGTGGCCGGCGATGACGGCGCCGCCCAGCACCAGCACGCCGGCCAGCAGCGTGATCGCCGCGGTCGCCCGCACGGCGCCGGCGACCTGCCCCAGGATGGCGTCGATCGCCGCCAGCGCGTCGCGCACGCGGATCGCCGAGATGTTGGGGAAGCGGTCGGTCACCGCCGTCTCGATCGCCGTTTCCGCCGCCGGATCGGCATGGACGGTGGCGATGTCGGTGCGCGGCGCGCCCTCCAGCATGCCGGGCGAGAACACCATGACGAAGTTGATCGACAGCGTCAGCCAGTCGAAGCGGCGGAGATTGGCGACGGTGGCGGTGATCTCGCGGCCCAGCACGTTGACGGTCAGCGTGTCGCCCGGCTTGACGCCCAGCCCCTCGGCGACCTCGGCGTCGAGCGAGACGAGCGGCGGGCCGCGATAGTCCGCCGGCCACCACGCGCCCGCCACCACCCGGCTGCCCGGCGGCAGCGTCGCCGACCAGGTGATGCCGCGATCGCCCTGCAGCGCCCAGGCGGCCTGCGGCTTCGGCGCCAGCTTGTCGGCCGGCACCCCGGCGACGGCGGTGATCCGGCCGCGCAGCATCGGCACGCGGGCGAGCGCGCCGGCGCCGGGCACGCCCGCCACGGCGGCGTCGAAGGCCGCCGCCTGGCCCGGCTGGATGTCGAGGAAGTAGAAGGAGGGCGCCGCCTTGGGCAGGGTCTCAGAGATCTCGCGCGACAGGTCGCCCTCGATCACCGCGATCGCCACCAGCACGGTCAGGCCGATGCCGAGCGACAGCACGGCGCTGCCGGTCGCCGCCCCCGGGCGGTAGAGGTTGGCGAGCGCCAGCCGCAGCATCGCCGAGCGCACCCGGCCCGGCCGGTTGAGCCGCCGCGCCGCCGCGGCGACCCCCCAGGCGGCGCCGCGGAAGAGCGCCAGCGCGGCCAGCGCCACCCCGGCGAAGCCGGCCGACATCCGCCAGTCGCCGGTGCCCGCGACGGTCAGCGCCGCCAGCCCGGCCACCGGCGGCAGCGCCCAGAGCAGCCCCCGCCAGTCGGCGCGCTCGGCCGCCGGCCCCGTGGTCAGGTCGACGGCGCCGCGGAACAGCCGGACCGGCGCCACCGTGCCCGCCCGGCGCAGCGCCGGCAGCGAGAAGGCGAGCGCGGTGAGCAGGCCAAATCCCGCAGCCAGCGCCAGCGGCATCGGGTAGAGGGCGAGCCGCAGCCGCACCGGCAGCGCGGCGTCGAGCAGGCCGGCCAGCCCCAGCGGCGCCAGCGCGCCGACGAGCAGGCCGGCGACGACCCCGCCGGCGGCCAGCCCCATGATCAGCAGCAGGTAGGTGCGGCGGACCAGCGCGGCCGGGGCGCCCAGGCATTTCAGGGTGGCGATGGTGGCGCCGCGGCCGGCGAGATAGGCGCGCACCGCATTGGCCACCCCCACCCCGCCGACCAGCAGCGTGCTGAGCCCGACCAGGGTGAGGAACATCGCCGTGCGGTCGATGAAGCGCTTGGTGCCGGGCGCGGCGTCCTCCAGCGTGCGGATCCGCCACGGCGTGCCGGGAAAGGCCTGCTTCAGCGCATCGACCACCGGCCCGGCGGCCTCGCCCGGCGGCAGCCGCAGCCGGTACTGGTAGGTGACGAGGCTGCCGGGCTGGATCAGCCCGGTCTCGGCCAGGCTGTCGGCCGCCACCATCAGCCGCGGCCCGAGATTGAAGATGCCGGTGCCGCGGTCGGGCTCCCGGGTCAGCGCCGCGGCGACGCGGTAGTCGAGGCTGCCGACCCGGATACGGTCGCCGACGGCAAGCCCGAGCCGCTGCAGCAGCGCCGGATCGGCGACCGCGCCCCAGGCGCCGTCGCGCCGGGCGAGCGCCGCGCCGAGCGCGCCGTCCGGCCGCAGGGTTGCCGCGCCGTAGAGCGGATAGGCGCCGTCGACCGCCTTCAGCTCGACCAGCACCGGCCGGGCTTTCGCGCCGGCGGCCTGGGCCCCCGGCGCCGCCGGGCGCGCCATGGCGCGCAGCTCGCGGGTTTCCGACAGCGCGCCGCGGGCGGCGAGGAAATCGCGCTGCGCCGGCGTCGCCGGCCCGTAGAGCAGCCGCAGCTCGAGGTCGCCGCCGAGCACCGCCCGGGCGTCGGCCGCTATGCCGGCGCGGACCGCGGCGGCGATCGAGCCGACGCCGGCGATGGTGGCGACGCCGAGCATCAGGCAGGCGAGGAAGATGCGGAAGCCGCGGATGCCGCCGCGCAGCTCGCGCCGCGCCAGGCGCAGCGACAGCCCCCAGCCGGCCCCGGATGGCTCAGCCATGGCTCGCCCGGGCGGCCGGCTGCGGCGCCGCGGCGATGCGCCCGTCGGCGAGCGCGATGCGCCGGCCGCAGCGGGCGGCGAGGCTGAGATCGTGGGTGATCAGCAGCAGCGTGGCGCCGGTCGAGCCGGCCAGCGCGAAGAGCAGGTCGATCACCTGGCGGCCGGTGTCGCCGTCGAGGTTGCCGGTCGGCTCGTCGGCCAGCAGCAGCGCCGGGCCGACGGCGCAGGCCCGCGCCAGGGCGACGCGCTGCTGCTCGCCGCCGGAGAGCTGGCCGGGATAGTGCGCCAGCCGGTGGCCGAGCCCGACCGCCTCCAGCGCCTGCGCCGCGCGGGCCAGCGCGTCGCCGTGGCCGGCCAGCTCGAGCGGCACCGCGACGTTCTCCAGCGCGCTCATCGTCGGGATCAGGTGGAAGGACTGGAAGACGATGCCGAGCCGGTCGCGGCGGAAGCGCGCCAGCGCGTCCTCGCCGAGCCGGGTGAGGTCCCGGCCGGCGACCACGACGCGGCCCGCGGTCGGCCGCTCCAGCCCGGCGATCACCATCATCAGGCTCGACTTGCCGGAGCCGGACGGGCCGACGATGCTGACCGTCTCGCCGGCGGCGATCTCGAGATCGATGCCGCGCAGGATGTTGACCTCGCCGGCCGCGCTCGCCAGCTTAAGGTGCAGGCCCTCCAGCCGCACCATCGACCGATCGGATCCGTCCATGCCGCCCGCCTCTCGTTCACCGACGGCCGTCGCGACAAGCCGGGCCCGGCGGCCATCCGGATATGGACCCTGGCGGGGCGCTGTCAACCTGGCCCGCGCCGCGGCCTTCGCGCTCGCCGCCGGCGCGGCGCCGCTGCCGGCGCACGCCGCCACGGCGGGGGTGAAGATACTCGCCATCGGCGACAGCCTGACCGCCGGCTATGGCCTTGCCGAGGCGGAGGCCTTCACCACCCGGCTGCAGGCGGCGCTGGCGGCGCACGGGATCCGCGCCACGGTGATCAATGGCGGGGTCTCCGGCGACACCACGGCGGGCGGGCTGTCGCGGCTCGACTGGGCGCTCGGCGACCGGCCCGACCTGGTGATCCTGGAGCTCGGCGCCAACGACGCGCTGCGCGGCATCGACCCGGCGGCGGCGCGGGCCAATCTCGACGCCATGCTGGCCCGGCTGCGCGATGCGCAGGTGCCGGTGCTGCTCGCCGGCATGCGGGCGCCGCCCAATCTGGGCGCCGACTACGCCGCCGCCTTCGACCCGATCTATCCCGAGCTCGCCGCCAGGTACGGCGTGCCCCTCTACCCCTTCTTCCTCGACGGCGTGGCGCGGGATCCGGCGCTCAACCAGCCGGACGGGCTGCACCCCAACGCGGCCGGCGTCGCGGTGATCGTCGGCCGCATGCTGCCGCTGCTGATCCGCACGATCGAGAGCCTGCCGGCCCGCCCGGCGGCCGGCGACGGCGCCAATGGCTGAGTTCCGTGCCGCCCATGCGGCGGGTCCGTGGCCGGCGGCGCTCGAGCTCTGCCTCGCCCGGCTCGGCCCGCTGCCGGCCGACGCGCTCGGCTTCCTCTACGCCACCGACCACCATGCCGGCGCATTCTCCGCCATGGTGGCGCGGCTGCGCCAGGCGACCGGCGTGGAGCAGTGGGTCGGCACGGTCGGCTTCGGCATCGCCGGCGAGGACGACGAGGGCGGCGCCGTCTATTTCGACGAGCCGGCGGTGGCGGTCATGGTGGCGGCCATCCCCGGCGACGGCTTCCGCCTGTTCGGCGCCGGCGCCGGCGCGGTGCCGCGATCCTGGCTGGACGCCGCGCAGCCGGGGCTGGCGGTGATCCACGGCGATCCGCGCCGGCCGGGCATCGCCGCGGGGATCGCCGAGCTCGCCGCCGCCACCGGGGCCTACTTCGTCGGCGGGCTCACCGCCTCGCGCAACGGCTTCCCGCAGCTCGCCGGCGAGGTCGTCGAGGGCGCGCTCTGCGGCGCGCTGCTGGCCGGCACGGTGCCGGTCGCGGTCGGGCTCAGCCAGGGCTGCAGCCCGATCGGCCCGGCCCGCTCCGTCACCGCCGCCCAGGGCAACGTCATCCAGGCGATCGACGGCGAGCCGGCGCTCGAGGTCATGTTCCGCGACATCGCGGCGATGGCCGAGCCGAGCCCGCAGATCTTCGCCGCGCTGCCGGTGCCCGGCAGCGAGCAGCGCGACTATCTCGTCCGCCCCTTCGCCGGCTTCGACCGGGCGCGCGGCTGGCTGGCGCTGCCCGAGCCGGTCGAGGTCGGCCAGCCCATCCGCTTCGCGCGGCGCGACCGCGCCGCCGCCGAGGAGGATCTCGGCCGCATGCTGGACGGGCTCGCCGCCCGCGTCGGCGACGGGCGGATTCGCGGCGGGCTCTACGTCTCCTGCCTGGCGCGCGGCCCGCATCTCTTCGCCCGGGCGGGCGACGAGCTGGCGATGATCCGCCGCCGCCTCGGCGACTTCCCGATGGCCGGATTCTTCGCCAATGGCGAGATCTGCCGCGACCGCCTCTACACCCACACCGGCGTGCTGACGCTGTTCCTCTAGTCCAGGAGAGCGAATGCGCAGCGGCGCGGTTTCTCGCCACAGGAGGTGACGATGCGGCTGTTCGTCGGGTTGTCGCTGCCCGAGGCCGTGCGCTGGCAGCTCACCCTGCTCTGCGGCGGCCTGCCCGGCGTGCGCTGGGTGCCGGCCGAGAACTTCCACATCACGCTGCGCTTCCTCGGCGAGATCGACGGCGGCCAGATGCGCGACGTCGACGCGGCGCTCGCCGGCGTGCGCGCGCCGCGCTTCAGCGTCGCGCTCTCCGGCGTCGGCCATTTCGGCAGCGGCTCGCAGGTCCGCGCGGTGTGGGCCGGGGTCGACCGGGCCCCGCCCCTGCAGCATCTGCGCGACAAGGTCGAATCGGCGGTGGTGCGCGCCGGCCTGGCGCCGGAGGGCAAGAAATTCACCCCGCACGTCACGCTCTCCCACAGCAAGAGCGTGCCCTCGCCCAAGTTGCAGACCTTCCTCGCCCACCACAACCTGTTCCGCACCCCGCCCTTCGAGATCACCCACTTCACCCTGTTCTCGAGCTGGCTCGGCCACGAGCATGCGAGCTACCACGCCGAGCGGAGCTACGAGCTGAGCTGGACGTGAGCGCAACCTCTCTCAGGCGGCGCGCTCCAGCTTGTAGGGCCGGACCAGCAGGTCGGCCGGGATCATCCAGGCCTCGCCAATGCGATGGATCATCTCGACCGTGAGAGCGCGACGGCGGGCGAGAATCTCCGAGGCCCGCGAGCGCGAGCCGAGGATCTCGGCCAACTCGGCCTGGGTGTGCCCGAGCTCCGCGATGGCGTAGTGCAGGACGTCGATGGGATCGAACCGTTCGTCGCTCTCGACTTGCCACCGCCTCGCCTCGTAGATCTCCACCAGGGCCAGCAGCAGGTCCAGCCGATCACCCTCCTCGGTTCCTTCGGCTGCGCCCCAGCAGCGATCGATCTCGGCGAGCGCGGCACGGTGCTCGCGGTCGTTCCGGATCGGCTTGACGTCCATCGCCGCCTGCTCCTCAGAACTGCGCCACCGTGAGCGCGTCGACGCGGTCATACTCGGCGTGGGTGCCGACGAACTTCACGCAGGCTACCTGTCGCCGGAAATCGAAAGCGGCGATCAGACGATAGCTGCCTCCGGCGACCTCGAAACGGACGCGATCGCGATTCAGCACCTTGCACCGTGGCACGGCCTTCTGGATCTCGTCGGTTGACGTCCAGCGTGCCATCTTGGCGAGGCGATACCAGCGCTCCAGGGCGATCTTCGCGTCAGGGTGCCTGTCGCCGAACGCGATCAGCACGCTCCGCGCGATGATCCGCATGGCCGAATATAGGGCGTTCCCAGATCGGGAACAAGCCCCTGCCGGCTCAGGCCGGCGACAGCACGTGGATGACGCGGCTGGCGACCAGGTCCTTGGTCCGGGCGCCGTACTCCTTCATGTGCGGCGCCACGGCGTGCGCCATGAGGTGCTCCGGGGTCTCCCACTTCTCGACCACGGCGAAGCCGTCGGGGCCGAGCGGGGTCTGGATCGGGCCCATCTCCGGGGTGTCGGTGGCCGGGCCGTACTCGATGCAGCCGGCCTCGGCATGGACCGCCGGGATGATCTTGCGGAACTCGGCGAGCAGCTGGGCGCGCTTGCCGGGCTGGGCGGTGATGAAGGCGAGGACGTGGATCACGGGCGGGACTCCCCTGGCGGTGGCGGCGCCGATCTTGGCCGGTTCCGGCCCGTGGCGGAAGGGGTGGCGGAAGAGGTCTGGCCCGCCGCCGAAGGAGCGTCTATCGTCACCGCGCGGCAAGTGCCCGGCCGGGCGCTGCCAAGAAAAGGCTGACAGACGAAGGGGGCAGAGAGATGAAGAGCTTGCGCATGGCGACGATCGCCTCGGCGCTGGCGCTGCTGGTCGGTGCGGTGGCCGCGCCGGGGCAGGCGCCGGCGGCCGATGCCAACCGGCCGTTCCGCATGATCGTCGGCGAGCCGCGCTTCATGGACCCGAACCTCGCCACCGACTACTCGATCTACGTCATCCACCAGATGTTCGAGCCGCTGGCGCGGATGGGCGCCGACGGCCAGCTGACCATGCTGCAGGCCCAGAGCATCGAGGTCGGGCCGGACGGCCGCACCTGGACCATCAAGCTGAAGCCCGGCTACAAATGGTCGAACGGCGACCCGGTCACCGCGCATGACTGGGAGTACAGCCTGCGGCGCATCTTCGACCCCAAGTCGGCGAGCGAAGTCGCCAGCATGTTCTACGACATCGAGAACGCCGAGGCCTACAACACCGGCAAGCTCGCCGACGTCGGCCAGCTCGGCGTCAAGGCGCTCTCCGACGACACCCTCCAGGTGGTGACCGCCAAGCCGGCGCCGCAGTTCCGCGCCATCCTGGCGCTGCCCTACCTGACGCCGGTGCCGCGCAAGGTGGTCGAGGCGACGGGCGACAAGTGGACCCAGCCGGAGAACATCGTCACCAACGGCCCCTACAAGCTGGAGAGCCGCAAGCCCGACCAGTCGATCGTGCTGGTCGCGAACCCGAACTACGGCGGCGCCAAGCCGGCGATCGGGCGGGTCGAGATGACGATCGCCAGCGGCGATCTCTGCACCGCGCAGCTGCGCGCCTACGAGGCGGGCGAGGTCGACGTCACCACCTGCGTGCCGTCGCAGGACATCCCGCGGGTGCGCAAGGACGCCGAGCTCGCCAAGCAGCTCTCGCCCTATCCGGCCGCCGCCACCGTCTGGGTGCAGTACGACAACAGCCGGGCGCCGTGGAACGACAAGCGGGTCCGCCACGCGCTGGCGCTCGCCATCGACCGCAAGGCGATCGTCGCCGCGGTCAGCGACGACACCGCGCACGTCGCCGACACGCTGGTGCCGGAGCTGATCCCGGGCAGCAACCCGGCCGACGCCATCAAGGGCACGGTCGACGACGCCAGGAAGCTGCTCGCCGACGCCGGCTTCCCCGGCGGCAAGGGCTTCCCGAGCTTCACCATCACCGCGTCCGCCAATCGCGGCCAGCCGCTGATCGCCCAGCTGCTGCAGCAGATGTGGGCCGACAATCTCGGCATCCAGTCGAACATCAACGTGCTCGAGGAGAACGCCTACCGGGCCTGGGTCAAGGCGCGCAAGGGCGAGCCCTACGACGTCATGCTGAACCAGTGGTACAGCGACTATGCCGATCCGCAGAACTGGTACGGCGACCTGTTCATGGCGGACTACCGCAACATGCACTTCAAGAACGCCGACTTCGCCGCGCTGGTCGCCAAGGGTGCCACCGAGACGGACGTCGCCAAGCGGGTCGAGATCTTCCGCCAGGCCAACAAGATCCTCGAGGAGGAGCAGCCCGCTACCGCCCTCTACAACCCGACCGACCTCTGGCTGATCAAGCCGGACGTCGCCAACTTCAACCACGAGGGCGTGCTCGACGAGTTCCATATCGGCGAGGCGAGCTTCCGCTAGGCCGCATTCGTCGAGGGCAGGAGCTCTCCGGGTCGGGATGCTGGGATTCGTCGTCCGGCGGGCGGCCGCCGGCATCCCGACCCTGCTGCTCGTCTATACGCTGGTCTTCGCCATCGCCCATGTCACCCCGGGCTCGCCCTGGGACATCGGCAGCAACCGGCCGGTCGACCCGTCGGTGGTCGCCTCGCTCAATGCCCGCTATCACCTCGACCAGCCGGTCCTGACCCAGTACTTCGCCTATCTCGCCGGCGCCGTGCAGGGCGACCTCGGCCCCAGCTACCGCGACCGCAGCCGCACGGTGGCCGAGATCGTCGCCGACTTCCTGCCGGTCTCGATCGAGCTCGGGCTCGCCGCGATGGCGCTCGCCGTGCTGCTGGGATTGCCGCTCGGCGCGCTCGCCGCCCTGTCGCGCAGCCGCCTGGTCGACGGCGCGATCCGCACCGTCTCGACGCTCGGCATCTCGATGCCGACCTACGTCGTCACCTCGATCCTCATCGTGCTGCTCGGGGTCGGGCTCGGCTGGGTGCCCACCTTCGGCTGGAAGGGCCTGTTCAGCGCGTCGGCCATCGTGCCGGTCTTCTCGCTGGCGCTGGCGCCGCTGGCCGCCGTCATCCGCTACTTCCGCAGCTCGATGCTCGAGGTCATGCATCTCGACTACATCCGCACCGCCCGCGCCAAGGGGCTGCGGCCGCTCGCCATCGTGATCGGCCATATGGGGCGCAACGCGCTGATCCCGGTGGTCACCGTGGTCGGCGTCTACGCCTCCTACGTGCTGGTCGGGTCCTTCTTCGTCGAGTCGATCGCCGGCGTGCCCGGCTTCGGCCGCTACTTCGTGCTCGCGGTGGCGGCGCGCGACTATCCGGTGATCATCGGCACCACGCTGGTCTACGCGGTCTTCGTCGTCGTCATCAACCTGCTGGTCGACCTCGCCTACTTCGCGCTCGACCCCAGGGTGCGGGCGCGATGAGCACCGCCGCGATGCCGGCCGCTGCCGCCGGCGCGCCACTGCGCGCGCTGCGCTGGATCGCGCGCAACCCGGCGCTGGCCGCCAGCGTCGCCTTCCTGCTGCTGGTGCTGGTGCTGGCCGTGGTCGCGCCGTGGCTGCCCTACGGCCCCTTCAAGCAGGACATCCTGCACCGCAACGCCGGGCCCAGCGCGGCGCACTGGCTCGGCACCGACGAGCTCGGCCGCGACCTGCTGGCGCGGCTCGCCTATGGCGGCCGGGTGTCGCTGATCGTCGCCGCCACCTCGACCCTGATCGCCGTCGCCATCGGCGTGCTGGTCGGCGCCGCCTCGGGCTATGCCGGCGGGCTGGCCGACAGCGCGGTGATGCGCTTCGTCGACAGCATGTACGCCTTCCCCGACACGCTCTTCGCCATCCTCGTCGCCTCGCTGGTCAAGGGCCAGCTGAGCGGCGACGTCAGCGGCGTCATGGCGCCCTTCGCCGAGCTCTATCGCGGCTCGGGCGGGCTGCTCGGCGTGCTGCTGACGCTCGGCCTCACCTGCTGGCTGACCACGGCGCGGCTGGTGCGCGCCCAGGTGCTGTCGCTGAAATCGGCCGAGTACGTGCTGGCCTGCCGGCTGGCCGGCGCCTCGGGGTGGTTCGTGCTGCGCACCCACCTGCTGCCCAACACCCTGCCGGTGATCCTGGTCGCCGTCACCTTCGTGGTGCCCAACGCCATCCTGCTCGAGGCGGGCCTCAGCTTCATCGGCGTCGGGGTCGACCCGCCGACGCCGAGCTGGGGCACCATGATCGCGTCCGGGGTGCAGTCGATCCAGTCCTACCCGCACCTGCTGGTGGCGCCGGCGCTGGCCATCGGCCTCACGCTGCTCGCCCTCAACATGGTCGGCGACGCGCTGCGCGACCTGCTCGATCCGGCGCTGCGCGGCGCCCGGCGGAGCTGAGCCGATGCAGGCGACGCCGCTGCCGGCCACCCCGCTGCCGGCCACCCCGCTGCCGGCCACCCCGCTGCTCGAGGCCCGCGACCTCAAGGTCTGGTTCCCGGCGCGCCGTGCTGCCTTCGCGCCGCGCCGCTGGATCCGCGCCGTCGACGGGGTCAGCCTGGCGGTGATGCCGGGCGAGACCCTGGCGGTGGTCGGCGAGAGCGGCTGCGGCAAGACGACGCTTGGCCGCGCGCTGGTCATGCTGGAGCGGCCGACCGGCGGCGAGGTGGTGCTGGAGGGCACGGACCTGACCGGGCTCGGCCGCCGCGCGCTGCGCGAGCGCCGCCGCCGCATGCAGATGGTCTTCCAGGACCCTTTCGGCAGCCTCGATCCGCGGCAGAGCGTGGCGGCCATCGTCGCCGAGCCGCTGCGCATCGCCGGCGCGCCGGCGGCCGCCCGCCGCGCTCGCGTCGCCGAGCTGCTCGAGCTGGTCGGGCTGCCGCCCGACGCCGCCCGCCGCCTGCCGCGCGAGTTCAGCGGCGGCCAGCGCCAGCGCATCGGCATCGCCCGGGCGCTCGCCGGCGCGCCGCTGCTGGTGGTCTGCGACGAGCCCTTGAGCGCGCTCGACGTCTCGATCCAGGCGCAGATCGTCAACCTGCTGCTGCAGCTGCAGGCCCGCCTCGGCCTCGCCTACCTCTTCATCTCGCACGACCTCGCCGTGGTGCGGCAGATCGCGACCCGGGTGGCGGTGATGTATCTCGGCACGGTGGTCGAGCTCGCCGCCACCGCCGATCTCTTCGCCGCGCCCCGCCATCCCTACAGCGTGGCGCTGCTCGCCGCCGTGCCGCAGCTCGCCACCGATCCGCAGGTGCCGCCGCCCGCCGCGCTGCTGTCCGGCGACCCGCCCTCGCCGGCCGCGCTGCCGCCGGGCTGCCGCTTCCACGGCCGCTGCTGGCTCTACGAGCGGCTGGGCCGGCCGGAGATCTGCCGCCGCGATCCGCCGGCGCTCGCCACCGGCGACGTCCATCCGGCGGCCTGCCATTTCGCGGCGCAGACCGCCGCCCACGCGCCGGCGGTGGCGCCGATGCTGGCGCGATGACGGCGCCGATGCCTGCCGCGCCGCCCCGCGGGACGACCGCGCCGCTGCTCGAGGTCGCCGACCTCCGCGTCCACATCCCGACGCCGCGCGGCACGGTCGAGGCGGTCGACGGCGTCTCCTTCGCGCTCGACCCCGGCGAGGTGGTGGGGGTGGTCGGCGAGTCCGGCTCCGGCAAGTCGATGCTGGCGCTCTCCATCCTGCGCCTGCTGCCGCCGCCCGGCCACGTCGCCGGCGGGCGCATCGCGCTCGAGGGCCAGGACCTGCTGGCGCTGCCCGAGCCGGCGATGCGCCGGGTGCGCGGCGGCGCCGTCGGCATGATATTCCAGGACCCCTCGGCCTCGCTCAACCCGGTGCTGCGGGTCGGCAAGCAGATCCGCGAGACGATCGAGGCGCACCAGCGGATCGGCCCCGCCGCCGCCGCGCAGCGCGCCGTCGAGATGCTGCGCGCCGTGCGCATCGCCGAGCCGGCGCAGCGCGCCCGCGACTATCCCCACCAATATTCCGGCGGCATGCGCCAGCGCGTGATGATCGCCATCGGCATGGCCAACCGGCCGAAGCTGCTGATCGCCGACGAGCCGACCACCGCGCTCGACGTCACCGTGCAGGCGCAGATCATGGACCTGCTCGGCGCGATGAACGTCGAGACCGGCACCGCCATCGTCCTGATCACCCACAACATCGCGCTGGTCTCGCGCTTCTGCGCCCGGGTGCTGGTGATGTATGCCGGCCGCATCGTCGAATCCGGCCCGACCGCCGCGGTGTTCGGCGATCCCCGGCATCCCTATACCGCGGCGCTGCTGCGCGCCGTGCCGCGCATCGAGGCCCGATCCGCCGCGGGGCTGGTGGCGATCGAGGGCCGTCCCCCCGACCTCGCCGCCAAGCCGCCCGGCTGCGCCTTCGCGCCGCGCTGCGCCCGGCGCACCGCGCAATGCGAGCAGGAGGCGCCGCCGGCCACCAGCCCCGGCCCGGGCCGCGAGGTGCGCTGCTGGAATGCCGATTCAGGGATCTGAGAGGGAGGACGCCATGGGCATCTATCTCGACGCCACCGCCCCGATGCTGCAGCCGCGCGACCTGCCGCGCCGGCTGCCCGACCTGGTCGCCGGCGGGGTCGACGCGGCGCTCGCCACGGTCGGCGCGATCGAGGATTTCCGCACCACCATGGAGGTGCTGGCGAAGTGGCTGGCGATCGAGCGCGCGGGCGCGCAGAAGATCCGCATCGCCCGCAGCGTCGCCGACATCCGCGCCGCCAAGGCGGCGGGGAAGACGGCGATCGTCGTGCATTTCCAGGGCGCCGACCCGATCGAGGACGAGCTCGACTTCCTCGACATCTTCCATGCCTGCGGCCTCCGGGTGATGCAGGTGACCTACAATTCGCGCAACCGGCTGGGCGATGGCTGCTTCGAGCCGACCGACGCGGGCCTCAGCAAGTTCGGCCGCCAGGCGATCGCCCGCATGGAGGCGCTCGGCATCGCCGTCGACCTCTCCCATGCCGGGGTGCGCACCCAGCTCGAGTCGATCGAGCACGCGACCAAGCCGGTGCTGGTGACGCACGCCAATGTCCGCGCCCTCTGCGACACGCCGCGCAACCTGACCGACGAGGTGATCCGCGCGGTGGGATCCAAGGGCGGGGTGATCGGCGCCTGCGCGGTGCCGTTCTTCCTCGACCGCCAGCGCCGCCCCAGCCTCGACACGCTGATCGACCAGGTCGACTACCTCGCCGACAAGATCGGCGCCCGCCAGGTCGGGCTCGGCTTCGACTTCGCCGAGGAGGACGAGGACGACTACGTCTATTTCGGCTATGACGAGCGCTACATCCCGAAGCCGCCCTGGATCTGGCCGACCGGCCTCACCGGCCATGCCGAGGCCGGCAACGTCGCCGCCGCCCTGTCGCGCCGCGGCTATTCCGACGCCGACATCGCCGGCATCCTCGGCGAGAATTTCCTGCGCGTCTTCGCCGAGCTCTGGGGCGGCTGAGCGGCATCCGCTCCGGCGGCGCGGGCGAGCCCATTGGCACGGCGAAGCTTCGTCGGTAGAGTTCCGCCGGCCCGGCGCCCGCGGCAGAACGGGTGATCGTCCGATCGGCGGTCGGGCCGGCACGAGGGGCGCCATGGGGGACCAAGCGCACATCGTCGTCGTCGACGACGAGGCCGGGCTGCGCGCGATGCTCGAGGAGTTCCTGACGGGGCGCGGCTTTGCCGTCACCACCGCGGCGGATGGAACGGCGCTTCGCGCCGCCATGCGGGGCGGGCCGGTCGATCTCGTGCTCCTCGACATCAACATGCCCGGCGAGGACGGGCTCAGCCTCGCCCGCTACCTGCGCCAGGAGACGCGGACCGCCTTTATCATGCTGACGGCGGTCGGCGACGTGGTCGATCGCATCGTCGGGCTCGAGCTCGGCGCCGACGACTACGTCACCAAGCCCTTCGACCTGCGCGAGCTGCTGGCCCGGATCCGCAGCGTGCTGCGCCGCGCCGCGCCGGCGGCGGGCCCGCAACCTGCGCGCCAGGCCGCGACTCCTGCGCCGGCGTCCGACCGCGTCCCGGTCGGCGGCCGCTTCCAGCTCGACCTCGCCGCGCAGCGCCTGTTCGCCGCCGACGGCAGCCAGGTGCCGCTGAGCGGCATGGAGTTCGAGCTGCTGCGGGCGCTGGTCACCCACCCCAACAGGGTGCTCAACCGCGACCAGATCCTTGACCTGGCGCATGGCCGCCCCTGGGACCCGTTCGACCGCAGCGTCGACGTCCGCATCACCCGGATCCGCCGCAAGATCGAGCGCGACCCGGCGCGGCCCCGCCTGATCCGGACGGTCCGCGGCGCCGGCTACATGTTCGTGCCCAACGGCGAGTGAGGCCGGCCCCGGCGGCCGCGCTGTCGCGCGCCAGGTCGGTCACCGCCGTTCCCGGCCGGCGCAGATCGGCGGGATAGCCGGGCAGCGCCGGGGAAGCGGGCACCCCGGGCGCCCAGCCGCAGGGGGGCGAAGCCCTGCCTGGCGTGGTCGCGCCCCGACATGCGGTCCTCCCCGCCGCCGGTCGACGCCCCCTGGCGGTCCCGGCGCGCTTCCGCCCGGCCGCGCTGCCGTGGCGCCGTTAACACTTTTAACGCGCGGCGAAATCGCCGCGAAACCCTGAAACGCCATTCTCGTCACAGGCAACAGCCTCTGCCGCGGGCGTGCTGCGATCACGGCGCCCTCGGCCGTCGTATCAATTTTCGAGACGAAGGGACAGACCATGACCAAGAAGACGCTTCGCAACCTGCTCGCGACCACTGCGCTGGCGGCGGTCGCGCTGACGTTCACCCTGCAGCCGGCGCACCGGGCGCTGGCCGGCGGCGGCCTTCCCGGCGCGACCGGCACCAACGGCACCAGCCTGGACGGCGTGGCGCCGGAGTCGGGCTGCGATGCCCGGTCGGCGTCGGCCGAGGCGGCGGGCTCGGTCGTGGTCGCCTCCGGCGGCCCGGGCGGCACCGGCGGCATCAACGGCGTGAGCCTCGACGGGATCGACGCGCGGGCCGCCTGCCGGTCCGCGACCGGCGATCGCTGATCGCCCGAAGGCATCCGGGGCGGCCGCCGCGCCGCTCCGGACCGCCGGAGATCGCCATGACCGCGCTCCTGCCGATCCGCACTTCCACCCGCCTGGCCGCGGCCGGGCTCCTGCTGCTGCTCGCCGCGGGCGCAGCCGCAGCGGAGTCGCCCGCGGTCTCCGCGGTCGAGGTGCAGCGCACCGCGATGACGGTCCGCCTCGCCGACGGACGGCGGCTCGCCGGCGCCGCGCTGGTCGGGCTGACGGTGGAGATCCCGGTCGGCAGCGACGGCAAGCCGATGGCGGTGCGCATCGACGCCGTCGCGCCCGACCCGCGCGACCGCAGCGGCGAGACGACGCTCTACGCGCTGAGCGTGGCCGACGGCCCGGGCGGCGCCCGCCGGGCGCTCTGCCAGCCCGACCCGTTCGGCGAGCGCTGGGGCTTTCCCCTGGCCGCCGCCTACGACGCCGCGGGCCGCGCCGCGGGCCCGGTCGCCATCACCTGCACCGCCGGCGCCCAGGCCAAGTGCATCCGCTTCGGCTACCGTCCCTGGCATCCCGAGATGGTCGCCCTGCACGCCGCCTGCACCCACATGGTGCGGGCCGACTATTGCGGCGACGGGCGGCCGCACACCCGCAACGGCACCCGCATCAACTACTACGACCATGGCGGGGTGATCGTCGACGATCCCTGGCCGGGCATGAGCTTCGAGGCGGCCTGGACGCCGCAGGGCGCGGCCTGCGTCGCCCGCACCCGCATCCCGGCGGTGGCGACGCTGGAGCAGGTGCTGGCCGAGTGCCCGCGCCTGCGCGCGGCCGCCAACGGGCCGGGCTGCACCGACCGCGCGCCCGGCGCCATCCTCTTCAACCGCTCCTTCGCCCCGGGCGAGGGGGCCGCCGGCGAGACGCACTAGGCGGCCGCCATCACGTCTACCGCATCGGCCTCTGGGCGCCCTCCCGACCCCGGCGCCCGCGGCCACCGCATCGATCGGGGTCGAGAGGAGAGAACCATGAACCGGAAGAAGACCCTTCGCATCCTGCTCGCGACCGCCGCGCTGGCGACGGTCGTGCTGACCTTCGCCCTGCAGCCGGCCGAGCGCGC
Organism: Dongiaceae bacterium; assembly: GCA_046349435.1. Taxonomy (GTDB): domain Bacteria; phylum Pseudomonadota; class Alphaproteobacteria; order Dongiales; family Dongiaceae; genus JAXMCI01. Next base: position 8,694 of record JAXMCI010000038.1, on the reverse strand, counting down.
CATGGCCAGCGGCCCTGGCGGCACCGGCGGCCTCAACGGCATCAGCCTCGACGGGGTCGATGCCGCGGCGGTCCCGCCCGCCGCTCGCTGACCGCTCGCGCGAAGCGGGGGCGGCCGGCCTCGCCGCCCCCGATCGCTCCCACCAGCCACGGACGGTGACCCGATGCCTGTCTCGCCCATCCCGCGCCCTCGCGCCGCGCTCGCCGCGGCGCTCGGTGCCGCGCTGGTGCTGCTCTGCGTCTACCTCGCCCACCTCGCCGCCATCCATCGCGGCTACAGCGAGACCGACTACAACAAGTTCTATGCCAGCGCGCAGTTCGCCCTCGAGGGCGGGAGCATCTACCACCCCGCCACGGCGGCGCGCTTCGTTCCGAACGGCCCGGCCGAGGAAGGCGAGATCCTCGGGCCGAACCTGAACCCGCCGTTCCAGACGCTCCTGTTCCTGCCGCTCGCCCGGCTCGCCTTGCCCGACTCCTTCCTCGCCTGGTCGCTGCTGTCGCTGGCGCTGGGCGTCGCGGGCGCGCTGCTGCTGGCCCGCACGGCGGTCCCGCCGGGGCCGGAACGCCGGGCGGCGGAAGCCGGCGCGCTGCTGCTCCTCCTCTGCTCCTATCCGACCTGGCTCGGCGTCGAGCTGGGGCAGCTCTCGCTGCTGCTCCTCGCCCTGCTCGCGGCGGCCTGGGCGGCGCAGCGCGCGGGACGGGAAGGGCTGGCGGGCACCATCCTCGGCGTGGCGCTCTCAATCAAGCTCTTCGCCGGGCTGTTCCTCCTGATGCTGCTCGTGCAGCGCCGCTGGCGGGCGCTGCTCTGCGCCCTGGCGGGCCTGCTCGCCTGCAACGCGCTCGCGGCCGCCGTGCTCGGCGCGTCGGACTACGCCAGGTACGTCGAGGTCCTCGGCGCCGTGACCTGGCTCGACCGGAGCTGGAACGCCTCGGTCACCGGCTTCCTCGAGCGCATCATCGGCGCCACCGCGGAAGCGCCGCTGGTTCGCGCGCCGGGACTGTGCCGCGCGGCGGTCGCCGCCGCCAGCCTCGGCCTGCTCGCCAGCTGGATCTGGCTGGCCTGGCGCCGGCCGGACCGCGACCTGCTGTTCGCCGCCACCGTCCCGCTGATGCTGCTGCTCTCGCCGCTCGGCTGGGCCTACTACTTCCCGGTCCTGCTCGTCGCCTTCGCCGCCATCGGCGATCACCTGCTGCGCCAGGGCCGGCCCTCCCCCTGGGCCTGGCGGCTCCTCGCCCTCGCCTGGATGGCGGCCGCGATCCGGCTGCCGAAGGAGGCGCTGCACCCGCTCTGGGGCTGGTTCGTCGGTCCGGCCCTGCCCTGCTACGCCCTGCTGCTGCTCTACGGGGTGATCGTCGCCACGGCGGCACGCCAACCCGCCGCCGCGGCGCGGCCGGTCCGGTCGCGCGGCCTGCCGGCGACGGCCGTGGCCGGCCTCGGCCCGGCAACGCCAGCCTGACGTCCCGCCGACGGGGGAGGGGGCCGGGCGGGGAAGTGGTTCCATGGAAATCGCGTGGGTTGGCTCTTCTTGACGAGCCATGGCCGGCTTATGCTCTGCCCGGCGCCGCCCCGAGGCGGCGGAGAGGAGAGTGCGCCCATGTACATCGTCGGACAGGAAGAGATCGACGCCGTCGCCAAGGTGATCGCCAACAGCGCCTTGTTCCGCTACGGCGTCGGCAGCGAGTGCGACCGGTTCGAGGCGCGCTACGCCAAGTACCTCGGCAAGAAGCACTTCGCCATGGCGGCCTCGGGCAGCAACGCGCTGGTCGCGGCGATGATCGGCGTCGGGCTCGGGCCGGGCGACGAGGTGCTGATCCCGGCGCACACCTACATGGCGACCGCCACCTCGGTGCTGGCGGTCGGCGCGATCCCGGTGATCGTCGACATCGACGAGAGCCTGACCCTCGCCCCGGCGGCGTTCGAGGCGGCGATCGGGCCGCGCACCCGGGCCGTGGTGCCCGTCCACATGTGGGGCACCGCCTGCGCCATGGACGAGATCCTGGCGATCGCCGCGAAGCACAAGCTGATCGTCATCGAGGATGCCTGCCAGGGCGTCGGCGGCGGCTACGAGGGCCGCAAGTTCGGCAGCCTCGGCAAGGTCGGCGCCTTCAGCTTCAACTACTTCAAGAACATGACCTGCGGCGAGGGCGGCGGCGTCGTCACCGACGACGACACGGTGGCGGAGCGGGCGCGCTGCGCCATCGATCCCTGCCACTTCTACTGGCAGGGCCGCAACGACGCGGTGCAGCCCTTCGCCGCCAACGGGGCGCGCGCCTCGGAGCTGATGGGCGCCATGCTCAACGTCCAGCTCGACCGCATCGACGAGATGGTCGCGACGATGCGCCGCGAGCGCGACCGCATCCTCGCCGGGACCGCCTCGCTCGGCAATCTCGGCCTCCGGCCGGCGCCGCTCAACAGCCCGACCTACGACTGCGCCACCCAGGTGATCTACAGCCTGCCCTCGGCCGAGGCGGCCGAGCGCTTCGTCAAGGTCTTCCCGACGGTGATCGCCGGCAAGACCGGCCGGCACAACTACACCGAATGGGACCAGGTGCTGATGGGCGCCGGCGCCGCCCACCCGGCGCTGAACCCCTACAAGATGAAGGAGAACGAGGGCTGCCGGCGGACCTACAGCAAGGAGATGTGCGCGGGGTCGCTGGCCATCCTCAACCGCACGGTGATGGTGCCGACCCACCCGCGCCACACCGACAAGGAGATCGCCGACACCATCCACAATATCGGCGTCGCCGCGCGGGTGGCGCTCGCCGGGCTGTCGCCGGAGGAAGCCGACATCCGCAACGCCACGCCGGTCGACATCCAGAAGTTCGACCTGCAGGGCTAGCGCGCGTCGGGCGAGGCCCGGCGACGACGATCGCGGTCGAGGCCTGAGGGCGGGCGCTCCGTTCCGCCGAGGGCATAACGAGGAGGAGGGAGACGAATGAGGATCTCGGGCGGAATGCGGACCGGCCTGCTGGCGCTCGCCGGCCTGGCCGTGGCCCTCGGCCTGGCCGTCGGCCAGGCGGCGGCGGCCGACAAGATGCGGGTGATCTTCGTCACCCACGGCCAGGCCGGCGACCCCTACTGGAACGCCATCAAGAACGGGCTGGCCGAGGCGGCGAAGGTCTACAACGCCGACGTGCAGTACGAATCGCCCGACACCTTCGACATGTCGGCGATGGCCAAGATGATCGACGCGGCGGTCGCCAGCAAGCCCGACGGGCTGGTCGTCTCGATCCCCGACGCCGACGCGCTCAAGGCCTCGATCCAGGGCGCCATCGCCGCCGGCATCCCGGTGCTCGGCATCGATTCCGGCCTCAGCACCTTCCAGAAGCTCGGCATCATCGGCTATCTCGGCCAGGACGAGTACCAGGCCGGCGTGCTGGTCGGCAAGCGGCTGGCCGCCGCCGGCGCCACCCACATCATGTGCATCAACATGGAGGTCGGGAACACCGACCTCGACAACCGCTGCAACGGCGTCAAGGACGGCTCGGCCGTCAAGGAGACCGTGCTGCCGGTGACCATGGACCCGGTCGACTCCAAGTCGCGCATCGCCGCGGCGCTGCAGAAGGACGGCAGCGTCGACGCGATCATCGCGCTCGGTCCGACCAGCGCCATCCCGATGCTGAACGCGGTCAAGGAGCTCGACGCCAAGGGCCGGCTCAAGGCCATGGCGACCTTCGACATGACCCCGGAGATCCTCGAGCGGGTGGCCGACGGCACGCTGCTCTTCGCCACCGATGCCCAGCAGTTCCTGATGGGCTACCTGCCGGTGGTGCTGTTCGACAACTACCGCAAGTACGGCGTCATCGCGCCGACCGCCTGGCCGACCGGCCCGGGCTTCATCACCAAGGACAAGGCGGCGGGCGTGCTCGAGCTGAGCAAGAAGGGCTTCCGCTAGCGGTCCGGGCGCCCGGCGGCGCGGGGCCGCCCCGCGTCGCCGGGCGCAGCCGGGCCTGTCCGCCCGGCGAGGAGAGCTTCCCTTCGCTTGACAGCGCCGCGGCCGGCCTTCCACCATAGCCGGCCAAGACGCCGCCCCCTGCGCAGTGGTTCGCGGGGACTCGGCCAAGAGGGAGGTTCACATGAGAAAGCTGGTTGCCAGCCTGGTCCTGGCCGCGGCGCTCGGCGCGACGCCGGCGTTCGCCGCGACGCCGAAGGACACGCTGGTCATCGCCAAGAACATCGACGACATCATCACGCTCGACCCGGCCGAGACCTTCGAGCTCTCGGGCGGCGAGATCGTCGGCAATCTCTACGACCGGCTGATGGGCTACGAGCTGGAGGACATCAAGAAGCTGGTGCCGACCGCGGCCGAGAGCTACAGCGTCAGCGACGACGGCCGCACCATCACCTTCAAGCTGCGCCCCGGCCTCAAGTTCGCCTCGGGCAACCCGGTCACCGCCGAGGACGTCGCCTTCTCCTTCCAGCGGGTGATCGCGCTCAACCTGACGCCCGCCTTCATCCTGACCCAGCTCGGCTGGACGCCCGACAACGTCACCAAGCTGGTCAAGGCGACCGACCCGCAGACGGTGTCGCTGACCATCACCGAGGATCTCGCGCCCACCTTCGTGCTCAACTGCCTGACCGCCGGCGTCGCCTCGATCATCGACAAGAAGGTGGCGATGGCGCACGAGACGAAGGGCGATTTCGGCCATGAGTGGCTGAAGACCCACTCGGCCGGCTCCGGCCCCTACGTGCTCAAGGCCTGGAAGGCCAACGAGTCGGTGGCGATGGAGGCGTTCCCGGGTGCGCGCAAGCCCGCCACGGCGATGAAGCGGGTGATCGTCCGCCACGTGCCGGAGGCCTCGGCGCAGCGGCTGCTGCTGGAGAAGGGCGACATCGACATCGCCCGCAACCTGACGCCGGACCAGATCAAGGGCGTCGCCGACAACAAGGACATCAAGGTCGAGGCCGACCCCAAGGCGACCGTCTACTACATGGGCCTCAACCAGAAGGTCGAGGCGCTGGCCAAGCCGAAGGTCCGCCAGGCGATCCGCTGGCTGATCGACTACCAGGGCATGGAATCGACCTTCCTCCAGGGCCGCTACAAGGTGCACCAGGCCTTCTGGCCGTCGGGCTTCGACGCCTCGCTGACCGACACGCCGTTCCATCTCGACGTCGCCAAGGCCAAGGCGCTGCTCGCCGAGGCGGGCTATCCCAACGGCTTCGAGGTGCAGATCGACGCCAGCAACAGCTCGCCCTTCTCCGACATCGCGCAGTCGATCCAGTCGACCTTCGGCCAGGCCGGCATCAAGGTGAACATCGTCGCGGCCGAGTCGAAGCAGGTGATCACCAAGTACCGCGCCCGCAACCACCAGATCGTCATCCTCTACTGGGCGCCCGACTATCTCGACCCGCACTCCAACGCCGACAGCTTCGCGCGCAACCCGGACAATTCCGACAACGCCAAGTCCAAGCCGCTCGCCTGGCGCAATGCCTGGGACATCCCGGACATCACCAAGGAGACCGACGCGGCGGTGCGCGAGCGCGACGGCGACAAGCGCCGGCAGATGTATCTCGACATCCAGAAGAAGCTGCAGGACGACGGCGCGCTCGTCGTCATGTTCCAGGAGACGGAGCTGACGGCGCGCCGCGCCAACGTCGAGGGCTTCTTCTCCGGCCCGAACACCGACCTGGTGTTCTACCGGGCGACCACGAAGTAGCCGAAGCACCGGGCCCGGTTTCCCGGTGACGGCCCAGCCGGCGCGGCCGGTGCCGGCGGGGGCGGGCGGCAGCCCGTTCCCGCCGGCCTGGCTCGGCGAGGCCGGCCGCTTCCTCGGCACGCTGGTCCTCACCTTCCTCGGCCTGATCCTCGTCACCTTCGTGATCGGCCGGGTGGTGCCGGTCGATCCGGTGCTGGCGGTGGTCGGCGACCGGGCGCTGCCCGAGACCTACGCCCGGGTGCGGGCGGAGATGGGCCTCGACCTGCCGATCTGGCAGCAGTTCGTCAACTACCTCGTCAAGGTGCTGCACGGCGACCTCGGCACCTCGGTGATCACCTCGCAGCCGGTGCTGGACGACCTGCTGCACTTCTTCCCGGCCACCCTGGAGCTCGCCACGCTGGCCACCCTGCTCGGCGTGCTGGTCGGCGTGCCGATGGGCATCGCCGCCGCCACCCACCAGGGGCGCTGGCCGGACCAGCTGGTGCGGGTGATCGGGCTGGTGGGATATTCCGTGCCGATCTTCTGGCTCGGCATGGTCGGGCTGCTGGTGCTCTATGCCCGGCTCGGGCTGGTCGGCGGGCCCGGCCGCCTCGACGTCGCCTATGCCGACTTCATCGAGCCGGTGACCGGGCTGATCACCGTCGACACGCTGCTCGCCGGCGACTGGGACGCCTTCCGCGACGCGCTCTCGCACCTGGCGCTGCCCTCGGCCCTGCTCGGCTACTACTCGCTCGCCTACATCGCCCGCATGACGCGCAGCTTCATGCTCGACCAGCTGCGCGCCGAATACGTGGTGACGGCGCGCGCCAAGGGCCTGTCGGAGCGGCGCATCGTCTGGCGCCACGCGCTCGGCAACATGCTGGTGCCGCTGATCACCGTCATCGCGCTCTCCTATGCCGGGCTGCTCGAGGGCGCGGTGCTGACCGAGACCGTGTTCGCCTGGCCGGGCCTCGGCCTCTACATCACCAAGTCCTTGTTCAACGTCGACATGAACGCGGTGCTCGGCGGCACCCTGCTGGTCGGCGCGGTCTATATCGGCATCAACCTCTTCTGCGACCTGCTCTACCGGCTGGTCGATCCGCGCGCCCGATGAGCGGCACCCGCGCCTGGCTGCTCGACGAGGCGCCGCACTCCCGGCGCCAGGCGGCGCTCGGCCGCTGGTACCGCGGCTGGCTCGCCTTCGCGCGCAACCGGCTCGGCATGGTCGGGCTCGCCATCGTGCTCGGGCTGGTGCTGATGGCGGTGCTGGCGCCGGTGCTGCCGCTGCCCTCGCCCTACGCCCAGGACCTGCCCGGGCGCCTGCAGCCGCCCTCGGCCGCGCACTGGTTCGGCACCGACGAGCTCGGCCGCGACATCCTCTCGCGCATCGTCCACGGGTCCGGCATCACGCTGTCGATCGTCGCGCTGGTCGGCGCCATCGTGGTGCCGATCGGGCTGCTGGTCGGCACCGTCTCCGGCTATCTCGGCGGCGTCGTCGACCGCGTGCTGATGCGCATCACCGACATCTTCCTCGCCTTCCCCAGGCTGATCCTGGCGATGGCCTTCGTCGCCGCCCTCAAGCCGGGGATCGAGAACGCGATCATCGCCATCTCGCTGACCTCCTGGCCGCCCTATGCGCGGCTGGCGCGGGCCGAGACGCTGACCGTGCGCAATGCCGTCTTCATCAAGGCGGCGCAGCTGCAGGGCGCCTCCTCCCTGCGCATCCTGTGGCGGCACATCGTGCCGCTCTGCGCCTCCTCGGTGATCGTCCGCCTGACGCTCGACATGGCCGGCATCATCCTGACCGCGGCGGGGCTGGGATTCCTCGGGCTCGGCGCCCAGCCGCCGATGCCGGAATGGGGCGCCATGATCTCCTCGGGCCGCGAGTACCTGCTCGACCAGTGGTGGGTCTCGACCATCCCCGGCATCGCCATCTTCGCGGTCAGCCTCGGCTTCAACCTGATGGGGGACGGGCTGCGCGACGTGCTCGACCCGAAGCAGCGATGAGCGCGAGTCGGGCAAGCGACGGCCTGCTCGAGGTCGAGGACCTCCGGGTCACCTTCCCGACCAGCACCGGGCGCTTCGAGGCGGTGCGCGGCATCTCCTTCTCGGTCGGCCGCGAGCGGCTCGGCATCGTCGGCGAATCGGGCTCGGGCAAGACGCTGACCGGCCGGGCGGCGATGCGGCTGGTGCCGCGCCCCGGGCTGGTGACGGCGCGCCGGCTCAGCCTCGGCGGCGAGGACCTGATGGCGGCCAGCGAGCGGCGCATGCGGCAGATCCGCGGCCGCCGCATCGCCATGGTCATGCAGGACCCGAAATACTCGCTCAACCCGGTGATGAAGGTCGGCCACCAGATCGAGGAGGCCTACCGCATCCACGGCCGCGCCTCGCGCGCCGAGGCGCGGCGCCGCACGCTCGCCATGCTCGAGGCGGTGAAGATCCGCGATCCCGAGACCGTCTACCACCTCTATCCGCACCAGGTGTCGGGCGGCATGGGCCAGCGCATCATGATCGCCATGATGCTGATCCCCGAGCCCGACCTGCTGATCGCCGACGAGCCGACCTCGGCGCTCGACGTCACGGTGCAGCTGCAGGTGCTGGCGATCATCGAGGAGCTGGTGACCCGGCGCGGCATGGGCATGGTCTTCATCAGCCACGACCTCAACCTGGTGGCCAGCTTCTGCGACCGCGTGCTGATCATGTATGCCGGCCGCATCGTCGAAACCTGCCGCGCCGCCGAGCTGCAGCACGCCCGCCATCCCTACACCCGCGGCCTGCTGGCGGCGCTGCCGCGGGTCGACGACGACCGGCCGATGCTGCCGACGCTGCAGCGCGACCCGGCCTGGCTCGCCGGGGAGCCGGCGTGATCGCCGTCGAGGATCTCGGCGTCAGCTTCGGGACGGGGCGGACCCGGATCGACGCGGTGCGCGGCGTCTCCTTCACGGTGGCCGAGGGCGAGTCCTTCGGGCTGGTCGGCGAATCCGGCTCCGGCAAGTCGACCGTGGTCGGCGCCGTCGCCGGGCTGCTCGACCACTGGTCGGGTGCCATCGCGCTGGCC
>JAXMCI010000037.1:0-76234 GCA_046349435.1 Dongiaceae bacterium | reverse complement strand
GGTCCTCGACGCGGTCGCGCCAGAGCAGCGCGCTGGCATAGGCCGGCACCAGCCGGCGCTCGCCGCCGAGCAGCGCCCAGATCGGCTTGCCCAGCGCCTGGCCGCGCAGGTCCCAGAAGGCGGTGTCGAGCGCGCCCAGCGCCGACACCGCGGCGCCCTTGCGGCCGTACCAGCGGGTCAGCGCGTACATCCGCTGCCACAGCGCCTCGACCTCGGTCGGGTCGGCCCCGGCGAGCAGCGGCGCCAGCTGCCCCTCGACGGTCAGCCGCACCATCTCCGGGTGCGAGTAGGCCGAGCCCCAGCCGGTGCGGCCGCATTCCGTGCTCACCTTGACGAGCGAGGTCAGCCGCCCGGTGCAGACGCCGCCGGCATAGCGGAACCCGCCGCCGGCCGGATAGGCATGGCGCAGGTTGATCACCTCGATGCTGGCGATGCGCATGGCGTCCCGTTCCCCCCGCTGCTTCCGGCCCACTGTCCCCGGGCGACGCAGGCTAGCGGCGCCCATGCCCGCCCTCAAGCGCGATTTTCCGATCGGAAAATCGGCCTGGACAAGCCGCGCGCGACTGTCCCATCCTCGCCGCCAAGATCACCCGAAGGCCGAGATCACCTCGAGGGCCAAGGTCACCTGAAGGGAGGAGAGCGAGCGATGCGACATCTATCGAGACGGTTCTGCCTGGGGCTGGCCGCCGCCGCGGCGATCGCCCTGCCGCTGGCCGGCACGGCGCGCCCGGCCGCCGCCGCCGCCGAGCTGCGCCTGCTCGTCTGGGAGGGCTATGCCGACGACGACTGGGTGAAGGAGTTCGAGAAGGAGCACGACGCCAAGGTCTCGGTCACCTATCTCACCTCCGACGACGAGATGTGGACCAAGCTGAAGAGCACCGACGGCGCCGACTACGACCTCTTCTCGGTCAATACCGGCGACCTCAAGAAGTTCATCGACGCCGGGCTGGCGGTTCCCTTCGACCTCGCCAAGCTGCCGAACCGCGACAACCAGCTGCCCGCCTTCAAGGACCTGGCGCACGTGCCGACCGTGCTGCAGCCGGACGGCAAGGTCTACGGCATCCCGCTCGCCTGGGGCTCGATCGGCCTGATCTACAACACCGACGAGATCAACCCGCCGCCGGACAGCTGGAACGTGCTGTGGGATCCGAAATATGCCGGCCGGGTGCTGACCTTCGACAGCTCGGGCCAGAACATCTCGCTCGGCGCCATGGCGCTGGGCTTCAAGGACCCCTACCACCTGACCAAGGAGCAGATGGCTGAGGTCAAGGACAAGCTCATCGCGCTCCGCAAGAACCTCAAGACCTACTACCAGAGCTTCGACGAGGGCGTGCAGATCTGGAAGAGCAGCGACCCCGTGCTGATGTACTCGATGGGCGAGCTGCAGATCGCCGAGCTGGAGAAGGCCGGCTACCACGCCAAGTACATGATCCCCAAGGAAGGCGGCATGGGCTGGGTCGACACCTGGGCGATGAGCAAGGGCGCCCGGGACAAGGACCTCGCCCAGGCCTGGGTGAATTTCTTCCTGAGCAAGAAGATCAGCGAGTCGATGACCGAGAAGCACCGCTACGGCAACACGGTCAGCAACTCGGCCGGCCTCGATTACGCCGACAAGCTGATCTGGCTGGTCCCCTACGAGGACTTCCGCTGGCGCACCGACGTGTGGAACGAGGTCAAGGCCGCCCCGGTCCAGTAGCAGGCGACCCGCTGCCGCGCCCCGCGGGCCATCGCCCGCGGGGCGTCGTCGCCTCCGCACTCGGCGCTGCACTCCCCCTTTGTCATCGCCGGGCTTGACCCGGCGATCCAGGGGCAACCGCACCATGGATGCCCGGGTCGAGCCCGGGCATGACAATGGGGGAGGGCCAGGGGCACGCTGCCGGCCCGCATCGCACGACAGGAACCCACCGGCCATCGCACCGTGACGCAGGACGGACCCGCAGCCACCCCTCCCGCCGACGGCGCCCCCACGGCTCCTGGCGAGCCGATCCTGCGCCTGCGCCGGCTCGCCAAGAGCTATGGCGGGCTGGCCGTGCTGCGCGGCATCGACCTCGACATCCGGCCGCGCGAGTTCCTCACCATCCTCGGCCCGAGCGGCTCGGGCAAGACCACGGTCCTCCGCCTGATCGGCGGCTTCGCCGACCCCACCGGCGGCGAGATCCTGTTCGAGGGCCGCGACATCGCCGGCGTCGAGATCTTCGACCGGCCCTTCAACACCGTCTTCCAGGACTACGCGCTCTTCCCGCATCTCACGGTCGCGGAGAACGTCGCCTTCGGCCTGCGCGTGCGCCGCGTGCCGCGATCCCAGCGCCGCGCCCGCGTCGCCGAATCGCTGCGGCTGGTCGGCCTCGGCGACCTGGGATCGCGCTACCCCGCCCAGCTCAGCGGCGGCCAGCGCCAGCGCGTGGCGCTCGCCCGCGCCCTGATCTGCCGCCCCAAGGTGCTGCTGCTCGACGAGCCGCTCGGCGCGCTCGACGCCGAGCTCCGCCGCCAGATGCAGGGCTTCCTCAAGGGCCTGCAGCGCGAGGTCGCCACCACCTTCCTCTTCGTCACCCACGACCAGGAGGAGGCGATCACCATGTCCGACCGCATCGTGGTGATGAACCGCGGCGGCATCGAGCAGGTCGGCGAGCCGGCCGCGCTCTACTACCGCCCGGCCAGCCGCTTCGTCGCCACCTTCTTCGGCGAGAACAACCTGGTCCCCGGCCGCGTCGCGGCGATCGCCGGCGGCCGCGCCACGCTCGACACCGCGCTCGGCCCGCTCGCCTGCGAAGCGCCGGCCGGCCTCGGTGGGTCGGAGCTCGCCCCCGGCGCCGCCGCGCAGCTCGCCGTCCGCCCGGAATGCCTGCACCTGCTGGCCGCGGGCGAGCGCGCCGACAACCTGCTCGCCGCCCGCGTCGCCGAGGTCAGCTTCGTCGGCGCCCGCTCGACCCTGCGGCTCGCCGCCGACGCCGCGCCGCAGCTCGCCCTCACCCTGCAGCTCCCCAGCCGCCCGGCCGGCCTCGGCGTCGCCGCCGGCGACCGCGTGCGGGTCGGCTGGTCGGCCGCGGACTGCAGCCTGGTGCCGGACGAGGCCGCGCCGTGAGGCCGCCGGCATGACGCGCCGCGGCAGGGCAGGGGCCGCCTGGCGCCGGGCCGCCTGGCTCGGGCTGGTCTGGGGCCTGCCGGTGCTGCTCGTGCTGCTGCCGCTACTCGCCTTCCTCGCCCACAGCTTCTTCTATGTCGAGGCCGACCGCATCGTCTACCAGCCGACCCTGCGCAACTACGCCCGCTTCTTCGACGACGCGATCTACCTGCCGCTGTTCCTCAAGACCGTGCTGCTGGCGCTCGAGATCGTCGCCATCACCCTGGTCGTCGGCTATCCCTGCGCCTACCTGCTGGCCGGGCTGAAGGGGCGGCTGCGCTACGTGCTGGCGCTGGTCTTCACCATGCCGCTCTTCATGAGCTACATCATCAAGATCTACGCCATCCGGGCCATCCTCGGCACCAAGGGCGTGCTCAACAACACGCTGATCTGGCTCGGCCTGATCGACAAGCCCTCCGACCTCTTCCTCTTCAACTTCACCGCCGTGCTGATCACGCTCTCGGTGATCCTGCTGCCCTTCACCGCGCTGCCGATCTTCGTCGCGCTGGAGCGCATCCCGCGCCAGCTGCTCGACGCCGCCGCCGATCTCGGCGGCCGGCGCTGGTACGCCTTCCGCCGCGTCGAGCTGCCCTTGAGCCTGCCCGGCGCGGTGACCGGCGCGATGTTCACCTTCGTGCTGGCGGTCGGCGACTTCGTCACGCCGGAGATGGTCGGCGGCACCACCGGCTTCACCTACGGCCGCGTCGTCTACAGCCAGTTCGGCATGGCCTACAACTGGCCGTTCGGCGCCGCGCTCTCGGTCATCCTGCTGCTCGTCGTGCTGGCGGCCCTGCTGCTCGCCGGATGGGCCGGGCGGCAGCGCGGGACGGCGCGGTGAACGCCTCGCGCCCGGTGCGCTGGGTGCTGGCCGCCATCATGGCGGCCGCCCTGCTGGTGCTCTACGGCCCGTTCGTCTACGTCATGCTGACCTCCTTCTTTCCGCTGGAGCGCGGCCAGGTGCGCTGGGACAGCCCGACGCTCGCCTGGTATGCCCGGCTCTGGCAGAACGGCAAGATCGTCGACGCGCTGCTCAACAGCCTGTCGGTCGGCCTCGGCTCGGTCGCCTGCGCGCTGGCGCTCGGCGTCGTCTTCGCCCTCTGGTACCGCGGCAGCCGCAGCCGCCTGCGCGAGCTGCACCAGGTGCTGATCTTCATCCCGTTCCTGCTGCCGCCGATCATCACCGGCCTGTCGCTGCTCATCTGGTTCCACGGCATCGGCCTCAACCGCTCGCTGGTCACCGTCACCATCGGCCACACCGTCTTCGTGCTGGCGCTCGTCTACCGCACCATCCTGACCCGCCTGATGTCGCTCTCCGACAGCCTCTTCGAGGCCGCCTACGACCTCGGCGCCAACCGCCGCCAGACCCTGTGGCTGGTCATCCTGCCCAATCTGCGCACCGCGCTGGTCACCGCCGCCGTGCTCGGCCTCGCGCTGTCCTTCGACGAGACCCTGATCACCCTCTTCCTGGTCGGCAACGACAGCACGCTGCCGATCCGCCTCTGGGCGATGATGCGCGTCGGATTCACCCCGGAGATCAACGCGCTGGTCACCCTGATCATGGGCCTGACCGTCGTCGTCTCCATCGCCGTCGGCGGCGCGTCGCGCGTCCCGGCCGGCACCGCCGACCGGTAGGGGTTCACGCCGCTCTTCCTGTCATCGGCGGGCTCGACCCGGCGATCCAGGCGGCCGCACCGGCCGTCGCCGGCTTGCAGCCCCGCGTGGCGGCGCCGCCGCGAGTGGCACGCGGAGACGCGGAGCCGCAGAGAAGAGGGCGCACGCCCGGCACCGTGCCGGCCCCCATGCTGCTATGAAAGTCGAGAGTCGCGCTGTGATTCCCTCCCCCCTTGTGGGGTCTTGTGGGGGAGGGCTGGGGTGGGGGGTGACCCAGGCGCCGTGGTGCACGCGCCGCCGGGTGTGCCTCGTCTCAGGATGAGGGCGGAGAGATCACGCCTGCCATTTGAACCTCGTCCTGAGCTTGTCGAAGGGCGAGGTCGGCACGGCCGCGCCGCCAGACGGGCACCGCCGCCCGCCCTACGGATCGAGGCTGAGCTGCAGCAGGGCCTCGATCCGCGCCAGGACCTCCAGCACGACATCCCGGGGCGCGACGCTGTGAAACGACGCCTTGCGAGCCAGCCAGTCGATGCTTCTGACGTGATCGGAGAGCACCACGCCCGCGATCATCGCGCCGCGAGGAATCGGCACCTCGAACGGGCCGCCCTTGACCTGGCTGGTGACCGGGCACGCCAGGGCCAGCCCGGAAGCGATGTTGTAGGCGAGCGGCGACAGCACGAGGGCCGGCCGCCGCCCGGCTTGCTCCGTGCCGGCCTGCGGCGTGAAGTCGAGGAAGACGAAGTGGCCGCGCTCGGGCTGGTAGGCCGCCTCACCACGCCTCGTCGCCCCGCGGCTCCCCCCAGTCCGTTTCGCCATGACGGGTCTGCGCCCCCATGCCGTCCAGAAGATCGGAAAGCTTGTACCTCGGCCGCGCGACCGTGACGACCAGTTTTTCCCCATCCACGTGCAGGTCGATCGGCGTCCCCTCCGCCATGCGCGCATCCTCCGCAAGGCTGCGGGGCAGCCGCAAGGCCAGGCTGTTCCCCCACTTCGCGACGACGCTCCGCATGGCGATCTCCCTGACCGGGGACGAGGTCACGGGCCGCCGCCCGCATGTAGATACATTATAGATACGACAGCATTCCCGTCAACGTGGCGCCCCGTCGCGCGGCGTCCCCCTCCCGGTCGGCCGAAGGTCGGCCGAAGGACGAGCCGCGCGCTCCGCTCGGGACCCGGCAGGGTGTTCACGATGAGGTCGGCACGGCCGCGCCGCCCTCGTCCGGTGCCCGACCCTCATCGCACCCTGTCCGAGGCACGAGGTCGGCGCGATCTCTCCCACGAAGGGCGCCGTGCCGGGCAGGGCGCCCTTCGGGACGATCACGTCGCCGGCGTGTCCGGCGAGTAGCTGGTCGCGACGATCTTCCAGCTTCCGTCGGCCTGGCGGGCATAGATGTCCAGGTACTTCCCCGCCACCCTCGTCATGCGTCTGCCGGCCGGCTGGTCCATCGTGACCTTGCCGATGTTGAAGGCGAGGTCGCCGTCCGAGCCGCTCTTGATCGACTTGAGCTTGAAGTTGCGCCAGCCGGCATCGATCATCGCCTGGGTCTGCGCCTTCACGCCCTTCGTGCCCTTGTAGGCCGGCATGCCGGGTGCCATGAAGACCGCATCCTTGGCGTAGAGCGCCGCGACGCTCGCCGCGTCGCCCGAGTTGACGCCCTTGGCATAGGCCGCGTCGGAGTTCTCGAAAGGCTTCTTCTTCGCCATCGAACTGCCCTCCCCATTTCGGTTCCTGGAACCGCCGGAGCCGACGATGACATTCCGCTGTGGCGTCGCCGGCGGGCGCGATTCTTCACATCATCCGCTCGCGGCTGTTACTTGCCGGCAATTCATTGTAGCAGAAACGCAGTCGCAATGTTCCGGGAAAGACTCCGGCCATCCGGCCCGTCATGATGTTCGCTCGCCCCGGAATTGCGCGTCGCAATCTCCTCCGCGCCCTCCGCGCCTCCGCGTGCCACCCGGCGGCCTCTCCGCCGCACCGCCCCCGCCAGCCCGTCCCTTTCGCGCCTCCCCGCCTTCGCGTGAGACCGATCACCCCACCCCGTACCGCCCGATCGCCGCCGCCTTCACGTCCGTCCCCGCGCCCGGCTCCTGCGGCACCCGCACGAACCCGCCCTCGACCCGCACCGGCCGCTCGAACACCGGCTGCAGCCACGGGATGTGCTCCATCACCAGCCCGTGCGGGATCGCCGCCATCAGCTGCGCGTCGAGCTGCATCATGTTGTGCCCCGCCGGCACCACCTTCAGCCCGAAGGCCCGCGCCAGCGCCGCCACCTCCATCCACCCCGCGATGCCGCCGAGCTTCAGCACGTCCGGCTGCGCGATCCCCATCGCGCGCGCCACCATGAAGTCGCGGAACATGCGCAAATCGTACATCGTCTCGCCCGCCAGGATCGGCACCGAAGTGGCCTGGGCGAGCGCCGCGTGCCCGGCCACGTCGAACGGGTGCAGCGGCTCCTCGAACCAGAAGATGTCGAACCCCGACACCGCGTCGATCGCGCGCCGCGCCGTGGCGAAGTCCCACCGCCCGTTGGCGTCGACCATGATGCGGTAGCCCGGGCCCACCGCGCGCCGCACCGCCGCCACCCGCGCCACGTCCTCGGCGAGATCCGGCTTGCCCAGCTTCATCTTGAAGCCGTGGAACCCCGCCGCCTGCACCGCTTTGGCGTTGGCCACCAGCTGCGCCTCGCTGAACCCCAGCCAGCCGCCGTCGGTGCTGTAGGCGGGGATCCGCTCGCCCTCATAGCCGCCGAGCAGCTTCCACAGCGGCAGCCCGGCCGCCTTGGCGACGATGTCCCAGAGCGCGATCTCGATCGCCGCCACCCCCTGCACCGCCACCCCGGTGATGCCGGTGAAGTGGCGGTCGAGATAGATCTCCTGCCACAGCCGCCGCACCAGGAACGGGTCGCGCCCGACGAAGCGCGGCGCCAGGTCCTTCCGCAGCAGCGTGACCAGCGCCTCGCTGCCCTCCGCGATGGTGCAGTTGTAGCCCCACCCCACCGGCCCGCCGTCGGTCGCCACCCTGGCGCCGATGAAGTCCCAGTGCGTGAGGTCGGTCATCGCATCCGCCACCTCGGCGCCGAGCGGCAGCCTCAGCCAGACGATGTCGATCGCGGTGATGCGCATGTGGCGGCGGTGCCTCCCTTGGTTCCGGCCGGAGGCTGGAAGAGGGCGGGGTCGGAGTCAATCCGGGCGGCGCGGTCGCGCGCATTGGCATCCCCCGCCGAAGCTCCTATGTTTTCCATGCCACCAGTGAGACCGGCCGATGCCCCGACGCAACATCAGCCTGACCGCCGAGCAGGACGCCTTCATCGACGAGGTGGTCGAGCGGGGCGAGTACGGCAACGCGAGCGAGGCGGTGGGAGATGCCATCCTGGCGCTGCAGGAACGGCGCGCCGATGAGGCGCTCAGGCTCGAGAAGCTGAGGCTGGCGGTCCAGCAGGGGGTCGCCGCAATCGAGCGCGGCGATTTCACCGACCTGGAAGATGACGAGCTGGAGGCCTGGCTCGCCGACCTCGGCGGCTTGCCCAGCCGCTGATTGCCCGTGGCGCGGTATCGGCTGTCCGCGCCGGCGAAGGCCGACATCGCCGCGATCCTGCAGAGAAGCGCGGACGTGCGAGGGAAGGAAGCGCGTATCCGCTATGGCGCGTGCCTTGCCGCCGCGATGCGGCGCGTTGCATCCGATCCGAATGGCCGCTCGACAAGAGATCGCGCCGAGCTCGCACCTGGGCTCCGAAGTTTCCATGTCCGCCACAGCCGGGACGAAAGCCAGGAAGTCGCAGTCGCGAATCCGGTCCATGTGCTGTTTTTCCGTGTGACGCATTCGGGGATCGTCGAGATCGTCCGTGTGCTCCACGACCGCATGGAGCCGACGCGTCACGTCGAGTGAACGAATTTATCGGTTTCCCGCTTCATGAGGCCGGGGCGTTGTCGCCCCGGATACGTTCAGCAACTCCTTCACGATGTTGGCCGCGTTCGCCGCTCCTCTTGTGGGCGACGTCAAACTAACGTATTATACGTATATATTGGCGTAATCCGGAGCCGCCCTCATGGCCAAGGACCCGACCCATCCCATCGTCGAGAAATGCCTGTATCTTGCGGAACACGTCGGCGTCGCCGAGCTCGCGGCCGCGGCGGCGGAGCCGACTGCGGTCGGTCGTACGCTGGCTGCGTTGCTCGGGCACGAGCTGGCGGCGACCCACCGGCTGTCGATGCGGCTGGCGGCGCGGCTCGACGCGATGATCGACGAGCTGGGGCCGGGCGGCGGCGACGGGCGCTCGGGCATCGAGGCGGCGCGGCTGGCCGCGGTGGTGGCGCGGATGATGGAGCGCTATCGCGTCGGCGTCATGGCGCTGCACAAGCTGCGGGGCAAGACCGGCATCATCGAGAAGGTCGTCCGGCTCGCCTGGGGGATCCCCGACGACAACGGGCCCGGGGGCGGGGCCGGCGGCAGTGGCTCGCCCGGTGGCGGCACGCCGCAGGCGGCCGGCTCCGGCGGGTCTGCCGGCGGCGCCGACCTCGCGCCGGCCTCGGCCGCCGATGCCGTCGAGGCCGCGTCCCCCGCCCACCCCGGCCGGCTGCGCAACGGCAATCCCTCCGGTGACCTCGCCGCCGTCGCGCGCTGCGGCGCGCGCACGCGGGCGGGCGGCGCCTGCCGCCAGCCGGCCATGGCCAACGGGCGCTGCCGCATGCATGGCGGGAACAGCCCTGGCCCGGCGACGCCCGGCGGGCGGGAGCGGGCGCGCCGCGCCCGGCTGCGGCACGGGCACCGCAGCGCCGCGGCGATCGGGCTGCGCGCCGAGGCGGCGGCCTGCGGCCGGCGCTGGACCGCGCTCGCGGCGGCGCTCGCCGGGCGCCGCCCCGCGAGGAGTCCGGCGAGGTTTCCGGCGGGCGGCCCGCCGGGCATGGGGTGGATCGCTCGGATTCGCCCGTTTCGCGGTCGCGCCCGGCGCGGCCGCGCCCGGCGGCGCTACAGAGTCTGGTGGCGCGCCCGGGCGCCGCGCTCGATGGCGGCGGCGGCGAGGCGCTCGATCTGCAGGTGGTCGCGGATCAGCTCGAGCAGCCGGGCCTCCTCCTGGGTGACGTGCCCGTCGGCGGCGGCGACGTCGCAGGCCAGCGCGTAGGCGGTCTCGTGCAGCTTGGGCGGCAGGGCGCGCTTGATGCGGTCCAGGATGCGGTCGAGCCCGTCGGCCTGGCCGAGCAGCTCGACGCAGCTGCGGGCGTCCTGGGCGAGCTGGTCGAAGTCGTAGCCGTGGAACGCCGGCAGGTTGCGCATGATGTCGCCGATCGTGCTGGTCTCGGCGTCCGTCATCTCCTGGTCGGTGGCGGCCACCAGCACCATGGTGTGGATCAGCGCGGCATGCGGGGAGATCATCGCGGGGTCCTTCGCGGGCTCGGGGGGAGGGGAGGCCCGTCACGCGGGCAGGCGGGGGCGGACTGTAGGCGGAGCCGCCCGCCCGACTCAAGGCCCGGCCGCCGGCCCGGTTCCCGCCAAGCCTGCGCCGCGCCGGGGGCGGCCATGCGCAAAGCGCCGGCCGCCCCGCCCGATCCGCGCTCGACAGGCGCGGCCATGGCCGCCAATTTCCCGGCCCCATGGTCGCCATTCTCGACGTCGTCCTGCCGGTCTTCGGCGTCATCCTGGCCGGCTGGCTGTGCGGGCGCTTCCGGCTGCTCGGCGAGGCCAGCTCGGAGGCGCTCAACCGCTTCGTCTACTTCGTCGCGCTGCCGGCGCTGTTCTTCGTCTCGACCGCCCGGGTGCCGCTCGCCGGCATCTTCAACGCCGCCTTCCTCGCGACCTATGGCGGCGGCGTGCTGGCGGCCGCCATCCCCGCCGCGCTGATCTGCCGCCGCCTCTGGCCGGAGCGGCCCGCCGCACTCGTGCTGCAGGCGCTGGCCGCGACCTTCGCCAACACCGGCTATATGGGCCTGCCGCTGCTGATCGCCGCCTTCGGCAAGACGGCGGCGCTCGCCGGCGTGCTCGCCACCGTGCTCAACGGCGCCGTGGTGATGGCGGCCGGCATCGCGCTGATCGAGGCCGACCTGGCGCGCGCCGCCGGCCCCGGCCGCATCCTCGGCGACGCGGCGCGGGCGGTCGGGCGCAGCCCGCTGGTGCTGTCGGCGGTGGGCGGCATCGCCTGGTCGGCGCTGGGCCTGCCGGTGCCGACGCCGCTGGGCCGCTTCTGCGACCTGCTCGGCGCCGCGGCGCCGCCCTCGGCGCTGTTCGCCATGGGGCTGTTCCTGGCCGGCCGGCGCATCGCCCGCAGCCTGCCGGAGGTCAGCCTGCTGACCGCGGTCAAGCTGGTCGGCCAGCCGGCCGCCACCTGGGCGATCGGCCGGGCCGCCGGGCTCGACGCCGCCTGGCTCGCCTGGGCGGTGACGCTGGCCGCGCTGCCGACCGGCTCGCTGGTCTTCATCCTGGCCCAGCAATACGGCATCTACGTGCAGCGCGCCGTCGCGGTCATCCTGCTCTCCACCCTGGTCTCGGTGGTCACCCTGTCGCTGCTCTTCCTCTGGCTCGGGGTCGGCTAGGCCGGGCCGTGCGGCCAAGCCTCGGTCCCGCCCCGGGGTGCCGCGGCGACCATGGCTGTGCTAGGGTCTCGGCCGCCGGACGCCGGGCCGGGGGAAGCGCGGCGGCAACCCGGCGGTGCCAGGGGCCGTTGCCGAATGGGGATCGTGCAACTCCTGCCGTTCGATGGCCGTCCGAGCGCCGAGGCCTGCCGGCCGAGGCGCGCTTGCCGAGGAGCGTCCGCATGCCGAAGCCAGATCCCGCCGACCCCGCGGCCGATCCCGCGCCGGACCCAGCGGCCGATCCTGCGGCCGATCCTGCCATCGAGCGGCTGCGGCTCTACCTGCTCCGCCTCGATCCCGGCGCCGCGGCCGAGCTGCCGGCGCGCCTGGCGGCGGTGAGCGCCCGGGCCGAGGCGCGGCTCGCCGCCCGCCCCGGCCTCGCCCCCGGGGCGCGGGCCGAGGCGCGCGCCGCCCTGCTGCTCGCCGAGGCCCGCGCGCGCCATGACGCGGCGGCGCCCCTCCCGCCGGCGCTGCCGGCCGAGGCGCCGGCCGCCATGCCGGAGGCACGGCTGCGCTATCACCAGCCGCTGCGCGCGCTGCGCGCCCGGCTCGCCGCCCTGGTCTCCGCCCCGGCCTCGAAGCCCGCCCGCGGGCGATGACCGGCGGCCCCGCTGCCGACGCCGCGCCGGAGCTCGCGGCGCCGGCCGTCCCTGCCGTCGCCGGCCTGCGCCTGCCGCCCTCGAGCCGCGGCCGGCGCTGGTCGTTCTGGGCCTTCATCGCGCTCTCGACCGGCGGCTTCGGCACGCTGTTCCTCGCCGGCCTGCTGCCCGGCGGCATCAGCCTGCCGGAGCTGCTGCTGATGCTGCTCTTCCTGCCGCTCTTCGCCTGCCTCTCCGTCTCCTTCTGGATCGCCGCGGTCGGCGCCTGGCTGGGGCTCGGCTTCGGCGGCGCCCGGCGCGCCGCGCTGCCGGTGCCGGCGGCGGCGCCCTCGGCGGCGGCGCCCTCGCCTGCGGCGCCCCTTCGCACCGCCATCGTCATGCCGATCCACAACGAGGAGCCGGCCCGCGCCTTCGCCGGGCTGCGCGCCACCTGGGACTCGCTGGCCGCCGCCGGCGCCGCTTCCGACGGCTTCGACCTCTTCGTGCTGTCCGACAGCACCGATCCCGACCGCTGGGCGGAGGAGGTCGCCTGCTGGGACCGGCTGGTGCGCGAGACCGGCGCGGCCGGCCGCATCTTCTACCGCCGGCGCCCGGCCAATCGCGGCCGCAAGGCCGGCAACATCGCCGACTTCTGCGAGCGCTGGGGCGGCCGCTACGACCATCTGGTGGTGCTCGACGCCGACAGCCTGATGAGCGGCCCGGCGCTGCTGGCGCTGGCCGGGATGATGGCGGCGACGCCGCGCGCCGGCATCATCCAGACCCTGCCGCGGCTGCAGGGCGCGCGCACCCTGTTCGGCCGGCTGCACCAGTTCGCCCACAATCTCTACGCGCCGCTCTTCCTCGGCGGCGCCGCCTACCTGCAGCTCGCCGACGGCTCCTATCTCGGCCACAACGCGATCATCCGGCTGGCCCCCTTCCTCGACCATTGCCGGCTGCCGCTGCTGCCCGGCCGGCCGCCGCTCGGCGGCGAGATCCTGAGCCACGATTCGGTCGAGGCGGCGCTGATGCGCCGCGCCGGCTGGGAGGTCTGGCTGGTCCCCGACCTGCCGGGCAGCTGGGAGGCCGGGCCGCCGACCCTGATCGACTATGCCCGGCGCGACCAGCGCTGGTGCGCCGGCAACATGCAGCACCTGCGCGTGCTGCTCGCCCGCGGCCTGACCTTCGTCAGCCGCGCCCAGCTCGGCATGGGCGCGCTGTCCTATGGGCTGGCGCCGCTCTGCCTCGCCTTCATGCTGCTCAGCCTGCTCACCGCCGACCAGCGCGGCGAGGCCGCGGCGCTGGCCGCCGCCTCGCCGCTCGCCGCCGCCGCCGGACCGGCCCTGATCGCCGCCGCGGCGACGCTGCTCTTCCTGCCGAAGCTGCTCGGCCTCTGCGTCGCCGCCCGGCGCGACGGGCTGGCGCAGCTCGGCGGCCCGGCGCGCGGCCTCGCCGGCGTCGCGCTGGAGATCGCCGTCACCACCCTGCTGGCGCCGGTCATCATGGCCGGCCACTGCCAGTCGATCGCGCGGGTCGCCGCCGGCCGCATGCCGCGCTGGGAGGCGCAGCGCCGCGACGGCGGCCGGGCGCCGCTCGGCACGCTGCTGCGCGCCCATGCCGGCCACACCCTGCTCGGGGTCGGCGCCGGCCTCCTCGCCAGCCTGGCGATGCCCGGGCTGCAGGGCTGGCTGGTGCCGGCGGTGGCCGGGCTGGTGCTGGCCGTCCCCGTCTCGGCGCTCACCGCCAGCGCGCGGGCCGGCGGCTGGAGCCGCCGCGCCGGCCTGCTGCTGACCGCGGCCGAGACCGCGCCGGCGCCCGAATGCGTCGCCTTCGCCGGCCACCTCGCGCGCTACCGCGACCTCGAGGCCGCGGCCGGCCCCGGCTTCCGCCGCGCCGTGCTCGACCCGCGCCTCAACGCGCTCTTCCGCGGCCTGCTGCCGCGGCCGGCGCCCGGCCCCTCCAGCCTCGCCGTGCGGCAGCTCGTCCGCCGCTGCGAGCGCCAGGGCCTCGGCGCCCTCGACGGCCTCGCCGCCGCCGACCGCCTGGCCCTGCTCTCCGACGCCGCCGCGCTCGCCCGCCTGCACGACCACGCCTGGACCCGCGCGCCGCTGGCGGCGCTCGCCGCCTGACCATGCCGACCCCGCGCGTGGCCGCGGCCAGCGCGGCGCCGCAGGTCAGCCGTGCACGAACACCAACCCTGCTACTTGCATGTGGGGAACCTGATGGATGCCACCACCGTATCCCAATCCAGGTCGCCCTGCTCGAGAGATTCCGAGGCCTCATGGCCCCCGGTCTGCGCTGTCGGCTTCGCCATCGCCGAGGAAGCGACCTGAGTCTCGCTTGACGCAGCCACCCCGGTCGCCGCGGATGCCCCAAGGAATTCCCCGGTCACCCAGAATGTGCAGTCATCGGCCGGATCGATCGAAACGCTGCCATAGTCACCCCACCTGTTCACCGGGACGGCTCGCTCACCCTTGCCGATGATCACCTCCTGGGACATCGCACCTCCAGGATCGGCGGCAAGACGGCCGGTCGCGGCAAGAGAGGGAAACTGATCTGTGCTTGAAACCGCATATGCCAGCAGGATATTGCCGGCCTTGTCCATCGCGATGCTCGGCAGCCAGCGAAACGCCCGGTCCGGGGCGACGGTGCCCTGCTGAAAGACCGCGAATGCCGGATCGTCGATGCCAGCCCCAATTCCACTTCGCCGCAGCTCATACCATCTGATGCCGCTTGCCGATTCCACCGCAACCGTGTGATCGAGCAGCAACGACTCATGGGTGCCGAAGTTCCGGTATGCAGCTCGATACATCAGCCGATCTGACAGAACATCGATCCTTTGCTGCGTGTGCGGCTGCAGCGCACAGGAAGCCTGCCAGTTATTGTCCGCGGTGACGAAGCATGCCGGCTGAAACTGCGGCACCGAAACGGAGAATGGGCCGGTGACCCGCGAGTTCAACGGCTTGCTCCAGTCTACTAAGAAGTTCCAGATCTTAAGGGTATCGTCGGTGGAGAAGCCGACAATGTATTCTGGCGAGCCGCTCGGCGGAAGCTGAACGCCATCAAGATCGGCGGGAAGCAAGGCGCCAGCTCGTGTGGCGTCCGGCTCGCTCGGATTGAAGCACACCATTCGGGCCTTCTGCCCGTCCAGCATCCTGGCTCTCTCGAATGCGCAGGCAGCTCCGCCGAGAAAGGAATCATGTCGCCACATCTCGAATGTCGCATAGTAGCCGTCAGGCCAGACGCCAAACTTGGGGTAATCGTCAAAATTCTGGAAGCGGTACTCGTAGCGGTGGTAGCTGCCCGCCGGATCCTTGCTTACCGAGACGGCGATGCATTCCGAGAATGGCGGTCCATCCTTCACCGCAAATTGGCTCATCACCCATCGGTTGGCCATCTTATCATAGATGACGATCGGGTCTCCGTCATTGTCCTCTTCGCACTTCCCGCCGAAACCCTTCCACAGTGCGTTCCCGTCGAATGGTCCCGGCGGCGACCCGCCAACCGGCACCATATGTCCATCGGCCTTGTCGAAGATCGCGACGGCCGTGTTCACCCATTGCACATAGCGGTCGACTCCTGCAGACCCATTTGCATCCGGGGGGAACAGCGGCCACGGCGGCTCATAGTTTCGGCCCTGGCTGATCCCGTCCACCTTGAGAATGATCTGGGCAGGAAACGGACGGGGGACGGCGGCCGGCGCAGGCGCCTGCTCATTGGCTTCTGGTTTCGCCCGGTGTCTCATCGGAGCCAGAGGAATGTCGCGGTTGGGCACTTCCCGGGTGGGTTCGCCATTGCGCGCCGCCGCCGCAGCGGCCGCGGCTCCCATGGTTCCGAAGGGCTGCGACGTGTCGAAGTGCACCGGCTCCTCGACCTGGAAGCCTTGCGCATTGCTGTGGCGAGGAGATCCGAGCATCCCAAGGAGCGCGGAGGCCGCCACTATCGCCAGCTTGCGTGTGGAAGTCATCCCTGCCTGCCCAATGCGTCCTGTTGCGATTGCAGCCGAGAGTGCCTTGCGCCTTGCTTCTTCGGCCGGAAAGCCGTCACCTGCCTTGCCGAGACGCCGGAGGTGGTGCGGCCGCTTGCCTGCCTACGCGGCCGTTGGGCTATTGGCTCGGCCGGGCCTGCTGGACAGCCAGCGCCTGCGAAAGCGCCAGGCTGGCTTCATAGTTCTTCAATTGCGCATCCTTGAGCGCAGTGTCGGATTGTATGAGCGCAGCTGCCTTGGTGGCCTGCTCGGTCGCGCTGGGCTGCAGGGCGGCAGCCGCGGCGGAGAGATTCGCTTGTGCCTGCAGTTCCTTTGCCTTGGCATTCAGGATGGCTGTCCTCTCGTCCAGCCCGGCCGTCGGCAGGGTCTTCGAGGCCTGCAGGAGGTTGGCCGCGACCTGGTTGAAGGTGTCGCTGGCCACCTCCGCGCGGCTGGCGACCTCGGTGTAGCTGGCCGTCAGCAAGTTCCCGTCCATGCCAAACGTCGCCTTCAGCACGTTGTTTTGGAACACCCCGTTGGTGAATGGGATGAACATCAACCTCCCGAGCTGAGGAATCGGGCCCTCCGGGAACGCGTTGATCGCGATGGTTCCTGGCGATTCACAGCGAATCCCGGCCTGCCCTTTGGCCTGGCCTTCGGGTGCGTCGATCTTTTCGAGAGTGCATGCCTTCACTTCCAGAGCACCTGGAACGGGGACGCGATACCTGATTCCCTTGCCATTGCTTCCGGTGGCGATCTGCGACAGCTTGCCGTCCGGTTCAGGTTCCAATGCGAGGTTGTTGCGCGGTACGATTCGCAGCCCAACTGCCCCACCAGCCCCCGCATGCGTCTCCGGAGCGACCGTCAAGAATTGTTCAATCCAGCTGGGATCCGCCTGAAAGTGAGTATCCGACAAGGTGACGCCATCGTCAGGCCATTCGAATGTGTCAACGTTGGAGAGCGTATTCAGGAGATCTTGGACTGCCTTCTGCTTCGTGGTTACCTCGGATTGAGAATCCGCGACACGGTTCGCTTGGTAAAAGACCGCATCTTGAATCTTGTCGCTAGCCCCCGTTCCGAACGTCGCGGCGGCGTCAGACAGCAATTTGAGCCGCTTCGTCTCGGTGTCCAACTTTGCTGTAGCTGCTTTCAGCTCCCGCCGACCCGCTTCCAGCTGCTTTAGTGTCTTGTCCAGATCGGTATTGCAAGTAGCTCTCAGGGGATTTCTGGCGGGAGCCTCCTCGGCTCTCATGGCCGGCGGCGTCGGGGCTCCCAAGGCGGCAGTCCGTATCGCCGCTTCCGTTAAGCTTATGGCTCCGCTGAGTGTATTCACGATGACCTTGCCGGTGAGGTCGTCGGCGGTCGCTCCAATGGATTTCAGCATCCCGTTGTCGTATTTTCCAATGGAGAAGTCTGATGTCTTGAACCAGTTTGACAGGCTCGTGTTGTCGATCGAATACGTTTGGCTGGGATCCGCCTGAAACAGCGGTGTAGAACTTGCTGAAACCGCAAACTTAACTCCTTTCTCGTCACATCCCTTGTAAGTCCGGACAACCGATACCTGGAACCGGGCAAACGGCAAGCTGTATGCCCACCCATCAACAGGAGTCGCATTCCCATGGTCGAGGCGGTTTACCTCCAGCTGCACGCAGCTGGTGAGGAACATGGGGATCGTCAGCGCGACCGAGCGCAACAGCAATGATGTCGTCACCAGATGCCCCCTTTGCCGAATCTGGAGGATCGGCCTCATAGTCGTTGCGAACTATATCGCATATGGATGTTTCGGTAAAGAGGCGGAGTTCTCCCGGGAAAGCTGACGCCTGTTACCGGAAAAGAATCCGGCAAATGGGAAGCGACAAATCGGGTCCCGTCTGGTTGCCAGGTGGGGCCGACAGCCATTTGCTGGTCATACATCCTCAACGCGAGGGCACTGCGGAGAGGTGAAAGGGAATTCGACTCTGTGTTGCGGCGGGGCGGCTGGCGCTCCGCCCAAAGAACGTTCGGGCGGGCACTTAGCTGACGGGCGCTGACTTTGCGCAGCAGTCCCTGTCGCCTTACCGAGAGGAGGTATCGGATCCGTCACGACGGATCGATGCGCAGAATGCAATATCAGAGACGACGATCCGGCATGCGAGGAACGATGGCGCAGCCCTCCCGCAAGGGAAGGGAGAGCTTTCACTCCTGCTCCGAGGCACGCGGCCCTGATCCGTGATCCCTGTCGTCTTTCATCTGGTCCGCCAGGAACTCCCTCACCCCCGCCACAGCCTCGGCGAGCCCGACGCGCTGCAGCGCCACCCCGGGCGGGAAGGCGGTGGCGAGCCGGCTCGGCATCATCGGGTCGAGCAGGACGAAGACGCCGCGGTCGGTGGCGCGGCGGATCAGCCGGCCATAGGCCTGCTTGAGGCGGAGCCGGGTGATCGCCTCGTCGTAGCTGCGGCCGCCGAAGGCGGCGCGGCGCGCCTTGTGCAGGATGTCGGGGCGCGGCCAGGGGACGCGGTCGAAGACGATCAGCCGCAGCGAGCGGCCGGGCACGTCGACGCCGTCGCGCATCGCGTCGGTGCCGAGCAGGCAGGCATCCTCCTCGGCGCGGAAGATCTCGACCAGCGTCGCATTGTCGAGCCCATCGACATACTGGGCGAGCAGCGGCAGCCCGGCCTCGTCGAGCGGCGCGGCGATGCGGCCGCGGACGTGCCGCATCCGGCTGATCGCGGTGAACAGGCCGAGCGCGCCGCCGCCCGAGGCCAGGAACAGGCTGCGATAGGCGGCCGCCACCTGGTCGAGGTCGTCCTTGCGCACGTCGGTCACGACATAGAGGCGGGTCTGCGCGGCATGGTCGAACGGGGAGGGCAGGCGGGCGCGGATCGCCGGCTGCGGCAGATGGCGGGCGCCGCTGCGCGCCTCGGCCGTGGCCCAGGCCCGGTCGGGGTCGGCCTCGGCGGCGTCGGAGCCGGCGTCGGCCCCGGCATCGGTCAGCGTCGCCGAGGTCACCAGGATGCCGTGCGCCGGCCGGGCCACGACCTCGATGAAGGGCGCCATCGGGTCGATCCAGCGGCGGTGCATGCCGACGTCGCCGTCGCGCCCGTCGATGCGCTCGACGGCGAACCAGTCGACGAACTGCGGCGGCGTCTCCTGGGCCAGCGCCTGCAGCATGCCGCGCCAGCCGCCGAGCTCGTTGTCGATCCGCCGCACGATGCCGCGCGCCGCCGCCTCGATGCGCAGCCGCATGCCGCTGTCGAGATCCTCGGCCTGGTCGTCGAGCCGGGCCAGCATCGCCTCGGCCAGGCGGCGCAGCGGCTGGGCCAGCCGGGCGAGCGCCACCTCGAGCGCGGCCGCCGCCTCGAGCAGGCCGGGGATCGGCGGCCGGGTCTCGGCCTCCAGCCCGTAGGGGCTGTCGTCGCTCGGCGCGCGGGCATAGACCTGCCGGCGGACCAGCGCCAGGAAGCGCTCGGTCGGCCCGCGCGGATTGCCCTCGGCGATGCGCGCCGTCCAGCCCTCGGAGCCCAGCGCGCGGGCCGCCTCGAGCGCCTCGGCGAGCGCCGCCTCGGCCGCCTCGTGGCCGGCGACGAGGTCCTCCAGCCGGCGCTTCAGGCCGCGCGCGCGGCCGCCGCGGCCGCTGTCGGGGCCGAGGATCCAGTGGCGCAGCTCGGCCGTCTCGCGGCCGGAGAGCAGGCCGGCGAAGGCCTGGTCGGCGGCCTGGAAGAGGTGGTGGCCCTCGTCGAACACCAGCCGGGTCGGCAGCTGCGCGTCGTCCTCGCCGGCCCGCGCCGCCTGGATCATCACCAGCGCGTGGTTGGCGACGACGATCTCGGCCCGCCTGGCGCGGCGCTGGCTCTTCTCGATGAAGCATTTGTGGAAGTGCGGGCAGGCCGACCAGACGCACTCGCCGCGCCGGTCGGTGAGCCCGATGGTGCGGCCGCGCCCGACCAGGTCGGGCAGCCAGCCCGGGAAGTCGCCGCCCTGCAGGTCGCCGTCGCGGCTGGCCAGCACCCAGCGCGCCATCAGCCCGAGCGCGGTGGCGTCCTGCGGCCGGGTCGGCATGGCGCGCACCGCGTCCTCGAGATTGAGCAGGCAGAGATAGTTCTCGCGGCCCTTGCGGATCACCGCCCGCAGGCTCTTGCGGACGGGGTCGGGATAGAGCCGGGAGAGCTCGGCGTCGAGCTGGCGCTGCAGGTTGCGGGTGTAGGTGCTGATCCACACCGGCGCGCCGTTCTTCTCGGCCCACAGGCTGGCCGGGGCGATGTAGCCGAGCGTCTTGCCGATGCCGGTGCCGGCCTCGGCCAGCACCATGTTGGGCTCGCCCCATTTCTGCCGCGGCAGGAAGGCGGCGCTCACCGCCGAGGCGTAGTCGGCCTGCTGCGGCCGCGCCTCGGCGCCGCCGCCGAGCAGCGCCGCCAGCCGGCGCCGCGCCTCGGCCGGCTCGACCGGCTGGTTGCCGGGATGCGGCTCGGGCGCGTGCTCGGCCCATTCGCCGAGCCGCTCCCAGACCGAGAGCGCGAAGGGCCGCGGCGGCCCGCTCTCGGCCGCGACGCCGAGCGCGGCCAGCACCGCCGGCCCCCAGCGCCAGCCGCCGGCCGCCATCGCCTGGGCGATCGCCGCGACGCCGCGGCCGGGCTCGCGCTCGCCGGCGGCGATCTCGGCCAGCTCGGCGAGCAGGGCGCGCATCGCGCCGTGCAGCATGGCGGCGTCGCCGGCCAGCCCGGCCGGCTGCGGCAGCTCGAGGGCCTCGGCCAGCCCGCGCGGCGTCGGCAGGCAGAAGCGGGCCGGCCGCACGAAGGCCCAGAGCTCGAGCAGGTCGAGCGCCGGGAAGCGCTCGCATTCCAGCCGGCGGGCCAGCGCCGGCATGTGGCAGACGATCGGCGGCCGCGACCGCGCTGCGGCCGCCGCCTCGGCCCGCGACAGCGGCCGGAGCTCGCCGTCCGGCTCGAGCAGCAGCGCGCCGCGCGGCCCGGCCACCAGGATGGGGGCGTCGGGCAGCGCCGGGCGGGGCGCCGGCAGCGTTCGGGCGGTCTCCATGCCCGGCATTATACAACGGGGACGCCGGCAATTGACGCGCGGAGCCGCCGCCCGTAGCTTCGCGCACCCCGGAGGCGAGAGTGACCGAGATGAGCAGCGGCGACCGCGAGCTGGCGACCAGCGCCAAGGCCTGGCCCTTCGAGGAGGCGCGCAAGCTCGTGGCGCGGCTCGGCGGCAAGGCGCCGGAGAAGGGCTACGTGCTGTTCGAGACCGGCTACGGCCCGTCCGGCCTGCCGCATATCGGCACCTTCGGCGAGGTCGTGCGCACCACCATGGTGCGCCACGCCTTCCAGCGCCTGAGCGACGTGCCGACCCGGCTGTTCTGCTTCTCCGACGACATGGACGGGCTGCGCAAGGTCCCCGACAACGTGCCCAACCCCGACATGCTGAAGCAGCATCTCGGGATGCCGCTGACCGCCATCCCCGACCCGTTCGGCTGCCACGACAGCTTCGGCCACCACAACAACGCCATGCTGCGCGGCTTCCTCGACGGCTTCGGCTTCGAGTACGAGTTCCAGAGCGCCACCGACTGGTACCGGAGCGGCCGCTTCGACGCGGCGCTGGCCCGCGTGCTGGCGCTCTACGACGCGGTGATGGAGGTGATGCTGCCCTCGCTGCGCGAGGAGCGGGCGCAGAGCTACAGCCCCTTCCTGCCGGTCAGCCCGCGCACCGGCCGCGTGCTGCAGGTGCCGATCGTGGCGCACGACGCCGCGGCGGGCACGGTCAGCTACCGCGAGCCGGAGGACGACAGCCTGGTCGAGGTGCCGGTCGGCGGCGGCCACTGCAAGCTGCAGTGGAAGCCCGACTGGGCGATGCGCTGGTACGCGCTCGGCGTCGACTACGAGATGTCGGGCAAGGACCTGATTCCCTCGGTGCAGCTGGCCAACCGGATCTGCACCCTGCTCGGCGGCCGCCCGCCCGAGGGCTTCAACTACGAGCTCTTCCTCGACGACAAGGGCGAGAAGATCTCCAAGTCGAAGGGCAACGGGCTCAGCGTCGAGGAGTGGCTGGCCTACGCCCCGCCGGAGAGCCTGGCGCTGTTCATGTTCCAGAAGCCGCGGGCGGCCAAGCGGCTCTATTTCGACGTCATCCCGCGGGCGGTCGACGAGTATCTCGGGCTGCTCGAGAAGTATCCGGCCGAGAGCCCGGCGCAGCGGCTGGAGAACCCGGCCTGGCACATCCACGACGGCAAGCCGCCGGAAGCCGGCTCGCCGCTCTCCTTCAACATCCTGCTCAACCTGGCGAGCGTCTGCCACGCCGAGGACGGGCGGGTGCTGTGGGGCTTCATCTCGCGCTACGTGCCGGGCGCCACGCCGGAGAGCCTGCCGATGCTCGACCGGCTGGTCGGCCACGCCGTCGCCTACTACCGCGACTTCGTCCGGCCGGGCAAGAGCTACCGGGTGCCGGGCGCGACGGAGCGCGCCGCGCTCGAGGACCTGCTGGCCGCGCTCGAGGCGCTGCCCCCCGAGGCCGACGCCGAGGCGATCCAGAACGAGGTCTATGCGGTCGGCAAGCGCCATCCCTTCGCCGACCTCCGGGCCTGGTTCCAGGCGCTCTACGAGATCCTGCTCGGCCAGAGCACCGGCCCGCGCATGGGCTCCTTCATCGCCCTCTACGGCCGCGCCGAGACCGCCGCGCTGATCCGCCGGGCGCTGGCCGGCGAGACGCTGGCTGCCTGATTCCCCTCGCCCGCGCAGCGGGAGAGGGAGGGGCTCACCCCGGAAAGAATTCCTGGGTGAGCCGGCTGGTGACGTCGCTGAGCTGCTGCTGGATGCCGTCGAGGAACTCGTGCAGCCCGCCCCGCAGCAGCAGTGCCGGCGGCCGGGCCGGCAGCTCGGCGCGCAGCCGGTCGAGCAGCTCCAGCGTGCCGGCGCCGCCGCGCAGGCCGTAGCCGCGGCGCAGCCGGTTGAGCAGGTCCTCGATCTCGGCGACGCAGAGCGCCACGGAGCGCGGGAAGGCCGGGTGCAGCAGCAGGAAGGCGGCGACGTCGGCGGCCTGCAGATCGCGCGGATGGACGCGCCGGAAGGCGTGGTAGCCGGCGGCCGAGCGCAGCAGCAGGATCCAGCGCCCGACCGGCGGGCCGGCGCCGTCGGCGGTCGGCGCCAGCGCGTGGCGGAAGCCGACGTCGATCAGCCGGGTGGTCTGGTCGGCGCGCTCGAGATGGCGGCCGATCTGGTAGAAGTACCAGCCCTCGTCGCGGAAGAAGGTGCCCTCGGTGACGCCGGCATTGGCCTGGCAGGCCTCCTTGATCGCGGCGCAGAGCCGCGGCAGCTCGGGCAGGGTCAGCCGGGTCGCCGGCAGCTCCTTCAGCCAGTTGTGCACGGTGTTGATCTGGCCCCACATCTCGGTGCTGATCAGCGCCCGCAGCATGCGCGCGTTGTTGCGCGCCGCCTTGATGGCGAAGCGCACCGAGGTCGGGTTGTCGACATCCTGCAGGTAGAACTCGGTGACCGCGGCGAAGCTGGCCTGGCCGTGCCGGGCGAAGAAGCGCTCCTCGTCGGCGTTGATCTGGACCAGCGACAGCCAGCCCTCGCCGCCGCCGTCGCGGGCATAGCTCTGGTTGACGTCGATCAGCCGGGCGAGGTTCTCCGCCCGCTCGATGTAGCGGCCCATCCAGAACAGGCCGTCGGCATAGCGGGCGAGCAGCCTAGCCAACGACCCACGTGTCCTTCGACCCGCCTCCCTGCGAGGAGTTGACGACCAGCGAGCCGCGGCGCAGCGCGACGCGCGTCAGCCCGCCCGGCAGCACCCAGGTGCCGCGGCCGGTGACGGCGAAGGGGCGCAGGTCGACATGGCGCGGCGCCACGCCCTCCTCGACCAGGGTCGGGCAGACCGACAGGCTGACCATCGGCTGGCTGATGTAGTTGGCCGGGTCGGCGCGCAGCTTGGCGCGCATCGCCTCGCGCTCGGCCTCGGCGGCGTGCGGCCCGACCAGCAGCCCGTAGCCGCCGGACTCGCCGACCGGCTTGACCACCAGCTGGTCGAGATGGTCGAGCGTGTAGGCCAGCGCCTCCGGCTCGCCGCAGATGTGGGTCTCGACGTTGGGCAGGATCGGCTCCTCGCCGAGGTAGTAGCGGATGATCCGCGGCATGTAGGCGTAGACCGCCTTGTCGTCGCACACCCCGGTGCCGATGGCGTTGGCCAGCGCGACGTTGCCGCGGCGGTAGGCGCGCATCAGCCCGGGCACGCCCAGCATGCTGTCCGGGCGGAAGGCCTCGGGGTCGAGGAAGTCGTCGCCGATGCGCCGGTAGATGACGTCGACCGGGTCGAGCCCGCCGATCGTCCGCATGAAGACGCGGTCGTTCTCGACCACCAGGTCGCGGCCCTCGACCAGCGGCACGCCCATCTCGCGGGCGAGGAAGACATGCTCGAAATAGGCCGAGTTGTAGAGGCCGGGCGAGAGCAGCACGATCTGCGGGTCGGGCAGGGCGGGCGGCGCCAGCTCGGCCAGCGCATGGCGCAGGCGCAGCCCGTAATCCTCGACCGGGCGGATCGGCAGCCCGTCGGTCAGGTCGGGGAAGGCGCGCAGCATCATGCGCCGGTTCTCGACCACGTAGGACACGCCCGACGGCGTCCGGCCGTTATCCTCCAGCACCATGAAGCGGCCGGTCTCGTCGCGCACGATGTCGATGCCGCAGATATGCACGTAGGTGCGCGCCGGCGGCTCGAAATCGACCATCTCCGGCCGGAAGTTCGCATTGCCCAGCACCAGCGCCCGCGGCACCACGCCGTCGGCGAGGATCTGCTGGCGGTGATAGACGTCGTAGAGGAAGCGGTTGAGCGCGGTCACCCGCTGCACCACGCCGGCCTCGAGCTGGCGCCACTCGGCGGCCGAGAGCAGCCGCGGGATGACGTCGAAGGGCAGGATGCGGTCGGTGGCGTCCTTCTCCGAGTAGACGGTGAAGGTGATGCCGAGGTTGAACAGCTCGTTCTCGGATTCGCGGGCCCGCCGCCGGAGGTCGGCGATCGGCAGCCCGGCCAGCCGCTCGCGCAGCGGCCGGGTGTGCGGCGCCGGGTGCCGCAGCGTGCCGGTCAGCTCGCAATAGAGCCCGTCCGCCTTGTACCCGGCCAGCCAGTCGCCGTCCTGCTGCGCCAATCGCCCCCCGGTCTCGCGCTCTCCGCCGGCGTAGCCGCCGGCCCCGATGGCGAAGCTTAGTATGGCCGGCCGCGGCCGATCAATCGCCGGCTCAGGGCGCGACCTTGCCGAGCCAGCCGGGGTCGGGCATCGCTGCCAGCACGTCGCGCAGGCGCTGGTTCCACCAATCGCCGCTCTCGCCGAGCGGGCTGGTCTCGGCCTCGGCCTCGCGCCATTGCCGGTCGGCGGCGCCCAGCGTCACCACATCGAGCGGGAATCCGACGTCGGCGGTGGCCAGCCGCGTCGCGTCGAAGGCGAGGAAGGCGAGCTTGAGGGCGTCCTGCAGCGAGGTCTCGTAGCGCAGCCCGCGATCGAGGATCAGCCGGCCGTAGCCGGGATTGCCAATCGCCAGGTAGGGCGTGCGCCGGTCGACCTGGACCCAGTTGCCGACGGGGTAGACGAGGAACAGGGCCGGCTCGGCATCGTGGGCGAGCTGGCCGCCGATCAGCGTGTGCAGGTCGAAGGTCAGGTTGGCGTCGGCGATCGCGCTCTTGTCCTCGGCCGCCACCCGGCGCAGGCAGCCGGCATAGGCGGTGACCGCGTCGAGCATGGTGCGGTGCGGCTCGGCCGCCGCCGTCTCGCGCTCGAGATAGGCCAGCGTCTTGTCGCGCAGCGAGCGCAGGCCCGAGGTCATGACGAAGAACTGCGCGCCCTGCTGGCCGTGCAGCGTCATCTTGCGCGCGCTGGTCAGCTGCGTGCCGCTGGTGATCCGGCTGTCGGCGAGCCCGATCAGCCCGTCGCGGACCTTGATCCCGACGCAGTAGGTCAAGGCCGTCGCTCAGCCGCCATGGGCGAACTCCCAGTAGAGCTCACGCGCCCGGGCGTAGAGCGGGCCGGGCTGCAGGCTGCGCTGCTCGACCCGGGTGAAGGGCATCACCTTGCCGTAGTTGCCGGAGGAGAAGATCTCGTCGGCCTCCAGCACCTCCTGCCAGGTGACGGTGCGCTCATGCACCGCGATGCCGGCCTTGCGCAGCAGCTTGACCAGTCGCTGCCGGGTGAGGCCGTTGAGGAAGGTGCCGTTCGGCACGGGCGTGTGGGCGGCGCCGTCCTTGCCGATCCAGATGTTGGAGCCGGTGAGCTCGGCGACGTTGCCGAGCAGGTCGAGCATCACCGCGTCGTCGAAGCCGCGCTTGCGGGCGTCGCCGGAGGCGCGCCCGGCCTGGGCGTAGAGCGCAACCGCCTTGGCGTCGGTCGGCGCCGTCTCCGGCGAGGGCCGGCGGAAGCGCGACAGGCAGAGGCTGAAGCCGCGCGGCTCGGGCAGCGGCGACTCGACCACCGAGATGACGATCTTCGTGGTCTCGGGATCGGGCGCCAGGAAGCCGTCCTCGGTCCACAGGAAGGGGCGGATATAGAGCGGCGTGCCGGCCGGGAAGCGGGCGATGCCCTCGCGCACGATCTCCTCGATCGCCGCCGCCTCGAGCGGCGAGCGGAAGCCGAGCGCGGTCGCCGAGCGGACGGCGCGGCGGCAATGCAGGTCGAGGTCGGGGGTGGTGCCCTCGAAGGCGCGGGCGCCGTCGAAGACCCCGCCGCCCATCCAGGTGGCGTGGTCCCAGGCGCCCATCATCAACGGGTTGCCGGCCACCCACTGGCCGTCCATGAAATGCCAGCCATTCATCGCGTCACGTCGCCGGCCGCCCGGGGGGCCGGCGCCTCCTCAAGGCGCTTGCTGTTCGGGATGGCTGAGCATAGCGGCTCGCCCGCCATGCGCAACCGGCTGCGGGACCGCGTCAGCGCGCCGCCGGCGGTGCCGCGGCCGCCCGCCAGGCGAGCCCGGCCCGGCGCAGCCGCGCCAGCGCGGCGGCGACCTCGGGCGGCGGCGGGCGGCCGCAGCGGCGCGCCGCGGCCAGCGTCGCCACCAGGCCGCGGGCCTCGCGGTCGCAGGCCCGGCTCCAGGCCAGCGCGCGGTCGGCCGCGGCCCCGGCCGGGCCGCAAAGGGGATCGTCGGCCAGGGGATCGTCGGCCAGGGGATCATCGGCCAGGGGATCATCGGGGCGGCGCAGGAACGCGCCATCGTGCCGGCGCTCCCAGGCGGAGAGCGCCGCCAGTCGCGAGCGGACGGTCAGCATGGATTTATGATCGGAAGCGGGGCGGCACCTTGTCAAGTGCCGCCCGCCGCCGGGGCGCGAGAATTCGCCTACTGGCTCACCCAGAGGATGCGGGCGATCCAGGCGACCTCGTCGCTGTCGAGCGCG
This sequence comes from Dongiaceae bacterium, assembly GCA_046349435.1. Taxonomy (GTDB): domain Bacteria; phylum Pseudomonadota; class Alphaproteobacteria; order Dongiales; family Dongiaceae; genus JAXMCI01. The sequence goes on along the minus strand of JAXMCI010000037.1, from coordinate 49,056 downwards.
ACGTCGGGCGCCCGCTCGTTCAGCGACTTGAGCTCGGTGCGCTTGGCGTTGCGCTTGCTCAGCTGCTTGGCCATCACCTCGCCCGACCGGGTCCGCACCACCACGCGGTCGCCGCGGCGCACTTCGGCGGCCGGGGAGACGATGATGATGTCGCCGGAGCGGTAGGCCGGCTCCATGCTGTCGCCGGTGATCTTCAGCGCATAGGCGCCGTCGTCGTGCAGCCCGGGCAGCTCGACCTCTTCCCAGCCCTCGCCGGTCGGGTTGCCCGAATCGTCGAAGTAGCCGGCCCGCCCGGCCCGGGCATAGCCGAGCAGCGGGATCTTGCGCCGCAGCTTGCCCTTCTCGCCGATCAGCGCGACGAAGCCGGGCATCGATTCCCCGGTATGGTCGAGGATCTTGGCGATGCTCTCGGTGCTCGGCCAGCGCGCCTTGCCGCCGGGCGCGATCCGCTTGCTCTTGTTGAAGGTGGTCGGGTCGAGGCCGGACCGGCGGGCGAGCCCCGAGGGGGACAGCCCGTTCTTCTCGGCCAGGCGATCGATCGCCTTCCAGATGTCCTTGTGCCGCAACATCGTGCGAGTCTTACGGGCCTTGGCCCGGTTGTCAGCAGAAAATCCGCCTAGCTCGCGCATCGCGCCGGCGTTCGCCGCGTTCATTGTGCCTCCAGCATTGCCTGCCACACGCGCCGCGCGGCCTCCGGGCTGATGTCGCCCGCGGCCGCGCCGGCCATGATCATTGACTCACTCGGTTCACCGGGGACGAGCATCAGGTTGCTCCGCCCCATCTGCTCCACCGCCTGCAAGGCCCGTTCCAACGCGACGCTGCCACGCCGCTTCCGGTCCGCCGTCGCCACCACGCCTGTTGACTCCTCAACTTCGCAAGTCCCGGCCCCGCTTAGCAAGAGGGGTGCCATTGAAACTGCACGATTTTCGCTCAGGCGGGGCCGATTCGCTTGTCCGATCGCGACGCGCCCTCCCGAACGGCGATCCCGCCGGCCCGTTTCAGGAGACCTCGCTGTGCATAACGCGTCGCAAATTGCGTGGGATTGCCGTCCGATGCGAATCCGGCTACGAGGTCCTAGGATCGCAATCCCCCCGCCACGCGCCCGGCCGGTTTCCCGTCCTTGCCCCTCGCCATCGCCCTGCTGCGTCTCCTGCCGCCGGAGACCGCCCACCGCGCCGCGCTGGCGGCGCTGCGCGCCGGCCTCGTGCCGGCAGGCCGGGTGCCGGCCGACCCGGCGCTGCGCGTCCGGCTCTGGGGCCTCGACTTCGCCAATCCGCTCGGCATGGCGGCGGGCTTCGACAAGGACGCCGAGGCGATCGACCCGCTGCTGCGGCTGGGCTTCGGCTTCGTCGAGATCGGCAGCGTCACGCCGCGGCCGCAGCCGGGCAACCCGCGGCCGCGGCTCTTCCGCCTCTCCGAAGACCGCGCGGTGATCAACCGCATGGGCTTCAACAGCCGCGGCCACGACTTCGCGCGGCGCGGCCTGGCGGCGCGGCGGCTCGGTCCGGTCGGGGTCAATCTCGGCAAGAACAAGGAGAGCGAGGACGCCGCCGCCGACTACGCCGCCGGCATCGCCGCGCTCGGGCCGCTCGCCGACTACCTGGTGGTCAACGTCTCCTCGCCGAACACGCCGGGCCTGCGCGACCTGCAGCGCGCCGCGGCGCTGCGGCCGCTGATCGCGGCGCTGCTGGCGGCGCGCGACCGCTTGGCGCCGCGCCGCCCGCCGCTGCTGCTCAAGCTCGCCCCCGACCTCGGGCCGGAGGAGCGGGAAGGGATCGCCGGCGTCGCGCTGGAGACCGGCATCGACGGGCTGGACCTCGGCAACACCACGACGGCGCGGCCGGCCGGCCTCACGAGCCCGGCGCGCGACGAGACCGGCGGGCTCAGCGGTCGCCTCGCTGCTGGCGCCCTCGACCGCGGTGCTCGCCGATTTCTACCGGCTGACCGGGGGCCGCCTGCCGCTGGTCGGGGTCGGCGGCATCGCCTCCGGCGCCGACGCCTACGCCAAGGTGCGGGCCGGCGCCAGCCTGGTGCAGCTCTACACCGCCCTGATCTACCAGGGCCCCGGCCTGGTCGTCCGGATCAACCGCGAGCTCGCCGCGCTGCTCCGCCGCGACGGCTTCCCCGACGTCGCCGCCGCGGTCGGCGCCGACCATCGCGGGTGAGCGGGCCGCGGCGAGGCCGTGCCGACCTCGCCCTTCGACAACCGGCGCGCCCCCCTTTGCCATGCCCAGGCTTGACCCGGGCATCCAGCCTGCGGCCGCCATGGATTGCCGGGTCAAGCCCGGGGTCAAGCCCGGCAATGACAAGAAAATGGGCACAGGCCGCTGCAAGCCTGGGTCACCAGCTACGGCGCCCGGCTCAGGTTCAGAAGGGCGCGCGCGGCCTCTCTCCGCCCTCAGGCTGAGCTTGTCGAAGCATGAGGGGGCGTGGCAGAAGGGCCCGCCATGACCGAGCTGCACGCCTCTCCCGGACTGCCGATCATCGCCGGCGTCGCCGACATCGCCGAGCGCTATGACGGGTACATCGTCGACCTGTGGGGGGTGATGCATGACGGCATTACCGCCTATCCCGGCGCGCGCGACTGCCTGGCGGCGCTGATGGCGCGCGGCAAGCGGATCTGCATCCTGTCGAACGCGCCGCGCCGCGCCGCCGCGGTGGCGGTGCGCAACGCCGAGCTCGGCATTTCAGCCGCGCTCTATCACGGGCTGGTCACCTCGGGCGAGGCGGCCTGGGCGGCGCTGCGCGGCCGCGAGGAGCCGCGCCACCGCGGGCTCGGCCGCCGCGCCTTCTGCATCATGCCCAGGCGCGACCGGCCGCTGCTCGACGGCCTCGATCTGGTCGAGGCGGCGCGGCCCGCCGAGTCCGACTTCCTGCTGGTCACCGGCGTCGAGAGCGCCGCCGACCGGGTCGAGGACTTCGCCGCGGAGCTGGCCGAGGGGCTGGCCGCCGGCCGGCCGATGCTGTGCGCCAATCCCGACCTCGAGGTGGTGCGCGGCGGGGTGCGCGAGATCTGCGCCGGCGCCATCGCCGCGCGCTACGAGGCGATGGGCGGCAGCGTGATCTACCACGGCAAGCCGCACCGGCCGATCTACCAGGCCTGCTTCGCGGCGCTCGGCATCGCCGATCCGGCCCGCATCCTGGCGGTCGGCGACTCGCTGCGCACCGACGTCGCCGGGGCGCGGGCCGCCGGCATCGACTCGCTGTTCATCGCCGGCGGGATCCATGCCGAGGAGCTCGGGCTGGCGCCGGGCGAGCTGCCGACGCTGGCCAGCCTGGCCCAGCTCTGCCGCGCCGGCCGCGAGCACCCGACCTGGGCGGCCGCCGCCTTCGTCTGGTAGCGGCTCAGGAGTCCGGGGACTCCCGGCCGCGCCGCGCCAGGTGCTGGCGCACGACGCGCAGGTACTCGCTTCGCAGCTCGGGCCGCTGCACGCCGAGATTCTCGCCATGCAGCCGGCGCAGCAGGGTGACCTGGTCGAGCATGGCGTCGACCAGCCCGCCATGGCGCGCGGCGGCCAGCCAGCCGACGAACTCGCCGGCCTGAAGCCCGGGGTCGAAGCCGCCGAAGCGGTCGAACACGTCGCGCCGGGCCAGCATGCCGCCGGCCAGGAAGCCGCGCTGCGGCACCCCCGGGCAGTGGATCCGGGCGCGGCGCTCCGCCGGCAGGCTGTCGCACAGGAACTGGCGCACCAGCCCGAAGGCGGCGTCGAGCCGGGGGTCGGCGGCGAGCGCGGCACGGCGCGCCTCCAGGCTGCCCTCCGGCCAGAGGTCGTCGGCGTCGAGGAAGGCGATCAGCGGCGCGGTCGCGACGGCGATGCCGGTGTTGCGCGCCGCCGCGATGCCGCCGCACACCTCCCGTCGCAGCAGCCGCACCGGCGGGCCGAAGCCCTCCGCCACCGCCGCGCTGTCGTCGGTCGAGGCGTCGTCGACGACGATGACCTGCGCCACGGCCGGCCCCTGGCCGAGCACGCTGGCGATCGCCGCCGGCAGCAGCCGGCCCATGTCGTGCACCGGGATGACGACGTCGACCGTGTCGCCGCCGCTCACTGCGCCGCCCTCCGGCCGGCGGCTCTCACTGCGCGGCCCTCCGGCCGCTGGCGGCCGCGGCGAGGATCTCGCCGAGCCGCTCGGGCAGGTCGTCGATGCCGGCGCCGATCTCCAGCCCGTAGCAGGGCAGGGTGCGGCACCAGCCGGCCATGCGGGCGAAGGTGGCGGGGCCGCCGGTGCCGAGCTGCAGCATGCTGCTCGGCGCCAGCGCCTGCAGCGCCGCGGCCGGGCTGACCGGATGCCAGCGCGCCGGTCCGTTGCCGACCACGCGGGGCACCACGATGGCGGCCAGCTTCGTGCTCGGCCGCATCGCGCCGGGGCGGCGCTCGGCCAGCCACATCATCGGCTTCTCCGTCCCGGCGGCGGCGGCGTTGTCGAGCGCGGGCAGCAGGCGCGGGAAGCGGGCGCGGTGCTCGGCATGGATCTGCACGCTGCCATAGACGCCGTGCGCCACCGGCCGGCCGCCCGGGCCGCCTTCCTCGGCGACCATGACGTAGTCGTCGCTGACCAGCGACAGCGGGCTGTCGAGGCAGGCGAGCGCGCTGGTCGACTTGCCGCTGCCGCCGCGGCCGACCAGCAGCAGCCCGGCCTCTTCCGTGCCGACCGCCCCGGCATGGATCATCGTCGCGCCCTGCCGGCCGTGCCAGTGGGCGAGGATCCGGTCGAGCGGGTGGCTGCGCTCCCAGACCGGCAGCGCCGCCGGGTCGGGCACCCAGTAGCAGGCCTCGTCGCCGGCCGCGTCGAGCAGCGCCAGGCTGCCGCCGACGACGCTGAGCACGGCGACGAAGCGGCCGTCGGGCGAGCGCCGCACGAGGTTCTCCGGGCCGCCGCCGCCGCGCGGCCAGGGCGGCGGGGCGTGCGCCGTCCCGTGCCAGCACCGGACGGTGAGCCCGGGCGCGCCGGCCGGCGACGGCGGCCGGTGGCGGAAGGCCGGGCCGAGCAGCGCCGGCAGGGGGCCGTCGGCGAAGGCGAGATGCAGCGGGCGATCGGCCAGCGACAGGTCGAGCCGCGGGCCGGGCGCGGCCGCCGCGGCCGCCGCGAACGCCTGCCGCGCGGCCGCGAAATAGGCCGCAGCATCCATGGCTCAGGCCGGCGGCGCCTGGTGCGGCCAGCCGGACTCGTCGACGTCGTGCACGGGATCGAGCAGCAGCAGCTCCTCGAGATCGTCGTAGCGGCGCAGCCGGAGGCCGGCGAAGGGCTGCGGCGCGGCGGCCGCAGCCGGCGCCGGCGGCACGGCCGGCGCATCGTCCGGCGTCGCCGGGCGCACCAGGCCCTCGGCCTGCACCTCGGCGAAGAAGCCGGCGACCGCCGCCTCGATCTCGGCAGGTGGCCCGCTCCAGCCGAGCGCGATGCGGCGGGCCACCTCCGACGCATCCTGGCCGGCGACCAGCGCCTGCCAGGCCTCGGCCGCGGCGCCGTCGAGGCTGAAGTAGCGGCCGGTGTCGAGATTGATGATCACCGACTCGCCATCGATCGTCTCCTGGACGACGGCCGGGCTGCGGAGCGCGAGGCGTTCGGTCAAGGCATCCCCTCCTGGGCTGGCGCGGCCGATTATGCGCCGAGCGCGCCGGTGTTTGGCAAGCAGGCCGAGCGCCCGGCCGCTGCCGCCGCCGCTCAGGGATCGCGGCGGCCGCGCGCCAGGTGCCGGCGCACGACCTGCAGGTACTCGCCGCGCAGCTCGGGGTGGCGCAGCCCGAGATTCTCGCCGTGCAGCCGGCGCAGCAGGACGACCCGGTCGATCATGGCGACGGCCAGCCCGCCCGACCGGGCGGCGGCGAGCCAGTCGACGAACTGGGCGGCCCGGAGCCCGGGATCGAAGCCACCGAAGCGGGCGAAGACCTCGCGCCGCGCCAGCATGCCGCCGACGAGATAGCCGCGCTGCGGCGCGTCCGGGCAGCGGATGCGGTCCCGGCGCTCCGGCGGCAGGCTGTCGCAGAGGAACTGGCGGACCAGCCCGAAGGCGGCGTCGAGGCGCGGCGCGGCGTCGAGCGCCGCCCGGCGCGCCTGCAGGCTGTCCTCGGTCCACAGGTCGTCGGCGTCGAGGAATGCGATCAGCGGCGCGCTCGCCGCGGCGATGCCGTCGTTGCGCGCGGCCGAGACGCCGCCGCGCTCGGCGCGGCGCAGCAGGCGGACGGCCGGGCCGAACGCGGCGGCGGCGGCGGCGCTGGCGTCGGTCGAGGCATCGTCCACCACGATGACCTGCGCCGGCGGCGGCGCCTGGGCGAGCACGCTGCGGATCGCGGCGGGCAGGTGGCGCGCCGCGTTGCGCACCGGGATGACCACGTCGACCGCGGCAGCGGCGCGCTCGGCATGGTGCTCGGCCAACCCCGCCTCCCACAACGCATCGTTGTGCCGATTATTGGCCCAGCGTGCCGGTGACTGGCAAGAGGGCCGCCACCCGGCGGTCGAGCTCCGGCAGGGCGTAGCGCTCCGCCGCGCGCCGGCCGGCGGCGGAGAGGTGCCGCCACAGCGCCGGATCGTCGATCAGCCGCAGGCAGGCGGCGGCGAACTCGGCGGCGCTCTCGGCCGCCAGGTAGTCGGCCTCGGGCACCAGCCCGGTGCCCTCGGCGGCGACGGCCGAGGCGACGATCGGCAGGCCGTGCGCCAGCCCGGTCAGCAGCTTGCCCTTGAGCCCGGCGCCGAAGCGCAGCGGCGCGACCATGGCGCGCGCCCCGCCCAGCACCGGGGCGAGGTCGGGCACATGGCCGGTGAAGCGGGCCTGCGGCGAGGCCATGGCGAGCAGGCCGGGATCGGGATCGGCGCCGACCAGCAGCGCGCGGGCGGCGGGGCGGCGCGCGCGGACCAGCGGCAGGATCTCGCCGATCAGGAAGCGGGCGGCGTCGGCGTTGGGCGCCGCCTGGTAGTTGCCGAGATAGAGCAGGTCGTCGGCGCGCGCCTCGGGGCCGGGCGGCGGCGGCCCGGGCTCGGCCGCCATGGCGAGCACGGCGACCCGGGCGCCGGGCACGGCGCGGGCCAGCGTCTCCTGCTCCACCGCGGTGATCGCCAGCGTCAGGTCGGCCGCCGCCGTCAGCCGCAGCTCCTCGGCCCTGGTCTGCAGGGCGCGGCGCAGGATCACGGCGTTGCCGGTCGCCTTGGCCTGGCGGAACTCGCGGACATGGCTGAGGTCGACGGTGTCGAAGACGACGAAGCAGCCGGGCGCGGCGGCACGGATCGGCTCGAGCAGGCGACGCGCGACGCGGGCGAAGCAGAGCACCGCCGCCCGGTAGTGCCGCCCCTCGCGCGCGACGTGCGCCAGGATCGAGGCCTCGTCGGCGCAGGGCAGGGCGCGGGCGCCGCAGGCCGCGAGGTCGGCCGGGTCGGCCGGCTGCGGCGCCGGGAACATGGCGGCGAAGTCGACCGCCCAGCCCTGCCGGTCGAGCGCCGCCAGCAGCTGCACGACGCGCAGCGAGGCGGTGTCGTGGCGCGGCGTCGGCGGCTTGAGGTCGACCCAGAGCAGCCGCGGCCGGCCCCCGGCTCCGCTGCCGCCGGCCCCGCTGCCGCCGGCCCCGTCAGCTTGTCGCGCCGGCCAGCGCGGCGACCAGGAAGGAGACCAGGACATAGCCCATCATCTTGTGGAAATAGAGGTAGAACTTGGGCCAGCCGACCAGATCGAACTGGTAGTGGTGGTGGCGCAGCTGGACGATCGGCAGCAGCATGTCGAGGCTGTAGACGAGGCGCTCGGCCCGGCTGTAGTGGCGGATCTCGCTGCCGCGGTCGTGGGCGAAGACGAGGAAGCCGACGGCGACCATCAGCAGCGCCCAGAGCCCGGCGATCTCGGGATAGCGGCCGAAGCCGGTGAACATCCAGTGCAGGGTCAGCCACAGCTTCGTGGTGCCGTGCGCCTCGCGCCACTCGCGCTCCTTGCCGGCATAGAGGATGCGCTTGGCCTTCTCGCTGTCGCCGGCCTGCTTCAGCACCGAGGCGAGCTGGGTGTAGGGCAGCGGCGAGTAGCTCTTCTGCTTGGCCAGCCAGCCGGTCAGGGCGGCGGCGCTGCGCCGGGCGATGTCGGAGCCCTGGTCGCCGCGATAGCCGCCGAGCCGGGAATAGGTGAAGCCGTCGAGGTCGACCTCCGCCGGCCAGGCCTCCGGCAGGTCCTGCAGCGCGGTGGCGGTGACGTTGCGCAGCGACAGCCGCGAGGGCGGCGCCCAGCTCGACAGCGCCACCGGGTCGGTCGGCCGGTCGCGCGAGGCGAGGCGGATCTCCGCCCCGATGGTGGCGCCGGTGAGATCGAGCGCGACATAGGACCCGTCGGTCAGGTCGAGGTTGGTGCCGATCCGCGCGAAGGCCGCCAGGATCGGCTGCTCGAAGCGGGCGCGGCGGCCGAGCGACAGGTTGCGGCCGACCTTGATGTTGGTGAGGTCGACCGGCCCGGCGAACACCGAGCCGTCGGCCAGCAGGTCGCCGCCGATCTCGGCCGCCGGCAGGTCGACGCGGCGAAAGGCGCCGCCGTCGCGCATGGTGAGGTCGCCGCCGACCTCGATGTGCTCGGCCGAGAGCGTGCCGGTCAGCGTCGCCTGGTCGAGCGCCAGGTTGCCGCCGATCTCGGCCCCCGGCATGGTGACGGCGGCGAAGCGCGACTGCCGGTTCATCAGCAGGTCGGTGCCGACATGCACGCGGTCGAGCACCAGCGTGTCGGCGACGCTCGCCTTCCAGAGCCGGAGATAGCCGCCGACCTTGCCGTTGGCCAGGTTGACGCCGGCGAAGCTGGCGCCGTTGTTGAGGTTGGCGTCGCTGCCGACGCGGACGTCCTCGAGGTTGACCGTCCCGGCGAAGTGCGAGGCGCCCATGCCGAGGTCGCCGCCGATCTCGGCCGCCACCAGCCGGACCTCGGCGAAGCGGCCGTCGGTGTCCATCAGCAGGTCGCCGCCGACCTTGAGCCGCTCCATGGTGAGCGGCCCGGCGGACTCGGCGCCGACCAGCCGGAGATGGCCGCCGACCTTGGCGTCGTTGAAGGAGGCCGAGCCGAGCCGGGCCTGCTCCAGCGCCAGATTGCCGTCGATCGCCGCGCCGCTGAGCTCGAGCCGCCCGGCGGCGAGCGCCGTCAGGTCGAGCCGGCCGGCGAGGTGCGCCCCGGGCAGCGCCAGCGTGCCGCTCACCCGCATGCCCGCCATGCGGGCGCGGTCGGCGACGCGCGCGCCGCCGAGCGCCACCTCGCCGGCCGCGAGCCCGCTGAGGTCGAGCGCGCCGGCCACCTCGATGTGGTCGAGGTCGAGCGGCGCCGACGCCCTGCTGCCGGCCAGCGACAGCCCGTAGCCGAGCCGTGCGCCGGCCAGGGTCAGCGGCGCCTCGACCGAGGCCGCGGTGAGATCGAGCTCGACCGGCAGCACCGCGTTGGTCAGGTCGAGCGGCTCGGCGAGCCGCGCGCCGTGGATCCGCACGCCCCGGGGCGGCACCGCGTCGCGCCAGGGCTGGCGCTGCAGGACCGCCGCCAGGAAGGCGGCGCCGAGATGCGTTCCGCCGGCCAGGCGGCCGCCTCGGCGGGGTTGCGCGACCCGCCGAACCGGCCGGCGAGATCGGCCTCGCGCCCGGCGCAGACCTCGCCCCAGACCCAGCTTCTCGCCGGCGGTCCAGGCGGGGTCGGGCGCCACCGCGCAGCCGGCGGCCGGCGCGTCGGCGCGGGCGGCGGCGGCGAGCAGCAGGCAGGCGAGGGCGAGGGAGGGCGAGCGCGGGCAGGCGGGGCATGATGCGGCGCCGCATAGCAGCGGCGGGGGCGGGGGGCAATGGCGAAGGTTGGCGCACGGGGGGCGGGCGGGCGTGCTGCGCCATGGTCGTAGGCCGCCGTCGCGCGCCACGGCAGCGCCGCCCGGGGCGCAACGGGTCCGCGCCGGGCGCGGCGGCCGGGTCGCGGCCGGCGACCGGCCTGACGCCCAAGACAACTATCGAGCGCTGAAGACGCGTGGATTTTGACTAAGGGAAAACGCTCATGTCGCTTACTCTTGGAATTGGATGCAGCGGGGACGGTGCCTATGGCGAAGGGGAGGGGTGGCGCTGCTGGGGTGCTAATGATGCTTGTCTGTTCTGCGCCGGCCAACGCCGGAATGTGGCAGGGCGAGCCGACGTTTGTAGACGCAGAAATTGACTTCGTCTATGAGGACAACAGAACGCCTGTCGGCGTAGACGATGTGGTGATAGTAGAATCATTGAACAACTCTGTCCTAGTTACCGAGAGAACAAGGACCGATAAGGGAGGAAGAGTAAGGTTGCGTGGCGTTTACTGCCTTCCGATGGCCGTCGGAGTCGTGGGAGGCTTTGCTGACGTGCACGCGGAGTATCTGAAGGATCAGTACACAGTTTTTGTTAAGCGAAGTTCAGCTAGTCATGACAAGGAATTAGGCCGGCCGGACGCGATTGTCGAGAAGAACATTATCGGAATTCGAAGGACATGCAGATTTTGATAGGCGCGTCATGCGCGTCATGCTGATGCAGGGGATGGCGCAAGGGGCTGATCGGAACTATCCCGACTAGACTGCTGCACGCGATATGAGGACCAGGGAGCAGGAGAGCGAGACGGAAAATCGGTGTGGCGCTGAATGCGATGATTGCCTTGCGGGGGATGATGAGCGCTGACTGTCGGCCGCCGCCTTCCTATCGGCGCGTCTTCTTCCCGTCGCTTCTCGAATGACGAGCTGGTCGGGAGGGTGATGGAGCATGCCGTCGACGATGCCTGAGCTCGATCCACTCGCTGGCGAGGAGCTGATCCGTATCTCACTTGAGGTTGGAGGGGCCGTCGAGTTTCATTTCGAGAAGATGACGGCGAGCATTGCCTGCAGCTTCGTGCTGCGCAGTATCGGGCATCATTGGACCATCATCGGCGACAAGAGCGGTGACCTTTCCGCGTTGTGGGGCCTGATAGGGAGGAAGGTGCGCGACGTGAAATGGGCCGACTCGCTGAAAATCACTTTCGACGACGGGTCGGAGATCGACATTCCATCGGCAAGCGGAAAGTATCGCGGGGAATTTCGCGGAGAATTTCAGGGTAGGGAGGTTTATGAAGAATTCTGACGGTCTTGCGCTCGCGCGATGCGGGCTGGAGATCCGTCGGGCGGTGCGTGACTTGGACAAGTGTTGGATTCTGCATGTCGACTCCGATGGTGATGGAATTCACGTTACATCCGCTTCCTGGGCCATGCGGTGGATGGCTCCCCGACTGACGTTGCGGCAGGCCATCGGGCACCTGCACATACCAGGCCCGGGGGGTGATCCGCACCGGCCGGACATCGGAATCGCTAGTCCGAGGTCGGCATGCAGGTCACCGCTGTGCGATCGCCGCCGCCATCACCGCCAGCTTCGCGACCGTGGCAAGGTTGCGCGCCGTGCCGGCGGCGGCCGCCGGGATCCGCAGCTTCGAGCGTGCCATGCCGGCGCGGTAGGCGACGTAGATCTCGCGGACGCCGAGGCGGATCTCCTCGTCCACCCGTCCGCGGACCTGCGCGAGCGCGTCGGGCGGCGGCGGCTCGCTGAGGAAGATGGCGACCGTCCGGCTCGGCGGGGCGTCCGGGAACGGGTTGGCGGCCAGAACCCCCGCCATCTCCGCCGCCGTGCGGACGAGGACGCCGACCGGCTTGCCGGCATGGGCCTGGAGGCGGCGCTCCAGCGCGGCGCGGACCTCGGCTTCGGACCGCTCGGCGGCGAAGACGACGTTGCCGCTGGCGATCCAGGTCCGGACCGCGGCGAAGCCCTCGGCGCGGCACATCGCCTGCAGCGCGGTCATCGGCAGCTTGCCGGTTCCGCCGACATTCACGGCGCGCAGCAGGGCGACATAGGCCGGCATCGTGCTGCCAGGGAAACCGGGAAGGGGCGGGGATGGCAAGCCCGGGCCTTCCCCAATCGCCCTTGCTGGTCCGCCAGCGACATGATTCGCTGCTCGATGGACGAATGAGCCGTCCCTGCTATACTATGGTGATTGCTGGCTTTTCCGAGGGGTCGATCGTGCAGCGCCTGACCGAACAAATCCTGGCTTACGCCGAGGGCCTGCCGGAGGGCACGCCGGTGGCAGCTAAAAGCTTGCTCCACCTCGGTAGTCGGGCTGCTGTGGATCAGGTTCTGTCGCGTCTGGCCAAGCGCGGCCAGTTGCTCCGGGCGGGTCGCGGCGTCTATCTCCGTCCCGTCACAGGCCGGTTCGGCAGGGCTCCCGCCGTGGAACAGATGGTCGAGGCGCTCGCCCACCAGCGCGGCGAAGTCATCGTCCCGAGCGGGGCGGCGGCCGCGAACAGCCTTGGCCTCACGACACAGGTGCCGGTCCGGCCCGTTCATCTCACGTCCGGCCGCACGCGGACGGTGCATCCTCGGCAAGCAGGTCGTCGAGCTTCCAGGCCGCGCCGCGCTGGCAACTCGCCATGGCGCACCGACCGGCCGGCGCGGCGGTGCGGGCGTTGGCCTGGCTTGGGCCGGAGAAGGCGGAGGCCGCCCTGAAGACATTGAAACGGAAGCTTCCGCCGGCCGCCTTCGGCGAGCTGGTCGCGGTAGCACCGCAGCTTCCGACCTGGCTCGCCCGCAGCCTCGGCAGGGCCGCGCATGGCTGACGCCTTCCTCGACCTCTCGGTCGAGGATCGCCGGGAGGCGCTGAGCGTCGCGGCCGATCGGTCCGGCCGACCGGCGCACCTTCTCGAAAAGGACGTATGGGTGGTCTGGGCGCTGGCCACGCTTTACGGATCGGCTGTTGGCGAGCATCTGGTGTTCAAAGGCGGAACCTCGCTGTCGAAGGCCTACGGGGTCATCCGGCGTTTCTCCGAGGATGTCGACCTGACCTACGACATCCGCGCCATTGCACCCGATCTGGTCGGCGGGGGCGGCGGCGAGGCACTGCCGCAGACACGCAGCGAGGAACGGCGTTGGTCGAAGGAGGTGCGCGACCGCCTGCAGGGATGGGTATCCGGCATCGTGCTGCCGCTGATTGCGGAGACCCTTCCAGCCGGGTCACTGGCCGCCACGATACGCGCCGATGGCGAGAAGCTGTTCATCGACTATGAGGCGGCGACCGCCGGGTCGGGCTATGTCGCGCCGAGCGTGCTGCTCGAGTTCGGAGCGCGGTCGACCGGCGAGCCGGCGAGCCGGTGCGATATCGGCTGCGACGCGGCCGGCTTCCTCGATGGCGTGGTCTTTCCCGTCGCGCGGCCGCGCGTGATGCACGCCGAGCGGACCTTCTGGGAGAAGGCCACGGCGATGCACGTATTCTGCCTTCAGCACCGGTTGCGCGGCGATCGTTTCGCTCGCCACTGGCATGACGTGGTGCGGCTCGACGAGGCTGGAATTGCGGGTGCCGCGTTCGCGGATCGCGAGCTGGCGATGGCAGTGGCGCGCCACAAGGGGATGTTCTTCGCCGAGAAGGCGGCCGACCAGCGATGGATCGACTACGGCGCCGCGGTGCGTGGCGGCCTGCGCCTCGTCCCGGAAGGCGGCGCGCTGAAGGCGCTCGAAAGGGACTATTCCGGCATGGCCGAGGACGGGTTGCTTCTGGAAGACGCGGAGCCGTTCGACACCCTGATGACGCGATGCGCCGAGATTGCGGAGCGGGCCAATCGCGATGTGAAATAGGTGGCGGCGGCTGCTATCGTTCACCCGGTCGAACGCCCGTCATCCCGGCGACGGGGCTGCGACGGCTCGACCTGCACCGCGTGCCCCGCCCCTCGCCGGCTGGTCTCTCCGCCGGGGCGCGCCCCGATTCGCTGCTCGATGGACGAATGAGCCATCCCTGCTATACTATGGTGATTGCTGGCTTTTCCGAGGGGGGTTGATGGCGGGCTGGCCGCTCCGAGGTCCGTCTGATTGGAAGGATTCCGCGCGGGAGGAGCTGCGCGGGGGCGATCCCGCTTCGCTCGACCGGCGGACGCCGGAGGGCATCCTGCGCCGGCCGCTCTACACGGAGGCCGACCTCGCCGGGCTGGAGGCCGCGCGCGGCATGCCGGGCTTCCCGCCCTATCTGCGGGGGCCGCGCGCCACCATGTACGCCAACCGGCCCTGGACGATCCGGCAATATGCCGGCTTCTCCACCGCCGAGGAGAGCAACCGCTTCTACCGCGACAACCTGGCGGCCGGGCAGACCGGGCTGTCGGTGGCCTTCGACCTCGCCACCCACCGGGGCTACGATTCCGACCATCCGCGGGTCGAGGGCGACGTCGGCAAGGCCGGGGTGGCGATCGATTCCGTCGCCGACATGAAGATCCTGTTCGACGGCATCCCGCTCGACCGGATGAGCGTGTCGATGACGATGAACGGCGCGGTGCTGCCGGTGATGGCCGCCTACATCGTCGCCGCCGAGGAGCAGGGGGTGCCGGAGGCGAAGCTGACCGGCACGCTGCAGAACGACATCCTCAAGGAGTTCATGGTCCGGAACACCTACATCTACCCGCCCGGACCCTCGATGCGGATCGTCGCCGACATCATCGCCTATTCGGCCCGCCATCTGCCGCGCTTCAACCCGATCTCGATCTCCGGCTACCACATGCAGGAGGCCGGGGCGACGGCGGCGCAGGAGCTGGGCTTCACGCTGGCCAACGGGCTGGAATATGTCCGCGCCGCGCTGGCCCGGCCCGGCATCGGCATCGACGACTTCGCGCCGCGGCTGTCGTTCTTCTTCGGCATCGGCATGGACTTCTTCATGGAGGTCGCCAAGCTGCGCGCCGCGCGCCTGCTGTGGGCCGAGCTGGTGCAGGGCTTCCAGCCGCAGAACCCGCTGAGCCTGGCGCTGCGCACGCACTGCCAGACCTCCGGCGTCAGCCTGACCGAGCAGGACCCCTACAACAACATCGTCCGGACGACGATCGAGGCGCTGGCCGCGGTGCTCGGCGGCACCCAGTCGCTGCACACCAACGCCTTCGACGAGGCGCTGGCGCTGCCGACCCCGCTCTCCGCCCGGGTCGCCCGCAACACACCGCTGATCATCGCCGAGGAGACGGCGATCCGGCAGGTCGTCGACCCGCTGGGCGGCAGCTTCTACGTCGAGCGGCTGACCGCCGACCTCGCCGAGGCCGCCCGGTCGCTGATCGCCGAGGTCGAGGCGATGGGCGGCATGGTCAAGGCGATCGAGGCGGGGATGCCGAAGCTGCGCATCGAGGAATCGGCGGCCCGCCGCCAGGCGGCGGTCGACCGCGGCCGGGAGGTCGTGGTCGGGGTCAACAAGTACCGCGCCGCCGAGGATGTCGCGATCCCGCTGCGCGACATCGACAACCGCGCGGTGCGCGACGCCCAGGTCGCCCGGCTGGAGGCGGTGCGCCGCACGCGCGACGCCGCCGCCTGCCGGCAGGCGCTCGACGCGCTGAAGCAGGCGGCCGCCGGCGACGGCAACCTGCTGGCCGCCAGCATCGCCGCGATGCGGGCGCGGGCCACGGTGGGCGAGGTCTCCGACGCGCTCGAGGGCGTCTTTACCCGCTACCGCGCCACCATCCGCTCGGCTGCCGGGGTCTATGCCGGGGCCTATGAGGGCGACGAGGGGTTCAGGCGGATCCGCGAGGACGTCGCCGCCTTCGCCGCGGCGGAGGGGCGGCGGCCGCGCATCCTGGTCGCCAAGCTCGGCCAGGACGGGCACGACCGCGGCGCCAAGGTGATCGCCACCGCCTTCGCCGACCTCGGGTTCGACGTCGATATCGGGCCGCTGTTCCAGACGCCCGAGGAGGTCGCCCGCCAGGCGATCGAGAACGACGTGCACGCGGTCGGCGTCTCCTCGCAGGCGGCCGGCCACAAGACGCTGGTGCCGCGGCTGATCGAGGCGCTGCGCGCGGCCGGGGCCGGCGACATCCTGGTGGTGGTCGGCGGCATCATCCCGCCGGCCGACCACGGCTTCCTCACCGAGCGCGGTGTCTCGGCGATCTACGGGCCGGGGACGAACATCCCGGCGGCGGCCTCCGACATCCTCGGGCTGCTGCGCAAGCGGCAGGCGGCGTAGGCGCCCCGCTGCAATGTCACGACAGCGTCTCCTTCCCGGGATGACATGCATTGCGAGTACCGGCATCGCCCAGGCGAGCACTCCGCCGCGCGATCTGCCGCTCGACCTCCGAATTCCGCACTAGCCCGCGAACTCCAGCACAGGTTCCGACGATGGCCGCATCGACCGACTTCCAGGGCAGCTCCCTCCCGGTGACGGACGGCCCCGACAGCCGCCGCCGCATGCTGAACCTGCTGGGCTTCCTGTTGAGCGCGGGGTGGCTCGCCATCTGCGCGCTCTACATCGATCGCGAGATCGGCTGGGGCAATCTCGGCACCATGCTGCCGCACGAGCTCGGGCTGACGCTCACCGGCACCATCGCGCCGCTGGTCTTCCTGTGGCTGGTGATCGTGCATTTCTCGGGCCGGCACGAGGTCCGCGACCACACCCGCGTGCTGCGCCAGCAGATCCAGCGGCTGACCTATCCCGACGAGGAGGCGACGGCGCGGGTGACCAACGTCGCCGACGCGCTGCGCCACCAGACCGAGGCGCTGCGCCGCGCCACCGACGAGGCGGCCGGCATGCTGGAGCGCCTCAACGACGCCTTCAACCGCCAGCTCGAGGGCCTCGGCAGCGCCAGCGCCAAGGCGGGCACGCTCGCCGCCGAGATCGAGCAGAGCCTGCAGCAGCAGGCGGCGGCGCTCTCCGACCAGCGCGGCCAGCTCTCCAAGCAGGCGCGCGCCGAGATCGCCGAGCTCGGCGCCGTGCTCGCCGACCAGCGCAGCGCGCTGGCCGACGCCAGCGCCGCGGCGGTGGCCAAGCTGGCCGACCAGAAGGAGGCGATGGTCGCCGCGACGCGCAACGAGCTCGACGCGCTGGTCGGGCTGCTCGGGCAGCACCGCGACACGCTGATCGACGCGGCGCGCGGCGAGCTCGCCGGCTTCGGCAAGCAGCTCGGCGACCAGCAGATGAAGCTCGCCGACACGGCGCGCGCCGGGGCCGAGCAGCTCGCCGCCGCGCTCGCCGCGCAGCATCGCGGTCTGGAGGAGACGATCGCCGTCGAGGCCGCCGCGGTGGCCGAGCAGCGCAACGCCGTGGCCGACGCCTCGCGCGGCGAGATCGCGGCGCTCGACCGGCTGCTGGCCGAGCATCGCGGCCAGCTCGCCGAGCACACCATCGCCCAGGTCGAGCGGCTGAGCGGCGTCGCCGCCGGCGCGGCGCAGCGCCTGGCCGAGAGCCTGGAGGCGCAGCGCCTCGACGCCGAGGAGGCGGCCGCCCAGGTGCAGGAGCGCGGCGAGTCGGCACGGCGCGCCATGCAGGAGCAGGCCGAGCTGCTGACCGGCGCCGGCAACCGGCTGGCCGAGCGCTTCGCCGCCTCGGTGCAGTCGATGCTGGAGGAGGTCGGGCAGTCGACCGAGCTGCTGAAGAACCGCAGCGCCGCGCTCGAGGACTCGACGCTGACCCAGGCGGCGGCGCTGTCCGAGGCCGGCGACCGCGCGGTCAACCGCTTCCGCGAATCGACCGAGGCGCTGATGGAGCGCATCCGCGTCGCCTCGGAGACGGCGGCCAGCCGCAGCAGCGCGCTGGAGGACGCCACGGCCGCCCAGGGCGAGGCGCTGGCCACCGCCGGCGAGCGCGCCGCCGAGCGCTTCCGCGAGACCGCCGAGGCGCTGATGGAGCGGATCCGCGCCGCGTCGGAGGCGGCCGCCAGCCGCAGCAGCGCGCTGGAGGACGCCACGCTGGCCCAGGCCGAGTCGCTGGCCGGCGCCGGCGAGCGCGCCGTGGCGCGCTTCACCGACGCGACGCAGCGCATGCTGGAGGGGATCGACGCCGCCACGGAGCGCACCGCCGAGCGCGGCCAGGCGCTGGAGAGCGCGACCCTGGCCCAGGCCGAGGCGCTGGCCGAGGCGGGCGACCGCGCGGTCGACCGCTTCCACGCCGCCACCGAGGCGCTGGCCGAGCGGATCCGCCTCGCCACCGACCTCGCCGCCAGCCGCAGCGCCGCGCTGGAGAACGCCACCATGGCGCAGTCCGACGCGCTGGCGAGCGGCGCCGACCGCGCGGTGGCGCGCTTCGCCGAGCATTGCCGCGGCCTGATCGGCGAGCTCGACGCCGCCATCGAGCGCACCGCCGACCGCGGCGCGGCGCTGGAGGCGGCGACCCACGCCCAGGGCGAGGCGCTGGCCGACATCGGCGAGCGCGCCGCGGCCCGGTTCCGCGAGGCCTGCGCCGTGCTGGCCGGCGAGCTCGGCAGCCTGAGCGAGGAGATCGGCACCCGCACCCAGGGGCTGGCGGCCACCAGCCAGTCGCATGTCGAGCGGCTGGCGCAGGCCTGCGAGGGCACGGTCGAGCGCTTCGGCGCCGGCGTCGCCGAGCTCTCCGAGCGGATCAAGGCGGCGGCCGACGGCGCCGTCACCCAGGGCGCCGCGGTCGAGCAGGCCGCCGTCGCGCAGGCCCGCGCCCTGCACGCCGCCAGCGAGCAGGCGATCCTGCGGATCAAGGATTCCTACAAGGCGCTGACCGAGGAGCTGGTCGCCGCCAACGGGCTGCTGATGAGCCGCTCGGCCGCCTTCGAGAACATCGCCCGCGGCCAGGCCGGCGAGATGGCGGCGGCCGGCGACCGGCTGGCGGCGCGGCTGCGCGCCATGCTGGAGATGCAGGCCGCCTCCTTCACCGGCGCCGCCGAGGCGGCGGTGGCCCAGGCGCGCGCGCTGACCGGCGCGCTCGACGGCCAGGCCGGCAAGCTCGTCGACGCCGCCGACAAGGCGGCGGCGCGGCTGACCGAAGGGCTGCAGGGCCGGCTGGGCGCGATCGACCAGGCCTTCGCCGCGGCCGAGAGCCGCGAGGTGGCGCTGCAGGCGGCGGCCCGCGCCCAGGGCCAGGAGCTGCTCGCCGCGGCGGAGCGGGCCGGCGGCCAGGTCGTCGCGGCGCTGAAGAGCCAGCTCGACCAGGCCCGCGGCGAGGGCGAGGCGCTGGCCGGGGTGGCCGACGCCGCCGCCGAGCGGCTGCGCGCGGCGATGACCGGCCAGGCCGAGGCGCTGGGCGCGGTCTTCAACCGCGTCGAGGAGCGCACCCAGGGGCTGCAGCAGGCGCTGGGCCAGCAGGGCGAGGCGCTGCTCGACGGCATCCGCCAGCAGGCCGAGGCCGAGCGCGAGGCGGTCCGCCAGCGGGCCGAGGAGCTGCGCGAGACGGCCCGCCAGCAGGGCGAGTCGCTGATCGGCATCGTCGAGCAGGCGGGCCAGCGCCTGGGGGCGGCGCTCGGCCAGCGCGGCGCCGAGCTCGAGGCGAGCTTCGCCGTCGCCGAGCAGCGCAACCATCAGCTGATCGAGGCGGTGCGCGGCCAGGGCCAGATGCTGGTCGCCTCCTCCGACGAGGCGGCCGGGCGGCTGGTGCAGGCGATGCACGGCCGGCTCGGCGAGATCGAGCAGGCCTTCGTCGCCGCCGAGCAGCGCAGCCAGGCGCTGCAGCTGCAGGCGCGCAGCGAGGCCGAGGCGATGGCCGGCGCGGTCGACCAGGCCGGCCGGGCGCTGACCGACGCGCTGCGCAAGCCGATGGGCGAGATCGCCACCGCCTTCGCCCGGGCGCACCAGCAGAGCGAGGCGCTGCTCGGCCTGACCCAGGGCCAGGGCGACCGCATGGTCGAGGCGGGCGAGCGCGCCGCCGCCGCCTTCGGCGACGCCGTCTCCCGCCAGGGCGCGGCGCTCGCCCAGGTGGCCGAGCAGGTGGTCGCCCAGGTCGGCATCATCGGCGCCACCGCCGAGGCGCAGAGCCGCGAGCTGGCGGCGGCCGCCGAGCGCATCGCCGAGGGGCTGCGCCAGCGCATCGCCGAGCAGACCGGCTCGGTGGCGGAGATCTTCGACCGCATGGCGGAGAAGAGCGAGAAGATCCAGGAGATGGGGCGCAGCCAGTCGGAGTTCCTGGCCAGCGCCTCGGAGCAGGCGACCATGGTCGCGGTCGCCATGCGCGAGACGCTGAAGGAGCAGGGCCGCGCGCTGCACACCGCGGCGAGCGAGATCAGCCAGCGCGCCACCGAGGCGGGCGAGGCGCTCGCCCACCATGTCGAGGGGCTCACCGGCTCGATCCGCCGGGTGGTCGAGGAGAACGCCGAGGGCCTCAGCCGGGCGAGCTCGGCGATCGGCCAGCACGCCATGGAGGTCTCCATGGCGCTGCGCACCGAGCGCGAGGAGCTCGAGCGCACGGTGGTGCGGGCGCGCGGCGACACCGACGCGATCCGCGCCGTGCTGCGCCAGCAGATCGACGAGATCACCGCGGTGGCCGGCCGGGTCAGCGCCGAGACCGCGACGATCGGCTCGTCGCTGCGCGAGGACGCCAGCGCGCTGATGACGGCGACCCGCACGGCGGCGACCGAGGCGGAGAACCTGCGCATCATCATGCAGCGCCAGTCCGAGGGCTTCGCCCACGCCTCGGACCAGGCCAACGCGCACAGCCTCGGGCTGCAGCGCATCCTGGCGCAGCAGACCGAGGAGCTGCGCAACGCCGCGCAGATCGCCGCGCACCAGACCGCCGGCATCTCCGAGAGCTTCCGGGTGCATGCCGACAACCTCAACGTCTCGCTCAACGAGGCGCGGCAGCGGATCGACGTCGCCGGCCAGATCCTGCGCCACCAGGCCGAGGCGCTGAACGGCACCATCGAGGCGGCGATGGCCCAGGGCCGCGACCGCATCGACCTCGCCGGCCAGCTGCTGCGCCAGCAGGCCGAGGGGCTGGACGGCGCCATCGCCGCGG
This sequence comes from Dongiaceae bacterium, assembly GCA_046349435.1. Taxonomy (GTDB): domain Bacteria; phylum Pseudomonadota; class Alphaproteobacteria; order Dongiales; family Dongiaceae; genus JAXMCI01. The sequence goes on along the minus strand of JAXMCI010000037.1, from coordinate 28,403 downwards.
CACTCGACCAGGGGCGGCAGCGCATCGAGTCGGTCAGCGTCAACCTGCGCGACAACACCGCGGCGCTGGTCTCCTCGGTCGACGCCGCGCTCGGCCGGGCGGTGGTCACCGCCGACGCCTTCCGCGCCCAGTCGATGGAGATCGACCGCATCGTCTCCACCGGCACGCAGCAGGTCGACGCCCTGCGCGGCGCGGTCGGCGAGCTCGCCGGCGCGCTGGCCCAGAACGCCCAGGAGGCGGCGCGCATCGCCAGCGAGGCGGCGGTCGCCTGCCGCGACGACGCCCAGGGGCTGATCGCCGCCAGCCGCGCCGTCGCCGCCGAGGCGGCCGGGGTCAAGGCCGAGGTGCAGCGCCAGATGCAGGACCTCTCCGGCATGTCGCACAGCGTCGGCGAGCTGGCCGGCCGGCTGCAGGACGCGCTGCGCATCGAGACCGGCCAGTACGAGGCGATGATCGAGAAGGCGCGCAGCGGCAGCGCCGGGGTGCGCGAGCAGCTCGCCGGCTACGCCAAGGAGCTCAACGACATGGCCGAGCGGATCGGGGCGCGGCTGGCCTCGATCGGCGAGGAGCTGAAGCAGAAGTCGAGCGGCATGATCGGCGCCGCCGACCAGGCGATCGGCAAGGCGGGCGAGGTCGGCAGCGTCTTCCAGCGCCAGACCGGCGTCATCACCTCGGCCTTCGGCGAGGCGCTCGACCGCGCCGAGTCGCTGGTCGCCAAGGTCCGCCAGCAGACCGACGACCTGGCCAAGGCGGCGAGCGCCGCGGCGCAGCAGATGCTCAACATGGAGCAGATGCAGAACGCCACCTCGCGCGACCTCTTCCTGCGCTTCGCCACCGAGGTGATCGACGAGCTCAACAAGATGGCGGTCGACATCAACGGCCTGCTCGACGACGACATCCCGGACGACGTCTGGAAGGCCTTCCACAAGGGCGACCGCTCGATCTTCGCCCGCCGCCTGGTGCGCAACAAGGACACCTACACCGTGCCGGCGCTGGAGCAGCTGTTCGAGAAGGACAACCGCTTCCGCGACCTCGTCACCCGCTACATGAAGAAGTTCGAGAGCCTGCTGGTGCAGGGCGGCAAGGCCGACCCGGAGGACATGCTGCGGGCGACCTTCCTCACCGCCGACGTCGGCAAGCTCTACCTGATCATGTCGCGCACGCTGGGCAGCGTGGAGAAGCTGAACTAGCCGGCGGGGGCGGCGTCCGGGCTCGGGCGCCGCAGGGGGGCACGCGGAGGCGCGGAGGCGCGGAGGAGAGGCGCGGGGGCGCCGCGGCTTCGTGCCGAGGAAGATTGTCTCACGCGAAGGCGCGAAGACGCGAAAGAGGTCCCGCGGCAATGCCGTGCCGGCCTCATCCTTCGACAAGCTCAGGATGAGGCTCTTCCGAAGCTGCGCCTGCCCCCTCTCACCTCGTCATGTCGCGCCCGCCGGGCAGCGCGGATCAACTGGTGCCGCGGCTCGTGCTATCGGAAGCCGCGCCCGCGCCCTCTGAAACCTCGTCCTGAGCTTGTCGAAGGGCGAGGTCGGCACGGCGGGGCCGCGGCGCCCTCCGCGTTCTCCGCGCCTCCGCGTGCCAAAACTGCGGCCTCTCCCTCGGCACCACTGCTGCCCGGCTTCGCGCGGCTCCTTGGCGGCTTCGCGCCTTCGCGTGAGACAATCCCTCGCTACGCCGACGCCGCCTTGCGGCGGTGGTAGCGACGGGCCTTGTCGCGGCTGCCGCAGACCTTCATGTCGCACCAGCGGCGCCGGCCGTTCTTGGTGGCGTCGAGGAACAGCCAGCCGCAGACCGGGCCGGGGCACTGCCGGACGCGCTGGAGCGGGCCCTCGCTGAGCAGCTCGGCGGCGGAGCGGGCGATCGGCCAGAGCATGCGGTCGAGCGCCGGCCCGTCGACCACCCAGCCGAGCGCGTAGGCGCCGCCGCGGCGGCTGACCCGCAGATGCGCCAGCGCCCGGGCGAGCGCGGCGTTGAGCGCGGCCACCGCCGGCTCGGGCGGCTCGCCGCCGCCGGCGATGGCGCGGAACACCGCATGCACGCCCTCGCGCAGCTCGATCGCCTGGGCGAGCACCGCCCCGGCCGCCCTGGGGTCGGCTTCGGCGTCGGCGCGCAGCCGGTCGGCGTCGGCGGCGCCGACCAGGCCGGCATGCTCCGCCCAGGCGACCAGGTCCCCGTAGCAGCGGAGATGGTCGAGCGGGCGGGTGCTGCCGCGGCCGCTCGTGGTGTTGGCGAAGTCGAGGCAGAGCATGCCGCCGACCAGGTGCAGGCTGCCGGCACGACCCTCCGTCGCGGTGCTGTTGCGCGCGCTCATGTTACCATCTAAACGTAGATAGGTGGTGACATCGAGTCACCTTATCCGGAGGTCACGCCATGAAGCCATCGTTGCTGCTCCCCGGCCTGTTGCTGGCCCTGCTGCCGCTGGCCCTCGGGGCGGCGCCGGCCCGCGCCGACATCGCCATCGCCACGGTCGGGCCGATGACCGGCCAGTACGCCATCTTCGGCGACCAGATGAAGCGTGGCGCCACGCTGGCGGTGGACGACATCAACGCCAAGGGCGGGCTGCTCGGCCAGAAGCTGGTGCTGTCGGTCGGCGACGATGCCTGCGACCCGAAGCAGGCGGTCTCGGTGGCCAACGACATGGCGCATCGCAAGGTGGTGTTCGTCGACGGCCATTACTGCTCCGGCTCCTCGATCCCCGCCTCGGCCGTCTACAACGAAAACGGCATCCTGCAGATCACCCCGGCCTCGACCAACCCCGCCTTCACCGAGGAGGCGGCGAAGAAGGGCTGGGACAACGTCTTCCGCACCTGCGGGCGGGACGACAAGCAGGGGGTGACGGCGGGCAGCTTCATCGCCGCCACCTTCCCGGGCAAGCGCATCGCCATCCTGCACGACAAGAGCGCCTACGGCAAAGGCCTGGCCGACGAGACCAGGCGGCAGCTCAACGCCAAGGGCGTCACCGAGGCGATGTACGAATCCTACACCGCCGGCGACAAGGACTTCACCGCGCTGGTCACCCGGCTGAAGCAGGCGCGCATCGAGCTGGTCTATATCGGCGGCTACCACACCGACGTCGGGCTGATCGTCCGCCAGGCGCGCGACCAGGGCTATGGCGCGCAGTTCATGTCGGGCGACGCCAACGCCACCGACGAGCTCGCCAGCATCGCCGGCCCGGCCGCCGAGGGGCTGCTCTTCACCTTCGCCCCCGACCCGCGCAAGAACCCGGCCGCGGCCGCGGTGGTGGCGGCGTTCAAGAAGCAGGGCTTCGACCCGGAGGGCTACACCCTCTACACCTATGCCGCGATCCAGGTCTTCGCCGCGGCCGTGACCGAGGCGGGCTCGACCGACCTGGAGAAGGTCGTGAAGGTGCTGCACGGCCGGCCCTTCGACACAGTGGTGGGCACGCTGCAGTTCGATGCCAAGGGCGACGTGCTCGACCCGAAATACGTCGTCTATGTCTGGCACGGCGGGCACTACGCCGAGCGGCAATAGGGGACGCCGGCCAGGTGGACGCCGGCCAGACGGGTGCCGGGCGCGCGGCGGCTGGCGCCGCTTGCCCGGCGCCCGCCGCCGGACGATCATGCCGGCGGCCAGGGCGAGGGGGGCCGGCATGAGCGAAGGGTCCGAGATCACCGGCGGCTGCGCCTGCGGCGCGGTCCGCTACCGGGCCGCGGGGCCGCCGCGGCTGATGCTGAGATGCCATTGCCGGGACTGCCAGCGGGCGAGCGGCGCCGGCCATGTCGCGGTGATGATCCTGCCGCGCGAGGCGGTCGCGCTCGAGGGCGCGCTGCGCTTCCACGCCACCACGGGCGATGCCGGCCACCGGGTGGAGCGGGGATTCTGCCCGGATTGCGGCAGCCCGGTCCTCAACCGGCTGGAGCGGCTGCCCGCCTTCGTCGGGCTGCTGGCCGGCAGCCTGGACGAGCCCGCGCTGTTCCGCCCCTCCGCCGACATCTACACCGCCAGCGCCCCGGCCTGGGACGTGCTGGCGCCCGACACGGCCAAGCACGAGCGCGGCCTGCCCCCCAGACCGGCATAGCTGGTCTGCGCGCGGCCACCCTGCCGGCCAAGGACATTGGCCGCGGGCGTCCGGCGACTTACCTTAGGGGGGCATGGTCCCGCCGCATCACCCCCGCCCCGCCGCCGCCTCCGCCCCGCTGCCCGGCAGCCAGCGCCTGGCGCTGCTCGCATTGCTGCCGCACCTCTGGCCGAAGGGCGAGCCCGGGCTCAGGGCGCGCGTCGTGCTGGCGGTCGTCTGCCTGGTCGTCGCCAAGCTCGCCAACGTCTACGTCCCGATCTACTTCAAGGGGCTGGTCGACGCGCTGTCGCCCAAGGGCGGCGCGGCGGTCATGCTGCCGCTCGGCATCCTGCTCGCCTACGGCGCGGCGCGGGTCGCGGCGCAGACCTTCAGCGAGCTGCGCGACGGGGTCTTCGCCAAGGTGGCGCAGCGCGCCATCCGGCGCGTCGCGCTGCAGACCTTCGAGCATCTCCACCGGCTGTCGCTGCGCTTCCACCTCGACCGCCGCACCGGCGGGCTGTCGCGGGCGATCGAGCGCGGCACCAACGGCATCGAGTTCCTGCTCTCCTTCACGCTCTTCAACATCCTGCCGACCCTGCTCGAGATCCTGCTGGTCTGCGCCATCCTGTGGCGGCTCTACAGCATCGAGTTCGCGCTGGTCACCTTCGTCACCATCGCCGGCTACATCTGGTACACGCTGGGCGTGACGGAATGGCGGATCAAGTTCCGCCGCAAGATGAACGACGCCGACACCGAGGCCAACGTCAAGGCGGTCGACAGCCTGCTCAACTACGAGACGGTCAAGTATTTCGGCAACGAGGCGCACGAGGCGCGGCGCTACGATGCGGCGCTGCAGGTCTACGAGAAGGCGGCGGTGACCAGCCGCACCAGCCTCTCCATGCTCAATGTCGGCCAGGCGGCGATCATCGCGGTCGGCGTCACCGTCATCATGTGGATGGCCGGGCGCGGCGTGGTCGCCGGGCGGATGACGGTCGGCGACTTCGTGCTGGTCAACAGCTACCTGATCCAGCTCTACCTGCCGCTCAACTTCCTCGGCACCGTCTATCGCGAGATCCGCCAGTCGCTGATCGACGTCGAGCAGATGTTCTCGCTGCTGCGCATCGGCGTCGAGGTCCGCGACCCGCCGGGCGCGCCGGCGCTCGCGCTGGCCGGCGGCCGGCTGCAGTTCGAGCATGTCGGGTTCGGCTACGACCCGCGCCGGCCGATCCTCGACGACGTCTCCTTCACCGTCGAGCCCGGCCGCACCGTGGCGATCGTCGGCCCCAGCGGCTCCGGCAAGTCGACCATCGGGCGGCTGCTGTTCCGCTTCTACGACGTCGAGGAGGGCCGCATCGCGATCGACGGCCAGGACATCCGCGACGTCGCGCAGAGCTCGCTGCGGGCCGCCATCGGCATCGTCCCGCAGGACACCGTGCTGTTCAACGACACGGTCTACTACAACATCGCCTATGGCCGGCCGGAGGCGAGCCGGGCCGAGGTCGAGGCGGCGGCGCGGCTGGCCCGCATCCACGACTTCGTCTCCGCGCTGCCCGACGGCTACGAGACGGCGGTCGGCGAGCGCGGCCTCAAGCTCTCCGGCGGCGAGAAGCAGCGCGTGGCGATCGCCCGCACCATCCTGAAGAACCCGGCCATCCTGCTGTTCGACGAGGCGACCTCGGCGCTCGACACCCAGACCGAGAAGGAGATCCAGCAGAGCCTGCGCGAGGTCTCCGCCAACCGCACCACGCTGATCATCGCCCACCGCCTCTCGACGGTGATCCACGCCGACGAGATCCTGGTGCTGGAGCAGGGCCGCGTCGCCGAGCGCGGCCGCCACGGCGAGCTGCTCGCCCGCGGCGGCCGCTACGCCGCGATGTGGCGCCGCCAGCAGGAGGCGCAGCATGACGGCGAGCTCGAGGCGCTGGTGTGATTCCCTCGCCCGCGGAGCGGGAGAGGGAGGGGCCCGTCGCGCCAGCGACGGGAGGGTGAGGGTGCCGCCGGCGCGACCCTCGCCCCGACCCTCTCCCGCAAGCGGGAGAGGGCGGTGACCGGCGACCTGGCGGCGCGGGTCGCGGCGGGCGACCGGCGGGCGCTGGCCCGCGCGATCACGCTGGTCGAGTCGTGGCGGCCGGCCGACCGCGCCGCGGCGGAGGCGCTCATCACCGCGCTGCTGCCGCGCACCGGCGGGGCGCTGCGGGTCGGCATCTCCGGGCCGCCGGGGGTCGGCAAGTCGACCTTCATCGAGCGGCTCGGGCTGCATCTCGCCGGGCTCGGGCGGCGGCTCGCCGTGCTGGCGGTCGATCCCAGCTCGAAGCTCTCCGGCGGCTCGATCCTCGGCGACAAGACGCGGATGAGCGAGCTGGCGCGCGAGCCCGCCGCCTATATCCGCCCGACCCCGGCCGGCGACCAGCTCGGCGGCGTCGCCCGCCACACCCGCGAGGCGATCCTGCTCTGCGAGGCGGCCGGGTTCGAGATCGTGCTGATCGAGACGGTGGGCGTCGGCCAGTCGGAGACGGCGGTCGCCGACATGACCGACCTGCTGGTGCTGCTCGCCCAGCCCGGCGGCGGCGACGACCTGCAGGGCATCAAGCGCGGCATCGTCGAGCTCGCCGACCTCGTGCTGGTGACCAAGTCGGACGGCGAGCTGGCGGCCGCCGCCGGCCGCGCCGCCGCCGACCACCAGAGCGCCTTGCACCTGCTGCACGGGCCAGAGGCGGCGCCGGTGCTGCAGGTCTCCGGCCTGACCGGCGCCGGGATCGCCGAGGCCTGGACGAAGCTGGAGGATCTCCGCGCCGCGGCGGCGGCGAGCGGCCGGCTGACGCGGCGGCGGGCGGCGCAGGCGACATCGTGGCTGCGCAGCGAGCTGGTGCAGCAGGTGATAGACTGGCTGGGCCAGGATGCGGTGCTGGCCCGGGCTGGCGGCGGCCGAGCGGGCGGTGGCGGGCGGCCGGCGTCGCCGACGGCGGCGGCGCGGGGGCTGCTGCGGCAGGGCGCTGGGCGAGCGGGCCGGGACGGGGACGCGCTATGAGGATCGGAGCCGGGGTACGGGGCGGGGTGCTGGCGCTCCTGCTGCTGGCGGGAGCCGGCGGCCATGCCCGGGCGGAGGAGATGCCGTCGGCCTGGTCGCTCGCCTTCTACAAGACGATGACCTACGGCTCTCGGTGGTGACCGGCTACGACCTGCTGCTCTACCGGGCGCTGGCCGGGGCTGCGGCGGCACCGGCCGGGACCTTCGTGGTGGCGACGCTGGCGGTCGACAGCGGCCTCTACTATGCCCACGAGCTGGCCTGGAACTGGCTGGAAGCCGGTGCCGGCCGAGACCGCGGCGGCGCTCGAGGTCGGTGCTCGCCAAGACGGTGTCCTTCCGGGCGGTCAGCACGGCCGGCCACGCCCTGGTGTTCTACGCTTGGCCGGAGACCCGCTGGTGGCGCTGGGCTTCGCGGCGGCCGCCGGCGCCGGCGAGTCGGCCATCTATTTCGCCAACAGGCCGGCGACGTTTCACGCCCGGCACCGCTCGGGTGCCGCTCCCGCAGCAGCCCCTGGGGCCGCCCCGGCCGCGCCGGCAGCTCGCGCCTTGACGGCGGGGCCGCGCCGGGCAAACCTGCGCTCGCTCGCTGGCCCTCGAGCGCGGCACTACGGGTTTTTTGTCGGACGGAGGTCGATCATGGCACGGCGCTGCGCGATCAAGGTAGCGGGCGTGCAGACGGCAACAACGTCAGCCACGCCAACAACAAGGATGCGCGGCGCTTCCTGCCGAACCTGCAGGAGACGGCGCTGCTGAGCGACGCGCTCGGCCACCAGGTGCGGCTGCGCCTGACGGTGCACGCCATCCGCACCATCGAGCACAATGGCGGGCTCGATGCCTTCCTGCTCGGCACGCCGAACGCCAAGCTGCCGGCCGAGGCGCGCCAGCTGAAGAAGCGCTGATCGCCAAGGCCCAGGCGTCGCGCGAGGCGGCCGCCGCCTGGAGGCGCCCTGGTGCGTTCCCGCGCCCGCATGTCGGGCGGGGTCGCGATGAAGGTCGATCGATTTCTGCTCGCCGGCGTCGCTGATCGCGACGCGGGCGGAGCCGCGCGATCTGCGCGGCTGCTGTACGTCGGCGCCGGTCTCGAGGACCGGCTCGGCGCCGACCTGCCGGGGCTGCTGCGGCCGGGCGACCTGCTGGTGGTGGTCAACGACACCCGGGTGATCCCGGCCCGGCTCGACGGCCGGCGCGGCGCCGCCCGGATCGGTTTCACCCTGCACAAGGCGGAAGCGGCGGATCGCTGGCGCGCCTTCGCGCGGCCGGCCAAGCGGCTGCGGCCGGGCGACCGGGTCGAGCTCGGCGAGGGCTTCGCGGCGACGGTGGCCGGGAAGGGCGAGGGCGGCGAGGTGACGCTCGCCTTCGACTGCGGCGGCGCCGAGCTGATGGCGGCGCTGGCGCGGCAACGGGCGATGCCACCCACATCAAGCGCGCTGGCGACGATGCGACGCGGCCTGGACTACCAGATCGCCTTCGCGGCGCGCGACGGGCGGTGGCGGCGCCCACCGCCGGGTTGCATTTCACGCCGCGGCTGCTGGCCGGGACGGCGCCGGCATCGGCCGGGCGGCGCAGGTGACGCTGTACGTCGGGGCCGGCACCTTCCTGCCGGTCGGGGTCGAGGATACGGCGGATCACGTGATGCACGCGGAATGGGGCGAGGTGCCGACGCGGCGGCGGCGATCGCGGCGGCGCGGCGCGCCGGCGGGCGCATCGTCGCCGTCGGCACCACCAGCCTGCGTGCTGGAGCGCAGCGGCGCGCGAGGGCGGCACGGTGGCGCCGTTCGCCGGAGAGACGGCGCTGGAAACGCCATCACGCCGGGCTACCGGTTCAGGCGGCGGTCGACCTGCTGCTGACCAATTTCCACCTGCCGCGCTCGACCTGTTCATGCTGGTCGCGGCGTTCGCCGGGCTGGCGCGGGGATGCGCGCCGCCTACGCGCACGCCAAGGCGGCGGGCTACCGCTTTTATTCCTATGGCGATGTGCGTGCTCTGCTGGAGCCGGAGGGCGCCGACCGCTCTCTCTCCCGCGCGAGCGGGAGAGGGTTGGGGTGAGGGTCGTGCCGCGGCGCTGCCCTCACCCTCCCGTCGCTGCGCGACGGGCCCCTCCCTCTCCCACTTCGTGGGCGAGGGAATCATCATGAGCGTCGGGTTTTCTCTGCTGGCCACCGACGGCGCGGCGCGGCGGGGGCGGCTGCACCTGGCGCACGGCACCGTCGAGACGCCGGCCTTCATGCCGGTCGGCACAGCGGCGACGGTCAAGGCGATGACGCCGGAGGCGGTGGCCGGGACGGGGGCCGAGATCCTGCTCGGCAACACCTACCACCTGATGCTGCGGCCGGGATCCGAGCGGGTCGAGCGGCTGGGCGGGCTGCACCGCTTCATGAACTGGAGCCGGCCGATCCTGACCGATTCCGGCGGCTACCAGGTGATGTCGCTGTCGCAGCTGCGCAAGCTCGACGAGAGCGGCGTCACCTTCCGCTCGCACATCGACGGCGCCGCGCACGCGCTCTCGCCGGAGACCTCGATCGCCATCCAGCACCGGCTGGGCGCCGACATCACCATGGCCTTCGACGAGTGCACGCCCTACCCGATCGACGAGGCCGGCGCCGCCGCCTCGATGCGGCTGTCGATGCGCTGGGCCGAGCGCAGCCGCGCCGCCTTCGTGCCGCGGCCGGGGCACGGCCTCTTCGGCATCGTCCAGGGCAGCGTCTATCCCGAGCTGCGCGCCGAGTCGGCCGAGCGGCTGGCGGCGATCGGCTTCGACGGCTACGCGGTCGGCGGGCTGGCGGTGGGCGAGGGGCAGGAGCTGATGCTGGCCACGCTCGAGCGCACCGTGCCGCTGCTGCCGGCCGACCGGCCGCGCTACCTGATGGGCGTCGGCAAGCCGTCCGACATCGTCGGCTCGGTGCTGCGCGGCATCGACATGTTCGACTGCGTGCTGCCGACCCGCTCCGGCCGCACCGGCCAGGCCTTCACCCGGCGCGGGCCGGTCAACATCCGCAACGCCAGGCACATCGAGGATCCCCGCCCTCTCGACGCCGACTGCCGCTGCCCGGCCTGCCGCGACTACAGCCGGGCCTACCTGCACCATCTCTGGCGCGCCAAGGAGATGCTGGGCCAGGTCCTGCTGACCTGGCACAACCTGACCTATTATCAGGAGCTGATGGCCGGGCTGCGCGGCGCCATCGCCACCGGCCGGCTCGCCGCCTTCGCCGCGGACTTCGCGGCCGGGCAGGCGCTGGGCGACATCGAGCCAGCCTGAGGCTCCGAGGATCAGGCCCGAGGAGACTGAGATGGCCGAGACGACCTACGAGACCCTGACCCAGCTCGGGCGGCCGGCCCCGGCGCCGGCCTCGCCGGAGGCGGCGGTGCTGGAGAGCGTGCCCAACCCGGAGCCGGGCGCCCTCTACCTCGTGCGCTTCACCTGCCCGGAATTCACCAGCCAGTGCCCGATCACCGGGCAGCCCGACTTCGCCCACCTGGTGATCGACTACGCGCCCGAGGCGCTGCTGGTGGAGAGCAAGTCGCTGAAGCTGTACCTCGGCTCGTTCCGCAACCACGGCGCCTTCCACGAGGCCTGCACGGTCGGCATCGCCAGGCGGCTGGAGGCGGCGATCCGGCCGCGCTGGATCCGCATCGGCGGCTACTGGTATCCGCGGGGCGGCATGCCGATCGACGTCTTCTACCAGTCGGGCCCGCCGCCCGCCGGGCTGTGGCTGCCCGACCAGGGGGTGGCGCCCTATCGCGGCAGAGGTTGAGCCAGCCGCAATGAAGGACGCCGCCGCCCTCAAGGCGGCGATCCGCGCCGAAGCGGCGCGGCTCGGCTTCGACGCGGTCGGCTTCGTCGCGCCCGAGCCGGGCGCGGCCGGGGCGCGGCTGGACGCGTTCCTCGCCGCCGGCCGGCATGGCGGCATGGGCTGGATGGAAGAGAAGGCGGCGTGGCGCCGCGATCCCCGGGCGCTGTGGCCGGCGGTGCGCACGGCGATCGCGCTCGGGGTCAATTACGGCCCGGCCGGGGACCCGCTGCAGGCGCTGGCGCGGCGCGACCGCGGCACCGTCTCGGTCTATGCCCAGGGCCGCGACTACCACGACGTGGTCAAGCCGCGCCTCAAGCAGCTCGCCGGCTGGCTGCAGCGCGAGAGCGGCGCCGCGGTGAAGGTCTTCGTCGACACCGCGCCGGTCATGGAGAAGCCGCTCGCCGAGCGCGCCGGGCTCGGCTGGCAGGGCAAGCACACCAACCTGGTGTCGCGCGAGTTCGGCTCCTGGCTGCTGCTCGGCGAGGTCTTCACCGACCTCGAGCTGCCGCCCGACGCGCCGGAGGCCGACCGCTGCGGCCGCTGCCGCGCCTGCCTCGAGATCTGCCCGACCGCGGCGTTCCCGGCGCCCTACCAGCTCGACGCCCGGCGCTGCCTCTCCTACCTGACGATCGAGCACAAGGGCCCGATCCCGGTCGAGTTCCGCGCGCCGCTCGGCAACCGCATCTATGGCTGCGACGACTGCCTCGCCGTGTGCCCGTGGAACAAGTTCGCGGCGCGCAGCCGCGAGGCGGCGTTCCTGCCGCGCGTCGAGCTGACCGCGCCGCTTCTGGCCGACCTCGCCGCGCTCGACGATGCCGGCTTCCGCCAGGTCTTCGCCGGCTCGCCGGTCAAGCGCATCGGCCGCGACCGCTTCCTGCGCAACGTGCTGATCGCGCTCGGCAACAGCGGCGATCCGTCGGCGCTGCCGGCGGTCGAGGCGCGGCTGGCGGACGGCGCGGCGCTGGTCCGCGGCGCCGCGGTCTGGGCGCTGGCGCGGCTGGCCTCGCCGCAGCGCCTGGCGGCGCTGCGCGCCAGCCACGTGCCGGACGAGACCGATCCTGACGTGGCCGCGGAGTGGCGCCTCACGTTTGCGCGAGGCCCTGGCGAGCAGGGGGCGGGCGACGCCATGATTTGCGGCAGCGATGTCCATCCGGAGGAGACGTCATGAACGACCTCGCCCGCCGCTCCCTGCTCACCGGCCTTGCCGCCGCGCCGCTGGTGGCGCTCTTCGCCGACCCGGCACGCCGTGCCGCGGCGGCCGATTCGACCGAGACGGCCAGCGTGACCACGGCCGACGGGCGCACCGAGAAGGGCGCGCTCGCCGTGCCGGCGAAGACGCCGGCGCCCGCGGTCCTGCTGATCCACCAATGGTGGGGCCTCGACGACAACATGAAGGCGATGGCGGCCGAGCTCGCCAGGGAGGGATTCCTGGCGGTGGCCTGCGACCTCTACGAGGGCAAGGTCGCCAAGGACCAGGACTCGGCGCAGAGCTACATGCAGGGGATCGACCCGGGCAAGGCGCTGCAGACCCTGCTCGCCTGGATCGAGTGGCTGAAGAAGGACCCGCGCAGCACCGGCAAGGTCGCCACCATGGGCTGGTGCATGGGCGGCGGCTGGTCGCTGAAGGCCTCGCTCGCCACGCCGGTCGACGCGACCGTGATCTATTACGGCCCGGTGACCCAGCCGGCCGCCGAGCTGGCCGCGCTCAAGGGGCCGGTGCTCGGCCAGTTCGGCAGCAAGGACCAGTTCGTCAACCCGAAGATGGTGGCCGGCTTCGAGGCCGAGATGAAGAAGGCCGGCAAGAGGCTCGAGGACTACAGCTATCCGGCCAACCACGCCTTCGCCAATCCGACCGGCCCGAGCTACGACCCGGCGCAGGCCCAGCTCGCCTGGACCCGGACGCTGGCCTTCCTCAGGGCCAACCTGGGGTAGCGGCGCGCCGCCCGCCTCAGCTCAGGTACTTGCGCAGGAAGTCGATCGAGCGCAGCCGGGCGAGCCGCGCCGATTCGGCGTCCCAGGACGCCCGCTCGTCGCAGTTGAAGCCGTGCCCGGCCGGGTAGAGGAAGACCGAGAGGTCGGGGTGGGCGTCCTGCAGCCTGCGCACGTCGGCGAGCGGGATGTGCTGGTCCTGCTCGCCGAAATGGAAGATCGCCGGGCAGCGCGGCCGCTCCCCGGCGTACTTGCCGATCTGCCCGCCATAGTACGAGACGGCGGCCGCCGGATGCAGCCGCGTGGCGGCGAGCCAGGCGAGCAGCCCGCCCATGCAGTAGCCGATCACGCCGCTCCTGCCGGGCGCGTTGGTCTTGGCCCAGTCGAGCGCCGCGGCGACGTCGGTCAGGGCGGCGTCCGGCACGATCTGGCCGGCGATCTCGCGCCCCCTGGCGATCGAGCCGGGCGAATAGTCCCAGTCGACGCCGCGCTCGACGCGGTCGAACAGCGCCGGGGCGATCGCGACGAAGCCCTGGCCGGCATAGTCGTCGGCGACGGAGCGGATGTGGCGGTTGACGCCGAAGATCTCCTGGATCACCACCAGCCCGCCGCGGATCGCGCCCGCAGGCTCGGCGACGTAGGCGGCGAGGCGGTGGCCGTCGGCGGCCTCGAGCTCGATGCTGCGTCCCATGGAACGGCTCCGTCCGGGTCGGGGCAAAACGACAAGGCCCGCCGGGCGGAACCCGGCGGGCAGTCGGCAAGGGAGGCATGAGGAGCCGCCGCGAGGGCGGCTCCCGAAGGTCGGCTCAGCTGCCTGTCGTCGACGAGGCCGGCGGCGGGGGCGGCGGGGTGCCGCCATTGTCCGCCGTGGTCGTGCTGGAGCCCGTGCTGGCCGATTGGTTGAAGCCGCAGGCCTGGCTCGCCGAAACGGCGGCGAGCAGCAGGGCGGCGGCGAGAGTCAGCATCGTGAGGTAGCGCATCTCCACCTCCTCTCCTGGGCGAGGCGTCCTGCCCCGCAGCCGCCAGTGTCGGCCACGCCCGGGACGAGGTCAAGCAGAGCGGCCGGCGGCGGCGCACGGCAAAGCTGGCGGGATCGGTGCCGCCGTGGCCATAATCGTTCGCTGCGCCGGCCGGGGAGCCGCAGCCCGGCCGGGCCGGCGACAGGCAGCGACGGGGTCGCGATGAAGCAGTCGGCACGATACAGCTTCCGCGGGCTGCAGGCGTTCGAGGCGCTGGCCCGGCGCCGCTCCTTCGCCGGGGCGGCCGAGGAGCTCGGCGTCACCCAGAGCGCGGTCAGCCACCAGCTGCGGCGCCTGGCGCAGGAGCTGGGCGAGACGCTCTACCTGCAGAAGGGCGGGTCGGTGGCGCTGACCGAGGCGGGAACGCAGCTCGCCGAGCGGCTGCAGGCCGCCTTCCGGGAGATCGACCTGTCGGTGGCGCAGGTCGTCGGGGCCGGCCGGGCGACGGTCCGCCTCGCCGTCTGCAGCAGCTTCGCGCCGGGCTGGCTGATCGGCCGCCTCGGCCGCTTCGTCGCGCAGCAGCCCGGCATCGACCTGCAGCTCCGGATGTATGCGCAGGACCCGGAGCTGACCGATCGCGTCGCCGACGCCTTCGTCACCACCCTGCCGACGGTGCCCGGCTTCTGGTCGCTGCAGATGCGGCGCGAGCTGCTGGTTCCGGTGCACGCGCCCGGCGGGGACGGGCCGGCGCCGGGCCGGCTGCCGCTCATCACCACCGACATCGCGCCGGCCGCGCTGGGCGCGGACTGGCGCTCCTATTGCGAGCTGGCCGGCGTCGCGCTCGAGCGCATCTTCACCGGGCGCTGGCTGCAATGCTCGCACTACGTGCTGGCCCGGGACATGGCGCTGGCCGGGCTCGGCATCGCGCTGGTCCCCGACTTCCTGGTCGAGGGCGAGATCAGGGCCGGGCGGCTGCGGCGCTGCTTCCCGGCCGCGCTGCCGACAACGAGGACTATTATCTCTGCATCAAGAGCGCCTGGCGCCGCGAGCCGGCGCTGCGGGCGCTTCGCCGACTGGTTCCGCGCCGAGCTGCAGGGCCGGGCGCCGGAGCCGGACGCCGCCGGACCCCGCGGGATCGCCACGCTGACGCCGCCATCGCCGCGCCGGCGGGCCGCGACGCGCCGCGGCGGCGGGCCGGATAGGCCGGCGGCGCCGATGAATGGCGTTCAGCCGGCCGCAACTATTCTCATTGGCTCGGGCCGCGCCGCGCCGCTAGCGTGACGGCCCGCTGCGGTGCCGTCGCCGGCGCCTCGCCATCCCTCCAGGAGGATCCCGCCGTGAAGCCCTCCCGCCTGCTCCGTGCCGTCGTTGCGGTCTGCGCGCTGGCCGCCCTGCCCGCCCTGGCCGCGCACAAGACCGAGGCGGTCCGCTTCAAGGCCGGCACCAGCGCGGCCACCCTCTCGGGCCGGATCAAGGGCGAGGACTCGATCGACTACACGCTGCGGGCCGGCGCCGGGCAAGCCATGTCGGTGACCTTCGCGCCCGACAACAAGTCCTGCTATTTCAACCTCTATCCGCCGGGCGGCGGCAGCGCGGCGATCCACATCGGCGCGAGCGCCGGCAACGCGTTCGCCGGCACGCTGCCCGCCGCCGGCAACTACCGGGCGCAGGTCTATCTCCATCGCAACGCCGCCCGCCGCAACGAGACCTGCACGTTCCAGATCACCTTCGAGATCACCGGGGCCGCCGCCGCGCCGGCGAAGATCTCCGATCTCGGCGGCATGGCCTCGGCCAAGGCCGCGGACACGCTCGCCGCGCGCGGCTTCCGGCAGGTCGACAGCATCGCCTCGGGCCAGACGACCTACGGCATCTACTGGAACTCCCGCACCCGGCAATGCATCCAGCTGACCAACGCGGACGAGCGGGTGGTCGACGCCAGCGACATCCACGAGCATCCCAATTGCCGCGACGAGGGCGCGCCCGCGGCGGTCGTCAGCCATGTGCCGGCGCCGGACGAGCAGGCCTGCCTGGAGGCGGTCTCGCGGGAGACGAGCAACCCCGACCTCAAGGTGCTGAGCACCGACACGGCGGAAGCCAACAACACGGTGGTGATCGGCGTCGGGCCGGAGCGGGCGCCATGGCGGTGCCTCGTCAAGAACGGCGAGGTCGCCGAGGTCTCCTTCACCGGCAGCGACGGCGGCAACTAGCCCGGCGCGTGCGGGCCGGGCGCGGGGGCCGGCGCGCCGCGCTGAATCCCGCTCATCCGGCGGGAAGAATTCTCATTGGATCGGCCGCGGACCGCTCGATAGCGTCGGCTCGGGCACGAGCCGGCTGCGCCTGCCGCGCCGCCACAGCCACACGAGGGACCTCATGACGAAGCTGCTGCCTGCGCTCTCCATCGCCCTCGGGCTCGGGGCGGCGGCCCTGCTGGCCGGCCATCCGGCCCTCGCCAGCGAGAAGATCTCCCAGGGCGACATGCCGAAATACTGCCAGGGCAAGGCGGCCGCGATGCTCGGCACCCGGCCGAACAACGTCCTGACGCTGCCGGTCGAGCGGGACGGCGACAAGTACATCGTCCCCGGCCAGTCGCCGCGGGACGGGTCGGACGTGACGACGTTCCAGTGCCGCTTCAACAGCCGGCGCGAGTTCCTCAAGGTCGTCGTCACCGGCACGCCGCAGGGCGGCTCGCAGGCGAGCGGGCCGGGCAAGCCGGTGGCCGAGTCCGAGATGGCGAAGTACTGCCAGGGCGAGGCGGCGGGGCTGCTGAACACGCGGCCGGTCTACATCCTGACCCTGCCGGTGGAGCGGGACAACGGCCAGTACGTGGTGCCCGGCCAGTCGCCGCCCGAGGGTACCCAGGTGACGACCTTCAACTGCCTGTTCGACGGCCAGCGCGTCTTCCAGAGAGTGGTGGTGACCGGCCGGCCATAGCCGGCCGGAGACGGCGCCTCGATCCGGAGACGATACGATGTCGCTGCGATCGCTCGGGCTCGCGCTGGCGGCGTGCGTCCTCGCCGCCGGCGCGGTGCCGGCCCCGGCGGCGGACGCGATCCGTACGGTCCGGGTCGGCTTCAAGCCGGGTGCGAGCTCGGCCACCCTCGAGGGGTCGGTCCGCGGCTACGACAGCGTCGACTACCCGCTGGGCGCCCGCGCCGGCCAGACGATGCGCGTCACCCTGGAGGCCGGCAACCCGTCGACCTATTTCAACCTGCTGCCGCCTCGCTCCGAGGAGGCGCTGTTCGTCGGCTCGACCGGCGGCAGCAGCTGGACCGGGACGCTGCCGCGGAACGGCGACTACCGGGTCCGCGTCTACCTGATGCGCAATGCCGCGCGCCGCAACGAGACGTCGCGCTACAGCCTGACCGTGGCGATCGCCGGCGGCCCGGCCGGGACGCCCGCGCCGCAGGATGCCAAGGTGGCGGGGACGCCGTACCACGCCACCGGCGAGGTGCGCTGCGCCGCCGGCACGGCCGCGTGGTCGACCTGCGCCTTCGGGGTGATCCGCGGCGGGCCGGGCAACGCCGAGGTCCACCTGACCGCGCCGGACGGGACGACGCGGGTGCTGCGCTTCGCCGGCGAGCGCGTGACGCTCGCCGAGCCGCCGGGCCTGGCGGTGAAGGCCGCGAAGCAGGGCGACGAATGGTCGGTCACCATCGGCGACGGCGAGCGCTACAGCATCCCCGAGGCCGTGATCGACGGCGGCTGAGTCGATCCTACGGCGCCGCCCGATAGAACGCGGCGGCGTCGCGCCAGAAGGCGGTCCGCGCCGCGTCGTGCGTGTAGACCATGTGGCCGGCCGGATAGGTCGCGAGCGTCACCCGGGCGCGCGCCGCGGGATCGAGATGCATCTGGCGCACGACATAGGCCGAGGTGGCCCAGGGCGTCACCAGGTCGTAGAGGCCGTGGGCGATCAGCACGCGGAATCCCGGCGACACGGTCAGCGCGTGCTTGAGGTCGTCGGCGGCACCGAGATAGCCCTGGCCGGCGCCGCCGGCCTGCCAGTCCCAGCGCCGCGACACCTCGCGGTTGAGCGCCTGGTACTGCAGGTCGGAGTCGAACCTCAGCTCGTCGCGCAGATAGGCGTTGAAGGCGGCCGAAAGCTCGGCGGTGACCAGCATCAGCAGCGGGTCGTCGCCGCGCGCCACCGCGCTCGCGGGGTTGGGATCGGCGAGGTCGAAGCTGCCGTCATAGGGGCTGAGCACGCGGCCGCGGTCGCGCAGCAGCGCCTTGGCGAACTCGCGCGACGGCACCCGGCCGCGGTCGCGCGCCACCGTCTCGGCCGGCAGGCCGGCATAGGCGGCGAGCCGCTGCCACAGCGCGGCGGCGCGGGCCGGCGGCAGGGCATCGCCCTGCGCGGGGCCGACGAGGTAGTCGCCGAGCGCGAAGCCCTCGACCTCGCCGAGCGCCGCCCGCGGGTCGGTGCCCGGGGCCGGCGCCGGCAGGGCCGAGCGGCCGCGCGCGGCGGCGACCGCGGCGTAGGACGGCAGGCGCAGCGCCCAGGGCAGCACCGCGAAGCTGTCCTCGTCGATCAGCGAGAACTCGAGCACCGGCGACAGCATGATCGCGCCGGCGAGGCGGATGCCGTAGTCGGACGGCAGCAGGTCGGCGAGCGCCGCGGCGCGGAAGCCGCCATAGCTCTCGCCCACCAGGTACTTCGGCGCCAGCCAGAGGTCGTTGCGGGTGAGATAGAGCCGGATGAAGCGGGCCAGCGTGTCGAGGTCCTTGCGGGTGCCCCAGTAGCTGCGGTCGTCCTCCTTGGCCGGGCGGCTGAAGCCGGTGCCGACCGGATCGACGAAGACGAGGTCGGTGAAGGCGAGCCAGGTCTCCGGATTGTCGGCGAGCTGCGCCTGCGGCGCGGCGATCGAGCCGTCGGGATTGAAGACGAGACGCCGCGGCCCGAGCGCGCCGAGCTGCAGGTAGAGCGCCGCCGCCCCCGGCCCGCCATTGAAGGCGAAGGTGACCGGCCGGCTGCCCGGCCTGGCGTCCTTCAGATGATAGGCGACATAGAACAGCCGCACCTCCGCGCCGCCATCCTCGCCCGCCGCCAGCGAGCCGGCGGTGGCGCGGTAGGCGAGCGGCCGGCCCTCGACCTGCACGACGTGATCTGACGTGACGACCTTGTCGGCCGGGAGCTGCTCGGTGGCCGCGGCGGCGGTCGCCGCCTTGCCGGTCTGGCCGCCATGCTCCTGCGCGGCGGCGGGCAGCGCGAGCAGGGCCAGCGCGAGGAAGGCGGGCGCGAGGAAGGCGGGCGCGAGAAAGGCGGGCGCGAGCGGGCGGCGGGGCATGGGGTCACTCCGGGGTGGCCCGGCTGCGAACAGCCGGGCGGGCCGAGGGGTCCGGCCATGAAGGACGGGAGGCGCGGCGGGGTGGCGCATGCTACATCATCGCGCTGCCATCGGGACGTGACACCATGACCGGCAATCTCTACGCCCTTCTCGCCAGCCGCTTCCCGTCCGACCGCGCCCGCCCGGCGCTCGAGCTGCAGGACGGCACGGCCTTCGCCTATGGCGACCTCGAGGCGGAGAGCGCACGGCTCGCCGGCACGCTGGCCGAGGCCGGCGCGAGGCCCGGCGACCGCGTCATGGTGCAGGTCGAGAAGAGCCCGCGCGCGGTGTTCCTCTATCTCGCCTGCCTGCGCGGCGGCTTCGTCTACCTGCCGCTCAACAGCGGCTACCGCGCGGCCGAGGTCGAGTACTTCGTGCGCGACGCCGAGCCGCGGGTCGTGGTCTCGGATCCGTCCTCGCCGCTCGCCGGGCTGCCGGCGCTGGCCGAGATCGGCGCCACCTGGTTCTCGCTCGACGCGGCCGGCGACGGCAGCCTGGCCGAGGCGGCGCAAGGCCGGCCGGCGCACTGGACGGATGCGGCGCGCGAGGCCGACGACCTTGCCGCCATCCTCTACACCTCGGGCACCACGGGCCGGCCGAAGGGGGCGATGATCACCCATCGCAACCTCGGCTCCAACGCGCTGACGCTGCACGAGGCCTGGCGCTTCGCGCCGGGCGACCGGCTGCTGCACGCGCTGCCGATCTTCCACACCCACGGCCTGTTCGTGGCGATCAACACGACGCTGCTCAACGGCACGTCGATGATCTTCCTGCCGCGCTTCGAGGCGGACACCGTGCTCGACCTGCTGCCGCGCGCCACCGTGTTCATGGGTGTGCCGACCTACTATGTCCGGCTGCTCGCCTCGCCGCGGCTGACCGCGGAACTCTGCCGGGGCATGCGGCTGTTCGTCTCGGGGTCGGCGCCGCTGTCGCGTGAGACCTTCGAGAGCTTCCGGCAGCGCACCGGGCACACCATCCTGGAGCGCTACGGCATGACCGAGGCCAACATGATCACCTCGAACCTCTATGAGGGTCCGCGGGTGGCCGGTGCCGTCGGACGCGGGCTGCCCGGGGTCGAGCTGCGGGTCGTCGGGCCGGACGGCGCCGCCCTGCCGACCGGGGCGGTCGGCGACATCGAGGTGCGCGGGCCGAACATCTTCAAGGGCTACTGGCGCAACCCGGAGAAGACGGCGGCCGAGTTCCGCCAGGACGGCTTCTTCAAGACCGGCGACGTCGGCTCGCTCGACGCGATCGGCTATCTCACCATCTCCGGCCGCTCCAAGGACCTCATCATCTCGGGCGGACTCAACGTCTACCCCAAGGAGGTCGAGGACGTGATCGACGCCTGCGAGGGGGTCGGCGAGACGGCGGTGATCGGCGTGCCGCACCCCGATTTCGGCGAGGCGGTGGTCGCGGTGGCGACGCGCCGGCCGGGCGCGGCGGCGCCGACCGAGGCGGCGATCCTGGCCCGCGCCCGCGCGGAGCTGGCCAGCTTCAAGTGCCCGAAGGCGGTGCTGCTGGTCGACGCGCTGCCGCGCAACGCCATGGGCAAGGTGGAGAAGAGCCGGCTGCGCGAGCAATACCGCAACATCTTCGCGACATAAGGGGGCGGGGGACGACCTTCACGAGGAGGGTGGCGATGGCGAACGGCAGGACCGGGCCGGCCCCGGGCGAGCAGCGCTGGCGGCGGGCGCTCGCCATTCCCGGCTCGTTCAGCTTCCTGATCTCGCTGGCCGATGCCGGCCGCGACTTCCTGCGCGGCGGCCGGCGCGCCGCCGGCACCCGGGCGCGGCCCCTGGCCGAGCTCTGCCGCGCGCTGCTCTCGACCGCCGGCGAGGCGTCGGGCATGGCGATCGCGCGCGACATCCTCGACCGGTACGAGGCGCTCGACGCCGCAGGGCGGCTGGACTTCTTCCGCATGCTGGCCGAGGCGTTCAACGCCGACGCGGCGGCGGCGCTCGAGGCGGCCGAGCGCTTCGCCCGGTCGGGCGACCCGGCCAGCCTGGCGGCGCTCAGCCGCGCCGTCGAGCCGCCGCGCCAGGAGCTGATCCGCCGGCTCAACACGGCGCCCGGCGGCACCGCGGCGCTGGTCCGGCTGCGCGCCCAGCTGCTCGAGGTGCTGCGCGGCGAGCCGCGGCTCGAGCTCGTCGAGGCCGACCTGCAGCACCTGCTGAGCTCCTGGTTCAACCGCGGCTTCCTCAGGCTGGTGCGGATCGACTGGAACAGCCCGGCCTCGGTGCTGGAGCGGCTGATCGCCTATGAGAGCGTGCACGCCATCGAGAGCTGGGACGATCTGCGGCGGCGGCTCGCCGCCGACCGGCGCTGCTTCGCCTTCTTCCACCCGGCGCTGCCCAACGACCCGGTGATCTTCGTCGAGGTCGCGCTCTGCAAGGGGCTGGCCGACCGGGTGCAGCCGCTGCTCGACCGCGACGGCCCGGCCGGCGACCCGGCGCAGGCCGACAGCGCGATCTTCTACTCGATCAACAACTGCCATGCCGGGTTGCGCGGCATCAGCTTCGGCAACTTCCTGATCAAGCAGGTCGTCGTCGAGCTCCAGCAGGAGCTGCCGCAGCTCCGCCACTTCGCCACCCTGTCGCCGATCCCGGGCTTCTGCCGCTGGCTGGCCGAGCGCCGCGCCGAGGCGCCGGCGCCGCCGCTGGGCGAGGCCGAGCGCGCGGCGCTGGCCCGCCTCGACGCGCCCGGCGGGGCGGCCGACGCGGCGGCGGCCGAGGATCTCCGGCCGCTGCTGCTGCGGCTCTGCGCCCACTACCTGGTCAATGCCAAGCACGAGGCGATGCCGGCCGATCCGGTGGCGCGCTTTCACCTGCGCAACGGCGCCCGGCTGGAGCGCATCGACTGGCTCGGCGACACCTCGCCCAAGGGCTTGCGCGAGTCGGCCGGAATGATGGTCAACTACGTCTACGATCCCGCCGCCATCGTCGCCAACCACGAGGCCTATGTCCGCGACCACGCGGTGGCCGCCGGGCGGGCGGTGACGCAACTGCTGAAGGGCTGAGAGAGATGACCGAGCTGTGGGCCGAGAGCGCGGCCGCCACCGTCGACCGGCTGCACCGGGGCGAGGTCTCGCCGCTCGAGCTGCTGGACGCGCTGCGGCAGCGGATCGAGGCGGTGGACCCGGCCGTCAACGCGCTGCCGACCCGCTGCTTCGAGCGTGCCGCCGAGCGCGCCCGGCGGCTGCTGCGGCTGCCGCCCGAGGCGCGCGGCACGCTCGGCGGCCTGCCCTTCCCGATCAAGGACTCGATGGAGGTCGAGGGCGTCCGCACCACCTGGGGCTCGCCGATCTTCGCCGACCACGTCTCCGGCCATTCCGACTGGTGCGTCGAGCGGCTGGAGTCCGAGGGCGCGCTGGTCTACGCCAAGTCGAACACGCCGGAGTTCGAGGCCGGCGCCAACACCTTCAACGAGGTGTTCGGCGCGACGCTCAACCCGTGGAACACCGCGCGCTCGGCCGCCGGCTCGTCGGGCGGCGCGGCGGTCGCCGTCGCCACCGGCATGGCCTGGATGGCGCAGGGCTCCGACCTCGCCTGCTCGCTGCGCTATCCCGCCAGCTTCTGCGGCATCGTCGGGCTGCGCCCGAGCCCCGGGCTGGTGGCGAGCGGGCCCTCGACCCTGCCCTTCGACACCCTGGCGGTGGCCGGGCCGCTGGCCCGCAGCGTCGAGGATGTCGGGCTGGCGCTCGACGCCATGACCGGGCTCGAGCCGCGCGATCCGCTGAGCTTCGCCGCGGGCGCGCAGTCCTATCGCGCGGCGGCGCGGCAGAGCCGGCGCCCCGAGCGCGTCGCGGCCAGCGTCGATCTCGGGCTGACGCCGGTCTCGGCGCCGGTGCGCGCGGTCTTCGCCGCCGCGCTCGGCAAGCTGGCGGCGGCCGGGCTGGCGATCGAGGAAACGGCGCCCGATCTCGGCGGCGCGCATGAGGCGTTCCGCGTGCTGCGCGCCGTGCTGTTCGCGACGGGCAGCGCCGGGCTGCTGGAGCGCCATCGCGACAAGCTGAAGCCGGAGCTGGTGTGGAACATCGAGGACGGGCTCAGGCTCGACGTCGCCACCATCGGCGCCGCCGAGCGCAGCCGCGGCGTGCTGGCGCTGCGCATGGCGGAGTTCCTCGCGGAGCACCGCTTCCTGCTGACGCCGACGGCGATCGTGCCGCCCTATCCCGTCGAGCAGCGCTGGGTGGCGGAGTGCGAGGGCCAGCGCTTCGAGAACTACCTGCAATGGATGAGCCTCGGCTACGCGGTGACGCTCACCGCCTGCCCGGCGCTCTCGCTGCCCTGCGGGCTGACCGAGGACGGGCTGCCGGTCGGCCTGCAGATCGTCGGCCCGCCGCGCGGCGAGGCGGCGCTGCTGTCCTTCGCCCACTGGGCCGAGAGCGTGCTGGGCGCGAGCCTGATCCGGCCGATCGACCCGCGGCCGGGGCGGTGAGGCGCGGCCGCGCCGACCGCCCTTCGACCGGCGGGACGAGGTTCGAAGGGCAGGGTGGAATCTTCAGCCTCATCCTGAAACCGTCGAGGATGAGGCCGGCCGCGCGGCCGCGCTACTGCCGCTCCCTGCGCCGTCGTCGGTGACGGCGGCCCTCGTCCCGCGCGGCGCGCGGGTCGCGCGATCCGCGCCGGGCTCGGGATCGCGGCTGGCGCGGGCGCGCTGCGCCATGCGGCGGCGCGGTCTCCTGCTTCTCGCGGCGATAGGCCTCGAGGCTCGCGGGCTGCGACCTGCTCGGCGTCGAGGGCGCCGTTCTCCTCCTCGTCGGTCTGGGCGGCGGTGGCCGGGGCCGGCTCGTCTCGTTCGTCCATGGCATCCTCGTCGGTGATGGAGGACAACGCAGCCGGAGCGCTCCGCGTTCCGTGGCCGGGGAACCGGGCGGCTCCGCCCCGGTTTGGCGGGAGAGCCGGCAGAGCCGGCAGAGGAGGACGGGTTGGCCAGGAACGCCGCCGCCGCCGACCCCGCGCGCCGGACGCCGGAGCTGCTGGTCTTCACCTGGAAGGTGCTGATCGTCATCGGCGCCGTGGCGCTGGCCTATGCGGCGGCCCACGCCGTCGAGGTGCTGCTGCTGGTCTTCGCCGGCCTGCTCTTCGCCATCTTCCTGCTGCAGCTGGCGGGCCATCTCACCCGCTGGACCGGGCTGCCGCGCGGCGCCGCGCTGGGGGTCGTGCTGCTCCTGCTGCTGGCGCTGGCGGTGCTCGGCGCCTGGCGGCTCAGCGCCATGGTGAGCGCGGAGTATGGCCGGCTGAGCGAGGCGGTGACCGGCGCCTATGCGGCGCTGCCGGAGGGCTTGCGCAGCCAGCTCGGCGAGGGCACCAGCCTGGGGGCCTGGGTCGACCGGCTGCATTCGGTGCTGCCGCCGATCCTGTTCGGCATCGCCGACCTGCTGGTCGTGCTGTTCTCCGGCATCTATTTCGCGGTCTCGCCGGAGCTCTACCAGCGCGGCCTCGTGCTGCTGCTGCCGGCCGAGGGGCGCGAGCGGGCGCGCGAGGTGCTGCACGTCATCGGCCAGTCGCTCTGGCTGTGGCTGGTCGGCCAGCTCTGCGCCATGGCGATCGTCGGCGCGCTGGTGGCGGCCGGCCTCTGGCTGCTCGGCAGCCCCGTGCCGTTCCAGCTCGGCATCCTCGCCGGGCTGCTCGAGTTCGTGCCCTATGCCGGGCCGGTGCTGGCGGCGGCGCCGGCGGTGCTGATCGCCTTCGCGCAGTCGCCGACCGACGCGCTCTGGGTGGCGGTGCTCTACACCGCGATCCAGCAGGTCGAGGGGCAGCTGATCCAGCCGCTGGTGCAGCGCGCCGCGATCGACCTGCCGCCGGTGCTGACCATCGCGGCGATCGCCGCCGGCGGCCTGCTGTTCGGGCTGGTCGGCGTCATCGTCGCGACGCCGCTCACCATCTGCATCCTGGTCTGCGTCAACATGCTCTACCTCGCCGACCATCTCGGCGAGGACCGCCACTTCCCGCCGCCGGACAAGGTGTCGGAGGCGGCGCCGCCGGCGGGCGAGGAGCTGAGCGGGCGGCGCGGCTGCCGCCTCGCCCTTCGACAGCTGCTATGAAAGTCGAGGTCTGGAAGCCCCTCGCCCACGAAGTGGGAGAGGGAGGGCCCGGCGCGTCGGGGGCGAGAGTCTGGCCGGCCACCGCCCTCCGATCCCTCTCCCGCAGCGGTGAGGCTATGCGGCGCGCCGCGCGGACTTTCAGTCATCGTGGCTGCACGCCCCGCGTGCTTCGTGTCTCCGGACGAGGTTATGAGCGGGTCCTGAAGCCTCATCCTGAGCCTGTCGAAGGATGAGCCGGCGCGATGCCCGTTTCAGCGGCGGCCGCCGGCGGTGCGGCGCTGGCCGCCGGCGCCGCGGCCGGCCGCCGCGCCGGGCTGCTCGTCGAACAGCTCGGCGAGCTTCTCCAGCATGGTGCCGCCGAGCTGCTCGGCGTCGAGGATGGTGACGGCGCGGCGGTAGTAGCGGGTGACGTCGTGGCCGATGCCGATGGCGATGAGAACTCGACCGGCGAGCGCGTCTCGATCCAGTCGATGACCTCGCGCAGGTGCCGCTCGAGATAGTTGCCGGGATTGACCGACAGGGTGGAATCGTCGACCGGCGCGCCGTCGGAGATCATCATCAGGATGCGCCGCTGCTCGGTGCGGGCGATCAGGCGGTTGTGCGCCCAGAGCAGCGCCTCGCCGTCGATGTTCTCCTTGAGGATGCCCTCGCGCAGCATCAGCCCGAGGGCGCGCCGGGCGCGGCGCCACGGCGCGTCGGCGGACTTGTAGACGATGTGGCGGAGATCGTTGAGGCGGCCGGGATTGGCCGGCTTGCCGGCGGCGATCCAGCGCTCGCGGCTGACCCCGCCCTTCCACATCCGGGTGGTGAATCCCAGCACCTCGACCTTGACGCCGCAGCGCTCGAGGGTGCGCGCCAGGATGTCGGCGCTCATCGCCGCGACGGTGATCGGGCGGCCGCGCATCGAGCCGGAATTGTCGATCAGCAGCGTCACCACGGTGTCGCGGAAGTCGGCCTCCTTCTCGCGCTTGTAGGAGAGCGGCAGGACCGGGTTGGCGACGATGCGGCTGAGCCGGGCGCTGTCGAGCAGCCCCTCCTCGAGGTCGAACTCCCAGGCGCGCGACTGCTTGGCGAGCAGCCGGCGCTGCAGCCGGTTGGCGAGCTTGCCGACCACCGTCTGGAGGTGGGAGAGCTGCTGGTCGAGCAGCTGGCGCAGCCGGCCGAGCTCGGCGGAGTCGCAGAGGTCGGCGGCCTCGACCACCTCGTCGAACTCGGTCGTGTAGGCCTTGTAGCTCGGCTCGTCCGGGCGGTTCTTCAGGTCGTGCTGCGGCGGCCGGCCGGGGCGGGCGGGATCGTCCTCGCCGCCCTCGCCCGGCATCTCGGTCTCGCTGTCGGCGGCCTGCCCTTCCGCGTCGTCCTCGCCGGGCTCGCCTTCCTCGCCCTCCATCGCGGCGAAGGACTCGGCGGCCTGCTTCTCGCCGTCCTGGCTCTCGCCCTGGTTGGGATCCTCCTGCTGCTCGTCGCCCTCGCCCTCGGACTCGTCGTCCTCGAGCTGCGTGTCGTCGGCGCCCATGTCGATGTCGAGGTCGTGCAGCAGCCGGCGCACCGCGCGGGCATAGGCGCGCTGGTTCTCGAGCACCGGGCCGAGCGCCGCCAGGTCGGCGCGCACCTTCTCGTCGAGGGCGGGCCGCCAGAGATCGACCAGCCGGCGGGCGGCCGGCGGCGGCGGCTCGCCGGTCAGCGCCTCGCGGGCGAGCAGCCGCATCGCCTCGGCGATCGGCGCCTCGCTGCGCTCGACGATGCGGGCGTAGCCGCGCTGCCGGCAATGCTCGTCGAGCGCGGCCGCGAGGTTCTGCGCCACGCCGTGCATCCGCCGCGCGCCGATCGCCTCGACGCGCGCCTGCTCGACCGCCTCGAAGACGGCGCGCGCGACCTCGCCGGTCGGCGCCTCGCGGGCATGCATGGCGTCGTCGTGGTGGCGGCGGCGCAGCGCCAGCGCGTCGGACTCGCCGCGCACCAGCGCCACCTCGGCGGCCGGCAGGTCGCGCGAGGGCAGCGGCAGCCGCGCCTCGTTGCCGGCCAGCCCCGGCTGGCCCGGCCCGAAGGCCGCCGCCAGCTCCGGGTCGCGGGCGATCGCCCGCATCGTCGCCCCGGTGACGCGGCGGAACTGCTCGATCTCGCTTTCGGCCTCGGCCATGGCGGTCGGCGTCACGTCAGCTTGGCGTTGCCGGTGCTGTCCTTGAGCTCGCTGCCCATGGCGCGCTGGTAGTACTCGGCGACGATCGGCCGCTCGATCTCGTCGCACTTGTTGAGGAAGGTGACGCGGAAGGCGAAGCCGACATCGTTGAAGATCCGCGCATTCTCGGCCCAGGTGATCACCGTGCGCGGCGACATCACCGTCGAGATGTCGCCGGCGATGAAGCCGGAGCGGGTCAGGTCGGCCAGCGCCACCATGCTGGAGATGGCGCGGCGGCCGTCGTCGGTGTCCCAGCTCGGCGACTTGGCGATGACGATGTTCACCTCGTCGTCATGCGGCAGGTAGTTGAGCGTGGCGACGATGTTCCAGCGGTCCATCTGGCCCTGGTTGATCTGCTGGGTGCCGTGATAGAGGCCGGTGGTGTCGCCGAGGCCGACGGTGTTGGCGGTGGAGAACAGGCGGAAGGCCGGATGCGGCCGGATCACCTTGTTCTGGTCGAGCAGGGTGAGCTTGCCCTCGACCTCGAGCACCCGCTGGATGACGAACATCACGTCGGGCCGGCCGGCGTCGTACTCGTCGAAGACCAGCGCGGTCGGGGTCTGCAGCGCCCAGGGCAGCAGGCCCTCGCGGTACTCGGTGACCTGCTTGCCGCCCTTCAGCACGATGGCGTCCTTGCCGATCAGGTCGATGCGGCTGATGTGGCTGTCGAGGTTGACCCGCACGCAGGGCCAGTTCAGCCGGGCGGCGACCTGCTCGATGTGGGTCGACTTGCCGGTGCCGTGATAGCCCTGGATCATGACCCGGCGGTTGTAGGCGAAGCCCGCCAGGATGGCGATCGTGGTGTCGTGATCGAAGCGGTAGGCCTCGTCGATCTCGGGCACGTGCTCGGTCGGCTGGCTGAAGGCCGGCACCTGCATGTCGATGTCGAGCCCGAAGCTCTGCCGCGCCGAGATGGTGATGTCGGGGATCCGCGGCGTCGCCTCGGACGGTGCTGCTTCAACTGCCATGATCTCTTGCTTCCCGGAGATGGCTCGCCTCAGGAGCGCGTCACACGAACAGGGTGCTGTTCTTCAGCGTGCTGTAGGCGAGGTTGATGTGCTTCAAACGTTCCTCGGCGGCCTTGTCGCCGCCATTGGCATCGGGGTGGAGCCGCTTGACCAGCGACTTGTAGCGGA
>JAXMCI010000036.1:0-82145 GCA_046349435.1 Dongiaceae bacterium | reverse complement strand
CGGAGCAGAAATCCACCTCGCGGCGGAAGCGGTACTCGCCGCGCTCGGGGTCGTCGCCCCGACCATAGCCATGGCACCCGCCGTCGCTCCAGACCAGGCAGCCCGCCTCCTGCAAGGTGCCGTCGGCCAGCAGGACGCGCCCGCCGACCGCGCCGATGTCGGCCGACCGCTCGATGGCCGCCATCGCCGCCTGGATCGCCCCCGGCTCCACCAGGGCATCGTTGTTGAGCAGCAGCAGGAACTCCCCCGCGGCGACCCCGGCGGCCTGGTTCACCGCCGCCGCATAGCCGGGATTGCCGGGGTTGCGGAGGATCCGCGCGCCGTCGAGCCGGCGCAGGAGGGCGACGGTCTCGTCGGTCGAGCCGTTGTCGACGATGATCGTCTCCATCGGCGGTCCGCCCCCGGCCGCGAGCGCGCGCAGGCAGTCGAGCGTCAGGGCGGCCTGGTTGTAGAGCACCAGGATCACCGAGAGCCGCGGCCGGGCGGCGCGGGGCAGGGCCAGCCGGGCGGCGCCGCGCAGGAACGCCGCCAGCTGCGCCTCCGCCTGCTGGCGCCACAGCCGCTTCGCCGCGGCCAGCCGCGCCTCGGCCAGGCCGGCGGCCTTGGCGCGCCGCGCCAGCCAGCGCACCGCCTCCCGGGGCCGCGCCGGGTCGAAGGGGGCGAGTTGCGGCAGGGCGGGACGGAGATCGGGGTGCGGCCGGCGGCCCTCCAGCAGGCCGTGCTCGCAGAAGTGCCAGAGCGGGTTCATCCCGGACTGCCGCACATCGGGATTGGCCTCGAGATAGAAGCTCGTGCTGAAGAGCGGCCCGGGGTCGCGAAGCGCCGCGGCGCCCTCGGTGCAGTAGTGCAGCAGCGGGTTGGCGCCGGCGGGCAGCCCCGGTTGCTGCGCGCCGTAGAAGGCGGGATCGAACAGCGGATGCGGGCTGCGGCCTTCGGCGGCGCCGAATACGAGATAGTGCTCGAGCGGGTCGTCGGCGAGCAGCGCCACGTCGGTATTCTCCTCGATGTACCAGGCGACATCGAACAGGCCGGTGGCTTCCAGCGCGGCCCGGCCCGGCGACGCGGATGGGGCGGCCGGCGCGCGCGCCGGCGCCGCAGGCACCGGGATGTCGTCGGCCGAGGCGCCGCGCAGCCGGCGCAGCGGCCGGGTCAGCCGCCAGGATCTCGAGGCCCTGACGGTCGCGATGACGGCCTCGATCGCCGCCTCGCGGTCCAGCAATGCGGCCTCCGCGCGCCGACGATGCTCGCGCTGCTCCGCGAGCAGGGCGCCGAGCGCCAGGACGAGGCGTTCCTGCTGCCGGGCCCGCTCCCGCAGCGTCGCCACCTCCGCCGTCTCCTCCAGGCACGTCCGCGTCGCCCGCTCCGCCCGGCTCATCCGCGAGGCGCAGGGCTCGGCCACGGGCTCGACCGGGCGCTCGACCGGGGACTCGGGCAAGGGCTCCGGCCGGGGCTCGGCGACCGGCTCCGGCGATCGCCGGGGCGACGCCCCCAGGTCGTAGAACCTTCGTCCTGCCGCACGCCGGCGCGACCGCGCCAGCCCGACCGCATGCCGGTAGAGCTCCAGGTCGTAGGCGTTGCAGCGCTCGACCACGCTGCGGTCCCGGCCGGACAGCGGCTCACGCGCATAGCTGCCGACATTGTGCTGCCCGATCTCGAGCGGCGGCACGCCGAGGAAGGCCTCGAGCGCCGTACGGTCCAGCGCCTCCAGGATCCCGACATAGTCGAAGCACGAAAGGTTGTCCTGGGCTTGCCAGAGGACCGCCTCATCGAGCACGTCGCTCTCGATCCCGGCCGCGATCTGGGTCATGTGGTTGCGGGTCTGGTTGGTCAGCCGCAGCTCGACGAAGTCGGCCAGCGACAGGCCCTGCCGGAAGCGGTCGTGGTGCTCGGATTGCGGATCGCGCGCCATGTAGTGGTAGAGCGAGCGGACCCGCGCGACCGGCTCGCGCAGGATGATCCCGTAGCGCGGCGCGACGCCGAGCCCCTGGTGGATGCCGTGGCTGGCATGCCCGTAGACGAGGCGGGCACGGGCCGCCCGCGGCCGGATCTCGGCGAAGCTCTTGCCGGGCTGATTCTCGTAGTACTCGAGCAGCTCGTCCTGGCGGAGATGGCGCCGCAACGCGACCAGCAGGCTGGTGCCCGCCGTCTTCGGCACATGCAGGAATATTTTGCTCATGCGCTGGCCCCGGACCCCCGGTCCGGCCAGGCCCGAGCGAGCCAGTCCGGACTCGCCGGCGACCCTATCAGACCTCGTCGCGCCGGGGAAACGGGGTCAGGCGTCGAGCCGCTGGGCCGCCGCCGCGATCCGGAGCACCCGCTCGATGTCGACCTCGTAGCCGGCGGCGGGGTCCGCGCGCCGGACGCCGTCGGCGCCAACCATCGTCGTCGGCGGCGCCGGTGTGACGAGATAGGCATAGCGATGGCCGAGCACGGCCGACAGCCGGCAGATCCAGGGATCCGGCACGGTCGACAGCAGCAGGTCGAGGACGACGCAGCCGGGCGGCGCGAAGCCGATGTTGGCGAGCCCGGAGCCGTGCGGGCCGGCGATGACACGGGCCGCGGAAAACGCTTCGATCTGGTGCCCCAGCTCGAGCAGCTCCGGCCTGACGCACTCGAACCCGAGCCCGCCCAGCGCCCGCTCCAGCCGGCTCTCGTTGAGCATTGGCCGGTTGCCCGGGATGCCGGCCCGGCTGACATAGAGGCAGCGGCTGCCGCCGGAGGTGCGCCGCGACGTGCCGGCCAGCGCGGCGAAGGTGCGGCGGGCCGCGGCGGAGGGCAGCGCCACCTCGGCGACATCGAGGAAGCTCGGGAAGATGAGGTCGCGGGCGATCACCACCTCGTCGGCGACCTCGAGCACGGCGTCGGCGACGCCGAGCCGGGCGAGGCTCGCGCGCTGCCAGGGATGGAGGGGCGGCGCCAGGATCGCGGCGCCGCCCCGCAGGATGTGCTCGCGCAGGAAGAGGATCCCGGGCAGGCAGTCCATCAGCCAGTGGCCGTAGATGATCTGGGTCTTGTGGCCGAGCAGGACGGCCGGCCGGTCGATCACCCGGGCGCCGGCGGCGCTCGCTTCGTCGAAGGCCGGCTCGGCGCCCTGGTCGACGATGCCGGGCACGCCCTGCAGCCGTGGCGCCCCCCAGCGGACCGACGCGGCGCTGTCCGCCAGGACGTCGCCCGGCCTCGGCATGACGAGGCCGAAGCGCGGGAACACCAGCGTGTCGCGGAAGCGCGCGAAGTAGCGCGGGCGGCTCCGGTAGGAGTCCGCCTGCAGGAAGCCGTGCATGCTGTCCGGCGCCGCGTGGCTGATCCCGTGCAGCAGATGGGGGCCGATCCGGTGCTCCTCGCCGTCGATGGCGCGCCAGATGGCCGCGGCCGGCGCCGCGGGGGACAGAAAGTCCGGGCCGGCGCGCTCGACGCAGAAGAACCCGTCGGGCTCGAGAAGGCGGATCGGGACGAGGCGCCCGGCGCTACTGGTCGGCTCGGCGCTCAGGGGTTCCTCCATGCCTCTCGGGAGTGCCCGCGGAGACCCGCGAACGAACGGACGCGCTGCGACGGAACGCCCCGCGCGCCTCCGCGTCCGCTCGCGCGTGCGGCCCCCATCGCCCGACCGATGGCGCCACCCGGCATGGCTCGAGCACCCGGAACCGCAGTTGCGAAGCCGTTGCCCCGCCCTGCCGAGCCTGGCGGACGCCGGCGCGCACGATAGCAACGCACGTGATCCGCCGCCACGGTCGCGGCGGCTCTGCCGGAAGCATGTCCCGCGGCTCCTGGCCGCGGAGACAAGGCGGCCGCCCGCGGCTGGCTGCAGGCGCGGATCGCCGGGCTGGAGGCCGAGCGGGCAGCGGCGCGGGCCGGTCGCGGAAGACGCACGCTGTCACAAGCCCGTCAAAGCCGGTGGGTAGGCTCGTCCGCACGGCATCGCTTCGGGGGATGGGTGCGTTGAGCAGGCTTCCGGCCCGGGTGGGCCCGAGATATCCGCAGGTCCTGGTGCTGGTCGGCGCCACCGGCGACCTGTCGCGCCGCAAGCTGATCCCCGGCCTGTTCCACCTCGCCAGCGCCGGCTTCATCCCGGGCTGCCGGATCATCGGCCTGTCGCTCGACGAGATCGATCCCGACGCCTTCCGCGCCATCGCCCGCGGCGCGCTCGACCAATTCGCCAAGCGGCCGGTGAAGGAGGCGGACTGGGCGGCATTCGCGGCCGCGCTCGACTACGTGCCGCTGGCCGCCGGCCCGGCGCCGCTGCGCGAGGCGGTTGACCGGGCCGAGCGCAGCCTGGAAGGCGAGAGCCGCCGCGTCCACTATCTCAGCGTGCCGCCGAGCGCGGCGCTCTCCGCCGTGCGGCTCCTCGCCGAGGCCGGGCTGGTCGAGCGCTCCCGCATCATCATGGAGAAGCCGTTCGGCACCGACCTCGACAGCGCGGTGTCGCTCAACGCCAGGCTGCACGAGGTCTTCGCCGAGGAGCAGATCTTCCGCATCGACCACTTCCTCGGCAAGGAACCGGCGCAGAACATCCTGGCCTTCCGCTTCGCCAATGGGCTGTTCGAGCCGATCTGGAACCGCAACTTCATCAACCACGTGCAGATCGACGTGCCGGAGACGCTGGGCGTGGGCAAGCGCGCCGCCTTCTACGAGCAGACCGGCGCCTATCGCGACATGGTGGTGACTCACCTGTTCCAGATCCTCGCCTTCGTCGCCATGGAGCCGCCGACTGCGCTGGAGCCGACCCCGATCAGCGAGGAGAAGAACAAGGTCTTCCGCAGCATGCTGCCGATCGAGCCGACCCAGGTCGTGCGCGGTCAGTACACCGGCTACCGCAGCGAGGCGGGCGTCGACCCCGAGTCCGACGCCGAGACCTTCATCGCGCTGAGATGCGAGATCGACAACTGGCGCTGGGCCGGCGTGCCCTTCTTCCTGCGCACCGGCAAGCGGCTGGCCGAAGGCCAGAGGATCATCTCGATCGCGTTCCGCGAGCCGCCCAAGAGCATGTTCCCGGCGGGCTCGGGGGTCGGCGCCCAGGGCCCCGACCACCTCACCTTCGACCTCGCGGACGCCGCGAAGATGTCGCTGTCCTTCTACGGCAAGCGGCCCGGCCCCGGCATGCGGCTCGACAAGCAGAGCCTGCAGTTCGCCATGCACGACACCGGCCTCGTCGGCGACGTGCTCGAGGCCTACGAGCGGCTGATCCTCGACGCCATGCGCGGCGACCGCACGCTGTTCACCAGCGCCCACGGGATCGAGCGACTGTGGGAGGTATCGATCCCGCTGCTCGAGGCGCCGCCGCCGGTACGCCTCTACGAGCCGGGCTCCTGGGGGCCGAAATCGGTGCATCAGCTGATCGCGCCGCATGCCTGGCGGCTGCCGTTCGAGCGGACCTGGCGCGATCCCAATCCGGCGGGCGCATGAGGCAGCCGCCGGCCCGCCCGGCCGCTACCGCGTGGAGGCGGTCTGCCGGACGCGGGCGTAGAAGATCGATTCGCCGATGGTGGCGGTGCGCTTGTAGTCGTCCTTCCAGTCCGGCCGCACCTTGCGGTGATGGAACCAGAGCGCGCCCCGGGTCGGATCGGCGACCCGGCCGTAGAGCACCTGGCGGGCGACGCCGAGGCTCTCCTCCCAGGCGTCCTTGTCGCGCGGCTGGTCGCTGCGCCCGTCGCACGCCCAGGAGAACTGGCAGCCGCCATTCCCCTTCTGGTGCACGACGCCGCAGATGCTGCCCGGGAAGTCGGGGTCGCGGCTGCGGTTGAGCACGACGTGGCCGACCGCGATCTTCTCCTTGTCGCTGGAGCCGCGTGCCTCGAAGTAGATCGTCTGGGCGAGGCAGGTGAGCTCGGCGTTGGGCGCCGCGCGCGCCGGCGACGGCGCGGCCAGCGGCGCCGACAGCGCCAGCGCAAAGGCGCCGATCGCCAGCAATCTGCCGGCCGGGCTCCTTCTGGATGCAAGCATTGGCGGATCCTCCTTCGCCGGGTCCACCCCGTCGGACCGCCCAATGTCGCGCCCACTTCATTGTTCCGGCCGGCGCTGTGGCAAGGAACGAACCTTCGCGGCTCCGGTTGCAACAGCATCGCCCGAGCCACCCCGGCCCGGGCGCGCCCGCCCCGCTGCCTGCCTCCCCGATCCCGGACCCGCCCATGCTCGACCGTCCGCCGCCCGCCCCGCATGTCCGACCCGACAGCCTGATCGAGCCGGGCCTGCCCTTCCCGCTCGGCGCCAGCTGGGACGGGCTCGGGGTCAACTTCGCGCTGTTCTCGGCGAACGCGACCAAGGTCGAGCTCTGCCTCTTCACGCCCGACGGGCGGCGCGAGGTGAGCCGCATCGAGCTGCCGGAATACACCGACGAGATCTGGCACGGCTATCTCGCCGACGCCCGGCCCGGCACCGTCTACGGCTATCGCGTGCACGGGCCCTACGAGCCTGCCGCCGGCCACCGCTTCAACCCGCACAAGCTGGTGCTCGACCCCTACGCCAAGGCGCTGGTCGGCAAGCTCACCTGGTCGGACACGCTGTTCGGCTACCGGCTGGGGTCGCCGCGCGAGGACCTCTCCTTCGACCGCCGCGACAGCGCCGGCTTCATGCCGAAATGCCGGGTCATCGACCCCGCCTTCACCTGGGGCCGCGAGCGCCCGACGGCGGTGCCGTGGGAGCACACCATCTTCTACGAGGCGCATGTCAAAGGCATGACGCGGCTGCATCCCGCCGTGCCCGAGGCGCTGCGCGGCACCTATGCCGGGCTCGGCCAGCGCGCCGTGGTCGACTACATCCGCAGCCTCGGCGTCACCTCGGTCGAGCTGATGCCGGTGCACGCCTTCGTCGACGACCGCTACCTGCTCGACAAGGGCCTGCGCAACTACTGGGGCTACAACACCATCGCCTTCTTCGCGCCCGATCCGCGCTACGCCGCCAGCGGCCGCACCGAGGAGTTCAAGGAGATGGTCGCCCGGCTGCACGATGCCGGGCTCGAGGTCATCCTCGACGTCGTCTACAACCACACCGCCGAGGGCAACGAGCGCGGCCCAACGCTGAGCTTCCGCGGCATCGACAACGCCACCTACTACAAGCTGCTGCCCGACAATCCGCGCTTCTACATCAACGACACCGGCACCGGGAACACCTTCGACCTGACGCACGGCCGGGTGGTGCAGCTGGTCACCGACAGCCTGCGCTACTGGGTCAACGAGATGCATGTCGACGGCTTCCGCTTCGACCTCGCCACCATCCTGGGACGCGAGCCCTACGGCTTCAACGAGAGCGGCGGCTTCCTCGACAGCGTCCGCCAGGATCCGGTCCTGGCCCGCGTCAAGCTGATCGCCGAGCCGTGGGACGTCGGCCCCGGCGGCTATCGCGTCGGCGGCTTCCCGCCGGGCTGGGCCGAGTGGAACGACCGCTTCCGCGACACGGTGCGCGCCTACTGGCGCGGCGACGAGGGCAAGCTGGCCGAGGTCGCCACCCGGATGTCAGGCTCGGCCGACGTGTTCGGCCGGCGCGGCCGCAAGGCCTGGGCCAGCGTCAACTTCGTCACCGCCCACGACGGCTTCACCCTGGCCGACCTGGTCGCCTACGACGACAAGCACAACGAGGCCAACGGCGAGGAGAACCGCGACGGCCACGCCAGCAACCACAGCTGGAACCACGGGGCCGAGGGGCCGACCGACGACCCGGCGGTGCGCGCGCTGCGCGAGCGCCAGAAGCGCAACCTGCTGGCCACCCTGCTCTTCTCGCAGGGCACGCCGCTGCTGCAGGCCGGCGACGAGCTCGGGCGCAGCCAGCGCGGCAACAACAACGCCTATTGCCAGGACAACGAGCTGTCCTGGATCGACTGGGCGGCGATCGACGACGGCGGCCGGGCGCTGACCGCGTTCACCCGCAAGCTGATCGCGCTGCGCCGCCGCTTCCCGGTGCTGCGGCGCAGCCGCTTCCCGACCGGCGAGGCGGAGGACGGGCTCGGCGCCAGGGACATCGCCTGGCTGACCCCGGCCGGGATCGAGCCGACCCCGGAGCAGTGGCAGGACGGCGCCGCGCGCTGCCTGGGGGCGGTGCTCGATGGACGCGTCCAGAACGGCCGGCTGCGGACGCCGCAGGCCGACGTGCTGCTGCTGGTGCTGAACGCCTATCACGACGTGGTGCGCTTCACCCTGCCCGCGACTCCGGGCGCGGCGCGCTGGGCGCTGCTGGTCGACACCAACCAGCCGGCGCTGGCCGGCCAGCCGGCCTTCGCGGTCGGCCACGAATACGAGGTGACGGGGCGGTCGCTGCTGCTGCTGCTGATGGAGCCGGGCGAGGCTCAGCCGGCGCCGCCGCCCGAAGAGCAGGCCGCGGCGCTCACCGCGGCGGCCGGCATCGTCACCGCCGCCACCCTGCCCGGGGCGCTGCCCGACCTCGCCACCGACGGGCCGGCAGCCGATGGCCCGGCGGCCGACGCGGCGCTCAGCCCAGCGACTTGAGCTGCTCCAGCGCGCCGACCAGCTCGGCGCGGATGCCGGGCTCCATCGCCGAGTGGCCGGCATCGGGCACGATGGTGAGCCGGCCGCGCGGCCAGGCGGCGGCGAGGTCGAGCGCGCTCACCGGCGGGCAGACGAGGTCGTAGCGGCCCTGGATGATGACGCCGGGGATCGCGGCGATGCGGTGCGATTCGGCGAGCAGCTGGCCCTCGGCGAGGAACAGCCGGTTGGCGAAGTAGTGCGCCTCGAGCCGGGCGAGGCCGATGGCGAAGGACGGCTCCTCGAAGGCGCGCACCGTCTCGGGGCTCGGCAGCAGCGTGCAGCAGCTGCCCTCGAAGACGCTCCACTGCTGCGCCGCCGGCAGGTGGATCGCGGGATCCGGGTCCATCAGCCGGCGATGATAGCTGCCGAGCAGGTCGCCGCGCTCCTGCGGCGGCAGGTACTCGCTGAAGCGCTTGAACGACTCGGGCGCGAAGTTGCGCATGCCGTGGAGGAACCAGTCGACCTCCGCGGCGCGGCCGAGGAAGATGCCGCGCAGCACCAGGGCGCGGCAGCGCTCCGGATGGGCCTCGGCATAGGCAAGCGCCAGGGTGCTGCCCCAGGAGCCGCCGAAGACGATCCAGCGCTCGATGCCGAGCTGGCGGCGCAGCCGCTCGATGTCGGCGACCAGCAGCTGGGTGGTGTTGTCGATCGTCTCGCCGACCGGCCGCGAGCGGCCGGCGCCGCGCTGGTCGAACAGCACCGCGCGATAGTGGGCGGGATCGAAGAAGCGGCGCTGCGCCGGGCTGCAGCCGGTGCCCGGGCCGCCATGCAGCAGCAGCGCCGGCACCCCGGCCGGGTTGCCGCACTGCTCCCAGTACATGACATGGCGGTCGTCGAGCCTGAGCTCGCCCCGCTCATAGGGCTCGATCTCCGGATAGAGCTCGCCGCGCGCCATCACCGCTCCTTTGCCGACCGCGTCCCCAGGCTCGGCCGTCGCTGACCGGCCGCCCGCCCCCCTATATACTAGCCTTCATGCGCCGCCCACCCTCGCCGTCGCTGCCGGTCCTGCTGCTGCTCCTGCTCGGCGGTCCGAGCGTTGCGAGCCCGGCCGCCACGGCGGATGCCGGGGCGCCGGCGGCCGGGCCGGAGGCGGCGGGCGGGACCGTCGTCAGCGTCGAGGACGGCGACAGCCTGACGCTGGCCGACGGCCGCCGCGTGCGGCTCGCCGCGATCGACGCGCCGGAGCCGCCGCCCGAGACGGCGGACGGCGCCGCGCCGCAGGGCACCCCCGCGGCGGCGGCCCGCGAGGCCCTGGCGGCGCTGGCGCTCGGCAAGCGCGTGACGCTGGCGACGGGCGCGCATCCGCGCGACCGCTACGGCCGCGTGCTGGCGCAGCTCACCACCGGCGACGGGCTCTGGCTGCAGGGCGAGCTGCTGCGGCGCGGGCTGGCCCGCGTCCACAGCTTTCCCGACAGCCGCGCGCTGGTGCCGCAGATGCTGGCGATCGAGGCGGAGGCGCGGGCCGCCGGGCGCGGCGGCTGGGCGCTGCCGGCCTGGCGCGTGCTGGCGCCGCGCCAGGCGGCGGACGCCGTCGATTCCTTCCAGCTGGTCGAGGGCCGCGTCGTCGGGGTCGGCGTGCGCGGCGGGCGGACCTACGTCGATTTCGGCGCCGACTGGCGCAGCGACCTGTCGCTGTCGCTCGACGGCCGCGCCCGCCGGCTCTGCGAGTCCGTCGGCCTGGACCCGGCGGCGCTGGCCGGGCGGCGGGTGCGGGTGCGCGGCTGGCTCAGGCTGTCGCGCGGCCCGCTGATCGAGATCACCCACCCCGAGCAGATCGAGCTGCTGCCGCCATGATGCCCAGGGCGGCACGAAGGCCGGCGCCCCCGGCGGCGGGAGAGGCCGTCGCCGAGGCGGACGCCGGGACGCCTCCCGCGCCGGCCCTGCCCGGCCGGCCGGCCGGCCGCGGCTGGCGCCTGCCGATCGCCGTCTACCTCGCCGTGGGATTCGGCGGGCTGGTGGCGATCGCCGTGGGCGCGGTGCTGCTGCTGTCGCTGCGCGCGGCGCAGGAGAACACCTACGAGCTGATGCGCCGCAACGCCGAGCTCGGCCTTGCCGCCCTCGAGCGCGACATCGCCGCCCATCTCGAGCCGGTGCGCCAGCATGTCGACGCCATCGCCGCCCTGCTCGAGGCCGGCACCGTGCCGCTCCCCGTCGAGAGCCAGCAGAGCGATCCGCTCGATCCCGCGGCGGTCATCCCGAGCACCGGGTCGCGGCTGGGCGACCTGCTGCTCGGCGCCGC
Source organism: Dongiaceae bacterium (assembly GCA_046349435.1). Lineage (GTDB taxonomy): Bacteria > Pseudomonadota > Alphaproteobacteria > Dongiales > Dongiaceae > JAXMCI01. The sequence continues at coordinate 71,435 of JAXMCI010000036.1, read as the reverse complement.
CTTGGGCTCGCCCCAGATCACCGGCTTCGCCTTCGTGGACCCCAACCTGCGCGCTTGCTGGGCACGGCGCCGACGGTCGGCGATCCCGGCGAGTACGCCGAGCTGGCTGCGACGGCCGCAGAGCCGGCTCGACATCCGCCGGGCGGCCACCGAGACCGGCTTCCACTGGGGCGAGCCGCGCTACATCCCCGACCTCGGCAGCATCCAGCTGCTCGCGCGCCGCTCGATCCGCATCGACGACACCTTCCGCGGCGCGCTGCTGGCGGCGGTCTCGCTGCGGCAGCTCTCGGCGATCCTCGGCAGCGGCCCGCTCGCCAAGATCGGCCGTCCCTTCATCCTGCTGAACCACTACGACGTGCTGGCCCTGCCGCAGGAGACCGGCAGCGCCCACCCGCCCGGCCTCGACCACCTGCCGCGGATCGACGAGGTCGGCGATCCCGTGCTGGCCGGGATCTGGGGCGACGAGGTCGGCGACATCCGCCAGGTGCTCGGCAACAGCCCCGTGATGGGCCGCCTGGAGGACGTCGCCGGCGGCCGCTACGTCTTCCTCTACCGCGAGATCGACACCTATGGGGCGCCCTGGATCATCGGCGTCTACGCCCCCTTCGCCAATGTCGAGGCGCAGTTCGACCGGCTGCGCGACGCCGGCACGGTGGGGCTGGCCATCCTGCTGCTGGCGATCCTGCTCGCCATCCTGCTCGGCCGCGCGCTGGGCGGCCCGATCCGGCGGCTGGCGCGCGCCGCCGACGCGGTGCAGCGGCTGGAGATCCACCAGGCCGAGCCGCTGCCGGGCAGCCGCTTCCGCGAGATCGACGCCGCCTGCAGCGCCTACAACTCGATGCTCGGCGGGCTGCGCTGGTTCGAGACCTACGTGCCGAAGTCGCTGGTCACCCTGCTGATGAGCCGCGGCCATCGCAGCGACCTGACCTCCGAGCTGCGCGAGATCACCGTGATGTTCACCGACATCGTGGGCTTCACCAGCATCGGCGAGCGGCTGACGGCGCCGCAGCTGGCCGACTTCCTCAACCGCCACTTCGGCATGCTGGCGGCCTGCATCGAGGCCGAGGGCGGCACCATCGACAAGTACATCGGCGATTCGGTGATGGCTTTCTGGGGCGCCCCGGAGAGCCAGCCCGACCACGCGCTGCGCGCCTGCCGGGCGGTGCACGCCATCGCCCAGGCGCTGGCCGCCGACAATGCCCGGCGCGCCCACAAGGGGCTGCATGCCGTGCGGCTCCGCATCGGCCTGCATACCGGGCCGGCGATCGCCGGCAACATCGGCGCCCCCGGCCGCATCAACTACACGCTGATCGGCGACACGGTGAACGTCTCGCAGCGGCTGGAGCAGCTCGGCAAGCGCTTCGACACCGGCGAGGGCGACGTCATCGCGCTGATCAGCGCCCGCACCGCCGCCGAGCTGCCGCCCGAGATCGCCGCCACGCCGATCGGCACCCAGGAGCTGCGCGGCCGCGGCGAGGCGATGGAGATCTACCGGCTGGTGTGACGGTTACCCCGTGCGATCGGCCGGAAAGCCATTTCTACGGTGTCACCCCCGGCGAAAGCCGGGATGGCAACCGGCGGCGGAGGCCTGGTCGCGAGCCTCGCTACCCCCGGCCCATCGGCAGCAAGTCGTCGGGGCCGAGGTCGGCGCGGCGGCGCAGCGACTGGCGCAGCTTGCCGAGGGCGCGGTGCTCGAGCTGGCGCACCCGCTCCTTGCTGACGCCGAGCAGCTGGCCGAGCTGCTCCAGGGTGGCGCCCTGCTCGGCGAGCTGGCGGCCGGCGATGATGCGGCGCTCGCGGTCGGTGAGCTCGGCCAGCGCCTCGTTCAGCCAGCGCGAGCGGGTGCGCGCGTCGCGCATGCCGATCACCACCTCCTCCGGCCCCGGCCGCTCGTCGGGGATGAAGTCCTGGCGCTGCTCCTCGCTGTCCTCGGCGAGCGTCGCGTTCAGCGACTGGTCGGTGCCGGAGAGGCGCTGCTCCATGGCCGCCACCTCGGCCGGCGGGACGTGCAGCGCCTGGGCGATGGCGAGGCGCTGCTCCGGCGACATGCCGCCGCCCGAGGGATCGGCCAGCCGCGCCCGCAGCCGCCGCAGGTTGAAGAACAGCGACTTCTGCGCCGCCGTCGTGCCGGTGCGCACGATCGACCAGTTGCGCAGGATGAAGTCCTGCATGGCCGAGCGGATCCACCAGCCGGCATAGGTCGAGAAGCGCACGCCGCGGTCGGCATCGAATCGCGCGGCCGCCTGCATCAGCCCGACATGGCCTTCCTGGATGAGGTCGCCGAGCGGCAGGCCGTAGCCGCGGAAGCGGGTGGCGGCGGCGACCACCAGGCGGCCATAGGCGGCGATCAGCTCGTGCAGCGCCGCCGCGTCGCCCGCCGCGCGCCAGCGCCGGGCGAGCTCGACCTCGCGCTCGCGGCTCAGCATCGGGGCGCGCATCGAGCGGCGGATGAACCGCGCATTGGCGCGCTGCACCTCGAGGTCGTCGACATGAGCCATGGCGGACCCTCCGATCCCCGCTGCCGGCCGCGACGCAGACGCAGTCGCACCGGGGCACTCCGGACAATCTATACGCGCGCCGCGGCGCGGCGGATCACGCTTCGATCACGTCCACGACAGCGCCCGCCGGATCGAGGCAGGCGGCGACCAGCCGCCCGCCGAAGCCGCAGCCGCCATCGACGCTGAGCGCGTGCGGCAGCTCGACCAGCCCGCGATGCAGCGGATCGAAGCCGCGCACCACCCGCTCGAAGCCCTCGAAGGGGTGCGCCAGGTGATCGAAGGCCGGCGTCGCCCACCACAGGCTGTCGCCCTGCTCGGCCAGCGGCCGCTCGGGATCGATGCCGGCATGGACGAAGAGCAGCCGGCTGTCAGCGGTGAAGGCGGCGCGGCGCAGCGAGGCGAGCAGCGCGTCGTGGCCGGGCCGGCTCTTCACCGCGGCGCGCAGCTTGCTCGTCCAGCGGGCGAGCGCCACGGCCCCGGCCCGCGCCGCCGAGTGGCCCTGCTGCGGATCGAAGCCGTAGGCGGCGACGGTCGGGCCGACGCCGTGCGCCACCATCCAGCTGTAGACCTCGCGCGGGTTGTGGGCGAGCTGCAGCTGCAGCAGCTTCTGCAGCATGTGCTCCTGCGCGCCGCGCAGATGGACGACGTCGGCGGCGAAGGTGCCGGACCGGGCGATCAGCCAGCGCCGGAACCCGATCAGCGCGTCGACCGTGTCGCCGATCGCCGGCCCGCGGCCGAGGAAGTTGCCGAGATAGACGACGCGGTCGCCGGCCTCGATGCGGCCGGCGAGCCGGTCATGCAGCGTCGCGAGATGCTCGAGCTCGCCGTGGATCGAGGCCACCGCCCAGATGCGCCGCGACCGCCGCAGCACCGCGAACCGGCCATCGGCCGCCATCGCCTGCGGCGCCCGTCAGCCCAGCGCCGCGAAGCGGTCGCCCGGCGCCGCGGAGCGGTCGCGCGGCCCCGCGCAACGGTCGCCCGGCCCCGCGATACGCTCGGGCGCGGTGGTCACGCCGCCTTGAGAACCTGCTCCAGGCGCTGGGTCGCCGCCTTCTCGTCGATCGCCTCGACGGCGGCCAGCTCGCGCACCAGCCGGTCGAGCGCCGCCTGGTAGATCTGCCGCTCGCTGTAGGACTGGTCGGGCTGGTCGGCGTTGCGGTGCAGGTCGCGCACGACCTCGGCGATCGAGACCGGGTCGCCGGAGTTGATCTTGGCCTCGTATTCCTGCGCGCGGCGGCTCCACATCGCCCGCTTCACCCGCGAGCGGCCCTTGAGCGTGGTCAGGGCGGCGTCCATCACCTTGCGGGTGGACAGCTTGCGCAGGCCCGAATTCTTCGCCTTGGCGACCGGCACGCGCAGCGTCATGCGGTCCTTGTCGAAGCTGATGATGATGACCTGCAGGCTGATCCCGGAGATCTCCTGGTTCTCGATCCCCACCACCTTGCCGACCCCGTGCGTCGGATAGACGACAAAATCCCCCGGCCGGAACCCGATGTCCTTTTCCTTCGACATTTTCTCTGCTCTCGCTATGCCGCACGCCGGACGATGCCCATCCGCGGCGCCCGATCGCAGGCCACAGGAACCACCCGGCGCGCGCAGCCCTGCCGCACCCGCATGTTTCCCTATGACGCAAGGATCGGGCGACGGATCGCCCTTTTGAACCTCGGCTCGCCGGACACGATGGTCCACGAGCGACCGCGACTATAACAAAACTGCAGGCGAAATTCAACGAAACCGCGCCAAAGGGTCGCAACCCCTTGAGCGGCCTGCGCTATTCGCAACCCTGCGGCGTCGCCCGGCCGGGTTGCCCGGCCGGGCGGCAGTCTTCAGCCCTTGCCGGGATTGGAGCTGAAATGCTTCTCGAACTTGTCCGGCACACCCTTCCATGAATCGGCATCGGCCGGCGCCTCACCCTTGCGGGTGATGTTCGGCCAGGCCTCGGCGTATTGCCGGTTGATCTCGACCCACTTCTCCATGCCGGACTCGGTGTCCGGCAGGATCGCCTCGACCGGGCACTCCGGCTCGCAGACCCCGCAATCGATGCATTCGTCGGGGTGGATCACCAGCATGTTCTCGCCGACATAGAAGCAGTCGACGGGGCACACCTCGACGCAATCCATGTACTTGCACTTGATGCAGGGCTCGGTCACCACATAGGTCATCGAAATCTCCGTGTAGGGCGCCTTCGGCTCAGCCCTTTCCGAGCCGCGCCAGCACTCTCTTGCGGGCCGCGCCGCTGTCGCCGTCGCCGACATGGATCAGCCCGGCGATGCGGCGCAGCAGGTTGGCCTCGTACTCGTCCAGCCGGCCGTCGGCATAGACCACTTCCCAGAGCATTTCCATGAGGTCGATGCGCTCGGCCGGGCTGAAGCTCTCCTCGACGATCTGGGTCAGCGGGAAGATCTGCTGCGATTCCTCGGCGCGCCGCTCGGCGATGCCCGTCAGCTCCTCCGCCTCGGCCTCCGACAGGTCGTACTGGCGGCGCAGCAGGCGCAGGATGGCTTCGCGCTCGGCCGGGCTGAAGCGGTCGTCCATGCGGGCGGCGACGACCAGCAGGCCGGCCGCGGCATAGCGGCGATCGCGGTCGTCGCCGGCCGAGGAGCGCAGCGCCTCCGCAGGGTCGAGCAGCCAAGCCTTGAGCCGGTCGAGCATGGCGCCCTGCCTATCACGCGCCGCCGCGGGCTGGCAACGCCGCGCCGCCGCCGCGCGCCGGCGGCGGCTCGAGATCCTCGTAGAGGGCGCGGGCCTCGGCCGGCGGGCCGCGCCGCACCCCGAGCGCCAGCACCCGGACGACGCGGATATGCGGCCCGAGCGGGAAGGTCAGCACGGCGCCGGGCCGCACCAGCTGGTGCGCCTTGCGCACCAGCTGGCCGTCGAGCCGCAGCCGGCCGCCGGCGCAGAGCTGGCTCGCCTGGCTCCGGCTCTTGCAGAAGCGGGCGAACCACAGCCACTTGTCGAGCCTGAGCCCGTCCTGCGCCGCGTCCTCGGCCATCAACCCAGCCCGAGACCGCGCAGCTTGGCGAAGGGCGAGTGCGCCGCCGCCGCGCTCTCCTGCGCCGGGCGCCGGCGCCTGGCACCGCGCGGCCGCGCGACGAAGCGCGGCGGCCCCTCGCCGCGCTCGGTGCCTCCCTGGCGCCGGTAGCCCAGCGCCGGCAGCAGCAGGGCGAGCCCGGCGGGATCGCAGCCGGCGGCGAGGCAGAGCGCCGCGTCGGCCTCGAACGGGCCGGCCGCCGCCGCCTTGCGGGCGAGCGCCGCGAGATGCTCGAGCGCGTCGGCCCGTACCGCCCGGCCGCCGAGCAGGCGGTAGCCGATCGCCTGCCAGAAGCCGGCGGGCAGGGCCGGGTCGGCGGCCAGGCTGGGACGGCGGCGGCGCGGCAGCGGCGGGGTGGCGATGCCGCGGCCGAGCGCCCAGAGCTGGGCGAGCAGGGCCGGCGCCTCGCCGCCGGCCAGCGCCGGCAGCCAGACGCTCTGCGCGCCCAGCCGCACGCCGAGCCGGCCCAAGGCGCGGCGATCGCCGGGCCCGAGCGCCGCCAGCTGGGCGGCGAGGGTGGCGCGCGGCAGCAGCCCGAAGCCCTCGACCAGCTGGAAGGCGATGCCGCGGGCGGCACCGGCGAGCGGCGCCTCGCGCAGCCGGAAGAGCGGCGCCAGCCTCGCCTCGAGCTGGCGGGCCAGCCAGGCGGCGAGCCGCCGGCGCAGCCGCTCCCGCCCGGCGCCGTCGATCAGGTCGGAGGGCAGCGGCTCCGGCCGCGGCGCCAGCGGCGCGTCGCCGGCCATCAGGCGGGCCACCGGCACGCCGTCCCAGGCGATGGTGCCGTCGCGGCCGAGCGCGAAGGACGCGTCGGGCTCGGCCTCGAAGCGGGCGAGCCGGGCCGGCAGCTCGGCGGACAGCGCGCGGCGCGCGGCGGTGAGCAGCGGCCGGGCCTCCTCGCCGGCGGCGTCGCCGTCGGGGCGGAAGCTGAAGCCCTCGAGCTGGCCGACCCGATGGCCCTCGACCACCACCTCGCCGGCCCGCGTCACCGCGCCGAGCAGCGCGCCGCCGTCCTTCAGCTTGCGCACCAGCACGGCGTGGCGGCGGTCGACGAAGCGCTGGGTCAGCCGCTCGTGCAGCGCGTCGGAGAGCTTGTCCTCGATCGCCCGGGTGCGCTCCTGCCAGTGGCCGGGGTCGCCGAGCCAGCCGGCGCGGTGCGAGACGTAGGTCCAGGTCCGGATATGGGCGATGCGGCCGACCAGCGTGTCGATGTCGCCCTCGACCCGGTCGATGCGGGCGATCTGCCCGGCCACCCAGTCGGGCGGCAGCCGGCCGGCGGCGGCGAGGTGGCGGAAGATCTGGCCGAGCAGCCGGACATGGGCGTCGCTCAGGATCTTGCGGAAATCGGGGATCTGGCAGACCTCCCAGAGCAGCCGCACCCCGGCCGGCCCGGCCGCCAGCCGGGCCAGCTCCGGGTCGCGCGACAGGGCCGCCAGGGCCTGCTGGTCCTCGGCCTCGCGGGCCCGCACCAGAACCGGCGAGGGCGGCCGCTGGTCGAGGCTCTTCAGCAGCCGCTCGGGCGCGGCGAAATCGAGGTCGTCGTTGCGCCAGTAGAGGGCGGTCAGCGGGTCGAAGCTGTGGGTCTCGATCGCCTCGACCAGCTCGGGATCGAGCGGCCCGAGCTCGGCGGTCGTGCCGAAGGTGCCGTCGTTCATGTGGCGGCCGGCCCGGCCGGCGATCTGCGCCATCTCGGCCGGCGACAGCCGGCGCGCCACCCGCCCGTCGAACTTGGTGAGGCCGGCGAAGGCGACGTGGTCGACGTCCATGTTGAGGCCCATGCCGATCGCGTCGGTGGCGACGAGATAGTCGACCTCGCCGCCCTGGTAGAGGGCGATCTGGGCGTTGCGGGTGCGCGGGCTGAGCGCGCCCATCACCACGGCGGTGCCGCCGCGCTGGCGGCGCACCAGCTCGGCGAGGCGGTAGACGTCGGCGGCCGAGAAGGCCACGACGGCGCTGCGCGGCGGCAGGCGGGTGACCTTCTTCGTCCCGGCATAGGCCAGCGTGGAGAAGCGCGGCCGGGTCAGGATCTCGGCGTCGGGCACCAGCCGGCGGAGCAGCGGGCGGATGGTCTCGGCGCCGAGCAGCAGCGTCTCCTCCTCGCCGCGGGCCGCCAGCAGCCGCTGGGTGAAGACGTGGCCGCGCTCCGGGTCGGCGGCGAGCTGGATCTCGTCGACCGCCAGGAAGGCCACCGGCCGGTCCAGCGGCATCGCCTCGACGGTGCAGACGAACCAGCGCGGGCTGGGCGGCAGGATCCGCTCCTCGCCGGTGATCAGCGCCACCGAGGCGGCGCCCTTGAGGCGGCGGATCTTGTCGTAGTTCTCCCGCGCCAGCAGCCGCAGGGGGAAGCCGATCATGCCGGTGCGGTGGCCCAGCATGCGGTCGATCGCGAAATGCGTCTTGCCGGTATTGGTGGGGCCGAGGACGGCGATGACGCGCCGCTCCAGCGCGGAATCCATAGGCTGAGAATCGGGGCTGGACCGGCGGATTGCAAGCCTTCCGGGTGGCGGCATGCCCTTGATGCCGGGCCGGCGATGCCACATATCTGCGCCGGTTTCATGCCGCAGCCCCGTTCGGGGCGCGCCAGCCGGGGATGGAGCGATGGCCAGCGAGACACACGGGTTCCAGGCGGAGGTCAGCCGCCTCCTCGACATCGTCGCGCACTCGATCTACAGCGACAAGGCGGTGTTCCTGCGCGAGCTGATCTCCAACGCGTCCGACGCCTGCGACCGGCTGCGCTACCTGGCGCTGACCGACCCGTCGCTGACCGCCGGCGACGGCGAGTTCAGGATCCGGCTGATCCCCGACAAGAAGGCCGGGACGCTGACCGTGGCCGACAACGGGATCGGCATGAACCGCGCCGAGCTGATCGAGAATCTCGGGACCATCGCGCGCTCCGGCACCGCCGCCTTCCTCGAGGGGCTGGGCGGCGCGGCGGGCGAGGCCGGGACGGGCGCCGCGAAGGGCAAGGATATCAGCCTGATCGGCCAGTTCGGCGTCGGCTTCTACGCCGCCTTCATGGTCGCCGAGCGGGTCGAGGTGCTGAGCCGGCGGGCCGGCGACGCCCAGGGCTGGCGCTGGGAATCCGACGGCAAGGGCGCCTTCACCATCGCCGAGGCCGAGGTCGAGAGCCGCGGCACCAGCGTCGTCCTGCACCTGCGCAAGACCGAGCAGGAGTTCCTCGAGCCCGAGCGGCTGCGGCGCATCGTCACCGCCCATTCCGACCATGTCGGCCTGCCGATCGTGCTGGCCGAGGGCGGCAAGGAGACGACGCTGAACAGCGCCTCGGCGCTGTGGACCCGGCCGAAGTCCGAGGTCACCAAGCAGCAATATGGCGAGTTCTACCGCCATGTCAGCCACGGCTTCGACGAGCCCTGGCTGACCATCCACTACCGCGCCGAGGGCAAGATCGAGTACACCGCGCTGGTCTTCGTGCCGGCGAGCAAGCCCTTCGACCTGTTCCACCCCGACCGCAAGCACGCCCTCAAGCTCTATGTGAAGCGGGTCTTCATCACCGACGATTGCGCGGAGGTGCTGCCGGCCTGGCTGCGCTTCCTGCGCGGGGTGATCGATTCCGAGGACCTGCCGCTCAGCCTCAGCCGCGAGATGCTGCAGCACAACCCGCTGCTGGCGAAGATCCGCGCCGGCCTGATCAAGCGCGTGCTGGGCGAGCTCGAGAAGAAGGCGGAGAAGGAGCCGGAGGACTACGCGACCTTCTGGGACAATTTCGGCGCCGTGCTGAAGGAGGGCCTCTACGAGGACCACGAGCACCGCGACAAGCTGCTCGGGCTGGCCCGCTTCCGCTCGACCGCCGGCGACGGGCTGGTCTCGCTGGCGCAGTATGTCGCGCGCATGAAGCCCGGCCAGGAGGCGATCTACACCATCGCCGGCGAGTCGCTCGACGCCCTCAAGCGCAGCCCGCAGCTCGAGGGCTTCGCCGCCCGCGGCGTCGAGGTGCTGCTGCTGACCGATCCCGTCGACGAGTTCTGGATGCCGGGGGTCGGCAGCTTCCAGGACAAGCCCTTCAAGTCGGTGACCCGCGGCGGCGCCGACCTCGAGAAGATCGCCCGGCCGGAAGGCGAGGCGGCGAAGCCGGAGGAGCCGCAGCCGGCCGGCGTCGACAGCCTGATCGCGCTGTTCCGGCTGACCCTGCAGGACGCGGTCAAGGACGTGCGCGGCTCGCAGCGCCTGACCGACAGCGCGGTCTGCCTGGTGGCCGCCGAGGGCGACATGGACATCCATCTCGAGCGGCTGCTGCGCCAGCACCGCCAGCTCGACGCCCAGGCCAAGCGCGTGCTCGAGGTCAACCCGCACCACCCGCTGATCGCCGGGCTGGCCAAGCGCCTTTCGGAGAAGGGCTCCGGCGACGAGATCGCCGAGGCCGCCTGGCTGCTGCTCGACCAGGCCCGCATCGTCGACGGCGAGACGCTCGCCGACCCCGCCGCCTTCGCCCGCCGGCTGGCGGCGATGATGGGCCGCTCCCTGGCGGCGTAGGGGCCCGGGCCCATGGCCGCGCTGGCGGTGCGCACGCTCGACGCCGCGACCTGGCCCGACTTCGCGGCGCTGGTCGAGCGCTGCAACGGCGTGTGGGGCGGCTGCTGGTGCATGTCCTTCCACCCCGAAGGCATCGGGCGGGGCCGCAGCGCCGCGCAGAACCGGGCCGACAAGGAGGCCCGGGTCCGCGCCGGCCGGGCGCACGCCGCGCTGGTCTATGACGGGGCGCGCTGCGTCGGCTGGTGCCAGTTCGGCTCGCCCGACGAGCTGCCGCGCATCAAGAGCCGGCGGGCCTACCTCGAGGGCATGGCGGCACCGCCGGACTGGCGGATCACCTGCTTCTTCGTCGACCCGGGATGGCGCGGCAAGGGCGTCGCGGCGGCCGCGCTCGCCGGCGCCCTGCAGGCGATCGCGGATCTCGGCGGCGGGCGGGTCGAGAGCTACCCGGAGGACGTCGCGGGCCGCTCGGCCTCGTCGGCGTTCCTGCACAACGGCACGGCGGCGATGTTCGAGCAGCAGGGATTCCGCCGCGACCGCCGCATCGGCAAGAACCGCTGGGTCGTCGAGAGGACCGTCCCAAGCGCTGGGTAGGCGCGCTGACCCCGGCTTGCTACGCGCGCCGGTTGCGTCGATACTGCCGGCTCGACGCGGGCGTCTCGTCGCGCTGGGGGAGTGCCGTCATGGGAGCGTTGCGCCTACTGCTCGCCGGAGCTGCGCTGGCCGTCGGGGTGGCTGGGCCGGCTCGTGCCGCGGCCGCCGATGAGGAGGCGCTCGCCGCGGCGATCCAGACTCTCGCGGCCGGCTACGAGTATCGCGGACAAATCTATGGCGCCGAGGTGGTGAACGGTGTTGCCTTCGAGCCGCGCCAGGGTCTGTTGCTCATCGGCATAGACGACGCGGAGGAGACAGCGCCGCTGACGCTGGTGATCCCGCTGCGCACCGTCGCGATCGACCCCGTGCTCGGTCGCTTCCGCGACACCGGCAAGCCTGCGATCGTCATGTCCTGCCGGCCGGCCTGCATCGAGTCGGTCCCCGGCCGACTGGAGGAGGCGATGCGTCACCTCGCGGCGGGCGGTGGCGCAGCCGGTTCCCTCAAGCCGCGCGAGCAATACGCGCTGGGCTGCCGGCCCGAGCTCTGCGAGTCGATCCAGAACGTGCTCGACGAGCTCGTGGCCATGGACGAGTAGGAGCCGCTCTCCGCCCGCGGCTCCCGGCAGGCGGGCCGCCCGGCGGCTTGTCACCCGCAGCATCAAACCCAATACTGAGCGCAGGGGCCCGGCTGGACGCGGCGCGGGCGGCACCGGGAGGACGTATGAGCAGCGCGGGGAACGACAGGAACCGCCGGGTCGTGCTGGCCCGCCGCCCGCAGGGCGAGCTCCGGGCCGAGGATCTCCGGCTGGAGGAGGCGCCGTTGCCGGCGCCCGGGCCGGGGCAGCTGCTGGTGCGAACCCTCTGGCTGTCGCTCGACCCCTACATGCGTCTGCGCGCCGCCGGCCACGACCGCTACTACCCCGCGGTGCCGCTCGGCGAGCCGATGATCGGCGGCGCGGTGAGCCGCGTCGTCGAGAGCCGCCATCCCGGCTTCGCGCCCGGCGACATCGTCGAGGACTATACCGGGTGGCAGGACTACGCCGTCGCCGAGGGCGCCACGGCGCGCAAGGTGGACCCGGCGATGGGCCCGCTCTCGACCGCGCTGGGGCCCCTCGGCATGCCCGGCCTCACCGGCTATCTCGGCCTCGTCGATGTCGGCCGGCCGGAGCCGGGCGACACCGTGGTGGTCGCGGCCGCCGCGGGCGCGGTCGGCTCGGTGGTCGGCCAGGTGGCGCGGATCGCCGGCTGCCGCGCTGTCGGCATCGTCGGCTCGGCGCGCAAGGCGGCCTACCTCGTCGAGGAGCTGGGCTTCGACGCGGCGATCGACCGGCGCGCCGGCGACGTCGGGGCGGCGCTCGACCGCCACTGCCCGGACGGCATCAACGTCTATTTCGAGAATGTCGGCGGGCCGATCAGCGAGGCGGTGTTCCCGCGGCTCGCCCACCGCGCCCGCGTCGTCGTCTGCGGCAGCATTACCGAGTACAACACGCCCGAGGTGCCGCGCACCGCCAGCAACCTGCAGAACATCCTGTTCACCGAGGCGCGGGTCGGCGGCTTCAACATCTTCTCCTACGCCGCCCGCTTCGAGGACGGCCGCCGCCGGCTCGCCCGCTGGTACCGCGAGGGCCGGCTGAAGTGCCGCGAGGACGTGGTGGTCGGGCTGGAGAACGCCGCCGGCGAGTTCCACCGGCTGTTCGACGGCGACACCATGGGCAAGCTGCTGGTCAAGGTCGCCGAGGACTGAGCGGGATGGTGCGGCGCCTCGTGCCGGGGGGCGGCTCGGGCCGCGCCCCATGATCCGCGTCGAGGAGACCCGGCTGCTGGCGCTGACCGGCGACCATGCCGAGAATCCGACGATGAGCCTGTCCGCGCGCGCCGTGCTCGGCTCCGGGCAGAAGAGGATCGAGGTCCACGGCCCCTTTGCCGAGATCGAGGACGAGCTCGTCGCTCCGCACCACAGCTTCTGGCGGCGGTAGCCGGCCGGCCGTCCCGCCGAGGTGACCCCGTTCAGCGCTCCGGCCAGCGCTCGAAGCCCAGCTGCGCCGGGTCGGGCGTGGTGTCGGCGTGCGAGGCGCGGCGCTGCAGCCGCCAGGCGCCGCCGGTCTCGACCAGCCGGTCGTCATAGACGGTCTGCAGGAAGATCTGCGGCCGCTCGCCGGCGCGCACGCCGAGCAGCATGACGTAGACCGAGCCGGCGATGCCCTCGGCGGTGCGCTCGAGCAGGACCTGGTTGTTCCAGTGCCGGGTCTGGATGCCCTGCGCCTGCCAGCGTGCGTGGTGGGCGCGGCAGAACGCGGCGAGCGCGGCGCGGCCGCGGCAGGTGCCGAAGGTCGAGGACCAGTACTCGCCGTCCTCGGCGTAGCAGGCGGCCCAGGCCTCGCCGTCGCCGCTGTCGATCGCCCGGGCGTAGCGGGCATAGAGCGCGTGGATGCGCAGCGTGTCCTCGAGACCGGGCTCCATGGCGCGGCCTTCAGGTCTTCAGCGCGAAGGGATCGCGCTCGGCCTCCGAGAAGTCGATCATCACGTTCTTGGTGCTGGTGAAGGCGTCGAGCGCCGACTCGCCGCGCTCGCGCCCGAAGCCGCTCTCCTTGAAGCCGCCGAACGGCGCCTGGCAGGCGATGGCGCGGTAGGTGTTCACCCACACCGTGCCGGCGCGCAGCGCGCGCGACATCCGCATGGCGCGCGACAGGTCGCGCGTCCACACCCCCGAGGCCAGCCCGTAGCGCGTCGCGTTGCCGATCTCCACCGCCTCGGCCTCGGTCTCGAACGGGATGACGCAGAGCACCGGGCCGAACACCTCCTCCTGGGCGATGGTCATGCGGTTGTCGACGTCGGCGAAGATGGTCGGCTGGATGAACAGGCCCCTGCCGAGCCCCTCGCCGGTCGCCGGCGCGCCGCCGGCGGCGAGCCGCGCCCCTTCCTGCTTCGCGCCCTCGATCATGCCGAGGATCTTGTTGAACTGCGGCTCGTTGGCGACGGTGCCCATCTCGGTCGCCGGGTCGAGCGGGTTGCCGAGCCGGATCGCCCCGGCGCGGCGCACCAGCCGATCGACCACCTCCTGGTAGACCGGGCGCTGCACCAGCAGGCGCGAGCCGGCGATGCAGGTCTGGCCGGTGGCGGCGAAGATGCCGGCCAGAGCGCCGACCGTCGCCTTGTCGATGTCGGCGTCGGCGAAGATGACGTTGGGCGACTTGCCGCCGAGCTCGAGGGTGACCGGCACCAGGTTGCGGCCGGCGGCGGCGGCGATCTCGCGCCCGACCCCCGGGCTGCCGGTGAAGCTGACGCAGTCGATGCCGGGCGCCGTGGTCAGCGCGCGGCCGACCCGCGCGTCGCCGGTGACGATGTTGACCACCCCCGGCGGGAAGCCCGCCTCCTCGATCAGCCGGCCGATCTCCAGCGTCGTGCCTGAGGCGTGCTCCGAGGGCTTCACCACCACGGTGCAGCCGGCCGCCAGGGCCGGGCCGAGCTTGTTGGAAAGCAGGCCCATCGGCGAGTTCCAGGCGGTGACCAGCACCGCCACGCCGAGCGGCTCGCGGCTGGCGTAGTCGAAGACGTCGCGCTGGTCGAGCGGGATGACCTTGCCCCACAGCTTGTCGGCGTAGCCGGCGTAGAAGCGGTACTGCCGCGCCGCGAAGCGCATCTGGCTGGCGGTCTCGCGGATCACCTTGCCGTTGTCGGTGGTCTCCAGCCGGCCCATGCGGTCGGCGTCGCGCTCCATCAGGTCGGCCAGCCGGTGCAGCAGCCGGGCGCGCTCCAGCCCGGAGGTGGCGCGCCAGCGCGTCTCCATGGCGTTGCGCGCCGCCGCCACCGCGGCGTGCACGTCGGCCTCGCTCGCCTGCGGGATGGTCGCCCACGGCTCCTGGGTGAAGGGATTGATGGCGGGGAAGCCGGCTTCGCCCTCCCGCCACTGGCCGTCGATGAAGAGCTGGTAGCTTGGCGTGGTCATCCTGCGGGATCCGGCTGTTGTGGCGGGGCGACCAATCGGGCGGGCATCCTCCCGCCGCCCCGGGAAAGTGTCAACAGTTGGCAGCTATTCCGCGCCGCCCTCGCGGGCGCGGGCAGCCGCGACCTCGCTCAGCACGCGGTTGGCGTCGAGCGCCGCCGGCCAGCCGGCATAGGTGGCGATCTGCAGCATCAGCTCCTGCAGCTCCTGCAGGCTGCAGCCGTTGTTGAAGGCCCCCACCAGGTGCAGCCGCAGCTCGTGCGGGCGGTTGAGCGCGGCCAGCATGGCGCAGGTGGCGATGCTGCGGCTGCGCCGGTCGAGGCCGGGCCGCGACCACACCGCGCCCCAGGCGTTCTCGGTCACCAGCCGCTGGAAATCCTCGCGGAAGGGGTCGCCCCGGGCGGCCTCGAGCGAGCGGTCGACATAGGCGTCGCCCAGCACGGCGCGGCGGATCCCCAGGCCCTTCTCGAAACGGTCGTCGCTCATCCCGGCTCCTTCCCGAGGTCGCGCCCGAGGCTCGCGCCGGAGCGCTTCCAACTGTCGACAGTTGGCAGTAGCATAGGCCTGCCGGCCGTACGGCAAAAGCCCCGCCCGCGGGTCCGGCTTACCGGGAGGAGGAGGGTCATGGCCGTCACCGCGCCCACCGGCGAGCAGATCCGCAGGATCGCATCGCGCTTCGGGATGTCCCTCAGCGCCGCCGACGCCGAGACCTATGCCGAGCTGCTGGCCGGCATGATGCCGGCCTATGAGCGGCTCGACGCGATGCCCGATCCGGCACCGGCCGTGGCCGTGCCGCGCGGACCCGGCCGCGCGCCGCGGCCCGAGGAGAACCCGTACGGCGCCTGGGCCTGGCTCGGCCCGATCGAGGGCAGCGGCAAGGGCCTGCTCGCCGGCAAGGCGGTCGGGGTGAAGGACAATGTCGCGGTCGCCGGCTGGCCGCTGCGCAACGGCTCGCCGCTCTTCGAGGGCTTCACGCCCAGCCTCGACGCCACCGTGGTGAGCCGCATCCTGGCGGCCGGCGGCACGATCCAGGGCAAGACCACCTGCGAGGCCCTCAGCTTCTCCGGCCACAGCCACACCAGCCGGCCGCATCCCGTGCACAACCCGCACCGGCCGACCCATTCGGCCGGGGGCTCGTCCAGCGGCAGCGCCGCGGCGATCGCCGCCGGCGACATCGCCATGGCGATCGGCGGCGACCAGGGCGGCTCGATCCGCATCCCCGGCGCCTGGTGCGGCGTCAACGGCCTGAAGCCGACGCACGGGCTGGTGCCCTATACCGGCATCTGCTCGATGGACGCGGCGATCGACTTCACCGGGCCGATGGGCGCCACCGTCGAGGACGTCGCCCGGCTGCTCGCCGCCATCGCCGGGCCGGACGGGCTCGATTCGCGGCAGCGGACGGCGCCGGCGGCCGACTATCTCGGCGCGCTGAAGCGGCCGGCCCGCGGCCTGCGCATCGCCAAGGTGCGCCAGGGCTTCGGCCGGCCGGAGAGCGAGGCGGCCACCGACCAGCGGGTCTCGGCGGCGCTGAAGGCGCTCGCCGCCGCCGGCGCCTCGGTCGAGGAGATCGACCTGCCGGTGCACCTCACCGCCCTCGACATCTGGACCGCCATCGTCGTCGAGGGCACCTCGGAGCTGATGTTCAAGGGCAACGGCATCGGCAGCTACGCCGAGGGCTTCGCCGCCACCGGCATGATGGAGGCCTTCGGCAAGGCCTGGCGGGCGCGCCCCGACGACATCTCGCCGACCGCCAAGATGGCGCTGTTCATGGGCGACTACATGCACGAGGCCTATGGCGGCCGCTTCTACAGCAAGGCCCAGGCGCTGCGCGGCCAGATGCGCCGCGACTACGACCAGGCGCTCGCCGGCTTCGACCTGCTGGCGATGCCGACCATCCCGTACCAGGCGCCGCCGATGCCGCCGGCGGGCGCCACGCTGAAGCAGTTCTGCGAGGTGGCGCTGCCGATGGTCGGCAACACCGCGCCCTTCAACGCCAGCGGCCACCCCGCCATGACGGTGCCCTGCGGCATGCATGACGGGCTGCCGATCGGGCTGCAGCTGGTCGGCAAGCATTTCGACGAGGCGACGGTGCTGGCCGGCGCCGCCGCCGTCGAGGCGCTCGGCGACTGGCGCCGCGGCTGAGCGGGGGCACGACGGTGTCGGACCTCGCCTTCCTCGGCGCCGTCGAGCTCGGCCGCCGCATCGCCCGGCGCGAGCTGTCCTCGACCGAGGCGACCCGCGCCATGCTCGAGCGCATCGAGCGGCTCGACCCGAAGCTGCGCGCCTATGCCCGCGTCACCGCCGAGCTCGCTCTGGCGCAGGCCGCCCGGGCCGACGCCGAGCTGAAGGCCGGGCGCAGCCGCGGCCCGCTGCACGGCGTGCCGGTGGCGGTGAAGGATCTCTGCGATACCGCCGGCATCACGACGGCCGTCGGGATGCCGATGTTCCGCGACCGCCGGCCGGAGCGCGACGCCACCGTGGTACGGCGGCTGGAGGCGGCCGGCGCGGTGCTGCTCGGCAAGCTGCAGCTCTCCGAGGCGGCGCTCGCGCTGCACCATCCCGACATCCCGCTGCCGGTCAACCCGTGGCGGGCCGACCTGTGGACCGGCTCCTCCTCGAGCGGCTCGGGCGTGGCGACCGCGGCCGGCCTCTGCTACGCGGCGATCGGCAGCGACACCGGCGGCTCGATCCGCTTCCCCAGCCTGGCCAACCGGCTGGTCGGCATCAAGCCGACCTGGGGCCGGGTCAGCCGGCAGGGCGTCTTCGCGCTGTCCTGGACGCTCGACCATGTCGGGCCGATGGCGCGCAGCGTCGAGGATGCGGCGGCGCTGCTCGGCGCCGTCGCCGGCCGCGACGAGGAGGATCCGACCACGCTCGCCGGCCCGGTGCCGGACTATCTCGGCGGGCTCGGCGGCGACCTCGCGGGGGTCCGGCTCGGCTACGACGAGCCCTACGCCACCGCCGGCGTGCGGCCCGACATCGTGGCGGCGGTCGAGCGCGCCATTGCCATCCTGCGCGGCTGCGGGGCGGCGCTGGTGCAGGTGCGCATGCCGCCGGTGAAGGCGGCGATCGCCGCCTGGACCCCGATCTGCCTCGCCGAGGCGGCCGCCTCGCACGCCGCCCAGTCGCTCTATCCGCAGCGCGCTGCCGAGTACAGCGCCAGCCTCCGCGAGTTCCTCGATGCCGGGCTGGCGGTGCGCGGGGTCGACTACGCCAACGCCAACCTGGCGCGCCGCCAGTTCGCCGGCAACCTCGCCCAGCTCTTCCAGGGTGCCGACCTGATGATCGTGCCGGTGACGCCGTCGGCGCTGCCGACCGTCGAGGCGTTCGCCCGGATCTGCCCCGACGCCGAGGGGCTGGAGCGGCTGATCTACTTCACCTGCATCTACGACGTCTCCGGCAACCCGGTGATCACCCTGCCGGCGGGGATGGCGTCCGACGGCACCCCGCTCGGCCTGCAGCTGGTCGCCCGCCACGGCGAGGAGGCGCTGCTCTGCCGCGCCGGCGCCCGCTATCTCGGCGAGCTCGGCTCGCGCGAGCGGCCGCCGCTCGCCGCCTGAGGGAGCGCCCGGCTTGCCCCAGATCGGCATCCCGGCCGTCTTCTATCGCGGCGGCACCAGCAAGGGGCTGTTCTTCCGGCGCGAGGACCTGCCGGCCGACCCGGCCCGGCGCGACGCGCTGCTGCTCGCCGCGCTCGGCAGCCCCGACCCCTATGGCCGCCAGCTCGACGGCATGGGCGGCGGCGTCTCCTCGCTTTCCAAGGTGATGCTGGTCGAGCGCTCGCGCCGCCCCGGCATCGACCTCGACTACACCTTCGGCCAGGTCGCGGTCGACGAGCCGGTGATCGACTGGACGAGCAACTGCGGCAACCTGACCTCGGCGATCGCCGCCTTCGGCATCGAGACCGGGCTGGTGGCCGTGGCCGGCGCGACCGCTGAGGTGGCGCTGTTCAACACCAACACCAGCAAGACCATCCTGGCGACGCTGCCGCTGGCCGCCGACGGCAAGCCGGCCACCCGCGGCGACTGCGCCATCGCCGGCGTCGCCGGCAGCGGCGCGCCGGTCGCGCTCGAGTTCGTCGCGCCGGGCGGCGCGGTGACGCGCGGCCTGCTGCCGACCGGCCGGCCGCTGGACCGGCTGGAGGTGCCCGGGCTGGGTGCGATCGAGGCCTCGATCGTCGACGCCAGCAACCCGGTGGTCTTCGTCCGCGCCGCGGCGCTCGGCCGGCACGCGACGGAGAGCCCGGCGGCGCTCGCCGCCGACCGTGCCCTGCTCGACCGGCTGGAGGCGATCCGCCGCGCCGCCGCGGTGGCCGCCGGGCTCGCCGCCGATGCCGAGGAGGCCGGCCGGCGCTGGCGCTCCTCGCCCAAGGTGGCGATGGTCGGCCCGCCCGCCGACAGCGTGATCGCCACCGGGGCGACGCTTCCCGCCGGCGCGGTCGACCTCGCCGTGCGGATGATCTCGATGGGCAAGCCGCATGCCGCGCTGCCGCTGACCGGCGGGCTGTGCACCGCGGCCGCCGCCCGCATTCCCGGCACCGTGGTGGCCGAGGCGGCGGCCGGCGCGGAGGCCGGGCGCCTGCGCATCGGCCACCCCTCGGGCGTGCTGGAGGCCGATGCGCGCATCGTGCGGGCCGGCGCGGGCTGGCACTGCGAGGGCGCCACGGTGCTGCGCACCTGCCGCAAGCTGATGCAGGGGCAGGTGTTCGTCCCGGCGGCGCTGGCCGGATCGCGAGAGGGGGAGACCGGATGAGCGCGCATCAGCGTCTGCGGGGCCTGCTGGCGGGCGACGAGCTGCTGGTCGCCCCCGGCGTCGGCGACGGCCTGTCGGCACGGCTGGTCGCCGCCGCCGGCTTCCCCCTGGTCTATGCCAGCGGCGGTGCGATCGCCCGCGGCGCCGGCCTGCCCGACCTCAACCTGCTGACCGTCGGGCAGATCGTCGACCGGCTGCAGCAGATGACCGACGCCGTGGCGCTGCCGGTGATCGCCGACGCCGACACCGGCCATGGCGGCGCCCTCAACGTCTACCGCACGATCCGCGAATATCGCCGCGCCGGTGTCGCCGGCTTCCACATCGAGGACCAGACCTACCCCAAGCGCTGCGGCCACTACGACGACAAGAACGTGGTCGGCGTCGCCGAGATGGAGGAGCGGCTGCATGCCGCCTGCGATGCCGCCGACGGGCTGCTGGTGATCGCCCGCACCGACGCGCTGGCGGTCGAGCCGCTGGAGCGCGCGTTGGAGCGCGCGCACCGCTACATGACGGCGGGCGCCGACATGATCTTCGTCGAGGCGCCGACCTCGATCGAGCAGATCGAGCGGATCGCCCGCGAGCTGCCATATCCCAAGCTGGTCAACATGTTCTTCGGCGGCAAGACGCCGCTGGTGCCGGCGCCGCGGCTGGCCGAGCTCGGCTACCGCATCGTCATCGTGCCCTCGGACCTGCAGCGGGCCGCGATCGCGGCGATGCAGGAGGCGCTCGGGCTGCTCGGGCGCGACGGCCACACCATGGCGATGGCCGACCGGATGGTCAGCTTCGCCGACCGCGAGGCGATCGTCGGCACGCGGCGCCTGCTCGACCAGGCGCGCGGCTACCAGTCGGGGCGCCGCGGCTGAGCGGCGGCTCAGCCGGCGCGGCGGGCGGCGCGCCGCGGCGCGGCCAGCGGCAGGTCGGGCCGATCGTCCTCGCGCGCATGCAGCAGCAGGTTGTCGCGGCTGTTCCGGACATGCCGGCGCATCGCCGCCTCGGCGGCGTCGGGATCGCCGCCGCGCAGCGCCTCCAGGATGTCGAAATGCTCCTGCAGGGCCTGCTGCGGCCGGCCGGGGACGGCGCTGAAGCGCAGCCGGTAGAGCCGCAGCAGCGAGTAGAGCTCGTCGCAGAGCAGGCTGATCAGCTTGCGGTTGCCGCTCAGGCTGGCGATCTTGAAGTGGAAGTCCTGGTCGCCCTTGGCCTGGACATAGGCGACGCCGCGCAGCACGTCGCGGTCGGCCTCGTGCCGGTGCAGCATGTCGCCGAGCGTGCGCAGGTCCTTCGGCCTGATCCGCTCGGCGGCCAGCCGGCAGGCCATGCCCTCGAGCGCCTCGCGCACCGTGTAGAGCTCGAGCAGGTCGTCGGGCGCCAGCGAGACCACCCGGGCCCCGACGTTGGTGGTGCGCTCGACCAGCTTGCGCCCCTCCAGCCGGCCCATCGCCTCGCGCAGCGGGCCGCGGCTGATGCCGAACTGGCGGGCGATGTCGGCCTCGCTGATGCGCGCGCCCGGCGCCAGCTCGCCGCGCATGATCGCGCCCTCCAGCCGCTCGAAGGCCTGCTGGGCCAGGCTGTCGGGGACCAGCGGGGTGGTGAGGCTGGGGCTGCGGCTCACGATGGCGGTCCTGTCGATGGTTTACCCGGCGTTGCGGCTCCGCGCGATGTGCAGCCCGGCGGCCCGCCCGAACACGGCGCCGCGCAGCACCGAGGTCGCGCCGGTGTAGCGGCCGTAATAGATACCCATGGTCTCGCCCGCGGCATAGAGCCCGGCGATCGGCTGGCCGCTGGTGTTGAGCACCTGCGCGTCGCGGTTGCAGCGCAGCCCGCCGAAGGTGAAGCAGTTGGCCGAGATGATCGGCCAGGCGCGGAAGGGCGGCGCGGCGATCGGCCGGGCCCAGTTCGACTTCGGCGGGTCGAGCCCGACGGTGGCGAGCCCGTCCAGCGCCAGCGGGTCGTAGCGGCCGGGCCGGGTGGCGGCGTTGTAGGCCTCGACGGTGGCCTGCAGCGGTCCGGCGGCGATGCCGAGCTTCTGCGCCAGCTCGCCGATGGTCGCCGCGGTGACCGGCGGCTGGTCGCTGCGCACCGTGCGCTGCCAGTTCGGCACCTCGTCGAGCCGGGCGTCGCAGATCACCCAGCTGATGCCGCCGGTCTGGCGGTTGATCAGCCGGCTGATCGCCTCGTAGATCGCGTCGACCGTGTAGGAGGCCTCGTCGACGAAGCGCCGCCCCTCGCGGTTGACCAGGATGCCGTAGGGGAAGACGAAGACGATCGGCTCCGACTGGCCGGAGCGCGGGTCGATCGGCTCGGCATGGTACTCGCTGTAGTCGCCGCAGGGCGCGGCATTGAGCGCCAGCGCCATGCGGATGCCGTCCCCCTTGTTGTAGTAGCCGCCGCGGGCCACCGGACGGATGTAGCGCGACAGCGTGCCGTAGTAGCGGGCGAGCATCTCGGCATTGCCCTCGAAGCCGCCGCAGCCGAGCACCACGGCCGGCGCCAGGAAGCGGCGGTGGCGGCCCCCGGCATCGCTGGCGACGACGCCGCGGATCGCCCCGTCCTCGCCCTGCAGCAGCGACTGCGCGGTGGTCTCGTAGAAGATCGTGGCGCCGCGCGATTCGGCGAAGGCGGCGAGCGTCTCGACCAGCGCCAGCCCGCCGCCGACCGGGCAGATGCGCGTCGTCGACTGGGTGATCAGGTAGGTCGGCATGTCGGAGAAGCGGATGCCGAAGCCCTTCAGCCAGCGCAAGGTCGGCCCGGCCTGGTCGACCAGCGTCGAGACGATCTCCGGGTCGGTGAAGCTGTGCGCCTTGAGCAGCGCCGGCCATTCCTCGTAGGGCCGCCCGGTCTCCGCCATCAGCGACGGGTCGAGGTGCCAGCCGGCATTGGCCATGAAGTGGTCGGCGAAGTCGTCGGAGACCTCGTCCTCGTTCTTCATGCGCATGAAGGCTTCGGTCCAGCGCGTGTTGCCGCCGCGCTCGGCCGGCACGGCCCGCTCCAGCACGGCGACGCGCCGTCCCTGCTCGGCCAGCGTCGCCGCGGCGGCGAGGCCGGCGATGCCGCAGCCGACCACGACAGCGTCGAACGCGGCGGCGTCTTCGGTGGCGCTCATGGCGGGCCTCCTCCCGGGCGCGGCCGCGCTCTCGAAGGCGTTGCCGCAGGTTGCCCGAATGATCCGGAGGGGGGGCCGGATTGTCAACAGTTGACATGGCGGCGAAGCCTGCGCGATCCTCGGCGCACCGCACGCGATCGAATGCGGGCCCGCTAGGGACGGCAGCTGGTGACGACATCGCCCGGACTGACCTCGCGCTTCGCCGAAGGGCTCCACGCCCTGGGTCGCGGCGTGCCGCTCGCCGAGCACCACCGCGCCGCGGCGCGGCTGCTGATCATGGACGGGCTGGCGGTGGCGGTGGCCGGCAGCGGCGAGCCGGGCCCGAGCCTGCTGCGCCGGACCTTCGCCGGCCCGGCCGGCGCCTGCACGCTGATCGGCGCCGAAGGCCGCGCCGACCCGGTCGCCGCGGCGCGGATCAACGGCGCCGCGATGCACGTGCTCGACTTCGAGGCGATGTGGAGCCCGCCCAACCACGCCACCTCGACCACCCTGCCGGCGCTGCTGGCGGCCGCCGAGGCGAAGGGCGCCGATGGCGCGGCGGTGCTGGCCGGCTACGTCGCCGGCGTCGAGGCGCAGTGCCGGCTGCGCCGCGCCTCGCAGGTGATCGAGCCGCGCGCCTTCAACTTCCACCCGCCGGGCCTGGTCGGGCCGATCGGCGCCGCGGTGGCGGCCGGTCACCTGCTCGGCCTCTCGCCGCTGCAGTTGCGCCATGCCATCGGGGTCGCCGCGTCCTGCTGCGGCAGCCTGCTCGCCAATGTCGGCAGCATGACCAAGGCGCTGCATTGCGGCAACGCGGCGGCCAGCGGCCTGATGGCGGCCCTGCTCGCCGAGGGCGGCTTCACCGCCAACCCGGACGTGCTCGAGGCGCCGCACGGCTATGCCGGCAACCTGGTCGAGACGCTCGACGAGGCCGACCTGACCGCGGTCGGCCGGCCGCTGATGCTCGAGGATCCCGGCTTCGCCTTCAAGCTGTTCCCCTGCCAGTACGGCACCCATTTCGCGGTCACCGCCGCGCTCGAGCTGGCGCCCCAACTCGGCGATCCGGCCCGCATCACTGGCGTCGAGCTCGTCACCCCGGAAATGGACTACATCGACCGGCCGCGGCCGCGCACCGGGCTCGAGGGCAAGTTCAGCTTCCAGTACACCGCCGCCGCCGCGCTGCTCGACGGCAAGGTGACGATCGCCTCCTTCGCCGACGCCCGGCTCGCCCGGCCCGACATGCAGCGGCTGCTCGGCCTGATCGAGCTGCGGCAGGACCCGGCCCTGCCCGCGAGCTTCGAGGCGATGGAGGTGCGCATCGTCGTGCATCGCCAGGGCCTGCCGCCGCTCGAGGCGGTGTGCCCGGCGCCGCGCGGCTACCTGCGCAAGGGCGCCCCGGTCGGCGCCGCCGAGATCGAGGCCAAGGCGCGCGACTGCCTTGCCACCCGCCTGCCGCCGGCGACCGTCGAGGCGGTCGTCGACGGCGCCCGGCGGATCGATATGCTGAGCGCGGCCGAGCTCGCCGCGCTCATCAAGCTGACCGTGCCCAGCCCCGCGGATTCCATGGGCTGGTCCGACCGGAGCCCGCCCGTGCGACAGAACGGGCCTGCGCCGACCCACTGACGACAGCCCAGGGAGGCCACCATGCTCTCGATCACCCGCAGAAAGCTGCTTGCCGGCGCCGGTGCCGGTGCCGCCGCCATCGCCATGCCGACCATCATCGGGCGCCGCGGCGCCTACGCCGCCGACACCATCAAGATCGGCGCGCTGCACGACCGCACCGGCAGCCACGGCATCTACGGCAAGGAGATGGACGACTCGGCCAAGTTCGTGGTCGAGGAGATCAATGCCGCCGGCGGCGTGCTCGGCAAGCAGCTCGAGCTGTTCGCCTTCGACACCCAGTCGAACATGCAGAACTACGCCCAGTACGCCCAGCGCCTGTCGACCCAGGAGAAGGTCGCCGTGGTGTTCGGCGGCGTCAGCAGCGCGTCGCGCGAGACCGCGCGGCCGATCTTCGACCGCTTCAAGGTGCTGTACTTCTACAACACCTTCTACGAGGGCGGCGTCTGCGACAAGAACACCTTCGTCACCGGCGAGACGCCGGCGCAGATGATCGGCCCGGCGCTCAGCTACTCGCTGAAGAAGTTCAACGCCAAGAAGCTCTACACCATGTGGGCCGACTACAATTACGGCCACATCTGCTCGACCTGGATGGAGAAGTTCGCCAAGGAGCACGGCGCCGAGCTGGTCGCCAAGGACTTCTACCCGCTCGACGTCACCGACTTCTCCAGCACCATCACCAAGATCCAGGAGGCCAAGCCCGACCTGGTCGTCTCCGGCCTGGTCGGCGGCAACCATATCGGCTTCTACCGGCAGTGGCCGGCGGCCGGCATGCTCGGCAAGATCCCGGTCCACTCGACCGTGTTCGGGCCGTGGGAGAAGAGCTTCCTGAAGCCCGAGGAGATCGAGGGCATCGTCTGCTCCTACCACTACTTCCAGACCATCCAGACGCCGGCCAACATGGCCTTCCTCGACAAGTGGCACGCCAAGTTCGGCAAGGACTACCCGGAGATCGGCACGCTCGCCGTCACCACCTACGACGCCGTGCATCTCTGGAAGAACGCGGTCGAGAAGGCCGGCACCACCGACCGCACCGCGGTGATCGCCGCGCTCGAGGGCGGCGTCTCCTTCGACGGGCCGGGCGGCCACATCGCGATCCATCCGCAGTCGCACCACGCCGTCTTCTCGACGGCGACCGCGGAGGTCCACAATGGCCAGTTCGTCATCGTCCAGACCTCGGAGAACGTCGTTCCCGAGGACACCGCGGCGCTCTGCGACCTGATCAAGAACCCGAACCAGGCGACGCAGTACCAGCCGTAGGACCGGACGGGGAGCTGGACGGGGAGCCGGGGACAGAGGGGAGAGCCAGGGCGTGGACGTCGCCGCGATCACCCTGATCCAGATCCTCAACATGGTGGCCAGCCTGGCGCTGTTCAGCGTCGGGCTGGCCGTCATCTTCGGCATGATGCGGGTCATCAACCTGGCGCATGGCGAGTTCCTCATGCTGGGCGCCTACGCCGTGCTGGTGCCGACCAAGGCCGGCGTCAACCTGTGGGTCTCGATGTTCGTCATCGCCCCCTTGGTCACCGGGCTGGTCGGCGTGGTGGTCGAGCGGCTGGTGGTCCGCCACCTCTACGGCCGCATGATGGACAACCTGCTGGCCACCTGGGGCCTCAGCCTGCTGATCACCGGGATCATGACGACCGCCTTCGGCAACACCATCGAGGGCGTCTCGACGCCGCTCGGCAGCTTCCGCATCGGCGGCATCACCGACAGCGTCTACAAGTTCTTCATCATCGGCATCTCGGCGGCCGTGCTGCTGGCGCTCTACGTCGTGCTGAAATACACGCGCTGGGGCCTGATCGCGCGCGGCACCATGCAGAACCCGGCGCAGGCCGCCGCGCTCGGCATCAGCCCGAACGTCGTCTACTCTGTCACCTTCGGCGCCGGCGCCGCGCTGGCCGGGCTGGCCGGCGCCGTGCTGGCCCCGGTCAGCGGCGTGCTGCCGACCATGGGCGCCGCCTACATCGCCAAGGCCTTCATCGCCGTCATCGCCGGCGGCGACGCGGTGCTGACCGGGCTGGTCGCCAGCTCGGCGCTGTTCGGCACCGTCGACCAGGTGGTGACCTACGTGACCTCGCCGGTGATCGGCGAGGTGGCGCTGCTGGTCGCCGCCGTCGTGCTGCTGCGCCTCCTGCCGCAGGGCATCACCGGCCGCTTCTTCCGGAGGTCGATCTAGATGTCGCCGGCCGGCTGGAGCCGCCTCGGGCTGGCGCTGGTGGTGATCGTCGCCGTGCTGGTGCTGGTGCTGGTCCCGCTGCTGGCGCCGGTCCACATCCAGCTCCAGCTGGCGCTCTACTTCTCCTTCGGCATCCTGGCGCTCAGCCTCGCCTTCGTCTGGGGCTTCGGCGGCATCTTCAGCTTCGGCCAGGCGACCTTCTTCGGGCTCGGCGCCTACAGCTACGCGGTGATGGCGATCAACTGGGGGGAGAGCACGCTGCCGCTGATCGGCGCGGTGATCGTGCCGACCCTGTTCGCGCTGGCGCTGGGCTACCTGATGTTCTACGGCCGGCTGGGCAGCGTCTATGTCGGCGTCATCACCCTGGTGGTGACGCTGATCTTCCACAAGTTCCTCGGCCACACCGCCGGCTTCGAGTACCACATCGGCAGCGCCCAGCTCGGCGGCTACAACGGCATCCCCGCCATCCCGCCGATCAACACGCCGGGCGACGTCAGCAAGTTCGTCTGGCCGGAGGACATGTTCTACGTCTCCGGCATCGCGCTGCTGCTGATCTATCTCGGGCTGCGCTGGGTGCTGAACACCCGCTTCGGCCGCATCGTCGTGGGCATCCGGGAGAACGAGCTCAGGGTCGAGCTGATCGGCTTCGACGTGCGGCTCTACAAGATGCTGGCCTTCGCGCTGGCGGCGGCGATCGCCGCGGTCGGCGGCATCATGTTCGCCAACTGGAACTCCTATGTCGACCCGCACGTCTTCGACCTCGGCACCAGCGCGCAGATCATCATCTGGGTGATCGTCGGCGGGCTCGGCACGCTGATCGGGCCGGTGCTCGGCGCCATCGCGCTGGGCTTCCTCGCCATCGAGCTCGGCACCCAGCAGACGCTCGACACCAACCTGGTGCTGGGCGCCATCATGACCGTCTTCGTGCTGCTGGTGCGCGAGGGCATCGTGCCGACCATCCGGCGCTTCCTGGTCGCGCGCCTCGGCCCGGCCGCGGCGCGCAAGGCGCCCCATGGCTGACACCCTGCTCCGCACCGCCGGGCTGACCATGCGCTTCGGCGGGGTGACGGCGCTGCACGGCATCGACTTCGCGCTGGCGCAGGGCGAGCTGCGCTGCGTCATCGGCCCGAACGGCGCCGGCAAGAGCACCTTCTTCAAGTGCCTGACCCGGCAGTACCGGCCGACCTCCGGCACGGTCGAGTTCCAGGGCGAGGACGTCACCGCGGTCGACACCCACGCCATCGCGCGGCGCGGCGTCGGCATCAAGACGCAGGTGCCGAGCGTGTTCGACGGGCTCGACGTCCGGCAGAACGTCTGGCTCGCCGCCTGCCGCCGCCATCGCGGCCGCGCCGTCGACAAGGCGGTGGACGAGAGCCTGCAGCGGCTGTCGATCGCCGGCATCGCCGACCAGCTGGTCGGGCGGCTGTCGCACGGCGAGCGGCAATGGGTCGAGCTCGCCATGGTGGTGGCGAGCGAGCCGGTGCTGATCCTGCTCGACGAGCCGACCGCCGGCATGACCCACGAGGAGGTCGACCGCACCGCCGGGCTGATCCGCGAGATCAACCGCACCGCCTCGCTGATCGTCGTCGAGCACGACATGCAGTTCATCCGCTCGATCGCCAGCCGCGTCACCGTCTTCCACCAGGGCGCCGTGCTGGTCGAGGACGACGTCGACACGGTGATGCGCGACCAGCGCGTGCGCGACGTCTATCTCGGCAAGCATGCGGGGCGCTGAGCGATGCTGAAGGTCTCCGCGCTGCGCGCCGCCTATGGCCGCATCCCGATCCTGCACGGCATCGAGCTGGCGGTCGCCGAGGGCGAGTTCGTCGGCATCCTCGGCCATAACGGCATGGGCAAGACGACCCTGCTGAAGACGCTGGCCGGCCTGCTGCCGGCGACCGCCGGGCGGATCGAGCTCGGCGGCGCCGACGTCACCCGCATGCCGGCCCATCGCCGCAGCCTGGCCGGCATCGGCTACGTCGCCCAGGGCCGCGACATCTTCCCCAAGCTGACCGCGCTGGAGAACCTGCGGCTGGGCGCGGTGCGCCACGTCGCCGGCGGCGCCGAGGAGGCGCGGCGGATCGACGAGGTGGTGTCGGAGTTTCCCCGCCTCAAGCCGCTGCTGCAGCGGCCCGGCGGCGTGCTGAGCGGCGGCGAGCAGCAGATCCTGGCGCTGGCCCGCTGCCTCTGCGGCAACCCGAAGCTGGTGCTGCTCGACGAGCCGACCGAGGGCATCCAGCCCTCGATCATCGACGAGATCGTCGAGCGGCTGCAGGCGCTCGGCCGCAACCGCCGCCTCACCGTGGTGCTGGTCGAGCAGAACCTCGACTTCATCGCCGCGCTGTCGCAGCGCGTGCTGGTGATCCAGCGCGGCCGCATCACCGGCGAGCTCACCCCCGCCCAGCTCGGCGACCCCGACGTGGTCCAGGAATTCGCCGGCATGCGCGGCTGAGGCGCGTTCCCGACGACCTCGCGTCGAGCCACGAGGCTCCCAGGCGATCGCAGTGCGCGCCGGAGAGCAGAAGATTGGCACGCGGAGGCGCGGAGGACGCGGAGGACCGCAGCGGCGCGGCCATGCCGACCTCGCCCATCGACAGGTTCAGGACGAGGTTCCGCAGCATGACGTTCCTGGGGCAGGCGCGGTCTCGGGGAGCCTCATCCTGAGCTCGTCGAAGGCGAGGCCGGCACCGGCCGGGCCGGCGCACCTCTTCTCCGCGCCTCCGCGCCTCCGCGTGAATCAAACTTCTCGGCTCCGCCGGCGCGGCGCCGCCGTCAGCTCTTCCCGGCCAGCTGCTCGCGCAGCGTGCGCTTCAGGACCTTGCCGTAGTTGTTCTTCGGCAGGGTCTCGACGAACAGGTAGCGGCGCGGCCGCTTGAAGCGGGCGATGCGCTCGAGGCAGTAGCGGTCGAGCGCCGCGTCGTCGACCGTCTGGCCGGCCCGCGCCACGACGAAGGCCACCACCTCCTCGCCCCACTCGGGATCGGGCCGCCCGACCACCGCCGCCTCGAGCACGGATTCGTGCTGCATCAGCACCTCCTCGACCTCGCGCGGATAGATGTTCGAGCCGCCGCTGATGATCAGGTCCTTGGAGCGGTCCTTCAGGGTCAGGTAGCCCTCCGCGTCGACGCTGCCGATGTCGCCGGTGTGCAGCCAGCCGCCGCGCATCGTCTCGGCCGTCGCCGCCGGATTCTGCCAGTAGCCCGGCATCACCACGTCGCCGCGCACCACCACCTCGCCGCTCTCGCCGGGCGGCAGGTCGCGCTCCTCCGGGTCGACGACGCGGAACTCGACGCCGGTGCGGGCGATGCCGACCGATCCCAGCCGCTCGCGGTAGCGCGGATGGGCGCGGTCGGCATGGGCGGCCCTGGACAGGTAGGTGATGGTCATCGGGCTCTCGCCCTGGCCGTAGATCTGCACCAGCTTCGGCCCGAGCAGCTCGAGCGCCTGCTCGGCATGGGCGACGTACATCGGGCCGCCGCCGTAGCAGATCAGCTTGAGGTTGCGCGTGTCGCCGCCGGCGGCCGGGCTGTTGATCAGCCGCACCACCATGGTCGGCGCGGCGAACATGGTGAGCCCGGGATGGCGCGGCAGCAGGTCGAAGATCTCGGCCGCGTCGAAGCCGTGGCTCTCCGGGATGACGTTGTTGGCCGCCTTGGCGACGTGGCAGAGCCCGTAGAGGCCGGAGCCGTGCGACATCGGCGCGGCGTGCAGGATGCAGTCCTGCGGCGCGATCGCATCGAGGTCGGCGAAGTAGGACAGCACCATCACGAGCAGGTTGCGGTGCGTCAGCGTCGCGCCCTTCGGCCGCCCGGTGGTGCCGCTGGTGTAGAACAGCCAGCCCGGCGCGTCGCCCGGCAGCGGCACGATCGGCAGCGGCTCGGCCGCGGCCAGCGCCGCCGCGGCGCGACTGCCGGTGACGACGATCTCGCGCAGCCCGCCGGGACCGGCGAGCGGCGACAGGGCCTGGGCCAGCGCCTCGTCGGCGAAGGCCGCCCGCGCGCCCGAATTCTCGACGATGTAGGCGAGCTCGGCCGGATGCAGCTTGGCGTTCAGCGGCACCGCCACCAGCCCGGCCCGCCAGATGCCGAACAACGCCTCGTAGAAGGCGGGGTGGTTGCTCATCGCGACGGCGACCCGGTCGCCCGCGGCAAGGCCGAGCCGCCGGAGCCCGCCGGCGATCCGCGCGGCGCGGTCGTTCAAGGCGGCGTAGCTCGCCGCCACCCCGGTGCCGACGGTCAGCGCCGGCCGGTCGGCGAAGCTCACCGCGCTGTTCTGCAGCAGGACCGCCAGGTTCATCGTCGCCGCCTCCCTCGGCGACGCAGTCTATCGGGCGCGCGGCCGCGCTGTCATCCGCAAGGGGCGGTCAGGCGGCGATGCCGCAGCCCTTCAGCACCACCCGGACGATCGCCGCGGCCGCCGCCTCGAACTCGGCGCCGCCGAGACGGCGGGCATCGAGCGCGGTCCGCGCCATGACCTCGAAATCGGCATAGAACTGGGTGGCGCCCCACAGCAGGATGAAGAGGTGGCTGGGGTCGACCGGGTCCATCTTGCCGGCCCGCGCCCAGCCCTCGAGCACCGCCGCCTTCTCGACCGTGATCGCCTGCATGTGGGCGCGGCTGGCGCGGCTGAGGAAGCGGCCGCCATGCACCACCTCGTTGGCGAACAGGCGCGACTGGGCGGCGTGGCGGCGGGAGAAGTCGAGCTTGGCGCGGATGTAGGCGGCGAGCGCGTCCGCCGGCTCGCGCTCCGGCCGGAGCTCGTCCAGCGCCCGGTCCCACTCGGCGATCAGGCCGTCGATCAGCGCCGCGTAGATCGCCTCCTTGCCGGCGAAGTAGTAGTAGACGTTGGCCTTGGGCAGGCCGGCGCGCTGCGCGATCCCGGCGATGCTGGCGCCGTCGAAGCCGCGCTCGGCGAAGATCCCGAGCGCCGCCTCCAGGATGCGCTGCTTGTTGCGCGCGCGGATGCGCCGGTCGGTCCCTCCTGCCGCCGCCGGGGCCGCTCTCCCCGCCATCGCGATCGTTCCCTTCCCCGCGCCCGAAAAACCTGCCCGAAAAACCTGACGGAAGCGTCAGGATCGATCCTGGGAGAAGTTGACCCTCCGGTCAAGTTCTGCATAGGATGCGGGAAACAGGGATGCCGCTCGATGACCCTCGCCCTCGCACCCGTCATGCGGGAGGTCCTTGCCGGATGGCAGGAGGATCTCGATCCCGCCTGGCGCGCGGTCGCCGGCGGCGAGCTCGGCTTCGCCGACATCGATCCGGCCCTGTCGATCGAGCCCTGGGAGCCGATCTTCCCCGCCCGCAAGGGCCGCGTCTTCCCCGGCGCGCCGGCCGGCGCGCACATGCTGCGCGCCTTCGACGGCATCGCGCCCGAGGATGTGCGCGTCGTCGTGCTCGGCCAGGACCCCTATCCCTGCCCGGCCTTCGCCACCGGCCGCGCCTTCGAGGCGGGCAACGTCGCCGAGTGGCGCGAGCTCGAGAAGATGTTCTCGGTCAGCGTGCGCACCTTCATGCAGCAGATCGTGGCGGCGCGCACCGGCGATGCCGGCTGGGCGCGCTCGACGGCGGACTGGCTGCGGCTGCGCCGCGCGATCGAGGCCGGCGCCGTCGCGCTCGAGCCCGCGGCCGCCATCGCCGATCGCTGGGTCGGCCAGGGCGTGCTGCTGCTCAACAGCGCGCTGACGCTCAGCCGCTTCGCCGTCGCCGGCGACCCGCACCAGCTGCGCGGCCACCTGCCGCTGTGGCGGCCGCTGGTCCGCCGGGTGCTGGCGCATCTCGCCGGCAGCGGCGGGCCGCTCGCCATCCTCGCCTTCGGCGGCCAGGCCGTGGCGGCGCTGGCCGAGGCCGGCATCGCCGAGGGCACCGCCGGCCCGGTCGCGTCGGTGCTGCGGCCGCACCCCGCCGCGGGCGACGCGCTGCTCGCCATGGAGAACCCCTTCCTGCTCGCCGACCGGCACCTCGAGCGGCTCGGCTCCCGGCCGGTGGCGTGGTGACCATGGCCGGCGCGGACAGCTTCGACTTCGTGGTGATCGGCGCGGGATCGGCCGGCTGCGTCGTCGCCAACCGGCTGTCGGCCGACCCGCGCCACCGCGTGCTGCTGGTCGAGGCCGGCGGCCGCGACCGCCACCCGCTGGTGCAGCTGCCCATGCTGATGGGCAAGCTGATGCATTCGCGGATCTACAACTGGCATTACGAGACCGAGCCCGAGCCCGAGCTCGACGACCGCCGCATCTACTGGCCGCGCGGCAAGGCGCTGGGCGGCTGCTCGACGATCAACGGCATGATCTATGTCCGCGGCAATCGCTGGGACTACGACCGCTGGGCGCAGATGGGCCTGCCCGGCTGGTCCTATGCCGAGGTGCTGCCCTTCTTCCGCCGGTCGGAGCGACATGTGCAGCGCCGCGACGCGTTCCATGGCGGCGACGGACCGCTGACGGTGACCCGGGCGCGCAGCCG
This sequence comes from Dongiaceae bacterium, assembly GCA_046349435.1. Classification (GTDB taxonomy): domain Bacteria; phylum Pseudomonadota; class Alphaproteobacteria; order Dongiales; family Dongiaceae; genus JAXMCI01. Next base: position 38,799 of record JAXMCI010000036.1, on the reverse strand, counting down.
CAATCCGCTGTTCGACGCCTTCATCGAGGCCGGGCGCCAGGCCGGCCATGCCGTGAACGACGACTTCAACGGCGCCGGGCAGGAGGGCTTCGGGCGCTACGACTTCACCATCCGCAACGGCCGGCGCTGCAGCACCTCCAAGGCCTTCCTGCGGCCGGTGCTCGATCGCCCCAACCTGACCGTGCTGACGCATGCCCTGACCCGCCGCATCCTGCTCGACGGCGACCGGGCGGTCGGCGTCGAGCTCTCGGTCGCCGGCGAGCCCCGCCGCGTCGAGGCGCGGCGCGAGGTCGTGCTCTGCGCCGGGGCGGTGAACTCGCCGCAGGTGCTGATGCTGTCGGGCATCGGCGACGCCGACGAGCTCGCCGCGCATGGCATCGCCACCGCCTGCCACCTGCCCGGCGTCGGCAAGAACCTGCAGGACCATGTCGATGTCTGCCTGGTCTACGAGGTGACGAAGCCGATCACCCTCTACCGCGACCTGCGGGTCGACCGGCTGGCCCGCGCCATCCTGCAGGGCGCGCTGCTCGGCGAGGGCGTCGCCACCACCTTCCCCTACGAGGCCGGCGCCTTCCTGCGCTCGCGCCCCGGGCTGGAGGCGCCCGACATCCAGGCGCACTTCATGCCGGCGCTGGAGCGCACCGCCAACCTGCACTGGCCGAGCGTGCTGCGCCGGCAGCGGGTCGAGGACAATCACGGCCTCACCATCCGGGTCGGGCCGGTCAACCCGGAGAGCCGCGGCCGCATCGCGCTGCGCTCGGCCGATCCGGCGGCGCCGCCGCTGATCTACGCCAACTACCTGCAGGCCGAGTTCGACAAGCGCACGGCGATCGCCGGCGTCGCGATGATGCGCGAGGTGATGGCCCAGCCGGCCTTCGCCGGCCTGCGCGGCCGCGAGCTGGCGCCCGGGCCGGACGTGCGGAGCGAAGCCGAGCTGCGGCAGTGGCTGAAGCGCGCCGGCGGCACCACCCTGCACCCCGTCGGCAGCTGCAAGATGGGCAACGACGCCATGGCGGTGGTCGATGCCGAGCTCCGGGTGCGCGGCATCCGGGCGCTGCGCGTCGCCGACGCCTCGATCATGCCGATCATCTCGAGCGGCAACACCAACGCGCCCGCCATCATGATCGGCGAGAAATGCGCCGACATGGTGCTGCGCGCCGCAGCCTGAGAGGAGATCCCGCCTTGCTGGTCGAGCACCGAACCTACCGCTTCCGCCCGGGGACCATGGCCGCCTGGCTGCGCAAGTACGAGGCCGACGGGCTGCCCATCCAGAAACGCCATCTCGGCACGGCGCTGGGCTTCTTCACCACCGAGATCGGCAATCTGCACGAGGCGGTGCTGCTGTGGGGCTATGATAGCCTCGACGACCGCGAGAAGCGCCGCGCGGCGATGTCGGCCGACCCGGCCTGGCAGCGCTACATCGGCGAGATCTGGGCGATGAACGCCATCGAATCGCAGGAGAGCAAGATCCTGCGCCCGACCGGCTTCTGCCCGCCGCTCGGCCAGGGGAGCCCGGGCTAGGAGCGGCACCATCCCGGGCCGCGGGAGGCGGCGGCCGGCGTGACGGACGAAGCGAACGATCGAGAGGGAAACACCATGACGTCCAAACTGAGGTCCGATCTGCTGTCGCGGCGGGGTGGCATCGCCCGCCGCAGCTTTCTGCAGGGCACGCTCGGCGCCGCCGCGCTGGCCGGCGCCGCGCCGCTGATCCTGCCGCGCCGGGCCGCGGCGGCCGGCGGGCTGGTCGCGCTGGTCCACACCCAGGCGGCCGGCGACAACGGGCCGGTCGACAGCATGATCGCCGCGCTGAAGAAGCTGTCGGGCGAGAAGGGCTTCCAGGTCCGCACCATCTACGCGCAGGACCCGGCGACCTACGAGTCGATCTTCCGCAGCCTGGGCGACGCCGGCGCGGCGGTCATCGCCTCGACCTTCAACGAGGTCGCCGAGCCGTTCAAGGCGCTGGCGCCCAGCTACCCCAACACCAAGTGGGTGCAGATCTTCGGCGACCCCTTCGAGCCGGCGATCCCCAACGTCGTCACCGTCTCCTACGACTACTATCTCGGCTGCTACCTCTCCGGCCTGTTCGCCGCCAAGGTCTCGAAGACCGGCAAGATCGGCTATATCGGCGGCGTCAGCATCCCGCCGCTCAACGCCGACCTCAACGCGATGAAGGTCGCCGCCGCCTCGGTCGGCCCCAACATCTCGGTGACCGGCGCCTTCGCCGGCTCCTTCCAGGACCCGGCCAAGGGGCACGAGATCGCCAGCCAGATGTACCAGGCCGGCGTCGACTACATCCAGACCGACTCGGCGGCGACCGACACCGGCATCATCCAGGCCGCCAACGAGGGCGAGGGCCGCATGGTCAGCGCCATCTCGCCCGAGCAGTACAAGATCGGCCCGAAGACGGTGGCGGCGCTGGTCGCGCTCGATTTCGGCGCCTCGCTCTACCAGCAGGTCTCGTCCGCCCTCGGCCCCGACTTCAAGGGCGGCCACGTCCATACCGGGCTGGGCACCGGGGTGATCGACTTCGTGCTCTCGCCGGTCTGGCTGGAGCAGGGCCCGAAGGACCTCGTCGAGAAGGCCAAGTCGGTCTGGCCGGACATCCAGAAGGCGCGCGCCGACATCATGTCGGGCGCCCTCAAGGTGCCCTTCAAGACCGAGCTCTAGGAAAGCCGCGGGCGGCGCTCGCCCATGTCGGGGACCGTCCCCGCGCTGGAATGCCGCGACGTCGCCGTGCAGTACGGCGAGGTCGCGGCGCTCTCCGGGGTGAGCGCCGCCTTCGCGCCGCGGCTGATCCATGCCGTGGTCGGCCAGAACGGCGCGGGGAAGACGACCTTCGCCCGGGTCGCGGCCGGCATCGTCGCGCCGCAGCGCGGCAGCCTCAGCATCGCCGGCACGGCCGTCGCCACCGGCCATGTCCGCGCCGCCCGCGCCGCCGGGGTCGAGCTGGTGCATCAGAGCTTCGCCCTGCCGCCCTCCTTCACCGTCGCCGAGGCGATGGAGTTCGGCGCCACGCGCCACCGCCCGATCTTCACCCGGCGCGGGCTGGAGCGCCGCTGGCGCGAGCATCTCGACGCGCTCGGCGTGCGGGTCGGGCTCGGCGACCGCGTGCGCGACCTGCCGGTCGAGGCGCAGCAGGGCGTCGAGATCGCCCGCGCGCTGGTCACCGAGGCGCGCGTGCTGATCCTCGACGAGCCGACCGCGGTGCTGTCGCCGGCCGGCATCGAGACGCTGTTCGAGCGGCTGCGCCGGCTGAAGCAGGCCGGCGTCACCATCCTGCTGATCCTGCACAAGATCCGCGAGGTGCTCGGCATCGCCGACACGGTCACCGTGCTGCGCGGCGGCCGGCTGGTCGAGGGCCCGATCGCGATATCCGCGACCGACGCGCGGCGCCTCGCCGCCTCGATCGTCGGCTCCGAGGCCGAGGCGAGCCTGTCGGCCGCCGACGAGGCGGCGCTGGTCGGCAGCGCCGAGACCAGCGGCGCCCCCGCCGCGCCTTCTGCCGCGGCCGCAGGCGCGGCGGTGCTCGAGCTCGACGGCGTCAGCACGCGGCCCGACCCGGAGGGGCCGGCGCTCGACCGCGTCAGCCTGCGGGTCGGGCGCGGCGAGATCGTCGGCGTCGCCGGCGTCGAGGGCAACGGCCAGCGCACGCTGGTCCGCGCCCTCTCGCACCTCGCCGAGCTGCAGGACGGCCGCATCCGGCTGACCGGCACCGACGTCACCCGCACGCCGCTCGGCGGCCGCCGCGGCGCCGGGCTGCGCGTCATCCCCTTCGAGCGCAACAGCGAGGGGCTCAGCCTGTCGAGCGCGCTGTGGGAGAACTGGGCGGCGCGCGGGCTGCTCGCCGGCGGCGCGCTGCGGCTGATCAGCCCGGCCGGGCTGCGCCGCGCCTGCGACCGCTCGCTCAAGGACTGGAACGTGCGCTACGCCGCCACGACGCAGCCGGCCGGCTCGCTCTCCGGCGGCAACGCGCAGAAGCTGATCCTGGCACGCGAGATCGACGCTGACGCGGCGCTGATCGTCGCCGCGCAGCCGACCCGCGGGCTCGACGTCGGCGCCACCGCCTTCGTCTGGCGGGCGCTGCGCGAGGCCCGCGCGCGCGGCTGCGGCGTGCTGCTGATCAGCAGCGACCTCGACGAGCTGTTCGACATCAGCGACCGGCTGGTGGTGATGCTCTCCGGCCGCATCGCCGCCGAGTTCCGCCCGCCCTACCGCCTCGGCGAGGTCGGCGCCGCGATGACGGGGGCGCAGTGATGGGCTTCACGCTGTCGCGTCGGCGCCCCCCCGAATGTCATCCCGGCGAAAGCCGGGATCCATCGTGCCGCATCGCCCGGGCGGAGACATGGATCCCGGCTTTCGCCGGGATGACAGCAGAGAACGGGCGAGAGTGGCGGCGATGCTGACCCGCCTCCTGGTCATCGGCCGGGCGCTGGGCTTCGTGCTGCTGGCGCTGGTGCTGTGCGGGCTGCTGTTCGAGCTGGCGGGCTACTCGGCGCCGGAGATGTTCCGCAGCATCGCCGACGGCGCCTTCCTCAACCCCAATGCCTGGAAGCACAGCCTGCGCTGGGCGATGCCGCTCTTCATCACCGCCTGCGGCGTCGTGCTCTCCTTCCGCTGCGGCTACTTCAACGTCGGCGCCCAGGGCCAGTTCTACATGGGCGCCATCGCCGCCACCTTCGTCGCCGACGCGCTGCGCGGCGGGCCGGCGGCGCTGGTCCTGCCGCTCGCCTTCGCCGCCGGCAGCGCCGCCGGCGCGCTCTGGGCGCTGTGGCCGGGGCTGCTGCGCGTGCGCTCCGGCACCGACGAGGTGATCACCACGCTGATGGGCAACTTCATCGCCGGGCTGGTGCTGATCTGGGTCTCCTCCGGGCCGCTCAAGGACCCGTCGGGCACCGGCCAGGTGATGGCCAGCCGGCCGGTCGACGCCGCCTTCCGCCTCTCGACCTCGGCCGGGCTGTCGCCCTCGATCGTCGGCTTCGCGCTGGTCGTGGGACTCGGCATGTGGGTGCTGGTCAACCGCACCGCCTTCGGCGTGCTCTCCAGCCTCGCCGGGCGCAACCCGATCATGGTGGTCTGGCAGGGCGCCCGGCTGTCGCGCCTCGGGCTGGCCGGCTTCGTCATCGGCGGCGGGCTCGCCGGCCTCGCCGGCACCATCGAGGTGCTGGGCCCGAATGGCCGGCTGGTCAGCGGCTTCCTGCCGACGCACGGCTTCACCGCCATCCTGATCGCGCTGGTCGCCGGGCTCTCGATCACCGGCACCGCCGTGGCGGCGCTGTTCTTCGGCGGGCTCGCCGCCGCCGGCCTCTATCTGCCGGTGCTGGTCGGGCTGCCGGCCGCGGCGATCGACATCATCAACGCTGCCATCGCCCTCTTCATCACCGCCAAGGTCGGGCCGGGCGCCTGGCTGATGCGGCTGCGCCGCCGCGCCCCTGCGGCCGAGAGCCGGCGGGCGGCCTGATGGAGGACTTCATCGTCGCCACGCTGCGCTACGGCACGCCGCTCGTCTACGTCACCATGGCGGGCGTGCTGGCGGCGCGGGCCGGCGTCTGGCATCTCGGCCTCGAGGGGCTGATGATCACCGGCGCCTGCGCCACGGTGCTCGGGCTGGTGCAGACCGGCTCGCTGGCGCTGGCGCTGCTGCTCGCCATCCTGCTCTGCGTCGTCGGCTCGATCCTGCTCTGGCTGGTCATCGAGAAGCTGCGCGCCAACCCGATCATCGCCGGGCTCGGGCTGACCGGCCTCGGGCTCGGCGGCACCGACCTGGCGGTGCAGTCGATCTACGGCAGCCAGGCCTCGGTCACCGCGCCCTACGGCCTGCCGCGGCTGGGGCCGGAGTTCGGCGCCTTCGGCGTGCTCTCGGTGCTCGTCGTGGCGATGCCCTTCGTCGTGCTCGGGCTCTGGGTGCTGCTGCGGCGGACCCGCTTCGGCCTCAGGCTGGCGGCCAGCGGCGAGCATCCCTTCGCGGCGCGCAGCGTCGGCGTCAGCCCGTCGCGCATGCGCCTCGTGGCACTCTGCCTCGGCGGCGTGCTCTGCGCGCTGGGCGGCGCCGAGCTGGCGCTGGGCAGCCTGCAGATCTTCGCCTACGGCATGACCGCCGGGCGCGGCTTCATGGGCTTCTCGGCGGTCATCTTCGGCGCCGCGCACCCGATCGGCTCGGCAGCGGCCGCCTTGTTCTTCAGCATCGTCGGCGCGCTCGGCATCCACGCCCAGATCGCCTTCGGCGACTGGATCCCGCACGACCTGCTGCTGACCCTGCCCTACATCGCGACGGTCGCCGGCGTCTGGCTCAGCGCCCGGCTGCGCGGCGGCGCCAAGGCAGCGTCGAGCTTCGGCGAGCTGCGGGACTACTAGGGCAGCGTTCCTTGGCAGCGCGGGCGTGCTCCCTGGACGAGGAAAAGCGGAGAGAGTCACATGCAGTTCGCGCAGCGTTACCCGATCACCGACATCTGCATCCTCTGCGCCGACGTCGAGCGCTCCATCGCCTTCTATGCCGGGCTGCTGGGCTTCCGGCTGCGCCGCCGGGCCGAGGGCTTCGCCGACTTCTCCGGGGCCGGGCTGACGCTGGCCTGCTGGGAGATCGACCATATCGGCCAGCACACCGGCCTCTCCACCGCGCGCCTGCCCGGCATGCACCAGGCCTGCATCGCCGTCGAGCTGCCCTCGCCGGCCGCCGTCGACGAGGCCTCCCGCCAGCTCGCCGCGCGCGGCGTCGCCTTCCGCGGCCCGCCGGCCGATTTTCCCTGGAACGCCCGCTGCAGCTACTTCACCGGCCCCGACGGCGAGGTCTGGGAGCTCTATGCCTGGCGCGAGGGCGGCCCGGTCGGCGATCTCGAGCCGGCTGCCGCGGCCGCCGCCGCGCTGCTGCCGCAGGAGGTGATCCGGCGCAAGCGCGACGGCGCCGAGCTCGGCGCCGCGGAGATCGGCGCGCTGGTCCGCGGCATCACCGCCGGCACCGTGGCGCCGGCCCAGATCGGCGCCTTCACCATGGCGACCTACCTGCGCGGCATGACCCCGGCCGAGACCACCGGGCTGGCGCTGGCGATGCGCGATTCCGGCCGCGTGCTGGACTGGTCGGAGAGCGGCCTGGAGCGCCGCCTGATCGTCGACAAGCACTCCTCGGGCGGCGTCGGCGACGAGAAGGTCACGCTGATCGTCGTGCCGCTCGCCGCCGCCTGCGGCCTGCATGTCCCCAACCTCTCGGGCTGGGGCCTCGACTATTGCGGCGGCGAGATCGACATGCTCGACGCCATCGAAGGCTATGACAGCGCGCCGCCGCCCGAGCGCTTCATGGAGGTGGTGCGCACGGTCGGCGGCGCGATCAGCGGCCCGACTCGCGACCTCGCCCCGGCCGACCGCATCATCTTCAAGGTGCGCGACGTCACCGCCACGGTCGAGAGCGTCGCGCTGATCACCGGCTCGATCATGTCGAAGAAGCTGGCGGTGGCGCCGAGCGGGCTGGTCGTCACCGTCGGCTCCGGCTCGGGCGCCTACATGGCGAACGTGGATCAGGCCCGCGTGCTGGCCGAGAGCATGGCCGCGGTCGGCGCCGGCGCCGGCGTGCCCAGCACCATGCTGCTGACCGACCTCGACGCGGTGCTCGGTACATCCGTCGGCGCCGCCGTCGAGGTGGTCGAGACGGTCGACTTCCTCACCGGCCGGCACCGCGATCCGCGCGTGCTGGAGCTGGTGCTGGCGGTCACATCCGAGATGGTCGTCATGGCCGGGCTGGAGCCCGACCGCGCCGCCGGCGAGGCGCTGGCCCGCGGCCGGCTGGAGGATGGCAGCGCCGCCGCGCGCTTCGGCGCCATGGTGGCGGCGCTCGGCGGCCCGGCCGGCTTCGTCGCCGACCCGATGGCGCACATGCCGGCCGCGCCGGTGGTGCGGCCGGTGGCGCCGGCGCGCAGCGGCGTCGTGACCGGCATGGACGCCAAGGCGGGCGGGCTGGCGCTGGTGGCGCTCGGCGGCGGCCGCCGGCGGCCGGAGGAGCCGATCGACCTCGCCGTCGGCTTCACCGCCTTCGCCCAGCCCGGCGAGGCGGTCGGGCCGGACCGGCCGCTCTGCCTCGTCCATGCCCGCGACGCCGCCGGTGCCGAGGCGGCGGCGGAGCGGATCCGCGCTGCCGTCCGCATCGGCGACGCCGCCCCGCCGCCGCGCCCGATCGTGCTCGAGCGGCTGACCCGCCGGCCCTGAGCAGGACGATGACCGGCGAGACGCTGATCCGCGGCGCCACGCTGCTCACCCTGGAGGGCGCGGGCGGCGCCGAGCCCTGGCAGGGCGACCTGCTGGTGGCCGGCGACCGCATCGCCGCGCTCGGCCCCGATCTCGGGCCCGATCTCGCCCTGGGGCCGGGCGCCACGGTGATCGACGGCCGCGACCGGCTGGTCATGCCGGGGCTGGTCAACGGCCACCTCCATTCCAGCGAGCAGCTCTGGAAGGGGCGCTATGCCGGCCTGCCGCTGGAGACCTGGCTGCTCTACGCCTACCCCTTCCTGATGGGGCCGCCGATCGACCTCGAGCTGCTGCGGCTGCGCTCCCTGCTGGTCGCGGCGGAGTCGTTGAAGGCTGGCGTCACCACCATCTGCGACCTGTTCTTCGACCCGCCGGACTTCTCGCTCGACCGGCTCGGCGCGGTGTTCGCCGCCTACGAGGCGGCGGGTATCCGCGCCAACGTCGCGAGCTCGGTGATCAACATCCCGGCGCTCGACAGCCTGCCCTGGGGGCGGGCGGTGATGCCGCCGGCGCTGCAGGCCCTGCTCGATGGCGGGCGCCGCGTCAGCGGCCGCGACTATGCCGAGTTCTGCGCCGCCGCCTTCGCCGCCTTCGACGGCCGCGCCGGGCGGCTGCGCTTCATGCTGTCGCCCTCGGCGCCGCAGCGCTGCACGCCCGACCTGCTGGAGGCGGCCGCCGCGCTCGCCGAGCGGCACCGCGTGCCGCTGCACATGCACGCGCTGGAGACCAGGACCCAGGCGGTCGCCGGCGCGCTGGCCGGGCGGTCGCCGATCCGCCACCTCCGCGAGCTCGGCCTGCTCGACCGCAAGGTGACGATCGCCCACGCGGTGTGGGCGAGCGACGAGGACGTCGCGCTGCTCGGCGAGGCCGGCGCCTCGGTGGTGCACAACGCCATCTCCAACCAGAAGCTGGGCTCCGGCATCGCGCCGCTGCGCCGGCTGCTCGATGCCGGCGTGGCGATCGGGCTCGGCACCGACGGTGCCGCCGCCAACGACACGCTGCGCCTGTTCGACGTGATGCGGGTGGCGGCGCTGATCCACTGCGCCACCGGCGCCGACCCGGCGCGCTGGGTCACCGCCGCCGAGATCCTGCGCGCCGCCACCATCGGCGGCGCGCGGACCGCGATGCTGGAGCGCGAGACCGGCTCGCTGGCGGTGGGCAAGAAGGCCGACCTGCTGGTGCTGCGCACCGACAGCCTCGCCTTCACGCCGCTCAACGACGTCCGCAACCACCTCGTCTATTCCGAGAACGGCGGCTCGCTGGAGCTGGTCATGGTCGACGGCGAGGTGGTGCTGCGCGACGGCCGCCTCACCCGCATCGACGAGGCGGAGCTGCTGCGCGCGCTGCGCGAGCGCGTGCCGGCCTACCTCGCCGCCCATGGCGAGATCGAGCGGCGCAACCGGGTCTTCGAGCCGTACCTCGCCGAGATCCACCGCCGCGCCGCGCTGCAGGATGTCGGCATGGAGCGCTGGGCCGGCGACGACGCCCGCCGGCGCTGAAGTTCGGTCAGGACGCGGCGAGCACGATCCCGTCCTCGGCGCGGAAGGCCAGGGAGACGCCGTCGCCGGGCTGCAGCGCCGCGCCGCCGCGGTTGACCTCGACGGCCGTCATGCGGCCGTCGGCGGCGTCGATCACGTAGTGATAGAGCGCGCCCATGTTGACGACCTCGACGAGGCGCCCGGCGACCCGGTTCTCGCCGGACCCGGCCGGCGCGGCCTCGCCGGCGCTCAGCGTCACCCGCTCCGGCCGCACGCAGACGCTCCAGCGCTCGGCGGCGGCCGATTGCTCCGGCGGCCGCACCGACAGGACGGTGCCGCGCTCGCTGGTGAAGCGGCAGAGGCCGTCCTGCGCCGGGCCCCCGAGCCGGCCGTGGAACCAGTTGGCCCGGCCCAGGAAGGCGGCGACGAAGGCGGTGCGCGGGCGCCGGTAGATCTCGTCGGGGGTGCCCTGCTGCTCGATCCGCCCCTGGTTCATCACGATGATGCGGTCGGCGAGGCTCATCGCCTCCTCCTGGTCGTGCGTCACCACGATGGTGGTCGAGCCGACCGCCTGCAGGATGCGCTTCAGCTCCAGCCGCAGCTCCTCGCGCAGCTTGGCGTCGAGCGCCGAGAGCGGCTCGTCGAGCAGCACCAGCTCCGGGTTGGTGGCCAGCACGCGCGCCAGCGCGACGCGCTGCTGCTGGCCGCCGCTCATCTGCCCCGGCCGCCGCCGCTCGAAGCCCGGCAGCTGCACCAGCCGCAGCATCTCCTCGACCCGGGCCGGGATGCCGGCCCTGGGCCAGCCGCGGTTCTTCAGGCCGTAGGCGACGTTCTCCGCCACGGTCATGTGCGGGAACAGGGCGTAGTGCTGGAACAGCAGGCCGACATTGCGCTCATAGGGCCGCTTGCCGGCCATCGCCACGCCGGCGATCTCGATGCCGCCGGCATCCGGCTCCTCGAAGCCGGCGATCAGCCGCAGCAGCGTGGTCTTGCCGCAGCCGCTCGGGCCGAGCAGCGAGACGGTCTCGCCGGCGCCGACCGCGAAGCTCACGCGATCGACCGCCACCGTCGCGCCGAACCGCTTGGTGACGCCGTCGAGGGCGATGACGTGGTCGGCGGGATCTGTCATCGCGGCGCTCAACGGAACACGCCCTGCCCGACCGCCCGGTTCAGGCCGACGAAGCGGTCGAGCACCAGGATCAGGGCCAGCGTCAGCAGCATCAGCATGACCGAGGCGGCGGCGATGGTCAGGTTGAAGTCGGCGCGCATCGAGCTGATCAGCGCGATCGGCAGGGTGAAGGTCTTGGCGTCGGTCAGCATGATCGAGACGGAAACGTCGTCGAGCGAGACGGCGAAGGCGAACAGCGCGCCGGTGACGATGCCGGTGCGCGCCAGCGGCAGGGTGACGTCGCGGAAGGCGCGGCGCTCGTTGGCGCCGAGGCTGAGCGCCGCCTCGGTCAGCGAGCGGTCGATGCCGGCGATGCCGGCCAGCGTCGCCCGGATGGTGTAGGGCACGGTGATGATGACGTGGCCGCAGAGCAGGCGCGCGAAGCCGTCATAGACGCCGAGCCGGGCGAGGAACAGCAGCAGCGCCAGCCCGGTCACCACCGGCGGCACGATGAGCGGCGACAGGAACAGCGAGGTCAGCGCCTCCCGGCCGCGCGCCGGCATGCGGTCGAGGGCGACGGCGGTCGCCACGCCGGCGATGACGGTGATCGCGACCGAGGCGACGGCGAGCTCGGCGCTGGTGGCGAGCCCGCGCAGGAAGTAGTCGTCCGAGAAGAACTGCCGGAACCAGCGCAGCGAGTAGGCGGGCGGCGGCAGCGGCCCGAGATAGGGCCGCGCGTCGAACGCCATCAGCACGGTGACCAGGATCGGCACGATGAGGAAGCCGATCACCGCGACGATCAGCGCCAGGCCGAGCAGGCGCAGCCCGTCATCGAGGGCGCGGCCGCTCATGCGCCCCAGCGCCGGCCGACCTGGCGCGACATCAGGTAGACGAAGGCCAGCGCCAGCCCGAACAGCACCACCGAGATCGCCGCGCCGCTCGGGTAGTTGGCGATCTCGCTGAAGCGCGTGTAGATCAGGTTCGAGACGAACAGCACCCGGCCCTTGCCGAGGATCATCGGGATCACGAAGGCGCTGATCGAGAAGGCGAAGGCGAAGAGGAAGGCGGCCAGCAGGCCGCGCACGCAGAGCGGCAGCGTCACCGTGAGATGCGCCTTCCAGGCCGGCGCACCGAGCGCCTGCGCGGCATCGACCAGCCTGGGATCGACGTTCTGGACGGTGCCGAGCAGGGTCAGCACCGACATCGGCACGACGTAGTGCAGCAGCCCGGCGGCGACCAGGCACTCGATATAGGCCCGGCCGTTGGGCGCGATGCCGATCGACAGCAGCAGCGGACGCAGCGGCCCGGTGGCGCCGAAGGTGAGCTCGAGCGCGTAGGTGCGGACCAGCACGCTGAGGAACATCAGCGTGACGAAGAACCCGACCGCCAGCGCCCGGCCGCGCGGCGGCAGCACGCGGGCGATCCAGTAGGCGATCGGGAAGGCGAGCGCCAGCCCGAGCAGCGAGGCGATCAGGCTGATGCGCAGGGTCTGCAGGACGAAGCCCGCGAAGGCGGGCTGCAGCAGCTCGGCGTAGTTGGCGAGCGTCAGCGGCGCGCCGGCGGCCGACCCGATGCTGCCGGGCTGGTAGAGCCGGAAGCTCTCGAGCAGCAGCCCGGCCAGCGGCAGCACGAAGAGGCCGAGGAAGATGACGCCGCCGGGCAGCAGCAGGACCGGGCGACGGCTCGGCACGGCCATCGCTATGCGCCCGGCCGAAGGTTGGCATCCCCGGCATCGAGCCGGGGGTCCAGCCCGCGGCCGCCCTGGATTGCCGGGTCAAGCCCGGCAATGACAAAAGAGGGCGGGCGGCAGCGCGGCATCGCCAACGCGGGCAAGCACGAGCCGGGATCCATCGATGCCGTCTCGATCCACCTGCCGCTCACCTTCGTGTCATGCCCGGGCTTGACCCGGGCATCCAGCTCGCGGCGCCCCGGCGTTGCCGGGTCGAGCCCGGCAAGGGAGAGTGAAGGACGGCGCCGGATGCGCGGCACGAGCGACGCCCACGCCTAGGGCAGGCTGGGGAAGGCGACGTCGTCGCCGCAGACGATGTCGACCAGGACGGGCCGGTCGGCCGCGAAGGCCTTGTCGAGCGCGGCGCCGAGCTGCCCCTCATGCGCGACGCGCAGGCCGATCAGGCCGCAGTCGCGCGCGATGGCGGCGAAGTCGAGCGCCGGGTTGGCGATCTGCGTCGGCGCGCCGAAGCGCTCCAGCTGCACCCGCTTGATCTCGCCATACATCGCGTTGTTCATGACGACCAGGATGGCAGGCCCGGCGATGCCGGCCAAGGTGCAGAGATCGGCCAGCGTCATCAGCAGGCAGCCATCGCCGGTGACGGCGATCGCCCGGCGCTCCGGCAGCGCCAGCCGCGCCCCGATCAGCCCCGGCAGGCCGTAGCCCATGCCGCCCCAGTTGCCCGAGCCGATGAAGCTGGCCGGGCCGAAGGAGGGCAGCAGCGAGCGGGCCCAGATCTCGTGGCTGCCGGCGTCGAGGATGACCGTCGCGTCGGCGTCGATCCGCTCGCGCAGCCGCAGCATGGCGCGGCCGAAATGCATGGCGCCGCGGCGGCGCGGGCCGGCCAGGGCGCGTGCGGCGGCCAGCCATTCCTCGCCGCAGCGCCGCCCGAACCAGCCCGGTTGCGGGCCCGGCTTGCTTCGGCCGAGCCGCGCGGCGAGACGCCCGAGGCCGCCGTCGCGCCGCAGGGCGGCCAGGCTGCCCGCGTCGACGAGCTCGGGCGGCGCGCCGCGCGGCCCGGCCAGCAGGGCGTCCACCTCCGACCCCGCCAGCACGCCGAAGCCGAGGACGAGATCGGCGTCGCGCGCCGCGTCCAGCGCCGCGGTGCCGAAGAAGAAGTCGCTGACCACGCCGGCATTGAGCGGGTGCGCGGTCGGCACCGCGCCGAAGGCATCGTAGGACACCGCCATGGCGGCGCCGGTCGCCTCGGCCAGCGCGACCACCTCCGGCACCAGCCCGTGATGAACGCAGAGCCGGTCGATGCAGAAGAACGGCCGTTCCGCCGCGCCCAGCGCCGCGGCCAGCGCGCGCAGCCTGCCGGCGCCGCTGCCGGCGCGCGGCGGCCGGCGGGCATAGGCCGGCGCCGCGGCGGCCGGCGCCCGCATCAGGTCCCAGGGAATCTCGAGATGGACCGGCCCCGGCTCGGGACCCAGCGCCGCCGCGAAGAGCCGCGGCAGGGTGCGGGCGAGCTCGGCCAGCGTCGCCGGCCGCGCGCTCATCCGGGTCAGCGGCGCGGTCGCCTTGACGGTGTGCCGCTCGTCGTCGACGGCGTGCAGCGCGCGGCGCGGGGCGCCGAGCGGCAGGCTGCCGGAGATGTGCACCGTCGGGCTGTTCGCGGCGTAGGCCTGGCCGATGCCGGCGAGCGAGTTGAGGATGCCGGGGCCGGCGGTGCTGAAGCAGACGCTCGGGCGACCGGAGAGGCGGCTGCAGGCGTCGGCCATCAGGGCGCCGTTGCCCTCGTGCCGCGCGGTGACGTGGGCGATCTCCGGCGCGCCGCGCAGCGCGTCGTAGATCTCGACGATATGCGTGCCGACCAGGCCGAAGGCGTGGCGCACGCCCTCGGCCCGCAGCGCCGCGACGACGAGCTCGGCCGCGGTCGCGCGGCCGGCCATGCCGCCGCCGGCCGCGGCGCGGCGGGGGACGGGTCGCGCCGACCCGTCCCGCCGCCCGCCAGCCTTCATCGCCTAGAGCAGCGGCGCGATCTCGTTCTCCCAGCGCTTGCTCCAGGCATCCTGCGAGGAGAGCACGACGTTGAAGTCCGGCACGTAGACGAACTTGTCGAACTCCGCCTGGCTGAAGGCCAGGTGCTTCAGCGCGTCCGGCGTCTTCGCCTTGACGTTGAGCGGCGCCTCGCCGGCGACCTCGGCGTAGAGGCTGCTCATCTCCGGGCTGATGCAGAAATTGATGAAGTCGAGCGTCGCCTGGAGGTTGGGCCGGTTCTTCAGCACCGCGAAGCCGCTCTGGTAGAGGAAGGTCGGCACGCCCTCCTGCTTGGTCAGGCGGACCAACGGGAACGACTTGCCGACGCCGGTGAGCTGCGGCTCGGAGTAGTAGCCGAGCGCCGTCTCGCCGCTCGACAGCGAGGTCGAGAAGTCGGTGTCGGTGACGCCGACCCGGCCGATGTTGCCGGACTGGGCCAGCTTCTTCATCAGCGCGAAGCCGGGATCCATGTTCTTCTCGCTGCCGCCGGCATGGAGCGCGAGCGCGACCAGCGGCAGCATCATCGCCTGGGTCGGGCCCGGCCAGCAGATCTTGCCCTTGAGGCGGGGATCGAACAGGTCGTCGATGCTCTTCACCTCGAACGGGCAGATGTCCTTGCGGTAGGCGAGGTAGATGCCGCCGACCGCGCGCGGCACCGCCATCCAGTCGCCCTTGGCGTTCTTGACGATGATTTTCTGCGGGATGTCGGCGAGATTCGGCACCGACTGGGTGGTGACCGGCACCAGCCAGTCCTCCTTCACCATGCCGTTGAACGAGCCCTCCCAGCCGGAGACGTAGTCGTACTCGGCCTTCGGCCAGGTCGCCTTGATCTTCGGCAGGATGGCGCCCGAGCCGCCCTGGTGCAGCACCCAGTCGACCTTCACCTTGTCCTGCTTGGCCTCGATCTGCTTCATCGCGTTGACCACGTCGCCGCCCCACTCGACGGCGGTGATCTCGGTGGCGGCGGCGGCCCGGCGGATCGGGCCGCCGAACATCGCCACCGTGCCGGTGGCCGCGGCCAGCGCCAGGGCCTGCCGGCGCGTCAGATTGGTCATTGCTGCCTCCCTCGTTCGTTGCTCGTGTCGTTTGTTGCCGGATAGTGCTGACAATCCGCGGTCGGCGTCAAATGACCGGCAGCTCCGGTTCCGGGGCCACCGTAAGATACTCGAAGCCGGTCTCGGTGACGTGGATGGAATCCTCGATCTGGATGCCCCACTTGCCGGTCATGTAGACCGCCGGCTCGACCGCCAGCGTCATGCCCGGCTCGAGGATCGTGTCGTCGCCCTCCTTGAGGTCGGGCCGCTCGGCGATGTCGAGGCCGACGCCGCGCCCGAGCCGGTGCTCGATGTACTCGCCGTAGCCGGCCTTGTGGATCATCCGCCGCACCAGCTCGTCGAGCGAGCTCGCGGTTATGCCCGGCTTGACCGCCGCCAGCGCCGCCTGCTGCGCCTCGAAGAGCAGGTTGTAGACGTTGATCATCTCGTTGGTGGCGCCGCCCAGGACGAAGTTGCGCGAGAAGCCCACGCGGTAGCCCTTGAACTGGTTGGTCATGCAGAAGCACATCGCCACCATGTCGCCGCGCTTCAGCCGGTTGGGCGAGCCCTTGCCGTGCGAGATCGAGGAGCGCGCGCCGGACTGGATCAGCTGCACGCCGTCGGTCAGCGGCGAGTGGTGGATGTCCTCGGCGGTGAACAGGCTGGCGGCGGTGTCGGTCGCCGCCTCGCGCGCCGCCTGCGCCACCTCGTACTCGCGCAGCCCCGGCTTGGCGACGTTGAGCGAGGCGTTCCAGGCGGCCACGGCGACCTTGCCCGACTTCTTCAGGAGGTCGATCTCGTAGGGCGACTTGACCATGCGGCAGGCCGCCAGGATGGCGCCGCCGTCGACGAAGCGGGCCTGCGGCATCAGCCGGGCGAAGCGCCGGTACTCGCCGACCGGCAGGAAGGATTCCTCGATGCCGATGGTCGCCGTCTCCAGCCCGTGGTCGCGCACCGCGTCGAGCACCAGGTCGTAGGGATTCTGGTGGCGGCCGGGCTCGGGAAACTCGGTGTAGTAGCGCACGTCCCGCATCCAGCTGACCTTGCTGGCGTACTCGAACTCGTTCTTCGAGACGACGAAGACGCAGTCGCCGGCGAGCGGCACCAGCACGGCTTCCATGCGGATCGGGATGAACTCCCAGAAGCCGGCGACATACCAGACGTTGGAGGGCTGGGCGACGAAGATGGCGTCGAGGCCCTTCTCCTTCATCTGCCTGCGGATGCGCTCGATGCGCCCGCCGAACTCGCGGGCGTTGATCTCGGTGCGTTGCTCGGTCATGGCTTGCGGCTTCCTGGCTTGCGGCTTCCTGGCGGTGGCGGCACCCGGCGCGGCCTCTCCATGGCTGGGGCCCCTGGCTGCGTGCCGGCCGACCCTCGAGCCGCCATGCTCGCAGTTCCCGCCGGGCGGGCAAGCGAGTATATCTGGCGCCGATCCATCAATTTCGTTGATCGATCGATGCTGAACTCGCCCGACCCGGACCTGCTGCACACCTTCGCCGAGATCGTCGAGCACGGCAGCTTCACGCGGGCGGCGCTGCGCGTCCACCGCACCCAGTCGGCGGTCAGCATGCAGATCCGGCGGCTGGAGCAGCAGCTCGGCTGCCGGCTGTTCCAGCGCGCCGGGCGGCGCGTCGCGCTGACCGCCCAGGGCGAGCTGTTCTACGACCATGCGCGGCGCATCCTGCGCGCCTATCGCGACGCGCTCGCGGTGATGAACGGGCGCACGCTGGAGGGCGACATCACCGTCGGCCTGCCGGACGACCTGGCGGGCATGTTCCTGCCGCGGGTGCTGCCGCGCTTCTCGGAGACCTATCCGTGGATCCGCCTCAGTCTGGTCTGCGAGCCCTCCCGCCGCCTGATCGGGCAGGTCGCCGACGGGGTCGTCGACCTCGGCCTGGTGACCGAGGGCGAAGGCGCCACCAGCGGCGTCGTGGTGCGGCGCGAGCCGCTGGCCTGGGCGAGCTCGGCCCGGCACGAGGCGCATGGCCGCGACCCGATCCCGCTCGCCATCTTCCATACCGGCGACGTCTTCCGCCGCTTCGCGGTCGAGCAGCTGGCGGCGCTCGGCAGGCATGCCAGGATCGCGGTGACCAGCCCGAGCTTCGCCGGCATCGCGGCGGCGGTCGAGGCCGGCATCGCGGTGGCGGTGGTGTTCCAGGCGAGCGTGCGGCCGGGCTGGCGCATCCTCGGCACCGCGGACGGCTTTCCGGCGCTGCCCGACCTCGGCATCGTGATGCTGCGTTCCGACCAGCCGCGCCAGGGCGTGATCGACCGGCTGGCCGACTGCATCCTGGAGAGCGCCGCGGCCGCGCCCGAGGCGGCGCCCGCTACGCCGCCGACAGCAGCGCCGCCAGGCGGCGCACCAGGGTCGCGGCGTCGACCGGCTTCTGCAGCACGGGCACGAAGCGGAGATGGGCGGGGATGACGCGCTCGGCCTCGTAGCCGGTGGCGAAGAGCAGCGGCAGGCCGCGCGCCGCCAGGCGCTCGGCCGCCGGGAAGATCATCTCGCCCTCGAGGTTGATGTCGATCACCGCGGCGTCGAGCGGCTGCTCGGCCATGGCCAGCGCCGCCGCCAGCGTGGTGGCGACGCCGGCAGCTCGGCGCCCGCCTCCTCCAGCGCGGCGCCCATCGCCATCGCCGCCAGCGGCTCGTCCTCGACCACCAGCACACGGCGGCCGGCGAGCGGGCGCTCGCCCGCGGCGGTCGCGGCCGGCCCCGGCCCGGCCGCTGGCGGCGGCGCGTCCGGGACGGCGCCGGGCAGCGGCTGCAGCGCGCCGCTGCGCTCGCGCAGGCGCGCCGCGTCGAAGCGAGCTCGAGGCCGGGCAGCGCGCCGGCGATCAGCTTCGAGCCGAAGCCGCGCCGCGTCGGCGGCCGCATGGCGGGCCGCCGCTCTCGAGCCAGCGGAAGCGGATGCAGGCCGCCTCGCCCTCGCCTTCCCCCGCCCATTCGACGCGCACCCGGCCGCCGGGCCGCGACAGCGCGCCGTGCTTGGCGGCGTTGGTGGCGAGCTCGTGCAGCACCAGGGCGAGCGACAGCGCGTCCTTGGCGCGCAGCATGGCGCCGGGCTCGCCCGCGACGTCGATCGCCGCGGCGAAGGGCTGCAGCGCGTCGCGGACGATCTCGGCGAGGTCGGCGCCGGCCCAGCGGCGGCGGGTGAGCAGCCCGTGGGCGCGCGCCATCGCCGCGATGCGGCCCTGCAGCGCCGCCAGGGTCGCCGCCTTGTCGCCGGAATCGCGGCCGGTCAGCGCCACCATCGACTGGACGGTGGCCAGGATGTTGCGCACGCGATGGTCGAGCTCGGCCATCAGCAGGGCCTGGCGCTCCTCGGTGCGGCGCCGCTCGGTGATGTCGCGCGCGATGCTGAGCAGCATGCGCCGCCCGTCGATCGTGGCGCCGCGCGTGCTGACCTCGACTGGGAAGCGGCGGCCGTCCGCCCGGACATGCACGGTCTCGAGCAGCATGCCCTCGGCATCGGCGCGCCGCAGCTCGCCCGCCAGGTCGGCCTGCGTCTCCGGCGCCCGCAGGTCGCCGATGGCGAGGCCGAGCAGGCGGTTGCGGTCGTAGCCGTAGGCGGCGACCGCCGCCGCGTTGGCCTCGAGGATCCGGCCGTCGGCCGGGTCGATGAAGAGGATGATGTCGCGGCCATGCTCCGACAGCAGGCGATAGCGCGCCAGCGCCGCCTCGCCGCGCTTGCGCTCGGTGACGTCGATGGTGATGCCGAGCACCCGCAGCGGCCGCCCCGCCTGGTCGTAGAAGATCCGGCCGAGGCTGGCCAGCCACCGCGTCTCCCCGCCGGCCCGACCAGCCGGTACTCCGTGCCGAGCTCCGGCGCGCGCTCCGCGAAGCCCGCGCGATCGCCGCATCGACCGCCGCCCGGTCCTCGGCCGGCATCCGCCCGAGCCAGTCCTCCACCGCCACGGCCGCGCCGGACGGATCGAGCCCGAGCAGCGCGCGGAACTCCGGCGACCAGCTGCGGCGGCCGGCCGCCACGTCCCAGTCCCAGGCGCCGGCCCGCGCCGCGCGCAGCGCCAGCCGGAGATCGTCGCGGCTGCGCTCCGCCTCCGCGCGCAATGCGCGCTCGCGCTCGGCCACCTCGCGCCGGTGCTGCGCCAATGTCAGGTTGGCGGCCACCCGCGCCGTCAGCTCGCGGGCGGTGAAGGGCTTCGTCACGTAGTCGTCGGCGCCGGCGTCGAGCCCCTCGACCCGCGCCTCCTCGCCGGCCCGGGCGGAGAGCAGGATCACCGGGACATCGGCGAGCGCCGGGTCGGCGCGGATGGCGCGCAGCAGGGCGAAGCCGTCGAGCCCGGGCATCATGACGTCGCTGAGCAGCAGGTCGGGCCGGCGCGCGCGGGCCGCCGCCAGCGCCGCCGCGCCGTCCGGGACGGCGGCCACGGCGAAGCGCGGCTCGAGCAGGCGGCGGACATAGTCGCGCATGTCGGCATTGTCGTCGGCGAGCAGCACCAGCGGCCGGTCGCCCGCGCCGACGATCCGGGGCGCGCCGCCGGCAGCCAGCGCACCGCCTCGGCCAGGACCGCGGCGCCTGGCCGCCCGGCGGCGGCGCCGGTGCCGCGGCGGGTGCCGCGATCGCCTGCGACAGCGGCAGCCGCACGGTGCGACCGAGCCGCGGCCGGGCTCGCTCGCGACCGCGATGGTGCCGCCCTGCATGGCCACCAGCTCGCGCACCAGGGCGAGCCCGATGCCGCTGCCCTCGTGGCTGCGGCCGCGCGCCGGCGACGCGGCGGAAGCGCTCGAAGATGTGCGGCAGCTCGGCCGCCGCGATGCCGGTGCCGGTATCGCGCACGGTCAGCTCGGCCCAGCCCTCGACGGCGCGCAGGCCGACCGCGATCTCGCCGGCCGGCGTGTACTTGAAGGCGTTGGACAGCAGGTTCAGCAGGATCCGTTCCCAGAGCTCGGGATCGACCGGCACGAGGCCCGGCAGCGCCGGGCAGTCGACGCGCAGCGCCAGCCCGGCCTGCTCGCAGGCCGAGCGGAAGCCGCCGGCGAGCTCGGCCGTCAGCGCCGCCAGGTCGGTCGGCCGCAGCACCGCCTGCAGCCGGCCGGCCTCCAGCCGGGCGAAGTCGAGCAGGGTGTTGACCAGCCGCAGCAGCCGCAGCGCGTTGCGGTGCGCCACCGCCAGCTGCTCGCGCTCCCGCTCCGGCCGGCCGGGCTCGGCCAGCGCCGCCTCGAGCGGTCCCAGCATCAGGGTCAGCGGCGTGCGGAACTCATGGCTGATATTGGCGAAGAAGGCGGTCTTGGCACGGTCGATCTCGGCCAGCGCCTCGGCCCGCCGCCGCTCCGCGGCGAACGCATCGGCCTCGGCGATGGCGGCCGCCAGCTGGTCGGCGACCAGCGCGAGGAAGTCGCGATAGGCGCTGTCGAGCACCTTGTGCGGGCTGAGCCCGGCGACCAGCAGGGCGCCGGGCCGCGCTTGGCCCGGCAGCACGATCGGCAGCACCAGGGCAGCGTCGGGCGGCCGCGACCAGGCGCCGGAGGGCAGCGGTCCGGGGAAGCGCCCGGCCAGCCCCTCGACCAGCCGGGGTCCCGTCCCGGCGGCCGCGGCGGCGAGCTGCCACGGATCCGCCGCCGCGGCCAGCGGCACGGCAACCGGCGCCGCCGGCCCGCCGGGCTCGATGCCGGCCGACCCGGCAAGCTCGGCCATGCCGTCCTCGAGCCGGTAGATCAGCGCGAAGGGCAGATCGTGCCGGTTGCGCGCCAGGCAGGCCGCCGCGCTCCGGCAGGCGCCCGCGGCGCCGCCCTCGGCGGCGCGGCCGGCGGCCAGGTCGCGCAGGGTGGCGACCCGCCGCTCGCCGATCACCCGCTCGGTGGTCTCGATGACCGGCGTGAAGACGCCGCCGATGCCGCCCGATTCGTCGCGGATCGGCGAGTAGGAGAAGCTGAAATAGCACTCCTCGGGATAGCCGTTGCGCTCCAGCATCAGCAGCAGGTCGCGCGCCCGCGTCGCGTCGCCCCGTGCCAGCACGCCGTCGAGCATCGGGCCGATGATGTGCCAGATCTCCGGCCAGGTCTCGCGGCCGGGGCGGCCGAGAGCCTGCGGATGCTTGGCCGTGCCGAGGATGGTCCGGTACTCGTCGTTGTAGAGCATGACGAGATCCGGCCCCCACCAGAGCAGGATCGGGAAGGCGCAGTTGAGGCAGGTGCTGACCGAGGTGCGCAACGATTGCGGCCAGCCGGCCAGCGGCCCGAGCGGCGTCGCCGCCCAGTCGGTGGCGCGCATCAGCGCGCCCATGTCGCCGCCGCCGGCGAGGAAATCCGGCTCGGATCCGCTCATCGCGACGCTCGGTGGGCAGCGGCTGGTCGCACCGCAGCAGCATCGCCCGAACGCGGCCTGAACGCCAGAGCGCCGGCGGAACGCGCTCCTACCAGCTGCCGTCGCGCATCGGCAGGATCGCCGCGCCGAGCACCGCGCCGGCCTCGCCGCGCTGCACGATCACCGCACAGCCGTCATGCTTGGCCGCGGCGTCGGGCGCCATCGGCATCGGAATCTCCTGCGCGCCGCCCGACCAGCTGCCGAGCCGGCGCCATTCGCGCACGACGTTGTAGCTGTCGAGCGTCGCACCGGCATTCTCGCCGCGGGCCACCGGGGTCTCGTGCTCGTGGTCGAAGACCGCGAGCCAGACCGTGGCCATGCCGTCGAAGCGCGGCTGGGCGGGCAGCTCGACATAGAACCGGCCGCTCTCGTCCTTGCTGAAGCCGACCTCGATCTGCGGCTGGCGGGCCGCCTCGTCGATCAGCCGCGCCACCGCCGCCCGGTCGGAGCCGGCCGCGTCGGCGCGGCCGCCGACCACCATCTGCGGGGTGTAGACCATGCGCAGGCCGAGCGAGCGGGCATAGTCGCGCTGCCGCTCCGTGGTGGCCGGGCTCGCATAGGGGTCGCGCCAGCCGATATAGTCCCAGTAGTCGACGTGGAAGGAGAGCGCGACCAGGTCCTTGCGCCGCGCCAGCTCGCCGAGCAGCGCATCGGCCGGCGGGCAAGAGCTGCAGCCCTGCGAGGTGAAGAGCTCGACCACCACCGGCCGCGGGGCGGTTCCCGCCGGCACCGGCTGGTTGGCCGCGGCCAGGCTTGGCAGCAGCAGGGCGAGGATCGTTGCGGGCATGGTGAAGCGCATGCCCGGAACATAGGAACCGGGAGCCCGCCCCCGCGAATCACATAAGGGTGACCCCCTCATTGCCGGGCGGCCGGCGGCTCGTCAGGCCGCGCGCATCAGCTGGCGCAGCACGTAGGGCAGGATGCCGCCATGGCGGAAGTACTCGACCTCGTCCAGCGTGTCGATGCGGCAGGTCACGGTGATGTTCTCCTCCCGCCCGCCGGGGCGGCGCAGCTTCAGCACCACGTCCATGCCGGGGCGGATGCCGGCGGCGGGCGGCACGATGTCGATCACCTCCTCGCCGGTGAGCTTCAGGGTCTTGCGCGTCGTCTCGCCCTTGAACTGCAGCGGCAGGACGCCCATCCCGACCAGGTTGGAGCGATGGATGCGCTCGAAGCTCTCGGCCAGCACGGCGCGCACGCCGAGCAGCAAGGTGCCCTTGGCCGCCCAGTCGCGCGACGAGCCGGTGCCGTACTCCTTGCCGGCGACGACCAGCAGCGGCACGCCCTCCGCCTTGTAGCGCATCGCCGCGTCGTAGATCGACATCACCGTGCCGTCCGGCAGGTGGCGCGTCACGCCGCCCTCGGTGCCCGGCGCCAGCTCGTTGCGCAGCCGGATGTTGGCGAAGGTGCCGCGCATCATCACCTCGTGATTGCCGCGGCGGGCGCCGTAGGAATTGAAGTCGGCCGGCGCCACCCCGTGCTCGATCAGGTACTTGCCGGCCGGGCCGTCGCGCTTGATGCTGCCGGCCGGCGAGATGTGGTCGGTGGTGATGCTGTCGCCGAGCAGCGCCAGGATGCGCGCGCCGGTGACCGCCGTCTGGGCCGCCGGCTCGGCCGGCATCGCCTCGAAATAGGGCGGCAGCTGCACGTAGGTCGAGCTCGAATCCCAGGCATAGGTCAGGCCGGCGGCCGGGGCGGCCCGGCGCCACTCCTTGCCGCCGGTGAAGACGTCGGCGTAGCGGCTGCGGAACTGCGCGGCCGAGACTGCCCCGGCGACGGTGTCGGCGATCTCCCGGCTGCTCGGCCAGAGGTCGCGCAGGTAGACCGGCTTGCCCTGCTTGTCGGTGCCGAGCGGCTCGCGGGTCAGGTCGATGCGCATCGTGCCGGCCAGCGCGTAGGCCACCACGAGCATCGGCGACGCCAGGTAGTTGGCGCGGGTCAGCGGGTTGACCCGGCCCTCGAAGTTGCGGTTGCCGGACAGCACCGAGCAGACCACGAGATCGCCCTTGGTCACCGCCTCGCCCACGGCGTCGGGCAGCGGCCCGGAATTGCCGATGCAGGTGGTGCAGCCATAGCCGACCAGGTTGAAGCCCAGCTTGTCGAGCGAGGCCTGCAGCCCGGCCCTGGCGAGGTAGTCGGTCACCACCTGCGAGCCGGGGGCGAGCGAGGTCTTGACCCACGGCTTGACCTTGAGGCCGCGCGCGACCGCGTTGCGGGCGATCAGCCCGGCCCCCAGCATGACGCTGGGGTTGGAGGTGTTGGTGCAGCTGGTGATGGCGGCGATCACCACGTCGCCGTCGCCCAGCGTGTAGCCGGACCCTTCCACCGGCACCCGCGGCGCCGCCGGATCGTGGACGCCGAAGGCGTTGCCCAGCGCGGCGCCGAACTCGGCGGCGGCGCGCGACAGCGGCACCCGGTCCTGCGGCCGCTTGGGCCCGGCGAGGCTGGCCTCGACCGTGCCGAGATCGAGCTCGAGGCTGTCGGTGAAGACCGGATCGGGCGTGCGCGGGCCGCGCCACATGCCCTGCTTGCGGGCATAGGCCTCGACCAGCGCGATGCGCGACGGCTTGCGGCCGCTCATCTTGAGGTAGCGGATGGTCTCCTGGTCGATCGGGAAGAAGCCGCAGGTGGCGCCGTATTCCGGCGCCATGTTGGCGATGGTGGCGCGGTCGGCCAGCGGCAGCTGGTCGAGGCCGGGCCCGTAGAACTCGACGAACTTGTTGACCACCCCCTTCCGGCGCAGCATCTGGGTGACGGTCAGCACCAGGTCGGTCGCGGTGGTGCCCTCGGGCAGCTTGCCGGTCAGCTTGAAGCCGACCACCTCGGGGATGACCATCGAGATCGGCTGGCCCAGCATCGCCGCCTCGGCCTCGATGCCGCCGACGCCCCAGCCCAGCACCGCCAGCCCGTTCACCATGGTGGTGTGGCTGTCGGTGCCGACCAGCGTGTCGGGATAGGCCAGGGTCTGGCGGCCCTGCTTGTCGGTCCACACCACCTGGGCGAGGTACTCGACATTGACCTGGTGGCAGATGCCGGTGCCGGGCGGCACGACGCGGAAATTGTCGAAGCCGGTCTGGCCCCAGCGCAGGAAGGCGTAGCGCTCGCCGTTGCGCTCGTACTCCTTGGCGACGTTCTCGGCGAAGGCGCGGCGGCTGCCGAACGCGTCCACCGTCACCGAATGGTCGATCACCAGGTCGACCGGGGAGAGCGGGTTGATCTTGCGCGGGTCGCCGCCCATCGCGGCGATGGCGTCGCGCATGGCGGCGAGGTCGACCACCGCCGGGACGCCGGTGAAGTCCTGCATCAGGACGCGGGCCGGACGGTAGGCGATCTCCCGGTCGGAGCGGCGGTCCTTCAGCCAGGCGCCGACCGCCGCGATGTCCTCGCGGGTCACCGTGCGGCCGTCCTCGTGGCGCAGCAGGTTCTCCAGCAAGACCTTGAGCGAGAAGGGCAAACGCGTGATGTCGCCGAGCCCGGCCTTGGCTGCGGCGGCCAGGCTGAAGTACTCATAGGTCTTGGCGCCCACCGCGAGCTTGCGGCGGGACTTGAAGCTGTCGAGGCTGCTCACGGGCGTCGGGCTCCGGGGATGCGCGGGCTGGAAGCGAGGCGCCGACCCTAGCGGCTCGCCGCGCGGCGGGCAATCGCGGGAGGCGGCGGAGAAATCTTAATTTTGCCATTTTCGGGGCGCAATCGCGCCACATAGGCCCCGTAGCTTCTGTGCCTACGGAGACGATCCCTCTCTGTAAGCGAAGCTCTTCCAGCCGGCTTCCGCGATGCCCCCCTAGGCTGGATACTGGCGGCCTCCGACCCGACCCCTGGGAGCCGCCAACATGGCGCGCCGCGCTCCTGTCCCATCCCGTGGAGCGCGGCGCGTTTCATTTCAGCGCCATTTCCGCCCTGTCGCGCCGCCCCCGGCGCCGCTAAGTTGGCGCCTGCCGGCCGGCGGCCGGCCCGGACGCCTTTTTGTCATGCCCGGCGATGACAAGGAAGGGAAGACGGGCCGCCGCGAGCCGGCGACGGGGCAAACGAGAACCAATCCAGCATGCTCGCCGCCCGCGCCCTCGCCTGCCGCCGCGGCGGGCGCCTCGTCTTCGCCCGCCTGGCGCTCGATGTCGCGCCCGGCGGCGCGCTGCTGCTGCGCGGTCCCAACGGCAGCGGCAAGTCGACCCTGCTGCGCTGCCTCGCCGGGCTGATCCGCCCGGCGGCGGGCGAGGTGCTGTGGCAGGGCGCGCCGATCGCCGGCGATCCCGACGCCCACCGCACCCGGCTGCACTATCTCGGCCATCTCGACGGCGCCAAGGCCGCCCTCACCGTCTGGGAGAACCTGCGCTTCTGGCAGCGGCTGCGCGGCCGCGGCGACCCGGCGGCGGCCGAGGCGGCACTCGACGCCTTCGCCCTGGAGCCGCTCGCCGAGCGGCCGGCCCGCGCCCTCTCCGCCGGGCAGCGCCGCCGGCTCGGCCTCGCCCGGCTGCTCGCCGCGCCGGCGCCGCTCTGGCTGCTCGACGAGCCCAACGCCGCGCTCGACGATGCCGGGCAGGCGGCGCTCGCCCGCGCCATCGCGGCGCATCGCGCGCAGGGCGGGCTGGCGCTGATCGCCGCCCATGGCGGCTTCCCGCTGCCCGGGGCGGAGACGCTGGCCCTGGAGCGGCACCAGCCGGCCGCGGCGGCGCCGGGGGACGCGCCGGGGGACGCGCCGGAGGGCGCGCCGGCATGATCGGCTCGCTCGCCGCGCTGGTCCGCCGCGACCTCGCCCTGGCGCTGCGCCAGGGCAGCGACGCGGTGCTGGTGGTCGCCTTCTTCGCCGTGGTGACGCTGCTCTTCCCGTTCGGCGTCGGGCCGGAGCCGCGGCTGCTGGCGCGCATCGCACCGGGCATCCTGTGGGCTACCGCGCTGCTCTCGGCCCTGCTCTCCTTCGACCGGCTGTTCCAGGCCGACCAGGAGGATGGCAGCCTCGACCAGCTGGCGCTGGCGCCGCCGCCGCTCGGGCTGGTGGCGCTCGCCAAGGTGCTGGCGCACTGGCTCGCCACCGGCCTGCCGCTGATCCTGGCGGCGCCGCTGCTGGGCCTGCTGCTGCAGCTGCCCGGTCCGGCCATGCCGATGCTGATGCTGGCCCTGCTGCTCGGCACCCCCACCCTCAGCCTGATCGGCGCGGTCGGCGCCGCCCTGGTGCTGGGCGCCCGGCGCGGCGCCGTGCTGCTGCCCTTCCTGGTGCTGCCGCTGGCGATCCCCGTGCTGATCTTCGGCGTCGCCGCGGTCGACGCGGCGGTGACCGGCGTCGGCACCAGCCTGCCGCCGCTGGCGCTGCTCGGCGGCATGCTGCTGGCCGCCATCGCCCTCGCCCCCTGGGCCGTCGCCGCCGCCCTGCGCCAGGCCCTGGCGTGATCGCTGCGGCCCGGCTGGAGCAAACTTGGCGAAGTAATTGGCGCCGCCGGGACCGGCACCTATAGTGCGGCTCCCATGCACGGTCTCGCCAACCCGGCCCGCTTCGTCCGCATCGCCGACGCCGTCCTGCCCTGGTGCTCGGCGGTCACCATCCTGCTGATCGCCGCCGGGCTGTTCCTCGGACTGTTCCAGTCGCCGGCCGACTACCAGCAGGGCGAGACGGTGCGCATCATGTACGTGCACGTGCCGGCCGCCTGGATGTCGATGTTCGTCTATGGCTGCCTGGCGCTGGCCAGCGCCGCGGCGCTGATCTGGCGCCACCCGCTGGCCCATCTCGCCTGCCAGGCATCCTCCCCGGTCGGCGCCTGCTTCACCCTGATCGCGCTGGTCACCGGCTCGCTCTGGGGCAAGCCGGAATGGGGCACCTTCTGGGTGTGGGACGCGCGGCTGACCTCCGAGCTGATCCTGCTGCTGCTCTATCTCGGCCACATGGCGCTGGCCCGCGCCTTCGACGATCCCGGCCGCGGCGCCCAGGCGGCGGCGATCCTGGCCCTGGTCGGCGCCGTCAACCTGCCGATCATCAAGTTCTCGGTCGAGTGGTGGTCGACGCTGCACCAGCCGGCCAGCGTCTTCCGCATGGGCGGCCCGACCATCGATCCCGCCATGCTGTGGCCGCTCGGGCTGATGGGGCTGGGCTTCACCCTGCTCTTCGTCTGCCTGCTGCTGGTCCGCATCAAGACGCTGCTGCTCGAGGCCCGGCTGCGCGCCGCCGAGCAGCTGCAGCTGGGCGCCTAGCCAAGCCGGTTGTCGCACGGACTCGTTTTCCCGGCGCCCAAGTCCAGATACAACGCAGGCGGGACGGACGGAATCCGGCGGATGGACGCGATCGAGACCTACCTCGCGATGGGCGGCAAGGCGGCCTATATCTGGCCGGCCTACGGCATCACGGTGCTGGTGCTGGGCTGGCTGGTGGTCGACAGCCTGCGCCGGCTGCGCCAGGCCCGGACGGCGGTGGCCGAGCTGGAGCGGGCGCGGCCGCGCCGGGTGCGGCGGCGATGACCCGCAAGAGCCGCCGCCTCTGGGCCGTGGTCACCGGCATGGTGCTGCTGGCGCTGGCCGCCGGGCTGGTGCTCTATGCCACCCGCGATTCGCTGAGCTTCTTCTACGCCCCGGCCGACATCGCCAAGGCGCCGCGCGACCGCGGCTTCCGGCTGGGCGGGCTGGTCGAGGCCGGCAGCGTGACCAAGGACGCCGACGGCCTCACCGTGCATTTCAGGATCACCGACATGACGGCCGCGGTGCCGGTCACCTACACGGGCGTGCTGCCCGACCTGTTCCGCGAGGGCCAGGGCGTGGTGGCGGCCGGCCGCTTCGGCCCCGGCGGCGGCTTCGTCGCCGACGAGGTGCTGGCCAAGCACGACGAGCGCTACATGCCCAAGGAAGTGGTCGAGGCGCTGAAGAAGTCCGGCCGCTGGCAGGAGACGGCGAAGCCATGATCCCCGAGCTCGGCCATTTCGCGCTGGTGCTGGCCTTCCTGCTGGCCATCGCGCAGTCGATCCTGCCGCTGGTCGGCGCGGCGCGGCGCGATCCCCGGCTGATGGCGACGGCCCGGCCGGCCGCCGAGGGCCAGATGCTGTTCATCGCCCTGGCCTTCGCGGCGCTGACCTGGAGCTTCGTCACCTCCGACTTCTCGGTCGCCGTGGTGGCGCACAACTCGCACTCCACCAAGCCGCTGCTCTACCAGATCGCCGGCGTCTGGGGGAACCACGAGGGCTCGCTGCTGCTCTGGGTCTCGATCCTGGCGGTGTTCGGCCTGTCGGTCGCCTGGTTCGGCGGCAACCTGCCGCCGCCGCTCAAGGCCCGCGTGCTGGCGGTGCAGGGCATGATCGCGGTGGGATTCATCGCCTTCATGCTGTTCGCCTCCAACCCCTTCGCGCGGCTGCTGCCGGCGCCGCCCGACGGCGAGGGCCTCAACCCGATCCTGCAGGATCCCGGCCTCGCCATGCACCCGCCGATGCTCTATCTCGGCTATGTCGGCTTCTCGATGGCCTTCTCCTTCGCCGTCGCGGCGCTGATCGAGGGCAAGGTCGACGCCGCCTGGGCGCGCTGGGTGCGGCCCTGGACGCTGGCCGCCTGGGTCGCGCTGACGCTCGGCATCGCGCTCGGCAGCCACTGGGCCTACTACACGCTCGGCTGGGGCGGCTGGTGGTACTGGGACCCGGTCGAGAACGCCTCGCTGATGCCCTGGCTCTCCGGCACCGCGCTGCTCCACTCGGCGATCGTCGTCGAGAAGCGCGACGCCTTGAAGAGCTGGACCATCCTGCTCGCCATCGCGACCTTCGCGCTCAGCCTGATCGGCACCTTCCTGGTGCGCTCCGGCGTGCTGACCTCGGTGCACAGCTTCGCCGTCGACCCGGCCCGCGGCATGTTCATCCTCGGGCTGCTGGTCGCCACCATCGGCGGCTCGCTCACCCTCTTTGCCATCCGCGCCCCCACCCTGCAGGGCGGCGGCCTGTTCGCCCCGATCAGCCGCGAGGGCGGGCTGGTGCTGAACAACCTGCTGCTGGCGGTCGCCTGCGCCACGGTGCTGGGCGGCACCCTCTACCCGCTGCTGCTCGACCTCATCGGCGGCGGCACCGTCTCGGTCGGCGCGCCCTATTTCGACCGCACCTTCGGGCCGCTGATGGCGCTGCTGGCGGTGGCGCTGCCGGTCGGGCCGATGCTCGCCTGGAAGCGCGGCGACCTCGCCGGCGCGCTCGGCCGGCTGTGGGCGGCGCTGCTCGCCGCCGCCGCCGCCTTCGCGATCGGCTGGTGGATCCGGGGCGGGCCGCTGCCGGCGCTGTGCGGGCTGGCGCTCGGCGGCTGGCTGCTGGTCGGCAGCCTGGTCGAGCTGGTCGAGCGGCTGCGGCCGGGCCGCGGCCTCGGCCAGGCCTGGCAGCGCGCCCGCAGCCTGCCGCGCGCCGCCTACGGCATGACGCTGGCCCATGCCGGGCTGGCCGTCGCCATCCTCGGCATCACCGGCGCCTCGGCCTGGAAGGGCGAGGTGATCCGCATCATGCATCCCGGCGAGAGCGTGAGCCTGGCCGGCGTCGACTACCGCTTCGACGGGGTCGAGCCGGCGGTCGGCGCCAACTACCGGGTCGAGCGCGGCCGCTTCACCGCCAGCCGCGACGGCCGGACCATCGCCGTGCTGACGCCGGAGCGCCGCTTCTATCCGGTGCAGCAGCAGACCACCACCGGCGCGGCGCTCCACACGACCCTGCTGAACGACCTCTATGCCGTGCTCGGCGAGCCCGACGGCAAGGGCGGCTGGACGGTGCGGATCTACGACCAGCCGCTCGTGCCGCTGCTGTGGATCGGCTTCCTGATCATGGCGCTGGGCGGCGTGGTGTCGCTGTCCGACCGGCGCCTGCGGGTCGGCGCGCCGCAGCGCGCCCGCCGTGCCGCGGCCTTGCCCGCCGCGGCGCCGCCGTGAGCCGTCCCGCCCCGATGAGCCCGCTGGCCCGCCGGCTGCTCTACCTGCTGCCGGTGCTGGCCTTCGCCGCGCTGGCCGCCTGGCTGGCGCTGGCGCTGCGGCCCGACCGCGACCCCAGCCTGTTGCCCTCGGCGATGATCGGCAAGCCGGCGCCGGCCTTCGACCTGCCGGCGCTGCTGCCGGAGCGGCCGGGGGTCTCCTCGCAGGACCTCAAGGGCAAGGTCGTGCTGCTCAACTTCTTCGCCTCCTGGTGCGTGCCCTGCCGCGCCGAGCAGCCGGTGCTGATGCGCATCGCGGCCGAGGAGAAGCTGCCGATCTACGGCATCGCCTACAAGGACAAGCCGGAGGCGGCGCGCGCCTTCCTCGCCGAGCTCGGCAACCCGTTCGGCCGGCTGGCGGTGGACGAGAGCGGCCGCACCGCGATCGATTTCGGGCTCTACGGCGTGCCCGAGACCTACGTCATCGACAAGACGGGGGTGATCCGCTTCCGCCATGTCGGCCCGCTCGACCCCGAGACCCTGGCCAGGACCGTCCTGCCGCTGGTGGCGGAGCTCGGCAAGTGAGGGCCGGGCAGGTGAGGGCGGGGCAGGTGAAGCCGGCGGCGGCGCTGCTCCTGCTGCTGCTGCTGGCGGCGGCGCCGGCCGGCGCGGTCGAGCCGTCGGAGATGCTGCCCGACCCGGCGCTCGAGGCGCGCGCCCGGACGATCAGCCGGGAGATCCGCTGCCTGGTCTGCCAGAACGAGAACATCGACGATTCCGGCGCCGAGCTCGCCGCCGACCTGCGCCGGCTGGTGCGCGAGCGGCTGACCGCGGGCGACAGCGACCGCCAGGTCCGCGACTTCCTGGTCGCCCGCTACGGCGACTACGTGCTGCTGCGGCCGCCGGTCGAGCCGCGCACCTGGCTGCTCTGGTTCGGGCCGCCGGCGCTGCTGGCGCTGGCCGGGCTCGGGCTGCTCTGGCAGTGGCGCCGCCGCCGCGCCGCCGCGCCGCCGCCGCCGCTCGATGCCGGCGAGCGGCAGGCGCTCGACCGGCTGCTGCAGGACGAGGCGGGGGCGGGCCGGGGGTGAGCGGGCTTCTCTTCTGGGCGATCGTCGCGGTCATGGCCGGGCTGGCGGCGATCCGCCTGCTCTGGCCGCTCGCCCGGCCGGCCGCCGCGCCGGCGGCGCCGGCCGAGAGCTACGACATCGCCGTCTATCGCGACCAGCTCGCCGAGATCGAGCGCGACGTGGCGCGCGGCCTGCTGAGCGGCGAGGCCGCCGCCGCGGCGCGGCTGGAGATCGAGCGCCGGCTGCTCGCCGCCGCCCGGCCGGAGCCGGGGCGGGCCGGCCGCGCCGGCGGCTCGCCCGGACGGCGCCGGCCGGCGCTCGCCGCTGCCATCGCCTTCGGCCTGCCGCTTCTCGCTCGCGCTCTATCTCGGGCTCGGCTCCCCGGGGTGCCGGCCCGCCCTTCGCCGGCCGGGCCGCGCAGCAGGCCGGCGGCGCGGGGCCAGCCGGCGAGCTCGGCCGCTGGCCGACCGGCTGGCCAAGCGGCTGGCGGAGCAGCCGAACGACCCCGAGGGCTGGGTGCTGCTCGGCCAGACCTGGCAGCAGCTCGGCCGCGCCAGCGACGCCGCCGCCGCCTATCACCAGGCGATCGTCCATGGCGGCACCCAGGCCGGGCTGCGCTCGGCCTATGGCGAGGCGCTGACCGAGGCCGCCGACGGCCAGGTCACCCCGGTGGCGCGCGACGCCTTCGCCGCCGCGCTGAAGGAGGATCCGGGCGACGCCCGGGCGCAGTTCTACCTGGCCAGCGCCGAGGCCCAGGCCGGCCATCCCGACCGGGCGCTGGAGCAGCTGGTGTCGCTCGAGGCCGCATCGCCGGCCGACGCCTCCTGGCGGCCGATGGTCGGCGCGGCGATCGACCAGCTCGCCCGCCAGCTCGGCCGCGACCCCGCCGCCCTGCCCGGCCGCAAGGCGGCGGCATCGGCCGCGCCGTCGATTCCGCCATCGACCCCGCCATCGGCGCCGCCGGCCGCCGCCGGCGCCGCGCCGCCGCTCGACCCGGAAGCCATGGCGCAGGTCCAGGCGATGAAGCCGGCCGAGCGCGAGGCCTTCATCAAGGGCATGGTGGCGCAGCTCGCCGACCGGCTGAAGCAGCAGCCGGGCGACCTCGAGGGCTGGCTCCGGCTGGCGCGGGCCTATGGCGTGCTCGGCCAGCGCCCGGAGCAGCAGGACGCGCTGGCCCGCGCCGCGGCGCTGGCGCCGGAGCGCGGCGACATCGCGCTCGACTATGCCGGGTCGCTGCTGCAGGGCGCGGCGGCCGCCAAGCCGCCTGCGGCCTTCGGCGAGATCGTCGCCAAGGTGCTGGCGCGGGAGCCGGACAACCGGCTGGCGCTCTATTACGCGGGCATCGCCGCGGCGGCCGCCGGGCGGCCCGCCGAGGCGCGGCAGCACTGGCAGAAGCTGCTGGCGACGATCCCCGCCGACGCGCCGCAGCGCGGCGAGCTGCAGCGCCAGATCGACGCCCTCGGCGCGCCATAGGGGCTTGGCAAGCGGCGGCAAACCTGGGACAAGCGGTGATTGGTGACCCGAGAAGCGCCTGGTGAAAGCGCCGACCCGCCCGGAAATGACCGATCCCGCAGCCACGCTCCAGGTCAGCGACCTGCACAAGCGCTTCGGCGATCTCGAGGTGCTGCGCGGCGTCTCGCTCTCGGCCAATGACGGCGACGTCATCGCCATGATCGGCGCCAGCGGCTCCGGCAAGAGCACCTTGCTGCGCTGCATCAACCTGCTCGAGGTGCCGGATTCCGGCGAGGTCCGGGTGGCCGGCGAGCTGATCCGCATGCGCCGCGCCCGCGGCGGCCAGGCGGAGCCGGCCGACCGGCACCAGGTCGACCGCATTCGCGCCAGCCTCGGCATGGTGTTCCAGAGCTTCAACCTGTGGGCCCACATGACGGTGCTGCAGAACGTCATCGAGGCGCCGGTCCACGTCCTCAAGGTGCCGCGGGCCGAGGCGGTGGCGCGGGCCGAGGCGCTGCTCGCCAAGGTTGGCATCGCCGACAAGCGGCACCACTACCCCTCGCACCTCTCCGGCGGCCAGCAGCAGCGGGCGGCGATCGCCCGGGCCCTCGCCATGGAGCCGCGGGTGATGCTGTTCGACGAGCCGACCTCGGCGCTCGACCCCGAGCTGGTCGGCGAGGTGCTGCGGGTGATGCGCCAGCTCGCCGAGGAGGGCCGCACCATGCTGGTGGTCACCCACGAGATGGGTTTTGCGCGCGAGGTGGCTTCGCAGGTGATTTTCCTCCATGCTGGGCGGATCGAGGAGCAGGGTCCGCCGGCTGCGGTGTTCGGCAGCCCGCGCTCCGAGCGCTGCCGCCAGTTCCTGGCCAGCAGCGCCCGGTGAGCGGGACGACAAGGACTCGATCCACGGTGCGACGACTTCGGAGGAGGCTCAAAGTGAACGCGATAAAGACCCTGCTGCTCGCTGCCGGCATGGTGCTGGCGGCCGGCGCTGCTTCGGCCGATGGGATGAAGGTCCGCATCGCCACCGAGGGCGCCTATCCCCCCTTCAACTACGTCGACAAGGACGGCAAGCTGCAGGGCTTCGACGTCGACATCGCCATGGCGCTCTGCGCCCAGATGAAGGCGGACTGCACCATCGTCGCCCAGGACTGGGACGGCATCATCCCGGGCCTGCTGGCCAAGAAGTACGACGCCATCGTCGCCTCGATGTCGATCACCGACGAGCGCAAGAAGAAGGTCGACTTCACCGACAAGTACTACAACACGCCGGCCCGCTTCATCGGCAAGAAGGGCGCCGGCATCGCCATCACGCCGGAGGGGCTGAAGGGCAAGAGGATCGGCGTGCAGCGCGCGACGATCCACGAGAACTTCATCCGCGCCACCTTCCCGGACGCCGAGGTGGTGGTCTACGACACCGCCGACAACGCCAATGCCGACCTCGCCGCCGGCCGCCTCGACCTGCGCGAGGACGACAGCACGGCGCTGCTCGAGTTCCTGAAGAGCGACGCGGGCAAGGCGTTCGAGTTCGTCGGCCCGGGCTTCTACGAGCCGCGCAAGATCCTCGGCTACGGCGCCGGCATCGCGGTGCGCAAGCAGGATACCCAGCTGCGCGACGCGCTCAACGCGGCGCTGAAGGAGATCCGCGCCAACGGCACCTACAAGAAGGTCAACGACAAGTACTTCGACTTCGACGTCTACGGCCCGGAGTGAGCCGCCGCTGAGCCAGGGGGCGCCGGGCTCCGGCGCCCCCGCGCCATCCTCCCGCCATGTTCGATTTCCTGGGCTACGGCCATCTGCTGGTCGAGGGCGCCCGCATGACCATCCTCGCGGGGATGGCCTCGCTGGTCGTCGCCATGGCGCTCGGGCTGGTCGCGGCGATGGCGAAGCTGTCCGAATCCGGGCTGGCGCGCAGCCTGGCGGGCACCTACACCACGGTGATCCGCGGCGTGCCCGAGCTGGTCATGCTGCTGCTCGTCTTCTTCGGCGGGACCATCCTTCTGCAGAAGCTGTGGGAGACGTTCGGCAGCGACGAGTATGTCGAGGTCAACGCCTTCTTCGCGGGCGTCGGCACCATCGGCTTCGTCTACGGCGCCTACGCGACGGAAGTCTTCCGCGGCGCCATCCTCGCGGTGCCGCGAGGCCAGCTGGAAGCGGCGCGGGCCTGCGGCATGAGCCGCGGGCTGGTGCTGCGCCGCATCCTGCTGCCGCAGATGTGGCGCTTCGCCATTCCCGGCCTGGGCAATGTCTGGCTGGTGCTGCTCAAGACCACCTCGCTGATGTCGGTGGTCGGGCTCGACGAGATCACCCGCAAGGCCTACATCGCCGCCGGCGCCACCAAGCACCACCTGAAGTTCTATCTGGCGGCTGCGCTCGTCTACCTGTTGCTCACCCTGATCTCGGTGGTGGTGATGCAGCAGCTCGAGCGCTACGCCAATCGCGGCGTGCGACGGAGCATCTAGGCCGATGATCGACTTCTCGCCGGTCATCGAGAACATGCCGCGGCTGGTCGGCGGCTTCTGGCTGACCCTGCAGCTGACGGTCCTGTCGCTCGGCTGCGGCCTGGCGCTGGCTATCCCGCTGGCACTGTTCCGCGCCTCGCGCAACCCGCTGCTGTGGATGCCGGCCTACGGCTACATCTTCTTCCTGCGCGGCACGCCGCTGCTGATCCAGATCTATCTCGTCTACTACGGCATCGGCCAGATCGAATGGATCAAGTCGACCTTCCTGTGGGCCTTCTTCGTCAAGGCCTACTGGTGCGCCCTGCTGGCCTTCTCGCTCAACACCGCCGCCTATACGGCCGAGATCCTGCGCGGCGCCATCCAGTCGGTGCCGCACGGCGAGGTCGAGGCCGGACGGGCCTGCGGCATGTCTGGCTTCCTGCTGTTCCGGCGCATCATTCTGCCGCGGGCGGTGCGCCTCATCCTGCCGGCCTACTCCAACGAGGTGGTGCTCATGCTGCAGGTGACCTCGCTCGCCAGCGTCGTCACGCTGCAGGACCTGACCGGCGTCGCCCGCATCCTCAACGCGCAGTATCTCGAGCCCTTCGGGTTCTTCATCTTCATCGGGCTCGTCTACCTCGCCTCGACCTATGTCATCGTCGGCCTGTTCCGTCTGCTCGAGCGGCGCCTGGGGCGGCATCTGCTGGACCGGCCGCAGGGCCGCGCCGCCCTGCGGCGGGCCGGCCAGCCCTCGCCGATCGCCTGAGGGTCGGGACGGCGTGGGGCGCGGGTCGTCGCGACGCCTCGCCGCCGGCCTCGGCCTGGTCCTGCTGCTGCTCGGCCTCGGGCTGGCCGGCTGGTGGCTGACGCCGCCCGTCGCCCTCGGCGATTCGGTGGAGCGGACGGTGGCGCTGATCCGCGGCTGGGGCGCCTGGGGCGTCGCCGGCGCGATCGCCCTCATGGTGGCGCACTCCTTCCTGCCCTTCCCGGCCGAGATCCTGGCCTGCGCCAACGGCATGATCTGGGGCCCCGCCGGGGGCGCGGCGGTGACCTGGGCCGGCGCCATGCTCGGCGCCGCCGCCGCCTTCGGGCTGGTCCGCTGGCTCGGCCGGCCGCTGCTCCGCCGCCTGCTGCCGGAGACGCAGCTCGGCCGGCTCGACGCCTGGTCGGCGGCGCGCGGCGGCGGCGCGCTGCTGATCGCCCGGCTGGTGCCGCTGATCGCCTTCAACCTGCTCAACTACGCGGCGGCGCTGACCGGCATCTCCTGGTGGACCTTCCTGTGGGCGACCGGGCTCGGCATCCTGCCGCTCACCATCCTGCTGGCGGTGCTCGGCGACCGCATGCTGACGCTGCCGGGCTGGGCCTGGGCGTCGCTGGCCGGCGCCGCCCTCCTGGCCCTGGTGCTGCTGCACCGCCGGCCGGCGCGGCCGCGGCCATAGCCGGGCCGGCGCCGGGGATGCTAGCCTTGCCGCACCGGGACGGGGGACTGGAGCGATGAGAGGGGCACGCCTGCGCCGGGCCGGCGCCGCGGCCGTCGCGCTGCTGCTGCCGCTGGCGGCCTCGCCGGCGCCGGCCGCGCCGCCGCTGCCGCTGCTCACCGGCAACGACCTGCAGGCGCGCTGCGCCGAGACGCCGACCAGCGACCCGGTGCTGTGGGGCGTCTGCCTCGGCTACGTCATGGGGGTGGCCGAGCTGGCCGGCCAGGGCAGCGTCAAGCCGCGCGCCTGCTTCTCGGCGCAGGTCACCAGCGGCCAGATGGTCGACGTCGTGCGCCAGTGGCTCGACCGCAACCCGGCCCGCCGCCACCTGCCGGCGGCCGGGCTGGTCGCGACGGCGCTGCAGCAGGCATTTCCCTGCCGCTGAAGCGTTCCGGTCGGTGGGTGTCGAGGGGTGGGGCTGCACGTCGAAGGGATGGTGGAGCCGAGGGGAATCGAACCCCTGACCTCCTCATTGCGAACGAGGCGCTCTCCCAACTGAGCTACGGCCCCGTCGACGTGGCGCCGGACTATGGTTGCGCGTCCCGCCCCTGTCAAGCGCCCCTTGTCCGTCGTGGATCGCCCGTGATACCTGTCGCGCCATGACCTGATCCGACCCTCCACGCCATGGAAAGGCACAGCCCGAGCTCGCCGACAGGCGAGCTGTGCCCGAACCATGGAGACGAGAATGGATCAGAGCGTCGCATCCCTCCGCAGCGAGACCCTCACCGCCCGCCTGCGGCGCCGGTTTCCCGCGCGCTACCTTCGCAAGGACGCGCGCACCCTGGCGCTGCGGCTCGCCTGCGGCCCGCAATCGAAGCTGACCCTCGCGGTCGTGGCCGGCCCCGGCGAGCGGCTCGCCGGGCCCGCGCTGGAGCGCGAGCGCGAGCGCCTGCACCGGGCGCTGGCGCTGACCGGCTACGACCGCGAGCGCTGCCGCGGAATCGCCGCCGCCTTCGAGCGCCGCCACGCGCCGCCCGGCGAGGGCTGAGGCTCAGCCGATCCCGTCGACCGCCACCATGTCGGTCTCGGCCAGCCGGTGGCGCAGCGCCTTCAGCGGCGCGTAGTCGGGATCGTTCATGAAGGCGTGGACGGCCGCCCGGTCGGGGAACCGGAAGATCACCAGCCGGGTCGGCCGCCACGTCCCCTCGAGCACCTCCAGGGCGCCGCCGCGCACCAGGTACTCGCCGCCGTGCCGGGCGATCAGCGCCGGCACGGCGGCCTTGTAGGCCTCGTAGGCGGCGGCGTCCTTCAGCCGCACGTCGACGATGAGATAGACGGCCATCGGTCCCTCCCTCGGTCTCAGTCGAACCGCGCCCGCGCCGAGCCGAGCCCGTCGATGGCGATCTCGACGCGGTCGCCGGGCTGCACCCAGCGGGTCTCGACGACGCTGCCGGTCAGCACGATCTGGCCGGCGCGCAAGGGGCGCCCCTGCCCGGCCAGCAGGTTGGCGAGCCAGGCGAGCGCCGCGAAGGGATGCCCCATCACGTCGCCGCCGCGGCCCTCGCCGACGGCGGCGCCGTTGATCCGCGTCTCGCCGCGGAGATCCGGGATGTCGAGCCGGTGCCAGTCCGCGACCTCCGGCGCCAGCACGCAGCCGACATGGAAGAAGTCGTCGGCGATCAGGGTCGGCGTGCCGAGGC
>JAXMCI010000035.1:0-82154 GCA_046349435.1 Dongiaceae bacterium | reverse complement strand
TGCATCCGCGCCACACCGTCGACGCCGCGCTGGTCGAGCCGGCGGCGATCCACGGGCTTGACAGCATCGATGCGCGGGTCGCCAAGGCGCTGTCTGACGTCGGGCTCGGGCCGGAGCACCGCTTCCGCTACCCGCACCAGCTCTCCGGCGGCCAGCGCCAGCGCGTCGCCATCGCCCGCGCGCTGATCCTGGAGCCGCCGATCCTGCTGCTCGACGAGCCGACCTCGGCGCTCGACGTCTCGGTCCAGGCGGAGATCCTCAACCTGCTGCGCCGGCTGCGCCAGGCGCGCGGCCTGACCATGGTGATGGTCAGCCACAACCTCGCGGTGATCGGCTACATGTGCGACCGGCTGGCGGTGATGAGCGGCGGCGAGATCGTCGAGACGCTGACCCACGCCCAGCTGCGCGAGCACCGCTTCGAGCATCCCTATACCAGGCAGCTCTTCCGGGCCAGCGCCGGCTACGACCGCGCTCTGCTCGACGAGCTGCTGCAGCCGGCATCGTGAGGGTGGGGCAGGGACGGACGGGAGCGGGGGCATGGGCGATCGATTGCGGGTCGGGCTGATCGGGCTGGGGCGGGTGGCGGAGCTGCACCTGCGCGGCTATCTCGAGGATGCGAGCGTCGAGGTCGCGGCGCTCTGCGACCAATCGCCGGAGCGGCGCGCCGCCTTCGCCGACCGCGTGCCGGGGGCGCGGCTGTGCGCCGACCTGCCGTCCTTCCTCGATTGCCGCCTCGACCTCGTCGAGGTGCTGACCCCGCACCCCTCGCACTGCGCCATCACCGAGGCGGCGCTGGCCGCGGGCGCCCATGTCAGCGTGCAGAAGCCGATGGCGCTCAGCCTGGAGGAGGCCGACCGCATGACGGCGGCGGCGCGCGCCGCCGGCCGCATGCTCAGGGTCTTCGAGAACTACGTCTTCTACCCGCCGCTGCAGCGCGCCCGCGCCCTGCTGCAGGAGGGCGCGATCGGCCGGCCGCTGCATGTCCGGCTGCGCTCGCTGGCCGGCGATTCGCGCGGCGGCTGGGCGGTCGACCCGCCGACCCGGCAGTGGCGCGCCGAGCTGCAGCGCGACGCCGGGGTCGGCCGCCTGACCTTCGACGACGGCCACCACAAGATGGCGACGGCGCTGTGGCTGTTCGGGCCGGTCAAGGACGTCTTCGCCATGATCGACAGCACCGACAGCGTCGCCGGCCCGCTCGACGCGCCGGCCTCGATCGTCTGGCGCCACCGCGACGGGCCGCACGGCATCTGGGACATCGTCTACGCGCCGCGCTTCAAGGTGCCGAGCGACTACTACACGCTCGACGAATGCGTCGAGATCACCGGCGAGACCGGCGTGCTGACGGTGACCCGCGCCACCGCCCGGCGCGAGCAGGGCGCGCCGCTGGTGCTGTTCGCCGACGGCAAGCGCACCGAGTGGCACCACCTCGAGAGCGACTGGGGCGAGAGCTTCCGGCTGGCCACGCGGCACTTCCTGGAGCAGCTCCGCGCCGGCCGCACCGACGTCGCGCTGAGCCCCGAGGAGGGAAGGCGGGTGCTCGAGTTCGGGCTGGCGGTGCGGCGCTCCGGCGAGACCGGCGAGCGGGTGAGCCTCAGCACGTAGCGACGAGATCCGTGTCAACGCGGGCGGCGCCGGCGCGGCGTACAGGCCGAAAAGGGCTCACGCGGAGGCGCGGAGGACGCGGAGACCTCCCCTTGAATCCGGCCGCGTCATGGCATGTATTCCGCGACACGTGGCGGAGATCTATGTCCATGGCTGGCGCGCGAGCAGCGGCTGCAGGATGGCGTCCTGCCGGGCCTTGAGCGAGACCAGGGTTCCCGCTTCGTCGCGCTCCATCAGCCGGCGTCGGAACGGAGCGTCGCCCATCGACCTACCTCAGCAGGAATCCCTTGCCGAGCTCGTCCTCGGGCTCGGCGGTGAAGCGGGCGGTGCCGGTGTAGAAGGCGCGGCCGCCGACCTCGACGGTGACGGCGGCGAAGCGGCCGGCGCGGGTCGCCTCGGCGACCCGGCCGGTGAAGACGGCGCCGGTCAGGCTGGCGAAGCGACGGGTCTCGCCTGGCGCGAGCGCGCCGCGCGCGGCGAGCAGCGCCATGCGGGCGGTGACGCCGCTGCCGGTCGGGCTGCGGTCGACCTCGCGCTCGGCGAAGACGCAGACATTGGCGCTCGGCTGGTCCCGGCCCTCGCCGCCGTCGGTCAGGATGGTGCCGTAGAGGAAGGCGAGGTCGGGCGAGTCGGGATGCTCGAGCGGGATCTGCTTGCGGGTCGCCTCGGTCACCGCGCTCGCCGCCTCGACCAGGGCGGCGACGCCGGAGCGCGCGAGGTCGAGGCCGAGCGCGGCCGCCTGCAGCACCGCGTAGAAGGCGCCGCCATAGCCGAGGTCGAGCGTGACGCGGCCGAAGCCCGGCACCTCGACCGCGGCGTCGAGCGCCAGCGCGAAGGCCGGCACGCTGACGAAGCGGCTGTGGCCGGCCTCCGGGCCGGCGGTGACGTAGCGCGCCCGCACCAGCCCGCAGGGGCACTGGATGGCCACATGCGTCTCGGGCTCGCGCCGCGGCACGCGGCCGGTATCGACCGCCCAGCGGGCGAGCGCGATCACCGCATGGCCGCACATCGTGCTGTAGCCCTCGTTGTGGATGAACAGCACGGCGAGGTCGGCGCCCGGCAGGTCGGGCTCGACCGGCAGCACGCCGTACATGTCGAAATGGCCGCGCGGCTCGAAGATCAGCAGCCGGCGCAGGTGGTCGAGATGCTCGCGGGCATGGCGCCGCTTGTCGAGGATGGTGGCGCCCGCGATCGGCGGATAGCCGGCGGTGACGATGCGCACCGGCTCGCCGCCGGTATGCATCTCGGTGGTCTCGATGACGAGGGCGCTCATGACGCCCCTCGCCCGCGCCGCGGGAGAGGGCGCGAACGGCGCACCCGGTGCGATCGTGTCGGTCATTCCGCGGCCTCCTTGCGCTCCGTGCCGGCGATGCCGCAGCCGCCCAGCACCAGGCGGGTGATCAGCTGCGTCGCGGCCTGCCAGTCGCGCTCGGCGAGCCGGTCGCGGCCGAGCACCGCCATCACCTGGCAGTCGAAATCGGCATAGGTCTGGGTCGCCGCCCAGATGACGAAGAACAGGTGCCGCGCCTCGACCGGCTGCATCCGGCCGGCGGCCACCCAGCCCTCGATCACCTTCGCCTTGGCCGCCACCCACTGGCGCAGCGGCCGGCGCAGAGTGTCGCCGAGCTGCGGGGCGCCGTGCAGCAGCTCGTTGGCGAAGACCTTGGAGGCGAGCGGCCGGCGCCGGGAATGCTCGACCTTGGCGGCGACGTAGGCGGCCAGCGCCTGGGCCGGGTCGGCCTCCGGCACGATCTGGTCGCCGGTCGCCAGCCACATCTCGAGGATGCTCTCCAGCACCCGGCGATAGAGCGCCTCCTTGGTGCCGAAATAGTAGTGCAGGTTGGCCTTGGGCAGGCCGGCGCGCTCGGCGATCGCCGCGGTGGTGGCGCCGGCGAAGCCGGTCTCGGCGAAGACCTCCTCGGCGGCGGCCAGCAGGCGCGCCTCGTTGGCGCGCCGCTTGGCGCCGCGCGTGCCTTCCGCGCGCGCCGCTTCCGCCTTGTCCTGCCGCCGTCGCCCGCTCAACCCCGCTCCTCCCCGCCTGCCGCGCGATCCGGCCGCAGAAACTTGACCGATTGGTCAGGTCGATCCTAGGATCGCGGCCAAGGCCGGAGGCTAGCCTTGCCCCGGCCGGGTCGCAAGGAGAGGGTGTCGCGCATGGCGGAGAGCAGCCCGGACATCGCCGCCGGCCGTCTGGCCCCGGCCGACTACGCCGCCGCGTTCGAGGACGTGAAGCCGCCGCTCGACACGAGGCAGGCGCTGGTCGAGAGCAGCCGCTGCTACTTCTGCTTCGACGCGCCCTGCATCGAGGCCTGCCCGACCGGCATCGACATCCCGGGCTTCATCCGCGCCATCGCCACCGGCAACCTGAAGGGCGCGGCGACCGGCATCCTCGACGAGAACATCATGGGCGGCATGTGCGCCCGGGTCTGCCCGACCGAGGTGCTGTGCGAGCAGGCCTGCGTGCGCAACGACGCCGAGGGCAAGCCGGTGCGGATCGGCGCGCTGCAGCGCCACGCCACCGACTGGCTGCTCGACAACGGGGTGCAGCCCTTCCGCCGCGGGCCGGCGAGCGGCAAGCGCGTCGCCGTGGTCGGCGGCGGCCCGGCGGGCCTCGCCTGCGCCCACCGGCTGGCGCTGCTCGGCCATGCGGTCACCGTCTTCGAGGCGCGCGACAAGCTGGGCGGCCTCAACGAGTACGGCATCGCCGCCTACAAGACGCCGGACGGCTTCGCCCGGCGCGAGGTCGCGTTCATCCTCTCGGTCGGCGGCATCGAGCCGGCGACCGGCCAGGCGCTCGGCCGCGAGCTGTCGCTGGCCGGGCTGCGCCGCGACTTCGACGCGGTGTTCCTCGCCATCGGGCTGGGCGGCGTCAATGCGCTGCAGCTCGCCGGCGAGGCGATGGCCGGCGTCGAGGACGCGGTCGCCTACATCGCCCGGCTGCGCCAGGCCGACGATTTGTCGACGCTGCCGGTCGGCCGCCGGGTCGTGGTGATCGGCGGCGGCAACACGGCGATCGACATCGCGGTGCAGAGCAGGCGGCTCGGCGCCGAGGACGTCACCATCGTCTACCGCCGCGGCCCCGGCCAGATGGGCGCCACGCCGCACGAGCAGGAGTTCGCCCAGACCAACGGCGTGCGCATCCGCCACTGGGCGCGGCCGGTGCGGCTGGTGGCGAGCGGCGGCGCGCTCAGCGCCGTGGACTTCGAGCGCACCGAGGTCGATGGCGGCGGGCGGCTGGTCGGCACCGGCGAGAGCTACACGCTCCCGGCCGACATGCTGTTCAAGGCGATCGGCCAGAGCTTCCTGCCGCTGCCGGCGGCGGCGGGTGGCGCCGAGGCGCTGGAGATGACAGGCGGGCGGATCGCCGTCGACGCCGAGCGGCGCACCTCGCTGCCCGGCGTCTTCGCCGGCGGCGACTGCGTCGCCGGCCTCGACCTGACGGTGCAGGGCGTGCAGGACGGCAAGCTCGCGGCCCACGCCATCGACCGCTACCTGCG
This sequence comes from Dongiaceae bacterium, assembly GCA_046349435.1. Lineage (GTDB taxonomy): Bacteria > Pseudomonadota > Alphaproteobacteria > Dongiales > Dongiaceae > JAXMCI01. The sequence continues at coordinate 77,055 of JAXMCI010000035.1, read as the reverse complement.
CGGCAACTGAGGAGCGACAAGGCCATGGCCGATCTGCGCAGCGACTTCGTCGGCATCCGGTCGCCGAACCCGTTCTGGCTCGCCTCGGCGCCGCCGACCGACAAGGAGTACAACGTCGTGCGGGCGTTTCGCGCCGGCTGGGGCGGGGTGGTGTGGAAGACGCTCGGCGAGGACCCGCCGATCGTCAACACCTGCTCGCGCTACGGCGCCTTCAACATCGCCGACGACAAGATGGTCGGCTTCAACAACATCGAGCTGATCACCGACCGGCCGCTCGAGGTCAACCTGCGCGAGATCAAGCAGGTCAAGCGCGACTGGCCCGACCGGGCGCTGGTCGTCTCGCTGATGGTGCCCTGCGAGGAGCAGAGCTGGCAGGCCATCCTGGCGCGGGTCGAGGAGACCGGCGCGGACGGCGTCGAGCTCAATTTCGGCTGCCCGCACGGCATGTCGGAGCGCGGCATGGGCGCGGCGGTCGGCCAGGTGCCGGACTATGTCGAGATGGTGGCGCGCTGGTGCAAGGCGCACACCCGCATGCCGGTGCTGGTCAAGCTGACGCCCAACGTGACCAACATCCTGGGCCCGGCGCGCGCCGCCAGGAAGGGCGGCGCCGACGGCGTCTCGCTGATCAACACCATCAACTCGATCGTCTCGGTCGACCTCGACCTGATGGCGCCGACCCCGACGGTCGACGGCAAGGGCACCCATGGCGGCTATTGCGGCCCGGCGGTGAAGCCGATCGCGCTGCACATGGTGGCGGAGATCGCCCGCGACCGCGAGACCTCCGGGCTGCCGATCTCCGGCATCGGCGGCATCGGCAGCTGGCGCGACGCGGCGGAGTTCATGGCGCTGGGATCCGGCACGGTGCAGGTCTGCACCGCCGCCATGCATTACGGCTTCAAGATCGTCGAGGACATGGTCTCCGGGCTATCCAACTGGATGGACGCCAGGGGCTACCAGAGCCTCGACCAGCTGGTCGGCCGCGCCGTGCCGAACGTCACCGACTGGCAGCACCTCAACATGAACTACAAGACCGTGGCATCGATCGACCAGGAGAAGTGCATCGCCTGCGGCCTCTGCCACGTCGCCTGCGAGGACACCTCGCACCAGGCGATCGCCCGCGGCCGGGTCGACGGCGTCAGGCGCTACGAGGTGATCGAGGCGGAGTGCGTCGGCTGCAACCTCTGCCAGCATGTCTGCCCGGTGCCGGGCTGCATCGACATGGTCGAGGTCAAGACCGGCAAGCCCTACATGAGCTGGACGCAGGACCCGCGCAACCCGATGCGCAAGGCGGCGGAGTAGGGACGCGGCGAAGAGCGGCTGCGGCCTTTCGACGGGGGAGGGCCGGGACGATGGACGTCGCGGCATGGCTGGCGCAGCTCGGGCTCGAGCGCTACGAGGCGGCGTTCCGCGCGGCCGAGGTGACGCTGGACGTCCTGCCCGACCTCAGCGAGGCCGATCTCGAGCGGCTCGGCCTGCCGCTCGGGCCGCGCAAGAAGCTGCTGAAGGCGGCCGCGGCGCGCTGCTGCTCAACGCCTGCGGCGGCGCCGGCCCCGGCGATCGCCGGCCGGCGCCGCGCGGCGATTGCGGGCAGGCGCTCGCCGGCCGTGCGGGCCGCGGCCCTGCGGCGGAGCGCCGCCAGCTGACCGTGATGTTCGTCGACCTCGTCGGCTCGACCGCGCTCTCGGCCCGGCTCGACCCCGAGGACATGCGCGACGTGATCCGCGCCTACCAGAACGCCGTCGCCGGCGAGATCGCCCGCTTCGAGGGCCATGTCGCCAAGTTCATGGGCGACGGCGTGCTGGGCTATTTCGGCTGGCCGCGGGCGCACGAGGACGAGCCGGAGCGGGCGGTGCGGGCGGGGCTGGCGACACTCGGCGCCATCGCCCGGCTGAGCACGCCCGGCGGCCCGCTGCAGGCGCGCATCGGCGTCGCCACCGGGCTGGTGGTGGTCGGCGACCTGGTCGGCGAGGGGGCGGCCCAGGAGCAGGCGGTGGTCGGCGACACGCCCAACCTGGCGGCGCGGCTGCAGGCGGCGGCCGAGCCCGGGATGCTGGTGATCGGCGCGGCGACGCGCCGGCTGGTCGGCGACCTGTTCCTGCTGCGCGATCTCGGCGCGCAAAGCCTGAAGGGCATCGCCGCGCCGGCCGCCGCCTTCGCGGTGCTCGGCGAGCGGGCGCTCGAGAGCCGCTTCGCCGCGCAGCGGCCGGGCGCGCTGGCGCCGATCGTCGGCCGCGACCAGGAGCTGGCGCTGCTGCTCGAGCGCTGGCGCCAGGCGGGCGCCGGCGAGGGCCAGGTGGTGCTGCTCAGCGGCGAGGCCGGGATCGGCAAGTCGCGGATCGTCGAGGCGGTCGTCGAGGCGGCCAAGGACGGGCCGCACTACGTGCTGCGTTACCAGTGCTCGCCCTACCACGCCGAGGCGGCGCTCTACCCGGTGGTGCAGCAGCTCGCCCACGCCGCCGGCTTCGCCGAGGAGGACGATCCCGACCGCCGGCTCGACCGGCTCGAGGCGCTGCTGGCGCAGGCCACCGACGACGTCGCCGAGGCGGTGCGGCTGATCGCGCCGCTGCTCGACCTCGACGCCACCCCGCGGCACGGGGCGCTGGCGCTGACGCCGCAGCAGCGCCGCAGCCGGACGCTGGCCGTGCTGATCGAGCAGCTCGCCGGGCTGGCGCGCCGCCGGCCGGTGCTCTGGGTGATCGAGGACGCCCACTGGATCGACCCCACCACGCTGGAGCTGGTCGAGCTGGCGCTCGACCGCGTGCAGGGCGCGCGGGTGCTGCTGCTGATCACCGCGCGGCCGGTCTTCGTCGCCTCCTTCGCCAGCCACCCGGTGGTGACCCGGCTGACCCTGAACCGGCTCGCCCGCGCCGCGACGCAGGCCATCGTCGCCCGCCTCACCGGCGGCCGCCGCCTGCCCGAGGCGCTGCTCGACGAGATCGCGGCGCGCACCGATGGCGTGCCGCTGTTCGTCGAGGAGATGACCAAGGCGGTGCTCGAGTCCGGCGCGCTGCGCGAGACCGCCGACGCCTACCACCTCTCGGCGCCGCTCAGCACGCTGGCGATCCCGACGACGCTGCACGATTCGCTGATGGCGCGCCTCGACCGGCTGCATCCCGTGAAGGAGGTGGCGCAGACGGCGGCGGTGATCGGCCGCGACTTCGACCACGGCACCATCGCGGCGCTGGCCGGCCTGCCCGAGGGCGAGCTCGCCGAGGCGATGGCGCGCCTGGTCGAGGCCGAGCTGGTGTTCCGTCGCGGCACCCCGCCCGACGCCCACTACCTCTTCAAGCACGCGCTGGTGCGCGACGCCGCCTACCAGAGCCTGCTCAAGACGCGGCGCACCGAGCTGCATGGCCGCCTGATCGCGGTGCTCGAGGCGCGCGGCGACGCCCCGCCGGGGGTCAAGGCGCAGCATGCCGAGGCGGCGGGCCTGGCGGAGCGCGCGCTCGGCTACTGGGAGGAGGCCGGCGCCCAGGCCCTGGCGCGGCCGGCCTACCGCGAGGCGATCGCCAGCCTGGACAATGCCATCCGCCTGTGCCGCGCCGTCGCGGCGGGCGAGGGCGGCCGGCGGCGCGAGCAGGCCCTGCAGCTGCAGCGCGGCCAGGCGCTGATCGCCAACCAGGGCTACCAGGCGGTGGCGACGCTGCAGGCCTTCGAGCAGGCGCAGCTGCTGGCCGAGGCGATCGGCGACCCGCTGCTGCAGCTGCCTGCGCTCTATGGCCAATGGGCCTCCTTCTACATCCTCGGCGGCAGCATGGGCGACCTTGCGACGCGCTATGCCGCCATCGCCGAGGCCGGGGGCGACGCCGGCGTGCGGCTGATCGGCCACCGGATGCTCGGGCTGGAGCGCTTCCATGAGGGCCGCTTCCGCGAGTCGCTCGACCTCGTCGAGCGGTCGCTGGCGCTCTACGACCCGGCGGTCCATCGCGACCTCGGCCACCGCTTCGGCCACGACCCGCGCACGGCCGCGGCCAACTACCGGGTCTGGAACCTCTGGCATCTCGGGTTTCCCGACCAGGCAGCAATGGCCAGCGAGGAGAATCTCGCCTGGACCCGCGCGATCAACCACGCCAACACCACCGGCATCGCGCTCTGCTACGGCGTCACCACGCCCAACATCTGGCTGCGCCGGCCGGAGCGGGTGGAGAGCGGCGCCCGCGAGGCGATCGGGCTGGCCGAGGAGATGTCGCTGCCGCTCTGGCACGCCTGGGGGCTGATCCATCTCGGCTGGGCGCTGTCGCAGCGCGGCACCGCGCCCGGCCTGGAGGAGATCGAGGCCGGGCTGGAGGAAGCGCGGCGGATCGGCGCCGGCCGGATGCGCGCCTTTCACCACGGGCTGGCGGCCGAGGCCTATGCGACGGCCGGCCGCCACCGCGAGGCCCGGCGCCACATCGACGCGGCCTTCGCCGCGCTCGAGCAGGGCGGCGACCGGGCCTTCGCCGCGGAGCTCCACCGGCTGCGCGCCGGGATCGGCGTGCATGGCGGCGAGGCGGGCGAGCGCGACCTGCGCCGCGCGCTGGAGATCGCCACGGAGCAGGAGGCACCGTCGCTGCAGCTGCGCGCCGCGCGCGATCTCGCCCGGCTGCTCGACGAGCGCCGGGAGGGGGCGGCCGCGGCGGCGCTGCTGGCGCCGATCCTGGACGGCTTCACCGAGGGGCTGGACACGCCGGACCTTCGCGAGTCGGCGACCGCTGGACGCGCTGCGCGACTGAGGCGGCACCTCGCCGCAGCCGGCCAGGGGATCAGGTGTGGCTCGCCGCGCCGTATCCGCCGCCGCTCCATCTGCACCAGCAGCGCCTTCGCCCCGGCGAGGTCCGGCGTGTCCAGCCCCTCGCTGAAGCTCACCAGCACCGGGCGCAGCAGGTCAGCGCCGCCGCGCACTCGCCGCGCGCGGAGCGGTGGCGGGTGAGCGCGGTGGCGGCACGCAGCTCGAGCGAGCGGGCCTGCTGGGCGCGGGCGATCTCCAGGCCGCGCACGAGGTGGGCGTCGACGACCGCTTCGTCGGTCCCGGCGGCGAGCAGCAGGCGGGCCTGCAGGCGCTGCGGCTCGGCCTCCCAGCCGGATCGCCTGCGGCCTGTGCGGCGCCGATCTCAAGCCGCGGGGCCGTGCGCACGCTGCGCGCCGGCCCCACGCCGTCAGGAGATGCCGATCGGCGCAACCGTCGTCAGCACCTCCGGCGGCACGCCGCAGGCCGCGGCCAGCGCCGCATTCTCCTGCCGTTGCAGGAAGAGGAAGCGCCCGTCGCGCCAGTACGCCTCCCCGTCGAGCTCGATGGTGGCGTCGAACACCTGGCCGCAGATGTCGCCCGGGTCGCGGCCGCAGAGATGGAAATGCGCGTAGCGCGGGCTGCCGAACGCGACCGAGCTCCAGCGGTCGATGGCATCGAGGGCCGCGCCGGGAAAGGCGGTCGCGGGATTGATCCCGGCGTGCCAGGAGAAGAGCCGGGCCGGGTCGCCGCCGCTCAGGGCGCCGATCCGGGCGAAATGCGCCTCCACCCGGCGGCGCAGCGCGGGCTCGCCGTCGAAGCGGACGATCCGCCCGCTCTCGATGGTCAGGGTCAGCGGCGAGGGCAGCGGCAGGATCGCGCCGCCATAGTCGTGTATCGAGGTCGAGCATAGGAAGTGGGTGAGCACCAGCCGCCCCGACGCGCCGGCGGCGGGCACCGGGGGAAAAATCATCACCGGGAAGCTGCGCACCGTGAAGTCGCGGACGCCTTCGCCCGCCGGAAGACCGGACGCCAGGCTGCCCGCGAGATCGGTTCCGGCCGGGCTGCGGATCCGGTAGGTCCGCGCGGCGTCGAGGGTCGCCTGAAATCGATCGTGGATCTCGGTGAGGAAGCGATGGGGAAGCCGGCCGAACCACCCCTCGAGCAGCGCCGTGGTCAGCGTGTAGGCGATGACGCTTTTCTCCAGGCCGGGGATCCGTGAGAACCGGACCTGGTCCCCGATCCGGCTGAGGAACAGGACGCGATCGGCCGCCACGATCGCGGCCGTCAGTGCGCCCGGCAAGTGCTCGGGTCCGGCGGGCAGCGGCACCACGACCTTCGCCGTCTCGGCCCCGAGCCGGCGCGCCGCAGCGGCCAGGGTGTCGCCGACCTCCCGGTCGTAGATGGCGGTCCCGTCGGGCTCCGCCACGATGAGCAGCCTCTGCCCGGCCCCGAGGCCGAGCGCGCGCTCCAGGAGGTTCAGTGCGCCGGGCTGGATGCCGGAAGCCGGCGCGAGGGCGGCCGATCGGCCGTCCTCGCGGCCACCCCGCCGGCTCATCGCGTGCCCTCCCTGGGCGGCGGCAGCAGCGACTTGAGCCCGGGCTGCCGCAGCCGGCCGACCGCGATCCTCAGCTCCTCTAGGAAGTTGGCGAGGGCGGGACTGATCTTCCTGCGCTTGTGCGAGACGATGCCGAGATGGCGGAAGATCTCGGGCCCGACCAGCGGCCGGATCGTCAGGCGCTCGCGATGTTCCTGGCTGAGCACGAGCGCGGGTATCGCGGTGACCCCCATGTCCTGCAGGATGAACTGCTCGATCGATCCGAAATGGAACGCCTCGTGGGCCGGGGTGACGGCGCGGCCGGCCGATTGCAGGATCTCGTCCATCAGGTCCCGCGTCTGCGTCCCGCGGGTCATGGCGAGGAACGGATAGGGCGAGAGGTCGTCCCAGCTCACGATCCGCTTCTGCGCCAGCGGATGCCCGAGCGGCGCCACCAGCATGTAGGCGTCGCTCAGCAGCGGCTCGAAGCCGAGATCGGTCGCGTTCGCCCGAAAGCTGGTGAAACCCACGTCCGCCGCGCCCCGCGACACGTCGCGGATGATCTCCGAGGTGGTGTTCTCCGTGACGCTGAAATGGATGCCGGGATTGGCCCGGGCGAACGCCGCCATGACCGGCGGAAGGAGGCGCGTGGTGAGCGAATGCAGCCCGACAATCCGGATCGGCCCGGCGCGTCCGGCTGCGGCTGCGGCGGCGCGCTCGGTCAGCGCCTCGACATCGCCGAGAATCTGCTCGATGGCCGGCAGCAGCTCCTCGCCCAGGCGCGACATGGAAACCTGCCGGGTGGTGCGGTCGATCAGGGCGAAGCCGACCGCCCGCTCGAGCTGCTTCAGGCTGGCTGACAGCGCCGATTGCGACAGCCCGGCAGAGGCGGCGCACTTGTGGAAATTGCCGGTCTTCGCCAGCGCGACGAAGACCTGGAGCTGCCGGATGGTGATTCTCGTGGTTTTCATCGGCAGGAAAGCGTATCGCCCCGTGCGGGACGGGTACAGCCTCAATCGGCCCGGCCGCTTGTCGCCGGAGGGCGTGGCGGCCGAACCGCGCCCGACCGTTCCACCGGTCAGCGGTCGAGCCTCCTCGCGATCCTCATCGAGCCGCGCCCTGGGCGGCGCCGCCGAGCAGCGAGGCGAAAGCCGGATTGACGACGTCGGCAGTCGCGATCTCGCGGGTGATCGCCCCCAGCCGTCGTTGCAGCGCGATCGAGTTGGCCAGCCCTTCGATGTCGATCGATGCGTCGACCGCCATCATCGGCAGCTCGCGCGCCACCGCGCGCCCGGCGATCTCGTCGCTGACGCCGAAGTGACGCACCAGGAAGTGCCGCCAGAGCTCCGGATCGGCGACGGCAAGGCGCACCGCGGCCCGATAGCCCTCGAGCACGGCCCGGACGGTGTCGGGCTCGCGGCGTGCGAAATCGTCGTTGGCCGCGAGAATGCACCATTGGAAGGTGCCGAACGTCGGCTCCTCGAAGACGGCGCCATGGACGGTCACGCCCGGCTCGGCCTCCGCCACGGCGACCGCCGGCTCGACGAGAAGCGTGGCGTCGATCTCGCCCGCGACGATCATCTCGACCTGCCTCGGATAGTCCGGGCCGATGCCGACGATCTGGATGTCGGTGGCGGAATCGAGGCCGCGTGCCTTGAGCATCTGGCGGTAGAACCAGTCGCCGCAACTGCCGGGCGACAGCGTGCCGAAGCGCTTGCCGCGGAGATCCTCGATGCTGCCGATGCCAGGGCGCGTGACAAGCCAGGTCAGCAGCTTGCGCCGTGCGCCACCGCCGATCAGCCGGAAGCCCGCGCCGCGCGCGATGGCGGTCACCGAGGGTGGGCTGCCCATCTCGCCGATCGGGATGCGGCCCTCGCCATAGGCTCGCGCCAGCTCCGGCCCTGAGAAGACGACCTCGACCTCGAGGTCAATGCCGAGAGCGGCGAAGACGCCCTCGGCGATGCCGAGCCGGACCAGGGTCGCGCATTTTTCCGTCGGAGCGCCGTAGGTGAGTTTCCGCCGGCCGCGCCCGCCTGCACGGCGCGCGCCCGCGGCCGGGCCGGCGGTCCTCAGGGCAGCCGGTCGCTCGGTCGGCATGTCATCCTCCTATCGCGTTGTGCTGCTGCCGGCGGGCGCGGCCCGCCGGGTCACGCCGGGGGCCCATTGATCACCAGGCTCTCAAGGTCGCGCCGATCGATCTGGTCGCGCCGCACGTCGGCGATCTTGCTGCCCTTCCACAGCACCACGAAGCGGTCGGCAATGGGGTAGATGTGGCGGATGATGTGGGTGATGAAGATCACCGACTTGCCGAGATTGTCCCGGGCGTTGCGCACATAGCCCAGGACCTTGTCCGTCTCGCGGATCGACAGTGCCGAGGTGGGCTCGTCCATCACCAGCAGATCGCCGCCGAAATGGATGGCCCGGCCGATCATCACCGCCTGCTGCTCGCCGCCGGAGAGGGTCTCGATGCGCCGGTCGACGCTCGGCAGCTCGATCCCCAGCTCGTGCGTACGCTCCGCCGTCAGACGGCGCATCGCGGGCTTGTCGAGCAGGGTTATCGGCCCCCAGCGGCGGGTCGCCTCGCGGCCCAGGAAGAAGTTCTCCCAGATCGTCATCTCCGCGATGGTGGCGCCGCGCTGGTGCACCGACTCGATGCCGAGCGCGTGCGCATCCGAGGGGTTGTCGATGGCGACCGACGCGCCGCGGTGGCTGATCATGCCGGCGTCGGCGCGGATCAGGCCGGTCAGGACCTTGACCAGCGTGCTCTTGCCGGCGCCGTTGTCGCCGATCAGCCCGACCACCTCGGCCTGGCCGATCGCGAAGTCGACGCCGTCCAGCGCCACCTTGCCCTTGTAGACCTTGCGGATGCCCTTCATCTCGAAGAGCGGCTGCTCCGTCACTGGCTTCTCCAGTAGTTCTCCCCGATCATCCTCGACAGGCGCTCGAAGCCGGGGAACAGGGCCAGCGCGACGATCACCGTCAGGTAGGGAATCATCAGCAGGAAGGAGTTGCCGCCGGCAGTGACAAACTCCTTCGCCCAGGGGGCGTTCTGCGCCCAGAGGGCGATCGCCTCGGTCAGCCCGAAGACGAAGGCGATGCCCAGGACCAGCGGGATGTCGAGGGCACCGAACACGATGCAGGCCAGCGCCATGAACCCGCGCCCCTGGCTGACGTCCTTGGTCACGCCGCCCAGGTAGTCGAGGGCAAGGAAGGCGCCCGCCAGCCCGGCCAGCACGCCGCCGATGACGCAGGCCTTGATGCGCACCCGATAGACGTCGATGCCGTTGGCGTCGGTCACGAAGGGATTGTTGCCCGATGCGGTGACGTGCATGCCGAAGCGCGTCTGGCTCAGCAGGAACCAGGCGAGGAAGGCGGCCACGAAGGTCAGGAGGTAGAGCCAGCTGAGCGGCCCGTAGGCAGTGAAGATGCGCGGAGGACGCTCGCTGTCGTCGGCGAGCATGTGGAACCCCGGCGTGCCCCAGTAGTCCAGCAGGCCGAGCGCCACGACCCCGAGCGCCACCAGGTTGAGGCCGAGGCCGGCGATGATCTGCGATCCGCGGCCGTAGGTGGCGATCAGGGCGAAGACGAAGGCGATGGCCGCGCCGGTCGCCATGGCGGCGAGCATCGCGAGATAGGGGCTGCCGGATGCTTCCGCCGCCATGATCGAGGTGAGCCCGGCGACCACCATGATGCCCTCGATGCCGATGTTCACCAGCCCGCCGCGCTCGTTGACGATCTCCCCGATGGCGGCGAGCCCGATCGGGGTCATGGCGGCGATGCCCAGGATGGTGATGGTGATGGTCGGGGTGGGACCGAGCGCCACGTCCAGCCCGGCCAGCAAGGCGAGGATCACCGCAGCGAGGATGATGCGGTTCTTCGCGTAGGCGGAGAGGCTAGCCATGCTCTTCGGATCCCCATCGGGACCGCCTGATCGCCTTGATCCAGGTTGCGGCGGACTGGAAGACATAGGGGAAGGCGAACGCAAAGATGACCACCCCAATGAAGATCTCGGTGACCTCCGGAGCGACTCCCATCTTCTGGAACTGGAAGCGGGAGGTCCGGACCGCCGCGACGAAGAAGCTCGCCAGCATCGCACCGAGCGGGTGATTGCGCCCGATCATGGCGACCGAGATGCCGAGCAGGCCGAAATTGCGCAGCGCCGACAGATCCTCACCGACCTTGAAGGTGGGCGACAGCCCGGCCGTCAGCACGCACCCCGCCAAGCCGGCCGCCGCGCCGCCCGCGAGGAACACCATGGCGCCGAGCCGCCTGACGTCGATGCCTGCGCCCCGGGCGGCGTCCGCATTGTAGCCCGTCGCTCGGATATGTGCGCCGAACCTGGTGTGCCAGAGCAGCACGTAGGCGACCACCGGCACGACCACGGCGAGCAGGCAGGCCCAGGTCAGGGGAGAGGCGATGACGGGAAAGCGTCCGGTCGGCCGGATCGGCACGGAGAAGGCGCCCGTGTCGACCTTGGTGTCGCGGAACACCCACATCACGAAGAAGGCCAGCAGGTAGCGGCCGATGAAGTTCATCATGATCGTCGTGACGATCTCGTTGACGTTGCGGTAGGTCTTCAGCAGCGCGACCGGATAGAGCCAGGCCGCGCCCGCGAGCATCGCCGCCAGCATCACCGCGGCAAGGTGAATGCCCTGCGGCAGCGGCCAGAAGGCGCCGACTTGGATCGCGGCGATCGCGCCGGCGAAGAGCGCGCCCTCGGCGCCGATGTTGAAGACCCCGCAGCGGAAGCCGATGATGAAGCATTGCGCCGTCAGGGCCAGGGCGGTGCCGCTGGCGACGGTCTGCAGCAGGCCGTTGCGGTTGGTGACCGTGTTGTAGAAGGCCGTGAACAGCATGCCGATGCTGCCGCCGTTCACGACGATGACCGCGGCCGCCGCCGCGAATCCGAGAAGCAGCGGCGCCGCGACGAGGCTCGCCTCGTGAAGCCAGTCGCCTCGGCTGTGCGTTGCGCTCATGGCACTGTGGTGAACCCGATCCCGGCGAAGCTGGCCGCCGCGGCGGATCGAGCATCGGGCGCCGATCCGCCCAGTGCCCCGCCCCGCGGCAACCGCCTGCCGCGACGCCCCGTTCCGGCCGTCTAGCCGTAGATGGCCCGCATCTTCTTGATGCCCCACTTCTCAGGATCGGCGGACGGCTTGGGCACCTCGACCTTGCCGGCCTTGATGTCGGTGCCGAGCTGGTCCAGCGTCGGCCAGATCCAGTCGGGCTGCGCCGCCCGGAGCTCCTTGTTCCTGGCCAGGATGCCCGGAATCTTGTCTTCGGTCAGCGAGCCCGCATCCTTGGCGAACTGGAGCGCATCGACCAGGGTCTGCTCGTTGGCAAGGCCGACGCCGCCGTTCGCCAGGGTCATCCACATGACGCCCTTGCCCGCCGCCACGGCATCGCGGAACTTGCCGTCCATGGCGAGCTTGATGGAGTTGAGGGTGGCGAGATCGACCCGCTTCAGGCCGGACGTGATGACGTAGGGGTTGATCCAGCCCTGGTCGGAATCGACGCCGATCGCGAAGGGCGGCCGGCCTATCGGGATATTGCCGGCCTTGTGCGCGTCGTCGGCCGCCGCCAGGACGCCGAGGCCGGTGCCGCCCGCGACCTGATAGACGATTCCGGCACCCTGCTGGAACTGGATCTGGGTTGCCGCCTTGCCCTTGGCCGGGTCGCCCCACACGCCGGCATAGGTCCAGAGCACGCGCTCGTTCTGCTTCAGGGCCTCGATCTTCTTGCCCTTCAACACGTCAGGCTTGTTCGCCTTCAGCCACTCGACGCCCCAGTCGACGCCCCACTTGTAGCCGATCTCGAAGTCGAACAGAGCGGCGATCTCGGTGCCGAGCACGATCCCGGCCTTTGCGAAGTCGTGATGGGCGGCGAGGAAGGCCGCGAGCACGCCCGCCTGGGCCGACATCTGCTCCTGCGCGAACTTCAGCCCGAGCACGCCCTTGTACCCGGGGTCGCTCTCCTTGATCTCGGGATAGATGTCGAGCTGAGCGTAGTTCTGCTCGGGATACTGGTTGCTGACCTCGGGCAGGACTGCCGCCACGTAGGAGGTGGCCGAGACGATGATGCGGTACTCGTTGCTCGACGCGATGTCGGTGAGCAGCGAGAGCGCCTCGTTCTCCGTGGTGGTGAACAGCTTGAAGTCCTCGACCACGCCCTGCTTCTTGGCGAGGTTGCCGCCATTCCAGGCAAGGTCGTTCCAGCCGAGGTCGCCACGCCCGTCGGGGCCGAGGATGACCGCCGCCTTCCTGCTGGTGTCGCTGGCACGCGCCCGTCCCACGAAGGGCATGCTGATGATCCCGGCCGCAGCCGTCGCCAGCAGTGTGCGGCGCGACAGCGGTGCCGGCCGCCGGCGAGTCTTTGGGTTGCGGTCTTCCATCATGTGCACCCTCCCGATTATCCGACAGACGTCGGCGCGCGAGACCCTCCTGGAAGCGCGGACCAGCCGCGAGGGTCGATTGTGTGCTGACTGCCAAGTTCACAGTCAAACGACGCGTTGAGAGGCCGTCAAGCAAGAAAACCTTGGCATACGACCGAGAAAATCTCGATCCAATTAGCTTCTCAATCGATCAATACGTTCAAGCAATCACGTACTGCTTCTCGGGCGCGAGCGGTTCGACTATTCTGGCGGCACGTAGGAGAGCGCGATGAAGCACCGGGTGATCATGGATTGCGACACCGGACGCGACGATGCGATCGCCATCGCGCTCGCGATCGCGTCGCCAGACGAGATCGATCTGATCGGCATCACCGCCGTTGCCGGCAACACCCCGCTTCACCTGACCGAGCGCAACGCCCGCTTCGTCTGCGAGCTCTGCGGCAAGACCGATGCCCGGGTCTATCGCGGCGCCGACCGGCCGCTCATGCGGCCGCTGGTGACCGCAGAGCATGCCCACGGCAAGACCGGCATCGAGGGCGTCGCGGTCCGGGATCCGCAACTGGCGTCCGGGCCCGGGCACGCGGTCGACTTCGTCATCGAGGTGCTTCGCGAGGCGCCGGATGATACCGTGACGCTGGTGTCGACCGGTCCGCTCACCAACGTCGCGCTCCTTGCCATCAAGGCGCCCCAGCTGCTGCCGAAGGTAAAGCAGATCGTGCTGATGGGCGGGGCGCGCGTCGCAGGCGGCAACGTCACGCCGGTGTCGGAGTTCAACATCCACGTCGACCCGCACGCGGCGAAGGTGGTGTTCAACTGCGGTCGGCCGATCGTGGCGTTCGGCCTGGACGTGACCTACCGGGTGCTCGCGCAGCCCGCGCACCGACAGGCGCTGCTGGCGAGCCGGAGCAGTGCCGCGCGGGCGCTCGCCCCGATCTTCACCCAGATGCCCGGGTCGAACAAGGAACGGATCGGAGTCGATGTGGTGCCGATGCACGACCCCTGCACGATCGCGTGGCTGATCCGGCCGGATCTGTTCAGGACCAAGCACGTCAACGTCGACGTCGAGGTGCAGGGTGAGCTGACCTGTGGTGAGACCGTGGTGGATTTCTGGCGGGCCACCGGTCGGCCGCCAAACACTCAGTGGGCCCATGACGTCGACGGGCCCGCCGTGCTCGATTTCATCGTGAGCCGCCTGTCCTCGCTGCCTTGAGCCGGCGGCCCGCCGTCCGCACTGTAGAATCGAGGCACGTCGGCGGGGACCGCTCACCCCATCTGCGCCAGCAGCGCCTTCGCGCCGACGAGATCGGGCGTGTCGAAGCCCTCGCTGAATCCGGCCAGCACCGGGCGTAGCAGGCTCGCGGCCGCCGCGCATTCGCCGCGGACGGAGCGGTGGCGGGCCAGCGCGGTGGCGGCGCGCAGCTCGAGCGAGCGGGCCTGCTGGGCGCGGGCGATCTCGAGCCCGCGCACGAGGTGGGCGTCGACGACGGCCTCGTCGGTGCCGCCGGCGAGCAGCAGGCGCGCCTGCACCCGGGCGAGCTCGGCCTCCCAGTAGCGCTCGTCGGTGGCCTCGACGAACTCGCGGGCCTCCTCGACGGCCTCGAGCGCCTCGTCGAGGCGGCCCTGGTCGCCGAGCGCCTCGGCGAGCAGGCAGAGCAGGTAGCTGCGCTGGAAGCGGGCGCCGGTGGCGTGGTAGTCGGCGAGGCCGAGGCGCATCTCGCGGATGCCGGCCTCGGCGTCGCCGAGCGCGGCGCGGGCGGCGCCGTGCAGCACGCGGCCGGTGGCGGCGCTCATCGGGAAGCCCAGCTCCTGGCTCGCCTTGACGGCCTGGCGGGCGCGCTCCTCGACCATCGGCCAGTCGCCGCGCATCTGGTGGATCACCGCCGTCCAGTAATAGGCGCGGGCGAGCGAGAAGGGATGCGGCACGGTCTCCAGGATGGCGAGCGTCCGCTCGCCGCTGGCCCGCGCCTGGTCGGGCTGGCCGGCCAGCCAGAGCGCCCAGCCGCCATAGGCGTAGCCCGCGGCCTGCGCCTCGATCCCGAAGCGCAGCCCGAAGCCGCTCGGCCGCTCCGCCTCGAAGAGCTGCCCGGCGCGCCGGCAGACCTCCACCGCCGGCACGCAGTCGCCGAGATGGATGTAGCCGCAGCCGGCATAGACGAGGCCGACGATCTCCGAGGCGACGTCGCCGCCGCTGCGCGCCCGGCCGGCGATCTCCAGCCCGATGTCGCGGGCCATGCCGTGGTGGGCGCGGGTCAGCTCGAACAGGCAGACGCCGGACAGCACCGGCAGGATCTCGTCGCTGTCGAGCACCTCGCAGAGCTCGCGGGCGCGCTGGAAGGCGACGTTGGTCTCGGCGGCGCCGTAGCCCTTGCTCGCCATCAGCGCCGAGCAGACCAGCCGCTGCAGCGGCAGCTCGCGGGCGTCGCGCTCGCGGCCCGGCGGCAGCACGGCGAGCAGCTCGAGCGCCCGCCCGGCATGGCCGATCACCTCCTGGTTGGCCGAGCGCTGCGCCGCCTTGCGGCCGGCCTTCAGCCAGTAGGCGATCGCCGCATCGGCGGCGCCGGCCTCGGTGTAGTGATGCGCGACGAGGTCCGGCTGCGACGCGACGATCTCCGGGAAGTCGCGCTCGAGCAGCGTCGCGACCCGCTGGTGGTATTGCTGGCGGGTGCGGCGCAGCAGCGACTGGTAGGCGGCGTCCTGGATGAGGGCGTGCTTGAAGACGTAGGTGGCGCGCGGCGGCCGGCCGCGCTGGTAGAGCAGCTCGGCGTCGACCAGCAGCCCGAGCCCGTCGCGCAGCCGCGTCTCCTCCACCGCCGCCACCGAGCGCAGCATGTCGTAGGCGAACTCGCGGCCCAGCACGGCGCCGAGCTGCGCCACCTCGCGCATGCTGGGCAGCCGGTCGAGGCGCGACATCAGCACCTCCTGCAGGCTGGCCGGGATCGCCAGCCCGGAGAGCGGCCCGGTGAGCTCGTAGCGGTCGCCCTCCTCGCGGAGGTTGCCGGAGGACAGCACCGCCTTGGTCAGCTCCTCGACATAGAGCGGCACGCCGTCGGTCTTGCGCACGATGTGCTCGAGCACCGGCTCGGGCAGCGCCCGGCCGCCGGCGAGCTGGCGGGCCAGCGCCTCGGTCTGCGGCCGCTCCAGGCGGTTGAGCGTGATCGGCGTCTGGTGCGAGCGGCCCGGCCAGGGCGGGTTGAACTCCGGCCGGAAGGTCAGGATCATGAGCAGCGGCACGGTCGGAACCTGCTCGATCAGCAACCCGATCAGCTCCAGGGTCGAGGCGTCGGCCCAGTGCAGGTCCTCCCACATCGCCAGCACCGGCCGGCGCTCCGCCTCCTCGAGCATCATCGCGATCAGCGCGTCCTGGGTCTGCTGGCGCAGCTGCTGCGGCGTCAGGTCGAGCCGCGGGTAGCGCCCCTCGGGGACCTCCAGGGAGAGCAGCGCGGCGACCAGCGGCGCCGTCTCGGCGAGCGGCAGGCCGTAGGCGCCGAGCATCGTCTCGAGCTTCTCGAGCCGCGTCGCCGGGCTGTCGCCCGCCTCCCAGCGCGCGGCACGCTTGAGATGCTCGACGACCGGGTAGAGCGCGCTGTCGGCGTGGTAGGGCGAGCACTGGAAGGTCATCCGCCGCGGCGCCTCGCCCTGCAGCTCGGCGCGCAGCGTGCGGATCAGGGACGACTTGCCGATGCCGGGCTCGCCGCTCAGCAGCACCACCTGGCCGCGCCGCTCGTCGCTCGCCTGGTGCCAGGCGCGGCGCAGCAGGCCGACCTCCTCGTCGCGCCCGACCAGCAGGGTGGGCGTCGCCGGACCGCCCTCGGTCTCGCTCTCGGCCTGGCGGCGCAGCGTGACGCGCCAGGCCGTCACCGGCTCCGGCACGCCCTTCACCTGCTGCGGGCCGAGATCCTCGTAGTGGAAGCCGTCGCCGGCGAGCTGCCGGGTGAGCGCGCCGACGACGATGCCGTCGGGCGGCGCCAGCCCCTGCAGGCGGGCGGCGAGGTTCGGCGTCTCGCCGACCACCGCCTGCTCGGTCGCGGCGCCCTCGCCGATCGTCTCGCCGACCATCACCAGCCCGGTCGCCACGCCGATCCGCACCGCCAGCGCGATGCCCCGCCCGCCGGCGATGCCGGCATTGAGGCCGGGCATCGCCTCGACGATCTCGATGGCGGTGTGCAGCGCCCGCTCGGCGTCGCGCCCCTGGCTGTAGGGATAGCCGAAATAGACCAGGATGCCGTCGCCCATGTACTTGGCGACGAAGCCGTCATAGCGGCGCACGATCGTCGTGACGGCGTCGCGATAGGCACCGATCAGGTCGGAGAGGTCCTCCGGGTCGAGCCGGGTCGAGAGGTCGGTCGAGCCGACCAGGTCGCAGAACATCACGGTGAGCTGCCGGCGGGCGGCGTCGGGCAGCGCGGGCGCGTCGGCCGCTGCCGGGGGCAGCGGCGCCAGGGCCGGCGCGCGCTCCGGCGGGCCGGCGGGGGCCCAGACGAGGAAGCGCCCGTCGCGGTCGACGGCGCAGCGCTTGGTGGCGATCAGCAGGGTGCGCAGATCCTCGAGCTGCGCCTCGTCGAGATCGAAGTCGCGCCTCAGCCGCTGGTAGGAGACCTGCCCCTCGCCGAGCAGGCACCAGACGACCTCTTTGAGCACCTCGGCGAACCGCATGCCGCCGCTCCCCCGTCTTGCCGCGGCGCCGTCCTGTGCGCCTCCATCCCCCACGGCAGCGGACGATACGCCGCCGGCGGAAGGCCCGCTACCCCGCCGCGCTGCCGCGCCTCAGTTCAGCCATGCGGCGTAGTCGAGGAAGCCGCCGCCGAAGACGTCGAGCAGCGCGCCCCAGCTCTGGCCTTCGGCCAGCGGGCCCTTCTCGAGATAGGGGATGGCGGCGCTGCCCTGGATCAGCAGCACGAGATCGAAGGTGGTCGGCTCGAGGAACATCCGCCGGACGTTGAGGCCCTCGGCGAAGCGCCAGTGCGGGATCAGGACGCGGCCGGCCAGGATCGCCTCGAGCCCGTCGAGCAGATGGTTCCAGGCGGCGATCTGCTCGGCCGAGAGCGGCATGGTGCGCAGCACGCCGTGCTGCTTCGGGTTGGGGATCCATTCGCGGTCGTCGTCGGTCTCCGCCAGGATCCGCCGCCAGCTCTCGCGGCTCGCCCGCACCATGCCCTCGAGATGGCCGAGGCTGCTCTTCAGCCGGGCGGGATCGGCCACCGGCCAGCGGACCAGGTGGACGAAGGCGACGAGGTCGGCGATGCCGGCCATCTCGGCGCGCTCGCGCAGCGCGGCGGCCTGCTCGCTTTGGGCGCCCCCGGCCAGCGCCTCGGCCATGGCGGCGCGGTCGAGCCGCCCGAGCGGCGTGTCGGCGCGCAGGAAGAGGTTGTGGAAGGTGGCGTCGAAGGCCTCGTGCCAGTCATGGCCGAGCACGAACTCGTCGAACGCCATCAGCAGGTTGCAATAGGCCTGCAGCCAGGCGGCGTCGCCGGCGTCGAAGGCGACGGTGAGCTGGGCGGCCGCCGGTGCGTCGAGCCACGCGATGTTGGCGACGCGCTGGAACAGCATCCAGAGCGCCTCGTCCGGCCCGGCAGCGCCGTCGCCGTCGAGGTCGAGCCGCACCTTGCCGAGCTCGATCGGCAGGCTGAACTCGGCATGGGTGACGCCGGACAGGGTCCGCTCCGCCGGCTCGAGGTCGGCGACGAAGCCGGCCAGCACGCCGCGCAGCGCCTCATAGGTGACCGGCTGCGGCGCCCGGTTGAGCGGCACCGGCAGCCGCAGCAGCGGCAGGCCGCCGAGCCCGGTCGGATCGCTGTGCTCGGCGATCAGGCCGTAGCGGTAGAGCCCCTGGCCGAGATGCTCGACCGCCAGCAGGAACTGGGCGGCGCCGAGCGCGAAGCGCGCCTGGTCGTCCTCCGGCGCGGCGGCGAGGCGCTGCGTCGCCAGCGACGCGGCCTCCGGCAGCTTGCCGGCATAGAGCAGCGCCTGCAGCTCGGCGGCGAAGTCCGCAGCGGCGGCCGGCCGGCCGGTCGCCAGGGCCAGCACGAGGCCGATCGCGACCGCGGCCCTCCTCAGACAGATCATGCGCTCCTCCCTGCTCGTGGCCGGGCCATCGTAGCAGCAATTGCGGCAACGCCGCGGCAGTCCCCTCACGGTCCCCTCGCGCCCGATTGCAAATCGGCGCCGGGCGGGCATCATGGCGGGCCCTTTTCGAGCCCGACCCCGAGGTCCGCCATGCCGCGCTTCCGCACTCTCGACGACATCGATCCGGCCGGCCGCCGCGTGCTGGTGCGCGCCGACCTCAACGTGCCGGTGAAGGACGGCAAGGTCACCGACAGCACCCGCATCGACCGCAGCGCCGAGACGCTGAAGGAGCTGCTGGCCAAGGGCGCCCGGGTGATGGTGCTGTCGCATTTCGGCCGGCCCGACGGCAAGGTCGTGCCGAAGATGTCGCTCAGACCGATCGTCGAGCCGCTGGCCCGCGCCGTCGGCCGGCCGGTCGCCTTCGCCGAGGATTGCGTCGGGCCGGCCGCCGCCGCGGTGGTCGACGCCCTGCCGCCGGGCGGCATCGCGCTGCTGGAGAACCTGCGCTTCCATGCCGAGGAGGAGGCCGACGATCCCGGCTTCGCCGCCGCGCTGGCGAAGCTCGGCGACCTCTACGTCAACGACGCCTTCTCGACGGCGCACCGCGCCCACGCCTCGACCGCGGCGCTGGCCGGGCTGCTGCCGGCGGTGGCCGGGCGGCTGATGCAGGCCGAGCTCGACCATCTCGGCAAGGCGCTGGAGAGCCCGCAGCGGCCGGTGGCCGCGCTGGTCGGCGGCGCCAAGGTCTCGACCAAGCTGGAGTTGCTCGGCAACCTGATCGCCAAGGTCGACCTGCTGGTGGTCGGCGGCGGCATGGCCAACACCTTCCTGGTGGCGCGCGGCGTCGAGATCGGCCGCTCGCTGGCCGAGCGCGACATGGCCGGCACGGCGCGCGACATCGAGGCCCGGGCCAGGGCGCGCGGCTGCAGCCTGGTGCTGCCGGTCGACGGGGTGGTGGCCGCGAAGCTGGAGGCCGGCGCCGCGACGCGCACGGTGGCGATCGACGCGGTGCCGGGCGACCAGATGATCCTCGACGTCGGGCCGCGGAGCGTCGCCGACATCGTCGCCCGGCTGGAATCCTGCCGCACGCTGGTGTGGAACGGCCCGCTCGGCGCCTTCGAGACGCCGCCCTTCGACGCCGGCACCAAGGCCGTGGCCGCGGCGGCGGCGCGGCTGACCCGCGCCGGCCGGCTGCTCAGCGTCGCCGGCGGCGGCGACACGGTGGCCGCCCTGGCCGCGGCCGGCGTCGCCGACGACTTCTCCTACGTCTCGACCGCCGGCGGCGCCTTCCTCGAATGGCTCGAGGGCAAGACCCTGCCCGGGGTGGCCGCGCTCGAGCCGCGATAGGCCGCCGTCGCGGCGCGCCGCCGCTCTTCTGCTATGCTCGACGGATGGAAGCGGCGAGCCTGACCTGGGCCGCGACGGGCGGGATGGCGGCGGCGGGGGTGGCGATCGAGGCCTCCCTCTCGGCGCTGCGCGGCGCCTTCGGCGATCTCGGCTCGGCGCTCGTCCTCCTGGCGCTGCTGCCCCTGGCGGTGGTGTTCGCGCTCGCCGTCGGCTGGCGGCGGACGCGGCGCAGCCGGCGCGAGCAGCGGGGGCGGCGTGCCGAGGACGAGCGCTGAGCGCCCGGGCCTGCGGCATGGGCCGACCCTGACGCGGCGCCCGGCGGGGGAACCATCCGCGGCGCGACGGGTCTTCCCCTGGCAGCCGTTACAGGCTGGGGCGGCCGAGGCCGGCCGGCCAGTCCAGGAGACGCGATGAGAAGAGAGCCGAGCGAGACCAGCCACCCCCTCCGCCGGCGCGCAAGGACGACCGGCGGCCTGATGGCGGGGCTGCTGCTGGCGCTGCTGGCACTCGGCCCGGCGCCGCGGGCCGCCGACCTGCCGTCCGGCCTGCCGCCCGACCAGGCGCCCGGGGCACGGGTCAGCATCGACGCGGCGAAGCTGCCGCTGCCCTATGCCACCGAGAGCCCGGCCAACCGGTCGGAGACGGTGCCGCGGCCGGCGCAGCCGCCGCTGCGGGTCCCGGCCGGATTCGTCGTCAATCTCTTCGCCGAGGGCTTCGGCGACCCGCGCTCGCTGCTCGTCGCCCCGAACGGCGACGTCCTCGTCGCCCAGTCGCGTCCCGGCCGCGTGCTGCTGCTGCGCGACGCCGACGGCGACGGCCGGGCCGAGCTGACGACCGTCTTCGCCGAGGGCTTCCGCCGGCCCTACGGGCTCGCCATCCAGGGCGACGCGCTCTACGTCGCCGACACCGAGGCGGTGTGGCGGCTCGGCTGGCATCCCGGCCTGACCCGGGCGGAGGGCGCGGCGCAGCCGGTGACCTCGCCGGGCGCGTTCGGCAGCAGCGGCGGCCACTGGACCCGCAACCTGGTGTTCAACCGCGACGGCAGCCGCTTCTTCGTGGCGATCGGCGCCGACGACAACATCGCCGAGGAGCCGCTGCCGCGCGCCACCGTGCAGTCCTTCGCCGCCGACGGCTCGGACCAGCGGACCTACGCCTCCGGGCTGCGCAACCCGGTCGGGCTGGCGCTCTATCCCGGCACCGACGACGTCTGGACCACCGTCAACGAGCGCGACGGGCTGGGCGAGGGGCTGGTGCCGGACTACCTGACCAAGCTGCAGCCCGGCGGCTTCTATGGCTGGCCGTACTTCTACATCGGCAAGCATGCACAGCCCGGCATGCCGGCGCGTCCCGAGCTGGCGGCCAAGGTGCTCATGCCCGACCTGCTGATCGAGTCGCACTCGGCGCCGCTCGGCCTCGTCTTCTACCAGGGCGGCAGCTTTCCGGAACGCTATCGCGGCGGCGCCTTCGTCGCGCTGCACGGCTCGTGGAACCGCGCCCGGCCGACCGGCTACCGCGTCGTCTTCGTGCCGTTCAGCGGCGGCAAGCCGGAGGGCTTCTACGAGACCTTCCTCAGCGGCTTCTGGCTGCGCGGCGACAGCCCGGCCCAGGTCTGGGGCCGCCCGGCCGGGCTGGCGGTGGCGGCCGACGGCAGCCTGCTGGTCGCCGACGATGCCGGCGACGCCATCTGGCGGGTGAGCTTCAAGCCGTGAGGCGGTCCGCGGGCGGGGGCGCTTGCCTGCGTCGGGCGGGCGCGCCACAGTGCCGGCCATGAGCGACACCCCGATGCCGGCCCGCTTCGTCCGCAAGGTGCCGGAGGGCGACGACCGGCCGCGGCTGGTGTGCGACGATTGCGGCTACGTCGCCTACGAGAATCCCAAGGTGGTGGTCGGCTCGGTCTGCGTCTGGCAGGACCGCATCCTGCTCTGCCGCCGGGCGATCAATCCGCGGCGCGGCTTCTGGACCCTGCCGGCCGGCTATCTCGAGCTGCACGAGACGACCGACGAGGGCGCGCGGCGCGAGGCGCGCGAGGAGGCGACCGCCGAGATCGAGCTCGAGGGCGTGCTCGCGGTCTACAGCATCCCGCGGCTCAGCCAGGTGCAGGTGATGTACCGCGCCCGGCTGGTCACGCCGGCGGTCGCCGCCGGCCCGGAGAGCGAGGCGGTCGGGCTGTTCGCCTGGGACGAGATCCCGTGGGACGACCTCGCCTTCCCCTCGGTGCGCTGGGCGCTCGACGACTGGCGCGCCGCGACCGCGGCCGGCGACTTCGCCGCGCGCCGCAACCCGGCGGGCCAGCTCGGCAACTTCTGACGGCGCGGCCGGAGAGCCCGCACTTCAGCGCCGTGCGCCGGAAAGGCAGAAGACTGGCACGCGGAGGCGCGGAGGACGCGGAGGGGAGCGCTGGCCCTGCCCCCGGCTTCTTCTCCGCGCCTGCGCATAGATCTTCTGGCGGGCTGGCGGCTCAGAGATCGACCACGAGGTAGGGCGAGAGGGCGCGCGAGCAGCAGAGGGTCATCTCCTTGCCGGCTGCCCGCTCGGCGTCGCTCAGCACCGCGTCGCGGTGGTCGGGCAGGCCTTCCAGCACCGGGGTCAGGCAGGTGCCGCAGATGCCCTGCTCGCAGGAGGTCGGCACCTCGATGCCGTGCGCGGCGAGCACCTGGACGGCGCTCTTCTCCGGCGGCACCCAGACGCTCAGGCCGCGCCGCGCCAGCCGCAGCTCGAAGCCGGCATTGCCGGCCTGGACCGGGGCGGGGGCAGCGAAGTACTCGCAATGCAGCGTGTCGGCCGGCCAGCCGGCGGCTGCCGCCGCCTCGCGCACCGCGGTCATGAAGCCGGCCGGGCCGCAGTAGTAGAGATGCGTGCCGGCGGCGCGGTCGCGCAGCAGCCCGGCGAGGTCGAGGCGCTGCGCCGGCGGGCCGTCGTCGAGATGCAGCGCGACGTGCGCCGCGAAGGGCGGCGCCGAGAGCTCCTCGCGGAAGGCCATCCGCCCGGCGCTGCGCGCGCAGTAATGCAGCGCGAAGGGCGTGCCCGCGGCGACGAAGGCGCGGGTCATGGCGAGCAGCGGCGTGATGCCGATGCCGCCGGCCAGCAGCAGGTGCCGCCGCGCCTCGCGCACCACCGGGAAGAAGTTGCGCGGCCGCGAGACGGCGACCCGGCCGCCGACCGCCAGCCCGTCATGCACCGCCGCCGAGCCGCCGCGTCCGGCCGTCTCGCGCAGCACGGCGATGACGTAGCGGTGCGTCTCGCCCGGCTGGTTGCACAGCGAATACTGCCGGACCAGGCCGTTGGCGAGGTGGACGTCGAGATGGGCGCCGGCCTCGAAGGGCGGCAGCGCGGCCCCGCCGGGGTCGGCGAGGGTGTAGCAGCGGACGCTTTCGGCGACCGGGCGGGCCTCGGTCACCACCAGCTCCAGACGGTCCTGCGGCAAGGGATCGACCTCCCGATCGGGCGAGCCCGGCCACAGTAGCGCCGCCGCGGCGGCGCTCCAAGGCCGGGCGGATGCGTGTGAGTCCGGGACAACAGGTTGGCAGCCCGGGACATTAACGCGCCGGGCCGGCTCTGCTATCAAATCCCGGCAAGATCGCAGATATCCCGCAGTCCCGTCGCCCGCCGCGCGGGCGGCGGCCCGGCAACAGGGGGCATCGATGTTCCTTCCAGCCAGGTCCGGCACGTCCGGCCCGGAGGAGCGGCCGCGCGACAGCGCCATCGGCGAGAGCGACTGGCACGTGCTGGCCGGCTTCTGGCATCCCGTCGCCTTCGCCCACGAGCTGGCCGACCGGCCGCTCGCCGCCCGGCTGCTCGACGTGCCGCTGGTGCTGTGGCGCACCGCGGCCGGCGTCCATGCGGCGCGCGACCTCTGCCCGCATCGCGGCGCCCGGCTCAGCGCCGGCTGGGTCAGGGACGGCCAGCTGGTCTGCCCGATGCACGGGCTGCACTATGCCGGCGACGGCGCCTGCACCCGCATCCCCTCGATCCCCGACCCGGCGCCGCCGATCCCGCCGAAGCTGCGGCTCGCCACCTATCGCTGCGTCGAGCATCTCGGCCTGGTCTGGGTCTGCCTCAAGGAGCAGCCGATCTGGCCGCTGCCGCACTGGGACGGCATCGCCGACCCGGCCCTGAAGAAGGTGGCGATGCCGGTCTTCGCCTGGCGGAGCTCGGCCGCCCGCCATCTCGAGAACTTCAACGACGTCGCCCACTTCCCCTGGGTCCATGGCGGCAGCTTCGGGGCGCCCGGCGAGGCGGTCATGCCGCACTACGAGGTCCGCCAGGAGCCCTACGGCCTGTCCTTCGCCTTTCCCTATCGCGAGGGCGTCAACCGCTTCCCCGACGCGGCCGGGGCGGGGCTCGACCGGCGCGACGTCGTCTACACCTACGAGCTGACCTATCCCTTCGCGACGCTGATCAAGGTGGCGCCGGTGGGCTCCGATTTCGTCCACTACTTCGCCGACGCCGCCAGCCCGGTGAGCGCGACGGAGTGCCGGATCTTCCAGATCTGCACCGACACGACGGGCGATCCCGATCCCGACTACTGGATCAGGGACTCGCTCGCCATCGTCGTCGAGGACCAGCCGCTGGTCGAGGCGCAGCCGCCCTTCCTGCCGCTCGACCTGCGCCAGGAGATCCACATCCCGGCCGACCGGCTGTCGCTCGCCTGGCGGCGCGGGCTGGTCGAGCGCTTCGGGATGGGAGGCGGCACA
This sequence comes from Dongiaceae bacterium, assembly GCA_046349435.1. Lineage (GTDB taxonomy): Bacteria > Pseudomonadota > Alphaproteobacteria > Dongiales > Dongiaceae > JAXMCI01. The sequence continues at coordinate 52,318 of JAXMCI010000035.1, read as the reverse complement.
TGATCGCCGACCGGGTGCTGCTCGACGACTGGCACGCGGTGGCGCGGTCGGACGAGGTCTATGGCGACCGGCTGGTCGGCCGGGTGCTGCTCGAGGAGGACATCGTGCTGTGGCGCAGCGCCGAGGGGCTGCGCGCCTGGCAGGATCGCTGCCCGCATCGCGGCGCCAAGCTGTCGCTGGGCCAGGTGCGCGGCCCGGACCGGCTGGGCTGCCCCTATCACGGCTGGCAGTTCGACCCGGCCGGCCGCTGCCGCACGATGCCGGCCGCGCCCGGGGCGGCGCCGCCCGGCAAGGCGGTGGTGAAGGGCTACCGCGTCGCCGAGGCGCACGGCCTGGTCTGGGTGTCGCTGGGCGACCCGCCGGCGGGGCCGCCGGACCTCGCCGGCAGCGACGCGGACTACGAGCTGGTGGTGACCGGACCCTACGCGATCGCGACCAGCGGCCCGCGCGCCATCGAGAACTTCCTCGACATGGCGCATTTCGCCTTCGTGCATCGCGGCTGGCTCGGCGCCGAGCCGCATACCGAGATCCCCGACTACGCCGTCGAGGCGGACGCGTCCGGCGTCACGGTGCGCAACTTCAGGGTCTGGCAGCCGCGCTCCAACGCGCTCAGCGAGGGCGGCGACATGGTCGAGTACAGCTACCGGGTGACCCGGCCGCTGACCGCGCTGCTGACCAAGGAGCCCGGCGCGGCCGGCGGCAAGCCGGCGGAGATCATCATGATCACCGTGGCGCCGCAGGCCGAGACGATGGTGACCGCCTGGTTCGTGCTCGCCATGACCTACGCCCGGGGCCAGCCGCACCGCCGCTTCGTCGACTTCCAGGACGCCATCTTCCTGCAGGACAAGGCGGTGCTGGAATCGCAGCGCCCGCAGCGCCTGCCGCTCGATCCGGCGGCCGAGCAGCACCAGCTCTGCGACCGCAGCTCGCTGGCCTATCGCCGCTGGCTGCAGCAGCTCGGCCTGACCTACGGCGTGATCCCGGCGAAGCGCAGGGTCCGGGATTCCCAGGCATGAACGCAGCCGGCCCTCGACAGGGCGTGCTCGCGGACGAGAATGAGAATGTCACGCGGAGGCGCGGAGAACGCGGAGGGCGCACCGGCCAAGGCCGCGACTCGCCTCGGCGGCTCCGCGTCTCCGCGTGAATCCGTCCTTCGTCGTGAGCCTGTCGAAGGACGAGGGATGCGATAAGCTGACGGACGGGATGGCGGGCCGGGCTCCGGCCGGAACGAGGGAGAGGATGGAGATGCTGATCTCGAGGAGGTTCTTCGCGGCCGCGCTGGCGGCGCTCGGCCTCGGGCTGGCGCTGGCCGCGCCGGCCGGCGCGGCCGATCCGACCAAGCTCAAGGTGGCGGTGATCCTGTCGTCGACCGAGGAGACGCCGTGGGAGAAGTCCACGATGGATTCCTGGCGGCGGGTGGTGGCGGCCAAGCCGCACGGGCTCGACATCGAGCTCAATGTCAGCGAGAGCGTCTTCGACAACGCCGAGCAGGTCTTCCGCACCTACGCCGAGACCGGCGAGTACGACATCATCTTCGGCAACACCACCTATGCCGACGCCATCGAGAAGGTGATGAAGGACTATCCCGACACGATGTTCGTGATGAGCGGGTCGGGCAATCGCGCGCTGGGCAAGAACGCCTACTGGATCTTCCTGCACGGGCACGAGCCGGCCTACCTGCTCGGCATGCTGGCCGGCAAGCTGACCAAGTCGAACACGGTCGGCGTCGTCTCGACCATCCCGGCCGAGGACACCAACGACCAGATCAACGCCTTCAAGCAGGGCGCCAAGGACGTCAACCCGGCGGTCAAGACCAAGATCACCTTCATCCAGAGCTGGTACGACCCGCCCAAGCAGCAGGAGGCCACCGCGGCGCAGATCGCGGCCGGCGCCGACTTCATCTACCAGATGCAGGGCGCCTTCGAGATCTGCGAGCAGAAGGGCATCGGCTGCTTCGGCAACTATGTCGACCTCAGCAAGCTGGCGCCGAAGTCGGTGGTGAGCAGCGCGCTCCTCAGGTGGGATCCGGAGATCGACTGGCTGATCGACCAGTGGTGGGACCACAAGACCAAGGGCACGCCCTATGCCGCGCCGGCCGAGCCGGTGTGGTTCGGCATGGCCAAGGGCGGCGCCGACCTGGCGGGGATCTCGGAGTCCTGGAAGTCCAGGGTGCCGGCCGACGTCGCGGCGCTGGTCGAGGCGACCAAGGCCAAGATCGTCTCCGGCGAGAAGACGATCGAGCTCAACCTCAAGGAGCCGGCCTCCGACTGATGGCGGCCCCGGCGGAGCTCCCGCCGCGGCTCCGGGTCGAGGGCCTGACCAAGCGCTTCGGGGCGGTCGCCGCCAATGACGGCGTCGCCCTCGAGGTGGCGCCCGGCGAGCTGCACGCGCTGCTCGGCGAGAACGGCGCGGGCAAGTCGACGCTCTCGGCCTGCCTCTACGGGCTCTACCGGCCGGATGCCGGGCGCATCCTGATCGACGGCCGGCCGGTGGTGCTGCGCTCGCCGGCCGACGCCATCGCGGCCGGCATCGGGCTGGTGCAGCAGCACTTCGTGCTGGTGCCGGGCTTCACCGTCCGCGAGAACATCACGGTCGGCACGGAGGGCAGCACGCTGCGCGGCCGGCGCGCCGCCCGCGCCCGCATCGCCGGGCTGGCCGCCCGCCTCGGCCTCGCCCTCGATCCGGAGGCGCGCGTCGCCGATCTGGCGGTCGGCGAGCAGCAATGGGTCGAGATCCTGAAGGCGGTCTATCTCGGGGCGCGGCTGCTGATCCTCGACGAGCCGACCGCCTCGCTGACGCCGCAGGAATCCGAGCGGCTCTTCGCGGTGATCCGCAGCATGACGGCCGAGGGCATCGCCGTGCTGCTGATCTCGCACAAGCTGGCCGAGGTCATGCAGGCCGACCGCGTCACCATCCTGCGCCGCGGCCGCAGCGAGGCGACGGTGGTGCCGGGCCGCTCCAGCGCCGCCGCGCTGGCCCGGCTGATGGTCGGGCGCGAGGTCGAGCTGCGGCCGGCGCGGCCGGCCGGCACGCCGGGCGCGCCGCTGCTCGAGGTCGAGGATCTCTGGGTCGAGCGGGCGCGCGGCGTCCCGGTGCTGAAGGGCGTCGGGTTCGCCGTGCGGCGCGGCGAGATCCTGGGCCTCGCCGGGGTCGCCGGCAACGGCCAGAGCGAGCTGTTCGAGACGCTGGTCGGGGTGCGCCGGCCGGCCCGCGGCAGCATCCGGCTGGACGGAGCATCGATCGCCGGCCGCCGCCCGGCCGAGATCATGGCGGCCGGGGTCGGCCACGCGCCGGAGGACCGCTTCGCGCTCGGCCTCGTCCCGGATTTCTCGGTCGCCGAGAACCTGGCGCTCGGCCGCCAGCGCAGCCGCGACTTCGCCACCGCCGGCTTCCTTGACCGCGGCCGGCTGCGCCGCTTCGCCGAGGACCGGGTGCGCGACTTCGCGATCGCCGCGCCCAGCGTCTCGGCGCCGGTGCGCACGCTCTCCGGCGGCAATGCGCAGAAGGTCATCCTGGCGCGCGAGCTGGCGCAGAGCCGGCACTGCCTGCTGCTCAACCAGCCGACCCGCGGGCTCGATGTCGGCGTCGTCGAGCAGCTCTACCGGCTGCTGCTGGAGAAGCGGCGCGAGGGCTACGCCATCCTGCTCTGCTCGGAGGAGCTCGACGACCTGCTGGCGCTGGCCGACCGCATCGCGGTGATCTTCCGCGGCGAGATCATGGCGGTGCTCGAGGCGGCGGCGGCCGACCGCGCCCGGCTCGGGCTGCTGATGGCGGGCCAGGCGTGAGCGGCGTCACCGTCGGCGGCCTGCGGCTGGAGCGCCGCGCGGCGCCCGGCCGGCTGCAATGGCTGACCGTGGCGGCGCTGACGCTGGCCGGCTCGCTGGTCGCCGGCGGGCTGCTCTTCCTCGCCGCCGGGGCCGACCCGGCCAAGGGCTTCGCGGCGCTGTGGACCGGCGCCTTCGGCTCCGCCCGGGCGCTGGCCGAGACGCTGGTGCGGGCGACGCCGCTGATCTTCACCGGGCTGGCCTGCGCCGTCGCCTTCCGCGCCCGGGCCTGGAACATCGGCGCCGAGGGCCAGCTCTATGCCGGCGCCATGCTGGCCGCCTGGTGCAGCGGCTGGGCGGCCCTGCTGCCCGCGCCGCTCGGCCTCGTCGTCGTGCTCGCCGCCGGCATGGCGGGCGGCGCCGCCTATGCCGGGCTCGCCGGGTGGCTGCGGGTGCGAGCCGGGGTCGACGAGGTGATCGGCACCGTCATCCTCAACTACCTCATCCTCTACGCGCTCTCGATGCTGCTGCTGAACGGGCCCTGGACCGAGGGCGGCAACATCTATCCGCAGACCGCCAAGTTCGACCCGGCGCTCGCCATGCCGCGGCTGATCGAGCGCACCCGGCTGCATCTCGGATTCCCGCTGGCGCTGCTGGCCGCGCTGGCGGTGCACGTCCTGCTCGCCCGCACCGCGCTCGGCTTCGAGATCCGCGGCCTCGGCGCCAATCCGCGCGCCATGCTGTTCAAGGGCACCGACGTGAAGCGCCTGTTCGTCGGGGTGATGGCGCTCTCCGGCGCGCTCGCCGGGCTGGCCGGCATCTCCGAGGCCTTCGGCATCCACGAGCGGCTCAAGGACGGCATCTCCGGCGGCGTCGGCTATGCCGGCATCATCGTCGCCATCCTGGCCCGGCTGCAGCCGCTCGGCGTGGTGCCGGCCGCCATCCTGTTCGGCGGCCTGGCCAACGGCGCGCTCTACATGCAGATCCGCACCGGCGTGCCCTCGTCGCTGGCCTACGCCATCCAGGCGATCGTGCTGCTGGCGCTGCTCGCCGCCAGCGCGCTCGGCCGCTACCGCCTGGTGCGCCGCCATGGTTGAGCAGCTGCTGCAGGAGACGGTGGTGCTGAGCGTGCTGGCGGCCACGCTCCGGATCGCCACGCCGCTGCTGCTGGCGGCGCTGGGCGAGATGCTGTCGGAACGCTGCGGCGTCTACAACATGGGGCTCGAGGGCACCATGCTGACCGGCGCCTTCACCGGCTTCGCCGTCGCCTTCATGACCGGCAGCCCGTGGGCCGGGATGGCGGCGGCGGCGCTGTCCGGCGCGCTGGTCGGCGTGCTGCTGGCGGTGCTGGCGATCGGGCTCAGGGTCGAGCAGATCATCACCGGGCTGGCGCTCAACCTGCTGGCCTCGGGCCTCACCACCTTCCTCTTCAAGGTGCTGTTCCGCAACAGCACGCCGGCGATCCCGATCTTCATGCCCTGGCCGGTGCCGGCCCTGGCCGAGCTGCCCTGGCTCGGGCCGGTGCTGTTCCAGCAGAAGGCGCCGACCTACCTGGCGCTGCTCGCCGTGCCGGCCGCCTGGCTGCTGCTCTACCGCACCCGGCTCGGGCTCGAGCTGCGCTGCATCGGCGAGAACGCCAAGGCGCTCGACAGCAAGGGGCGCAACGTCTTCCGCCGCCAGGTCGGCGCGGTGGTCGGCGGCGCGGCGCTGGCCGGGCTGGGCGGCGCCTTCCTCTCGGTCGGCTCGGCCACCCAGTACGTGCCGGACATGACCAACGGGCGCGGCTGGCTGGCCATCATCATCGTCATCGCCGGCGGCTGGCGGCCCTGGCCGATCCTGCTGGCGGCGCTGGCCTTCGCCTTCATCGAGGCGCTGCAGCTGCAGATCCAGGGGGTCGGGCTGCACATCCCCTTCCAGATCCTGCTGGCGCTGCCCTACCTCGCCGGGCTGGCGGCGCTGGCGCTCTACCGCTCCGGGGCGCGGGCGCCGGCGATGCTCGGCCAACCCTATAGCCGGGAATAGCGGGCCGCCTTAAATTTGTCGCCATGGATGCCCGCGTCGCCGCCCGTCCCGACCTCGCCCTGCTCGACGAGCGGCAGGATTTCCGCTTCGGCCAGTACGCCCACCGCGAGGGCGAGGTCTACGGCCCGATCCACGGCTTCATGCTGAGCCTGATCGGGCTGCGCCGGGGCCGCGTCGCGCTCGAGGTCGACGGCGCCGAGCGGCTGCTCTGCGGCGGCGAGGCGGCGCTGATCCTGTCGGAGCGCCGGGTCCGCTACCGCTTCCTCGGCCGGCCCGACACCCACATCCTGTGGTGCGAGACGCAGGACCCGCCGCGCTTCCACGGGCCGGCGCCGGCGCCCGGCCTGCCCTGGGCGGCGCAGCCGCTGACCGCCCGGCTGGCCGCGCTGTTCCGCCTCGGCCTCGGGCTGGAGCGCGGCGCCGGGGCCGAGCTGACCGCGCTGCGCGGCGCGCTGGCGCGCAGCGCCTTCCTCGAGTTCCTGCACCGCTCGCGCCTGGTGGTCGAGGAGCGGCCGCTGCCGCCGGCGGTGCTGCGGGCCCGCCGCCACATCGAGGCGCATTTCCGCGAGCGGCTGACCGTCGCGGCGCTGGCGCGCCAGGTCGGGGTGGCGCCGCAGCATCTCTTCCGCCTGTTCCGTGCCCATCTCGGCTGCACCCCCGGCGCCTATCTCTGGTCGGTGCGCTGCGAGCAGGGCCTCTACCTGCTGCACCAGACCGGGCTGAAGATCGCCGAGGCCGCCTACCAGGCCGGCTTCCAGAGTCCCAATCATTTCTCGCGGCTGATGAAGCGGCGCTACGGCCGGGCGCCGCGCGAGCTGCGGCAGAGCCGCTGGCGGGGGGAATCGTGAGCGTACGCAGCCTGTTCGTCGTCATCGTCCTGCTCGCCGGCCTGGCGCTGGCGCCGGCCGCCCGTGCCGAGGAGGCGGGGCTGGTCGCCTACCGCGCCGGCGACTACGCCGCCGCCCGGCAGATCTGGGAGGGCAACTTCAAGAAGAAGGATCCGGCGGCGGCCTACGGGCTGGGGCTGCTCTACCGCGACGGCCGCGGCGTGCCCCAGGATGCCTCGACGGCGGCGAAGTATTTCGGGCTGGCGGCGCGGCACGAGCACGCCGCCGCGCAATACAGCCTCGGCCTGCTCTACTTCTACGGCAACGGCGTGACCAAGGATCCGGCGATGGCCGCGCAGTGGTTCCGCGCCGCCGCCAACCAGAACCTGCCGCAGGCGCAGTACACCATCGGCCAGCTCTACGCCGCCGGCGTCGGCTATCCGCGCGACTCGCTGGCCGCGGCCGCCTGGTACCTCAAGGCCGCCAAGCAGGGCTTCGCCCCGGCACAGTACCAGGTCGGCGCGATGCTGGCCGACGGCCAGGCGGTGACCCGCGACGTGGTGCAGGCCGACATGTGGCTGATCCTGGCCGCCAAGGGCGGGGTCCAGGAGGCGCCGCAGCGGCAGGCGGCGCTGGAGGCGCAGATGACCGCGGCGCAGCGCGCCGAGGCCGCCGCCCGGGCGCAGCGCTTCCGGCCGGGCAAGTAGCCGCAGGATTCAGCCGGCGAGGTGCATCAGCGCGCTGCCGACCACCACCAGCCCGGCGGCGGCGACGCGGCGCAGCCCGAAGGGCTCGCGCAGCAGCCGGCTGCCGATCACCGCGGCGAGCAGCACGCTGGTCTCGCGCAGCGCCGAGACGTGCGCCATCGGCGCCCGTCCCATCGCCCAGATGACGATGCCGTAGCCCAGCCCGCAGACGATGCCGCCGATCACCCCGCGGGCCAGCGCCGGGCGGAAGCTGGCGACGATGCGGCCGCGCCGCTGCCACAGGCCGAACAGCAGCAGCGGCGGCGACTCGATGGCGAGCAGCCAGGCGATGTAGCTCATCGCGTCGCCCGACCGCCGCACCCCCAGCCCGTCCGCCACCGAGTAGAGCGCGATGGTGAGGCCGGTGAGCAGCGCGAAGCCGACCGCGCGCAGGTCGGAGCTGCCGCGGCGCGGCGCCGCCAGGCTCATGATCGCCGCCGACAGCACGATGATCCCGGCCCATTCCATCGGGCCCATGCGCTCGCCGGCGACGGCCCAGGCGCCGAGCGCGACCAGCAGCGGCGCCACGCCGCGGGCGATCGGATAGACCTGCGACAGGTCGCCGTGCCGGTAGGCGCCGAGCAGCGCCACGTAGTAGCCGAAATGGACCAGCAGCGAGGTGATCAGGAACGGCACCGCGGCGGCCGAGGGCAGCGGCAGGAAGGGCAGCGCCAGCCAGGCCGGCAGGCCGGAGAAGAAGATCACCAGCGACTGCATGGCGAGCCGGTCGCCGGTCGCCTTGACCAGCGCGTTCCAGCTGGCATGCATCACCGCCGCCGAGAGCACCAGCAGCGTCACGAAGGGATCGAGGGCCATGCGGGATTGATCGCGGCGACCGCCGCGCCTGTCACCGAAGTGTCATATTCGCGGGCATTAGACTCCCGCCGCGGCGGCAGGTCCAGTGCCGCCGCGTCACAGGCTGGGGGCGGATCGCGCCCTCTCCCGCTGGGTGGGCGAGGCAGCGAAGCGCTGCCGCGCCGGCTACTCCGGCAGGCCCATCAGCGAGCGGGCGAAGGAATCGGCGGCGAAGGGGCGGAGGTCGTCGGCGCTCTCGCCGACGCCGATGGCGTGGATCGGCAGGCCGAAGCGCTCGGCCAGGGCCACCAGCACGCCGCCGCGCGCCGTGCCGTCGAGCTTGGTGACGATCAGGCCGGTGACGGCGGTCATCTGGCGGAAGATGTCGACCTGGCTGTGGGCGTTCTGGCCGGTGGTGGCGTCGAGCACCAGCAGCACGTGGTGCGGCGCCGCCGGGTCGAGCTTGCGCAGCACGCGGATGATCTTCTGCAGCTCGGCCATCAGGTCGGTCTTGTTCTGCAGCCGGCCGGCAGTGTCGATCAGCAGCACGTCGGCGCGCTGGTCGCGCGCCTGCTGCAGGGCGTCGAAGGCGAGGCCGGCGGCGTCGCCGCCGGTCTCGCGCGCCACCACCGGCACGCCGGTGCGCTGGCCCCAGATCTTCAGCTGCTCGATGGCGGCGGCGCGGAAGGTGTCGCCGGCGGCGATGACGACGCGCTTGCCGGCACCGCGCAGCTGCTGGGCGAGCTTGCCGATGGTGGTGGTCTTGCCGCTGCCGTTGACGCCGACCACCAGCACGACGCTGGGCTTCAGCGCCGGGTCGAAGGCGAGCGGCCGGGCGACCGGCGCCAGGATCTGGGCGACCGACTGGGCCAGCGTGCCGCGCACCTCCTCGGGCGCCACCTCCTGCTCGAAGCGGGTGCGCTTCAGCTCGGCCACCAGCCGGGCGGCGGTCGCGGGCCCGAGATCGCCGGCGATCAGCAGCTCCTCGAGCTCGTCGAGCGCCGCCTGGTCGAGCTTGCGCTTGGTGAAGATGCCGACGATGCCGTCGGTCAGCTTGGCCGAGGTGCGGCTGAGCCCGTCGCGCAGCCGCCTCAGCCAGCCGCGCTTGGGCGCACCTTCGGCCTCGACCTCGCTCATGCCGCCAGCCGGCCGCTGAGCCGCGTCCCGTCGGCCGCCAGCACCTCGGCGGCGACCACCGCGCCGAGCGGCGCGGGGCGGTCGAGCGCCAGCGGCGCGAAATGCTCGCTGTGGCCGACCGCGCGGCCGTCCTCGACCGCCTCGACCAGCAGCGAGGCCGGCCGGCCGACCCGGCCGGCGAGGAAGCGGGCGCGGGCCGCGGCGCCCGCCTCGCGCAGCAGCCGGGCGCGCTCGCGCCGCACCGGCACCGGCAGCTGCGGCATGCGCGCGGCCGGCGTGCCGGCGCGCGCCGAGAAGGGGAAGACGTGCAGGAAGGCGAGCTCACACTCCTCGACCAGGTCGAGGCTGCGCCGGAAGGCATCCTCGTCCTCGGTCGGGAAGCCGGCGATGAGGTCGGCGCCGAACGCCATGTCGGGCCGGGCGGCCCGCGCGCGGCGCACCGTCGCCACCGCGTCGGCGCGGCCGTGGCGCCGCTTCATCCGCTTCAGGATCAGGTCGTCGCCGGCCTGCAGGCTGAGATGCAGGTGCGGCATCAGCCGCGGCTCGCCGGCGATCAGCGCCCAGAGCTCGGCGTCGATCTCGGCCGGGTCGAGGCTGCTGATCCTGAGGCGCGGCAGCTCGGGGAGGTCGTCGAGCAGCCGGCGGGCGAGCGCGCCGAGCGACGGCCGGTCCGCCAGGTCGCCGCCCCAGGAGGTCAGGTCGACGCCGGTCAGCACGATCTCGTTGCAGCCGCCCTCGACCAGCCGGCGGGCCTGCGCCACCACCTGCTCCGGGGCGACGGAGCGGCTCGGGCCGCGGCCATAGGGGATGATGCAGAAGGTGCAGCGATGGTCGCAGCCCTGCTGCACCTGCAGGAAGGCGCGGGCGCGGCCCTCGAAGCCCTCGAGCAGGTGGCCGGCGGTCTCGCGCACCGTCATGATGTCGGCGACGGCGACGCGCGGCGGCGCGGCACCGGCCAGCCGGGCGAAGGTCTCCGGCCGCAGCTTCTCGGCATTGCCGATGACGGCGTCGACCTCGGGCATGGCGGCGAAGCGCGCCGGGTCGATCTGCGCGGCGCAGCCGGTCACCAGGATGCGCGCCTCGGGCCGCTCGCGCCGCGCCCGGCGGATCGCCTGGCGCACCTGGCGCTCGGCCTCGCCGGTGACGGCGCAGCTGTTGACGAGCACGACCGCGCCGAGGCCGGCGGCGGCGGCGTGGCGCCGCATCACCTCGGACTCCCAGGCATTGAGCCGGCAGCCGAAGGTCAGCACCTCCGGCGCCGCAAGGTCGCGATCATCGGCCATGGGCGCGATATAAGGGGCGCGCCCGACGCGAGTCCAACCAAAAAGGGCGGCCGGGCGGAGCCCGGACGGCGGGACGCCGGCCGCGCCGGCTCAGCCGGCGCCGACGGCGCCGGTCTCGGCCTCGAAGGCGAGCGGCTCGCCCGCGGACGACGCCTGGCCGCGCCGGCGGCGCGCCCAGGGCAGGATCGCCGCCTCCGCGTCGTCGCCCGGCGGCCGCGACTCGAGCTGCGCCAGCAGCGCCTCGCGGGCCCGCGAGATGCGCGAGCGCACGGTGCCGATCGGCAGCTCGAGGACGACGGCCACCTCCTCGTACTGCAGCCCCTCGACGGCGATCAGCAGCAGCACCTCGCGATGGTCGCGGGTCAGCCGGTTGAAGGCGCGCTGCACGTCGTCGAGATGGACGCGCTCCTCCTGGCCGCCATGGGCCGAGCCGCCGATCTGCTCGATCGAGCCGTCGAAGGTCAGCAGCGGACGGTGGCGGCGCCGCTTGATGTCGTTGATGAAGATGTTGCGCAGCATGACGACGAGCCAGCCCTTCATGTTGGTGCCGGGCTGCCAGCGCTCGATGTTGGCGACGGCGCGGGCCAGGCACTCCTGGACCAGGTCGTCGGCGTAGTCCGCCTCGCGCACGAGAAAACGTGCATAGCGCCGCAGCGACGGAATCTCCTGGATCATCCGCTCACGCGCATCGGTCATGCCACCCTCACTGCCACACGAGCCCCTCGCATTCTCGGCGGATCCCCCGCCCCGATGCGTCGGTCCAAGATCGCAAGCGGCCAACGCTCCAGGCGGGCCCGGGTTCCACCGGGCGCGGCGATCCCCAGCGACTGCGCCCCGACCCTGCGGGGCGGCAGAATGGCGCAGAAATTCCCTATCGGTGGACAAGGCTGGCCCTCCGTCATTGCCATTGCAGGACAGCATTTGGCCGTCCCAGCCAGACGCCCTGCGTCGCGGGGCGCCACGATTTATTAACAGTAGTTAAAGGCTCTGCTAGGAAAGCCTTAACCACTTCCTCCCGGCGTTTCTGGCTTTAGCGGGGCGCTGCCTGCGCAGTGCTTCGCGGTCGTCGCGTCCGCCGGCGTATTATTTGCTATTTCGGGGCACAGCCAAGCAGTAATCGCCTCTACCTCGAAAATCCCACAGCCCCGGCCCGCTGCTCCGGCCCGCTGCTCCCCGGGCTTTCCCCGGGCGCGCCCGCATTGACTCGGGCGGCGGGCTGCGCATATGGTCCGCCGCCCGGCAAGACCTGACCGAGGCGGCCCGAAGCGATGGGCCGGCGTCCGTCCGCGAGTTTCGCGCACGGGCGCGATCGTCGTTTGGAGCAACGAGCGAGCGAAAGCGAGCGATGTTCGAGAGCCTGACGCAACGACTGGGCGACGTGTTCGGCCGGCTGACGAAGCGCGGCGCGCTCTCGGAGGCCGACGTCGACGCGGCGCTGCGCGAGGTGCGCGTCGCGCTGCTCGAGGCCGACGTCGCGCTGCCGGTGGTCAAGGACTTCACCACGGCGGTGAAGGACAAGGCGGTCGGCGAGGCGGTGCTGAAGAGCGTCACGCCCGGCCAGATGGTGATCAAGATCGTCCATGATCACCTGATCGAGATGCTGGGCGCCGAATCGCAGGGCATCAACCTCAACGCCCCGGCGCCGGTCTCGGTGCTGATGGTCGGGCTGCAGGGCTCGGGCAAGACGACCAGCACGGCCAAGATCGCCAAGCGCCTGCAGGAGCGCGAGCGCCGCAAGGTGCTGATGGCCTCGCTCGACGTGCGCCGCCCGGCGGCGCAGGAGCAGCTCGCCATCCTCGGCACCCAGACGGGCGTGCGCACGCTGCCGATCGTCGCCGGCGAGCCGCCGCTGGCGATCGCCCGGCGCGCCATGCAGACCGGCCGCCTCGAGGGCTACGACGTGGTCATGCTCGACACCGCCGGGCGGCTGCATGTCGACGAGGGGCTGATGGCCGAGGTCGCCGCCGTGCACGAGGCGGTGAAGCCGGTCGAGACGCTGCTGGTCGCCGACGCGATGACCGGCCAGGACGCGGTCAACGTCGCCAAGGCCTTCAAGGAGCGGGTCGGCGTCACCGGCATCGTGCTGACCCGGGTCGACGGCGACGCGCGCGGCGGCGCGGCGCTCTCGATGCGCGCCATCACCGGCTGCCCGATCAAGCTGCTCGGCGTCGGCGAGAAGCTCGACGCGCTGGAGGACTTCCATCCCGACCGCATCGCCGGCCGCATCCTCGGCATGGGCGACGTCGTCAGCCTGGTCGAGAAGGCGGCCGAGACGATCGAGAAGGAAGAGGCCGAGAAGCTCGCCGCCAAGATGCAGAAGGGCGAGTTCGACCTCGACGACCTCGCCCAGCAGCTGAAGCAGCTGCAGAAGATGGGCGGCCTCGGCGGCATCATGGGCATGCTGCCCGGGATCGGGAAGATGCAGAAGCAGCTGGCCGGCGCCAAGATCGACGAGAAGATGATCGGCCGGCAGCAGGCGATCATCTCCTCGATGACCCGCGGCGAGCGCCGCCGCCCCGAGATCATCAAGGCGTCGCGCAAGCAGCGCATCGCCGCCGGCTCCGGCACCAGCGTCCAGGACGTCAACAAGCTGCTGAAGCAGCACCAGGAGATGGCCCGGATGATGAAGCAGGTGAGCAAGCTCGGGAAGAAGGGCCTGCTGCGGCACGGCCTCTCCGCCCTGATGCCGCGCTGACAATTGCCCCGCTTGTCATTGCCGGGCTTGACCCGGCAATCCAGGCTGCGCCGCCGCCTGGATGCCCGGCTCAAGGCCGGGCATGACAAGACGGGATCGGATCTTGAACGTTCACGACTGCATTTGCGCATAGAGATGAGGAGCTGAAACCGATGTCCCTGAAGATCCGCCTCGCCCGCGGCGGCGCCAAGAAGCGCCCCTACTACCGCATCGTCGTCACCGACTCGCGCAGCCCGCGCGACGGCCGCTTCATCGAGAAGATCGGCAGCTACAACCCGATGCTGCCGGCCGATCACGGGCAGCGGGTGACGATCGACCTGGAGCGGGCGAAGCACTGGCTCGGCGTCGGCGCGCAGCCGAGCGACCGCGTCACGCTGTTCCTGGCGCGGGCCGGCCTGGTGGCGATGCCGGCCCAGCCGCAGCAGACCAAGCAGCAGCAGCCCAAGGCCAAGGCGCAGGAGCGGCTGAAGGCGCAGCAGGCGGCGGAGGCGGCGCCGGCCGAGTAGCCGGCGCCCGGTCCCCCGCCCGCGGACGGCCCATGGCATGGACCCGCAGCGTCGCATCCTGGTGGGCGCGATCGCCGGCGCGCACGGCGTGCGCGGCGTGGTCCGGGTCAAGAGCTTCACGGCCGAGCCGCGGGCGATCGCCGGCTACGGCGCGCTCAGCGACGAGCAGGGCGGCCGGCGCATCGAGCTGACCCTGGTGGGCAGCGCCAAGGACGCGCTGCTCGCCCGGATCGCCGGCGTCGACAGCCGCGAGGCGGCCGAGGCGCTGCGCGGCCTCAGGCTCTATGTCGACCGCGCCGCGCTGCCCGAGCCCGAGGATCCCGAGGAGTTCTACGTCGCCGACCTGATCGGGCTCGGCGCCGAGGCGCCCGACGGCGCGCCGCTCGGCCGCGTCGCCGCGGTGGAGAATTACGGCGCCGGCGACCTCGTCGAGATCGCCCGGCCGGACGGCGGCACGCTGATCGTGCCGTTCAGCCGGCAGGCGGTGCCGGTGGTCGATCTCGCGGGCCGCCGCGTCGTCGTCGATCCGCCGCTCGAGACGGCGGCCTCCGGCCCGGCAGACGGCGAGGGCGGCGATGGCTGAGGCGCGGCCCGGCTGGCGCGCGAAGGTGCTGACCCTGTTCCCGGAGATCTTCCCCGGGCCGCTCGGCCTGTCGCTCGCCGGCAAGGCGCTGCGGGCCGGTGTCTGGTCGCTGGAAACGGTGGACATCCGCGATTTTGCGCGCGATAAACACCGCTCCGTCGACGACACCCCGTTCGGTGGCGGGCCCGGCATGGTGATGCGGGCCGACGTGCTGGACGCCGCCATTGCGGCGGCGCTCCGGGACGATCCCGGTGCCCGGCTGGTCTATCTCAGCCCGCGCGGCCGGCTGCTGACCCAGGCGGTGGTGCGCGAGCTGGCGGGGCTGCCGAGCCTGGTGCTGCTGTGCGGCCGCTACGAGGGCGTCGACGAGCGCGTGCTGCAGGCGCGGGCCGCCGACGAGATCAGCCTCGGCGACTTCGTGCTGTCCGGCGGCGAGCCGGCGGCGCTGGCGCTGATCGATGCGGTGGTCCGGCTGCTGCCCGGCGTGGTCGGCGCGCCGGAGACGCTGGCGGAGGAGAGTTTCGAGCAGGGGTTGCTGGAATACCCCCACTACACGCGGCCGCAGGAGTGGCTGGGGATGAATGTCCCCGAGGTGCTGCTCTCCGGCCACCATGGCGAGATCCGGGCCTGGCGCCAGGCCCAGTCCGAGGATGCGACCCGCACCCGGCGCCCCGATCTCTGGGCGCGCTACCGGTCGCGGATGAAAGAGGCAGGAGGAACGAGATGACGACGATGATCCAGCAGCTCGAGCAGGAGCAGATCGAGAAGCTCGGCACGGCCGCGGGGCTGCCCGAGTTCGGGCCCGGCGACACCGTCAAGGTGAACGTCAAGGTGGTCGAGGGCTCGCGCGAGCGGATCCAGGCCTTCGAGGGAGTCTGCATCGCCCGCAAGAACGCCGGGCTGCATTCCTCCTTCACCGTGCGCAAGATCTCCTACGGCGAGGGCGTCGAGCGCGTCTTCCCGCTCTACAGCCCGCGCATCGCCGGGGTCGAGCTGGTCCGCCGCGGCCATGTCCGGCGCGCCAAGCTCTATTACCTGCGCGGCCTGCGCGGCAAGGCGGCCCGCATCGCCGAGCGGACCACCGGCGCCGGCCTGAACAAGGAGGGCGCCGGCGAGGCCGCCGCCGCGTCGGACGCCGCCGAGGGCTGAGGCCGGAGCGCCGGGGCAAGGCCATGAGCAAGCCGCGCACGCTGTTCGACAAGATCTGGGACAGCCACCTGGTGCACCGCCAGGCGGACGGGACCTGCCTGATCTACATCGACCGCCACCTCGTGCACGAGGTGACCAGCCCGCAGGCCTTCGAGGGTCTGCGGGCGGCGGGCCGCCGGGTGCGGCGGCCGGATCTCTGCCTCGCGGTGGCCGACCACAACGTTCCCACGACCGACCGCAGCCGCGGCATCGAGGAGCCGGAATCGCGGCTCCAGGTCGAGACGCTGGAGCATAACTGCGCCGAGTTCGGCCTGCCCTATTTCGGCATGTCGGACGTGCGCCAGGGCATCGTCCACATCATCGGGCCGGAGCAGGGCTTCACTCAGCCCGGCATGACGATCGTCTGCGGCGACAGCCACACCGCGACGCACGGCGCCTTCGGAGCGCTCGCCTTCGGCATCGGCACCTCCGAGGTCGAGCATGTGCTGGCGACCCAGACGCTGATCCAGCAGCCGGCGCGCAACATGCGGATCACGGTCGAAGGCGACCTGCCGCCCGGCGTCGGCGCCAAGGACCTGATCCTCGCCATCATCGGCCGGATCGGCACCGCCGGCGGCACCGGCCACGTCATCGAATATGCCGGCCCGGCGGTCCGCGCCCTCTCCATGGAAGGGCGCATGACGGTCTGCAACATGTCGATCGAGGCCGGCGCGCGGGCCGGGCTGGTCGCCCCCGACGAGACGACCTTCGCCTATCTCCAGGGCCGCCCGATGGCGCCCAAGGCCGGCCAGTGGGAGCAGGCGGTCGCCTGGTGGCGGACGCTGCCGTCCGATCCCGGCGCGACCTACGACAAGGAGGTGGTGCTGCGCGCCGCCGAGATCGCGCCGCAGGTCACCTGGGGCACCAGCCCGCAGGACGTGCTGCCGATCGACGGCCGGGTGCCGAACCCCGACGAGGTCGCCGACGAGGGCAAGCGCAACGCCATGCTGCGCTCGCTCGCCTATATGGGCCTCGAGCCCGGCACGCCGCTCGCCGAGGTGCCGGTCGACCGCGTCTTCATCGGCTCCTGCACCAACGGCCGGATCGAGGATCTGCGCGCCGTGGCGGCGCTGGTCGAAGGCCGCAAGGTGGCGGCCACGGTGCAGGCCATGGTGGTGCCGGGCTCCGGCCTGGTGAAGGCGCAGGCCGAGGCCGAGGGGCTCGACCGCATCCTGACCGAGGCCGGCTTCGAATGGCGCGAGCCGGGCTGCTCGATGTGCCTGGCGATGAACGCCGACAAGCTCGAGCCGGGCGAGCGCTGCGCCTCGACCTCCAACCGCAACTTCGAGGGCCGCCAGGGCCGCGGCGGGCGCACCCACCTGATGAGCCCGGCCATGGCCGCGGCCGCCGCGCTCACCGGCCGGCTCACCGACGTCCGCGCGCTGGCGCGCTGAGCCGGGGTGCGAAGCGGCGGGCTCGATGCTATATTGAGCCCATGCCCAGTGCGACGAACCAGCCCGGCATGTTGTTCGAGCCGGACGAGGCGGCCGAGGAGAAGGCCTGGGCGGAGGCCGAGGCCGACATTGCCGCCGGCCGGCTGGTCGATCACGATGCGGTCCGGCGCTGGCTGCTCTCCTGGGGAACGGACGCCGAGCTGCCGCCGCCCCGTTGGGGCAAGTAGCCTGGTCCGCGGCCGCGGTCGGCGACCTGGCCGCGATCAGAGCCTAGCGCCTTGGTCGAGGCTGCCGATTCCCTGGCCAGCTTTCCCTATCGGGGCCGTCCCCGCGGGCGCAACCGGCGCGAGCTGGTGGCGATCTGGCCCTATGTCGTAAGCTATCGGATTGCCGATGATCGCGTGATCATCCTGCGCGTGCGGCATGGCCGCCGCCGCGACTGACGCGTTCCATGCACGACCTCCTCGCCACCTACGGCTACTGGGCGGTCTTCGGCGTGATCGCGCTGGAGAGCATGGGCCTGCCGCTGCCCGGCGAGTCGGCGCTGATCGCCGCCGCGATCTATGCCGGCACCACCCACGATCTCGCTCTGCCGCTCGTCGTCGCGGCGGCCGCTGCCGGGGCCATCCTGGGCGACAATGCCGGCTACTGGATCGGGCGCGAGGCCGGGCTGCGCCTGCTGCTGCGCTTCGGCCCGTGGGTCGGGCTCGACCAGGCCAGGATCAAGCTCGGCCAGTATCTCTTCCTGCGGCGGGGCGGCAGCATCGTCTTCTTCGGCCGCTTCGTCGCGCTGCTGCGCACCTTCGCCGCCCTGCTCGCCGGGGCGAGCTGCATGCGCTGGTCGCGCTTCCTGCTCTGCAACGCCGCCGGCGGGACCTGCTGGGCGGTGCTCTATGGCTGCGGCGGCTACTTCCTGGGCCATGCCATCGGCCGCATCGCCGGGCCGCTCGGCTGGGTGGCCCTGGCGCTCGCCGGCGCTCTCGTGCTGGCCGGGCTCTGGTTCCTGCGCCGCAACATGGGCCGGCTGCAGCAGGCGGCCGAGCAGGCGCTGCCCGGCCCGGTCAGGGTGAGGGCCGGGCGGATGCCGCCCGGCCCCTGAGCCCTACCCCCGAGACCCTGCGGCGGCCCTCAGCCGGGCAGGCGGCGCCAGGCCAGCGCGTGATGTCGCCCGACCAGGCCGCCGACGGCGGCCGCGATGGCGCCCAGCACCAGCGCGACCGCGCCCCACAGCGCCGCCTGGGTGCCGGCCCGCGCCGCCGCGTCGGCCGCCTCCCGGGCGGTCTGCCGCGCCTGGTCGACCGCCTCCCGGCCGCGCTTCTCGACATCCTGCAGCCGCGCCGCCGCCTCCTGCGGGCTGAGGCCGGTGCGGGCCGCGATCAGCTGGGTCAGCCGGTCGCGGTTGACCCCGGTGGGGTCGGGATTGGCGATCAGCTGCGTCGTCTCGCGGACGATCGCCGCATCCTGCTGCTCCGGCGTCATCCGGGCCGGATCGGCCGGCTCGATCGCGCCGGCGATCAGGCCGCGCAGATCGGGACCGCCCGCCGCGCTGCCGCCAGGCTGGCCGGCATTCTGCTGACCCGCATTCTGCTGGCCCGCATTCTGGGCGAGCTGCGGCGCCGCCGCGCCGGCCGCCTGGCCGGCGACCCGGGCGGCGCCGCCGATCATGCCCGAGGCGGCGCGCACCGCGCCGCCGACCGCGCCGGCCGCCAGCACCACGATCAGCACCAGGGTGAAGCCCCAGGTGACCAGGCCGTGCAGCAGCGCGTCCTGCCGGTGATAGCTGCCGGCCAGCCGGCTCGCGACATAGCCGCCGGCGACCAGCGCGATCCAGCTGCTGACCACGAACCAGAGGCCGGCGCCGACCGTCATCGCCGTGGCGCTCGGCGTGTCGCCGGTCATCGGCTCGACCGTGCTGAGCCCGATGCCGACCCCGATCATGTTGAGCAGCACCTGCAGCGCCAGCACGATGAAGACGCCGGCGAAGATCCCGCCCCAGGAGATCCGGGCGAATGGATTGGGAAGCGATTCCACATCCGGCGCCAGCACCGGATCGGTCGGGGCGAGGTTCGGGGCGCGCGGCCCCCGCGTCGTCTCATAGGCCATGGCAAGGCTCCTCCGGGCGGTCCCATCGACACCCGTTTCCGGCTCTGCAACACGCCCTCGAGTTGCGGGTTCCGAAGAGCCTACCCGGCCGCGCTGCGATCGATGGTGAAGAGCTCCTCCGGCCGCGCCACGCCGCGCAGCGCATAGCGGCCGAGCGACAGCAGGCCGCCGCGCCGCTCTCCCGCGGCGGCGGCGAAGGCCTGCGAGACGATGACCCGCTGGTCGAGCGAGCGGCACAGCGCCTCGATCCGCGCCACCTCGTTGACCGCCGGGCCGAGCACGGTGAAGTCGAGCCGCTCGCGGCTGCCGAAATTGCCGAACAGCACCTCGCCGAGATGCAGCGCGAGGTGGAAGTCGGTCAGCGCCAGGCCGGCGGCGGCGCGCCGCTCGTTGAGCGTCGCCACCGCCGCCTCGGCGGCCAGCGCGGCGTCGAGCGCCCGCTCGCAGGCGGCGCCGTCGGGCGCCGCCGGGAAGATCGCCAGCATGCCGTCGCCGACGAACTTCAGCACCTCGCCGCCATGCTCGGCCAGCACCTCGACCAGGCAGCCGGCATAGTCGTTGAGGAAGGCGAGCAGCTGGTCGCGCGGCAGCCGGTCGGCGGTGCGGGTGAAGTCGGAGAGGTCGCTGTACCAGATCACCGCCCGGATGGTCTCGGCGCGGCCGCGCTCGACATTGCCGGCCAGCACCCGCTCGGCGGCGCCGCGGCCGAGATAGGTGCGCAGCAGCGTGCGCGTCGTGGCCACCGAGGCGATGGCGTTCCAGGCGAAGGCGAGCGCCGGCACGGTGCGCCGGAGCAGCTCGATCTCGTCGTCGCGGAAGCCGCCCGGCCGGTCGGCCGCCCAGGAGGAGGCCATGCCCTGGACCTCGCCCAGCGTCATGCCGCCGCCCATCCGCACGATCATCGCGAAATAGTCGGTGGCGCCCTCGGCGCGGAGCTGGTCGAGCAGCCGGAACTCGCCCGGGCGATCGCCGGGGTCGAGGCGGCGCCGCAGGCTGTGCTGCTCCGTCTCCAGCATGTGGCGGAACGGGCTCTGCTGCCATTCCTCCTCGTCGCGGCCGGTGCCGGGCCGCTCGAAGCTGAACTGCTCGACCCCGCTGCTGCGCCAGCGCAGGCTGCGCGATCCGTAGATGGGGTGCAGCAGGTTGGCGGCGAGCGAGGCGCGCCGCAGCGGCAGGCCGAGCGCCACCATGCGCGCGCAGAATCCGGCCAGCAGCGCCTGCTCGTCGCCGCCGGCCAGCCCCGCCGCGATGGTCCATTCGATGGTGCCGAGCGGCTCCTCCGCCACGGCTTCGCCGCCGCCTTGCTCCGATTTCATCACGCGAGTGTCGCCGAAATGCCCAGGGGCCGCCACGGCGGCGGCGCCTTGCTCCGCTTGGCTGGCAACGTCCGAACCCAAGGGGAGTTGCCTCGATGTCCGAATCCGAAGCGCCGTCCGAGACCGCCGCCGAGACCGCCGCCGAGCCCGCTGCCGAGCCGCCGCCCGAGCCCGTGGCCGAGCCGCTGGCCCAGCCGCTGTCCGCGCCGCGCCCGCCCTGGGCGGGGCTCGGCGTGGTGATCCGCGTCGTGCTGCTGGCCCTGCTCGGCGGGCTGCTGCTGATCCCGCTGATGATGATCGACGAGCTGGTCGGCGAGCGCGCCGGCCGCCTGCACGAGGTCGAGGACGACCTTGCCGCGCAATGGGGCGGCGAGCAGGCTCTGGGCGGCCCGGTGCTGCTGCTGCCCTACCGGTTGCCGGCGGCGCCGGGCCAGGCGGCGGGGGAGATCCGCTTCCTGCACCTGCTGCCCGAGCGGCTGGAGGTGACGGCCGAGATCCTGCCCGAGCTGCGGCGCAAGAGTATCTACGACGTGCTGCTCTACGGCAGCCGGATCCGGCTCGCCGCCCGCTTCGAGGCGGCCGACCTCGCCGCCCGCGGCGTGCCCGCCACGGCCGTGCTGTGGGACGAGGCCAGCCTGGTGCTCGGCTTCGGCGACAGCCGCGGCGTGCGGGCGCTCGCCGTCACGCTCGACGACCGGCCGCTGCGGCTGCTGCCGGGCACGCCCAAGGGCGCGCTCTTCCCGGTGGGCGTCCATGGCCGGCTCGGCGATGCCGGCCCGGCGGCCCATGCGGTGACCGCCGAGCTGTCGCTCGACGGGGTGCGCGAGCTGACGGTGCTGCCGATGGGCGGCGAGACGAGCATCGCGATGCGCTCGAGCTGGCCGCATCCCGACTTCGTCGGCGGCTTCCTGCCGGCCGAGCGCACGGTCGGGCCGGACGGCTTCGCCGCGCGGTGGACGGTGTCGGCGCTGGCCCGCGCCTATCCGCAGGGCTGGGTCTCCGACGAGATCGACTTCCCGCGCATCGACAGCGGCGCGGTCGGGGTCCGGCTGGTGCTGCCCGGCGACGGCTACCAGCAGATCGACCGCGTCACCAAATACGGCGTGCTGGTGATCGGGCTCACGCTCGGCGCCGTCTTCCTGATCGGCGTGCTGCAGGGCGGCCGTGCCCATTTCGTGCAGTACGTGCTGATCGGCGCGGCGCTCTGCCTGTTCTACCTGCTGCTGCTGTCGCTGGCCGAGCATGTCGGCTTCGCCTGGGCCTATCTCGCCGCCGCGCTCGCCACCATCGCCATGGTGGCCCTCTATCTCGGCGCCACCGTGCGGCGGCGCGCCGGCTGGCTGATCGCCGGCGAGCTGGCAGTGGTGCACGGCTATGTCTTCGTGCTGCTCGGGCTGGAGGACTACGCGCTGCTCGCCGGCACGCTCGGCCTGTTCGTGATGCTGGCCGCCATCATGCTGCTCACCCGCCGCGTCGACTGGTGGTCGCTGGAGGCGCGGCGCGCCTGAGCGCCCGGGCCGGACGGCCCGACCGCCCGCGGCCGCACGACGCCGCCGCGGGCGGCTTGTCCCCCCGCCGCTTCTGTCGATAATCCGGCGATAATCCGGGCCAGCCGGCTCCGACCGTCATCCAGAACCGACCCGAGGAAGCGTCCGAGATGAGCCAGTCCCTGTTCCCCGTGCCCGACGCCCTGTCCGAGGCGGCGTGGATCGACGAGCCCGCCTATTTCCGGCTCTACCAGCGCTCGCTCGACGACCCCGAGGGCTTCTGGCGCGAGGAGGCGAAGCGCCTGCACTGGACCCGGCCCTTCACCAAGGTCAAGAACACCAGCTTCACCGGCGACGTGCGCATCCGCTGGTTCGAGGACGGCACGCTCAACGCCGCCTGGAACTGCATCGACCGGCACCTCGCCACCCGCGCCGACCAGACGGCGATCCTGTGGGAAGGCGACAGCCCGAGCGAGCACCGGCACGTCAGCTATGCCGAGCTGCACGAGAATGTCTGCCGCCTGGCCAACGCGCTGCTGGCGCGCGGGGTCAAGAAGGGCGACCGGGTCACCATCTACATGCCGATGATCCCCGAGGCGGCCTACGCCATGCTGGCCTGCGCGCGGATCGGCGCCGTCCATTCGGTGGTGTTCGGCGGCTTCTCGCCGGAGAGCCTGGTCGGCCGCATCCAGGATTGCGGCTCGACCGTGCTGATCACCGCCGACGAGGGCGTGCGCGGCGGCCGCAAGGTGCCGCTCAAGGCCAATGCCGACGAGGCGCTGGAGCGCTGCCCGACGGTCGACACCTGCATCGTGGTGCGGCGCACCGGCGGGACCATCGGCTGGAAGGAGGGCCGCGACCTCTGGTACCACGAGGTCTGCGCCGCCGCCTCGCGCGACTGCCCGCCGGCCGAGATGGGGGCGGAGGACCCGCTCTTCATCCTCTACACCTCGGGCTCGACCGGCAAGCCCAAGGGCGTGCTGCACACCACCGCCGGCTACCTGCTCTACGCCGCGGTCACCCACCAGTACGTCTTCGACTACCATGACGGCGACATCTACTGGTGCACCGCCGATGTCGGCTGGGTCACCGGCCACAGCTACATCCTCTACGGGCCGCTCGCCAACGGCGCCACCACGCTGATGTTCGAGGGCGTGCCGAACTATCCCGACAGCTCGCGCTTCTGGCAGGTCTGCGACAAGCACAAGGTCAACATCTTCTACACCGCGCCGACCGCGATCCGCGCGCTGATGCGCGAGGGCGACGGGCCGGTGAAGCGGACCAGCCGCGCCTCGCTCAGGCTGCTCGGCTCGGTCGGCGAGCCGATCAACCCGGAAGCCTGGCTCTGGTACCACCAGGTGGTGGGCGACGGCCGCTGCCCGGTGGTCGACACCTGGTGGCAGACCGAGACCGGCGGCATCCTGATCAGCCCGCTGCCGGGCGCCACGCCGCTCAAGCCCGGCTCGGCCACCCGGCCGCTGTTCGGCGTCAAGCCCGGCATCGTCGACGGCGACGGAAAGCTGATCGAGGGCAAGGCCGAGGGCAATCTCTGCATCCTCGATTCCTGGCCGGGCCAGATGCGCACCGTCTATGGCGACCACAAGCGCTTCGTCGAGACCTATTTCGCGACCTTCCCCGGCAAGTACTTCACCGGCGACGGCTGCCGCCGCGACGAGGACGGCTACTACTGGATCACCGGCCGGGTCGACGACGTGATCAACGTCGCCGGCCACCGCATGGGCACCGCCGAGGTCGAGAGCGCGCTGGTCGCCCACCCGAAGGTCGCCGAGGCGGCGGTGGTGGGCTATCCGCACGACATCAAGGGCCAGGGAATCTACGCCTACGTCACGCTCAACGCCGGCGAGGAGCCGAGCGAGGCGCTGCGCAAGGAGCTGGTCGCCTGGGTGCGCAAGGAGATCGGCCCGATCGCCACGCCCGACCTGATCCAGTGGGCGCCCGGCCTGCCCAAGACCCGCTCCGGCAAGATCATGCGGCGCATCCTGCGCAAGATCGCCGAGAACGAGTATGGCAGCCTGGGCGACACCTCGACGCTGGCCGACCCGACGGTGGTCAACGACCTGATCGACAACCGGATGAATCGCGGCTGAGCTGCGGCGGCGCCGGGAACCCGGCGCCGCCTGATCGGTTAGCGACGATGGCGGCCGGGCCTTTCTCCGGCCGCCTTTGTCGTTTCCGGGAGACTGAGCATGGCGATCAAGTCGCAACTCCAGGGTGCGGCCGCGCCGCGGCCTGCCGCAACCGCAGCCCTCGAGGACCGGCCCCTGGCCAATCCGGTTGCCCACGGCGCCGCGGCGGAGCCGAGCGACAAGCTGGGTGCGCCCGGCGAGCCGGCCGGCGATGTCGCCGCCGTCGCCGAGCAGCAGGGCGTGGCGGACTCGCCGGAGACGGCCGGCCGCAACCCGGTCGACGACGCGATCCGGCAGCGCGCCTACGAGATCTGGGAAACGGAAGGACGCCCCGAGGGCCGCGAGCGCGAGCACTGGTCGCAGGCCGAGACTGAGCTCGGGCGCGGCGAGCGGCAGGGCGCCTGACGATCTTGCGCCTGACGACTTGCCCCTGACGACCTTGCCGGCGCGTGCCGCCGCCGCTCAGAAGTCGATGCAGCGGCCGTTGAGCTCCCAGTCGCCGTAGCGGGTCGGGTCCGGCCCGGTCCGGCCGCCGATCTCGGCGGGCCGGGCAGGGGCCGCCGGCACCGGCCGCCCGGCCCCGGGCGACAGATCCGGAGGCGGCAGATCCGGTGCGGGACGCGGCGGCGGCTTGTCGCTGTCCATTCGAAATATATGGCCCGGCGGCCGGCCGGTGCCAAGCCTTGACGCACCCTGCGGCGGGGCCATCTATGCGGCGTCGAGGATTGGAGCCACCCCGAGCCGTCCCATGAACCTGTTCCGCACCGGCCTGCTGCTCGCCGCGCTTACCGGCCTGTTCGTCGCCGTCGGTTATCTCGTCGGCGGCCAGGGCGGCATGATGATCGCGCTGCTGGTGGCGGCGGGCATGAACCTGTTCGCCTACTGGAACGCCGATTCGCTGGTGCTGCGCATGTACGGCGCCCGCGAGGCCGACGAGCGCAGCGCGCCGCAGCTCTACGGCATCGTGCGCCAGCTGGCCGAGCGCGCCGGGCTGCCGATGCCGCGCGTCTACGTCATCGAGAGCGAGCAGCCCAACGCCTTCGCCACCGGCCGCAACCCCCGGCACGCCGCGGTGGCGGCCACCACCGGCCTGCTGCGCACGCTGACCGCCGAGGAGGCGGCCGGCGTCATCGCCCACGAGCTGGCGCATGTCCGCAACCGCGACACGCTGACCATGACGATCACCGCGACCGTCGCCGGCGCGATCAGCATGATCGCCAATCTCGGCCTGTTCTTCGGCAACAGCCGCGAGAACCCGCTCGGGCCGGTCGGCGTGCTGCTCGTCTCGATCCTGGCGCCGATCGCCGCCATGCTGGTGCAGATGGGCATCAGCCGCAGCCGCGAGTACGCCGCCGACCGCGGCGGCGCCGAGATCTGCGGCCAGCCGCTCTGGCTCGCCTCGGCGCTGGCCAAGATCGACCGCCGGGCGCAGCAGACCCACAACTTCGCCGCCGAGGCCAACCCGGCGACCGCCCACCTCTTCATCGTCAACCCGCTGCATGGCGGCATCGCCGGCCTGTTCGCCACCCATCCGAGCACGGCCGAGCGCATCCGCCGGCTCCAGGCGATGGCCGGCTATGTCGGCACCGCGCCGGTCGCCGGCCCGCCCGCCGCCGAAGGCGGGCCCTGGGGCAGCAGCAGCCGCGGCCCCTGGGGCTGAGCCGCCCGGGTGCGCCCGCCCCGCCCGCCCCGATCGTCATCCCGGCGAAAGCCGGGACCCATGGCCCCACAATCGCGATGCTGCAAGATGGATCCCGGCTTTCGCCGGGATGACATGTGGCACGCATGACCGCAGCCCCGGCCGACACCGCGACGGAGCCGCGCGCCGTCGCCTTCGAGCTGCTGCAGGCGGTGCTGCGCCGGCGGCTGCCGCTCGACGAGCAGCTCGCCGGCCATCGCGGGCTGGCCGATCTCGAGCCGCGCGACCGCGGCTTCGTGCGGGCGCTGCTCGGGGTCACGCTGCGCCGGCTGGGGCGGATCGACGCCGTGCTGGCGCGCTGCCTGGAGCGGCCGCTGCCGGCCCGCGCCGCCGGCATCGAGGACCTGCTGCGGCTCGGGCTGGCCCAGCTGCTGTTCCTGCGGGTGCCGCCCCATGCGGCGGTCGACACCACCGTCCGGCTGGCCGCCGGGCGCGGCGGCGAAGCCGGCTTCAAGGGGCTGGTCAACGCCGTGCTGCGCCGGGTGGCGCGCGAGCGGGACGCGCTGCTCGAGGCGACCGCCGACCTGCCCAACCTGCCGGCCTGGCTGCTGGAGTCCTGGCGGGCAGCCTATGGCGAGGCGACCACCGCCGCGATCGCCGCCGCGGTGGCCGAGGAGCCGCCGCTCGACATCTCGGTCAAGGGCGATCCGGCCGCCTGGGCGGAACCGCTCGGTGCCGCCCTGCTGCCGACCGGCACGCTGCGCCGGCCGGCCGAGGCGGGCGGCGCGGTCGATGCGATGCCGGGGTTCGAGGACGGGGCCTGGTGGGTGCAGGACGCTGCCGCCGCGCTGCCCGTGCGGCTGCTCGGGCCGCTCGCCGGCCGGCGGGTCGCCGATCTCTGCGCCGCGCCGGGCGGCAAGACCGCCCAGCTCGCCGCCGCCGGGGCGGCCGTCACCGCGGTCGACCGCTCCGGGCCGCGGCTGGCGCGGGTCGCCGCCAACCTGCAGCGCCTCGGGCTGGCGGCCGAGCTGGTCGAGGCCGACGCCGCCCGGTGGCGGCCGGCCGCACCGCTCGACGCGGTGCTGCTCGACGCCCCCTGCAGCGCCACCGGCACGCTGCGCCGCCATCCCGACATCGCCTGGCTGAAGCGCCCGGCCGACATCGCCAAGCTGGCGGCGCTGCAGGACCGGCTGCTCGCCGCCGCGATCGAGGACCTGGCGCCGGGCGGCACGCTGATCTTCTGCACCTGCTCGCTGCAGCCGGAGGAGGGGCCCGCCCGGATCGCAGCATTGCTGGCGAGCGGCGCGCCGCTGGTCCGTCGCCCGGTCGATCCCGCCGAGCTGGCCGGCGCCGGCGAGCTGCTGACCGCGGAGGGCGACCTGCGCACCTTGCCCTGCCACTGGAGCGAGCGCGGCGGGCTGGACGGCTTCTATGCCGCCCGGCTGGAGCGCCGCCCGGCGTAACCTCCCGAAGCGCCTTCGGGCCGGGCGCCCGGCGCCGGCCGCTTCTCAGAGCGGGCCTAAGCTGTTAGGTAGAGGCATGCGCCCTCCGCTCCGCATCGCCCCGTCCCTGCTGTCGGCCGACTTCGCGCGCCTCGCCGAGGAAGTCCGGGCGGTCGAGGCTGCCGGCGCCGACCATCTCCACCTCGACGTGATGGACGGGCACTTCGTCCCCAACATCACCTTCGGGCCGCTGGTGGTGAAGGCGATCCGGCCGCTCACCCGGATGCCCTTCGACGCGCACCTGATGATCGCCCCGGCCGACCCCTATATCGAGGAATTCGCCAAGGCCGGCGCCGACAGCATCACCGTGCACCCCGAATCGGGTCCGCACCTCCACCGCACGCTGCAGCTGATCAAGGCGGCCGGCAAGCGGGCCGGCGTGGCGATCAACCCGGCGACGCCGGCCAGCTGCATCGACACGGTGATCGGCGACATCGACCTGGTGCTGGTGATGACCGTCAATCCCGGCTTCGGCGGGCAGCGCTTCATCGAGAGCCAGCTGGACAAGATCGAGGCGGTGCGGCGGCGGATCGACGAATCCGGCCGGGCCATCGACCTGCTGGTCGATGGCGGCGTCAACGACGAGACCGCGGCGGCGGTGATCGCCGCCGGCGCCGACCTGCTGGTCGCCGGCACGGCGACCTTCCAGGGCGGCGCCGGGGCCTACGCCGAGAATATCCGCCGCCTGCGCCGCGGCCGCTGATGGGCAGCGAGACGCTGGCCGGTCCCGCCGCGTCCGCCGCGACGGCCCGCCCGCGGCCGCGCTCCCGCCGCTCCCGCGGCCTGCCGACGGAGCTGCGCTGGCAGCGCATGATGTTCGGGCTGCGCGGCCTGATCCTGCGCACCCCCTTTCACGGCCTCGGCATGCCCCAGGAGGGCACCGGCGCGGTGACCCCGGCGGGATCCGATCCCTGGCCGGGCAACGCCGCGCTGGGCGAGGCGATCATCGCCGGCAGCTTCGCCTTCGCCGGGCAGACGATCCGCAACCCGTCGCCGCTCTGGTCGCCGATCGGCGCCAGCCCGGCCTGGCTCGAGGAGCTGCACGGCTTCGGCTGGCTGCGCCATCTGCGCGCCGCCGGCGGCGATGCCGGCCGGCGCACCGCGCGCGAGCTGGTGCAGCGCTGGATCGACGAGCACCGGCGCTGGAGCGCGCTCGCCTGGCGCCCCGACCTGACCGGCCTCAGGCTCGCCAGCTGGCTCGGCCAGCACGATTTCTACGGTGCCAGCGCCGACGTCGCCTTCCGCGCGCTGCTGCTCGTCCATGCCGGCCGGCAGGCCCAGTACCTCTATCGCAGCCTGCCCGGCGGGCTCTCCGGCAGCGCGCTGTTCGCCGCCCTCAAGGGCCTGATCTATGCCGGCCTCACCCTGCCGCGGGGCGAGGCCTGGCTGCGCCGCGGCCGGGCGCTGCTCGACCGCGAGCTGGCCCGCCAGGTGCTGCCGGACGGCGGCCACATCGAGCGCAGCCCGTCGGTGCATCTGGCGCTGCTGCGCCACCTGATCGACCTGCGCGGCGCGCTGAAGGCGGCCGGCCAGCCGCTGCCGGTGGGGCTGCAGGCGGCGATCGACGGCATGGCGCCGATGCTGCGGCTCTACCAGCACGGCGATGGCGGGCTTGCCCTCTTCAACGACAGCAACGAGGAGGAGGGCTGGCAGATCGACATGGTGCTGAACCGCGCCGACGCCCGCTCGCGGCCGGCGCTGGAGGCGCCCGACACCGGCTTCCAGCGGCTCTCGGCCGGCCGCACCCTGGTGCTGGTCGACAGTGGGCCGCCGCCGCCGCCCGGCTATGACGGCCACGCCCATGCCGGCACCCTCAGCTTCGAGATGAGCGTCGGGCGCGAGCGGCTGATCGTCAATTGCGGCGCCCATCCCGGCGACCCCGGCTGGCGCCGCGTCCAGCGCAACACCGCGGCGCACTCGACGCTGGTGGTGGCCGACACCAACTCCAGCACGCTGGCCGAGGAGGGGGTGGCGCGGGCGCCGCGCAAGGTGACCTGCGACCGCCAGGGCACCGAGGGCAATGTCTGGCTCGACCTCAGCCATGACGGCTACCAGCCCGGCTTCGGCGTCGTCCACCGTCGTCGGCTGTGGCTCGCCAACACCGGCGAGGAGCTGCGCGGCGAGGACAGCCTGACCGGGCGGGAGGGCATCGCCTTCCTGCTGCGGTTCCACCTCCATCCCGACGTCCAGGTCACCCTGGCGCAGAGCCAGCAGGCGGCGCTGCTGAAGCTGGGCAGCGGCACGATCTGGCAGCTGCGCGCCAGCGGCGGCGAGCTGGCGCTCGAGGAATCGGCCTATCTCGGCCGCCGCGGCGAGATCCGCCGCGCCCAGCAGCTGGTCATCACCCCCGCGCCGGACGGCGAGGACGCAGGGCCGGTGAAGTGGGCGCTGATCCGCGGCAAGAAGGACGGCAAGCGGGGCTAGGCCCGCCAGCCAGACGACCGCCGGGCTCGACCTACAGCTCCCAGCGCCGCCGGCCGTCGGCCAGCGGCAGGTCGCGCCAGATCCCCTTGATGTCGGCGATCAGCCCGCCGGGGCGGAGCAGGCCGCCCAGCTCGGACGGGGAGAGCGCGCGGTAGCGGTCGTGGGCGACGGCGGCGACCAGGCAGTCATAGGCGCCGGGCGGCGGCAGCGGCTCGCCGGGCGCCAGCAGCTCGATGCCGTAGTGCCGGCGGGCCTCGTCGGCATCGGCCCAGGGGTCGTGGACGGCGACCTGGTGGCCGCGGCGGGTCAGGCCGCGCACCAGGTCGACCACCTTGCTGTTGCGCAGGTCGGGCAGGTTCTCCTTGAAGGTCAGGCCGAGCACCAGCGTGCGGTGGCGCTGCGCCGCCCCGGCGGCGCCGGCGATGCGGCCGGCGATGTAGTCGCCCATCCCGTCGTTGATCCGCCGGCCGGCCAGGATGATCTCCGGCTCGTGGCCGAGCGCCTGGGCGCAGTGCGCGAGGTAGAAGGGATCGACGCCGATGCAGTGGCCGCCGACCAGGCCGGGGCGGAAATCGAGGAAGTTCCACTTGGTCCGGGCCGCCTCGAGCACGTCGTAGACCGACAGGCCGAGCCGGCCGAAGATCATCGCCACCTCGTTGATGAAGGCGATGTTGATGTCGCGCTGGGCGTTCTCGATCACCTTGGCGGCCTCGGCGGTGCGGATGTCGCGGGCGATCGCGGTGCCGGCCCGGGTGATCCCGCCATAGAGCGCCGCCAGCCGCTCGGTCGCCGCCGGGGTCTGGCCGGCCACCACCTTGACGATCCGGTCGATGGTGTGCTGCCGGTCGCCCGGGTTGATCCGCTCCGGCGAGTAGCCGAGCAGGAAGTCGCGGCCGGCCGCCAGCCCGGAAGCGGCCTCCAGCGCCGGCCCGCAGACATCCTCGGTGACCCCGGGATAGACGGTGCTCTCGAACACCACGATCGGCTGCGCGGCGCGCGGCACCCCGGGCCGCGGCGCCAGCGCCAGAGCCCGGCCGACCGAGGCGCAGGCCGCCCGCAGCGGCCCGAGGTCGGGCCGGCTCGCCTCGTCGACCGGGGTCGGCACGGTCACGATGTAGACGGAGCTGCCGGCGAGGTCCTCGGCCACGCCGGTGAGCCGCAGCCCGGCGGCGGCGAGATCGGCGATCGCGAGCTCGCCGGTGCGGTCGTGGCCGCGGCCGAGCTCCTCGAGCCGCCGCGGATCGATGTCGAACCCGGTGACCGGCGGGCCTTCCGGCGGCTGCGCCCGGGCGAGCGCCACGGCCAGGGGCAGCCCGACATAGCCGAGCCCGATCACCGCGATGCGCTCCTGGCTCGCCGCCTCCGCCATCCCCCGTCCCTTCCGTCGCAGTCCGTCCTGTCCGCCCCGACCCCGCGGAGCCTGCGCAGCAAGCGCGACCGAGGCCCGCCTGTCAACGCCGGCGCCCGGGCCGCGACGGCCGGCAGGCCGATGCGCGGGGCTGGGCAGCGGCGGTGGCGACGCGCTAGGCTGGGCTCTGCTCTGCGGCCCTCCGGAGGATCCATGCTGTTCGCCGTCTACTGCGTCGACAAGGCGGATGGCGGCGCGCTGCGCGCCGCCACCCGTCCGACCCATCTCGCCTATCTCGAGAGCCAGGCCTCGCACCTCGCCTTCGCCGGGCCGCTGCTCGCCGCCGACGGCACCACGGCGATCGGCAGCCTGCTGGTGGTCGACTACCCCGACCGTGCGGCGGTCGACGCCTTCGCTGCCGGCGACCCCTATGCCAAGGCCGGCCTGTTCGCCAGGGTCGAGATCACCGGCTGGCGGCAGGTCTATCCGAAGGGCTGAGCGATGGCCCACTGGCTGATGAAGTCGGAGCCGGCCGCCTATTCCTGGCAGCAGCTGGTGGCCGACGAGCGGACCCACTGGAACGGCGTGCGCAATGCCCAGGCGGCCAACAACCTGAAGCAGATGGCCGAGGGCGACCTGTCCTTCTTCTACCATTCCAACGAAGGGCTGGCGGTGGTCGGGATCATGCGCATCGTGCGCCCCTACTATCCCGACCCCGGCGATGCGAGCGGCCGCTACGGGATGGTCGACGTCGTGCCGGTGAAGCCGCTGGCCACCCCGGTGACGCTGGCCGCGATCAAGGCCGAGCCGAAGCTGGCGGAGCTCGGGCTGGTCCGCCAGTCCCGGCTGTCGGTGATGCCGGTGACTCCGGCGGCCTGGAAGCTGATCTGCAGGATGGGCGGCGTGGCGCCCTGAGCGCGCGCCCCCCGTGCGCCCGCCGCCGGGCCCGGTCCTCTGCGCCGCCGCCGAGCTGCCGGAGGGAGCGCCGCGGCCGGCCGAGGCAAGCGGGCCGGACGGGCCGCTCGATCTCGTGCTGCTGCGCTGCGCCGGGCGGGCGCTCGCCTACCGCAACCGCTGCCCGCATCGCGGCACGCCGCTCGACTGGGTGCCCGGCCGCTTCCTGTCGCCCGACGGCCGGCAGCTGCAATGCGCCACGCATGGTGCGCGCTTCCGGCTGGAGGACGGGCTCTGCGTCGCGGGCCCCTGTCTCGGCCAGCGGCTCGCCGCCGTGGCGGTGATCGAGGCGGACGGGCTGATTCGTCTCGCCGCCGCGCCTGGATGAACGGTAATCTCGGCGTCAGCCGCCCGTCAGACTGCCCGGCGAAGCATCCCGCCGCGACGGCGGCATCCCGCCTGCCCGGCGCCGCCGGCGTGCGCCGGCCGGAGGAGCCTGCCGATGCGTCTGCTGGTCGTCGAGGACAACGAGCGTCTTGCCGGCTTCATCGCCAAGGCGCTGCGGGCCGAGGGCTTCACCGTCGACCTGGTGACCCTGCTCGACGAGGCGCAGGCGGCGCTGTCGACCACCCGCTATGACGGCGTCGTGCTCGATCTCGGGCTGCCGGACGGCGACGGCATGCGGCTGCTGACCGACCTGCGCGGCCGCGGCGACGCCACCCCGATCCTGATCCTGACGGCGCGCGACGGCCTCACCGATCGCGTCCAGGGCCTCAACTCGGGCGCCGACGACTATCTCCTGAAGCCCTTCGCCATGGCCGAGCTGGTCGCCCGCCTCAGGGCGCTGATGCGGCGGCCGGGCGGCGCGCTCGGCCTCCGGCTGCAGTCGGGCAACGTCACGCTCGACACGGTCGGCTCGGTGGTCGAGGTCGGCGGCCGGCCGCTGCTGCTGTCGCGCCGCGAGTTCAACCTGCTCGAGCTGCTGCTCCGCCGCGCCGGCCGCGTCGTCTCCAAGGCGGCGATCGAGGAGACGCTCTACGGCTATGGCGAGGAAGTCGAATCGAACTCGGTCGAGGTCCACATGTCGCGGCTGCGCAAGAAGCTCGCTGGCGCCGAGGCCCAGTTCGAGATCCACACCATCCGCGGCGTCGGCTACTTCGTTCCCGAGGAGAAGCGGTGAGGGTCCTGCGCCGCTCGATCCTGTCGCAGCTCGCCTGGCGGCTCGGCCTGCTCTTCGTCGCCTCCTTCCTGGGCGCCGCCATCCTCGTCTTCATGCGCTATCGCGGCGGCGACCTCGAGGTGCCGACCCGCATCGTCCTCGGCCATGTCGAGGCGGTGGCGGGCGCGCTGCGAGCCGGGCCCGACGGCCGGCTGCAGCTCGACCTGCCCGCCGCGCCGGGCTTCGACTACGTCGTGCGCGGCGCCGACGGGACCGTGCTGCTCGCCTCGCCGGGGGCCGGTGCCTCCCGGCTCGGGCCGGTGCCGGCCGACTGGGATGCCGGCTTCTACCGCGACGACGACTCGGACGGAACGGCCAGCCTGTTCGGTGCCTACCGGCGGGTCGCCAGCCCGGCCGGGCCGGTGGTGGTGCAGGTGGCGGAGCGGGACGCGCTCAGCCTGCTGGAGGCGCGCGGCTTCTTCGACGAGCTGTTCCGCGACGTGCTGCCGGTGATCGCGCCCTTCATGGCGCTCACCCTGCTGATCGGCGTCGTGACGATCCGGCGGGGCCTGTGGCCGCTGAAGGCGGTGGCGGCGCAGGCGGCGCGGATCACGCCGCGCTCGACCGAGCTGCGGCTGTCCGAGGCGGACCTGCCGCGCGAGCTGCAGCCGCTGGTGGCGGCGATCAACGGCACGCTGGACCGGCTCGACCACGGCTTCCGCATGCAGCGCGAGTTCACCGCCGACGCGGCGCACGAGCTGCGCACGCCGCTGGCGGTGCTGGCGGCGCACCTCGACAGCCTGGAGGATCGCGGCGTGGCGGCCGGCCTGCGCGAGGATGTCGAGCGGATGAGCCGGCTGGTCGGGCAGCTGCTGCTGGTGGCGCAGCTCGAGGAGCTCTCGGTGGCGCCGGGCGAGACCGCCGACCTGCACGCCATCGCGGTCGAGGTGGCGGCGTCGCTGACGCCGCTGGCGGTGAGGCGGGCGCGCGCCATCGCGGTGACCGGGACGGAGCGGCCGGCGCCGGTCGCCGGCAATGCCGACGCGCTGCGCCAGGCGGTGCGCAACCTGGTCGAGAACGCGCTGCAGCACACCCGGCCCAACACCACCGTCGAGGTGGCGGTCAGCGAAGCGCCGGCCGTGACCGTGACCGACCGCGGCCCGGGCGTGCCGGCGGCCGACCGGGAGCGGCTGTTCCAGCGCTTCTGGCGGGGCCGCCGCGACGGCAGCGGCGCCGGGCTCGGGCTCGCCATCGTCGCCCGCATCGTCGCCGCCCATGGCGGCCGGATCGAGGTCGACGACGCGCCCGGCGGCGGCGCCCGCTTCACCCTGCGGCTGCGATCGGCCTCCGCCGCCGGCTGAGCGGCGGGCGTCAGCACCCCGTCAGATTCCCCTGCCATTGAAGGGGCGGCCCGCGTCGGGCGGGCCGGAGCGGGAACGTCGTGCCGAGCAGGCTGGTGATGGGCCGACCCGCGGCGACGCCGCGTCGCCGGCTGTCCTCGACGATGCGGGCCGCCTGGGGCGGCGGGGCGCGCCGCTCGATCGAGTGGGCGCTCGCCTGGCGCCTCGGCCTGCTCTTCATCGCCGTCTTCGCCGCCGCCGGCGCCATGGTCGAGGCGCGCTTCCGCGCCGGCGATCTCGAGGTGCCGAGCCGGCTGGTGCAGCAGCATCTGCGCGACGTCATCCGGGCGGTGCGGCCCGGTCCCGCCGGAGCGCTCGAGTTCAATCTCGGCAAGGGGCCGCGCAAGTACAGCTACCTCGTGCGCGAGACCGGCGGCGCGGTGCTGTTCGCCTCGGCGCCGCCGATGGCGCCGCGGCTGGCGGCGGTGCCGGCCGAGTGGGACGCCAGCTTCTTCCGCAGCGCCGAGCCCGACCGGAAGGCGATGCTGTTCGGCGCCCACCAGCGGATCCGGGTCGGCGGCCGGGACCTCGTCGTGCAGGTGGCGGAGCGCGATTCCGACTGGAAGCTGGAGAAGCGCAGCTTCGGGGACGAGCTGCTCGGCGACATGATGCCTGTGATGCTGCCCTTCGCGCTGGCGACCCTGCTGATCGGCGTCGTGACGATCCGGCGGGGCTGTGGCCGCTGAAGGCGGTGGCGGCGCAGGCGGCGCGGATCACGCCGCGCTCGACCGAGCTGCGGCTGTCCGAGGCGGACCTGCCGCGCGAGCTGCAGCCGCTGGTGGCGGCGATCAACGGCACGCTGGACCGGCTCGACCACGGCTTCCGCATGCAGCGCGAGTTCACCGCCGACGCGGCGCACGAGCTGCGCACGCCGCTGGCGGTGCTGGCGGCGCATCTCGACAGCCTGGAGGATCGCGGCGTGGCGGCCGGCCTGCGCGAGGATGTAGAGCGGATGAGCCGGCTGGTCGGGCAGCTGCTGCTGGTGGCGCAGCTGGAGGAGCTCTCGGTGGCGCCGGGCGAGACCGCCGACCTGCACGCCATCGCGGTCGAGGTGGCGGCGTCGCTGACGCCGCTGGCGGTGAGGCGGGCGCGCGCCATCGCGGTGACCGGGACGGAGCGGCCGGCGCCGGTCGCCGGCAATGCCGACGCGCTGCGCCAGGCGGTGCGCAACCTGGTCGAGAACGCGCTGCAGCACACCCGGCCCAACACCACCGTCGAGGTGGCGGTCAGCGAAGCGCCGGCCGTGACGGTGACCGACCGCGGCCCGGGCGTGCCGGCGGCCGACCGGGAGCGGCTGTTCCAGCGCTTCTGGCGGGGTCGCCGCGACGGCAGCGGCGCCGGGCTGGGGCTCGCCATCGTCGCCCGCATCGTCGCCGCCCATGGCGGCCGGATCGAGGTCGACGACGCGCCCGGCGGCGGCGCCCGCTTCGTCCTGCGGCTGCAGCCGGCGCCCGTGGCCGGCTGAGGTGGCCGCCGCCAGCGTCGCGGAAGTTTCGGCGCATCCTGGCGCAGAGTGTGCGGAAACGCGAGCTTCCGGCGATTGTAGATCTTGCCGACGGGCCGTCAGGTCTTCGGCAGCTCGCAACTCCAGCCCGTCAGGATCAGGTCGGGATGCACCCGCAGATAGTCGATGGCCCGATACTGACCGCCGATCGCGCAGTCCTGCAGCCCGCCATCTTGCGCGAAGGGCAGCCGCTCGACGTGGCAGATGCCGGGCGATACCGCCAGGCAGAGCGTCAGTGTGAGAACATACATGAAGCCCCACACGAAGATCGTCGTCGCCGTTCATAGAGTGCCGGCGAGCCGCTATTTGTACAAGTCATATGTACATTGCAATTGAAACGTGTTGTGGCGGCGAGAATGTTTCCCGCGCGGATAGATCGCCGCTCCGCCTCGAAGGGGTGCCCCACTGCGGCCGGCCGCGGCCGGCCGGGGCGCCGCCTCGCGCCGCGGCCCGGCCGGGCGCGTAAGCCTAGGGTCATGTCGTCCGTCTAAGACGCCAGGCGGCGGCATCGGGCCGGGGTCCGGCCGGCCGCCCGCCCGGGCGTCGCACCAATCGGCGCCCCCAGATCGGAGAGCCCGAGATGCGATGGAGCGACATCCTGCACTACGGATTGGGCGGCCGCAGCGGCGCCGCCGCGCGGGACGGCTGGGACGCCGGCCGGCCGGCCGGCGCGGCGGCCTGGCTGCGGGTCGGCGGCGTGGCGCGGCGGATCCATCCCAGCTACGAGGCCTATCTCGCGCACCAGGCCGCCCGGCCGGACGAGCCGGAGGACCGGCTGCGGGCGCGACAGGAGGGCGAGCTGGCGCTGTTCCATGCGCGCTTCGCCGCCTGCCGCTGGCTCGCCGGCAGCCGCAGCGTGCTCTGCCTCGGCGCGCGGCTGGGCAGCGAGGTGCGCGCGCTGCACGCGCTCGGCCATTTCGCGCTCGGCATCGACCTCGCGCCCGGCCTGGCGAACCTGCGGGTGCTGCAGGGCGACTTCCACCGGCTGGTCTTCCCCGACCGCTCGCTCGACACGGTCTACAGCCATGCCTTCGACCACGCCTTCGACCTCGACCGGCTGCTCGACGAGATCCACCGCGTGCTGCGGCCGCACGGCGTGCTGATCGCCGACCTCACCGTCGGCACCGACGAGGGGCACCGTCCCGGCGCCTTCGCGTCACTGTCCTGGACCAGCCTCGACCGGCTGCTCGATCGCCTCGCCGGGCATGGCGGCTTCGCCGTCAAGGAATGCCGCAGCCTCGGCAATGCCGGCCTCGCCCGGTGGCGCCAGGTGGTGCTGGTCCGCCGCCTGCCGGCACAGCGCGCCACGCCCGCCGTCGCGGCGGCCTGACCCCGCGGTCCGTCCCAACCCTCGCGCCGCCCACCGGCGGGCCCCGGCCAAAGGATCCTCAGCCATGCTCGTTCTTCTCGCCGGCGCCGCCGGCCTGCTGCTGCTCGCGCTGTCGCTCCCGGTGGCGGGCCTGGTCCGGGCCAACCTGCCGCGCGTCGTGCTGGCCACGCCGGGGGGCGATCTCGCGCTGGCCGTCGGCCGGCTGCTGCCGCTCGCGGTTCCCGCCTTCCTCGTCCTGCTGCTGCTCGGCGGCGCCCTGCTCGGCTGGTCGCTCCTCCGGCTGGTGTGAGCGCGATGACCGACGCCGTCGCCCGGCGCCTGCTCGCCGGCTTCATCCCGCCGCATCTGCTGGTCTGGACGCTGCCGCCGTTGCTCGTCACCCGGCGGATCGCGATGCCGGGCGGCGCGCTGGTCGTCGTGGTGCTGCTCGAGGGCGTGCTGTTCCTCAAGCCGATGACGCCGAGCCTCTGTCCCGACCTCATCGAGGTGCCGCTCTGGGGCTGGCGATCTGGGCCTGCCATCGCGCGCTGCGACGCGGCACGCCGGCCGCCTGGGCGGTGCTCGGCCTGGCGGTCGCTGCTCGGCCTCCTCGCTGTGCTGTTCCTGGCGCCTTCGGCGACGCCGGCCGGGCTGCGCCGGCTGGCGGTTGCCTGGTCCGCCCTGTTCGTCGCCGCCGCCGCCGATGCCGCGCTCAACGGCGTCGCGCCCTATGCCGGACGGCTGCTTGCTGCACGGGCCGATCCGGCGGCGCCCGCCCGACACCTGCTGCGCCGCCTCCGGGGCGAGGGCGGCTTCGCGGCGCTGCGGCTGTCCTGGGCGATCCTCTATCCGGAGGGCAGCCGGGTGCCGGCGGTGCCCGGCACCTGAGAGCGGCCGGGCGCGGCGGCGCGGCCGGGCCGGCCGCTCAGCCGGGGCCGAGATGGGGCCGGAGCAGGCGCCACAGCAGCAGCGCCGCCGCCAGCCAGAGGGCGATCATGACCAGCAGCCCGACGCGGCTGGTCGGCCGCTCCGCCATCGCGGCGGCCCGGGCCCGGCACTCGGCCAGCACCGGCGCCGGCGTCAGCCGCAGCACCAGCGGCGCCGAGCGGCACGATCAGCAGGTCGTCGAGATAGCCCAGCACCGGCACGAAGTCCGGGATGAGGTCGACCGGCGACAGCGCATAGGCGGTGACCGCCAGCGCCAGGAGCTTGACGTACCACGGGGTGGCGGGATGGCGCGCCACCAGCCAGAGCGCCAGCACCTCGCGCTTCATGCGCCGCGCCCAGCGCCGCAGGCCGCCGTCCGCGTTCCCCGCCATCGCTCCTCCGATCGCCGCCGGGATTGTAGCGCAGCGCCGCCGGCGGCTCCGCTGTCGGGAGCCGGGCGCCCGCGCCACCCGCTTACCGGGCGGCGGCGGAAATGGTAAGCTTCGCCAAGGCACAGGGGCCTTCGGGGCGGCGGCGGGGACCGCCCTGCGGGGAAATGGGGACAGCATGGCCGTTCGTCGGGTCTCCGGGCTGCTCGCGGTGGCCGGGATCGTGGCCGGGATCGCGCTGGCCGCCGCCACCGCAATGGCGGCGCCCAGGGTGCTGACCGGCGCGGAGATCCGCAGCGAGGTCGTCGGCAACACCATCGCCGGGGAGATGGGCGCCGCCTTCACCGAGTTCTACAGCCCCGACGGGGCGATCCGCGGCTCCAGCCCGGACGGGGCCTACCAGGGCAAATGGACCATCCAGGGCGACCTGCTCTGCCTCGAATATGACGAGCCGCTCGGCTGCCGCAAGATCGCGCTCGACGGCGACCAGGTCACCTTCATCACCGAGCAGGGGCAGGTCGACGGCACCGGCACCCTGCTGAAGGGCAACCCCAACCACTATTAGGGGCCGGCCGCCGCGGCGGTGCCCGATCCGGGCGCCAGGGGCCGCCGGCAAGGGATTGCGCCGCCCCCGCCGGATCGGCTACCTAACGCCCTTCTTCCCGCCGCCAACCGGACGAAGGCCGTCCCGCCCGATGCAGAAGTTCGACAAGCTGACCGGCGTCGCCGCGCCGCTGCCGATGATCAACATCGACACCGACATGATCATCCCCAAGCAGTTCCTGAAGACGATCAAGCGCAGCGGCCTCGGCAAGAACCTGTTCGACGAGCTGCGCTTCGAGCCGGACGGGCGGGAGAAGCCGGATTTCGTCCTCAACCGGCCGGCCTACCGGCAGGCCAAGGTCCTGGTCGCCGGCGACAATTTCGGCTGCGGCTCGAGCCGCGAGCATGCGCCCTGGGCGCTGCTCGATTTCGGCATACGCTGCGTCATCTCGACCAGCTTCGCCGACATCTTCTACAACAACTGCTTCAAGAACGGCATCCTGCCGATCAAGGTGTCGGCCGAGGATCTCGCGAAGCTGATGGACGATGCCGGCCGCGGCGCCAACGCCATCCTGACCATCGACCTGGAGAAGCAGGAGATCACCGGCCCGGACGGCGGCCGGCTGCATTTCGAGATCGATCCCTTCCGCAAGCACTGCCTGCTGAACGGCCTCGACGACATCGGGCTGACGCTGGAGAAGGAGACGGACATCGCCGCCTTCGAGAAGCGCCGCGGCGTGGCCCAGCCCTGGCTCTAGCCGCCCAGCCACATCCTCTCGAACGGACCCCTGCCATGACGACGAACAAGAAGCTGCTGGTGCTGGCCGGCGACGGGATCGGCCCCGAGGTGATGGGCGAGGTCGAGCGCGTCGCCGACTGGTTCGGGCGCAAGCGCGCCGTCTCCTTCGAGCTCGCCAGCGGGCTGGTCGGCGGCTGCGCCTACGACAGGCACGGCACGCCGCTCAGCGACGAGACGATGGCCGACGCGATGGCGGCCGACGCGGTGCTGCTCGGCGCGGTCGGCGGGCCGAAATGGGACGGGCTGCCCTTCGACAAGAAGCCGGAGCGCGGCCTGCTGCGGCTGCGCAAGGAGATGGAGCTGTTCGCCAATCTCCGGCCGGCGCTGGTCTTCGAGGCGCTCGCCGACGCCTCCTCGCTGAAGCCGGAGCTGGTCCGCGGCCTCGACCTGCTGATCGTGCGCGAGCTCACCGGCGGCATCTATTTCGGCCAGCCGCGCGGCATCGAGACGCTGCCCGACGGCAGCCGGCGCGGCATCAAC
Organism: Dongiaceae bacterium; assembly: GCA_046349435.1. Lineage (GTDB taxonomy): Bacteria > Pseudomonadota > Alphaproteobacteria > Dongiales > Dongiaceae > JAXMCI01. Next base: position 12,008 of record JAXMCI010000035.1, on the reverse strand, counting down.
ACCCAGGTCTACAGCGACGCCGAGATCCGCCGCGTCGCGCGGGTCGCCTTCGACCTCGCCCGGCTGCGCGGCCGCAAGGTCTGCTCGGTCGAGAAGGCCAACGTCATGGAGAGCGGCGTGCTGTGGCGGGAGGAGGTGCAGAAGCTGCACGATGCCGACTATGCCGACGTCGCGCTCAGCCACATGTACGCCGACAACTGCGCCATGCAGCTGGTCCGCCAGCCCAAGCAGTTCGACGTCATCGTCACCGACAACCTGTTCGGCGACCTGCTCTCCGATTGCGCGGCGATGCTGACCGGCTCGCTCGGCATGCTGCCCTCGGCCTCGCTCGGCGCCGCCGACGCGACCGGCCGGCGGCGCGCCCTCTACGAGCCGGTGCACGGCTCGGCGCCGGACATCGCCGGGCGCGGCGTCGCCAACCCGCTCGCCACCATCCTCAGCTTCGGCATGATGCTGCGCTACTCCTTCGGCCTCGGCGCCGAGGCCGACCTGCTGGAGGGCGCCGTCCGCCAGGTGCTGGCCGACGGCGTGCGCACCGCCGACATCGTCACCCCCGGCCTGCAGCCGGTCTCGACCCGGGCGATGGGCGACGCCGTGCTGCGGGCGCTCGACCGCCAGGGCTGAGCCGCCGCCGCTCGCGACCACCGCCGCCGGGGCTTCCTCGCCCGGCGGCGATGTGATCTGCTGCCGCCCGGGACAGCTTGGCCGTGGGGGTGGCGTGCCGCGATGAAGCCGATCCTTGCCGCGCTGGCGCTGGCCGCGCTGGCCGCAGCCCTGGCGCCGGCGGCGCGGGCCGACTGCGTCTCCGACTGCCAGGCCGCGACCTACTGCGACTCCGAGATGACCGTGTCGGGCGAATGCAGCGACCAGCTCAACCGGTGCTACCAGCGGGAGTGCAACCGCGCGCGGACCCGCTACGGCGCCATCGCCTGGGGCCCGCAGAGCACGGCCTTCGGGTTCTCCTACGACTACGACAGCAAGGAGGATGCCAGCCGCCGGGCGCTCCGGGACTGCGCCAAGCGCGGCGACGACTGCAAGGTGGTGGCGATCATCGTCAATGGCTGCGCCGCGCTGGCGTCGGCCGCCGACGGCTCCTACTCGGTGTCCAACGGCACCACGGACAAGGAGGCGCAGCAGGGCGCGCTCGCCGCCTGCGCCGAGGCCGGCGGCAAGAGCTGCGAGGTCCAGGTCTGGACCTGCAACGGCCGCTGATCGGGGGCGACGGGTCCGGCCTCGTCTCGCGCGTGGCAGGCCGGATGGAGTTCCGGCGGCCCCGGAGGTAAGATCGTCGGCAGTGCCGGACTACGAGCACAGCAGCGGAGCATGGCCGAGGAACGTGCCGTCCGTCGCCTCGCCGCGATCCTCGCCGCCGACGTGGCCGGCTACACCCGGCTGGTCGGCGCCGACGAGGAAGGCACGCTCGCAAGGGTGAGCACGATCCGGCACGAGATCCTGGACCGCCGGATCGGCGAGCATCGCGGCCGGATCTTCAACACCATGGGCGACGGCTTCCTCGTCGAGTTCGCCAGCGTCGTCGACGCCCTCCGCTGCGCCGTGGCGATCCAGCGCGACATGGGCGCACACAATGCCGGGCTCGAGCCCGGCCGGCGCATGGATTTCCGCATCGGCATCAATGTCGGCGACGTCGTGGTCGACGGTGACGACATCCTGGGCGACCACGTGATCGTGGCGTCGCGGCTCGAAGGGCTGGCGGAGCCTGGCGGCATCTGCGTCTCGGCGCGGGTGCAGGAGGATGTGCGCGGCAGGCTCGATCTCGCCTTCGAGGACCTGGGGGAACGCGAGCTCAAGAACGTCGCCCGGCCGGTCAGGGCCTACCGGGCGCGTCCCGGGGGCGGGTCGATGCCCGTCCCGGCGCCGGGGCGCGCCGAGCAGCCGTCGCTTGCGGTGCTGCCCTTCACCAACATGAGCGGCGACGCGGAGCAGGCCTATTTCGCCGACGGCCTGGCCGAGGACCTGATCACCGACCTCTCGAAGCGACCGGAGCTGCTGGTCATCGCGCGCCACTCCAGCTTCGCCTACAAGGGCCGCTCCGTCGATATCCGCTCCGTCGCGCGCGAGCTCGGGGTCCGCTACGTCGTCGAGGGCAGCGTCAGGCGCGCGTCGGACCGCGTCAGGATCAACGCCCAGCTGATCGACGCCGCCAGCGGCAACCACCTCTGGGCGGAGCGGTACGACCGCGACCTGGCCGACATCTTCGCCGTCCAGGACGAGGTGGTGGGGGAGATCGTGCGGGCGCTCGCCGGGCGATTCCCCGCCACCCCGGCGAGCTCGCGGCGGCGGACGACCAATCTCGAGGCCTATGAGCTCTTCGTGCGCGGGCGCCTGCTTGCGGCGACCACCCTGGCAGAGACCCAGGCGGCGCGCCCCCTGCTGCGCCGGGCGATCGAGCTCGACCCCGACTTCGCCGAGGCGCATGCCTACCTGGCGATGAGCTACTGGTTCGGCTGGACCTATTGCGGCGAGTCGCCGGACAGCCGCGATCTGGCCCGCGAAGCCGCCTGCCGGGCCATGGCGCTCGACCCGGACAATGTCGATGCCCGCATGATCATCGGCTATATCAGGGCCTATGAGGGGGAGCTGGCGGCGGGCGCCGCCGAGATCGAGGCGGCGATCAGGATCAACGCCAACCACGCCGAGAGCTGGTGCCTGCTGGCGGACCTGAGGGTCTTCGAGGGACGGCCGCTCGAGGCAGTCCAGTGTGCGCAGGCAGCCATCCGCCTCGATCCGAATCCCCCCGGGGATTACTATTGGATGCTGGGCTGGGCGCACTACGCGGCAGCGCAGTATGAGCAGGCGGTCGCTGCGCTGCGGCACCCGCGGGCCCGCGGACCCGGGGTTCGGCGGATCCTTGCTGCGGCGCTGGCAAGGCTCGGGAGAATGGCCGAAGCCCAGGAGGCGGCGCGCAGCTTCCTCCGCGAGTTTCCCCAGTTCTCGGCCCAGCAATGGGCGAGCACCCAGCCGTTCCGCGACGACGCGGGCCGGCAGCACTTCGTCGCGGGCTACATCGAGGCAGGCCTGCCGGAATAGGGCGGCTCACGAGGCGTCGGCCAGCCACTCCGTCTCCGCCGCCAGCCGCTGCGCCAGGCCCGGCGACAGCGCCGCGGCGAGCCGCTCCTGCGCCGCGCGCCAGGCGGGCAGCGCCGCCGCGAGCCGGCGCGCGCCGGTCTCGGTGAGCCAGACGGCGCGCCGGCGCTGGTCGGATTCGACCCGGGCGATCTCGATCAGCCCGTCCTTCTCCAGCGTGCGCAGGTTGCGCGACAGGGTCGACTGCTCCAGCCCGGCGCGCCGCGCCAGCGCGCCCAGCGTGTCGTCATCCGCGGCGGCGATCTGCGCCAGCAGCCCGATCTGCGTCGCGCTCAGGCCCGAGGCGGCGAGCGCGCGGTCGAGGAACTGAGTGAGGCGCCGGGCGGCCAGCCTTCCGTGCCAGCCGGGGCAGGCCTCGACGGTCGCGCGGGCGTCGCTGCGCAGGGTGCGCGGGGGTTGCGGGGCTCGGCTCATGGGTATATGCATATACATCTTTTGTAGATACAAGGATATCGCCATGAGCCTGCCACGCCATGTCATCGACCGCATCGGCGGCACCCAGATGCTGGCGCTCGGCCGGATCGGGGCCGGGCGGGGCGGCCGCATCCTGCTCAAGCTGGAGAACGAGAATCCGACCGGCAGCATGAAGGACCGCATGGCGCTCGCCATGGTCGCCGCGGCCGAGGCGGATGGCCGGCTGCCGCCCGGCGGCGCGGTGGTCGAGTACACCGGCGGCAGCACCGGGGTGTCGCTGGCCCTGGTCTGCGCCGTCAGGGGGCACCCGCTGCACATCGTCACCTCCGACGCGTTCGCCCGCGAGAAGCTCGACCACATGCGCATCCTCGGGGCCGCGCTGACGGTGGTGCCGAGCGAGGACGGCCGCATGACCGAGCGGCTGACCCGCGACATGATCGACGCCGCCGCCCGCATCGCGGCCGCCACCGGCGGCTACTGGACCGACCAGCTGAACAACCGCGACCAGCTCGGCGCCTATCACCGGATGGCCGACGAGATCCGGGCTCAGGCCGCGGGCCGGGTCGACGCCTTCGTCCAGTGCGTCGGCACCGCCGCCTCGCTGACCGGCACGGCCGAAGGGCTGCGCCGGCACGATCCCGGGGTGCGCATCGTCGCCGTCGAGCCCGCCGAGTCGGCCGTGCTGTCGGGCGGCGCGTCCGGCGCCCACCGGATCGACGGCATCGGCGCCGGCTTCGTGGTGCCGCTGTGGCGCGCCGGCGTCGCCGACGCCATCGAGCGGGTCTCGACCGCCGAGGCCCGCGCCATGACGCTGCGGCTGGCCCGCGAGGAGGGCCTCTTCGCCGGCACCTCGACCGGCGCCAACCTGGTCGCGGCGCTGCGCGTCGCCGCCGCGCTGCCGCCCGGCGCCACCGTCGTCACGGTGATGTGCGACACCGGCATGAAGTACCTGCGCGGCTATGCCGGCGAGCTGGCGGCCTGACGCAGCCGCTCGGCGACCAGCGCCTGCAGGCGCCACAGGCGGCGGTCGCGGATGCCGAGCGCCTCGAGGCTGGCGACGGTCTCGTGCAGGTACTCCGCGCAGCTGCCGACATGGCCGGCCGCCTCGGCCAGGATCGCCGCCGTCTCGGCCTCCGGCAAGGGCGGCACGTAGCGCTCGTGGCGGCGATTGGCGACGAAGGCGATCGCCGGGACGGTGCCCGCCGCGGTGCGCGCGGCGAGCCAGCGCGGGCGGTAGGCGGCGGTGATCATCTCGCGCTGCCAGAGCCGGCTCAGCTCCGCCTCGCGGTGCGCCGGGTCGAGCCGGAAGGCGACGCCGCGGCAGCTGCCGCCGCGATCCAGCCCGAGCATCAGCCCCGGCCGGTCCGGCGTGCCGCGGAACCGGCGCACCACCAGGCAGAAGCGGCGATGGTGGCCGGCGACATGGGCGGTGCGCTGCTCGGCGAAGCCGAAGCACGGGTTCCAGATCAGCGAGCCGTAGGCGAAGATCCAGACCTCGCGGTCGGGCGCCGCGGCGAGGATCGCGGCGAGCGAGGCCGCCTGCTCCTCGGGGCTGAGATAGCCCGAGGCCGGCGGGCCCGGGTCGGCGACGCTGCGCCGAACCCGGTCGACCAGGTCGCGGGTGAGCGCCAGCGCGCCGTCAGCCATTCCGCAGGCGACCGAGCAGCCGGCGCATCAGCCCGCCCAGGAGATCGTTGCCGTCGCGCCCATCGCCGGAGTGCTCCGGCAGGCACCTGAGGTTGCAGAGATCGGCGACATGGCCCCGCATCCAGCCGCTGGTCGCGTCGAAGACGTCGCCGCGTCCGACCGCATCCGCCCAGCGCGGCCCGAAGGCGGCCGGCCGATCCGCGTCCTCGCAGCCCCGGAATTGTGCCATGGTTCGTCCTCCGTCGCATCCGATCGAGGGCCCGACGATGGAGGAGGCGGCGTGACGGCCGCGGGCGCGGCGCGTGAAATCGCGGTGCGCCCGCGCCGGCTGGCGGCTCGCATCGGCGTGAAATCGCCGTTAAATCGCCGCGGAGCAACGGGTGGGAGGAGCCCATGAAGGTCGACGGCGCCTGTTTCTGCGGCCATGTCACGTTCGAGGCCGAGATCGATCCGGAGGGGGTCCTCCTCTGCCACTGCACGGACTGCCAGCGCATGACCAGCTCCGCCTTCCGAATGGTGGCGCCGGCGCGGCCGGGCAGCTTCCGCCTGCTCTCCGGCGAGCCCACCATCTTCGTCAAGACGGCGGAGAGCGGCCGGCGGCGCCGCCAGGCCTTCTGCCCGGTCTGCGGCACCTCGATCTACTCGGCGCCGGCCGATGCCGAGACGCAGCTCTTCGGGCTGCGCGCCGGGACGCTGCGCCAGTACCGGTCGCTGGTGCCGAAGCGGCAGATCTGGCGCCGGTCGGAGATGGCCTGGCTGCATGATGTCGCCGACCTGCCCGGCCGGCAGACAGACTGACCGACTGACCGACTGATCGACTGATCGTTCCCCGCGATCCTGGCCGGGCGCGCGGAATCGCGCTGCATCGGCCCCGAGGGTTGGCGAGGGTGAGGGGATGCCGGCGCGCTATCGGCTGACGCTCTTCGGGGGCTTCGGGCTGCAGCGGCCCGACGGCATGCCGCTGGCGCTCGCCACCCGCAAGACCCGGCTTCTGCTCGCCTATCTCGCGCTCAACCCGGGCCGCTCCCATCCCCGCGAGACGCTGGCCACCCTGCTCTGAGGCAAGCATGGCGAGGCGCCGGCGCGCGGCAGCCTGCGGCAGAGCCTGGCGGCGCTGCCTGGCGCCGGCGCTCGCGGCCGGCCCGCTGCTGGAAGGATCGGGCGGCGGCCGGCCACCTCGAGGCGCTGACCGAGCCGGGGCCGCGCTACCTCGCCTGGCAGGCCGCCAACCGCGGCCATCGCGGCGAGGCCGCGGCGGCGCGGGCGGGGGGACAAGCGTTCCTGGAGGCGGCGCGGCGGGGCTGGCGCGGCGACCCGGTCGGCGACGAGGGGCTGGTCGCCTGGCTGGTCGAGAGCACGCCGCTGCGGCGGGCCGAGGACCGGGACTATTTCCGCGAGGGGCTGCGGCGGGCCGGGCTGCCGGCCTGACGCGCCACCTCGGCGGCGAGCCCGCCCGACAGCCACAGGCCGAGCATGCGGAAGTCGCTGGCCAGCGACCAGAGCGGGTAGCGGAAGGTGGCCGGGCGGTTGCGCTCGATCAAGCCATGGGCGATCCAGGCCGGCGCGTAGCCGGCGACCAGCGCCGCCGGCAGCAGCCGCCACTCGCGCAGGGCGGCCGCCAGCACGAGCAGGGCGAGCGCCAGCCCGGTGCCGGCGAGGTGCCAGGCGCGGGTCGCGGGCGCGGCGTGCTCGCCGAGATAGTAGGGCCAGAATTCGGCGTAGGCGGCGATGCGCGGCGGCCGCTCTTGCAAAGCAGGTCCCTCCGGCCTATCTGCCTGCCGGTCCGGCGGGCGCGCGGCGCGGCCCATGCCAGTCAGAATGCCACCCGGCAGAAAGCGAGATGGGCATGGGCTACAAGGTAGCGGTGGTCGGCAGCACCGGCAATGTCGGCCGCGAGATGCTGGCGACCCTGGCGGAGCACGCCTTTCCGGCCGACGAGGTGGTGCCGCTCGCCTCGGAGCGCTCGATCGGGGTCGAGGTCTCCTACGGCGAGGAGCAGGTCCTCAAGGTCCGGCCGCTCGACACGTTCGACTTCAGCGGCTTCGACATCGCGCTGTTCTCGCCCGGCGCCAAGGTCTCCGCGGTGCACGCCCCGCGGGCGGCCGCCGCCGGCTGCATCGTCATCGACAACACCTCGCAGTTCCGCATGGACCCCGACGTGCCGCTGGTCGTGCCCGAGGTCAATCCCGAGGCGATCGCCGGATTCCGCAAGCGCAACATCATCGCCAACCCGAACTGCTCGACCATCCAGATGGTGGTGGCCCTCAAGCCGCTGCACGACCTCGCCAAGGTGAAGCGGGTGGTGGTGGCGACCTACCAGTCCGTGTCCGGCGCCGGCAAGGAGGCGATGGACGAGCTGTTCAACCAGACCCGCGCCGTCTACGTGAACGACCCGATCGAGAAGGAGCGCTTCCCCAAGCAGATCGCCTTCAACGTGATTCCCCAGATCGACGCCTTCATGGATGACGGCGCGACCCGGGAGGAATGGAAGATGGCGGTCGAGACGCGCAAGATCCTCGACCGCGACATCGCCGTCGCCGCGACCTGCGTGCGCGTGCCGGTCTTCGTCGGCCATGCCGAGGCGGTCAACGTCGAGTTCGAGCGGCCGATCACCGTCGAGCAGGCGCGCGCCGCCCTGCGGAAGGCGCCCGGCGTCACGGTCATCGACCACCGCGTCGAGGAGGGCTACGTCACGCCGGTCGAGTGCACCGGCGAGGACGCCGTCTTCGTCAGCCGCATCCGCAAGGACCCCACGGTGCGCCACGGCCTCTCCCTGTGGGTGGTCGCCGACAACCTGCGCAAGGGGGCCGCGCTGAACGCCGTGCAGATCGCCGAGAAGCTGGTGGCGGAGTATCTCTAGCCCCTCTTCGGCGGCGCCGCGCCGCCGGCGAGGAGGGCGAACAGGTCGAGCGGGTCGATGCAGCCGGCGAGCCGGCCGGCCTCGTCGATGACGGCGATCGGCTGACGGCCGGCGCACTTGGCGTAGAGATCGGCGAGGCGGCTGCCGCGCGCGACGGTGGCGACCGGCTGCATGAGCCCGCCGAGCGGCTGGCTGGCCATGGTCTCCCGCAGGGCGGCCACGGTGACCGTGCCGACCGGACGCTCCTCGGGATCCAGCACCACCAGCCAGTCCTGGCCCGCCAGCCCCGGCCGCGCGATGGCGTCGCCTGCGATGTCCGTCTTGCGGGCGACGCCGGCGGCCGGGCGCATCACCTGGTCGACGGTGAAGACGCGGCCACGGTCGATGTCCCGGGTGAAGGCCGCGACGTAGTCGTCGGCCGGCTCGGCCACGATCTGCTGCGGCGTGCCGACCTGGACGAAGCGGCCGTCCTTCATGATGGCGATCCGGTCGCCCAGGGTCAGCGCCTCGTTGAGATCGTGGGTGATGAAGACGATCGTCTTGCGCACCCGGCGTTGCAGATCGAGCAGCTCGTCCTGCATGTCGCGCCGGATCAGCGGGTCCAGCGCGCTGAACGCCTCGTCCATCAGCAGCAGCTCGGGATCGACCGCGAGGCTGCGGGCCAGCCCGACGCGCTGCTGCATGCCGCCGCTGAGCGCCGTCGGCGGGCGGTCCGCCCAGGCGGCGAGACCGACCTGCTCGAGCACCGTCATCGCCCGCCGCCGCCGCTCGGCGCGGCCGATGCCGCGCGCCTTGAGACCGAACTCGACGTTCTCGGCGACGGTCTTGTGCGGGAACAGCGCGAAGTGCTGGAAGACCATCGCCATCTTGTGGAGCCGCAGCTGGCGGAGCTGCTCGGCGCCGGCCGCCAGCACGTCCTCGCCATCCAGCCGCACGCTGCCGGCGGTGGGCTCGATCAGCCGGTTGAGGCAGCGGATCAGGGTCGACTTGCCCGAGCCCGACAATCCCATCACGACGAAGATCTCGCCGGCCCTGACCGCGAAGGAGACGCCGGCGATGGCCGCGACGTCGCCGCTGCGGGCGAGGATGTCGGCGCGGCTCGCGCCCGCCGCCAGCGCCGCGGCGGCAGCGCGGGTATCGCGGCCGAAGATCTTGACCAGGCCCTCGACGACGAGCTTGGGCTGATCGCTCATCCCGCCGCCGGCGAATGCAGCGCGTGCCAGTGCCGGGCGATCTCGGTCCGGCGGCAGAGCCACACCCGGTCCCGGCCGAGAAGGTGGTCGACGAAGCCGGCCAGGCCGGCCATGCGCCCCGGCCGCCCGATCAGGCGGGCATGCAGCGACACGGTCATCATTCCCGGGCGCTCCGCCCCCTCGGCGTAGAGCCAGTCGAAGCTGTCCTGCAGGTAGGTGCCGAACTGCCCGGCCGTCTCCAGCCCCGAGCCACGCGCGAAGCGGCTGTCGTTGGTGTCGAAGCTGTGCGGCACGACGAGATGCCGGCGGCCCTCGACCGCCACCCAGTAGGGCAGCTCGTCGTTGTAGTCGTCGCTGTCGAACAGGAAGCCGCCATGCTCGACCACCAGTCGTCGCGTCTCCAGGCTGGGCCGGCCGGTATACCAGCCGAGCGGCCGGCTGCCGGTCAACCGCTCGATCGTCTCGACGGTGCGGGCGATGTGCTCGCGCTCCTGCTCGACCGGCATGGCCTGGTAGTCGATCCAGCGCCAGCCGTGGCAGACCACGTCGCAGCCGGCGGCGGCGATCGCCTCGCCGGCCGCCGGGTTGAGCTCGAGGGCGCGGCCGACGGCATAGATCGTGAGCGGCACGCCGCGCTCCCGGAACAGCCGCAGCACGCGCCAGAAGCCGACCCGCGAGCCGAACTCGTAGAGCGACTCCATGTTGCGGTCGCGGCGGCCCGGCACCGGCGGTCCCGGATTCTGCTCGGAGAGGATGGTTTCCGATTCGGCGTCGCCCTCGAGCGGGCTGCGCTCGGCGCCCTCCTCGTAGTTGAGCACGAAGTTGACGGCGACGCGGGCCCGGCCGGGCCAGCGCGGGTCCGGCCGGCTCGCGCCGTAGCCGACGAGGTCGCGCCCCGGCTGGTACGCCATCGCGCTCAGGCCGCCATCCAGCCGCCGTCGACCAGCAGGTTGACGCCGGTCATGTAGGTCGCCTGGTCGCTGGCCAGGAACAGCGCGGCGCCGGCGACGTCGTCCGGCCGGCCGAGGCGCGGCCAGCATCGGCGTGCGGCGGCGCGAGTAGTCGAGAGGCGCCGCCGGGTCCATCGCCGCGCCCGGCTTGCCGGTGATGATCTTGCCCGGCGCCACCGCGTTGCAGACGATCAGGTCCTGGGCGTAGTCGACGGCGATCTGCCGGGTCATGTAGACGCCGCCCGACTTGCCGACGCCGTAGGCGAAGTCCCCGGGACAGGCGATCATGCCGTGCTGCGAGGTGATGTTGACGATGCGGCCGCGCACCTCGTCGCGCGGCGCCTGGGTCAGCATCTGCTGCACGGCCCGCTTGCAGCCGAAGAACATGCCGGTGAGGTTGACGCCGATCACCGCCTCCCACTCCGCCTCGCTGGTCTCGGTCAGCCGCTTGCTGACATAGGTGGCGGCGTTGTTCACCATGATGTCGAGCGCGCCGTAGCGGCGCACGACCTCGCTCACCAGCCGGTCGACATCGGTCCATCGCGCCACGTCGGTGCGCAGGAAGAAGGCCTCGCCGCCGGCCGCGGCGATCCTCGCCACGGTCGGCTCGCCGCCCTCCTTCGGCTCCTCGGTGATGTCGGCGATGGCGACGCGCGCGCCCTCGGCCGCGAAGCGCAGCGCGATCGCCCGGCCGATGCCGGAGCTGGCGCCGGTCACGATGGCCGCCCGTCCCTGCAGGATTCCCATCCGGTGCCCTCCCTTTGCCGCCGGCGCCGTGTCAGAGCTCGACGATACGATCCGTATCATAGGTCAGCCGGACGCCGCCCTGCGGCGTCACCAGGACGTTGTCGGTCATGCCGATGAAGCGGATCTGCCGGGCCTCCGCCTCGTCCGTGAAGGTGACGGAGGGGTGGAAGGAGACGACCTCGCCGTCGAGCAGCTCGCCATCGTTGCCCGGCGCCCAGATTCCCTCGATCGCATCGGTGCCGATCCCGTGCAGGCTGAAATGCCCGTCGCTGAGGCCATAGCCGGCGCGGCGCAGCACGACAGCGACCTTGGCCAGAACGTCGCCGGCGGTCGTGCCCGGGCGCATCGCCGCCAGCCCGACCTGCCAGCATTCCTGCTGCAGCTCGAAGTAGCGGCGCACCGGGTCCGGCGGCGGACCGAAGCTGTAGCAGCGGCGCAGCTCGAGCCAGTAGCCGTTCGGTCCCGGCGTCTCGATCCAGATCATCAGCTGGTCGTCGCGCTCGACGCGCCGCGGCGAGCCGTAGCTGATCGCCACGAAGGGCGAGGTGCCCATGGCGGTCTTGATGTCGCGGCAGCCATGCAGCTTCGCACCCCGCGCGGCGCAGCCGGCGATGTCGGCCTCGCTGGTGCCGGGCCGGATCTCGGGCTCGAACCCGGCGAAGATCTTGCGGAAGATGGCCGAGGTCTCCCGCAGGTTCGCCACCTCCTCCGGGCTCTTGCGTCGGCGCACCGTCTCGAACAGCCGCGTGGCGTCGCACAGCTCGGCGGCGGGCAGCGTCTCCTCGATCTGGCGCAGATGCGCGGCGGCGATCGCGTCGCTGAGCCCGACGATGCCGATCCGGGCGCGTCCCAGCCCATGGTCGGCCAGCAGCTGGGCGGCCTCCTGCCCCGGCTCGGCGCTGGAGCGGAACTCCGTGGCCCATCCCGTGAGCAGCGCCTGGCCCAGCCCGACCACCGGCATGGTGACGAAGAACGGCCCGGCGGCGGCGGTCAGCACCGCGAAGCTGTCGGCCGTGTACTGGAAGACGTCGCAGGCATAGAGCACGCGCCCGCGGAAGCGCAGGTCGCTCCGCCCGGCGATCACCAGCGCCG
>JAXMCI010000034.1:0-82420 GCA_046349435.1 Dongiaceae bacterium | reverse complement strand
ACGACACTCATGGCGGACGGCGGCAACCTGCTCACCCTCACCAATCTCGGCCACGTGCTGGATCATCCCGAGGCGGTCGCCTGGGGGCCGGACGGGCGCATCCATGCCGGCGGCGAGGCCGGGCAGCTCTATCGCTGCGCGCTCGAAGGCGGCAGCCTCGATGAGGTGACGCGCATCCCGGGCGGCTTCCTGCTCGGCCTGGCGCACGACGCGGCGGGCAACACCTACGCCTGCGACGAGCGCAATGGCTGCGTCCAGCGGATCACGCCCGACGGCGCCGTCTCGGTCTACGCCAACGGCGGCGCCGAGCGCCGCATGCGGGTGCCGAACTATCCGGCCTTCGACGATGCCGGCAATCTCTACGTCTCCGATTCCGGCGATTTCGGCGGCCGCAACGGCGTCATCTGGCGGGTGTCGCCCGGCGGCCGGGCGGAGGTCTGGGATGAGAGCTGCAGCGGCTTCACCAACGGGCTCTGCCTGTCGGCCGACGGCCGCACGCTCTATGTCGTCGAGTCCTCGCCGCCGGCGATCGCGGCGCTGGAGATCCGTCCGGACGGCAGCCCCGGCGCGCGCCGCGTCCTGGTCGAGCTGCCGCGGCAGGTGCCGGACGGCGTCGCGCTCGACCGCGACGGCAACCTCTACATCGCCATGTACACGCCCAACCGCCTCTACCGCCTCGGTCGCGACGGGGGGCTGGTCACCCTCTACGACGACTGGGAGATGCTGCGGCTGGTGGCGCCGACCAACATCGCCTTCGGCGGCCCCGACCTCTCGACCCTGATCATCGCCGGCCTGTGCGGCTATTCCATCCACACCGCGCCGATGCCGGTGCCGGGGCTGAAGCTGCGCTATCCCCGGCTGTAGCACGGCCGGTCGACGGCACGCCGGCGCCGGCGGCGCCCGCCCGATGGCCGACGCCCAGCCGGTCGCGCGCGACCTCAACCTGCTGGTCGCCGGCGAGACGCTGGTCGCCGCCTTCCTGCTGATCGCCGTCACCCTGGCGATGCACGGCTTCGGCATGCTGGTCGCGCTGAAGACGCACAACCGCCTGCATCAGCGTCTCGCGCGCTTCCGCGGGCCGCTCGTCGGGATGGTGCCGCTGATCATCGGCAGCTGGCTGATCCTGGTCACCCATCTCTGCGAGCTGGCGGTCTGGGCGCTGTTCGTGCGCGGGCTGCAGGCGCTTCCGGACTTCAGCGACGCCTTCTACTTCGCCATCCTGGAATACACCACGGTGGGCAGCCGCTTCACCCTGCCCGATCACTGGCGCGGCCTGGAGGGCGCCATCGCCATGGACGGCCTGCTGAGCTTCGCCTGGTCGACGGCCGTGCTGATCTCGATGGCACTGAAGTTCGAGAGGCGATATCTCAGCGAGTCCGACCCAGGCTGATCGCCCATGGCAGCGCTCACCATCGTCTCGGCGGCGGACAGCCGCTTCTTCCCGCTGCTGCAGGATCTCGTCCGGTCGATCCGCGACAAGCCGCAGGGGCGCGGCGTGCCGATCCACGTCCTCGACGCCGGGCTGGCGCCGGCCGAGCGGGCCTGGCTGGAGCAGCAGCGCGCGGCCGTCGTGGCGCTGCCCTGGCCCTATGCGGTCGAGGTTCCGGGACCGCAGCGTGCGCTGGCGCTGCGCTGCCGCATCCCGGCGCTGATCCCCGGGCACGCGGTCTATCTCTGGATGGATTCCGACACCTGGGTGCAGGACTGGAGCGCCGTCGAGCTCTACCGGCGCAGCGCCGAGGAGCGCGGCTTCTGCATCGCCGCCGAGACCGACCGGTCCTTCGATCTCGGCGAGATCGAGCGCTGGAACGTCGGGACCTGCCGGCGGCTCTACGGCGCCGCCATGGCGCAGCGGCTCGCCGGCAAGCCCCTGCTCAATGCCGGCGTCTTCGCCGGCCGCGGCGACGCGCCGCACTGGACGGCCTGGCGCCGCTGGGTCGAGCAGGCGCTGCTCGCCAGCGCCGCCGACTTCTTCCTCGACCAGACCGCGCTCAACCTCGCCGCCTATGCCGACGGGCTGGCGATGGCGGTGCTGCCGGCGCACTGCAACTGGACCTGCCACCGCGCCCTGCCGCGGGCCAGCAAGGACGGCCGCCGCCTGCTCGATCCGCAGCCGCCCTATCAGCCGCTCGGCATCGTCCACATGACCAACGTCACCAAGCAGTGGCAGTTCGTGCTGCGCGCCGAGGGCGGCGGGCTGGTGCTGCGCGCGCTGCGCTACGGCGCCGCGGCGGCACCGGCGGTCGATCCGCGCGACCCGGTGGCGCCGGAGATCGATCTCGCCTCGGCCGAGGCGCTGACCCACCGGCCGCATGCGGCGCTGGCGCTGCTCCGCCCGCTGGCGGCGCGCCATCCCGATCATCCGCGCGTGCTGGCGGCGCTCGCCGAGGTCGCGGCGCGGACCGGCGATCTCGGCGAGGCGGTCCGCGCGCTCGGCCGCGCCGTCGCGCTGCGGCCCGGCGACGCCGTGCTGCACGCCCAGCGCGGCGCCGCCCTGCTGCGCCAGGGCCGCGCTGAGGAGGCCGCCGCCGCCTTCCGCCAAGCGCAGGCGCTGCAGCCCGGCGCCGAGGTGAAGGCGCAGCTCGAGCGGGCGCTGCAGGCCGACGCCCCGGCCGCAGGCGACTACGTCTCGCCCGGCCTGGTGCGGGTCCGGGTCGATGCGCCCGTCCCCGATCCCGCGCACCGGCCGCCCGGCACCGAGCCGGTCAGCCGCGACGAGGCGCACCTGCTGTTCAACACCGCGCTGCGCCTCGAAGGGCGGCATGCGCTCCAGGTCGGCTGCGCGCTCGGCTTCGCCGCCAGCCACCTGGCGCTCGGCGGGGTGTTCCTGGACGTGGTCGGCCCGCGGCTGCGCGACCCCGCGATCCTGGCCGCGGCGATGGATCGGCTGGCCGCGGCCGGGTCGCGGCCGACTGCCGGCTGCGGCCGGGCGACGCCCCGGCCGAGATCGAGGCGCTCGGCCGGGACGGGCGGCGCTGGTCGCTGGTCTATCTCCGCGCCGACCAGGCGGAGCGCGACGCCGCCGCGCTGCTCGAGGCCTGCCGGCCCTATCTCGAGCCCGACTGCATCCTGCTGCTGCACGACGCCGCGGCGCCGGCCGCGGCGGCCGCCCTCGAAGCGCTGGCGAGCGAGGGCTGGCAGACCCGGACCTGCCGCACCCTGCCGCCGCTCGGCATCGCCTGGCGCGGCGCCGTCGAGCCCTGCCCGCACCAGCCCGATCCGCGGCTCGGGCCGGTCACGACATAGGCCGCCGCCGCAGCCGCACCACCGCCTCGTCGAGCGCCGAGAGGAAGCGCGAGCGGTCGCGCGGGCCCATCGCCGCCGGCCCGCCCGTCGCCTCGCCCATCGCCCGGCGGTCCTCGGCGATGGCGCGGTGGGCGAGCGCGAGCCCGATCGAGGCCTGCGTGAAGGGCCGGCCGGTCGGGCCGATCACGGTGGCGCCGGCCTTGAGGCAGCGCGCCGCCAGCGGGATGTCGGCGGTGACGACGATGGCGTCGGCATCGGCCCGCGCCGCGATCCAGTCGTCGGCCGCGTCGAAGCCGCCGCCGACCACCACGCGCTCGATGCGCGGGTCGGCCGGCACCATCAGCCAGGCATTGGCAACGACGTACACCCGGAGGCCGTAGCGCTGGGCGACGCGGTAGGTCTCCGCCTTCACCGGGCAGGCGTCGGCGTCGAGGTAGACGGCTATCGCGCGCTCGGCGGCCACGGGACTCAGGCCGCACCCGGCGCTGCCGCGCGATAGACGTAGCACCGCGTCGTGAAGGTCCCCTCGGTGGGCGACAGCGGCATCGGCCGGTAGGGCTCGGTGGCGGCGGCGCGCTGCCAGCGACCGGCCCGCTCCAGCGCCTCCGCCCGGGCGCGGTAGCCGCCATCCTCCCACGCCGAGTCGCCGACGGTGAAGACCAGCGGCCCGCCCGGGCGCGTCACCCGCACCAGCTCGTCGAACGCCGCGGCCGGCGCGTGGCCGCGGGTGAAGACCCCGGTCGAGACCACCGCCGCGAAGCTGCCGTCGGCGAAGGGCAGCGGCTCGCCCAGCACGGCGCGCTGCAGCCGGCGATAGGCGCCGCGCGCCCGGGCGGCGGCCAGCATGCCCTCGGACATGTCGATGGCGGCGAGGTCGCGATATCCCAGGATCGCCAGGATCTCGCCGACGATGCCGGTCCCCGCGCCGGCGTCGAGCACGGGCGCGTCCAGCGACGGCAGGTGGCGGGCGATCAGGCCGGCGGCGACGGCAGGGTTGGCATAGCCGGTCGCCACCATGTCGGCGTCGTAGCGCCCCGCCCAATCCTCATAGGCCTGCAGCAGCTCCTGCCTGTCGCGCGCCGTGAAGACGCGCTCCAGCCAGCGATCGCCCTCGTTCATGTCCCCGTCCCTCCAGCCACCCCCGATCGCAGCCCCATGGTATTAGATCGCCGGCCGCAACGGAGGATCATCATGCAGGACAGCGCCGCGCTCGCCCGGCTCAGGGCGCGCCATCCCGGGGCGATCATCGACGCCTTCGACGGGGTCGTCCCCGAGATCGCCGAGGACGTCTTCATCGCGCCGGGCGCGGCGGTGATCGGGCGCGTCCGGCTCGGGCCAGGGGTCGGCATCTGGTACGGCTGCGTGCTGCGCGGCGACGACCACGACATCGAGATCGGCGCCGGCAGCAACGTGCAGGACGGCACGGTCATCCATGTCAGCCTCGACCAGCATGCGACCGTGGTCGGCGCGGGCGTGACGATCGGCCATGGCGTGCGGCTGCATGGCTGCCGGCTGGAGGACAACTGCCTGGTCGGCATCGGCGCGGTGGTGCTGGACGGGGCGGTGGTCGAGAGCGAGGCCTATGTCGCCGCCGGCGCGGTGGTGACGCCGGGCAAGCGCGTGCTCTCCGGCCAGCTCTGGACCGGCAACCCGGCCCGCATGATGCGCGAGATCAAGCCCGCCGAGCGCGCGTTCCTGACCTGGAACGCCAGGCACTACCAGGGCCTCGCCGCGCGTTACCGCACGGCGACCCGGTAGCGCGCAACCGCAGCGCCTCGGGCATTCTCGTGACCCCGGCCCCGCCTGGGGGAACGGTTTGCGGCGGCAGCACTTCCTTACCGGAGTTCGATCTCGACGGCCGCCTCCTCCCAGCGGCCGCGACGTGTCGCACCGCCCCGACCTGACCAGGGCCGAACCCCGACGATCGGCCTGCCGGGCGAGCGCATGAGAGCCGGCGAAAGGTGCGACGCTTGCCGGCGTTCTTCCGACGACCGCGGGCGTCAGTCGGAGTCGAGCAGCCCGGCGCCGGCGCCTTCCCGGCGCGAACGCTCGGTGGCCGGCACGTAGGTCCGCCGGGCCAGCTGCTGCAGCGTGGCCAGCGCCGCCGGATCGGGCGCCCGCCGCGGTGCGGTCGGCGGCAGCAGCACCGCCTCGGACCGCGCCGCCTCGCGAATCTCGACGCCGTCGACGGAGCCATCGTGCTGCCCGACCGGGCCGGCGGCGCGGGCGACCGCCCCGCCGGGCTCGCAGGTGAATTGCGCCGCCGGCCAGGCCAGCGCGATGCGCCGCCCGGCACGGTGCGCGAGGTCGGCGGCGAAGGGCAGCAGGAGCAGCGGCACCGCGACCCGCTCGAGGCGCAGCGGCAGCAGGCCGGTTCCGCCCTCGGCGACCAGCGCGCCGCTGCGCAGCGGGCAGAGCCGGCCATCGCCCGCCGGCCGCAACCGCCCGGGCTCCAGCACCGGGGCGACGATGCCGTCGTCGGCGAGCAGGTCCGCCAGCCGCTCCCAGGGCAGGCCGTGACGGGCCAGCCAGCGCGCCGCCCGGGCCGCCTCCTCGGCCAGGCCCCAGGGCCGGCCGGCGCCGCGCGTCGCCCGGGAGGCGATCGTCTCGACCTCGTTGAGCGAGGGGATCATGCCGCCGCGGCGGGCCCCCAGATCCAGCCCTCGTCGGCCTCGCCGGCGAGCTCGGCGGGGAAGGGTGCGCCCTGGAACAGCGCGATGCGCACCCAGCGGTCGGAGCGCGGATCGAAGCGGGTGGCGCCGAAGCAGGCGAGCTTGAAGCGCAGCAGGTCGATCGGCCGCACCGCGGCGCCGATCAGGTTGTCGCGGATCTCGCCATAGGGATGGCGCTGCGCCACCGCCACACGGCGGGCGGCGTGGCGATGCTCCGGATGGCGCAGCAGGAACAGCGCGAGCGGCTCTTCGGCCGGCGCGGCGCCGAGCGCGCGGATCAGCGCGGCGATGTCGCGGGCGGTGGCGAGCGGCTGCTCCAGCTCGGCCCCCGGCTCCGCGGCGCGCTCGCCCAGCCGCGGCTCGAGCTTCTCCTCGGAGACGTACCAGAAGCGGGCCTGCGCCTCCGGCCGGGCGAAATCGAAGCCGGCGGTCCAGCCGTGGCTCGCCGCCGCCGCCGCGGCGAAGGCGCCGCAGGCGACGGTGCCGTCGATGGCGAGCTCGGCCTCCTCGTCGGCCTGCATGGTGTCGGCGAGGTCGTCGACCAGCGCGCCGTGCGGCTCGATCAGCAGGCCGACCGTCATCTCCTGGCCCTCCAGGGTGAGGGTCGCCTCGGCATGGCGGTAGAGCGCATCCCAGGGCCGCGCCCCGTCGAGCAGCGCCGGGGCGGCGACGGCCAGCCGGCCGAGGTCGTCGGCCAGCGCGACGATGCGCTCGGCCTGCAGCGCGTCGTCGGTGCGCCAGGTCGCGACGCCGCGCCGCGCCCGGGCGAGCGCCGCGTGGAAGCCGTCCTTCTTGGCCGAGCCGGCCCGCGGCAGGGCGCGGACGCGGGCCAGCGCCGTCTCGCGCGCCGCCACCCAGCGATGCAGCAGCGAGGGATGCTTGACCAGGTAGGGCGCCATGCCGAGCCCGGTCGAGTTGCCGACCCCGAGCCGCCGGCGCAGCGCCGGCGCCAGCGGCACCGCGCCGGCGGGATCGCGGACGGCGGCGAGATGCTCGGCGAGGTCGACGGTGAAGCTGCGGGCGAGCCAGACCGAGAGCAGCTCGGCGCGGTAGGCGTTGGCGAACTCCGGCCGGCCGGCGATGCGGTCGCGGTCGGCCAGCCCGAACTTGCCGTTGCCGTAGACGGCGGTGGTGCGCATGAGGTAGCCGACCGCCTCGAGCTCGGCGACCTCCGGCTGGCGCCCAGCGGCCAGCGCCGCCACCACCGCGTCGAACAGCCGGACCGAGCGGTTGGCGCGCAGCAGCACCAGCTCGGTCGCCTCGTAGCGGCCGGCCTCCTGCCGCGGCACGTTGGCCGCCAGCCGCGCCAGCGCCGCCTCGTCGGGCACCCCGTCATAGAGGGCGAAGGTGGCGTCCCAGGCCTCGGCGATCACCCGGTCGGTGCGCTTGCCGGGGTCGAGGCGGTGGCTGAAGCAGACCAGGCTGCAGGTTCGCTGCGGCCCGCGCGCCTCGTAGACGGCGGTGCCGTAGCCCTCGGCGTCGATCCGCCAGAGCGGCCGGGCGAAGCGCCAGCCCTCGCGCCGCAGCTGGCGCAGCAGCGCGCGCAGGAAGGAGAGGCGGGTCTGGTGGGCCGCCCCCAGGCGGGCCAGCCGCATCGCCTGCGCGGGCGGGCGCAAGGCCAGCGGGGCGCCAGGCTCGGGAGCGAAGGACGTCGTCGTGGCCAAGATCGTCGCGGCGGCTGCTGTGGACGGGATCGAGCCGGTGAGGGGAGGGCAGGCGGGACCGCGAGTCAAGCGTTCCGGCGTCGCCCGGCCTTCGCCCGGCATACCGCCCCGGCGCCCTCACTGCGTCAGGGTCAGGGTGCCGCCCTCGATCCGGATGTGCGCGAGGCGCGCCAGGTAGCGCATGCCGAGCAGCGATTGCGGCATGTCGCCGTCATTGACCGAGGCGCCGACGCGCTCGACCACGATCGGGCCGATGCGGATCTCGCCCAGGGTGACCGGCGCGCCCATGGTGCGGCCGTTGGCGGTCTCGAAGCGCTCGGAATAGACCAGCCGGGCGGGATCGAAGCCGAGCCGGCGGGCGTCGCGGCGGTTGAGCACGACGCCGCTGGCGCCGGTGTCGACGAGGAAGCGGATGCCGACGCCGTCGACCGTCGCGTCGACCCAGTACTGGCCGTCCTCGGCCGCCTGGAAGGCGACGCTGCGCGGCCCGACGACGCGGCCGTGCGAGGGCACCAGCGCGCCGACCAGCCGGTCGGCGACGACCGACACCTCGTCGCGATAGCCATAGCCGAGCGCCACCCCGCCGATCACCACGAGCCACAGCACGAGCTGCGCCAGCACGGTGGCGAGCGGCCGGCGCGACACCGCCACGCGGACGACGAAAAGCAGCAGGAACAGCCCGCCGACCACCGCCCAGGGCCGGTCGACGATCCGCCAGGCGTCCGGGCCGGCGATCAGCCAGGCGCCGCCCGCGATGGCGCCGAGCAGGAGGAGCAGCAGGACGAGCCGCAGCAGGGCGCGGACGAATCCAACCGGAGGCGGCGGCGGCGGGGCCGCGGGCGGCTCCCAGGGCGCCTCCGGGACGCTCATCGCGAAACCGGGGCGGCGGCCTCGCGCAGGACATGGTCCTGGTCGTAGTCGGCGAGCGGCGGATAGGCCAGCGTCGGCGCGGTGGCGAGCCCGAGCACGCGGTCCCGGTAGCGCGCCAGCTCGGCGGCGCGCGCGGCGTCGCCGATCCGCGCCGGCGCATGCACCAGGAAAGGCTCGATGACGGTGAAGCCGGTGAAATAGAGGATGCCGTGGTTGATCGGGAACAGGATCGAGGCGATCGGGCCGTTCAGGCCGCGCTCCGAGTAGATCGGCGGCGGGCCGCCGATGGTGAGCGCGCACATCGCCCGCTTGCCGGCGAAGACGCCGCGGTCATACCACTTGCCGCGCCCGTAGATCCGGCCGCCGGCGGCGAACACGCGATCGACCCAGCCCTTGAGGATCGCCGGCAGCCCGAACCACCAGAGCGGGAACTGCAGGATCAGCGCGTCGCACCAGAAGAGCTTGTCCATCTCCGCCTGGATCTCCGGCGCGAAGCCGTCATGGTCGGCGGCGAAGGCCTCCTCCTCCTGCTGCTTGTAGTAGTCCGGGTCCTTCATCGTGACGAAGTTGTGCCGCCCGGAGACCGGGTCGAAACCCATCGCATAGAGGTCGGAGACGACGACCTCGTGCCCGGCCCCGGCAAGCGCCGCGACGGCCGTGCGGGTCATCGCGCCGTTGAAGCTCAGCGGCTCGGGATGGGCGTGGACGATGAGGACGCGCAACGTCTCCGCCGTCGCGGCTCAGGCCGGCGGCGGCTCGGTGGCGCGCATCGCCGGCCGCGCGGCGAAGCGCTGGTACCAGGCGGCGAGCTTCGGCCGGCCGTCGCGCCAGCGATCGGCGGCGAAGCGGAAATCGAGATAGCCCAGCGCGCAGCCGATCGCGATGTGGTCGATCGCGAGGTCCTCGCCGAAGCCGCCGGCCTCGGCCTCCAGCACGTCGAGCGCGTTCTTCACCTTGCCGGCCTGCAGCGTCATGAAGGCGTCCGAGCGCTGCCCGTCCGGCCGCACCGATTCCAGGCGGCGCAGGATCGCCGCGTCGGTCATGCCGTCGGCCAGCGCCTGGCGGCGCAGCACGTGCCAGCGGGCGATGCCGCCGGAGGGATGCAGCTTGGGCCCGTGATGCAGCGTGTCGAGATACTCGCAGATGACCGGCGAATCGTAGATCGCGCCGACCTCCTCGGTCAGCAGCACCGGCACCTTGCCGAGCGGGTTGTCGGCCGAGAGGCCGCTCGCCGGATCGGCGGTGTTGGTCGGGATCCGCTCGATGCGGCCGTCGAGCCCGAGCTCGATGGCGGCGACCACGCACTTGCGGACATAGGGGCTGGTCGGCGAATGGCGCAGCTTCATCGGGCTCCCCGTCGAAGGTCTAGAACTTGTCCTTGCGGCCGCGCATGGCGGCGAAGACGTCGACCGGGTCGGCGCCCGGCAGCCCCGCCGCCGCAGCCGTCTCCGGCCGGTCGGCGCGCAGGAACGGGTTGGTGGCGCACTCCTCGGCGATGGTCGAGGGCACGGTCGGCTGGCCGGCGGCCCGCGCCGCGTCGACCGCGGCGGCCCGCCGGGCCAGCGCCGCGTTGCCCGGCTCGACGGTGAGCGCGAAGCGGGCATTGGCCTGGGTGTATTCGTGGCCGCAATAGACGCGGGTCGGGCCGGGCAGGCAGCGCAGCTTCTTCAGCGAGTCCCACATCTGCGGCGCGGTGCCCTCGAACATCCGGCCGCAGCCGAGCGCGAACAGCGTGTCGCCGCAGAACACCGCCCGGTCGTCGGCGAAATGGAAGGCGACGTGGCCGCGCGTGTGGCCGGGGATGAAGATCACCATGCCGGCGCGGTCGCCGAGCCGGAACACCTCGTCCTCCTCCAGCGCCAGGTCGATCCCCGGGATCCGCTCGCGGTCGGCGGCCGGGCCGACGATGCGCGCGCCAGTCGCCTGCCGCAGCGCCAGGTTGCCGCCGGTGTGGTCGTGATGGTGGTGGGTGTTGAGCACGTGGCTGAGCCGCCAGCCGCGCGCCCGCGCCGCGGCCAGCACCGGCTCCGCCTCGGAGGGGTCGACCGCCGCCGTCTCGCCGCTCACCGGCTCGTGCAGCAGGTAGGCGTAGTTGTCCTTCAGGCAGGGGACGAGCTGGATCTCGAGGGCCATGGCCCGAACTTATCACCGGCCGGGGCGCTGCGCCACGGGCCGGCCCGCATGCTATAGTCCGCGCCATGTGGACCGACGTCGTCGACCTGCGCGACTTCTACGCGACGCCGCTGGGCCAGATGGCCCGGCAGCTGATCCGGCTGCGCGTGCGCGCGATGTGGCCGGACCTGGCCGGGCAGTCGGTGCTCGGCCTCGGCTACGCCACGCCCTATCTCCGGCAGTTCCGCGAGGAGGCGCAGCGCGTCATCGCGGTGATGCCGGCGCAGCAGGGCGTGCTGCACTGGCCGCCGGAGGGGCCCAACGCGGTGGCGCTGGCCGACGAGACGGAGCTGCCGCTGCCCGACTACTCGATCGACCGCGTGCTGCTGGTGCACGGCCTGGAATGCGGCGAGCACCGGCGCGACATGCTGCGCGAGGTCTGGCGGGTGATGACCGGCAGCGGCCGGCTGCTGGTGGTGGTGCCGAACCGCCGGGGCATCTGGTCGCGCAGCGACCGCACGCCCTTCGGCCAGGGCCACCCCTACTCGACCTCGCAGCTCTCGCGCCTGCTGCGCGACAACATGTTCACGCCGCTGCAGGCCAGCCGCGCGCTGTTCATCCCGCCGCTGCGCGGCCGCGCCCTGCTGCGCACCGCCGCCGCCTGGGAGCGCGTCGGCACGCGCCTCTTCCCGACCTTCTCCGGGGTGATCATCGTCGAGGCGGCCAAGCAGATCTACCCGGCCGCCGCGCAGCGCCCGCGCCGCGCGCGCTCCGCCGTGGTGCTGCCCTTCCCGCAGCCGGTGGCGAGCGGCCTGCGCTCGGCGCGCGGCCTCGAGAGCGACGGGGACAGCGTCGGCGCCTAGCGCGCCGGGCTCAGCCGCGGCGCAGCAGGAACAGGCCGAGCTCGCCCAGCAGGTTGGCGAGACGCAGCGAGGCGATGCGGCGGGTGCGGCCGCCGGCATCGACGGCGATGGCGCGCTCGATCGCGATGTCGAGCTCGCGGCAGAGCAGCATGAAGTCCCAGATCGTGCAGAGATGGATGTTGGGCGTGTCGTACCAGCGCGCCGGCAGGGCCGGGGTGGTCGGCATGCGGCCGCGATGGAGCAGCGCCCAGCGCACCCGCCAGTGGCCGAAGTTCGGGAACGAGACGACGGCGCGGCGGCCGATCCGCACCAGCTGCTCGAGCACCCCCCGGGGATCGCGCGTCGCCTGCAGGGTCTGGCTCAGCACGGCATAGTCGAAGGCGCCGTCGGGATAGGCCCGCAGGTCGGTGTCGGCGTCGCCCTGGATGACGCTCAGGCCGCGCGCCACGGCGGCGTTGACGCCGGCCTGCGAGAGCTCGACGCCGCGGCCGTCGACGCGCTTGAAGCGGTTGAGATGGTCGAGCAGCGTGCCGTCGCCGCAGCCGACGTCGAGCACCCGCGCGCCGGGCTGGATCATGTCGGCGATGAGCTGCAGGTCGACCCGGATGCCGGTCGGCGCGGCCGCGGCGCGGCGGCCGGGCGGCGCGGTGGCGTCGGCGCTCATCCCCGGCCCCTAGCGGGTCGGCAGGCCGCGATGCTCGGCGCAGCCATTGAGGAAGCCGTTCAGGGTGGCGGCGAACTCCGGCTCCTCGAGCAGGAAGGCGTCGTGGCCCTTGTCGCTCTCGATCTCGACGAAGCTGACATTGGCGGCGACGGCGTTCAGCGCATGGACGATGGCGCGGCTCTCGGCCGTCGGGAACAGCCAGTCGCTGGTGAAGGAGGCGAGGCAGAAGCGGATGCGGGTGCCGCGGAAGGCGTTGGCGAGCACGCCGCCATGCTCCGCGGCGATGTCGAAATAATCCATCGCCCGGGTGATGTAGAGATAGGAATTGGCGTCGAAGCGGTCGACGAAGGTCGAGCCCTGGTGCCGCAGGTAGCTCTCGACCTGGAAGTCGGCGTCGAAGCCGTAGCTGACCCGCGGCCGGTCCTGCAGGTTGCGGCCGAACTTGCGGTGCAGCGCCGCCTCCGAGAGATAGGTGATGTGCGCCGCCATGCGCGCCACCGAGAGGCCGCGGGCGGGGTTGCGGCCCTGCAGCAGGTAGTCGCCGCCGCACCAGTCGGGATCGGCCATGATCGCCTGGCGTCCGACCTCGTGGAAGGCGATGTTCTGCGCCGAGTGGCGCGCCGCGCAGGCGATCGGCACGGCGGCGAAGACGCGCTGCGGGAACAGGGTCGCCCAGGACAGCACCTGCATGCCGCCCATCGAGCCGCCGATGACGCAGAACAGCTGGTCGATGCCGAGATGGTCGAGCAGCAGCGCCTGGGCGCGCACCATGTCGTTGATGGTGATCACCGGGAAGCGCAGGCCCCACGGCCGGGCGGTGCCCGGCTCCGGGTCGCGCGGGCCGGTGGTGCCCATGCAGCCGCCCAGCACGTTGGCGCAGACGACGAAGTAGCGGCGGGTGTCGAGCGGCAGCCCGTCGCCGACCATGGTCTGCCACCAGCCCGGCTTGCCGGTCACCGGATGGGTGTCGGCGACGAACTGGTCGCCGGTCAGCGCATGGCAGACCAGGATGGCGTTGGAGCGCTGGTCGTTGAGCCGGCCGTAGGTCTGCCAGGCGATGGTGAAGGGGCCGAGCGAGACGCCGCAATCGAGCCGCAGCGGCGCGGCGACGCCGAAGGCGGCGCGGTGCCCGGGGAAGCTGGCGGTGCCGGGTCGGTGTCGCTGCAGCGGGGTCATGGCCGGTCGGACGCGGGCGGCCGCTAGCTAAGGAATCCGGCCCGGCTCCTGTCAACGTTTTCTTTGCTTTTGCCGGGGGCCGAGACTATCACTGGCCCTCTTCCTTACGCCTCCCGCACCATGGCCGCGCCCGAGACTCCGCTCGACGAACTGCGCCGCGAGATCGACGGCATCGACGATTCGCTGCACGACCTGATGATGCGTCGGGCCGAGCTGGTGCTGCGCATCGGCCGCGCCAAGGCGGCGGCGGGCACCGCCGGCAGCCTGCTGCGGCCGGGGCGCGAGGCCTCGGTGCTGCGCCGCCTGGTCGGCCGCCACCACGGGCCGCTGCCGGCCGGCGTGGTGGTGCGGATCTGGCGCGAGCTGATGTCGGCGGCGCTGGCGCTGCAGGGACCGTTCGCCGTGGCGGTGCACACCGCGCCGGGCTGCCGGGACCTGGCGCGCGACCATTTCGGCGGCATGACGCCGCTGCTGCCGCACGATTCCGGCTGGCAGGTGCTGCGCGCCGTCGGCGAGGGCGAAGCCACCGTCGGCGTGCTGCCGCTGCCGGCGGCCGAGGAGCCGGACCCGTGGTGGCGCCACCTGCTCGGCAGCGATCCCAAGGCGCCGCGCATCGTCGCCCGGCTGCCCTTCGCCGGGCCGTCGCCGCGCGGCGCCGAGGCCTTCGCGGTGGCGCGCGGGCCGGCCGAGGCGAGCGGCCGCGACCGCAGCCTGGTCGCCGTCGAATCGGCGCCGCAGACGAGCGCCAGCGCGCTCACCGGCGCGCTGCGGGCGGGCGGGCTGGAGCCGGTGCGCAGCCTGGTCTGGCGCGATCCGCAGCCCGGCGCCTCCTGGCTGCACCTGGTCGAGCTCGACGGCTTCGTCGCGCCCGACGACGTGCGGCTCGGCCGGCTCGGCCAGGGCGGCGAGATGCTGCGCGGGCTGTGGCCGGTCGGCGGCTATGCCATCCCCTTCACCGCGGCCGAGCTGGCCGCCACTGCGAGGAGCTGAACGATGGCGCCACGGGTGCGCCCCGGCATCATGGAGATCGCCCCCTATGTCGGCGGCGAGGCCGGGCTGGCGGGTCACCAGCGGGTCATCCGGCTGGCCTCCAACGAGAGCCCGCTCGGGCCCAGCCCGCGCGCCATCGAGGCCTATCGCGCGCTGGCGCCGGAGCTGCACCGCTATCCCGACGGCGGCGCCGTCGCGCTGCGCCAGGCGATCGGCCGGCATTTCGGGCTCGACCCCGAGCGCATCGTCTGCGGCGCCGGCTCGGACGAGCTGATCGGTCTGCTCACCCGCGCCTATGCCGGCCCGGGCGACGAGGTGCTCTACAGCCGGCACGGCTTCCTGATGTACCCGATCGCGGCGCGCACGGTCGGCGCCACCCCGGTGACCGCGCCGGAGGTCGACCTCGCCACCGATGTCGACGCGCTGATCGCCGCGGTCAGCCCGCGCACCAGGATCCTGTTCCTCGCCAACCCGAACAACCCGACCGGCAGCACGCTGCCGGCGGACGCGGTGCGGCGGCTGCGCCGGGCGCTGCCGGCCGAGCTGCTGCTGGTGATCGACGCCGCCTATGCGGAATACGTCACCCGCAACGACTACGAGCCGGGCATCGCCGAGGTCGACGCCGGCGACAACACGGTGATGCTGCGCACCTTCTCGAAGATCTACGGCCTGGCGGCGCTGCGCCTCGGCTGGGCCTACTGCCCGCCGGGCATCGCCGACGTGCTGAACCGGGTGCGCGGGCCCTTCAACACCGGCGCGCCGGCCCAGGCGGCGGCGATCGCGGCGCTGGCCGACACCGCCCACACCGAGGCGGCGCGGGCGAGCAACGAGCGCTGGCTGCCCTGGTTCAGCGAGCGGGCCAGGGCGCTCGGCCTGCAGCCCTATCCCAGCACCGGCAACTTCGTGCTGGTCCGCTTCCCGGCCGAGCGCAGCGCCGACGCGGCGCTCGCCTTCCTCAACGGCCGCGGCATCATCCCGCGCCGCATGGCCGCCTACGGCCTGCCCGACTGCCTGCGCTTCACCATCGGCGGCGAGTCCGAGATGCCGCTGGTGGTCGACGCGCTGGCCGCCTTCATGGCGGGCGCCGCGCAATGAGCGAGCCGCTGTTCCGCCGCGTCGGGCTGATCGGCATCGGGCTGATCGGCTCGTCGCTGGCCCGCGCCATGCGCAAGCACGGGCTGGCCGGCCACATCGCCGGCCATGCCCGCAGCCAGAGCACCCGCGACAAGGCGGTCGAGCTCGGGCTGGTCGACAGCATCCACGACAGCGCCGCCGATCTCGCGCGCGGCTGCGACCTGGTGGTGGTCTGCGTGCCGGTCGGCGCCTATGCCGAGGTGGCGGCGGAGTTCGGCCCGGCGGTCGAGCCCGGCGCCATCGTCACCGACGTCGGCTCGGTCAAGCAGGCGGTGATCCGCGACATCGGCCCGCATCTGCCCGAGGGCGTGCATTTCGTCCCCGGCCATCCCGTCGCCGGCACCGAGCATTCCGGCCCGGAGGCCGGCTTCGCCGAGCTGTTCGTCGATCGCTGGTGCATCCTGACGCCGCCGCCCGGCTGCGACGAGGCGGCGGCGGCGAAGGTCGCCGAGCTGTGGCGGCGCTGCGGCAGCCAGGTCGAGATCATGGAGCCGGCGCATCACGACCAGGTGCTGGCGATCACCTCGCACCTGCCGCACCTCATCGCCTACACCATCGTCGGCACCGCCACCGACCTCGAGGGCACGACGCAGCGCGAGGTCATCAAGTTCTCGGCCGGCGGTTTCCGCGACTTCACCCGCATCGCCGCCTCCGACCCGGTGATGTGGCGCGACGTCTTCCTCAACAACCGCGAGGCGGTGCTGGAGATGCTCGGCCGCTTCAACGAGGACCTGACGGCGCTGCAGCGCGCCATCCGGTGGGGCGAGGGCGACAAGCTGGAGGCGCTGTTCACCCGCACCCGCGCCATCCGCCGCGGCATCATCGACGCCAAGCAGGCCTGAGGGCTCGGACCCGCCCATGATCGTCATCCCGGCTTTCGCCGGGGATGACGACGAACGGCTACTCCGCCAGCCGGACCTCGATCGCCTCGGGGCCCTTGCGCCCCTGGGTCACCTCGAGCGTCACCTGCTGGCCCTCGGCGAGGCTGGACAGCCCGGAGCGCTGCAGCGCCGAGGCGCGCACGAAGACGTCGCGATGGCCGCTCTCGACGGCGATGAAGCCGAAGCCCTTCTCGGCGTTGTACCACTTGACCGCGCCGGTCATCCGCACCGACTCGCCGGGCTGCAGCACCGGCGCCGGGACGGCGGGCTGCGCGGCCGATTCGGCGGCCGGCGGCGGCGGCGGACGGCGCGGCGGCACCGGCAGCGGCGCCGACGGACGGTCGCCGCCATTGCGGCCGGGGAACGGCGGATGGGTGCGCGTCGGCGCGGCCAGGCGCTCGAGCACGATGGTGGTGCGCGCCCCGGCCCGCATCAGGTCGGATGCGGCGGAGCGCAGCGCCGCGTGCGCCTCGGTGCTGCCCTCGGACAGCGCCGCGTCGAAGGCGCTGCGGAAGGCGTTGATGGTTTCCTCGATCTCGGTGCGCAGCGCCGCGTCGAGGCTGGCCGAGAGCGCGGTCGGGCGTTCCGGGCGCGGCAGCGGCTCGGGCCCGCGGTCGGGCTGAACCCGCTCGTGCTGGCTGCGCTCATGCTGGAAGCGGTCGAGCTGCGGCCGCTCGGGCTGCTGGCTCTGAAGCTGCTGGCGCTCGACCTGCTGGCGCTCGACCTGCTGGCGCTCGGGCGCCACCATGATCGGCGCGGGGGCGGCCGGGCGTAGCGTGGTGGGCGCGGCCGCGACCGGCGGCGGCTCGGCCCGGGTGGCAATGGGCGGGGTGGCAATGGACGGGGCGGCGATGGCCGGGGCCGCGATGGCAGCGGCCGGCTCCGGCGACGCCTCGGCCTCCTCGGCCAGGACCTCGGTTTCCGGCGACTCGCCGGCGCTCTCCGACATCATCTCGCCGGCGCCCTCCTGCTGGCGGCTCAGGATGCGATAGATCAGCGGCGGGCTGCAGCCGTAGCTGCGCGCGATCGAGGCGACCGGCTCACCCTGACGGCGACGCGCGACGATCGCGTCCCACTCGCTCTGCGGGATTTTCGTGGACATCACTCTTCCCAAATCTGAGGGGCCAAACCTGACGGGCTCGAGCGTGCCGCCGTGGCACGCCCCTGCAACATGTGGTGATCGGTCGCCTGTACGCCAGGCCCGCCGCGCGGGGGCATCCTGATCTGCCCTGCCCCGCCCCAGGCGAGCCGTCGGCTCACGATGGTCTGTATGGTTTTCTCATAGCCGATCCGGCCCCGGTCTGTCGACTGCCTAAGTCGACGCAGCGGAGCGCCGCAGCTCTCGGCCCGGCCTTATCGGCCCGACCTCCTCGCCCCGACCTCCTCGACCGGGCCGCGCGCAGGCGATAGCATGCGCGGCCGCGGCGGGGGCAGCGAGGAGGATGGCATGGAGAAGCGGGCGTTGGGCCGGTCGGGACTGAAGGTGGCGCCGCTTGCGCTTGGCGGCAACGTGTTCGGCTGGACCGCAGACCGGGCCGCCTCCGAGCGCGTGCTCGACGGCTTCGTCGACGCCGGCTTCGACCTGATCGACACGGCGGACATGTATTCCGCCTGGGCGCCCGGCAACAAGGGCGGCGAATCCGAGACGATCATCGGCGACTGGCTGAAGCGGCGCGGCGGGCGCGACCGCATCGTGCTGGCGACCAAGGTCGGCGCCGACCTCGGGCCGGGCCGGCAGGGGCTGTCGCCCAAGCGCATCCGCCAGGCCATCGAGGACTCGCTGCGGCGCCTGCAGACCGACCATGTCGACCTCTACCAGTCGCACTACGACGACACCGCGACGCCGCAGGAGGAGACGCTGGCGACCTACGGGGCGCTGATCGAGGAGGGCAAGGTGCGGGCGATCGGCGCCTCCAACTGCACCGCCGCCCGCCTCGCCGAGGCGCTGGACATCAGCCGGCGGCTCGGCCTGCCGCGCTACGAGACGTTGCAGCCGCATTACAATCTCGTCGAGCGGGCCGGCTACGAGGCCGAGTTCGAGCCGCTGTGCCGGCGCGAGGGTCTCGGCGTCATCCCCTATTTCTCGCTGGCCAGCGGCTTCCTCACCGGCAAGTACCGCTCCGAGGCCGATTTCGGCAAGAGCGTGCGCGGCGGCGGCATGGCGAAGTATCTCGACGATCGCGGCCGGCGCGTCCTCGCCGCGCTCGACCAGGTGGCGGCCGACCGCCGCGCCACGCCGGCGCAGGTGGCGCTCGCCTGGCTGATCGCTCGCCCCGGGATCACCGCGCCGATCGCCAGCGCCACCGGCCCGGAGCAGCTGCAGGAGATCCTCGGCGCGGCCCGGCTGTCCCTGACGCAAGGCGACCTCGCCGCCCTCGACGGCGCCAGCGCCTAGCGCCCGGCATGCGCGACGCGCCCAGCCCGGCCGCGGCCGGGGGCGAGCGCCAGCCAGCCAGGCAGGCGGCATAGCCGGGACCCGCGATGGAGCGTTGGGAGCAGCTCTTCACCCGACTGGCCCTGCGTCTCGGGCCGCCCGCGCGCTACGGGCTGGCCGTCGCGGCGCCGGCGGCGGCGCTCGGCCTGAAGCTGGCGCTGGGCCCGGCGCTGCCGGGCTTCGCCTTCATCACCTTCTATCCCGCGGTGGTGGTGGCCGCCGCGCTCGGCGGGCTGTGGCCGGGGCTGCTCAGCCTTCTCCTCAGCGCCGTGGCGGCCCGGCTGTGGCTGCTGCCCGCCCTCGCCGCGCCGCCCGTGGCCCCGCCCTGGTCGGGCCTGCCGGTCGGGCTCTTCGTCCTGGTCTGCCTGCCGGTCTGCGTCCTGCTGCACTGGCTGCGCCGCGGCATGGTGCGGCGCACCGAGGAGCGGGCCGCAGCGGTGGCGGCGCGCGAGGAGGCCGAGGCGGCGCGCAGCCACGCCACCGCGCTGCTGCTCGAGCTCGAGCACCGCGTGCGCAACAACCTGCAGCTGATGAGCTCCATGCTGGCGCTGCAGGCCCGCTCCGCCGCCTCGCGCGAGGCGCGCGGCGCGCTCGAGGACGCCGCCGGCCGGGTCCGCGCGCTCGGCCATGTGCAGCAGGCGCTGGTCGAGGAGGTCAATCCGGCCGAGGTCTCGCTCGACCGCTTCCTCGGCCGGCTGGGGCCGGCG
Source organism: Dongiaceae bacterium (assembly GCA_046349435.1). Lineage (GTDB taxonomy): Bacteria > Pseudomonadota > Alphaproteobacteria > Dongiales > Dongiaceae > JAXMCI01. Next base: position 63,007 of record JAXMCI010000034.1, on the reverse strand, counting down.
CTGACCGAGCATACCGGGCTCGACTGCCGGATCGAGGCGGCGGCCCTGCGCATGCCGGCCCGCCGCGCGGTGCCGCTGGCGCTGATCGTCAACGAGCTGGTGAGCAATGCGGTCAGGTACGCCTATCGCGACGGCGTCGGGCCGCTGCTGATCCGCTGCACCGGGGATCCCGGCGGCGGGCTGCGGGTCACCGTGGCCGACCGCGGGATCGGCCTGCCGGAGAGCGTCGACCCGAAGACCGGCAGCGGCCTCGGGCTGACCATCATCCGCGCGCTCGCCGCCCAGCTGCGTGCCGAGATCGAGGTCGACCGCCAGGGCGGCACCGCCATCACCGTCGTCATGCCGCCGCCCGAGGATCAGCCGTCCGGTGTGTCGATGGCGCGCAGCGCCGACAGGTAGTTGGCGCGGAACAGGTCGTAGCTGCGGTGGCGCAGCGCGACCGGATGCTCGTCCTCGAAGACGATGTCGGGATTGGTGTTGATCTCGTAGAGCTGCGGCCGGCCCTCGACCAGCCCGAAATCGGCCCGGCCGTAGTCGATGCCGGCGATGTCGAAGGCCGGCGCCAGCGCCGCGCCATAGGGGTCGTCGCGGACGACGCGATGCTCCTCGGCATAGAGCTCCGGCGGGGTGAGGTCGGGACGGCCGATCTTGGCCATCCAGTGGCCGTCGTCGACGCAGGTATGGGCGAAGCGCGCCGGGCCGACGCGGAAGCAGCCATATTTGCGGAACAGGCCGGGGATCCGCTCCTCCGCCGCATACTCGACGATCATCAGGCTGGCCAGCGGCAGGCCGTCGGCGACCGCCCGGTCGATGGCCTGCCGCATCGCCTCCGGCGTATGGATCAGGTCGCTCACCGGGCCGAGATGGTCGCCCTCGCAGCGCAGGAAGGCCGGCCAGCGCGCCGGCATGACCTCGTCCTCGGCCCGGTAGGCATTGAAGCGGTTGTAGCCGGCATTGTGCAGCCGGCGCAGCAGGCCGTAGCGGCTGAGCACCCGGGCCGGATCGTTGAGCACCCGGAGGCCGCCGTCGCGCAGCTGGCGCCAGGTGTGCGCGGCGAGCCGCAGCCAGTAGAGCGGGATGCGGTCGAGGTCGGTGAAGATGTAGGTGGCGCGCGGCAGCTCCTTGGCGTCGATCAGGGCGCGGTAGGACATCAGCCGCACGGTCAATCCGGTGTCGGGCGCCTGCAGCGCCTTCAGCGTGTAGCTATGGCCGATCCGGCTGACGAAGACGATCACGGGGGCGGCGGCTCCGGCCGGGTTTGACAAGCTCGGCGATGGCACTCTAGCCTGTTTTCCATCGCAGACGGAGGAACGCTCCATGTCGGACGTCGAAACCCCGAAGATCAAGCTCGACTGGTCGCGGCTGCTGGGCTTCGACCAGGCCCCGGCGGGCGCCGGCAGCGCCCCGGCGACGCGGCTGAACGACCCGCGGCTGGCCAAGCTCGGCGCCAAGTTCGGCGGCAAGCCCGGGCTGCGCGCACCCGTCTGAGCCCGGATCTCGCGGCGGCGGACGCCGCCCTCACCGGTTTCGACCCGAGCGGCGACCGGGCCCGGCGCGTCGCCGGGCGGATGCGGGCGCGGCTGGCCGCGAGCCTGCGCTACATCGCCGATCAGGCCGCCGGGGCGATCGTCCTGCCGGCGACGCTGGATGCCGCCCTGCGGCGGATCGCCGACGCCCCGGTATCGCCGCTCACCTTCGGCGCCTATTGCGACCTGGTGCTGGCGCTCGAGGCCGACCAGCTGCCCGAGGCTGCCGCCCTGCTGGCGGAGATCGCCGCCGCGCCGGCGGCCGCCGGCGGGCCGGCCGTCCGCCGCTTCGGCGAGCCGGCCGGCGACCGCGCCTGGGACCGCTACCGCCGGCTGGTCGACACCGATCCGGCGATGCCCTTCACCCTGCGGCCGGCCGCGCCCGCCGAGGCCGAGCGCGCCGCCAGCCTGGTCGACCGCGCGCTGGCCCTGATCGCGGCGGGAAATCCGGAGCTCGGCGCCGAGATCCGCGCGCTGATCCAGGAGATCGTGCTCGCGGCCGGCGCCGACGATCCGGACGCCGTGCAGTTCGACGGCGTCTCCTCCTTCCTGCTGTGGGGCGGCGTCGTGCTCAACGCCCGGAGCTACGACAGCCCGATCGCGATGGTCCAGGCGCTGGCGCACGAGAGCGGGCACAACCTGCTGTTCGGGCTGTCCGCCGACGGGCCGCTGCAGGACAACGACGACGCCGACCGCTTCGCCTCGCCGCTGCGCACCGACCCGCGGCCGATGGACGGCATCGTCCATGCCGTCTACGTCACCGCCCGCATGCACCAGGCGGTGCAGCGGCTGCTCGAGGCCGGCATTCTCGGGCCGGAAGATGCCGCCGAGGCGGCCGCGGCGGCACAGGACAACCGGCGTCGCTTCGCCGCCGGCATCGCCACCGTCGACCGGCATGCCCGGCTGACCCCGCTCGGTACCGCCGTGCTCGACGGCGCACGCCGCTACATGGCCGCCCAGGGCTGAGGCCGAGGCGGCCGGGAACGTTCCTCGTCCCCGCGGCATTCCAGCCCGTCGGGGCCGGAGGAGCGATGGCGGAGGACGAGCAGGCGGCGGGGTCCCGCTCGCCGCATATCGAGGAGGCCGAGCGCGCGCAGGCCGCCGAGCACAGCGCCCTGCGCCCGCTGGTGGTGCACGAGATCGTGCGCGAGGAGGGCGAGGCCGCGCTCTGCCGCAGCCCCGGCTCGCTCGCCTGGTCGGGGCTCGCCGCCGGTCTGTCGATGGGCTTCTCCTTCCTCGCCCAGGCCTTGCTGCAGGCCGGCCTGCCCGACGCGCCCTGGCGCCATCTCGTCGCGGGGCTCGGCTACACCGTCGGCTTCGTCATCGTCATCCTCGGCCGCCAGCAGCTCTTCACCGAGAGCACGCTGACCGCGGTGCTGCCGGTGCTGACCCGGCGCGATGCCGGAACGCTCGCAGCCGCCGGCCGGCTGTGGGGCATCGTGCTGCTCGCCAACCTGGCGGGCACCTGGATCTTCGCGCTCCTGCTGCAGCCCGGCGGCACCTTCCGCCCCGAGGCGGTCGAGGCGCTGCGGCAGCTGGCCCGCGCGGCGCTGCCCGGAGACTTCGGCGCGACGGTGCTGAAGTCGGTGTTCGCCGGCTGGCTGATCGCGCTGATGGTGTGGCTGCTGCCGAGCGCCCGCTCGGCCCGCCTGCTCACCATCCTGGTGATCACCTACGTCGTGGCGCTGGCCCGCCTCTCCCACGTCGTCGCCGGCTCGGCCGAGGCGGCCTATGCCGTGCTGCAGGGGCTGGCGGCCCCGGCGGACTACCTGACGGCGTTCCTGCTGCCGACCCTCATCGGCAACGTGGTCGGCGGCGTCGCGCTGGTCGCGCTGCTCAACCACGGCGCCATCGTCGACGAGATCCGGCCGGGCTAGCGCTCGGGCCAGCTGCGTCCGCAGAGCGGGCAGCGGGTGCCGGGCAGGAGGTCGCGGAAGTAGGTGACCGTCATGCTGCGGAGCACGCTGGTCAGGCTGCAGCGCCCGGCGCGCAGCTGCTGCGCGGCCTCGCAGAGCTGCGGCAGGGTGAGGCCCTCGCGCAGCCCGATCTCCTCGAGCGCATCCCACATCGAGGGCTCCAGCCGCAGGCTGGTGCGGCGGCCGCCGATCGTCAGGTTGCGGCTGCGCAGGCCACAGAGATAGGGTTGCGGAAGAGCCGCGCCACAGGATGCCGAACGATGCTCCGACATCGCCTCCCCTGGAGATGTGCTCGATCGCCGTCGGTCCATCCCCAACCGATTCGCCAACAGCCGCACCGCGGCTTGGTTCCGGCAGGGCCAGCCGATGGCTGAGCCGGCCGCGGACGCCCTGCGGCTCGACCGGCTGGAGACGCCGATCGGCGCGCTGCTGCTGGTCGCCGACGGCGCCGGCCGGCTGCAGGCGGCGGAGTGGGCGGATGCCGCGGAACGGCTGGCGCCGGTGCTCCGCCGGCGCTTCGCCACCAGCCTCGACGCGCTCCAGCCGGCGCACGATCCCGCCGGCCTGACCGGCGCGCTCGCCGCCTACTTCGCCGGCGACCTCGGTGCCATCGACGACCTGCCGATCGGCGAGGGCGGCACCGGTTTCCAGCGGCGGGTCTGGGCCGCGCTGCGCGGCATTCCCGCCGGCACCACCGCGACCTACGGCGCGATCGCCGCCCGGCTCGGCCGGCCCGCCGCGACGCGCGCCGTCGGCCACGCCAACGGCGCCAACCCGGTCAGCGTCGTGGTGCCCTGCCACCGGCTGGTCGGCGCCGACGGATCGCTCACCGGCTATGGCGGCGGGCTCGCCCGCAAGCGCTGGCTGCTCACCCATGAAGGGGTCCGGATCGGTTGACGCCGGCCGGGCGGCAGGTAACGTTACCGCCAGGCTTGGCGAAGCGAGGCATGCCATGAACGAAGCCGGCCCGCCGGCCCCGCCGGCCGGATCCGCGCCGCCCCCTGCGCTCGAGGCGGGGCGGCTGCGACGGCGCTGCGACCCGGCGGCGCTCGGCTTCGCCAGCACCGAGGAGCTGCCCGACCCGCCGCTGCTCTTCGCGCAGGAGCGTGCCGTGGCGGCGCTGGGCTTCGCGCTCGCCATGCGGCAGCCCGGCTACAACGTCTTCGTCTACGGCCCGCCGGGCAGCGGCCGCCACACGCTGGTCGGCGACATCCTCCGGCGCCAGGCGGCGGCCGAGCCGGCGCCTGCCGACCATTGCTACGTCAACAACTTCGCCGACCCGCGCCGGCCGCGGCTGCTGCGGCTGCCGGCCGGCCGCGGCGCCGGCCTGCGCGACGCCGTGCGGCATCTCGTCGAGGAGCTGCGCACGGCGCTGCCCGCCGCCTTCGAGCGCGAGGACAACCGGGTACGGCGCGACCTGCTCGACGAGCAGTTCAAGCATCGCCACGAGAAGGAGTTCCAGGCCTTCAACGCCAAGGCGGAGGCGGAGAACGTGGCCGTCATCCGCACCCCGACGGGGCTGGCCCTGGCGCCGACGCGCAACGGCAAGATCGTCGATCCCGAGGTCTTCAAGCGGCTGAGCGAGGCCGAGCGCACCGGGATCCGCCAGCGGGTCGAGGCCCTGCAGGCCGAGCTCGAGGCGATCATGCGCAAGATCCCGGAGACCGAGCGCGAGCATCGCGCGGCGCTGCGCGCCCTCAACCGCGAGACCTGCGCGGCGACGGTCGGCCACCTGCTGCTGGAGCTGCGCCAGCGCCACGCCGACCTGCCCGAGGTGCTGGCCTATCTCGACGCGGTCGAGGCCGGCATCCTGGAGAACGCCGGCGACTTCCTGGCCGCCGCGTCCGGCGAGGGCGGGCTGGCGGCGGCGCTGCGGCCGGACGGGCCGGCCGAGCCGCCCTCCTTCCGCCGCTACCAGGTCAACCTGCTGGTCGACCATGCCGGGCGGACCGGCGCGCCGGTCATCTACGAGGACAACCCGACCCACCAGGCGCTGGTCGGCCGGATCGAGCACATGGCGCGCTTCGGCACGCTGTCCACCGACTTCACCCTGTTGACATCGGGTGCCCTGCACCGGGCCAATGGCGGCTACCTCATCCTCGACGCCGAGCGGCTGCTGACGCAGAGCTTCGCCTGGCCGTCGCTCAAGCGGGCGCTGCGCTCGCGCGAGGTCCGGATCGAGTCGCTGGAGCAGATGCTGAGCCTCGCCAGCACCGTCTCGCTCGATCCCGAGCCGGTGCCGCTCGAGGTCAAGGTGGTGCTGGTCGGCGCGCCGCTGACCTACCTGCTGCTGACCGAGCTCGACCCCGAGTTCGCCGAGCTGTTCAAGGTCGCCGCCGAGTTCGACGACCGCATGGCGCGCGGCCCGGAGGCCGACCGCGCCTTCGCCGGCGCCGTCGCGGCGCTGGCCCGGCAGCACAGGCTGCGCCCGCTCGAGGCGGCGGCGGTGGCGGCGGTGATCGAGGAGGCGGCGCGTGCCATCGGCGACGCGGACCGGCTGTCGACCGACCTGCGGGGGCTGGTCGAGCTGCTCGCCGAGGCCGACCACCATGCCGCCCTGGCCGGGCGCCCGCGGATCGGCACCGCCGAGATCGCGGCGGCGATCGCCGGCCGCCGGCACCGTGCCGACCGGCTGCAGGGCCGGCTGCAGGAGGCGACGCTGCGCGGCACCATCCGGATCGAGACGGAGGGCGCGGCGATCGGCCAGGTGAACGGCCTGACCGTGGTCACCGTCGGCGGCTACGGCTTCGGCCACCCCGTGCGCATCACCGCCCGCGCCCGGCCCGGGCGCGGCGAGGTCATCGACGTCGAGCGCGAGGTGGCGCTGGGCGGGCCGCTGCACAGCAAGGGCGTGCTGATCCTCACCGGCTTCATCGCCGGGCGCTACGGCCGCGACCAGCCGCTGGCGCTGACCGCCAGCCTGGTGTTCGAGCAGTCCTATGGCGGGGTCGAGGGCGACAGCGCCTCGGCGGCCGAGCTGCTGGCGCTGCTCTCGGCGATCGCCGAGCTGCCGCTCAGCCAGTCGCTGGCGGTGACCGGCTCGGTCGACCAGCGCGGCATCATCCAGGCGATCGGCGGCGTCAACGAGAAGATCGAGGGCTTCTTCGAGCTGTGCGCCGCGCGCGGCCTGACCGGCGCGCAGGGCGTGCTGATCCCGGCGACCAACCTCGACCACCTGATGCTGCGCCCCGCCGTGGTCGAGGCCGCCGCCGCCGGCCGCTTCCACATCCATCCGATCGCCGGCATCGACGACGCGCTGGCCCTGCTCACCGGCCTGCCGGCCGGCGTGGCGGACCGCGCCGGCGAGTACCCGCCGGGCACCGTCAACCACGTCGTGATGAGCCGGCTCGCCGCCTTCGCCCATGCCGGGGCACGCCGGGCGGCCGAGCTGGCGCTGCGCCGCCACGACCTCGCCTGATCCGGCCGTGCGCCGCATCGCGGTCGGCCGGACGGCCTATCCCGGCGGCCGCGGCCCGGCGAGCAGCTTCAGGTTGCGCTGCACCGTCTCGGCGTGCAGCCAGCCGAGCGACAGCAGCCGGCCGGCGTCCGCGGCATAGGCCGGGCCGAAGCAGTTGAACAGCAGCTCCTCCATCGGGCGGCTGAGATGGGCCGCCAGGATCGCCGCCGGCATCAGCTGCGGCGTCGGCTGGAACTCGAACAGCTCGCCGCGGGTGACCCGGCCCTCGGCATGGCGCTCGGCGAAGGCCGGGCAGCGCTGGTCGAGATGGATCAGGATGGCCTGCAGGACGATGGCGTAGGCGAGGTAGTCGTAGATCGAGGGCTGCTCGCGCTGCCAGTCGCCGGCCGAGATCACCGACACGCCGCCCTCGTGGAGCCAGTAGTAATAGCGGTCGCCGGCGGTCTCGAAGCGCTCGCCGGTGACCAGGATGAAGGCGCCGGGCGGCTCCGGCAGCGCCGTCGCATAGGCCCGGGCGAGGCACAGCCGGGCGAAGCCGTCCTGCGCGCAGCGGGCGCGATCGCGCGAGGACAGCAGGTCGGGCTCGAACGGGTCGAGGTCGATCTCGAGATGCCAGCTGCGCTGCTGCCGGTTCAGCTCGTAGGCGAGATAGGCGAAGGCGACCGGGTCGAAGCCGAGCCGGCCGGCGACGCCGCCCGGCGGCTCGAGCTTGAGCCGGACGTCGGCGACCGCCGCCGTGGAGGCCAGCCGCAGCCAGAGGACCGCAGCCGCCAGCAGCACCAGCAGCAGCAGGGCGCCGCGCCGCAGCAGCAGCGCGCGGCGCGCCGCCAGCCAGCCGCGCCAGCCCGCCTCCGCCGGCGGCGGCAGCGCCCGGCCGGGCCGCAGGATCAGCAGCGCGGCGCCGACCGCCAGCATGATGATGGTCACCTGACGGAACAGGTAGCTGCGCAGGAAGACGGGCGGCGAGGGCGCCAGCCCGTACTGCCACTGGACGTACTGGTGGACGGTGACCGCCACGCCGACATAGACGAAGCCGAACAGCAGCACCGGCTGCAGCCGCGCCCAATAGGGCTGCTTCTCGAGATAGCCGACGACCGCCCGCCAGATCTCGCCGATCATGGCGCCGCCGCCCCGCTCAATCGGCCATCGGCGCGGCGGGCCGCAGCTCCAGCGTGCGCCCGAGGGCGCCGATCGTGACGCGGAAGGCGCTCGGCACGCCGGCGACCTCGGCGGCCGGCACCAGCAGGTAGAGCTGCCGCATCGTGCCGGCCGGGATGGCGGCGGGATAGAGCAGGGCCTGGCGCTGCGCCGGATCGAGCCCGTCCCACAGCGCCGGATCGGCGGCGGCCGGATCGAGCAGGGCCGGCACCTCGCGGCCGTCGAGGACGACCGCCACCCGGTCGGCGGTGCGCGACAGCGCGAGATCGGGACCGTCGCCGGGCGCCTCCAGCCGCAGGACGAAGATCCTGTACCTGCCGGCCACCGTGGTCAGCGCGAACAGCAGCCGGTCGAGCTGGACCGAGGCCGCCGGCAGCGCCGGATCGCTGTCGCGCATGCGGTAGAGCTCGTTGTGGGTGTCGCCTCCCGCGGCCGCCAGGGCCGGGCCCGCCGCAAGCAGCAGCAGGAGAAGCGCAACCGCCGCCGGGCCGATCCGCCGTGCCATGGCCTCCTCCCCTCTCGTCGCCTGTCCGCCAAGACTGCACCCGGCGACGCCATCCCGGCAATCGCCTCGTTCGACGGCCGCGCGGCCCCGGCGCAGGACCCATTGGCAATAGATCAAAATCCCTGCTATTTGATCTTTGGCCTCGGCGCCGGCTGCGGGCGGCCGGCCGGCGATGCGCCGCGCGCGGCGCTGGAGTTGGCAGCGTGCGAGCCGGGCCATGACATGTATGGGTGTGCCGGCGACCCCGAGGCCGGCGGGAGCGGAACGCGTGCGATGAACCACGTCATGGAGCTTGGCCACCGGATCGAGCTGGTGCCGACGGATCCGCACGGAGACGGCATCCCTCGCGCTCTACGAGCGGGCCGGCCGGCCGGCCGGCGCCGGGTGCACAGGCTACAGCCCGCGGCCGGCACCGGGGCCCGGCTCGCCTTCGTCGCCGCCGCGATGCGCGCGCTGGGCGCGGCTGGAGAGCGTGCCGGGCGACGAGACGCTGAGCGCTTCCCTGCGGCCGAGCACCGGGCGGCCTGCCGCCGCGCCTTCCTCGCCAGGCGGCCGAAGCTGCCGACCGGGGCGCCGCTCGCCCGCGGCCGCTGGCCGTCGAGGACAAGAAGGCCGGCGGTGACGGCGAAGGCGCCGTCGAAGGCGGACGCGCTGTCCGGGCCGAACGAGGACGAGGCGGTGCGCACGCGGCCGCGGCGATCGCCCAGGGCCTCGTCAAGCTCGCCGAGATGACCGCGACGCCGACGGCCGGGTCGCCTTCGCCTGCGGCCGGCCGCACGATGCGCTGATCGGCCTGCTGCTGCCCCGCGCCCTCAACGTCCGCGCCGTGCTCCGCGAGCAGGAAATGACCGCGGCCCGCGGCATCCTCGCCGCGCCGAGCGCCCAGGAGCGCTAGCTGCAGCGCCAGCCGCAGCGCTCCCTCACCCCCAGGAAGGACCCGCCATGGACGCCCCCTCCCCAGGCCCGATGACCAGCCGGCAGCGCGTGCTGGCCGCGCTCAAGCGGCAGCCGGTCGACCGCACCCCGGTGTGCAACCCGACCTCGGTCGCCACCGTCGAGCTGATGGACCTCGCCGACGCCTACTTCCCGCAGGCCAACCGCGACCCCGAGCTGATGGCCCGGCTGGCCGCCACCGGCTACACCGAGCTCGGCTTCGACAGCATCATGCCGGTGTTCTCGATCATCCAGGAATCCTCGGCGCTCGGCTGCAAGATCCAGTGGGAGCAGAAGGACAACTGGCCGACCGTGCGGATGAGCGAGCCGATCTGGAAGGAGCCGGAGGACATCCGCATCCCGAACGACCTGCTGATCCATCCCGACACCCATTGCGTGCTCGAGGCGATCCGCATCCTGCGCCGCCGCTACGGCGACGAGGTGGCGATCATCGGCAAGACGATGGGCCCGTGGTCGCTCGGCTATCACTGTTTCGGGGTGGAGCCCTTCCTGCTGATGTCGCTCGACGATCCGGGCAAGACCAAGCAGTGCCTCGACCGGATGAAGGAGGTCACCATCCAGTTCGGCCTTGCCCAGATCGAGGCCGGCGCCGACGCGCTGACCCTGCCCGACCACGCCACCGGCGACCTGGTCAGCGGCGAGTACTACAAGCGCTTCCTGCAGGACCTGCACACCGAGTTCGCCGAGCGCCTGCCGGCGCCGCTGATCCTGCATATCTGCGGCCGCACCGTCGACCGCATGGGCTACATCGCCGAGACCGGCATGGCGGCCTTCCATTTCGACTCCAAGAACAAGCCGGGCGAGTCGATGCAGGCGGTGCATGGCTGCACCGCGCTGGTCGGCAACATCAACAACCCCGAGACGCTCTATGCGCGCGGGCCCGAGTCGGTGCGCGAGGAGGTCTTCCGCAACCTCGACGCCGGGGTCCAGCTGGTCGGGCCGGAATGCGCCATCCCGCTGCAGACCTCGATCGAGAACCTCGTCGAGATCAAGAAGGCGGTGTGCGAGTGGCACGGCCAGCACCAGCACGGCCACCATCACCACCACCCCCACTGACCGGTTCGGCCCGATGCTGGCGTCCGTCCTCGCTTGTCATCCCGGCGAAAGCCGGGATCCATGCCTCCGCCGTCGCGATGCGGCGAGATGGATCCCGGCTTTCGCCGGGATGACAGCGGGGGGCGGGACGCGGCGGCCGTCCGGCGTCCACATCGCCGACTAGACCCAAGCCCGGAGCCGGAGAACGCATGGCGGAGCTCAGCGACATCACCAACGACATCCTGCGGCAGGAGATCGAGCAGTATGTCGAGCGGCCGGAGGAGATCGCGCGCAACGTCAGGCTGTTCTCCCGCGTCCGGCCGCTGCTGCAGGAGCTCGCCGTCGCGGTGATCGACGGCGAGCACGAGCTGGCGAGCCGGCTGACCCGCCAGGCGCTCGACGAGGGCGTCGGGGCGCTCGAGGTCATGGATGACGGGCTGATCGGCGGCATGGGGGTCGTCGGCATCAAGTTCCGCGACAACCACATCTTCGTGCCCGAGGTGCTGTCCTGCGCCCGCGCCATGAAGGCCGGCATGGCCCATATCGAGCCGATCATGACCGCGTCGGGCATCGAGCCGGTCGGCACGGTGATCATGGGCACCGTGAAGGGCGACCTGCACGACATCGGCAAGAATCTCTGCATCATGATGCTGCGCGGCGCCGGCTTCACGGTGATCGACCTCGGCGTCGACACCGCGCCCGACAAGTTCATCGCCGCCGTCGAGGAACATGGCGCGCCGCTGCTCGGCATGTCGGCGCTGCTCACCACCACCATGCCGAACATGGGCAAGACCATCGAGGCCTTCATCGACGCCGGCCTGCGCGACGACGTCAAGATCATGGTCGGCGGCGCGCCGGTGACCCAGGAGTTCGCCGACGACATGGGCGCCGACGGCTACGGCAAGGACGCGCTCGCCTGCGTCGCGCTGGCCAAGCAGCTGCTCGGCGTCGGCGCCTGATCCCGGCTCCCCGCTTGAGCAAGATCGACAAGCAGGACTACCAGGAGCGCCTCGACCGGCTGACCGAGGTGATGCGCGGCATCGTCGACCACGCCACCCAGCTGTCGGTGACGCGCTGCCCCTATCGCGACCGCGAGGATCTCTGCACCGCCGCCTTCTCCTGCCGCAACCAGCGCCCGCCCGCCGACCCGGCGCTGCCGGCCGCCTGCGGCCATGACGGCACCTTCGACTATCGCAGCGCCTGGGAGTCGAACCCGAGCGCCTACGCGACCGCCAAGGCGCGGATCGGCCGCAACCGCAGCGACGCGGCGCGGCGCCGGGCCGAGCGCGGCCGGCCCAAGCCGCCGGACGGCGCGCCGGAGTGAGCCCGGAAGCGGGCCCCGAAGCCAGCCCGGGGGCGGGCCCCGGAGCAGCCCCCGGAGCGGGCACGGTCTCGCATGACGGCCAGGGCTGCCCGGCCGTCCCGGGCCGGACGCTGTTCGACTATGCCGACGCGCTGCGGGTCGAGGTCGCGACCTCCTGCCGGCGCAGCGGCCGCTGCCACGAATGCGTCGTCGAGGTGACGGAGGGGGCCGACGCGCTGTCGCCGCCGGCGCCGGCCGAGGCCTTCCTGCGCCCGCCCTATCGCCTGGCCTGCCAGGCGACGGTGGCGCGCGCCGACGCCGGGATCGCCTTCGCGCCGCTGCGCCGCCGGCCGAAGATCCTGACCGGCGGGCCGGAGCGCCCCGCCGCCGAGCTCGACCCGACGGTGACGCTCGCCGGCGACGAGGTGCGGCTCGACGGCCGGCCGATCGACCGCTTCCGCGGCCACCTGCTCGGGCTCGCCATCGACCTCGGCACCACCACGCTGGTCATCGACCTGGTCGATCTCGCCACCGGCCGCGTCCTCGGCACCGCCTCCTGCGCCAACCCGCAGCGCTTCGGCGGCAGCGACGTGATGCACCGCATCACCTACGACGGCGCCCAGCCCGGCGAGCTGCAGCGCAGCGCCGCGGCCGCCATCAACGGCGAGATCGGCGGGCTCTGCGACCGCCTCGGGCTGCCGCGGCGCGCCATCTACGAGGTGGCGCTCGCCGGCAACGCGACGATGCGCGACCTGTTCTTCCGGCTCGACGTGCAGCCGATCGGCCAGCGCCCCTACAAGTCGGTGATCGAGACGGCCTGGCGCGCCGGCGAGCGGCCGAGCAGCGCGATCGAGGAGAACGCCCAGCGGCTCGGCCTCAAGGTCCATCCCAAGGCGCGCGCCTACGGCCTGCCGCTGGTCGCCAGCCATGTCGGCGGCGACATGGCGGCCGACCTCGTCGCCATCGACCGTGCCTTCGGCAGCGACGAGACGGCGATGCTGGTCGACATCGGCACCAACACCGAGGTGGCGGTGCTGCGCGGCCGGCGGCTGATGGTCGCCTCCTGCCCGGCCGGCCCGGCCTTCGAGGGCGGGCTCGTCACCTACGGCATGCCCGGCCAGGACGGCGCCATCGAGAGCCTGCGGCTGGCGCCCGACGGGCGCTGCGTCGAGCACCGCACCATCGGCGGGCTGCCGGCGCAGGGGTTGTGCGGCTCCGGCCTGATCGACCTGCTGGCCGAGCTGCGCCGGCACGGGCTGATGACCGCCAAGGGGGTGTTCACCGCCGACCGCCGGCGCCAGTCGATGGCGGTGCTGCCGGAGCGCGGCATCACCTTCTCGCGCGAGGATGCCAGCCACCTCGCCCAGGCCAAGGCGGCCAACACCAGCGGCCAGTGGATCGTCATGCGCGCCTTCGGCGTCGAGCCCGCCGAGGTCGACCGGCTCTACCTCGCCGGCGGCTTCGCCAACTACATCGACGTCGGCAACGCCATCGCCATCGGGCTGCTGCCGCCGGTTCCCGAGTCGCGCATCCTCAAGATCGGCAACGCCGCCGTCGAGGGGGCGCGGCGGGTCCTGCTCTCGCGCCGGCTGCGCCGGGCGCTGGAGGAGCGGGTCAAGGAGGCCGAGCACGTCGAGCTCGAGACCACCCCGGACTTCTTCGAGATCTTCGTCGAGGGCTGCCAGCTGAAGCCGATGCCCGATCGGCTGCAACCCGGCGGCCCCGCCACCCCTGTCGTCGGACTGGCCTCATGACCAAGTTCATCATCATCGGCGAGAACATCCACTGCACCCGGATCATCCCGGCCAAGAGCCGCCGCATCGCGGCCGGCGAGGACGGCCGGCCGGCGATCCTCTACCAGGGGGCCTCCGGCGAGGAGCGGCGGCTGCCGGTGAGCGACGCCATCATGGCCGGGCAGGACTATCGCGAGGGCCGCATCAAGCACGTCAAGCTCGCCGTCCAGGCGGCGATGGGCGGCGGCCCGCTGGCCGAGGAGGGGCTCGCCTATCTGCGCTACCTGACGCACCGCCAGGAGGAGGCCGGGGCCTCCTTCCTCGACCTCAATGTCGACGAGATCTCGGTCAAGCTGGCCGAGCAGAAGGCGGCGATCGCCTGGCTGGCGCGCACCATCGGCGGCATCAGCCGGCTGCCCCTGGCGATCGACTCCTCGAACGTCGAGGTGATCCAGGCGGGACTCGAGGCGGTCGACCCGGCCGGCCCGCCGCCGATGCTCAACTCCGCCTCGCTGGAGCGGCTGGAGGCGCTCGACCTCGCCCGCGCGCACCGCGCCGCCCTGGTGGTGACCGCGGCCGGCGAGCGCGGCATGCCGGCCGACGCCGAGCAGCGCGTCGTCAACGCCTCGCGGATGATCGAGGCGGCGACTGCCAGGGGCTTCGCGCCGGCCGACCTCTATGTCGACCCGCTGATCTTCCCGATCGCCGTCGACAAGGACTACGGCCGCCACGCGCTCGACGCCATCGCCCGGCTGCGCGCCGCGGGCGGGCCGGATCTCCACATCACCGGCGGCATGAGCAACGTCTCCTTCGGCATTCCCGGCCGCAAGCTGATCAACGACGTCTTCCTGGTGCTGGCGATCGAGGCCGGCGCCGACAGCGGCATCGTCGACCCCGTCACCTCGCGGATCGAGGCGGTGCTCGGCATGGACCGGAGCGCCAGGGGCTGGCGCATGGCCGAGGACGTGCTGCAGGGCCGCGACGAGCATTGCCGGCTCTATCTCAAGGCCTGGCGCCGCGGCGAGCTCAAGGGCGAGGTCTGAGGCGGGGACGGCATTGTGCCCGGCCGGCGACAAAGATAAAATGTCCTGGCCTTTTATCTGCAGAACTCCCGCGGGCCGTGGCGCGGCCCGCCTCCGAAGGGCCGGCGCGACATGCAGTCAGAACTGAGCGATTCCCGGGGGTTGCGCCGCGGCGCACGGTCCCATCTCCGGCACTTCCTGGCGGATTTCGCCAGGCTGGAGGAGGAATACCCGGCGAGCTACCCGCACATCATGGTGCGGGGCGAGGGCGCCTATCTCTACGACGATGCCGGCCGCCGCCTGCTCGACGCCGGGACCCATCTCGGCTCCTGCCAGATCGGCCATGGCCGGCGCGAGATGGCCGAGCGCATGGCGGCCCAGGTGGCGACGCTGGAGTTCAGCGCGCTCGATTCCGGCAACTCGCACATCGGCGCCATCCGGCTGGCCGAGCGGCTGGCCGACATGCTGCCGATCGCCGATGCGTGCCTGTCCTTCACCAACTCGGGCAGCGAGGCCAACGAGCTGGCGATCAAGATCGCGCGGGCCTATCACAGCCATCGCGGCCAGCCGCAGCGCACCAAGATCCTGTCGCGGGTCGGCTCCTATCACGGCTCCAGCTACGCCGCCATGGCGGCCACCGGCATCAAGGCGTTCGGCGACGGGTTCGGGCCGCTGCCGACCAGCTTCGTCCAGGTGCCGCAGCCCTCGCCCGAGCGCTGCCCGTTCTGCAACGCCGCCACCGGCTGCACGCTGGCCTGCGTCGCCGAGACCCGCCGGATCGTCGAGGCGGAGGGGCCCGACACCATCGCCGCCATCATCGGCGAGCCGGTCGCCATCACCCAGGCGCTGAAGGTGCCGCATCCCGAGTACTGGCGCGGCATGCGCGCGCTCGCCGACGAGATCGGCGCGCTGCTGATCCACGACGAGGTGGTCACCGGCTTCGGCCGGCTCGGCCGGCTGTTCGGCTCGCAGCACTGGGGCGTGGTGCCGGACGTCATGGTGATGGCCAAGGGCATCACCTCGGGCTACGTGCCGATGGGCGCCGTGGCGGTCAGCGGCGCCGTCAACGAGGTGTTCCGCGACCGGCCGCTGCTGCACCTCAACACCTGGGCCGGCCACCCCGTCGCCTGCGCCGCGGCCGAGGCCAATCTCGACATCCTGGAGCGCGAGCGGCTGGTCGAGAACGCCGCCGCGATGGAGCCGGTGCTGCGCCGCGAGCTGGAGCGCATCACCCAGTCGGTGCCGCAGATCGTCAAGGTCTCGGTGCTCGGGCTGATGAGCAGCACCGAGGTCGACGCCGCCGGCGTGCCGGACATGCCGCGCTTCGTGCGCAAGGTCCGCCATCTCTGCTACGAGGAGAACCTGCTGGTCCGCGTCAATCCCGACGGCCAGCGGGTCTCCGCCTTCTTCTACCCGCCGCTGCTGGTCACCGAGGACGACATCGTCAACGGGGTGCGCTCGCTCGAGCGCGCCTTCCGCGCGGCCTTCGCCAGCGGCTGAGTACCATCGATCGGAAGCAATCCGCAACGGCGTCAGGAACGCCCGACAAGGAGACCGACATGAACAGGGACCAGACGAAGAGCGCAGCACCGCATCGCCGGGCCGGGACGTCCCGGCGCCGCTTCCTCGAGCTCTCGGCCGCGGCGGCGGCCGGCATCGCGGCGAGCGGGCTGTTCTGGCGCGGCGCGATGGCCGCCACCCGCAAGCTGGTGGTCACCACCATGCCGGGCCCGCGCTGGGAAGGCGCGCTGCGCGCCAGCGCCAAGGCCTACCAAGCCAAGCACCCGGAGATCGAGATCGAGATCCTGGTGTCGCCCTATGCCGAGCACTACCAGCGCATCGGCACCAGCCTGATCGAGGATTCCAGCGCCTTCGACGCGCACCTCTTCGATCCCGTGCTGATCGGCCAGTCCTACCCGAAGCTGCAGCCGCTCAACGAGCTGTTCGACAAGGACCCGGAGTGGCGCGACTACTACACCAACGGCGTGCCCTACTACTACCGCGGCAGCTGGGACTGGGAGAAGGTCCCCTATGCCGTGGTGCATGACGCCAACTGCATGATGACCTGGTGGCGCAAGGACGTCTTCGACAAGCTCGGCCTGGCCGAGCCCGCCACCTTCGAGACCGTCCTGGCGAACACCGCGAAGCTCAACAAGGACCAGGCCGATTCCGGCTTCATGACCTGCGCGGCGCGCAACGCCTGGTTCCTCGGCATGACCTATACCGGGATGATGCACGGCTTCGGCGGGCGCTGGTACGAGAACGACACGCCGGACCGGTTCGGCCGGATCGATCCCAAGGCCGGCTCGGGCAAGATCCTGTTCGATTCGCCGGAGAACGTCGCCGCCACGACCATGCTGCGCGACCTCTCCAAGCAGTGGAACGGCGCCTCGCTCAACGCCCAGGAGTTCGAGAACGTCGAGGCCTTCAAGAACGGCATCTCGCACCAGCAGGTGATGTGGTCGGGGCTGATGTTCCTGCAGAACCCGAAGGAGAACCCGAAGTTCTACAACCAGCTGGTGTCGCGCGACTTCCCGATCGGCGGCAAGAACACCGATACGGCGAAGACCGGCATGAAGGGCGGCTTCGGGCTGGCCATTCCCAAGGCCTCGAAGAACGTCGACGCGATCTTCGACTTCGCCAAGTTCGTCACCAGCAAGGAGAACGCCCAGACCTTCATCGAAGGCGGCGGCCAGCCCTCCAACGCCACCCTGCTCAACGAGTGGGGCAAGCAGCCGCAGTACCAGGTCTTCACCTCGATCGCCAAGGGCATCGACCACGGCCACCATCTCGCGCAGTTCGCCGAGGGGCCGGAGTTCTTCCAGATCATCACCCAGCATATCGGCGACGTGGTGACCGGGAAGGCCGAGCCCGAGCAGGCCTGCGCCGGCATGAAGTCCGACGTCGAGACGCTGTTCAAGCGGTCGGGCTACCTCTGAGATCCATGTTGCGGCGGCGCCGCCTGCGCATCCTCCCAGGCGCCGGCGGCGTCGCTTCGCTCCCTCTCCCGCGTTGCGGGAGAGGGTCCGGGTGAGGGTCGTGCCGCGGCGCGACCCTCATCCTCCCGCCCTGGCGGGCAGGCCTCTCCCGCCGGCGCGGGCGAGGGGCGGGGTCTATCGCGGCGAGCGGCTGGTGCCGCTGCTGATGCTGGCGCCGGCGGTGCTGATCCTGCTGGCCCTGGTGATCGGGCCGCTGATCTTCCTGGTCGAGACCGCGCTGCACCGGCAGAACCTCTTCCAGGTGACGCCGCCGCGCTATGTCGGGCTCGACAATTTCTGGTACCTGCTGATCTCGACCAAGTTCCAGACCGCGCTCTGGCAGATGGCGGTGTTCACGCTGGTGGCGCTCGGCGCCGAGTTCGGCCTGGGGTTCCTGCTGGCGGCGCTGGTCTTCCGGCTGCGCGACCTGCCGGGCATGGCGGTCGTGCGCACCGTGCTGACCTCGCCGATCCTGGTGGCGCCGATCGTCGCCGCGGTGATGTGGCGCTTCATGTACCAGCCGGATTTCGGCGTCATCAACTACCTGCTGGGGCAGCTCGGCCTGCCGCGGCCGGGCTGGCTCTCCGACCCGTCGCTCGCCATCTTCTCGATCGCCGCGATCGACGTCTGGCAGTGGACGCCCTTCGTCTTCCTCGTCGTGCTGGCCGGCATGCACGCCTTGCCGCGCCAGCTCTACGAGGCGGCCGAGCTCGACGCCACCAGCCTGCTGCGGCAGGTCGTCTTCATCACCATCCCGCTGCTCAAGCGGGTGCTGGTGATCGTGCTGCTGCTGCGGCTGATCGACCTGCTGCGCGCCTTCGAGGTGATCGTCGCCACCACCCAGGGCGGCCCGGGCGACGCCTCCTACACCCTGCCGGTGCTGATCTGGGAGACCGCCTTCGTCAACTTCCAGCTGGGCGACGCGGCGGCCGCCTCGATCGTGCTGCTGGTCATCGTCTCGATCCTCATCACCCTGCTGGTGCGCGCCATCTCGCGCAGCGGCGTGGTCGGGCGGACCGGGCCGTGACCCAGGCCGCGAGCCAGGCCGTGAGCAGCCGGGCGGCGACCGGCTGGGGCGCGCGGCCGAGCCGGCTCTGG
This sequence comes from Dongiaceae bacterium, assembly GCA_046349435.1. Lineage (GTDB taxonomy): Bacteria > Pseudomonadota > Alphaproteobacteria > Dongiales > Dongiaceae > JAXMCI01. The sequence continues at coordinate 44,361 of JAXMCI010000034.1, read as the reverse complement.
CTGGTGCCGATGCTGCTGATCGTCGCCGTCTGGATCTTCCCGATCGCCTGGACGCTGCTGACTTCGCTGAAGCCCAAGGGCGGCCTCACCGGGCTGGCGCCGACCTTCGTGTTCGTGCCGACGCTCGACAACTACGCCGCGCTGTTCGGCGAGAAGCAGTACGGGACGTTCCTGCTGAACAGCCTGTGGGTGGCGGGCGGCGCCACGCTGCTGGCGCTGGTGCTGGCCTCGCTTGCCGCCTATACCCTGTCGCGCACCGAGCTGCCCGGGCGACAGCAGGTCGGCATGTGGATCCTGTCGCTGCGCATGCTGCCGCCGATCTCGACCGTGGTGCCCTTCTATCTCATCCTCAGCCGCTCCCACCTGCTCGACACCTATGTCGGGCTGGTGCTCGTCTACCTCTCCTTCTCGCTGCCCTTCGCCATCTGGATGCTGCAGGGCTTCTTCGCCGAGGTGCCGCGCTCGATCGACGAGGCCGCCGCCGCCGACGGGGCGCGGCCCTGGCGCATCCTGGTCTCCTTCATCCTGCCGCTCTCCAAGGGCGGCATCGCCGTCACCACCATCTTCACCTTCGTCTTCGCCTGGAACGAGTTTCTCTTCGCCTTCCTGCTGACCAAGGAGGCCTGGGTCACCCTGCCGGTGCGGCTGGGCAGCACCATCACGCCGTTCCAGACCGACTGGGGCTTCCTCACCGCCGGCGCCATCGTCTCCTTCGCGCCGCTGCTCGTCGTGGTCTTCCTGCTGCAGCGCGAGATGGTGCGCGGCGTCAGCCTGGGCGCGGTGCGCTGACCATGGCGGGCACCGCCGGCGTCCGCCTCGAGGGCATCGCCAAGCGCTATCACGGCGCCGAGCGCCAGGCGCTCTCCGCCGTCGACCTCGCCATCGAGCCGGGCAGCTTCTTCTCGATCCTCGGGCCGAGCGGCTGCGGCAAGACCACGCTGCTGCGCATCATCGCCGGCTTCGAGCATCCCGGCGCCGGCCGCGTCTTCATCGGCGAGCGCGACGTCACCGGCCTGTCGCCGCGCGACCGCGACATCGCCATGGTGTTCCAGGATTTCGCGCTCTACCCGCACATGACGGTGGAGCAGAACATCACCTTCAACCTGCGCAACCGGCGGGTCCCGGCGTCGGAGATCGCGCCGCGGCTGAAGGAGACGGCGCGCATCCTCGGCATCGAGCCGCTGCTGCGCAAGAAGCCGGCGCAGCTCTCCGGCGGCGAGCGGCAGCGCGTGGCGCTCGGCCGCGCCATCATCCGCCAGCCGCGCGTCTTCCTGATGGACGAGCCGCTCTCCAGCCTCGACCTCAAGCTGCGCGAGGCGATGCGCATCGAGCTGGGACGGCTGCACCAGGCGCTCGGCGTCACCGTCGTCTACGTCACCCACGACCAGACCGAGGCGATGACCCTGTCGACCTCGCTGGCGGTGATGCGCGGCGGCGAGCTGCAGCAGGTCGGCCGCCCCGATCTCGTCTACGCCGAGCCGGCCAACGTCTTCGTCGCGCGCTTCATCGGCAGCCCGTCGATGAACCTGTTCCGCGTGGTGCTGCGCGACGGCCGGCTGCAGGCGGCCGACGGCTCGGGCGCCAGCCTGCCGGCGCCGCCCGGCTTCGGCACGACGCCCGGCCGGCCGCTGCTCGCCGGGGTGCGGCCGCACCGCCTCAGGGTGGCGGGGCCTGGCGAGCCGGGCCTGCCGGCGGTGGTGCGGCTGACCGAGCATTACGGGCGGCACAACTACGTGATCTGCCTGCCGCCGGAGGGCACCGACCATCTCTTCGAGCAGGATACGATCCAGATCGAAACCGACCCGGCGGTGGCCTACAATCCCGGCGACCGCCTGATTCTCTCGGCCGCGCCGCAGGCGGTGCAGGTCTTCGACCCGGCGAGCGGCCGCCTGGAGGTGCCCGATCGTGGCGCGTGAGCCGGCCCAGCGCCCGCCGTCCCCGGCCGAGGGCGGCTGGGAGTTCCACTCGATCTCCAGCCCGCGGGCGCACGAGGAGGTGGTCGACCAGATCACCTTCGCGATCCGCTCCGGCATCTTCAGCCCGGGCGACAAGCTGCCCTATGTCGACGACCTCGCCCGCGCCATGAACGTCAGCAAGCCGACCATCGGCGAGGCGATCAAGGTGCTGAGCAAGGCCGGCGTGATCACCGCGCAGCGCGGCGTCAATGGCGGGCTGGTGGTGCAGACCGACAAGATCCCCGACGCGGTCACCGGGCTGGCCTCGGGCTGGAGCGACGCCACCCTGCAGGAGCTGGTCGAGGCGCGCCGGCCGATCGAGATCCGCCTGGCGCTGCTGGCCGCCGAGCGCGGCACCGACGAGGACTTCGCCACCATGGAGTACTCGATCGACCGGCTGTCGGGGGTGGTGAAGAAGGACCGCTTCGCGCGCATCCACTACGACCACCTCTTCCACTACGCGCTCGGCCGCGCCGCCCGCTCGCGGCTGCTCGCCACCTTCCAGCATCAGCTGCTGGAGCAGCTGTTCCTCAAGATGCGGCTCTATTTCGAGGTCAGCGAGAAGGTCGAGGACGTGGTGGCGCTGCACCGCATGACGCTGGCGGCGCTGCGCACGGGCCGGGATTCGACGATCGAGCGGGCGATCGACGAGCACCTGCAGCCGCTCGAGGCGCAGGTCGCGGCGTCCGCCGGCCTGCCCGCCAGACGGGGCGGGGCGGCGCGATTGACAGCCCGGCGGCGCCCTGCCTAGTGTAAACATCCGAATATTTGAACAATTCACGCAGGCCAACCGGGGACGGACGTGATCGAGGTCATCGACGGCGGTCTGCAGACCACGATCCAGGATGGCGGGCGGCCGGGCCATCTGTCGCGCGGCATCCCGCCGGCCGGCGCCCAGGACTACTACGCGCTGGCGATCGCCAACCTGCTGGTCGGCAACGATCTGACGCCGCCGCCGCTGACGCCGGGTCCGCGCGGCGAGGCCGGGCTCGAGATGCTGGTCAAGGGCCCGACCCTGCGCTTCGCCGCCGCGGCGGCGATCGCGCTGGCCGGCGCCGAGATGGGCGCCACGCTCGACGGCAAGCCGGTGCCGCGGCACCAGCGCATCGAGGTTCCGGCGGGCGCGGTGCTCAAGCTCGGCCTCGCCAAGGGCGGCGCGCGCGGCTATCTCGCGGTGGCCGGCGGCATCGACGTGCCGCTCTATCTCGGCAGCCGCGCCACCTACATCCGCGGCGTCCAGGGCGGGCTCAAGGGCCGCGCGCTGAAGGCCGGCGACGGCCTGGCGCTCGGCCGGCCCTCCGGCCGGCCCGGCCCCGGCCGGCTGCCCGCCGGCCTGCCGGCCGAGCCCGAGGAGCCGCGGCGCATCCGCGTCGTGCTCGGGCCGCAGGACTTCATGTTCACGCCGCAGGGCGTCGAGACCTTCCTCACCGCCGAATGGCGGCTCTCGCCGGTCTCCGACCGCATGGGCATGCGGCTGATCGGCCCGCCGCTGGAGCTGAAGCCGCGGCCCGACTATCTCGTGCGCGATGCCGGCTCGGGTCCCGCCGACATCGTCGACGACGTCATCCCGGTCGGCGGCATCCAGGTGCCGGGCGGCATCGAGCCGATCGTCATGGGCGTGGAGAACCCGACCGCCGGCGGCTACGCCAAGATCGCCACGGTGATCTCGTCCGACCTCGGCAAGATGGGCCAGCTGATGCCCAAGGACGTGCTCGGCTTCGCCGCAGTCACGGCCGAGGAGGCGGTGGCGGTCGGCGACCGGCAATGGGCGCGGCTGCGCCAGGCGGCGGAGGCCCGGCGGTGATCCGCTCGATCGACATCAACTGCGACTGCGGCGAGAGCTTCGGCAACTGGCAGATGGGCGCCGACGAGGCGCTGCTGCCGAAGCTCACCACCGCCAACATCGCCTGCGGCTACCATGCCGGCGACCCGCAGACCATGCTGCGCACGGTCGAGCTCGCCAGGGCCAACGGCCTCGCCGCCGGCGCCCATCCCGGGCTGCCCGACCTGATGGGCTTCGGCCGCCGCCGCATGAGCATCTCGCCGGCCGAGGCCTACGGGCTGGTGCTCTATCAGGCGGGCGCGCTGAAGGCGATGCTGGAGGCCGCGGGCCTCACCCTGCACCACGTCAAGCCGCATGGCGCGCTCTACACCATGCTGAACGAGGACGCGGCGCTGGCCGAGGCGGCGGCCAGGGCGATCGCCGAGGTCTGCCCCGCGCCGCTGCTCTACTGGCCGGCGCCGGTCGCCGGCTGCGCCCTGCCCGAGGCCGCCGCGGCGCGCGGCATCGCGGTGGTCGGCGAGGTCTATGTCGATCTCGACTACGATGCGCGCGGCCGGCTGGTGCTGCAGCGCAAGAAGGAGACGGTGCCGCTCGCCAAGGTGCGGCAGCGGCTGGCGGCCTTCCTGGAGACCGGCCGGGTCACCGCCGTGACCGGGGAGAGCGTCGAGATGCCGGCCGGCAGCATCTGCATCCACGGCGACGGGCCGAACGCGCTGGAGATCCTGGAGACCGTGCGCGAGGTGCTGGCGGGCCACCAGGTGGCGATCGAGGCGGCGCAGGCACCGGCGGCGGGGCGGGCATGATCTACGAGAAGCCGATCTTCCGCCCGCTGGGCGATTGCTACCTCGCCGTCGAGTTCGGCGACGAGGCGCGGCTGTCGCTGAACTTCCGCGTGCTGGCGCTGGAGGACCGGATCCGCCAGGCGAAGATCCCGGGCATCATCGAGACCATCCCCTCGCTGCGCGAGCTCGCCCTGCAGTTCGACCGTTCGGTGACCAGCCACGCAAGGCTGCAGGCGGCGCTGGCCGAGCTGGTCCAGGAGGCCGGCGACCCCGCCACCCTGCCGTCGCGGCTGGTGACGCTGCCCTGCTGGTACAACGACCCCTGGTCGGCCGAGCTGGCGCGGCGCTTCAATGTCGAGAACAACATCGAGTTCGTCGCGCGCTGCAACGACATGACGGTCGAGGAGGTGATCCGCACCCACACCGCGACCGACTACTGGGTGGTGTGCGTCGGCTTCACCCCGGGCTGCTATTTCTCGCGCTGCCTCGACGCCTCGAAATGGCTGAAGGCGCCGAAGTACCGCACGCCGCGGCACTACACGCCGGCCCGGCTGATCGCGCTGGCCGGCTTCTCGACCGGCGCCTATCCGGTGGCCAGCCCCGGCGGCTACCAGGTGATCGGCCGGCTCGCCGCCAACATCTACGAGCCGGTCCCGCGCAACAAGGGCCTGCCCGAGGACGGCGTGCTGCTCAAGGCCGGCGACCGGCTGCGCTACAAGCCGGTCGACGCCATGGAGTACGACGACATCTGGGACGCCGTGCAGCGCGGCGAGTACGTCTACGACATCCGCGACGAGGTGTTCGACGTGACGGGCTACCTCGCCTCCGGCGTCGGCGGGCCGTAGGGCTACGCGCTGCCGCCCTCGACCGGGTGGCCCTGGGCGTGCCAGCGCAGCATGCCGCCGGTCAGGTTGGCGACGTCCTTGAAGCCCTTCTGCTGCAGGATCGCGACGGCCTGGGCCGAGCGGCTGCCGGCGCGGCAGACGGCGACCACCGGACGCTCCTTCGACAGCTCCTCGGCGCGGCCGGCGAGCTCGCCGAGCGGGATCAGGACGGCGCCGGCGATATGGCCGAGCGGGCCGGTGAACTCGTCGGGCTCGCGCACGTCGAGGACCTGGACATCGCCGGCATGCTCCTCGAGGCCGTGCGGCTCGATCTCCCAGAGGCCGGCGAAGCTGTAGTGCAGCGGCGCCCAGCCCGGGTCGGCGGCGAGCCCGGCCTCGTTCTCCGGCCGGCCGCAGCGCAGGTTGGCCGGCACCGCGACGTCGATCAGCTTGGGGTGGGCGAGCCGCAGGTTTTTCATGTAGCCGGCGAAGTCGGCGGCGGTGATCTCGCCGCCGAGCCGCGGGTTGAAGCGGCGCTCCTCGGCGACGCTGGTCACCGTCAGGCCGCGATAGTCGTGCGCGGGATAGAGCAGGCAGGCGTCGGGCAGGCTGAAGATCTGGTCGCGCACCGAGCGGTACATCGCCGTCGCGTCGCCCTGCTGGAAGTCGGTCCGGCCGCTGCCGCGGATCAGCAGGCAGTCGCCGGTGAAGGCCATGGAGCGGTCGTCCAGCACGTAGGTCAGGCAGCCATCGGTGTGGCCGGGCGTGGCGCGCACCAGCAGCCGGCGGCTGCCGAAGGCGACGACGTCGTCCTGCCCCAGCAGCCGGTCGGCGCAGGCGGCCCCGCTCGCCCTGGCCAGCATGATCCGGCAGCCCGTCTTGCGCTGCAGCAGCCAGGCGCCGGTGACGTGGTCGGCGTGGACATGCGTCTCCAGCGTGGCGAGGAGCTTCAGCCCGAGCTCGTCAAGCAGCGCCGCGTCGCGCCGCGCCTGCTCGAACACCGGGTCGATCAGCACCGCCTCGCCGGCGCGGGCATCGCCCAGCAGGTAGGTGTAGGTCGAGGATTGCGGATCGAACAGCTGACGAAAGACGAGCATCACGAGCTCCCACGCGGTGGCGCGGAGATTACCACGTCGTCCCGGGGCGTCATCCCGGCGAAAGCCGGGATCGATCCTGCAGCAGCGCGCCGGGGGAGAGGGAGGATGGGCTCACGCGAAGCCGCGAAGGCGCAAAAGGCATCCCGTGCGGGGCGGGCAAGAGCGCGCCCCTTCTCTTCGCGGCTTCGCGCCTTCGCGTGAACCCTGCGGCGCCGCCGCGGGCGGAGACGCCTCAGGTCCTGAGCACGAACGGGTCCTGGACCTCGTCGCTGGTCTCGGTCCAGACGCTCTTGGTCTGCAGGTACTGGTCGATCGTCTCGGCGCCGCACTGCCGGCCGATGCCGCTCTGCTTGTAGCCGCCGAAGGGCGATTGCGGGGCCATGGCGCGGTACATGTTGAGCCACACCGTGCCGGCCTTGAGCGCGCGGGCCATCTTGTGGATGCGCCGGGCGTCGAGCGACCAGACGCCGGCGGCCAGCCCGAACGGGCTGTCGTTGGCGAGCCCGATCACCTCCGCCTCGTCGCCGAAGGGGGTGACGCTCAGCACCGGGCCGAACACCTCGTTGCAGGCGAGGTCGCTGTTGGCGCGCACGCCGGTCAGGATGGTCGGCTGGAAGAAGAAGCCGTCGGGCAGGCCCGCCACCTGCGGCCGGCCGCCGCCATGGACCAGCGTGCCGCCCTGCTCGACGGCGCGGGCCACCATGCGCAGGTTCTTGTCGAGCTGCGACCTGGTCGCCACCGGGCCCATCTGCGTCTCCGGCTGCATCGGGTCGCCGATCACGATGGCGCGGGCGCGCTCGGCCAGCCGTGCGACGAAGCGGTCGAAGACCGGGCGCTGGACGAAGGTGCGCGAGCCGGCGACGCAGGTCTGGCCGGCGGCGGCGAAGATGCCGGCCAGCACGCCGGCCTCGGCCGCCTCCAGGTTGGCGTCGGCGAAGACGATGTTGGCGCTCTTGCCGCCGAGCTCGAGCGTGCAGTGGGCCAGCCGCGCGCCGCAGCGCTCGGCGATCCTGCGGCCGGCCTCGACGCCGCCGGTGAAGGCGATCTTGGCCACCTTGGGATGGTCGACCAGGGCCTCGCCGGCGGCACGCAGCCCGGTCACCGTGTTGAGCACGCCCGGCGGGAATCCCACCTCGGCCGCCAGCTTCATCACCTCGATGATCGAGGCCGAGGTCACCTCGGACGGCTTCACCACCACCGTGTTGCCGGCGGCCAGCGCCGGCGCCACCGCCATCATGGTGAGGAAGACCGGCGAGTTCCACGGCGTGATGACGCCGACCACCCCCAGCGACTCGCGCATCGTGTAGTTGAGCACGCTCTGGCGGTCGAGCGGGATCACCCGGCCCTCGACCTTGTCGGCCAGCCCGCCATAGTAGTAGAGCCAGTCCGGCACGGTGCGGAGCTGGGCGACCATCTCCTTCAGCAGCTTGCCGTTCTGGCGGGTCTCGATCTCGGCGATGCGCTCGGCGTTCTCGCCGATCTTGTCGCCGAGCCGCATCAGCAGCCGGCCCCGCTTCGACGCCGACAGCCGGCTCCAGGGCCCGCTCTCCCAGGCCTCCCAGGCGGCGGCGACGGCGCGCTCGACATCGGCGGCCTCGCCCTCGGCGAAGCTGAAGGCGGCAGCGCCGCGCGTCGGGTCGATCGCCTCGAAGGTGCGGCCGCCGGCGGACGGCAGGTCGCGGCCGGCGACATAGTGCTGATAACGCTGAATGCCCAAGTTCCTGGCCTCGGCTGACGGGGCGCGAGGTCGCGGCCCGTTCTCAAAAGAACAAAATTATGGTTCTTTAGGCTACGGGCCGGGCTGCGGGCTGTCAACCTCGGCCCCCGGCGAAGGAACGGGCGAAGGAACGGGCGAAGGGAGCGGGCATGAAGGCGGTGCTGCATTACGAGGCGAGCCCGGGCTTCCGGCACAGCCTGGAGGCGGTGCGGCCCGGCTGGCTGGAGATCGCCATCGTCGCCGAGACCGATCGCGCCGGCCTGGCCGCGGCGCTGGCCGAGGCCGAGGCCGTGCTGCACGTGCTGGAGCCCTTCACCGCCCGCGACATCGCCGCCGCGCCGCGCCTCGGGCTGATCCAGAAGATCGGCGTCGGGGTCAACACCATCGATGTCGAGGCGGCGGCGGCGCGCGGCATTGCGGTCTGCAACATGCCGGGCACCAACAGCCGCGCCGTGGCGGAGATGACCCTGCTGCTGATGCTGGCGGCGCTGCGCCGGCTGCCGCTGCTCGACCGCGAGACGCGGGCCGGCCGCGGCTGGGCCTTCGGCCGCGACCTGTTCGACGGGGTCGGCGAGATCGGCGGCCGGACCATCGGGCTGGTCGGCTACGGCATGGTGCCGCAGCTGCTGGCCCCGGCGCTGGCCGCGCTCGGCGCCCGGCTGCTCTACACCGCGCGCACGCCGAAGGAAGGATCGCTCGCCGAGTGGCGCACGCTCGAGCAGCTGCTCGCCGAAGCCGACGTCGTCTCGCTGCACCTGCCGCTGACGCCGGAGACCGACAGGCTGATCGACGCCCGGCGGCTGGCGCTGATGAAGCCGGGCGCGGTGCTGGTCAACACGGCGCGCGGCGGGCTGGTCGACGAGCCGGCGCTGGCCGCGGCGCTGGCCTCCGGGCGGCTGCGGGCCGCCGGGCTCGACGTCTTCGCCGCCGAGCCGGTGCCGGCCGGCAATCCGCTGCTCGCCAGCGAGCGGGTGGCCGCCGCGCCGCACGTCGCCTGGCTGACGCCGGAGACGCTCGAGCGCAGCCTGGCCGTGGCGATCGAGAACTGCCGGCGGCTGCGCGACGGGCAGCCGCTGCTCAACCGGGTGCGCTGACCCTCACCGCGACAGCAGCAGCCGGATCGAGTTGCCGAGGAACTCGTTGCAGGCGGGGTCGATGCCGGCCTCCGAGAAATGGCCCCACGGGCCGGGGATGACGCGCAGCTCGGCCGACCTCATCTGCGCCGCCTCCCACGCCATGTCCTGCGGCGGGAAGTAGAGGTCGCTCTCGCCCGGGCTCAGCACCGCCCTGGCGCGGATCGCGCCGAGCGCCCGCTTGAGGTCGCCGTCATAGCCCGGCGTCCGGCTGATGTCGGCGGTCTGCCAGGTGTCGATCTGGGAGAGCAGGTTGTTGGCGTCGAGCCCGGCCCAGAAGGAGTCCCAGGCGGCGAGGAAGCCGGGCAGGTCGGGCGCACCCATCTGCTTGTAGAGCTCGTCGCGGTAGAAGGCCTGCGACAGCGCCCAGCCGGCCCACACCCGGCCGAGCGCCCGCACGCCCACGGCCGGCTGCGCCTGGTAGTCGCCGCCTCGATAGGCCTGGTCGGCGAGCAGCGCCGACTTGGCGCCGTCGAGGAAGACCCAGCAATGGCGGCTGACCCGGGCGGCGCCGCAGCAGGGCGCGATGCGCTCGACGAGGTCGGGATAGGCGAGGCCCCACTGATAGGCCTGGAAGGCGCCCATCGAGCCGCCGATGACGAGCTGGATGCGGCGGATGCCGAGATGCTGCGTCACCAGCCGGTGCTGCACCCGGACATTGTCCTGGATGGTGATCGCCGGGAAGCGGGCGCGGTCGAACGGCGCCGGGGTGTTGGAGGGCGAGGAGGAGAGCCCGTTGGCGAACATGCTCGGCACCACGACGAAGTACCTCGTCGTGTCGAGCGGCCGGCCGTCGCCGATCAGCCACTCCGCCTCGGCATGGGTGCCGGTGAACCAGGTCGGGAAGACGATGGCATTGTCCCGGGCCGCGTTCAGCGTGCCGTAGGTGGCGTAGGCCAGCTTCGCATCCGGCAGCACCGCCCCGCAATCGAGGCCGACATCGCCGAGCGGCAGGATCTGGTGCGGGGTGCGCTCGCTCATAGCGCGGCCATCCCGCCATCGACCATGAAGTTGCCGGCGGCGACGAAGCTCGCCTCGTCCGACGCGAGGAAGACGATCATCGGCGCGATCTCCGGCGGCTCGGCGCGGCGGCCGAGCGGGGTGAACTTGATCAGCATCTTGGCCTCCTCCGGGGTGACGCCGCGCGACATCGGCGTGTCGACATAGCCGGGCAGCAGGCAGTTGATGCGGATGTTGTGCGGCGCATAGGTGACGCCGGCGTTCTTCGACAGCATCACTGCGGCGCCCTTGGTGGTCTGGTAGGCGACGTTGTTGGCGACGCCCGACCAGCCCCACACCGAGGAGACGTTGATGATCGACCCGCCGCCCAGCTCGAGCATGCCGGGGATCACCGTCTTCATGCCGAGGAACATGCCGAGCACGTTGCTCTCGAACGCGGCCTGCATGCCGGCGATCGTCTCCTCGTGCACCGGCTTGCCGCTGCCCAGCGCGCCGGCGTTGTTGACCAGCACGTTGGGCTTGCCGAAGGCGGCGACGCAGGCGGCGAGCCCGGCGGCCCAGGCCGCCTCGCTGCGGATGTCGAGGTTGGTGAAGCGCAGCTGGCCGGGGCTGGCGGCGAGCGCCGCCGCCAGCTCGTCGCCCGGCGGCTTGATGTCGGCGGCCAGCACCCGGGCGCCCTCCTCGAGGAAGAGCCGCGCCGCGGCCGAGCCGATGCCGGTCGAGGCGCCGGTGATGATCGCGATCTTGCCGTCGAGACGTCCCGCCATGGCTTCCCCCTGCCTCACTCTGCTGACCTGGATTCCGCTCTGCCCCCCACCTTGTCATCGCCGGGCTTGACCCGGCGATCCAGGGCCGCCTCGCGGACCCGCCCATCGTGAGCGGTCGCGATCGCCGAGCTCGCGGCATGGATCGCCGGGTCAAGCCCGGCGATGACAGGAAGGGGAAGGTTCGACTTCACCGGAGACCGCTAGCCGCCGGCGCCGGCCGGCTTGCGCCCGCGGCCGGCCCGGCCGGACGCGGCGCCGCCGAGCCGCAGCCGCCCGGCCGCGAACTCGATGGCGATGATGGTGAGCAGCAGCGCGCCGGTGACCAGCTGCACCAGCGAGGCCGAGCTGCCGCGGGCGGCGAGCCCGGCGCCGACCACCGAGAGCACGGCGACGCCGAGCACGACGTTGAAGACCGAGCCGCGCCCGCCATAGAGGCTGATGCCGCCGAGCAGCGCGGCGGCGCAGCCGGAGAGCAGCAGGTCCTCGTAGTTCTGCGGCGCGGCGCTGCCGCCGCGCGAGGCGGCGAGCGCGCCCGCCAGGCTGGCGCAGGCGGCCGAGAAGGCGAAGCTGATGACCAGCGGCCGGACCCGCGGCACGCCGGCGGCGATCGCCTCGTTGCGGGCGCCGCCGATGGCGAAGATCTCGCGTCCCCAGCGGGTGTAGGTCAGGAACAGCCCGGCCAGCGCGAAGACGATCAGCGCGACGATGCTGCTGATCGAGAACACCCCGTAGCGCTCGAGCAGCGGGTCGGTGATCTCGATCTCGTCGATCATGATCGGCGCGTTGCCGGAGAGCATGTAGGTGAGCCCGCGCAGCAGGATCAGGGTGCCGATGGTGAAGACCAGCGAGCTCATGCGCAGCCGGGCGATCAGCAGGCCCTGGAGCCCGCCCAGCAGGGTGCCGGCCACTGTGGCAATGGCGATGCACGGGATCAGCCCGAAGGACGAGGCCATCACCGCGATCACCGCGGCGAGCGCCGCCATCGAGCCGACCGAGAGGTCGAACTCGCCGGCGATCAGCGTCACCGCCAGGCCCAGCGCCGCCAGCCCGACCAGCGGGAAGCCCTCGAGCACCGGGAAGACGCTGCCGGTGCCGCGGAAGGTCGGCGTGATCGCCGCCATGACGATCCAGGTCGCCACCAGCACGCCGAGCGGCAGGGCGTAGGGCCGCAGACGGCGGGCGAGCGCGGCGATCATCGGCGCACCGCGCCGCGCCGGCGCAGCAGCTCGAGCAGCACGACCACCACGACCACGATGCCGCCCTGCACGGCGAGCCGGCCGCCGGTGCTGAAGTCGTTCAGCACCATCATGTTGGCGATCACCGAGATCAGCACCGCGCCGGCCGCCGAGCGCAGCGGCGAGCCCTGGCCGCCCTGGATGGCGGTGCCGCCGACCAGCACGGCGGCGATGACGTTGATGGTCAGCGTCGGGAAGGACTTGGCGGTGGCCTGGCCGAAGGCGGCGCCGCTCAGGATGCCGGCGATGGCGAGCCCGACCGAGAGGATGGCGAAGGCCAGGATGGTGACCCGCGCGAAGGAGATGCCGCTGATCTCCGCCGTCGCCCGGTTGGCGCCGACCAGGATGGTCTCGCGCCCCAGCACCGTGCGGTTCGTCAGCAGGGTGACCAGGACGGCGAAGAGGAAGAAGACGATGACCTCGATCGGCACGCCGGCGAGATCGCCGCCGCCCCAGGGGATCGGCCGGCCGGCGCGCACGATGCCGCCGGCGGTGACCTCCGAGACGACGCCGAAGACGATGGCGCCGGCGGCGAGCGTGGTGATCACCGGGTTGAGGCCGGCCGCCACCACGACCCCCTGCAGCACGCCGACCGCGACGAGGCCGGCGGTGACCGCCAGCATCGCCGGCAGCTGGCCCCAGCCGTCGCCGAGCAGGGCGCAGAAGGCGACCATCGCCAGCATCGCTGACTGCGCCAGGCCGAGCGAGACGAAGTTGCCCGACAAGGTCATCGGCGTCATGCCGACGGCGACGATGCCGGTGATCGCGGCGTTGCGCAGGATGGCGCGGGCATTGTCGACGGTGAGGAAGTTGGGCGTCACCGCCATGCCGACGACGATCGCCACCGCGGCGGCCGCGACGATCAGCGCGAAGGGCAGCCAGTCCGGCCACGCCCGGGCCTGGGCCGGCGCGAGCCGCCCGGCGGCGCTGCGGGCCGGCTCGCTCACGCCGCGTCCGCCTGGTGCATCACCTCGCGCACCAGCGCGTCCTCCGTCCACGCGGCCCGCGGCCTCAGCGCCGTGAGGCGGCCGCGATAGAAGGTGGCGATGGTGTCGCAGAGGCCGAGGATCTCGGCGGTGTCGGAGCTCGCCACGACGATGCCGAGCCCGGCGGCGCAGAGGTCGCGCAGCCGCTGGTAGATCTCCGCCCGGGCGCCGATGTCGACGCCGCGCGTCGGCTCGTCGAGCAGCATGATGCGGGGCTCCGCGCCCAGCCACTTGCCGACCGCCACCTTCTGCTGGTTGCCGCCGGAGAGCGTGCCGACCGCCGAGCCGAGCCGCGCCACGTCGATGGCGAAGCGGCCGGCGATGCTGCCGGCCCGCTCGGTCTCGCGGCGCGGCGAGATCCAGCCGCCCGGCGACACCGTCCGGACCCAGGGCGAGGACAGGTTCTCGCGGATCGGCCGCTCGGCGAAGATGCCGTCGCGCTTGCGGTCGGCCGAGCAGTAGGCGATGCCGCAGCGCAGCGCCGCGGCGCGGCTGGTCAGCGCCAGGGCGCGCCCGTCCAGCGTCACCCGGCCGGCGGTCGGCGGCGCCATGCCGGCAAGCGCCTCGACGATGGCGCTGGCGCCGCTGCCGAGCTGGCCGGTCAATCCGACGATCTCGCCCGGGCGCAGGTCGAAGCCGACCGGCTCGGCCAGCCCGGGCGCCACCAGCCCCTCGACCCGCAGGAAGGGCTCGCCGGAGAGCGTGCCGTGCGGCGGGAACATGGTCTCCAGCTCGCGCCCCAGCATCATGGTGATGACGGCGTCGACGTCGAGCTCGGCCGTCGGCCGCGCCGGCAGGCTGCGGCCGTTGCGGAACACGGTCACCCGGTCGGCGATGCGGAACACCTCGGGCAGCCGGTGGGTGACGTAGATGATGCTGCGGCCCTCCGCCGCCAGCCGCTTGATGACCGCCAGCACCCGCTCGATCTCGCGGTCGGCGAGCGCGGCGGTCGGCTCGTCGAAGATCAGGACGCGGGCGTCGCGCACCAGCAGCCGGGCGATCTCCAGCAGCTGCATCTCGGCGACGCTGAGCTGCTCGACCCGGCTGCGCGGGTCGACATGCTCCAGCCCGACCGCGGCGAGCAGGCCGCGGGCGCGGGCCGCCAGCCGCCCGGGCAGCCACAGCGCGGGCACGCCGACCTGGCCGAGCACGAGGTTCTCGGCGACGGTCATGCTCGGGACGGAGCTGTATTCCTGGTGCACCACCGCCACGCCCGCCGCCTGCGAGCGGGCGCTGGGATAGAGCTCCGTCGGCCGGCCCTCGACCTCGATGCTGCCCGAGTCGGGCTCGACCAGCCCGGAGAGGACCTTGACCAGCGTGCTCTTGCCGGCGCCGTTCTCGCCGAGCAGCGCCATCACCTCGCCGGGGCGGAGCTCGAAATCCGCCTCGGAGAGCGCCTGCACGCTGCCGTAGCGCTTGGAGAGCCGGCGCACGGAAAGGCGCGGCCGGATGGCCGCGCCTTCCTGTCGGTGGCCTCTGCGCCTGCCGTCATTCGGCCGTCGCTACCCCGCGCAGATCTGATCCGCGGTGTAGCCCCAGATCTTGGTCTTCGCCACGCCGTCGGCACCGATCGCCGGCGCGTGCGGCATGTAGTTGTACTTGGCGGGCGGGGTGTTGTCGACCGGCGGAGCCTCCGGCGTCACCTGCAGCTGGATGACGTCGCCCTCGATCTTGCCGTTGGCGACGTACTTGGCCGCGGTGCGCACCGCGAGCGCGCCCTCGACCGCCGCCGGCTGGATGCCGGTGCCGAAGGTCTCGCCGTTCTTCACCGCGTCGAGGCTGCCCGAGCAGTCGCCCGAGACGATCCAGACGTCCTTGCCGGGGGTGATGCCGTTCTCCTTCAGCGCGCGGATGATGCCGTTGGCCGCCTGCTGGTTGGAGACGAAGAGGAAGTCGAACTGGCCCTTGTACTTCGGGATCACCTGGCTGCCGATCTCGTAGCCGGTCTCCGGGCTGTTGGCGCCGTACTCGACGTGGATGATGTTGAAGGGCGCGTCCTTGGTCACCGCCATGAAGCCCTTCATGCGCTCGGTGCCGGTCTTCTCGCCCTGCGGATGCTGGAAGACCAGCAGGTTGCCGCCGTCGCTGTGGAACTTCATGCCGGCCGCCTTGGCGGCGTCGCGGGCCTGGATCAGCATGTGGCCCAGCGTCTCGCCGATCAGGATCTGGTTGGCGCCGGAATAGGCCTTCACGTAGGGCCAGGACTTCTCGTTCGGCTCCTGCGTCAGCTGGATCACCGGCGCCAGCTTGGAGAGCTGCCGCACGTCGTTGACCGCCGCGTCGGCGACCCACGGCCAGAAGATGATCGCCGCCGGCTTGGCGCCGCTGGCGATGTACTGCTGCACCTGCTGGTCCTGCTCCGGCTGCGAGAAGTTGTGCTGGAAGACGGTCAGCTTGTAGCCGAGCTTCTTGGCCTCCTCCTCGGCGCCCCTGATCTGGTTGGCGCCGTAGACGTTGGAGCCGGTCATGGTGAACATCACGAGATCGCGGCCGTTGCCCTCGATCGGGTCGGCGGCGCGGCCGCTGCTGAAATGCACCCCGGCGACCAGCGCGGTCGCGGCGAGCGCCGCGGCAATTCGTTTCGAGGCGGTCATCTCACACTCTCCCTGTCTGTGACGCGCAACGTCGGCCCTGCCGAGAAAAGGCAAGGAAAATTGATCTTTTTCTAGGGCAGGCGGCCGGCCGCTGTCAAGCGGCCGTCCGGGACTCCGACCGCCTTGACAGCCGGCGACCCTAATAGCAAGGATCTTGCTCTTTGATCTTTCGGCAAGGGGAGGCCGCCGCGCGATGATCAGCTTCAACTGGGTGATCACCCTGCCGGCCCACCTCACCGCCGAGAAGTTCGACGCCTGGTACCTCGGCAAGCACACCGAGTACGCCAAGGTGGCGCACAAGATCGTCCGCTACTCGATCAACCGCCGGGTCGCCCGCCAGCCCGCCGTGGCGCATGGCGAGTTCTTCCGCATCGCCCAGGAATACTGGGCCAGCTGGGACGACATGGAGGCCTGCTGGAACCACCCGACCGGCCACGCCCTGCTCGGCGACGGGCTGGCCAACATGGGGCTGGCGCCCGGCACGCTGCCCGGCATCGCGCTGACCGAGCACACCCAGTTTCCCGTGGCGCAGCCGGCGCAGTTCAGCACCTTCCAGCGCGGCTACCGGGCGCGCGCCGACGGCACCAACACCAAGTTCATCGCCTTCGGCATGGCGCGCGCCAAGGCCGGCCTCAAGGACTGGTACGCCGCGCGCTTCGCCGACCTCGGCCGCCACGAGCTGGTGCGCGAGCACGTCTTCGGCACCAGCGTCGACCGGGTGATCCACACCGGCTATATCGGCCGGCTGCCGGGCGAGGGCCAGGGCTGCTACGACTGGAACCTGGAGCTCTGGTTCGACTCCAACGACGACGCGCTCGCCTATCTCGGCAGCGAGCCGTTCCTCGGCAAGTTCGCCGAGCTCAAGGCGGCGAGCCACGACACGCTCGCCGGCCTGTTCCGCGGCCAGGAGATGCTGATGCTCAACGTCGCGCTGCCGCACCGCGACGAGTAGAGCGGCGCGGGGGCCGACCCCGCCCCGGCCTAGGCGTCGGCCTCCACCTGCAGGCGGAAGCGGCGCCGGCAGGACGGGCAGACCCCGGGAGCGCCGTTCTCCAGGGGAACCTCGAAGGTCGGATGCGGCGCGTCCGCCGTGCCGGCGCACCAGATCGCGCAATCCCCCCGAAGGATGCCGAACCTTGCGGCCGAGCCGGTGCGCTGCGCCTTCTCCAGCGCCTCGTTCCACGCGCCCACCCAGACGCGCCTGCCGGTCAGCGGCGAGGTCACCCTGCTGCTCAGCATGTAGTCGACGATCATCGCATTCTTCGTCTTGCGGCGGTCGGCGGCGATCTTGCGGCCCTGCAGGATGCGCTCGACGTCGTCCTCGATCTCCGGAAACCCGACCTTCGGCGCGAAGACGTCGAACATCGCCATGTAGAGGCGCCCGAACACGCCCAGGACCTGCATGGCCGAGCGGTAGGCGCCGTAGCTCAGCGCGAGCGCCGCGGCGGCGGCGGCGAGAAACACCCACCAGGCGGCGGCCGGCTGCAGCGCGACGCCCGCCAGCCTTGCCAGCGCGTAGATCACGGCCAGCGCCGAGGCCACGACCAGGGCGAAGGAGACATAGACGGCGCTGTCGGCGAGCGCCTGCTGCCCGTCGATCTCCTCCCTGATGTCCTTGTCGACGCTCAGCCAGATCCGGTACCAGGCGAAGACCGAGCTGAACCCGTAGACGCGGTCCGTGTACGACTCGAAGGCGGTGACCAGGTTGCCGAGCCGGGTCGGGTAGGCCGCCCTGAAATTGCCGTGGTCGTCGAACGGGAAGGACTGCCGCAGCTCGGTGCCGGCCTCGCGCCGCTCCTCGCGATCGGCCGATTCGAAGGCGCGCCTCTTCAGGTCCTGCAGGCGCCTGTCCTGCCGCTTCCGGCCGAGGTCGGAGAGCAATCGCGGCCAGTATCTGCGGCCCTCGTAGAGCATGTAGATCGGCATGTCGAGGACCGAGACCAGCCACCCCGACAGGATGGCGGCGATGCCCAGCACCAGCAGGGGATCCGTCGAGACCGACACCGCATCGAGCAGCCGGGCCAGCCCGGGAAACAGCGCGATGGCGAGCACGGCACCGGGAAGAAGCACCCGCAGGAAGAAGCGAAGGCCGAACTCGAACGGTGCTTTCACGGGCGGTCGTCCAGCCGGGGAGCGGTCAGAACTCGGGCTCGTTCCCGTGCGGCCCCACCATCGCCTCGGTGGTGATCAGCAGGCCGGCGACCGAGGCCGCGTCCTGCAGCGCCGCGCGCACGACCTTGGTCGGGTCGATGATGCCGGCCTTCACCAGGTCGGTGTAGGTGCCGGCCTGCGCGTCGAAGCCGAAGCTGGCGCTCTTCTGGCCGAGCAGCCTGCCGACCACCATCGACCCGTCGGCGCCGGCATTCTCGGCGATCAGGCGGGCCGGGACGGCGAGCGCCCGGCGGACGATGTCGATGCCGACCTTCTGGTCGTCGTTGCCGGGCTCGAGCCGGTCGAGCGCGCGGCTGGCGTAGAGCAGCGCCGTGCCGCCGCCCGGGACGATGCCTTCCTCGACCGCGGCGCGGGTGGCGTGCATCGCGTCGTCGACGCGATCCTTGCGCTCCTTCACCTCGACCTCGGTGGCGCCGCCGACGCGGATCACCGCCACGCCGCCGGCCAGCTTGGCCAGACGCTCGGCGAGCTTCTCCTTGTCGTAGTCGGAGGTCGTCTCCTCGATCTGGGCCCGGATCTGGTTGCAGCGGCCCTCGATCTCCTTCTTCTTGCCGGCGCCGTCGACGATGGTGGTCTCCTCCTTGGTGATCACCACCTTCTTGGCCTTGCCCAGCATCTCGAGCGTGACGTTCTCGAGCTTGATGCCGAGGTCTTCGCTGATCACCTGACCGGCGGTCAGGATCGCGATGTCCTCGAGCATCGCCTTGCGGCGATCACCGAAGCCCGGGGCCTTCACCGCCGCGACCTTGAGGCCGCCGCGCAGCTTGTTGACCACCAGCGTGGCCAGCGCCTCGCCCTCGACGTCCTCGGCCACGATCAGCAGCGGGCGGCCCGACCGCACGACCGCCTCGAGAACTGGCAGCAGCGCCTGCAGGCCCGACAGCTTCGCCTCGTGGATCAGGATGTAGGGGTCCTCGAGCTCGGCCACCATCCTCTCGGCGTTGGTGACGAAGTAGGGCGAGAGATAGCCGCGGTCGAACTGCATCCCCTCGACCACCTCGAGCTCGGTATCGAGGCCCTTGGCCTCCTCGACGGTGATCACGCCCTCGTTGCCGACCTTCTGCATGGCGCGGGCGATCATGTCGCCGATCTCCCGCTCGCCATTGGCCGAGATGGTGCCGACCTGGGCGATCTCCTCCGAGCTCGAGACCCGGCGGGAGCGGCTCCTGACGTCCTCGACCACCGCCGCGACGGCGAGGTCGATGCCGCGCTTCAGGTCCATCGGGTTGAGGCCCGCGGCCACCGCCCTGGCGCCCTGGCGGACGATCGCCTGGGCGAGCACGGTCGCGGTCGTGGTGCCGTCGCCGGCCTGGTCGCTGGTCTTGGAGGCGACCTCGCGCACCATCTGCGCGCCCATGTTCTCGAACTTGTCGGCCAGCTCGATCTCCTTGGCGACGGTGACGCCGTCCTTGGTGATCCGCGGCGCACCGAACGACTTGTCGAGGACGACGTTGCGGCCCTTGGGACCGAGCGTCACCTTGACGGCGTCGGCGAGGATGTCGACGCCGCGCAGCAGGCGCTCGCGGGCGTCGGTGCTGAACTTGACGTCCTTGGCAGCCATCGCGCCTCCCTCAGCTCGGCCTCGAGCATTCGTCAGACGATCAGCCCGGAAAGGTCCGTGAGGAACCTACACCGGTTAGGGTCGACCCAACAATCGCGTGCGCCCGGCAGCGCACCGCGGCGACCCGGCCAAGCCAGGCCGGGCGAAGCTAGTCCCGGGCCGGAACATCGTCCTCGTGCCGTCGCGCCAGCAGGCGGTCGAAGCCATCGAGCCGGGCTGCGACCCGGCCATAGACGCTGTCCGCGGGATAGCGGCCGGCGCCGTCCGCCACGCCGGCCTCGACGCCGAGCAGCAGGCCGAGCGCCTCCTCGACGGTCTCGACCGGCCAGAGATGGAAGCGGCCCGCGGCGACCGCGGCGGCGACCTCGTCCGCCAGCACCAGGTTGACCCGGTTGGCGGCCGGCAGGACGACGCCCTGGCGGCCGCCGAGGCCGCCCGGCCGCGCCGCGCAGACGCGATGGAAGCCCTCGACCTTCCAGGTCGCGCCGCCGATCGCCTGGACCCGGCCCATCTGGTTGACCGAGCCGGTCACCGCGAGGTCCTGGCGGACCGGCAGCTCGGCGAGGTCGGAGAGCACGGCCACCAGCTCGGCCAGCGAGGCGCTGTCGCCCTCGACCGCGCCGTAGGTCTGCTCGAAGGTGATCGAGCAGGTGAAGGAGAGCGGCCGGTCGCGGGCGAAGCGGCGGGCGAGGAAGCCCTGGAAGACCATCGCGCCCTTCTGCTGCACCGGCCCGCCCAGCGCCACGTCGCGCTCGATGTTGACGATGCCGCGCCGCCCGACCGAGCCGCGCGCCGTGATGCGCACCGGCGCCCCGAAGCGCCAGTCGCCGGCCTCCAGCACGGTCAGGCCGTTGACCTGGCCGACCGCGGCGCCGGCGGTGTCGATCATCACCGTGCCCTCGGCGATGTCGCGCACCGCATGCTCCTCGGCGGCGGCGCGGCGGCGGCGCCAGGCGGCGAGCGCCGCGATCAGCGCCGCCTCGGTGAGGCGGGGCTGGCGCGCCAGCCGGGCCACGGTGGCGGCCTCGGCGACGAGGTCCTGGATCACCTCGTAGCGGGCCGACAGCCGGTCGCGCCGCTGCGCCAGCCGCGCCGCCTCGCCGAGCAGGCGGGCGGTGGCGGCGGGCTCGATCCCGGCCAGGCCGCGCTCGGCCGCGACGCGCTCGATCAGCCCGGCCAGGATCGCGCGGTTGGCCGGGCTCGCCGGCATGTCGGGGTCGATCTCCGCCTTGATCTTGAAGTAGGTGGCGAAGTCCGGATCGCCCTCGAAGAAGCGGGCGTACCAGACCGGCGCGCCGACCAGGACGACCTTGAGGTCGAGCGGGATCGGATCGGGCTGCGGCGCGCCGTCGATCGCCGGCCCCTCGGCGCGGCGCCGCTCCTCGATGCGGATCTCCTGGTCGCGCAGCGCCGCCTTGAGGAACGACCAGAGCGGCGGGTCGGCGGCGAGCGCCTCGGCGCGCAGCACCAGGATGCCGCCATTGGCGAGATGCAGCGCGCCCGGCCGGATCAGGGTGAAGTCGGTCTCCAGCGAGCCGCGGAGCTGGCGGTAGGTGATGCGGCCGAACAGATTCTCATAGCTCGGGCTGCTCTCCAGCAGCACCGGGGGCCGCCGCGACTCGCCGTGATCGACCAGCAGGTTCACCGCATAGCGGCTCTCCGGATCCTGCAGCGCGCCGGCCTCGCCCTCGGGCGGCGGGCGGAACCGCCCCGGCGCCTCGAGGATGTCGACGCGCAGCTCGGTCAGCCAGCGGGCGAGGCCGCCGAAGCCGGAGAACTCGGCGAGCAGCCCCTCGAGCAGCGGGCTCGCCACCTCGATGGCGATGACGCGGTCGAGAGCGGCGATGCGCTCGGCGAGCTGCGCCTGGGCCGTCGCACGGTGCAGCGGGAAGCGGCCGAGGATGGCGGCCGGGTCGCGCCGCGGGCCCGCGTCCGGCCCGGCCGCGCCCTCGGCCGGGGGCAGCGGCACCAGCTCGAGCCGGCCGCCCTCGTCGCGCCGCAGCTCGAGGCCGCTCGCCCGCGCCTCGGCGCCGAGGGCGTCCAGCTCGCTCGCCACCCCCTGCTGCGCGGCGCGGTGCCGCGCCGCCACCGCCGCCTGGTAGGCGTCCGACGGGAAGGCGGCGGACAGCGCGCCGCGCAGCTGCGCGACCACGGCGGCCAGCCGCTCGCGGAAGCGCCGGCCGGCGCCGGCCGGCAGGCGATGCGCGGTCGGCCGGTGCGGCCGGCGGAAGTTGTTGAGATAGATCCAGTCGCTCGCCGGCGGCCGCCCCGCCACGGCGGATTCGAGATGGGCGAGGGTCGCGGTCATCCGCCCGGAGCGGTCGTCGCCGATGACGAAGACGTTGAAGCCGAGCCCGCTCACCGCCAGCCCGAAGTCGAGCGCCTCGCGGGCGCGCGCATGGCTGCCGAGCGCGAACACCTCGCACGGGGCGGCCTCGCCCGCGGCGAAGCGGGGCAGCCCGACCTCGTCCGCCGCCAGCCTGTCGACGCTCATCGCCTCTCCACGCTCCGCCTCCTGCAGCCGGCGTCAGCTTAGCAGGATCCATACCTTCACGGCAGCGCGGGAACCCACCCTAACAGGCGATTACCAGGAGTGCTGCACACATAATACAGGTTATTCACCCTCTCCATGGAATGCCTGCGCTTTACGAAGAGGTTACTCGTATCGAAAGTAAAAAATCGCCGGTTGACCCGGAATTCCTGGAGATCTTCATTCTCTATTAAATCCACGCGGATAGGCTCCAGGGTGCCAAGCGGGCCATGCGGGCCCGCGGCCGGATCCGGCAACCGGGTCCAGCAATGTGTGGGGTCCGCGAGCATGTCTCGTACGAACAAGCTGAAACTGCTGGGCAGCGCGAGCGCCTTCGCTTTCGTGACCGTCCTGGGCGGGGCGGTCGACGCCGCGCCGCTGCTCTCGCCCGTCGCCCCGGCCGTGCATTCCGTGGCCCGGCAGGCGATCGGCAGGGGCGACCCGCTGGTCGAGCTGGCCCTGCGCAGCGGCGGCCAGCTCACGGCGGAGCGCATCGCCGCGCTGCTGCCCGCCGTGATCGGGCCGCTGAGCGCGGAGAAGGCCGAGATGCTGCCCGCCCTGATGGAGGCCATTCGCGGCCTCGGCCTGGGCGGCGACGCCGAGGCGGCCGCCCTCGAGACGATGACCGGCCTGATCGCGGAAGCGGGCCTCCAGGACGGCGACGCCGCCCGCCTGATGCACGCGGTCGCCGACCGGTTCACGGCGAGGATCCAGCTCGCCCGGGTACAGAACGGGGGCAAGGACAGGGACGGAGGCAAGGACAGGCACAACGACAATCACCACGACCGGGGCCACGGCTCCTATCGCGGCTGATCCCGACCGCGCCCGGGAGGGCGCATCGCACCTCCGGGGGTAGAGCCGCGGCATGCCGCGGATCGCTCCCTCCGACCTGACCGGGCTCGCGGACGCAGA
Source organism: Dongiaceae bacterium (assembly GCA_046349435.1). Classification (GTDB taxonomy): domain Bacteria; phylum Pseudomonadota; class Alphaproteobacteria; order Dongiales; family Dongiaceae; genus JAXMCI01. The sequence goes on along the minus strand of JAXMCI010000034.1, from coordinate 21,353 downwards.
GTGCGCCGAGGGCGGGTTACATGCCCGCCGGACGCCGGATCCGACGATCCCGCGCGTCGTGGCGGCATGGCCGTCTCGCCGCCAAGCGGCGAACGGCGAACGGCGAGCGGCGAAGATCGACCCTCGTCATATCCAGATCAAGTTCCTGGGAACATTTGCCGTCCGGTGGAATAGCCGACCTGGCGTGGCCGTTGTCCGTGCGGGGCGAGAGCGACTTCTCCGCAGGATGCGCAGACGTCCTCAGACTCCCTTGTGACTCACGTTTGTCGGGGTCCGAGCTGGCTCGCGCCGAAGCGGGCCGGCCGAGCGGCGCGGGGGTCGAGCTGATGCTGCGCAGCGGCGGGCGGCCGACAGCCGCGCGGATGAGCACGCTGCTGCCCTCGATCATCGGGCCGATGACCGCCGGCAAGGCGGCGGCGCTGCAACGGCACCTACAGCGGCTGACCAGGACTGACGGCCGGGGTTGCGGGGCCGCGACCCCCGCTACAGGATCGCCAGCTCCGCCAGGCCGGCGGCGTGCCGATGCTCGGGCGAGGCGGAGCTCACGACCAGGCAGGCGGGGCCATGCACGCCGGGAAGCTCGATCTCGAGCAGCTCGGTGCCGCGGGCCGCCACTGCCATCTCGCCGGCGGCGAGCTCGATGCCATGGACCTGGTCGAGCAAGGCGAGCCTGACCGTCGTGGCGCCGGCGCCGACGCCGCGCAGCCCCGCGACGAGCCGCCGATGACCGGCGAGCGGCAGATCGATGAAGACCAGGCGCCAGGGCGGGCCGCCGGCCCGGGCCGGCGACAGGCGGACGGTGCCCTCGACCGTCGTGCAGTCGAGGCCGCGGGAATAGGCGCGGGGCGTTCCGGCGGCCGGCGCGGCCGCGACGTCCTCGCCCGGCGCGGACACCGGGCTCCCGCTGCCGTCCTCCGGCCCCGGGTCGCCGAGGCCCCGGCGGGCCAGGGCCCGGGCCACCAACCGGTCGCGCAAGGCGTCCAGCCGCGACTCCGAGGCAGGCTGCGGCAGTGCCGGATCGAGCCGCTCGACGCCGCGGCGCATGACCGCCAGCAGATCCAGCACGGGCCGCAGGGCGCAGGCGCGGTGTGCCAGCTCGAGCGTCTCGGCGATGCCGCCGACATCCCGGCGCAGCGCCATGCGGACCTGCAGGGCGGTGCCCGGCCGGCCGAGCGCCGCGGCGAGCCGCTCGGCGGTGTCGGTGTCGCCGGTGGCGGGCACCATGCGCAGCGGGTGCGCGGCGGGAAGCGACGCCAGCTCCGGCGCCGGCCAGGCGCCGCCCGAGGCGCCTGGGCCGCGGCCCTGCGCCAGGCTGGCGAACCACGGCGCCGCGCCGGGATGGACCACGGTGGCGAGCCCGAGATCGCCCGCCGTGCGCGCCGCGATGCGGTACCAGTGGCGATCGCCGTCGGTCGGACCGACGGTGGCGGCGCGGACCCCGCCGAGAATCGGCAGCAGCAGGTAGGGCTTGCCGCTCAGCATGCAGCGCTGGGCCACGGCGTGGCCGACCCACTCGGCCGAGACCAGCTCGCCATGGTCCGGCTCGTCCAGCGCCAGCGAGGCCAGCTCGTCGCGCAGCGCCGGGACGGAGACCGCCCACAGCTCGGAGGCGACGCTGCCGCGCAGGGCGCCGACCGCCGGGACGTCGCCCGCCGGCAGGGACTCCACGACCGGGTCGTCGCCGTCGCGCCCCGGCGTGGCGATCACGCAGGAGGCCGCGGCGGCGCAGCCTGCGGAGAACAGCCGCACCACATTGGCGAGGAAGGTGGTCTGGATCTCGCAGCCGGTCGCGGTGCCGATGACGATGTCGGCATCGAGCAGCAGCTGGCGCGCCTCGGCCAGCTCGTCCTGGCCGAGCACCAGGACGCTGGTTTCCGCCGCCTCGGCCGGCGCCGCCAGGAGCTCGGCGAGCAGCCCGCGCACCGGCCCGCCGGCGCGGGTCAGCAGCAGGTGGCCGGCCGCAGCGCCGAAGCGCCGGAAATGCGTCGCCATGCCGTCCAGCAGCGCACCCAGCGAGCGGCCGTCCGGGTCGATCGTGAGGATCAGGATCGCCGGGACCTCCGGATCGGCCGCGTCGGGCGCCGTCGCCGGCTCGGCCGGGGCGGCGCGGAAGCGCGCTGGCTCGGCCGAGAGCGCGTCGTGCCAGGCCGTCCAGGTCCGCAGATTCTCCGCCGGATCGAAGCGCGGCCGGGCGAGCCGGGCGCCCCCGTCGAGGATCGCCTCGAGCCGCCGCGCCAGCGCGTCGGCGGTGGGCGCCACCATGACGTCCGGCCAGCAGCCCGGGTCGATCAGCTCGTCGGCGCCGCTGCCCAGCGTCGTCACGAAGGGGATGGCGTTCTCCATGCACTCGTAGACGACGCAGGGGCTGTTGTCGGCCAGCGACGGCATCACCGCCAGGCGGCCCGGCCCGGCCAGGTAGGCGAGCGCCTGCGGCGGCCCGAGGCGGGTCAGCAGGCGCATGCGGAACGGCCAGCGGGCGGCGCGGGCGGCGAGCAGCGCGCCCGAGGAATGGCCGGAGATCTCCGTCATCCGGCCCATGAAGGTCACGGTCCGGCCGCGCAGCCGCTCGCCCAGCAGCTCGAGCGCCTCGCAGAACAGCCAGAGCCCCTTGCGCGGCTCGAGCCGGCCGAAGAAGACGATCTCGTCGACCGCGCGCGGCTCGGCATCGCAGGCCGCCGGAGCGCGGAACAGCGGATAGGGCTGGCAGAAGGTCCGTGGCGGCAGGCGCCAGCCGTAGCGGGCATATTCCCGCAGCAGGTACTCGCTCGGCCCGATGACCACGTCGGCCCACTCGACGCTGCGCCGCTCGAAGCCGATCATCTCGAGGTCGCTGCGGCGCTCGATATACTGGTCGTTGGTCTCGAGCACCCACTCGATCGCGCCGTGGGTGATGACGCAATGCACCTGCTCGGCGAACGGCGCGAGGCCGGCCCGCTTGGCGGCCAGCGCGTAGTAGCCGCTGCCGTGATGCTCGTTGAAATAGACGAGGTCGTGGCCGCCCTCGGCCAGCGCATCCTTCACCAGCCAGCTCTTGTGGCGCCAGTCGGCGTAGTCGCCGCCGTGCGGGATGTGCCTGAGCTCGATGCCCCTGGCGCGGAACTCGCGCACCCAATGCTCCCAGGACCGCTCGGTGCAGAGCGGCGTGCCCCGCCACACCTGGGTGTAGAGCAGGGTGACCTCGTGGCCGTCGGCGGCGAGATGCTCGACCAGCCCGCTGGTGGCGGTGCCGATGCCGCCGTTGCGGGTCGGCCCCATGATCTCCGAGGTGACGACGCAGACCTTGAGCCGCTGGGCCGCCCCGGCGCGCAGGTCGAGGTCCGACAGGCGGGGAAGCGCGCGGCGGTCGCTGCTGTCCGGCATCGCTTCGCCTCCTACGCGGTGGTGCCGCAGAAGCGCGGATCCACCCACTGCGCCCATGCGTGCTGGGGGCTGTCCATGCGGATCGCCATCTCGGTGGTGAGCAGGATGTCCGAGCGCGTGCGGAGCCCGGCCGGCAGCGCGAACTCGACCGGGCGGGCCTCGAGCGGCGCCGCGGTCTCCTCGAGGTCGAACTGCGTCGACCGGTCGCGCGCGATCACCTCGATGCGGAAGCGGACCGGCAGGGCGGCGCTGCTCGGCAGCCTGACGACGGCCCGGAAGCGCTCGGCCTGGCGCAGGTCGACGTCGTGGAAGATCAGCGTCGCCCGGCCCTCGTTGACCGGATTGGGATGCTGCTCGATCGCGCGCTCGCCGGCATACGTCTTCAGCGACCAATCGTGATCGAGATTGACGCGGCGGAAGGCGCCGCGCGAGAGCAGGTCGAACAACCGGATCTCGGCGGCGCGACGGCGCACGATGTCGTCGAGCGTGCCCGGACCCGCCCCGGGCTCGAGCAGCTCCGCCAGCAGCTCCTCGGCCAGCTCGGTCTGGCCGGCGGCATGGGCGATGCGGGCGACCAGGCGAAGCGCGTGATCGGAGGACATGTCGCTGCAGGACAGCGCCGCCGGCACCACCCCGAGCTTGTCGGCGATCGGGGCGAGGCATTGCTCGACCGCCCGGTGGCGGTCCTCGTCGAGCGCGTACTCGATGGCCAGCCGCGACAGCAGCGCCTGGTGTGAGCCGGGCGCGTAGCCCAGCTGCCGCTGCACCAGCCCGCGCAGGAACTCGCCGCGGCGGAACACCTCGAACGCGTCGGCCACCGGCGGCACGTCGAGCGTGCCGTCGGGCAGCAGCTCCCAGCGATGCCCGCCCGCCTGGAGCGTGAAGAGCAGCTCGTCGATCCAGTCGACGACGCGCTTCGGCCGGCCGTAGCGGGCGTCGAGCGGGCCGACCGAGGCGAGGCCGGCCAGCGCCTCGCTGCGGAACAGGGCGAAGCCGGCGTTCATCTCCTGCGACAGCGGGATCAGCGCCGGGCAGCCGCCGAGCAGATAGCGGTCGACGATGCGGCGCCCGGCCGGCACGCTGACATGCTCGGGCAGCGGGCCGGACGGGGCGCGGTCCGGCCGGGCGACCATGGCCGAGACCGCGACGATGTCGCCGGCGGCGGCGAAGCAGGCGCGGGCGCGCTCGACCAGCGCCGGCGTGACCGGCTGTCCGACATGGAACAGGGCGGCGACGCGCCGCGGGCCGCGGCCCGCCCGCGTCGCCACGGCGGCGAACGAGGACGCGGCGACGGCCTCGACGGCCGCCGCCAGCCCTTCGCCGGCCAGCCGCGCCGCCAGCGCTTCCGGCCGCGCCGCCAGCAGCACCAGCTCCGCGCCGGCGGGAAAGGCCTGCAGGATCTGCCGCGCCTGCGCGGCGGCGAAGTCGGCGGTCGCCGCGGCCGGGACCAGGGCGAGCAGCAGCGGCGGCCTGGCCGCGGCCCGGCGCCGCGCCGGCGCGGCCGGCGCCGGCGCCGCGGTGCGGATCGCCGCCGCGACCCAGCCCATCATGCGGCGCTCGTTCTCCTCCGGGTCGAAGGCGAGCGCGCCGGTCACCGCGCCCTCGGCGAGCGCGCGGCGCAGCGCGGCGGCGATGCCGGCCGCGGTCGGCGCGAACAGGCAGTCCGGGCGCGAGCCCTCGGCCAGCAGCTCGGCGCCGCCGCTGCCGCTGGATGCGATGAAGGGAATGCCGTGCTCGAGGCATTCCTGGATGGCGCAGGGGCTGTTCTCCTCGAGCGAGGGCATGATCGCCAGCCGGCCCGCGCCGCGGAGGTAGCCGAGCGCCTGGTCGCGGTCGTAGTCGAGCAGCAGGCGGATCTCGAACGGCCAGGCCGCCGAGCGCCGCAGCAGCGTGCAGGCGGTCGATTCGCCGTTCTCGAGGGTCGGCTTGCCGAGGAAGGTGACGGTGCGGCCGGCCAGCTCGGCCTTCAGGCGATCGAGCGCATTGCAGAACAGCCACAGCCCCTTGCGGCTCTCCAGCCGGCCGAAGAAGACCGGCTCCGTCACCGCGCAGGACCGGCCCGGCGCGATGCCGGCGAGAGACTCGCCGGGGGGCAGCAGGTTGGGGATGACGCGGCAATCCTCCGGCAGCGACCAGCCATAGCCGCGATAGCGGCCGAGCAGGTGCCGGCTCGGCGACACGACGATGTCGGCCAGCTCGAGCGACCGCCGCTCCATCTCCATCAGCTTGATGTCCTCGATGGTCGGGATCGGCGCCTCGTTGACCTGCTGGATCCATTGCGTGGCGCTGTGCGCGACCACGCACATCGTGGTGCCGGACAGCCGCGCATTGCCGGTGCGCCGGGCCAGCAAGGGATAGAATCCGGTGCCGTGCGTGTCGTTGAAGAAGGCAAGGTGGTATCGCCCGGCCTCGAGATGCTCCATCGCGCGGAAGGACTTCGCGGGCCAGTCGTTCCACGGTCCCTCGTGGCGTATCGACATCAGCCGGATGCCGTGCGACGCGAACGCGCTCACCTGGTCGGCGAAGTCGCCGCGGAAGCAGAACGGCGCGCCGCCATCGACCCGCGTGTAGAGCACGTCGACCGCGAAGCCGGCCTTGCGCAGAGCCAGCGCCAGCCCCCGGTTCGCGGTGCCGATCCCGCCATTGAAATCCGGGCCCGCGATCTCGCCGGTGACGAGGCAGACCCGTCCCGGCAGTGCCGGATCCGAGGATGCTGGTATGGCTGATTCCGGACCGGGCCGAGCGCTGTGCCGGCGAACCCGCTTCGTCGAGATCACGCGACGATCCCCTTCCACCCATGCGACCCGCGTCCGGACCGATTTCATCGTCTCGAACGTGGTAGCGTCTTATAGGTAACGTCCCGCCGTCAGGATGGCGAGGACAAAGTGAACATCACGACATCTAGCGGCAAATACTTACTACTTCGGTAAAGGCCGGTCACGATCCAAGCATAACGCCTTTCCGTTTTCTTCACGAAGATGAGCAAGGCATTACGATGGCCTCTCGCGCGTCAACGATCGGAGACGGGCAGCAGGCATGGGCCGGGCCGAGGGTCGCGCGCCGCCCGCCGATCCCGCCGGAGGCCGGCCACGGTGTGGCCGATCTCGGCCCCGACCGAGCGCTCTGCCGGCGAACCCCCTTCCACCCATGCGATCGCGTCGTGCAGCGATTTCATCGCTTCGAAAGCGATCGCGTCCTATAAGGTGGTGGCGCTTGTGGGATGGCGAGGCAAAGGTGACTGCGGAACGCATTCTTGTAACCGGTGGCGCCGGCTATGTCGGCGCGCATGTGTGCAAGGCGCTGGCGCGCAGCGGATTCGAGCCGGTCGTCCTCGACAATCTGTCGACCGGCCACCGCTCCGCGGTGCGCTGGGGCCGGCTCATCGAGCTCGATCTGGCGGACAAGGCCGCCCTCGTGGAGACGCTGCGACGCGAGCGGCCGGCCGGCGTCGCGCATCTCGCCGCCTCGATCGAGGTGGCCCAGTCGATGCGCGAGCCGGCGCGCTACTACGCCAACAACGTCGTCAACAGCCTGAACCTGCTGGAGGCGATGCAGGCGGCCGGCGTCCCGGCCATCGTCTTCTCCTCGACGGGCGCCACCTACGGAATCGCCACGCAGGTACCGATTCCTGAAGACCATCTGCAGCTGCCGGTCAACCCCTATGGCGAGACCAAGCTGGTGATCGAGCGGGCGCTCGGCTGGCTCGGCAAGGCGCAGGGGCTGCGCTGGCTCGCCTTCCGCTACTTCAATGCGGCCGGGGCCGATCCGGATGCCGAGATCGGCGAGCAGCACGAGCCGGAGATACACCTGATCCCGCTCGCGCTCGGCGCGGCGCTCGGGCACCGCCCGCCGCTGCAGGTGATGGGGCTCGACTATCCGACGCCGGACGGGACGGCGGTGCGCGACTACGTGCACGTCGCCGATCTCGCCGAAGCCCATGTCGTCGGCCTGCGCCACCTGCTGGCCGGCGGCGAGAGCGGCGCCTTCAATCTCGGATCGGGCCGCGGCACCTCGGTGCGCGAGATCGTCGACGAGGTGGCGACGGTGACCGGCCGCCGGCCGCCGGTCCGGGAGAGCGGCCGGCGGCCCGGCGACCCGCCGATTCTGGTCGCCGATCCCCGGCGCGCCATGCGCACCCTCGGCTGGCAGCCGCGACAGTCCGACCTGCGCACCATCCTCGAGACGGCGGCACGCTGGCACGGCGGCGGGGTGCGATAGCCGGCCGCGGCCCGCCACGCCTTGCCCGGGAATGTCCCACATGGTATTCAATCCCAAGTCCTCAGGGAGAGGCCAGATGGATGCAGCCGGTGCTGCCGCGACGTCGTCGACCCGGGATATCGTCGAGGAGGCGTGGCGCCGCGGCAGGACTTTCGACCTCTCCAGGATCGGTTACGGCCGCATCCACTGGGGCAACAAGGCCGACATCGTCTCGCATCCCTTCAGCTACTATTACTTCCTCGCCGGCCTGGTTAACCTTCTCGGATGCCGGAGGATCGTCGAGATCGGCACCCACCAGGGCGGCTCCGCGCTCGCCATGGCCGCCGGGCTCGCCGACGCGGCCGGCGGCAGGATCGTGACGTTCGACATAACCCCCGACGGGACGGCGCGGTTTGCCGGTCATCCCGTGATCCGCGCCTTCCGCCTCGATGCGAACTCGAGTGCCGCCTACGAGGCATGCCTGGCGGAGTTCGGCGACGCCCGGATCGATCTCGTCTACATCGATGCGGTGCACGATTTCTGGCCGACGATGCTGAGCGCGGCGGTCTATGGCCTGTGGATGCGGGCGAGATTCCTGGTGCTGGACGACATCACCCTCAATGCCGGCATGCTCCGGGCCTGGACCTCGCTGCGGTCGCGGTTCGGCGAGGACGCGGTGGATGCGACCGAGATCGTGCCGCAGATCCGCCCGCCGTCGGACGGCACCCGGCCGGGCTTCGGATTCGTCAGGCTGCCGGGCTGACCCCGGAGCGGCGAGCCGCGCGGCGGGCTTCGTGAGCGGCCCCGGCCGGCGCCCGGTCGCATCGTAGGATCTCATTCTGCGAACGCCGTGGCGGCGGCCCTCGTCAGGGACCGCATCGATCGCCCGTCGCTTGACGGGAGTCCCGGCCGCATGTGACCTTCGATGCCAAGAGAAGGGGTCGGGAATCGCTGCCTGCCGACGCTGCCGTGGCCACCGCCGCGGACAGCCCTCGCGGCCCGGCCGGACCTATCCCGGAGGCGCTCGGCCAGGGGACCCGCGAGCATGGACGACCAGCAGCCTTGCGCCGATCATCCGGAAGCGGCGCCGTGCGCCCAGCCGGAGTTGCCCGACCTGCCGCTTCGGGGTCCGCTGCCGGACCTGACGAAGCCCTACATCGCGTGCATCGGCGGGAGCCGCACCTTCGGCGGGGTCGACCGGCTCCCGTTTCCCGCCATTCTCGCCGAGCTGTCGGGCACGCCGGTGCTCAACCTCGGGGCCTCGGCCGGGATCGCCCGTGAGGTTCTCGATCGACCCGGCCTGCTCGATGTGCTGAACCAGGCCGAGGCCGTCGTCCTCGAAGCCTCCCCCGGCTGGATCGCCGCGCCGGCCGGCCCGCCCGTGGGGCCGCGCGAGGCCGGGGATCTCGAGGCGGCGCTGGCGCTGCTTCGGAAGCTGCGACCGCCGCGCATCGTGCTGCGGATCGGCGACCCGGCCGACGATCCCGGGAGCGGCACGCCGGCGCCGCCCGAACGGGCTGCCATCGAGCGCCTCCGGTCGCATGCCGAGGCCCTGATCGAGCCCGGCGCCAACGAGGGTGCCGCGGGAGCGGAGGCGCTCCCCGACGATGCCGAGGGCGATGCGCGGATCGCCGGCCGGCTGGCCGCCGCGCTCGGCCCGTTCCTGGCCCGGGAGCAAGCCTCGGCGCCGGGCGCCGACGATGCTGCGGACCGTCGCCTGTTCATCCTCCTCGCCGCGGCCCGGACCGGGACGAACCTGCTGGGCGGGCTGCTGCACGGCCAGCCCGGCATCTTCATGGGCGGCGAGATCTTCACCGAGGATCCGAGCTGGCGCGACGCGGTGGCCTGGGACCTGAACTCCAGGCTCGTCGACCCCGATCTGACCGCCTTGCGCGGGACGGATCCGGTCTCCTTCCTCGGCCACCTGATCGACCGGACCCCGACGGGCACCTCGCTCGTCGGCTTCAAGATCTCCTACTACGACGCGGACCAGCATCCCGCGATCAAGCGCTACCTCGCCGAGCACCACGAGGTCGCCATCATCCACCTGCGACGGCGGAACTGGATCCGGCGCTTCCTGTCGGAGCGGCGCGCCCAGGAGACCAAGGAGTGGTTTGCGCCGCGCAACGCCGAGAGCAAGGCGCCCCCGGCCATCCGCCTCGACCCGTTCTCCGTCTGCGGCAACATCGCGTACATCGCCGGGAAGGAGAACGAGTACGCCGCGCTCTTTGGGCAGCATCGCGTGCTCAACGTCTTCTACGAGGACCTCGAGGCGCGGCCCAACGCGGTCGCGGCCCGGGCGGCCCGCTTCCTCGGCGCCACGCCGGTCGAGGGCTTGGTCCCGGCGGGACGCAAGCAGGGCACCGACTCGCTGCGCGAGGCCATCGCGAACTATGACGAGCTGCGGTCGACGCTGCTCGGCCTCGCCGACCTGCTCGAGGACTGAGCGAGGCCCGAGCGAGGCGCTGGGGCCGGCCTGCCCATCCCGGCCGATCCCGCGCTAGACTGCGCCATCGGTTCGCCCAACGGAGATTGCCCATGGCCAGCGAAGCCCGGCTCGCCCAGCTCGTGATCGGCGCCAACGACCTCGCCCAGTCCCGGCGCTTCTATCAGGAGGTGATGGGCCTGCAGCATCTCTATGACGGGCCGCAGGTCAGCGCCTTCGCGATCGGCGGCGTCCGGCTGCTGCTGACCACCCGGCCCGGGTTCCGCGCGCCGGAGCAGCAGGGCGTCATCCCCTATCTCGCCTGCATCGGCATCGACAAGCGGCATGCCGAGATGCTGGCGGCGGGCGCGACCGACGGCGGCAAGCCGCATCGCATCGCCGAGCTGCGCGATATCGAGGTCTGGATCGCCTTCGTCAAGGACCCGTCGGGCAACGCGGTCGGGCTGATCGAGGAGCGCCGGCGCCAGCGCCCCATGCGTTGACCCGCCGCCGACGACGGCCTAAGGAAGGATGCATGGATCCGGCAACCCGGCGGCGCGGCGCAAGGCCGGCCGCCGGCGGGAGAACCATGGCAGGCCCGTCCAGGACGATCGCTCGTGCGGGCGCCGCCCGTGGCGGATCGCGGGGAGGAGTCCGGGAGCATGACCAAGCATCTGGCGGCGCGCGCGGCAGGTCGGCGCGCGGCCGCCGCCGCGGCTCCACCCGGCCCGCCGGCCCGGGCCCCGGGGCCGGCGATGGCGCCGGCCATGGCGCCGGCCATGGCGCCGATCGAGACCACCAGCCTCGCCGACGAGATCGCCTTCCGGCTGGAGGCGGCGATCCTGGCGCGCGAGCTGCCGCCCGGCGCCAAGCTCGGCCAGGAGGAGCTCTGCCAGCGCTTCGGCGTCAGCCGCACGCCGGTGCGCGAGGCGCTGCGCAAGCTGCAGGCACAGCGGCTGGTCGTGCTGGTGCCGAACAAGGGCGCGACGGTGCGGCTGCCGAGCCGCGTCGAGGTCGAGGAGATCTACGACCTGCGCGCCGAGCTCGAATCCTATGCCGCCGAGCTCGCCTGCCGCCATGCCCGGCCGGAGACCGACGCGGAGCTGGCCCGCACCGCCGAGGCGGTCAGGACCCGGCGGGGCGGGCGCCGCGGCCGTCCGATCGACGATTCCGGCTTCAACCTGGAGCTCGCCGGCGCCATCCGCGACTTCCACCAGGTGATCTACGAGACGGCCGGCAACCAGCGCCTGGCGGCGATGCTGCGCGAGCTGTTCGCGACGTTTCCCGGCAACTACTGCTCGCACGGCATGACGCTGCCGGCCGAGGGCGAGCAACTGCACGTCGAGGATCACGAGGCGATCCGCGAGGCGATCCGCGAGCGCGACCCGGGACGGCGCGCCGGCTGATGAAGGAGCATGTGCTGCGGGCCAAGCACATGCTGCTGCGCCACTTCGACGAGCAGGGGCTGTGGCCCGCGCCGTGAGGCGACGGCGGCGCCGGCCGCCCCAGGGCCGGCCGGGCGGCCGGGCGGGCGGCTGGCCGGCCGCGTGGCGCTGGTCACCGGCGCCGGCGGCCACATCGGCGCCGCGATCTGCCGGGCCTTCGCCGCCGAGGGCGCGGCGATCGCCGCCGTCGATCTCGAGCCGGCCGCGGCGCGGCGCACGGCCCGGCTGGTCACGGGTGCCGGCGGCCGCGCCCTCGCGCGCTGGCCTGCGACGTCTCCGACAGCGGGTCGGCGCGGCGCGCCGTGGCCGCCGCCGTGCGCCGCCTCGGCGCCCTCACGATCCTGGTCAACAACGCCGCCTGCTTCATCCCGGACGCGACGCTGGCCGAGCTCGACGAGGCGCTGTTCGAGCGCTCCTTCGCGGTCAACGTCACCGGCCCCTTCCTGATGAGCAAGTGGGCGATCCCGCACATCGCCGCGGCCGGCGGCGGCAGCATCATCCACGTCGCCTCGCAGCTCGCCCATGTCGCGGTCCCCCTGCAGGCGACCTACAGCGCCACCAAGGCGGCGCTGCTGATGCTGGCCAAGGGCATGGCGCTCGACCACGCGGCCGACCGCATCCGGGTCAACAGCCTGTCGCCGGGCGGCATCGCCACGCCGCGCATGGCGGCGCTCTGGGGCAGCATGGAGCGGGCCGAGCGCGAGTGGGGCGCCGCCAGGCACCCGATCGGGCGGCTCGGCCGCGTCGAGGAGATCGCCGCGGCGGCCCTGTTCCTGGCCAGCGACGAGTCCGCCTTCATGACCGGCGCCGACCTGCTGGTCGACGGCGGCTATACCGCCATCTGAACGACGAGGCCTCCGCACGATGACCATCCTGATCACCGGCGGCAACGGGTTCGTCATGAGCAACCTGGTGCTGCACTGGCTGGCCGGCGACCCGGGCGAGCGGGCCGTCATCCTCGACAGCTCGGCGCCCGACCCGCTGCTGCGCCGCTTTCTCGCGCCCGTGCTCGACCGGGTCGACTGGGTGCAGGCCAGCATCCTCGAGCCGCAGGCCTGGGCGCCGGCGCTCGCCGGGCGCGGCATCGACCGCGTCGTGCACGGCGCCACGGTCACCCCGCACGCCTATGTCGCGGCCGACGGCACGCGGCACGATCCCGAGCGCGAGGACCCGCGGCGCATCCTCGAGGTCAACCTGATGGGCACGGTGGCGCTGCTCGACTGGGCGCGCGCCGTGCCCGGCCTGGCGCGCTTCCTGCTGGTCAGCACCGGCTCGGTCTATGGCGACGAGGGGCCGGCGATCCCCGGCGCGCCGCTGCCCGAGGAGGGCTATGTCGCGCCGACCACGCTCTACGGCATCTCCAAGCACGCCGCCGAGCTGGCGACGCGGCGCTATGGCGAGATCTACGGCCTGCCCGCGACGGCGGTGCGGCTGGCCTCGGTCTACGGACCGATGGACCGCTACACCGCGGCGCGCCACGTGCGCTGCCTGCCCTGGCGGGTGGCCCACCTGGCGCTGGCCGGGGAGGAGCTCCGCGCCGCGAGCACCGAGGCGGTCGGCGACTGGATCCATGCCGGCGACGTGGCGACGGCCATCGCGCTGCTGCTGCGCGCCCCGGCGCCGCGCCACCCCGTCTACAATGTCGGCTCCGGCCGTGCCGAGACGATCGGCGGGCTGATCGCCGCGGCCCGCGAGGTGCTGCCGCTGACGGCGCGGGAAACCGCCGAGGACCCCAACCTGCCCGGCGACCCGGCGCGGCGCGGCGGCCAGTGGGGCGCCTACGACATCGGCCGGCTGCGCGACGAGCTGGGCTGGCAGCCGGCGCCGCTGCGCCAGCGGCTGCGCGAGTACATCGACTGGATCCGGGCGTTCGAGCCGGAGACGGTGCGCCGGTAGCGACGGCCGGCGGCCGCCCGGCTCACGCCGCGCGCCGCTCCGCCGCGAGCACCAGGCCGCAGGGCGTCGTCGACACGCCGCCGGACCCCACCGCCTCGATGCCGCGCAGCAGCACCCGCTCCAGCGCGAACGGCACCTCGAGCCCGTCGAAGACGGTGTAGCCGCCGCGGCTCAGCTGGTCGGCGTCGCGCACCACGGTAAGGCCGCCCGGATCGAGCACGATCAGGTCGGCGTCGCAGCCGGGCGCCAGCCGGCCCTTGCGGCGGCCCAGGCCGAAGCGCTCCGCCGGGGCGGTCGCGGCGAGCTGGACCAGCCGCGGCAGGCCGATCACGCCCCGCGCCACCAGGTGGAGCAGCGCCGGCAGCAGGGTCTGCACCCCCGGCATGCCACCGGGCACCGCCATGAAGCTCCCCGCCTCCAGCTTCTCGGCGCGGGCGTGCGGCGCGTGGTCGGTCGCCACCATGTCGATGGTGCCGTCGGCCAGCGCCGCCACCAGCGCCTCGCGGTCGGCCGGCTCGCGCAGCGGCGGCGAGGCCTTGATCCAGCGGCCGAAGCGGGCATAGGCGGCGCGGTCGTAGAGCAGGCATTGCGGCGAGGTCTCGATCGACAGGTCGGCGAGGTCCTTGAGCCGGCGGAAGGTGGCGATGCCGAGCGCCGAGCCGGTCTGGCGGACATGGACGCGCGCCCCGGTGGCCGCCGCCGCGACCGCGGCGCGGGCGATGCCGGCCGCCTCGCCGAGCGGCGGCCGCGAGGCGACGAAGGCGTCGACGTCGGCGGCGCCGGCGAGCGCCGCCAGCCGTTGCGCCAGCACGCCCTGGTCGCCCGGCGAGACCGCCACGGTGGCGCCCACCGCGCGCACCGCCGCCATGGCGCGCTCCATGGCCGCGGCGTCGGCGTGCAGGAACCGGTCCGGCACGTCGTTGGTGAAGAGCTCGAAGGAGACGGCGCCCTCCGCGGCCAGCCGCTCGAGATCGCGCAGTTCGCGGCCGAGCGCCACCTGCAGCCCGATCTCGCAATGGATGCGGCCCGCGGCGAGCGCCCGCTTGGCGAGATACTCGGCCCCGGTCTCGGTCCAGGGCTCGTCGGTCGGCATCACCAGCACCGTGGTGACGCCGCCGGCGATGGCGGCCCGGCTGCCGCTGGCGAAGTCCTCCTTGTGGGTCAGGCCGGGCTCGCGGAAATGGGCGTGCGCATCGACCAGCCCGGGCATCAGCAGCCTGCCGGCGGCGTCCAGCGTGCGCGCCGCCTCGGCCGGGGCGCCCGGCGGCAGCAGCGCCGCGACACGGCCATCGGCGATCGCCAGATCGGCCGGCGCCTGGCCGTCGGGACCGACCACGATGCCGCCGCGGATCACAAGATCGAGCATCCCATCGCGCTCCGAGCAAGCCCGTTGAAGGCAGTTGGATCCATGGATACAGTAGCGCTCGAGGCTCGGCAACGAGCCGGCCGCCAGGGGGCAATCCGGCGGCGACGGGGGCTCGCGTTCACAGCAGGGGAGAGAGAGCGATGCGACGCTTCGTGCTCGGGCTGTTCCTGTGAGCCGCCCTCGCCGCGCCGGCCGCCGCCGGCGAGATCAAGGTCATCAACCCCGACGCGTGGTTCCCCGAAGGGCCGGTCTGGCACCAGGGCAAGCTCTGCGAGGTCCCGAACGAGTGAGCCGGCGACGCCGCATGACGGCCTCGGGGGCCGGGCGGCGCGCATGACCGGGCCGGCGCGCGACCTGATCGGCTATGGCGGGTCGCCGCCGGCGGTGCGCTGGCCGGGCGGGGCGCGGATCGCGGTCAACTTCGTGGTCAACTACGAGGAAGGCGCCGAGTACTGCCTGCTGAACGGCGACCCGCATGCCGAGTCGATCCTCTCGGAGGTCGGCGTCGGGCCGCCCAAGCAGGGCGCGCGCGACTACCTGATGGAGTCGATGTACGAGTACGGCGCCCGGGTCGGCGTCTGGCGCGTGCTCGACGGCTTCCGCGAGCGCGGCGTCACGCCGACCCTCTATGCCGTCGGGCTGGCGCTGGCGCAGAACCCGAAGGTGGCCGAGCGCGCCGCCGCGATGGGCTGCGACTTCGTCCCCCATGGCTGGCGCTGGATCGACTATGACGGCGTCGACGAGGCGACCGAGCGCGCCCACATCCGGCAGTCGGTCGAGATCATCGAGCGGCTGACCGGGCGGCGGCCGGTCGGCTGGTACACCGGGCGGTTCAGCGCCAACACCCGCCGGCTGGTGGTCGAGGAGGGCGGCTTCCTCTACGACAGCGACGCCTACAACGACGACCTGCCCTACTGGGTCGAGGTCGCCGGCAGGCCGCACCTCGTCGTGCCGCACGCCTTCGACACCAACGACAGCCGCATGGCCCGCAACCAGGACCTGCCGACGGTCGAGCACGCGCTGCAGTACCTGAAGGACAGCTTCGACGCGCTCTACCGCGAGGGCGCCACCCACCCCAAGCTGATGACCGTCAGCCTGCATTGCCGGCTGATCGGCCGGCCCGGCCGGATCGGGCTGGTGACGCGCTTCCTCGACCACGTGCTGGCGCACGACCGGGTCTGGATCTGCCGGCGCGAGGAGGTCGCGCGCCACTGGGCGGCGCACCACCCGCCGGGCGGGGCGGACGGGCCGGGCCGGACGGACGGATCGACTGGACCGAATTCCCCCGGCACGTGATAGCCTCGGGGCAACCAACCGGGCCGGCCGGACGCCGGCGCCGGACAGCAACAGGAGACGGCAAGATGGCCAGAGACACCCGATCGATCGATCGCGCGCGGCGCGGCATGGGCGCGGTCGAGAACGACCTCGTCGACATGCTGCTCGCCGGGCGCGCCAGCCGCCGCGACTTCCTGCGGCACGGCAGCCTGCTCGGCCTGTCGCTGCCGCTGCTCGGCGGCATCGCCGGCGCGGCCGGCCTCGGCCTGCCGCGCCAGGCGCGCGCCGCCGGCACGCCGGGCGCCACCATCCGCGCCGCCGTGCAGGTGCCGGCCGGCGCCATCGATCCGGTGACCATCGCCGACAATGGCGGCCTGCTGCTGCTCCACCAGACCGGCGAGTTCCTGACGATCAACGGCCCCGACCTGGTGCTGATCCCGGTGCTGGCCGAGAGCTGGTCGTCGAACGACGACGCCACGGTGTGGACCTTCAAGATCCGCCAGAACGTCAAGTTCCACAGCGGCAAGACGCTCGACGCCGGCGACGTCGTCGCCACCATCGAGCGGCTGGCCGACCCGGCCAACTCCTCCAACGCGCTGTCGGCCTTCAAGGGCGTGCTGTCGAAGGGCGGCACCCGCAAGGTCGACGACCACACGGTGGCGTTCCACCTCGACGCGCCGAACGGCAACTTCCCCTACCTCGTCTCCTCCGACAACTACAACGCCATCATCCTGCCCTCGACCTATGCCGGGGACTTCGAGAAGACCTTCGACGGCACCGGGCCGTTCAAGCTCGAGAAGTACACGCCCAAGGTCGGCGCCAGCTTCGTGCGCAACGACGGCTACTGGGGCCCGAAGGTGCTGCCCGACCGGGTCGAGTTCTCCTTCTTCGCCGACATCCCGGCCGAGGTGCTGGCGCTGCAGGGCGACCAGGCCGACATCATCAGCCAGATCCCGATGCACTACGCCCAGACGCTGTTCGGCGACCCCAACCTCGAGGTCATGAGCATCAAGAGCGTCGGCCACCAGCAGGTGCACATGCGCACCGACATGGAGCCCTTCACCGACAAGCGGGTGCGCCAGGCCCTGGCGCTGACGCTCGACCGCAAGAAGATCGTCGCCGGCCTGTTCAAGGGCCGCGCCTCGCTCGGCAACGACAGCCCGTTCGCGCCGCTCTTCCCCTCGACCGACCAGTCGATCCCGCAGCGCGACATCGACATCGCCAAGGCCAAGCAGCTGCTCGCCGCCGCCGGCAAGCCGGACGGCTTCAAGGTCAAGCTGACGACGCTCAAGTACCTCGAGATCCCGGACTACGCGATCCTCATCCAGAACGCCGCCAAGGCGATCGGCGTGGACATCGAGCTCAACGTCGAGGCGATGGACGCCTATTACGGCAAGGCGGTGTACGGCCAGTCCGACTGGCTCGATTCGACGCTCGGCATCACCGACTACGGCCATCGCGGCGTGCCCAACGTGTTCCTCTCGGCGCCGCTGCTGAGCGACGGCTCGTGGAACTCGGCGCACTTCAAGAACCCGACCTATGACGGGCTGGTCGCCAGCTACATCAAGGCGCGCGACCTCGCCGGCCAGAAGGCGGCGGCGACCCAGATCCAGACCCTGCTGCTCGACGAGACGCCGATCATCTTCGGCTACTTCTTCGACTACCTGGTGCCGCTGAAGAAGAACCTGAAGGGCGTCATGCCGGTGGCCAACCGGCTGTTCTTCTCGCAGGCCTACTTCGCCTGAGCGGCGAGGCAGCAGGACACGATGCCGGAGCGTCGGCGCGGCCGACCGCCTCATCGCCCTCTCTCCCGCCTGCGGGGGAGGATCGGGGTGAGGGTCGCGCCGCGTCGATGCCCTCACCCTCCCGTCGCTGACGCGACGGGCCCCTCCCTCTCCCGCTCGCGCGGGAGAGGGAACATCTCCCGATGCTGAAGGCGCTGCTCCGCCGCCTCGGGCTGTCGCTGGTCACGCTGTGGCTGCTCAGCCTGATCGTGTTCGTCGGCGCGCAGCTGCTGCCTGGCGACGTCGGGCGGGCCATCCTCGGGCCGCTCGCCGACGAGCGCGCGGTCCAGGTGCTCAATCACCAGCTCGGCGTCGACCGGCCGCTGGTCGTGCAGTACTGGGACTGGATCAGCCATTTCGTGCAGGGCGACCTCGGCATGTCGCTGGCGCTGCGCCGGCCGATCGCCCCCTTCATGGCCGACGCGCTGCTGCATTCGCTGAAGCTGGCCGGCGTCGCCTTCCTGATCGTCGTGCCGCTCAGCCTCTTCGCCGGGGTCGTGTCCGCGCTGCATGTCGGACGGCCGCTCGACCGCATCCTCAGCCTGGTCGGCCTCAGCGGCACGGTGGTGCCCGAGTTCGTCAGCGGCCTGGTGGTGATCATGATCTTCGGGGTCTGGCTGCGCTGGCTGCCGATCTCGGCGACCTGGCCGGTCAAGGCCGGCTTCTTCGGCCAGCTCTACCACCTCATCCTGCCCTCGATCCCGCTGGTCTTCGTGCTGTTCGGCTACATCTCGCGCATGGCGCGGGCCGGCACGATCGAGGCGCTGGAGGCCGACTACACCCGCACCGCCGTGCTCAAGGGCCTGCCCACCCGCATCGTGCTGTGGCGCCACGTGCTGCGCAACGCGCTGCTGCCGACGCTGGCGGTGATCGGCTCGCAGACCGGCTACATGATCGGCGGGCTGGTGGTGATCGAGATCCTGTTCCGCTACCAGGGGATCGGCAGCCTGATCTACACGGCGGCCAACGCCAAGGACCTGCCGATGCTGCAGGCCGGGGTGCTGACCGTCGGGCTGATCTACACGGTGGTGACGCTGATCGTCGACCTGCTCAACGCCCTGCTCAACCCGCGCATCCGCTTCGGAGCGGGCGAGTGACCGCGGCCGCCCGGACCGCTGGGGGGACCGCCGCCGGCGCGGCCGAGGAAGCCGCCCCGCGCGTCGCCGCCGAGCGGCTGCGCCTGCTGCTGCGCTCGCCCTCGGTGCTGGTCGGGCTCGCCATCATCCTGGTCTGGATCGTCTCGGCGCTGGTCGGCGGCCGGCTGGTGCCCTTCGACCCCTATGCCGACGACCTGATGAACACCCTGCAGCCGCCCGACGGCACGCACTGGTTCGGCACCGACCAGCTCGGCCGCGACATCTTCTCGCGCGTCGTCATCGGCGCGCGCGACATCCTGACCGTGGCGCCGCTCGCCACCCTGCTCGGCACCGTGCTGGGCACCGCGCTGGGGCTGGTGTGCGGCCATTTCCGCGGCATCGTCGACGACGTCGTCAGCCGCCTGGTCGAGGCCTTCCTCGCCGTGCCGCTGACCATCATCGCGCTGCTCGCCCTGGTCGCGCTCGGCACCTCCAACCTGACGGTGATCGTCGTCATCGGCGTCGCCTTCGCGCCCAACGTGGCGCGCACCGTGCGCGCCGCGGTGATCCAGGAGTCCGGCCTCGACTACGTCACCGCGGCGCGGCTGCGCGCCGAGGGGCCGCTGCGCATCATGTTCGTCGAGATCCTGCCCAACGTCATGGGACCGGTGCTGGTCGAGACCACGGTGCGGCTGGGCTACGCCGTCTTCACCGTGGCGACCCTCAGCTTCATCGGCTTCGGCATCCAGCCGCCCTCGGCCGACTGGGGGCTCGCCATCTCCGAGAGCTACACGCTGGTGCTGGGCGGCTTCTGGTGGCCGGTGCTGGCCAACGCCGCCGCCATCGTCTCCCTGGTGGTCGCCCTCAACCTGGTGAGCGAGGGCGTCAAGGGCGCCTTCGAGCAATGAGCGAGCCGGCGCCCGCGCTGCTCGCCGAGTCGCTCGACGTCGCCTATCGCGTGCGCGGCCGCGACCGGCCGGTGCTGAGCCGCCTCAGCTTCCGCATCGGCCGCGGCGAGGCCTACGGGCTGGTCGGCGAATCGGGCTGCGGCAAGTCGACGGCGGCGCTGGCCGCGGTCGGCTACCTGCCGCGCAACGGCCGCATCACCCACGGCCGGGTGCTGGTCGACGGGCGCGACATCGCGCGGCTCGACCGCGCCGAGCTGCGCGCGCTGCGCGCCCGCTCGGTCTCGATGGTCTACCAGGACCCCGGCCGGGCGCTCAATCCGAGCCTCCGGGTCGGCCGCCAGATCGCCGAGGTCTTCGAGCTCGCCGGCCGGCCGCGCGAGGAGGCGCGCGACCGCGCCGCGGCGCTGCTGCGCAAGGTGCGCATCGCCGACCCGCTCAGCGTCATGCAGCGCTACCCGCACCAGCTCTCGGGCGGCATGCAGCAGCGCGCCTGCATCGCCATGGCGCTGGCCAACGACCCGGCGCTGCTGATCCTCGACGAGCCGACCACCGGGCTCGACGTCACCGTCGAGGCCGAGGTGCTCGACCTCGTCGAGCAGCTGCGCGACGAGCTCGGCACCGCGATCCTCTTCATCAGCCACAACCTCGCGGTCGTCTCGCGGCTGTGCGAGCGGGTCGGCGTGCTCTATGCCGGGCGGCTGGTCGAGGAGGGCAGCGCCGCCGAGATCTTCGGCGACCCGCGCCACCCCTACACCGTCGGGCTGCTGCGCTGCCTGCCGCGGGGCGGCCGGCGCAAGGACCAGGGCCGGCTCGACACCATCCCGGGCTTCCTTCCGGCGGCCGGCGGCGCCGCGCTGGCCGGCTGCGTCTTCGCCGAGCGCTGCGGCCTGGCGCGTCCGGCCTGCCGCGAGACCACGCCGCCGCTGGCGCCGCTGCCGGGCGGCCGGGCCAGCGCCTGCCTCTTCCCCGACGAGGCGCAGGGCCTGCCGCGGCTGGTGCCGCCGGAGGCGCCCGCCGCGCCGCGGCCCGCCGCCGGGCCGCCGATCCTCGCCGTCGAGCGCCTGTCCAAGACCTTCGCCGGCACCGGCGGCCAGCAGGTCGCCGCGCTGCGCGAGGTGAGCCTCGAGCTCAGGGCCGGCGAGACGCTCGGGCTGGTCGGCGAGTCGGGCAGCGGCAAGACGACCTTCGCCCGGCTGCTGCTCGGCATCGTCGCCCCCGACCCGGAGAGCCGGCTGTCGCTCGACGGCGCACCCTTGCCGGCGCGGCTGGCGCGGCGCAGCACCGACCAGGTCAAGGCGCTGCAGATCGTCTTCCAGAACCCCGATTCGGCGCTCAACCGCTCGCGCAGCGCGCGCTCGATCCTGGGCCGGGCGATCGCCAAGCTGTCCGGCCTGCGCGGAGCGGCGCGCGACCGGCGCGCCACCGAGCTCGCCGCCTCGGTCCGGCTCGCCGAGCGGTACCTGGCGGCCAAGCCGCGCCAGCTCTCGGGCGGGCTGAAGCAGCGGCTGGCGATCGCCTGCGCGTTCGCCGGCGAGCCGCGGCTGGTGGTCTGCGACGAGCCGACCTCGGCGCTCGACGTTTCGGTCCAGGCGGCGATCCTCAACCTGCTGGCCGAGCTGCA
>JAXMCI010000033.1:0-83289 GCA_046349435.1 Dongiaceae bacterium | reverse complement strand
CCTCAACGGCTGGACCAAGGCCGACCTGCACGAGGCCCGGCGGCTGTTCCGCGCCGCGCTCGAGGTCGACGGCGCCTATGCGCGGGCCCATGCCGGGCTGGCCCTGACCTACGAGTGGGGTGCCTTCTACTCGGCCTGGGAGGATGCCGCGGTCGACAGCCGGGCCGCGGCGGAGAGCCACGCCCTGGCCGCGCACCGGCTCGACCCCACCGACTCCGAGCCGCTGCTGGTGCTGGCCTGGCTCTGCCACATGCGCCGCGAGCACGAGCGCGCGCGGCAATATCTCGACCGCGCCGAGCGGCTCAACCCGAACGACGCGGACCTGCTGATCAACGAGGCGATGATCCTGTCGCTGCAGGGCAGGGCCGAGCGCGCCGTGGCGCTGGGCGAGATGGCGATCCGGCTCAACCCGCAGCATCCCGACTGGTACCGCTCCTACCTCTCGAACTGCTACTTCAGCGCCGGCCGCTACGCCGATGCCCTGGCGCTGACCGAGGGCATCTACCGGGTGTTCCCGGAGACCCACGCCTATGTCGCCGTGCTGCACGAGCTGCTCGGCCAGCACGCGGCCGCGGCGGCGCGCATCGCCGCGTTCGTGGCGCAGTTCCCGGGCCATTGGCGCGGCCGGCCGAGCGCGGGCTTCTGCTGCGACCTGATGGCCTGGGCGCGCGAGGAGGAGCGGCGCCTGGTGACCGACGCCCTGCGCCGGGCAGGGCTGCCCGACTAGACCAGGCTAGCCCCGGAGCAGCCCGGCACCGGCGTGGCCGGGGGCCTCGAGCGCGGATCTTTCCGCCGCGAAGATCTTCACCAGACATTCGGCTGTATGTGTTGCCGAGTCGGCAATCAGCCGTTCATGCCGGTCGTCGAGCGGCAAGAGATCGAGCAGCCGGTCGAGATCGCAGTGATGACCGGGATCGAGCTCGGCATGCAGCAACATGGTGCGAAAAGCCGAGTCCGGAAAACCGCTGGCCCGCTTCATGAAATCGACCAAGGCGGGCGTCGGGGCATTGCGCTCGAGCATTCCAATATAGCCGAGGATGGCCGCCGGATGGACATGGAGGGCCCAGTAATATTGCGCGCCGACCAAGGCGGCGACGCTGGCCGGCGGGATGCGCGACAGCACCGCCTCGCGCGTCGTGCCGATGCTCTCGAGGTCGCGCAGGGTCCATTCGTCGTGCGCCCTCTCCTCCTCGACGTGACGGCGCAGATAGGCCGCCAGGGGCGGGCAGACGGGGTCGTCCGGCAGGGCCTCGCAGCGGGCGGCAGCCGCCGCCATCAGCGGCACGCTGGCCCGCGTGATCTGGTGCAGCACGACGAGGTGGCCGGCCACGAAGGCGGGCAGGCGATCGTCCGGCAGCCGCCGGACGTCGCAGGCCTGGTTCAGCATCGCCGACAACAACGACATTCTATCGGCCAACGCTTGACTTGCCACGCAATTCATGAATAGTCCTTGATTGTAATCATTGCCGACAATCTTTTGCACTTTCAATCGGGAGGATGATATGTCGAATGTCGAGAGGCTGGTGGCGGCCGGCGTGCTCAGCGACAAGTATCTTACGCCGGAAACCCGGGACCGCATCAACAAGATGAAGCTGACGGACGAAGATATCGCCGTCCTGAAGAACTTCAAGGACCAGCTCGGTCTCGATCCCCTGTCATTGGCTTCCCCCGGCACGAACCCCGGCATCGGCGTCTGGCAGCTCTAGGGCGGCGCTAGGCCCCGCGCTGCCCCTCGGCGACGGCCAGTGCCTCGGCCAGGCCCAGCGACCGGCCCGCCGAGAACCGGTCCTGGAAGCGGTCGGGCCCGAGCCGGGCGCGCACCGCCTCCAGGTTGCGGCGATAGGCGGCATCGTCGGCGGGCTCGAACTGGACGCCGACCGTATCGAGCAGGGCCGCGGTGGCGCCGAGCAGCAGGGCGCCGTGCTCCGGCCGGCCGCGCAGGGCCGCCACCTGGCCCATCGCCGCCAGGTAGTGGATCAGCATCATCGGGTTGTCGTATTCCCGCGCCAGCTCGAGAGCCTCGGCCAGCAGCGGTATCGCGCCGCGCCAGTCCGCCATCCTGAGATGGACGTGGGCGAGGTTCTCGAGCAGCGCCCCCGTCCAGTAGGTGTTGCCCGCCGCCCGCATCGCGCGCAGCGCCTCGGCGAAATGGCCGAGCGCCGCCTGGTCGTCGTCATGCAGCCGGGCATCCTCGCCGAGCGCGGTCAGCGCCAGGCCGGCGCCGTACTCGTCGCCCGCCGCGCGGCAGCGGCGCAGCGACTCGCCGACCTGGGCGAGGCCGCGCGGATCGCCGGTGGCGGCGCGCTCGGTGATGCCCTCGGCCATCAGCGCGACATTGGCCCGGTGCGCCGCGCCCAGCCTCTCGAAGAGCGGCCGGCACTCGCGGAAAAAGGGGTGGGCGCCGGCCCAGTCGCCGGACATCAGGCGGAGCCAGCCGAGCACGTCGAGCATGGCGGCGCGCTGCCGCGGGTCGGCGAGCGGGGCCAGCCGCTCCCAGGCCCGCGTCGCCCAGGCCTTCGCCTCGATGAAGCGGCCGCGCGGGATCCACATCCACAGCATGGCGTCGAGCAGGCGCGCCACCGAGTCGACGTCGGCCACGGCGACGGCGTGATCGAAGGCCGCCGCGATGTCGTCGGCCTCGGCCCGCAGCAGCGCGACGCTCTCGCGCTGCTGCGGCCCGACGATGCGCCGCGCCGCATCCTCGACCAGCGCCAGCATGCAGGCGAGGTGGCGACGGCAGATCAGCGCCTCCTCGCCGCTCTCGCGCAGCCGGCCGCGCGCATATTCCCGCACCGTGTCGAGCATGCGCAGGCGCGGCGCGGGGTCGGCCGGGTCGGGCTGCATCAGGCTCTTGCGGACCAGCGAGGCCAGCCGGTCGAGCAGCGACCCCGGATCGGCGCCCTCGCCGCAGACCGCCTGGACGCCGGCGATGGTGAAGCCGCCGGCGAACACCGCGACGCGCCGGAACAGCTCCTGCTCGTGCGGGCTCAGCAGGTTGTGGCTCCATTCGATGGCGTTGTGCAGCGTGCGGTGCCGCCCGGCCAGCCGCGTATCCTCCCGGCCGCGCGCCGACAGCCGGTCGCCGAGCCGCTCGAGCAGCGCCGGGGGATCGAGGATGCGCAGCCGCGAGGCGGCGATCTCGATCGCCAGCGGCAGGCAGTCGAGCTGCCGGCAGATCGCGGCGATGATCCTGACGTCGCCGGCCGTCACCTGATAGTCGGCGCGGATGTCGCGGACCCGGCTCTCGAACAGGCGGACGGCGTCGCACCGCATCAGCGCTTCCAGGGTGGCCTGCCCGGGGTCGGGGATCTGCAGCGGCCGCACCTGGTACTCGCGCTCCGGCGCGATGTTCAGCGCCTCGCGGCTGGTGACCAGGATCTTGAGCCGCGGGCAGCCGTCGAGCAGGTCGAGGAGCAGCGGGCCGGCGACCACGAGCTGCTCGAAATTGTCGAGCACCAGCAGGATCTGCCGGCGGCCGATGCCGTTGCGCAGGGTCTCCAGCGCGGAGCGGCCGGGCAGCTCGAAGATGCCGAGGATGAGCCCGATCGAGGGCAGGACGAGCTCCGGGTCGCTGACCGCGGAGAGAACGACCTGGAACACGCCGTCGGCGAACCGGTCGGCGAGCCGACCGGCGAGCTCGAGCGACAGCCGCGTCTTGCCGCTGCCGCCGGGGCCGGTCAGCGTCACCAGCCGCACGCCGTCGTCCCGCATCATCGCCTCGAGCGCGGCGAGATCGGCGACCCGGCCGACGAAGGGGGTGAGCGCGGTCGGCAGGTTGGTCCGCAGCGGCACGCCCGCGAAGCTGCCGCGCGGGCGCGCCGACCGGCCGCCGGGACCCTCGCTCAACCCGCCGGCACCGGCGAAGGGCGGCAGCCAGCGGCCGGCATCGCCGACCGGCGGCGCCCCGGCGGCCGGCATCGGCTCGGCCTCGGCGACCGCGGCCTGCGCCCCTGCGCCGCCGGGCGGCGCGCGGCCGGCCCGCAGCTGGCTGATCAAACGCTGCGTCTCCGGCGAGGGCGAGGTCTCCAGCGTCCGGGCCAGGATCTCGCGCAGCGCCTCGTACTGGCGGTAGGCGCTGCCGAGATCGCCGCGCCGCGCATGGCTGACGATCTGCGCCCGATGCGCCGCCTCGCTCGTCGGATCGACGCGACAGACCCGCTCGGCCAGCGCGGCCGCCAGCTCCCACTGGCCGTCCGCCAGCGCGGCGGCGATGCGCGGCTCCAGGATCGAGCAGTAGCGCTTGACCAGGGCGGCGCGCTGGAAGAACAGCCACTCGTCGAAGGCGTCGGCGACGCCGTCGAGGTTGCTCAGCAGCTCGCCGGCCCAGGGCGGCGTCGGGCTGTCCCGCCCGGCGCGGCCGGCCTCCTCGAGCAGCCGCTCGGCGTCGACGACGCAGGCATCCGCGCGCAGGCGCACCGTGTCGCGGTTGGCGATCAGCAGGTCGAGGCCGGCGGGGCGCAGCGCCGAGCGGATCTCGAACAGGCAGGTGCGCAGGCTGGCGCGCGCCTGCACCTCGGCGCGGTCGGCCCAGAGCAGGCCGATCAGGCGCTGGCGTGAGCCGCTGCGGTCCGGCTGCAGCGCGAGGTAGCCGAGCAGGCACTGCGCCTTGCTGCCCCGCGGCGTGAGATCGTGACCGGCCGGGTCGCGCAGGCCGAGCGGACCCAGTACAGCCAGCTGCGCCAAGTCGCCCGACCGCATCCGCTGCTCCCGGGGTACCGGAGGCCAGCTCCCGCGCCAGTACCTGCGCTTGCTCCCCGCGAATCCATTAACCGGTCGCTACCAGGGTTGCAAGCCCGCGCGGACGCTCGCGCCGCGTCACTCGAAATCGGCCGGCAACCCCGGGTTGCGGCGATGCTCGAACATGCGATGAATCTGGTGTGCCAGGATGCGGGCCTCGGAGAGCTCGGGCAGCGCGTGCTCGGGGAAGAAGCCGACCTCGAGCGTCTCGTGGCTGGTGGTCGCCTCGCCGCCTTCCAGCGTGCAGAGGAAGAAAAGCTTGTAGACGTGGAAGGGGTGCGGCGGGTGGTGCCCCTGCCGGGTGCGGTCCCACACGGCGGCGAGCTTGACGGCGCGGGCGACGTAGCCGGATTCCTCCAGGATCTCCCGCTCGACGCACTCGGCGGCGGTCTGGTTGACGTCGGCCCAGCCGCCGGGCAGCGTCCAGCGCCCGTCGCTCGACTCGCGCACCATCAGGATGCGGTCGTCGCGGAACACCGCGCCGCGCACGTCGACCTTGGGCGTGGCGTAGCCCGTCTCGCCCTCGAACAGCGCGCGGATCAGCACCAGCTCGGCGCCGGAGCCCTCGGCCATGATCGCGGCCGCCAGCGCGCGGATCTGCTGGTAGCGGTCGAGATCGTAGGGGTCCCGGGCGAAGGTGAGGCCGCTCTGGGCGATCGCCTGCAGCTCCTTGGCCCAGCTCAGCCACCGCGGATCCATCAGCGCTTCCTTTCGAGGTATCCGGCGGCGCGGAACCAGGCGACGGCGTCGCCGATCGCCTCGCGGGCCGGGCGGGCGCGGTAGCCGAGCTCGGCCGCCGCCTTGGCCGAGGAGAAGAACATGTGCTTCTCCGCCATCCGGAGCTCGTCGACGGTGGCGAAGGGCGGCCGGCCGGTCAGCCGGGCCCAGCGCTCCGCCAGGTGGGCGAGGCCCATCACCGGGCGGTGCGGCAGCCGGATGCGCGGCGGCGGGCGGCCGGTCAGATCGGCGACGATGCCGAGGATCTGGCGCAGGCTGAGATCCTCGCCGCCGAGCACGTAGCGCTCGCCGGGGCGGCCACGCTCGAAGGCCAGCCAGTGGCCCTCGGCGCAGTCCTCGACATGGACGATGTTGAGGCCCGTATCGACGAAGGCCGGCATGCGCCCGGCCGCGGCATCGACGATGATCCGGCCGGTCGGCGTCGGCTTGACGTCGCGCGGGCCGACCGGCGCCGAGGGATTGACGATCACCGCCGGCAGGCCGGCCGTGGCCAGCGCGCGCACCCGCGCCTCGGCGAGGAACTTGGAGCGCTTGTAGGCGCCGATCATGTCGGCGAGGTCGACCGGGGTCGCCTCGTCGCCCGGCGTGCCGTCGCCGGGAATGCCGAGCGTGGCGACGCTGCTGGTATAGACGATGCGCTCGACGCCGGCCTCGGCGGCGGCCCGCATCAGGGCCAGCGTGCCGTCGACATTGGCCCGGTAGAGCTCCGCCGGGTCGGGCACCCAGAAGCGATAGTCGGCGGCGACATGAAACAGGGCGCGGCAGCCGTCGAGCGCGGCGGCCAGGCTCTCCGGCCGGCGCAGGTCGCCCTCGACGATCTCGACCTTCAGCCCGGCCAGGTTGCGGCGGTCGCCGCCGGGCCGCGCCAGCACCCGCACATCGGCGCCCGCGGCCAGCGCGCGACGCGCCACGGCCGAGCCGATGAAGCCGGTGGCACCGGTGACCAGGACCGTCAAGAGCGCCTCACTCCACGGCTGCGGGCCCGGCTGCTCCGCGCAGGACGCCGGCCCCGCTCGTCCGAAATCGGGGGTGGTGCGGAAAATCCACAGATGTTATGACACAGCCGGGGAAGCTAGGGGAATCTCCGTCGGCGCCCGCGATGCGGCTGACCCGGCGGGGTCAGTTTGCGGGATCGAAAAGCTTGGGCAATCGTTCCGACCGCCCCATCCGCGTCATCCTTGCCAAGCCGCGCGGCTTCTGCGCCGGCGTCGAGCGGGCCATCGAGATCGTCGAACGGGCGCTGAAGAAGTACGGCCCGCCGGTCTATGTCCGCCACGAGATCGTGCACAACAAGCATGTCGTCGAGGATCTCCGCAGCAAGGGCGCGGTGTTCGTCGAGGAGCTCGCCGAGGTGCCGCCCAACGCGGTCACGGTGTTCAGCGCCCACGGCGTGTCCGAGGCGGTCGAGAGCGAGGCCTCGGGCCGCGGCCTGCCGGTGATCGACGCCACCTGCCCGCTGGTCTCCAAGGTGCACAAGCAGGGGCAGCGCTACGCCGAGAAGGGCCACCAGGTGATCCTGATCGGCCATGACGGCCATCCCGAGGTCGAGGGCACCCGGGGCCGGGTGCCGGGCGGCGTGCTGCTGGTCTCCAGCGTCGAGGACGTCGCCGGGCTCGCGGTGCGCGATCCCGAGCAGGTCTCCTACGTCACCCAGACGACGCTCAGCGTCGACGACACCCGCGACATCATCGAGGCGCTGAAGCGCCGCTTCCCGTCGATCGTCGGGCCGGACGTGCGCGACATCTGCTACGCCACGCAGAACCGGCAGAGCGCGGTGCGCGAGCTCGCCGCCCAGGTCGACCTGCTGCTGGTGGTGGGGGCCCGCAACAGCTCCAACTCCAACCGGCTGCGCGAGATCGGCGCCGATTTCGGGGTGCCGAGCCACCTGATCAACGACGCCAGCGAGCTGCAGCCCGACTGGCTCGACGGGGTGCTGACGGTGGGCGTCACGGCCGGCGCCTCGGCGCCGGAGCTGCTCGTCCAGGCGGTCGTCACCCGGCTGCGGGATTTTGGCGCAGTCGAGGTCGACGAGCTTGCCGGGGTCCAGGAGACGGTCCATTTCCGGCTGCCGCCCGAGGTCGCCGGGGTGGCACCGACGGGCTAGCATCACGGCGCCTTGCCGGGTATTAGAAGGATTCCATTGAGCCGGGCGCGTGTGCCCCGGTGCCGCTCGGCCGGCGCCGGGGCGGCGCGAGGGGATCTCCCGGGTTCCAAGAAGGGATGAGCATGGGCATTCCGCTGATCCAGCAGCTGCGCGTCGGCAGCTACATCGTCAAGCAGCGCCTGACCGGCAACAAGCGCTACCCGCTGGTGCTGATGCTGGAGCCGCTGTTCCGCTGCAACCTGGCCTGCGCCGGCTGCGGCAAGATCGACTATCCCGACCCGATCCTGAACAAGCGGCTCAGCGTCGAGGAGTGCCTGAAGGCGGTCGACGAGTGCGGCGCCCCGGTGGTCTCGATCCCGGGCGGCGAGCCGCTGCTGCACAAGGAGATCGGCGAGATCGTCGCCGGCATCACGGCGCGCAAGAAGTTCGTCTATCTCTGCACCAACGCGCTGCTGCTGGAGAAGAAGATCGACCTCTTCAAGCCCAGCCCCTACCTGACCTTCTCCGTCCATCTCGACGGGCTGGAGGCCGAGCACGACAAGTCGGTCTGCCAGGAGGGCGTGTTCGAGCGCGCGGTCAAGGCGATCAAGGTCGCGCAGGCCAAGGGCTTCCGGGTCAACGTCAACTGCACCCTCTTCAACAACGCCGAGCCGGAGCGGGTGCGCGCCTTCTTCGACTATTGCCGCGATCTCGGGGTCGAGGGCATCACCGTGTCGCCGGGCTACGCCTATGAGCGGGCGCCCAGCCAGGAGCACTTCCTCAACCGCAAGCAGACCAAGGAGCTGTTCCGCTCGGTCCTCAAGGACGCCAAGGCGCGCAAGTGGAAGTTCTCCCAGTCGACCCTGTTCCTCGACTTCCTGGCCGGCAACCAGAGCTATCGCTGCACGCCCTGGAGCAACCCGACGCGCAACGTCTTCGGCTGGCAGCGGCCCTGCTACCTGCTGGGCGAGGGCTATGTCGGCTCCTTCGCGGAGCTGATGGAGACGACGCAGTGGGAGCAGTACGGCACCGGCAACTACGAGAAGTGCGCGGACTGCATGGTCCATTGCGGCTATGAGGGCACCGCGGTCGAGGACACGGTGAGCCGGCCGCTGAAGGCGCTGCTGGTCAACCTGCGCGGCATCCGCGCCGACCGCCCGATGGCGCCGGAGATCCCGCTCGAGGCGCAGCGCCCGGCCGAGTACGTCTTCGAGAAGCAGGTCGAGCAGTTCGTCGCCGCGGCCGGCGACTCAGGCAAAGGCAAGGCGCGGGCCAAGCGCACCGACGCCGCCTAGGGCGGCGAAGGCGGCCGCCCCGTCGCGGGCGAGCCGCAGCAGCCCGGCGAGCTCGCCCGGCCGCCGGGCGAGCGCCAGCAGCACGGCGAGGAGCCGGGTGCCGCCGTCGGGCGCGACGGCGACCAGCGCCGCGCGCGGCAGCGGCCGGCCGGCCGGGTCGGCGACGGCGCGGATCACCAGGAACGGCACCCCGGCCGCGGTCGCGGCGCGCGCCACCGCGTGGCTCTCCATGTCGACCGCGACGGCGCCGGCCCGGCGCAGCGCGGCCTTGGCCGCGGGTCGGCCAGGGCATGGTCGCTGCCCGCGATCGGCGCGGCGTCGGCCGCGGGGAGCGCGGCCCGCGCCCGGGCGTGCCAGGCCGGATCGACGGCCAGAGCCCCGCCGTCCGGCAGCAGCACGCTGGCCGGCAGCAGCAGGCGGCCGGGGGCGAGCTCGGGCGCCAGGCCGCCGGCCAGGCCGAAGCTGACCAGCCCCGGCGCGCCCTCGGCGAGCAGCCGCTCCGCCAGCCGCGCAGCCCGGCCGGGATCCGCGCCGCTGCAGGCCACGCGGATGCCGGGGGCCAGGCGGGCCAGCAGCCGCGCCTCGCGACGCAGCCCGACGATGCCTCCCGGCAGGCCGCTCAAATGCCGTACATCACCTGCTTGGCGTTGCCGCGGCGCAGGTTGCGGTAGCGCGCCAGGGCCCAGAGCGGGAAGTAGTGCGCGTAGCCGTGGTAGCGCAGGTAGAAGACCCGCGGAAAGCCGACCGCGGTGTACCAGTTCTCCTCCCAGCGCCCGTTCTCCTCCCGGGGATGGGCCAGCAGGTAGTCGATGCCGCGGCGGGCGGCGGGATGCTCGACCTCGCCCGCGGCCATCAGGCCGAGCACCGCCCAGGCGGTCTGCGAGGGCGTGCTCTCCTTGCAGAGCGCGCGCTGCTCCTCCCAGTAGGTGGCGCCGTCCTCGCCCCAGCCGCCATCCTCGTTCTGCCGGCCGATCAGCCAGTCGATCGCCTTGCGGATCCAGGGCTGGCGCATGTCCTCGCCGACGGCATTGAGGGCGGAGAGCGCCGACCAGGTGCCGTAGACGTAGTTGGTGCCCCAGCGGCCGAACCAGGAGCCGTCCTCCTCCTGCTCCGCCTTGAGGTAGGCGATGGCGCGGGCGACCGCCTGGTGGTCGCGGGCGTAGCCCATCTGGGCCAGCAGGCTGAGGCAGCGGGCGCTGACGTCGACGGTCGGCGGGTCGAGCAGCGCGCCATGGTCGGCGAAGGGAATGTGGTTGAGGTAGTACTTGGTGTTCTCGGCGTCGAAGGCGCCCCAGCCGCCATTGGCCGACTGCATGCCGATGATCCAGTCGGCGGCCCGCTTCACCGCGCCCTGGTGCTCGGGATGCCCGGCCCGCTCCAGCGCCATCGCCACCACGGCGGTGTCGTCGACGTCGGGATAGTGCGGGTTGGCGTACTGGAAGGCCCAGCCGGCCGGCGCCAGGCCCGGCCGCTGCACCGCCCAGTCGCCGACCACGTCGGTGATCTCGCGCTTGACCAGCCAGTCGAGCGCGCGCTTGACCCGGGGCGACTCGCGCGGCTCGCCCGCCTCGAGCAGGGCGTGGGCGGCCAGCCCGGTGTCCCAGATCGGCGACACGCAGGGCTGGCAGTAGCCGCGCTCGCCGTCGAAGGTCAGCAGCTTGCGGATCGCCGCCTTGCCGGTGACGACGCGCGGATCGTCGGCCGGATAGCCCAGCGCGTCGAAGGCCATGACGATGTTGGCCATCGCCGGGTAGATGGCGCCGAGGCCGTCCTCGCCGTTCAGCCGCTCGATCGACCAGTCCATCGCCAGCTGGATGGCGCGCTGCCGCGCCCCCTTGGGGAACAGCGGCTCGACCCGCTTCAGCACCTTGTCGAGGCCGAGGAAGAGGTCGCCCCAGCGCGAGCCGGTCGGGTTGGTGAGGTAGATGCCGTGCTGGTCGGGCGGCACCTGGAAGAGCTCGGCGATGCCGATGCCGCGCGGGTTGCGCGCCTGCGGCCGGAGCGCCATCAGCACCAGCAGCGGCACGATCACCGTGCGCGACCAGTAGGACACCTTGTCGAGATGGAAGGGGAACCAGCGCGGCAGCAGCATGATCTCGACCGGCATGGTCGGGACCGCCCGCCACGGCACCTGGCCGAACAGCGCCAGGGCGGTGCGGGCGAAGACGTTGCAGGCCGCCGCCCCGCCATGGGCGAGGATCGCGGCGCGCGCCTTCTGCATGTGCGGCGCGGCCGGGTCGTCGCCGGTCAGCTTGAGGGCGTAGTAGGCCTTGACGCTGGCCGAGATGTTGAAGTCGCCGCCATAGAACAGCGGCCAGCCGCCATGCTCGCCCTGGATCCCGCGCAGGTAGTTGGCGATCTTGCGCTCGACCTCCGGGTCGATCTCGTCGAGATAGTGCTCGAGCATGATGTACTCGGCCGGGATCGTCGCGTCGGCCTCGAGCTCGTACACCCAGTGCCCGTCATCGGCCTGGCGCCGCCGCAGCGCGCCGAGCGACTCCTCGATCGCGGCATCGAGCCGCGCCTCGAAGGTGCCGCTCTCCTCGCCGCGCCAGACCGCGCCCTCGGCGCGGCAGCGTCCTGCAGCCTCAGCCATAAACCTCGATCCCTGAACCGGCCCGGGAATCGGACCCGCAATTCCCGGCAATGCGACTTATGAACCAGCCATGCGCCCCGAGGCAACCGCGGCGATGGCGGCGGCCGCGGCATTGCCCGAGCGGATCGCTCCCTCGATGGTCGCCGGCAGGCCGGTGGCGGTCCAGTCGCCGGCCAGCAGCAGGTTGCCGCCGGCCCGGCCCGTCGCCGGCCGCAGGGCCTCGTTGGCGGGGCTCTGCAGGAAGGTGGCGCGCTTCTCCTTGACCAGCCGGAACGGCGGCTGCGCGGCCGGCACGCCGGCGACGCCGAGCCGCCCGAGCGCCGCCGCCACCTCCGACCAGACCCGCCGGCCGAGCAGCTCGTCCGGCTCGTCGAGCAGGCGGTCGGCGGCGCTGATGGTGACCGAGGCGAGGCTCTCGCGCAGGAACAGCCAGTGCGCGGCGCTGCCGACCAGGCCGATGATCTCGGCGGCGGCCGCCGGGTCGGTGCGCAGCGGCCCCGGCAGCCGGTAATGCAGGTTGACGATGGCGCGGCTGCCCTCGGGCACCGGCAGGCCGGGCAGCAGCCGGCCGGCCACCGCGGGCGGCACGGCGAGCACGACGCGGTCCTGCGGACCGACCGGCACGCTGTCGCCGGCGAGCTCGAGCCCGCGCACGCCGCCCGGCCCCTGCTGCAGCGCGCGCACCCGGGCGCCGAAGCGGATGCCGACCCCCTTCCCCGCCAGCCAGGCGAGCGCCGGGTCGACCAGCGCGGCGGAGAGGCCGGCGGCGGCGATGTAGGGCCGGCTCGCCGCGCCGCCGCCGCCGAACACCTCGCGGACGACGCGGCCCATCAGCCGGGCCGAGCCTTCCGCCGGGTCGGCGTTGAGCACCGCCACGGTGAGCGGCTCCCACAGGCGGCGATAGAGCACCGAGCCGGGATCGAGCCGGTCGGCGACGGTGTCGGCGGGCCCCGCCGACAGCAGGCGCAGCGCGCGGAGGTAGTCGAGCGTCCGGCTGCCGGGGACCCGGCGCGACGGCACCGCGAACCACCAGGGCAGCCGGCCGGCATTGGGCCGCAGCACCCAGCGCTCGCCGCTGGCGAGGTCGACGAACGGGAAGCGCGTGCCGGGCGGGCTCGCCAGCGCGTCGCGCCGGCCGAGCCGGTCGAGATAGGCGAACACCGCCGGGTTGGCGCCGAGGATGAGATGGTTGCCGTTGTCGATGACGCAGCCGAGCGCGGCGTCGTGGAAGGACCGGCAGCGGCCGCCGGCGTGATTGCTCGCCTCGTGGATCGTGACCTGCGGCCCCAGCCCGGCGGCGGCCAGGGCGGCGGCGGCGGCGAGGCCGGCCATGCCGGCCCCGACGATGTGGATGCTGGGCGGCGGCAAGGGGCGGATCAGATCAGGCCGTAGCGCAGCCCGATCAGCAGCTTGGCCGCCTTGCCGAGCGACACCGGCCGGGCCGGGTCGGCCCAGCCGCGCGCCACCAGCCGGTCGAGGACGCGGCGATAGACCTCGTACATGACGCGCGCCGGGCGGACGGTGGCGCGCGGGCAGCCGGCCATGACCGCGCCGGCCTCCTCGAAGTAGCGGCGGGCGAGCGCCGCCACCCGGCCACACACCGCGGCCAGCCCGGGATGGCGCAGCACCGCGGCGGGATCGCGGGTCGCGATGCCGGCCTCCTCCAGCCACTCGGCCGGCAGGTAGAGCCGGCCGAGCGCGGCATCCTCGGCGAGGTCGCGCAGGATGTTGGTGAGCTGCAGGGCGCGGCCGAGGGCCGTGGCGAGCCGCTCGCCGGCCGGCTGCGGCGTGCCGAAGGCCCGCACCGAGAGCCGCCCGACCGCCACCGCCACCCGGTCGCAATAGAGCTCGAGATCGGCCAGCGCCGGCGCCCGGATCGGCTCGCCCATGTCCATCGCCATGCCGTCGATGATGGCGACGAGGTCCTCGCGCTGCAGCGCGAAGCGCCGCGCGGCGGCAGCCAGGGCGCGGCCGATCGCGGTCGCCGGCCTGCCGTCGTAGATGCGCGCCACCTCGGCCCGCCACTCGGCCAGCGCGGCCGCCTTGGCCTCCGGCGTGCCCGGCTCGTCGACCACGTCGTCGACGGCGCGGCAGAAGGCGTAGATGGCGAACATCGCTGCCCGGCGCTCGGCCGGCAGCAGCTTCATCGCCCAGTAGAAGGAGGTGCCCGAGCGGGCGACCAGCGCGGCGATCGCCGCCTCCGCCTCGGCCGGCCCGCCCGCCGGCGCGGCACCGGGCAGCAGGGAAGACTCCGCGGCCATGGCCGGATGCGTCACGCGGTCGCTGGGCATGGTCTATCCTAGCCGCGGGCTCTGCCGCTGGCCAGCGCGGCCGCCGGCCAGCCGGGCCGGCCGCGCGCCGCCGCGGTGGCGACGATCACGCCTTGGCGGCGCTGCGCCCGGCGATGCCGAGCGCCTGCAGCGCCGTCGCCGTGATGTGGCGGGCGTTGAGCCCGGCCTCGTCGTACTGCAGCTCCGGCTTGTCGTGGTCGATGAAGCGGTCGGGCAGCACCATCGGCCGGATCTTCAGCCCGCGGTCGAGCAGCCCCGCCATCGCCAGGTGCTGCAGCACCAGGCTGCCGAAGCCGCCGACCGAGCCGTCCTCGATGGTGATCAGCACCTCGTGCTCGCGCGCCAGCCGCTCGACCAGGTCGGTGTCCAGCGGCTTGGCGAAGCGGGCATCGGCCACCGTCGTCGACAGCCCGCGCGCCGCCAGCTCGTCCGCCGCCTTCAGGCATTCGCCGAGCCGCGTCCCGTAGGACAGCAGCGCCACCGCCGTGCCCTCGCGCACCACCCGGCCGCGGCCCAGCGGCAGCACCGAGCCGCGCACCGGCCGCTCCAGCCCCTGCGCGTCGCCGCGCGGGTAGCGCAGCGCGCTCGGCCGGTCGTCGATCGCCGCCGCCGTCGCCACCATGTGCATCAGCTCGACCTCGTCGGCCGCCGCCATCAGCACCATCCCCGGCAGGCAGCCGAGATAGGCGATGTCGTAGGCCCGGCATGGGTCGCCCCGTCCGCCCCGACCAGCCCCGCCCGGTCCATCATCAGGCGCACCGGCAGGCCCTGGATCGCCACGTCGTGCACGACCTGGTCGTAGGCCCGCTGCATGAAGGTCGAGTAGATCGTCGCGAACGGCTTCATGCCGTCGGCCGCCAGACCCGCCGCGAAGGTCACCGCATGCTGCTCGGCGATGCCGACATCGAAGCAGCGGTCGGGAAACCGCTTGGCGAACAGGTTGAGCCCGGTCCCCGACGGCATCGCCGCGGTGATCGCCACCACCCGCGAATCGGCCTCGGCCTCCTGGATCAGCGCCTCGGCGAAGACCTGGGTGTAGCTCGGCGCGCTGACCGCGGGCTTGTGCTGCTTGCCGGTCACCACGTCGAACTTGACCACCCCGTGATACTTGTCCGCCGACGCCTCGGCCGGGGCGTAGCCCTTGCCCTTCTGCGTCACCACATGGACCAGCACCGGCCCTTCGGCGTGCTTGACGTTGCGCAGCACCGGCAGCAGGTGGTCGAGGTTGTGCCCGTCGATCGGGCCGACATAGTAGAAGCCCAGCTCCTCGAACAGCGTGCCGCCGGTGACCAGCCCGCGGGCATATTCCTCGGCCTTGCGCATCGCCTGCTTGAGCGGCGTCGGGAAGTGCTGGGCGATGTCCTGCCCCAGCGTGCGCAGCGACTGGTAGGAGCGCGAGGAGAGCAGCCGCGAGAGATAGGCGCTCATCGCGCCGACCGGCGGGGCGATCGACATGTCGTTGTCGTTGAGGATGACGATCAGCCGCGCGTCGGCGGCGCCGGCATTGTTCATCGCCTCGTAGGCCATGCCGGCGCTCATCGCGCCGTCGCCGATCACCGCGATGACGTCGCGCTTCTCGCCCTTGAGGTCGCGCGCCGTGGCGAAGCCCAGCGCCGCCGAGATCGAGGTCGAGCTGTGTGCGGCGCCGAACGGGTCGTAGACGCTTTCCGACCGGCGGGTGAAGCCGGACAGCCCGCCGCCCTGACGCAGCGTGCGGATGCGGTCGCGTCGGCCGGTCAGGATCTTGTGCGGATAGGCCTGGTGACCGACGTCCCAGATCAGGATGTCGTCAGGTGTCTCGAAGACATAATGCAGCGCCACCGTGAGCTCGACGACGCCGAGCCCGGCGCCAAGGTGACCGCCGGTGATCGCCACCGCGTCGATCAGCTCCTGGCGCAGCTCGTCGGCGATCTGGCGCAGCTGCTCGGGCGGCAGGCGTCGAAGATCGGCCGGTATCCTGATGTCGTCGAGCAAGCGGCTGTTGGCGAGCATGTTCCATCCCATCCTCGGTCCGGCAGGGGCCAGCACCTCCAGCGGCGCCGCGCGGCCTCGGCCCGCAGCGCCGCGCCCGGCATCCACCGACGGGCGGCACCGGCCTGATCCATCACCCCAGTTCACGGGCCGGGCGATCCCCGACCGGCCCCCCCGGCGTCGGCACCGTGCCGACTCGGTCCCCATAACGTGCCAGTTCAACAGAAAGGCCACCGCGGCGCAATGCCGCGTTCCAGGCCACCCCCTACCAGTAGCCGAGCATGCGCCGGAGCACCCCGCCCATAGCAGTCATCGCCATGGCCGGCTTGGAGAGCGCGATGCGGCGGGCGAGCGGGTCGCCGCCCTTGAGGCGCCGCGTCAGCGCCTCGGCCAGCGCCAGGATCGCCGCGCTCTCGTAGCCGAGCCCGCGGCTCGCCAGGACGAAGGGCAGCCGGCGGGCCTCGGCCAGCAGCTCCTCGGTGCCCTCGACGCAGCGCAGCAGCACGCGGCGCAGGCCCGGGCTGGCCGCTGCGGCGTCGAGATCGGCGACGCCGCTGCCGCAGCCGGCCAGCCAGTCCTGCGGCAGGTAGACGCGGTCGAGCGTGCGATAGTCGTCCTGGCAGTCCTGCAGGTGGTTGATGATCTGCAGCGCGTTGCACAGCGCGTCGGAATGCCGCCAGTGCTCCGGCTTCTCGCCATGCAGGTCGAGCAGGAAGCGGCCGACCGGCGCCGCCGACAGGTTGCAATAGGCGATCAGGTCGGCCCAGTCGGCGTAGCGGCCCTTGACCGCGTCCTGCTTGAAGGCGGCCAGCAGGTCGACGGCATGGCCCGGCGTGACGCCGCACGCGGCGAGGCTGGCGCGCAGCTGCAGCGCGCGCGGCGGCGCGGCGGCGTCCGCCACCCGGCCGAGCAGCCCGGCCTCCATCAGGTCGAGCCGGGCGAGCTTCTCGGCCGGCATCAGGTCGGGGCTGTCGGCGATGTCGTCGGCCGCCCTGGCGAAGCCGTAGAAGGCCATGACGTGCGGCCTCAGCCTGGCCGGAAGAAGCCGCGAGCCGACTGGAAAGTTCTCGGTCTCGGCCCATTTGCCGGAGGGTGTTTCAATGTTAAGGTTCCCCGCGAATGGAGGTACGACGGGGTCCCTGGGGAGAACAAACGGCGTCGGTTCGTTCGGCGCCGGCATGAGTTACGCTCCTGTCCGAGAGTAGGCACGCACCGTAGCGCCTCGGCGTGGCGGCTGCCAGCGGTACAGGTTCCGCCAGCGGATGGAGACTGACCTGGTCGCCGAATTGCAGTGGCTCGCCGCGGCGCTCGTCGCCGCCAGCCTGGCCGGTGCCGTCTACCTGCTCGCAGCCGCCAGCGCGGTCCGCCGCTTCACCGCGCGCGCCCAGCCCGATGCCAGCGCATCGGCGCCGCCGGTCAGCGTGCTGAAGCCCGTCTGCGGCGCCGACGCCGATCTCTACGACTGCCTGCGCTCGTTCTGCATCCAGGACTACCCCTCCTACCAGGTGGTGTTCGGGGCGCGCGACGCCGCCGACCCCGCGGTGGCGGTGGTGCGCCGGCTGATCGCCGAGCTGCCTCAGCGCGACCTCGTGCTGGTGATCGACGGCCGGACTCACGGCACCAACGGCAAGGTCAGCAACCTGATCAACATGCTGCCGGCGGCGCGGCACGACCATCTGGTGATCGCCGACAGCGACATGCGGGTCGGGCCCGACTACCTGCAGAGCGTGGCGCCGCCGCTGCTCGACCCCGAGGTCGGGCTGGTCACCTGCCTCTATGCCGGGCGGCCGACCGACGGGCGCTGGTCGCGGCTCGGCGCGCTCTTCATCAACCACGGCTTCCTGCCGGGGGTGCTGGTCGGGCGCTGGCTCGGCACCCGCTCCGCCTGCTTCGGCGCCACCATCGCCATCGGCCGCGCGACGCTCGCCGCCTGCGGCGGCTACGAGGCGCTGCGCCACACGCTGGCCGACGACTACGCGCTGGGCGACGCGGTGCGCCGCCAGGGCCGCCGCATCGTGCTCTCGCCCTACATCGTCGACGCCGTGGTGCACGAGCCCGACTATGACGGGCTGTTCCGGCACGAGCTGCGCTGGGGCCGCACCATCCGCACCATCACCCCGACCCGCTTCGCCGCCTCCGCGGTGGTGCATGCGGTGCCGCTCGCCATGGGCGCGGTGCTGTGCAGCGGCGGCGGCACGGCGAGCCTGACGGCGCTCGCCATCGCCGCCGCGGCGCGGGTCCGGCTCGGCCGCACCGCCGACCGCGCGCTGGCGCTGGAGCGCTCGCCGCTGTGGCTGATGGCGGTGCGCGACACGCTGTCTTTCGTAGTCCTCGTAGCGAGCTTCTGCGGCAAGCGGGTGACGTGGCGCGGCCACGCGCTCCGGGTCCGTGCCGACGGAACCTTGCGCGCCGATGGAGAAGCGACACGATGATGAAGACGTTGTTCCTGCATCCGCCGTCCTTCGAGGGTTTCGACGGCGGGGCGGGATCGCGCTACCAGGCGCGCCGCGAGGTCCGTTCCTTCTGGTACCCGACCTGGCTGGCGCAGCCGGCCGCGATGGTGCCGGGCAGCCGGCTGATCGACGCCCCGCCGGCCCGCCTCGGGCTCGAGGACGTGCTGCCGCTGGCGCGCCACTACGAGCTGGTCGTGATGCACACCTCGACGCCGTCCTTCGCGTCGGACGTCAAGGTCGCCGCCGCGCTCAAGGACATCAATCCCAGCCTGAAGATCGGCCTGGTCGGCGCCAAGGTGGCGGTCGAGCCCGAGGACAGCCTGGCGCGCGGGCCGGCCATCGACTTCGTGGCGCGCAACGAGTTCGACTTCACGGTCAAGGAGGTCGCCGAGGGGCGCGACCTCGCCAGGGTCGACGGGCTCAGCTTCCGCAACCGTGCCGGGGCGATCGCGCACAATCGCGACCGGGCGGTGCTGGAGGACATGGACCAGCTGCCCTTCGTCACCGAGGTCTACAAGCGCGACCTGACGGTCGAGGACTACTTCATCGGCTATCTCATGCATCCCTACCTCTCGCTCTACACGGGACGGGGCTGCAAGTCGCGCTGCACCTTCTGCCTGTGGCCGCAGACGGTCGGCGGCCACCGCTACCGCGTGCGCAGCCCCGGCCACGTCGCCGAGGAGATCGCGCTCGCCAGGAGCTGCTTCCCGCAGGTCAAGGAGTTCTTCTTCGACGACGACACCTTCACCGACAACCTGCCGCGCGCCGAGGCGATCGCCCGCGAGCTCGGCCGGCTCGGCGTCACCTGGTCCTGCAACGCCAAGGCCAACGTGCCGCGCGACACGCTGAAGGTGATGCGCGACAACGGCCTCAGGCTGCTGCTGGTGGGCTACGAGTCGGGCAACCAGCAGATCCTGCACAACATCAAGAAGGGGATGCGGATCGAGGTCGCCAAGCGCTTCACCAAGGACTGCCACGACCTCGGCATCACCATCCACGGCACCTTCATCCTGGGCCTGCCCGGCGAGACGCGCGAGACCATCGAGGAGACGGTGCGCTTCGCCTGCGAGATCAACCCGCACACCATCCAGGTGTCGCTCGCCGCCCCCTACCCCGGCACCTTCCTCTACGATCAGGCGGTGGAGAATGGCTGGCTCGACGCCGAGCATGCCGAGCTGGTCGACGAGCGCGGCGTGCAGATCGCGCCGCTCAGCTACCCGCACCTCGTCCACACCGAGATCTTCGATTCGGTGGAGGCCTTCTACAAGCGCTTCTACTTCCGCCCGGGAAAGATCGCCGCGCTGGTCGGCGAGATGCTGCGCAGCCCGCAGATGATGAAGCGGCGGCTGCGCGAGGGCGTCGAGTTCTACCAGTTCCTGAAGGCGCGCGCGAGCTGAGACGGCTGATCGTAACGGCCGACGATTTCGGCCTCGCCGAGGCGGTCAACCAGGCCGTCGAGGCGGGCCATCGCGACGGCATCCTGACCGGCGCCAGCCTGATGGTCGGCGCGCCCGCGGCGGCCGACGCCGTGGCGCGCGCCCGCCGCCTGCCCTCGCTGCGCGTCGGGCTGCACGTCGTGCTGGTCGACGGCAGGCCGCTGCTGCCGCCCGAGCGGATCCCCGACCTGGTGACCGCCGCGGGCCGCTTCCGCAACGACATGGCGCTGGCCGGGATCAACTTCCTGCGGCCGTCGGTGCGCCGCCAGCTGGCCGCCGAGATCCGCGCCCAGTTCGCCGCTTTCGGCGCCACCGGGCTGCCGCTCGACCACGCCAACGCGCACAAGCACTTCCATCTCCACCCGACGGTGGCCGGGCTGATCGCCGCCATCGGCCGCGAGTTCGGCCTGGCCGCGGTGCGGCTGCCGCACGAGCCGGGCGCGGTGCTGCGCCGCGCCGACCCGCAGGCGCCGGGCCGGCTGGCCGCCCGGCTGCTCGGCCCGTGGACGGCGCTGCTGCGCTGGCAGCTGCGCCGGGCCGGGCTCGCCACCAACGACCATGTCTTCGGCATCACCTGGACCGGGGCGATGACCGAGGCGCGGCTGCTGGCGCTGCTGCCGCACCTGCCGCCGGGGGTCAGCGAGCTCTACTGCCACCCGGCGGTCGAGCGGCCGCCCGAGTTCCAGCCCTCGATGCCCGAGTACCGGCCGGTCGAGGAGTATCGCGCGCTGGTCAGCCCGAAGGTGAAGGCGGCGCTGGCCGAGGCCGGCATCGCCCTGACCTGCTTCGGCGCGCTGCCGCCGGTGCCACGCGCCGTCCCGCGCCCGGGCCGCCGGTGATCCGCTGGGCGGGGCTGCTGGCGGTCGCCGGGCTGGTGCTGGCGACCGGGCTGATCCTGCATCAGGGGCTGGGCGCCATCGTCGCGGCGCTCGGCGCCGCCGGGCTCGGCATCCTGTGGTCCGGCCTGTTCCACATCGTGCCGATGGCGCTCAATGCGCGCGCCTGGCAGATCCTGCTGCCCGGGGCGCGCAAGCCCGGCCTCGCCTTCTTCACCGGGGCGGTGTGGGTGCGCGAGGCGGTCAACGGGCTGCTGCCGGTGGCCCGCATCGGCGGCGAGGTCGCCTCGGCCCGGCTGCTGCGCCGCCGCGGCGTGCGCAATGCGCCGACGCTCGCCAGCCTGGTGGTCGACATGACGCTGTCGATCCTGAGCCAGGCGCTGTTCGCCCTGCTCGGGATCGCGCTGCTCGCGCTGCGCGGCGAGCTCGGCGGCGCCTGGCCGATCGCGCTGGCGCTGCTCGCCGCCCTGCCGCTCGTGGCGTTGCTGGTGGCGGTCCAGCATCTCGGCCTGTTCGGCCTGCTCGGCCGGATCTTCGAGACGGTGCTCGGCGACCGGCTGGCCGGGCTGCTCGGCAGCGCCATCCGGCTCGACCGGGCGATCCGGCAGTTCTACCGGCGGCGCGACCGCATCCTCGCCTGCACCCTGTGGCAGCTCGCCGGCTGGGTGGCGGGGGCGGGCGAGATCTGGCTGGCGCTGCACTTCCTCGGCCATCCCGTCGGCCTCGCCGAGGCGGTGATCGTCGAGGCCCTGATCCAGGCGGTGAGCAGCGCCGCCTTCCTGGTGCCGGGCGCGCTGGGCGTGCAGGAGGGCGGCTTCCTGGCGGTCGGCGCGCTGGTCGGGCTGCCCGCCGACACCGCCCTGGCGCTGGCGCTGACGCGCCGCGCCCGCGACCTGCTGCTGTTCGTCCCGGCCCTGCTCGCCTGGCAGGCCGCCGAGGGCCGTGCGCTGTGGCGCCGGGCCCGCGCCGCCGGCTGAGGCCCGGCTCAGCGCTGCCGCGGCGGCGGCCCGAGCAGGGCGGGCAGGAAGAAGAAGGTGGCGAGCAGCGTGAAGCCGAGCGCGATGGTCAGCAGCTTGCCCATGTCGGCGGTGCCGGGATGGCTG
Source organism: Dongiaceae bacterium (assembly GCA_046349435.1). GTDB lineage: Bacteria > Pseudomonadota > Alphaproteobacteria > Dongiales > Dongiaceae > JAXMCI01. The sequence goes on along the minus strand of JAXMCI010000033.1, from coordinate 61,750 downwards.
GAGAGCGCCAGGCTGCCGAAGGCGGTGGTGGTGGTCAGCGCGCTGAACAGCACGGCGCGCGCCGTGCTCGACTGCAGCGGGTCGCCCTCGCCGGCGCGCCAGTTGCTGACGAAGTAGATCGAGAAGGCGACGCCGATGCCGAGCAGCAGCGGCAGGGCGATGATGTTGGCGTAGTTGACCGGCAGGCCGAAGATCACGCTGGTCGACACGGTGAGCAGCGCGGCCAGCAGCACCGGGGCGAAGACCAGGGCGACGTCGCGGATCCGGTGCAGCACGAGGAACAGCAGCAGGGCGACGCCGCCGAACGCGATCAGCCCGGCGGTGACGAACGCGTTGACGATGGTGCGGCCCGATTCGACGATCCCGACCGGGCCGCCGCTGGCCTGCGGCGCCACCGCCCGGACCGCGTCGACGAAGCGGCGGATCTGCTCGTTGCTGCGCACCCGGCCCTTCGGCGTGACCTCGATGCGCGCCTGCCCGTCGGCGGCCACCCAGTCGCGGCGGAGGTCCAGCGGCAGGTCGGCCAGCGTCACCTTTCCCGCCGAGAGCGCGGTGCCGAGCTTGCCGAGCAGCTCGGGCAGCCCGGCCACCAGCGCCTGCGCCAGCGCCGCGCGCGCCGCGGGGCCGCGCGCCGTGATGCCGGCGAGCAGCTCGGCCAGGCGTCCGGCGGAGCTGCCCGGCGCGGCCGCGGCCTGCAGCCGCCCGATCAGCGTCGCGGTGGCGGCCGCCACCCCCGCGTCGTCGGGCGGCGGGCGGCGTTCCGGCGGGTCGAGGGTGGGGCCGAGCAGCTGCGCGGCATCGGCGAGGATCTCGAGCTTGGGATCCTGGTCCTCCGGCACGAAGCTCGAGACGGTGATGGCGTGCTCGACCTCGGGCAGCGCCGACAGCTTGCCCGCCAGCGCGGCCGCCGCCGCCACCGAGGGGGCCAGGATGTCGATGCGGTAGGGCGTGCTCGACTCGTCCTCGATCATGTCGATCAGCGTCGACACCGATTCGGCGCTCTGGTTCTGCAGATGCATCGGGTCGAAGTCGAACTGCATCCGCGGCAGCAGCGCCAGCCCGAGCACGGCGAGCAGGCCGCCCGCCGCGATCACGGCGCGGCGCCGGCGGATCAGGAACCGATCGACCGGGGCCGCCCCGGCGAAGCCCACCGCCTCGCGCGCCGAGGTCGGGCGGAACAGCGCGAGCAGGGCCGGCAGCAGCGTGAAGTTGAGCAGGAGGGCGATCACCATCCCCGTGCCGGCGATGATGCCGAGCTCGGCGATGCCGCGATAGTCGGTCGGCACGAAGCAGTAGAAGCCGACCGCGCTGGTCAGCGCCGCCATCAGCAGCGACGGGGCGACCAGCCGCGCGGTCGCGGCGAGCGCCAGGCCGCGATCGCCGAGGCGGAAGGTCTCGTCGCGGTAGCGCACGCAGAACTGGATGCTGAAATCGACGGCGATGCCGACGAACAGCACGACGAAGGCAACCGAGATGACATTGAGGGCGCCGACCGTGAGCAGCGCGAACGCGGCGGTCGCCAGCAGCCCGGCGACCAGGGTCAGCAGCACGGCGGCGACCGAGCGCAGGGAGCGCAGCGCCAGCAGCAGGATGATGCAGACCAGCACCACCGAGACCAGCGCCGCGGTGCCGGTGCCCTGGGCGACGCTGGCGAACTGGTCGTCGGACAGCGCCACCGGCCCGGTCAGCCGCACCCGCACGCCGGCATCGGGCGTGAGGCCGAGCTCGCCGGCGATCTGGCGGACCGCGGCGCTGGCGCCGGCGCCGGGCACCAGGGCGCCGTAGTCGAGCACCGGCTGGACCAGGACGAAGCGGCGCAGCTCGCGCGGCAGCGGCACCCGGCCGGTCAGCAGCCGCTGCCAGGAGAGCGGCCGCGGCCGGCCGTCGAGGACCGACTGCGCGACGCCGGCCACTGCCGCCAGGGCGGGCTCGAGATCGGCCAGCTTCACCTGGCCCTGGGCCACCCCCTGCAGCCCCAGGCCGAGCGCGTCGAACAGGCCGCGCAGGCTCGGGTCGGCAGCCAGCGCGCCGATCATCGGCTGGGCGGCGATCAGCTGGTCGGCCATCGCCTGCAGCTCCGCCTCGGACAGGAAGAGCAGGCCCTCCTTGTCGAACCAGGGCCCGGCATCGGGCCGGCGGACATGCTGGAACTGGGCCGGACGGGCGGCCAGCGCGGCCGCCAGCCGGCCGGCCGCCCGGTCGGCGAGGTCGGCGTCGGCGCCGTCCACCACGACCAGCAGCAGGTCGTCGTTCTGCGGGAAGGCGCGCCCCAGCTCGATCTCGCGCTGCCGCCAGTCGAGGTGCGACGAGATCATCGCCGAGACGTTGGAGTCGATCGCGAAACGGGTTGCGGCATAGAAGCCGCTGGCCACCGTCAGCGCCAGCCCGGCGAGCAGCACCAGCACCGCATGGCGCCGGCTCCACTCGACCAGGGCCGCCATCAGGGCGGCGAGGCGGCCGCCGTCAGGCTTCACGGCAGAGCAGCAGGATGAGGCCGGCGCCGACCAGGCAGGCGGGCCAGACCCAGCCGGCGATCCGGCTGGCAGGCGGCGCGAGCCGCAGCTCGAGCCAGCGCGCCCAGCCGCAGGTGATGCCGAGCAGCGCCAGGGGGATGTGGCTCATCTCGATCAGCAGCTGGTCCTTGAGGTTGGCCAGGTTGTGGCTGTGGGTGAGCAGCAGGACCATGCCGAAGGGCGCGGGTCAGGCCGCCGCGGTGCGGCCGGGCCGGTCGTGAGCCATCGCCGGGATCAGGCAGCGACGACGGTGAGGGGGATGTCGCCGCGGGTGATGTGCCCGTCGACGGCCAGAACCTGCCAGCGCAGCCGGTAGGCCCCGGGGGCGAGGCCCTTGGCCTGCGCCGCCAGCAGCTGGGGCGCCGTGTCGGCCTGCAGGTCGAGCGTGGTCATCGCGCCGCCGGGGGCGACCAGCGCCAGCCGGCAGCGCGGCCGGTCGACCCGGCTGTTGGACTGCAGCGCGATGGCGACGTCCGGCCCGGTCACCCGGGCGTCGGCGGCCGGCATCGAGCGGACGACGACGGCGTGGGCGAGGAGCGGCCGCGGCAGCAGCGCCAGGGGCACCGCCAGCAGCAGCGCGATCAGGCCGCGGCGGCTCGCCGCCGGCCTCGCGGCCGAGGAAGGGACGCGCATGCTCGCCTTTCGAGTCGATAACCACCGGCGCGGGCTGGATAGCGGCGCGAGGTGGCGGACCCTATCGTCGGGCCGTCGGCCAAGTCAAGCCGGGGCCCGCCCGCATTCAGGGAGTGCCGAGCTGCCGCGTCTTGGTCTCGAGCGCGGCGATCAGCCCGTCGATGCCCTTGCTCTGCAGCGTGCTGGAATAGTCGGAGCGGCTGGTCGCGAGCTGGCTCGCCGGCCCGTAATAGACGTCGACGGCGCGCCATTCCCCGGGGCCGGTCTGGTGCATCATGTAGTCGAGCGTGACCGGCTCCTTGTCCGGGATCTCCAGGCGGGTCTGCAGCCGGACCTTGCCGCCATCGGGCGGCAGCTGGTCCAGGATGACGAACTTCTCGCCGCTATAACCGTTGAACCGGTTGGCATAGGTCGCCACCGCGTTGCGCGAGAAGACGTCGATGAAGCGGTCCTTCTGCTCCTGGGTGAGGTCCTTCCAGCGCCGGCCGACGACGAACTGCGCCATGTAGGGCAGGTCGATGGCCCGGCGCACGATCGGATCGAGCTTCTTCTCCCGGTCCGCGAAGCTCATCGAATCGCCCGCCTTCATGACCTCCAGCAGGGCGTCGTAGAGCGCCTCGACCGGCTGCTGTACGGCCGGGTCGCCGGCCGCCCGGGCGGGCGGCGTCGCGAAGCCGACGAGGGCGAGCATGAGCAGCGATGCGAGGAGACGAGCCATGGGGCAGAAGACCTTCAACGAGGTAACGCGGATGCGCCGCCGCCGACCAGCTCCGCCGGCGCGTTCGCCCCAATGTAGGACGTCCTGGCGATCTTTCCAGCGCCGGCGTCGCGGCTCAGCCGCCCTGCGTGGCCCAATCTTCGGCAAATTCGGCATGCAGCGTCAGCCCGCCGCAGGCATAGAGGGTCTGGCCGGTGACGTAGGAGGCCTCGTCGGAGGCGAGGAAGGCGGCGACGGCGGCGATCTCCTCGGGCTCGCCGGCGCGGCGCATCGGGATGCGGCGCTCGACGGCGCGGCGCAGCACCGGGTCGTCCTTCCAGGCGGCGTTCATCGGCGTGGCGATCGCGCCGGGCCCGATGGCGTTCACCCGGATGCCCTGGCCGGCATATTCCAGCGCCAGGGTCTGCGTCATGTTGGCGAGCGCCGACTTGGCCATCGCGTAGGAGAGATAGCCGGGCTTGGGCACGATCTGGTGGACGCTGGAGATGGTGACGATGGTGCCGCCGCCGGGGCGCGCCAGGAAGTGGCCGAGCGCCTCGCGGCAGCAGAGGAAGACGCCGCGCAGCCCGACCCGCAGCACGGCGTCGAAATCGGCGGCGCTCGCCTGGTGGCTCGGGCTCTTCAGCTGGAAGGCGGCGCTGTTGACCAGGATGTCGAGCCGGCCGGCCTCGGCCACCACCTGCCGCACCATGGCGGCGATCGCCGCCTCGTCCCCGACATCGGCCGGCGCCGTCAATGGCGGCGCGCCGGGCGCGGCGGCCGCTGCGCACTCGGCCGCCGCCGCGGCGAGGCCCGGATTGCCCGGCAGGTCGTTGAGCGCCACCCGGGCGCCTTCGCCGGCGAAGCGCAGCGCGATCGCCCGCCCGATGCCGGAGGCGGCGCCGGTGACCAGCGCCACCCGCCCGGCGAGACGGCCGGCCCTCGCGGGCGCGGCGCTCATCGGGCGGCCTCGGCCGCGACCGGCGGCAGCGGCGCCTCGGGAAGGGTCTGGCCGCCATCGATGACGATGCTGGTGCCGGTCACGTAGGCCGCCTCGTCGGAGGCCAGATAGAGGCAGGCCTCGGCGACGTCGCGCGGCGTGCCGAGCCGGCCGAGCGGCACCGAGCGCTCCATCTCGCGGATGAACTCGGGGCTGCGGTGGGTGCGCATGCCGCCGGTCAGCACGTTGCCGGGCTCGACGCCGTTGACGGTGATGCCCCAGGCGGCGTTCTCCAGCGCCGCAGCGCGGATCAGCCCGAGGATGCCGGCCTTGCTCGCCGAGTAGTGGGCATGGCCCGGCGAGCTGACGCGCGGCCCGGTGATCGAGGCGGTGAAGACGACGCGGCCGTAGCGCTGCCGCCGCATCGCCGGCTGGCAGGCCTGCAGCGCCAGGAACGGCCCGCGCAGGTTGACCCCGAGCACCCGGTCCCACTCCTCGGCCGGGATGGCGTCGAGCATGGTGTAGGGAAAGATGCCGGCGTTCTGGCAGAGGATGTCGATCCGGCCATGCTCGGCCAGCACCGCCTCGGCCAGCGCCCGGTTGCTCTCGGGGCTGGCGACGTCGACCGGCCGGAAGCGGACCGCCGGCCAGCGCCGCGCCAGGGCCGCCGCCGTGGCCGCCCCGGTGGCCGCGTCGATGTCGGCGACCGTGACCAGGGCGCCCTCCTCGGCCAGCCGCTCGGCGATCGCCGCCCCGATCCCCTCGGCCTGCGCCGCCCCGATGACGATGGCGACCTTGCCCGCGACCCGTGCCATCCCTGCCCCGCTTGCCCTGGGAAAAGGCCGGGAGCATGCCCGATCGCCGGCCCCGATGCCAGCCGTCGGGCCGGTAGGTATTCTTCCTGACTTGGCCGGGGTGGTGCGGCGGCGCACGATCGGCGGTGCGACGATCGAGCAGCCTTCCTCCCGGCTGCCGCCTCTGGGGCGGGGTCGGGCTGGGACCCGGTGGGGCCTGCGGCCTGCGCTGCCCGGTCGACCCGGCGCCGCGTGGCAGGGCCCGACGGGGGCTGCCACGCGGCACCGCGGTGGTCAGCTCCGCTGCGCCGCCTCGACCCCGTCGCGGATGACGCGCACCGGCGCGGTCAGCAGGTAGCCGCCGCCGCGGGCCGTGCGGATCAGCTGGGCCGAGCGCGAATCGTCGCGCAGCTTGCGGCGCAGCCGCACCACCAGGTTGTCGATGCTGCGGTCCTGGCGCGTCCAGTCGCGCTGGTAGATGGCCTTCAGCAGGTCCTCGCGGCGCTGCAGCTGACCGGGGCTGGACACCAGGATCTCGAGCAGCCGGTACTCGCTGGCGGTGAGGTCGACCGGCGCGCCGTCCGGCGCGGCGAGGCGCCGGGTGAAGGCATCGAGCTGCCAGCCGGCGAAGGCCCAGCGCTGCAGCACCGGCCGGCGGGCGCCGCTCACCACCAGCTCGCGCCGGCGCAGCACGGCGTCGATGCGGGCCACCAGCTCGCGCGGGTCGAACGGCCGGGCGATGTAGTCGTCGGCCCCGAGCCCGAGGCCGGCGACGCGCTCGGCGACGCTGCCCCGCCCGGTGACCAGGATCAGCGGAGCGCCGCCGCAGGCGCGCAGCTCGCGCACCAGGGCGAGCCCGTCGCCGCCGGGCGCATCGAGGTCGAGCACGACCATGTCGGCGGGCGGCGCCCCGTCGCCGCGCAGCAGGCCGGCATCGGCGCAGACGGCGACCCGGTAGCCGCTCTCCTCGAGCCGCGCCGCGAGCTCGCGCCGGCGCGGCTCGTCGCCGTCGACGATGGTGACGCGCCGGGCAATGTCGTCTGAGGTCATCCCCCGATCACCCAGGATCGCTTCAACCGGTATGGTACCTCCTGCCGGTAAAAGGCGGTGATGCGCACCCACGCTGCCATACTAGCAGACTTCACGTCCGCTGAGCGACCGGCCCGGGGCCGGCGGGAGGCCGGGCGGGGCGAACCGGAACGGCAGCAGCGCCGCCGCGCGGCGATAGCCGGATTCCAGCGCGGCCGCATCTGCCGCCCCGATGTTCACCACCGCGTAGCGGAAGCTGTAGGCGTCCTGGGCCAGCTCGGAGAGGCGGTCGCCCGGGCGCGCCAGGAAGTCGACATGGGCGTCGGGCAGCGCCTCGCGCAGCCGCTCCAGGTCGTCCGGCCCCGGCGCGCCGACCACGGTCGCGTCGCTGAAGCGGCGCCACACGAAGCTCGCCGCCACCCGGCAGCGGCCGGCGCCGGGCCGCAGCCGCGGCGTCAGACCGCAGGCCAGCTCGATCATCACCTGGTGGCTGGAGAGCCCGTCGACCATGGCGTAGAGGTCGGCGAATTGCGGGCAGTAGCGCGGGTTGATCTCGATCAGCCAGATCCGGTCCTGCGGCTCGTCGTAGAAGAACTCGATGCTGAACAGCCCGTCGGCGAAGCCGAACCCGGCCATCACCCGCCCGGCGACCGCCGCCATGCGCGCCTGGACCGGGCCCGGCAGGGCCGAGGGATAGACGAAGCGGCTGAAGCTGGGATGGCCGGGGAAGCAGACCGAGTCGGTGATCCCCATCAGGCGCATGGCGCCGCCCTGGACGAAGGCCTCGAGCGTCACCTGCCGGCCGCCGATCAGCGCCTCGGCGATCAGCGCCCGGCCGCCCAGCGCCGGATAGCCGGCCGGCGGCAGGCCCGGCGCCAGCGCCAGCAGCTCGTCGAAGGCGGCGACATAGGCCGGCAGCTCGGCGGCCGCGCGGGCCAGCGCCGCCGCGTAGGCCTCCGCCGATTCGATGCGGAAGCCGAGATGGGAGAGCGAGGACTTGACCGGCTTCAGCCAGAAGGGGAAGGGCAGCGGCGGCGTCGCGGGCGGGCGCGCCAGGTCGACCGGCGCGAAGGCGGGCACCGCCTCCGGCGCCACCTCGCGCTGCCGCAGCCGGCTCCAGTACTTGTGATGGCAGAGCAGCGAGGCGTCCAGCCGCGGGCCGGGCAGGCCGAGCCGCTCGGCCAGCGCCACGCCGAGCGGGCTCGCCGGGTAGTCGTCGAAGGCGATCACCCCGGCGGCCGGCTCCGGCAGGGCGCCCGCAGCGGCGACCAGCGCCGGGACCAGCCGGCCGGGCCGGCAGAAGGCGGGGTCGCCGACCTCCGCCGGATCGCCGAACGGTTGCAGCCGGAAACGCTCGGCGCCGCCGATGCGCGCCAGCGCCGCCTGCTCGGCGGGCGACATGGCGAGGGCGAGGACGAGCAGCGGGCGCGCGGCGTCGGCCGCCCGGTCGCGCGGCGGTGCCAAGCCGCGGGTGGCCGTCGGTATCCCTGCCGCGTCCATCGGTAGCGGCGAAGGTAGCATCCGGCCGGGCGGCGCGGAAGGGCCGCCCGGCAGCCGGCCGGACCGGCACGGGACCGGCCCCGGCTAGCCCGAGGCGACGCCGAGCTCGGCCGGCGGCGGCCGGCGGCCCGGGCCGGCGGCGGCGGCCTCGAGGGCGCGATCGATCTGCGCCGCCATCGCGCTCCAGGTGGCGTCCCAGGACTGGCCGGCGAGCGCGGCGTCGACGCGGCGGAGCCAGCCGGCGCGATCCCAGGGCCCGAGACAGCGCTCGATGGCGGCGACGAAGCCCTGGGGATCGCCGGCGATCGCCACCAGCCCCGGCTCGCCATAGGCCCGCACCACGTCGGGGACCGGGGTGGAGACCACCGGCCGGCCGCCGGCGAGATATTCCGGGGTCTTGGTCGGGCTGATGTAGCGGGTCGAGCGGTTGATCGCGAACGGCATCAGCGCGACGTCCCAGCCGGCGAGATAGTCGGGCAGCTCCTCGTAGGGCCGGCCGCCGAGATAATGCAGGTTGGGGGCGCGCGGCAGCTCCGCCGGGTCGATCTTCACCACCGGCCCGACCATGACGAGCTGCCAGTGCGGGCGCAGCCGAGCGACCTCGGCGAGCAGCCTGGTGTCGAGCCGCTCGTCGATCACGCCGTAATAGCCGAGCCGCGGCCGCGGCAGGCGGTCCTGGTCGAGCGCCAGCGGGCTCGGCCGGCGGGCCCGCGCGAAATGCGCCAGGTCGACGCTGCTGGGAAAGGCGTGCACGCTGCCATGTCGCCGGCGCTTGGCCTCGTAGAGGCTGTGGCCGCCGGTGAGCACGAGGTCGGCGCGCCGCAGCAGCTCCTCCTCGCGGCGCGCCAGCTCCGGCGGGGCGCCCCGGAAGGCGGAGAGCTCGTCCATGCAATCGTAGATGGTGAGCGCCGGGGCGAGATGACCGGCGAAGGCCAGCGCCATCGGGGTGTAGAACCACAGGATCAGCCGGTGGTCGGCGAGCCGCTCGACCAGGCCGTCGAGCAGATCGGCGAGCTCCGCGTCGCGCTCCTCCGGGCCGAGGCCCTCCGGCAGCACCGGCACGCCGACCGTGACGCCCGAGGAATCGAGTCTCAGATCGAGATGCGGTGCCGCATTGGCCCGGAACACCGGCTCCTCGACGAAGAACACGCTCATCCGGCGGGCGCAGCGCGACATCAGGTGCTGCGGCCGCTGCCAGACGAAGCTCCAGCGCAGGTGGGAGAGGCAGATCAGCGCCGCCGGCGCCTCGCCGCCGATGCCGCTCGCCGGCGACTCGGCCCGGCCGTTCTGGTAGGTCTTCGCGCTGCTGGGCCGCCAGGGCATCGTCCGGATCCTCGCTGAAGCGGCGGCGGGCAGCGGACCGACCCTCGACCCGCCGGCGGCCGCTGCTGCCCCAACGCCGGCGAGCGGACAAAGTTCCTGCCGGCCGCCTCACCGGGCAGCGGCGAGGGCCGGCACTGCCAGGGCCGCCAGGCCGTCGAGCAGCAGGGTGGCGGTGGGGTCGAGCCCGGGCGCGTCCTCGAACAGGCGGAAGGTGGCGATCACCACCCGGCCGGCCCCGTAGGGCCGGTGCACCAGCAGGCTCACCGGGCTGTGCAGCCAGCCCACCGCCAGCCCGGCGAGCACGTGCGATTCGAACTCGCGCGGGTTGCAGCCGAGGATGACATGCTCCGGGATCACCCGGTCGAAGGCGAAGTCGAGCAGCGGGCCGCCGGGCAGCGCGGCGAACGGACCTTGGCGCAGCAGCCAGGCGAAGGACGACGCCCAGTCGCCGCTCCACCGCGTGCCGGCGCGCGGCTGGACGCGGACGTTGCGCCAGGCCGGGAAGAACGGCGTCAGCGACAGCGGCGCGCGCGGCAGCAGCAGCAGCGCCGCCCCCTGCTGCACCCGGTCGACCAGCGCCCCGTCGAGCTCCTCGGCGACCAGCAGCGCCGCCGCCGCGGGCGAATCGGCGAGCCGGTACTGCAGGGCGGCGAGCCGGTCCCGCAGCGCCGGAGCGGGCGCCCACAGGGCCGGGCCGGCCGGCGGCGGGCGGCGCGGCGGGTGCACCGCCAGGGTGAGGCGGTTGCGCGCCAGCGGCCGGCCGCCGCCATCGACCAGCTCGAGACCGATCTCGCGCTCCGCCGGCCGGCCCTCGCCGGCGGCGGTCAGCGACACCCGGCCGAGCCGGGCGAGCCCGCCCGGCTGGAGCGGCGGCACGGCGAGGTCGATGCCGGGCGCGATGCGCAGGCGCGCGCCCTCGAGCGGCGCCGGGCCGCCATGGGCGACCGCCAGCTCGAGCCCGACCGCCTCGCCCTCCCAGTAGGCCAGCCGCTCCCAGCCCGGCAGGATCACCGTGTCGGCATTGACCTCGGCCAGCCGGTGGTGGAAGGCGCGCGGGTTGCGCCGCATGTCGAGCAGCCCGTTCGACTCCCAGTGGCAGTCGGTCAGCTCGGTGACGACGTAGCCGGCGATCTCCGGGCGCCAGCGCATCGCCTCGATCTGGTACTTGAGGGCGCGGAACTGCTGCCATTGCGCGGCGGCGGCGAAGCCGGCGAGGTCGCTGAAGGCGCGCTCGAGGTGCCAGTCGCGGAAGCGGCGCTCGACGGCGTGCGGGTACATGACGCCCTCCGCCCAGTCGTGGCCGGTCTCGAACCACCAGGGCGGCGCGCCGTCGGGCGCGGCCAGCAGCGCCGGGTCGGGCAGCCCCCAATTGCCGAACTCCGACACCACCAGCGGCTCGCCGCCGCTGCGCCGGGCGTCGCCCGCGGGGCTGAAGGTCCAGGCCTCGCGCGCCGCGAAGGCGTCGAGGAAGCGCTCCCATTCGTGGCGATGGTCGGGCATCGCGGCGTAGTAGTGGAAATCCTCGATGTCGGTCTCGACATGGAAGCTCGGCGCGATCGGCGAGTTGTCGACCACCAGCCGCTCGGGATCGGCCCGCTTCAGCCAGCGGAAGGTGCGGTTGAGCCAGGCCCGGTCCGCGGCGCTGTGCACCAGGTCGGTGCCCCAGTTCTCGTTCACCAGGGTCCAGCAGACGATCGAGGGATGATGGCCGTCGCGCTCCAGGATTCCCGCCATCGTCGCCTCCAGCCGGGCGCGGGCCGCCGGCGAGCTCCGGCCGGTGCTCGGCAGCTCCGACCAGACCAGCATGCCGAGCCGGTCGGCGACCTCGTAGTAGCGGGGATCGGGGACCTTGATGTGGCAGCGCAGGCAGTTGAGCCCGAGCGCCTTGGCCTTGGCGAGCTGGTCCTCGAGGAAGGCGGTGGAGGGCGGCGTCCACAGCCCGTCCGGGTAGTAGTCCTGGTCGAGCGCGCCGCGCAGGTAGAACGGCTCGCCGTTCAGCCAGAGCCGGCGGTCGCGCGCCTCGATGCGGCGGAAGCCGAAGCGCTCGACCAGCCGGTCCGGCTCGGCGCCCGGGCCCTCGAGGACGAGCTCGGCGCGATAGAGATGCGGCGCCGCCGGCGACCAGGGCAGCGGCGCCGGCACCGCGGCGACGAGCCCCGCCCGCGCCTGGCCCGGCGCCAGCCCGGCCTCGGCGCCGCCGACCGGCGTGCCGTCCGGCGCCAGCAGCCGCAGCGCCAGCCGCGCCGCCCGCTCCGGCCGGCTGCGCGCCACCTCCAGGGTGACGGCGCCGCCCTGCAGCCGGCTGCGCAGCCTGAGGCCGGTCAGGTGGTCGGCCGGCCGCCGCTCCAGCCAGACCGGCTGCCAGATGCCGCCGACCGGCCCGTACCAGTTCTGCTTGCCGAACGGGATCTCGGCGAAGGGCATGCCGGGATAGCGCTCGGCGTCGTCGCTGGGCAGGATCGCCTCGAGCAGGATCTCGTTGTCGCCGTCGGGCCGCAGGACGCGGGTGACGTCGAGCTCGAACGGCAGGAAGCCGCCCTCATGGGCGCCGACCGGCTGGCCGTTGAGCCGCAGCCGCGCCAGGTAGAAGACCGCCCCGAAGCCCAGCACCACGGCGCCGTCGCGCCACGCGGGCGGCAGCCGGAAGCGGCGGCGGTACCAGCCGGTGCCGGTCGCCGCGCGCAGGTCGTCGAGCTGCGCCTGCCACGGCCCCGGCACGCGGATGCGCCGCCAGCCGGCCGCCGGCGGGCTGTCGCCGAGGTGAAAGTCCCAATCGCCGTCGAGCTCCAGCCGGTCGCGCATTCTTCATCTTTCCGTGCAAATGGCCGCCGGCCGTGAACTCGGGAGCCGCGGCGGTGGTTGTCATGCCCGGCCGTGCCGCGGCATTAAGGGCGGCGGTGGGCGGCGCAGCGCGGCCGGCCGAGGAGGGATCGTCGCATGCATATCCTGGTAACCGGTGGCGCCGGCTATATCGGCAGCCACACCTGCAAGGCGCTGGCCGCCGCCGGGTTCACGCCGGTGACCTACGACAACCTGTCGGAGGGGCATCGCTGGTCGGTGAAGTGGGGGCCGCTCGAGCAGGGCGAGCTCGCCGACGGGGCGCGGCTGGCGGCCGTCATCGAGCGCTGGGCGCCGGCCGCGGTGATCCACTTCGCCGCCTCGATCGCCGCCGGCGAATCGGTGGTCGATCCCGGCAAGTTCTTCCGCAACAACACCGCCGGCTCGCTGTCCCTGCTCGAGACGCTGCGCGACCGCGGGCCGAAGGTGCTGGTCTTCTCCAGCACGGCCGCGGTCTACGGCACGCCGCAGAGCGACCCGATCCCCGAGGACCACCCGCTGCTGCCGATCAACCCCTACGGCGCCAGCAAGCTGATGGTCGAGCGGATGATCGAGGATTTCGGCGCCGCGCACGGGCTGCGCTACGCCCGGCTGCGCTACTTCAACGCCGCCGGCGCCGACCCGGAGGGCGAGATCGGCGAGGCGCACGAGCCGGAGACGCACGCCATCCCGCTGGCGCTGCTGACCGCGCTCGGCCGGCGCGAGGCGTTCCACCTGTTCGGCACCGACTACGACACCCCGGACGGCAGCGCGATCCGCGACTACATCCACGTCGCCGACCTCGCCGCCGCGCACGTGCTGGCGCTGCGCCGTCTGCTCGAGGGCGGCGACAACCTGACGCTCAACCTCGGCACCGGCGAGGGCCATTCGGTGCTGGCGCTGATCGCCGCGGTCGAGCGGGTGACCGGCCGCAGCCTGCCGGTGCGGCGCTCGCCGCGGCGCGCCGGCGATCCGCCGCGGCTGGTCGCCGACCCGCGCCGGGCGCAGCGGCTGCTCGGCTGGCGGCCGGCCCTGCCTTCGCTCGACGCCATCGTCGCCAGCGCCTGGCGGTGGCATCGCGGGCGCAATGCGTGATTCGGACAATATTCCTACTTCCTGGCAGGCCGGCGGCGGCCGCCACGCCCACTACCGCGCCCGCATGGCGGACGCAAGGGCGCCGCCGCGGTCGCGGCCGGGGCTGACGCCGCGGGGCGGGGCGGGCTGGCGTCCGTCCGGCGGTTCCGGTAGCTTTCCTCATCCGATCGGCAAGATTTTCTGATTTTGCCGTGCCGTCGGTGGCCGACCATACTCCTGGTGCCGCCACCCGGCGGCACCAGTACGACATCGGAGGACGGCATGGGACCCCTGTTGCGGACAGGTCGGGCGCGGCGAATCGCGCGAATCGCGGCGGCGGCGCTGCTCGGATCGGCGTTGCTGGCGGGGCCGGCGGCGCACGCCGACAGCACCCTGCTCAACGTCTCCTACGACCCGACGCGCGAGCTCTACAAGGCGTACAACGCGGCCTTCGCGGCGCACTGGAAGGCGGAGACCGGCGAGACGGTCACCATCAAGGCGTCGCACGGCGGCTCCGGCACCCAGGCGCGCGCCGTGATCGACGGGCTGGAGGCCGACGTCGTCACCCTGGCGCTGGCCTACGACATCGACGCCATCGCGTCCAAGGGGCAGCTGCTGCCGGCCGACTGGCAGGCGCGCCTGCCGGACAACAGCACGCCCTACACCTCGACCATCGTCTTCCTGGTGCGCAAGGGCAATCCCAAGGGCATCAAGGACTGGGGCGACCTGGTCAAGCCGGGCGTCGCGGTGATCACGCCCAACCCGAAGACCTCGGGCGGGGCGCGCTGGAACTACCTGGCGGCCTGGGGCTACGCGCTGCGCCTGCCGGGCGGCGACGAGACCAAGGCGCGCGACTTCGTGGCCGCCCTCTTCCGCAACGTCCCGGTGCTCGACGCCGGCGCCCGCGGCGCCACCACCACCTTCGCCCAGCGCGGCATCGGCGACGTGCTGCTCGCCTGGGAGAACGAGGCGTTCCTGGCGGTCAAGCAGCTCGGCGCCGACAAGCTGGAGATCGTCGTTCCCTCGGTCAGCATCCTGGCCGAGCCGCCGGTCGCGGTGGTCGACAAGGTCGTCGACAAGCACGGCACCCGCAAGGTCGCCGAGGCCTACCTCAAGTACCTCTACTCGCCCGAGGGCCAGGAGATCGCCGCGCGGAACTATTATCGGCCCCGCCTGTCTGAAGTGGCGGCCCGCTATGCCAGCCAGTTCCCCCAGATACCGCTTTTCACTGTGGACGAAGTGTTCGGCGGCTGGCAAAAGGCGCAGAAGACCCATTTCGCCGATGGCGGGGTCTTCGACCAGATCTACAAGCCGGGGCAGTGATTGGCAGAGCAGGCTGAGACACTCCGCTTCGTCAGGCGGCCGAGCGTCATCCCGGGCTTCGGGCTGACGCTCGGCTTCACCCTCACCTATCTCTGCCTGATCGTCCTGATCCCGCTCGCCGGGCTGGTCCTCCGGCCCGTCGAGATCGGCTGGAGCGGCTTCTGGCAGACCGTCAGCGCCCCGCGGGTGCTGGCGGCGCTGCGCCTCAGCTTCGGCGCCGCGCTGGCGGCGGCGGCGATCAACGGCGTCTTCGGCCTGATCGTCGCCTGGGTGCTGACCCGCTACCGGCTGCCCGGCCAGCGGCTGATCGACGCGCTGGTCGACCTGCCCTTCGCCCTGCCGACGGCGGTGGCCGGCATCGCGCTCACCGCGCTCTACGCGCCGAACGGCTGGATCGGCCGGTGGCTCGAGCCGCTCGGCGTCAAGGTCGCCTTCACCCCGCTCGGGGTGGTCATGGCGCTGACCTTCATCGGCCTGCCCTTCGTCGTGCGCACCCTGCAGCCGGTGCTGCAGGACCTCGACAGCGAGGTCGAGGAGGCGGCGCACTGCCTCGGCGCCAGCCGGGCGCAGACCTTCCTGATGGTCATCCTGCCGAGCATCATGCCGGCGCTGCTCACCGGCTTCGCGCTGGCCTTCGCGCGGGCGGTCGGCGAGTACGGCTCGGTGATCTTCATCGCCGGCAACATGCCGATGGTCTCGGAGATCGCGCCGCTGCTGATCGTCATCAAGCTGGAGCAGTTCGACTATGCCGGCGCGGCCTCGATCGGGGTGGTGATGCTGGCCGCCTCGTTCGTCCTGCTGCTCGCCATCAACCTGCTGCAGCGCTGGGGGCGGCGGTGGCAGGGCAGCTGACCGGTCTTGCCGCCAAGGCCGGTGCGGCCGCCCCGCCCGGCGCCGCCGCGGCGCGGCCGGCGCTGGCCGAGAGCCGCTTCGTGCGCTGGCTGCTGATCGCGCTCTCGGTCGGCTTCATCGCGCTGTTCCTGCTGCTGCCGCTGGCCTCGGTCTTCGCCGAGGCGCTGCGCCAGGGCGTCGGCGCCTATCTCGAGGCGGTGACCGACCCGGACGCGCTGGTGGCGATCCGCCTGACGGTGACCGTGGCGGCGATCGCCGTGCCGCTCAACCTGATCTTCGGGCTGGCCGCGTCCTGGGCGATCGCCAAGTTCGACTTCCCCGGCAAGAGCCTGCTGATCACCTTCATCGACCTGCCCTTCTCGGTGTCGCCGGTGATCTCCGGCCTGATCTTCGTGCTGCTGTTCGGCGCCCATGGCTGGATCGGGCCGTGGCTGCAGGCGCACGACATCAAGATCATCTTCACCGTTTCCGGCCTGGTGCTGGCGACGATCTTCGTCACCTTCCCCTTCATCGCCCGCGAGCTGATCCCGCTGATGGAGGAGCAGGGCACCTCGGAGGAGGAGGCGGCGCTGGTGCTCGGCGCCAACGGCCTGCAGACCTTCTTCCGGGTGACGCTGCCCAACATCAAATGGGGCCTGCTCTACGGCGTGCTGCTCTGCAATGCGCGCGCCATGGGCGAGTTCGGCGCCGTCTCGGTGGTCTCGGGCCGCATCCGCGGCCTGACCAACACCATGCCGCTGCATGTCGAGATCCTCTACAACGAGTACAATTTCGTCGGCGCCTTCGCGGTCGCCTCGCTGCTCGCGCTGCTGGCGCTCGTCACCCTGGTGCTGAAGAGCCTGCTGGAGTGGCGCTTCGGGCGCGAGCTCAGCGCGCAGCGCCACTAGGGAGCCTTGAGGCCTTGAGCATCGAGATCGAGGGACTGGTCAAGCGGTTCGGCAGCTTCGTCGCGCTGCGCGGCGTCGACCTCTCGGTGCGCCAGGGCGAGTTCCTGGCGCTGCTCGGGCCGTCGGGCTCGGGCAAGACGACGCTGCTGCGCATCCTGGCCGGCCTCGACTTCCCCGACGGCGGCGAGCTGCGCTTCGACGGCGAGAGCGTCGCCGCGATCGGCGCGCGCGACCGCCGGATCGGCTTCGTCTTCCAGCATTACGCGCTGTTCCGGCACATGACGGTGTTCGAGAACGTCGCCTTCGGGCTGCGCGTCAAGCCGCGCGAGGTGCGGCACGACAAGGCGGAGATCCGGCGCCGCGTCACCGAGCTGCTGCGGCTGGTGCAGCTGGAGCCGCTCGGCGACCGCTATCCCAACCAGCTCTCGGGCGGCCAGCGCCAGCGCGTCGCGCTGGCCCGCGCGCTCGCCATCGAGCCCAGCGTGCTGCTGCTCGACGAGCCGTTCGGCGCGCTCGACGCCAAGGTGCGCAAGGAGCTGCGGCGCTGGCTGCGGCGGCTGCACGACGACATGGGCCTGACCAGCGTCTTCGTCACCCACGACCAGGAGGAGGCGCTGGAGCTGGCCGACCGGGTGGTGGTGATGAGCGAGGGCCGCATCGAGCAGGTCGGCACCCCGCGCAGCGTCTACGACGACCCGGCGACGCCCTTCGTCTACGAGTTCCTCGGCAATGCCAACCGCCTGGAATGCCGGGTCAGCGGCGGCGCCGTCGAGATCGGCGGCGCCCGCATCCAGCTGCCCCAGGCCAACGTCCCGGACGGCCCGGCGATCGCCTTCGTGCGGCCGCACGACCTGCTGATCGACGGCGCCGGGCGGGCGAGCCACATCCCGGCCACCGTCCGCCACCAGTCGGACAACGGGCCGCTGCTGCGGGTCGAGCTGGAGCTCGCCACCGGCCAGATCGTCGAGGCCGAGGCGGTGCGCCATGCCGGCGAGGCGAGCGGCCTCAAGTCGGGCCAGCCGGTCGGGCTGATGCCGCGGCAGATCAAGGTGTTCAGCCGGCCGGGCTGAGCCGCGCCGTCGTCGACGGCCCCGGCCTGTGCTAGGATCGCGCCGGGTTTGGGACCTTTCGAGGCGACGATGATCGAGCGACGACCGATGATCCGGCGCGGCCGGCTGTTGCCGGGCGGCCTTCTGGCGGCGGCGATCGCCGCGTCCTGGCCGGCGGCGCCGGGCCACGCCGGCGAGCTTCCCGGCTGGGGCGATTTCCGTTTCGGCATGTCGACCGCCGAGGTGCAGAAGATCGCCGGCTCCGGGGCGACGGCCGACACCGACATGGCGGGCGTGCCGATCCTGAGCTGGACCGACACGGTGTTCGGCGAGCAGGTCGACATCGTCGCCTTCCTGCCCGACGGCAAGCTCGACGCCATCAACCTGGCGCTGCCCGACATGGCGAACAGCGACCAGAAGGAATGCTTCGCCCGGCTGGGCAAGATCGTGGCCGAGCTGAGCAAGGTGCATGGCAACCCGGCCGAGCGCTCGCCCGAGAAGGTCAGCGACCAGGGCGAGGCGGTCTGGCACGCGATCTACCGGTTCGACAAGGGCGCGGTGATCACCGCCCGCTCGACGCTGACCGATTTCGACGATACCTGCAGCTCCGAGCTGGTCTACGACAGCACGCCGTGAGCCCGGGCGGGCCATGGCGGCCCGCCTGCGATAGTTTTTCTCATCCAGAGGCCAAGCGTTTCTCGTTATGGCGCGGCCGGCGCAATGCGTACCGTTGCGGTCAGGATTGCGGCGGCCATCCCGGCCGGCCGCCGGGACGCATTTGGAAGCGCGCCATGAACGCCGGACCGATCGCGCCGAAGGCGCGCAAGCTCTCCGAGGTCGAGCACGTCAAGCAGGAGAGCCGCCTGCTGCGCGGCACCATCGCCGAGGCGCTGGCCGAGCACCGGCCGCAGTTCGGCGGCGCCGACGCGCAACTGCTCAAGGTGCACGGCACCTACCAGCAATATGACCGCGACAGCGCGACGGAGAGGAAGCAGTCCGGCCTCGGCCGCGAGCACCAGTTCATGGTGCGCGCGAAGATTCCCGGCGGCCGGCTGACCGCGGCGCAGTACCTGGCGCTCGACGATCTGGCCGACCGCCATGCCAACGGCACGCTGCGCATCACCACCCGCCAGGGCATCCAGCTGCACGGCGTGGTCAAGGGCGAGCTCAAGGCGACCATCGCCGCGATCAACCACGCCCTGCTGACGACGCTGGCCGCCTGCGGCGACGTGGTGCGCAACGTGATGTCGAGCCCGGCGCCGATCCGCGACGCCGTCCATGCCCGGCTGGAGGCCGACGCGCGGATGCTGTCGGAGCGGCTGGCGCCGCGCTCCAACGCCTATCACGAGATCTGGCTGGACGGCGAGCCGCTGGCCGCCGCCGAGGCGGAGCCGCTCTACGGCGCCACCTACCTGCCGCGCAAGTTCAAGATCGCGATCGGCACGCCGCAGGACAACTCGGTCGACGTGCTGACCAACGACCTCGGCATCGTCGCGCTGTTCGACCACGACCGGCTGCTGGGCTACAACCTGGCGGTCGGCGGCGGGCTCGGCATCACCCACAACAAGCCGAGGACCTATCCGCGGCTGGCCTCGCCGGTGGTCTTCGTCGGGCCCGACGAGCTGCTCGCCGGGGTCGAGGCGGTGGTCACCCTGCAGCGCGACCACGGCGACCGCAGCGACCGCAAGCATGCCCGCCTCAAGTACCTGGTCGACGAGCGCGGCCTCGGCTGGGTCAAGCAGGAGATCGAGGCCCGGGTCGGCCACCCCCTCGCCGACCCGCATCCGATGCCGCGCTTCCGCGTCGTCGACCATCTCGGCTGGCACGAGCAGGGCGACGGGCGCTGGTATCTCGGCGTGCCGGTGCCGAGCGGCCGGATCGGCGACAGCGCGGCGGTGCAGCTGCGCAGCGCGCTGCGCCAGGTGATCCGGGAGCACGGGCTCGACCCCGTGCTGACGCCGGCCCAGGACATCCTGCTGAGCAACGTGAAGCCCGCCGACAAGCGCGCCGTCGCCGCGACGCTGCGCGCCGCCGGCGTGACGCTCGCCGCCGACCTCTCGCCGGTGCAGCGCTGGGCGCTGGCCTGCCCGGCCCTGCCGACCTGCGGCCTGGCCCTGGCCGAGGCCGAGCGGGTGCGCCAGCCGCTGGTCGACGCCATCGAGGCGGCGCTCGAGCGGCACGGGCTGGGGCGCGAGCGGCTCAGCGTGCGCATCACCGGCTGCCCGAACGGCTGCGCCCGGCCCTATGCCGGCGACATCGGCATCGTCGGCCGCATGCCCGGCCACTACGCGCTCTATGTCGGCGGCGACTTCGAGGGCACCCGCCTCAACTTCAAGCTGCTCGACAAGGTGGCGGAGGACGAGGTCGCGCTGCGGCTGGAGCCGCTGTTCGCCCGCTTCGCGGTCGACCGCATCGGCCATGAGGGCTTCGGCGACTGGTGCGACCGGCACGGCGCGGCGGCGCTGCTGGCGCTGATCGGCGAGGTGCCGGCGCAGCATCGCCGCAAGGCCGGCTGATGTACCCGCTGCTGGTCGATCTCGGGCGGGTCCCGGCGCTGCTGGTCGGCGACGGCCCGGCGGCGGCGCGCCGGCTGGCGCAGCTCGACGAGGCCGGCGCGGCGCGGCTCTCGGTCTATGCGCCCTGCCCCGGGCCGGAGCTGCGGGCGGCGGCCGGCGGGCGGCTGGTCGAGCGCCTTCCCGATGCCGCCGAGATCGCCGCGGCGCGGCTGCTCTTCATCGCCGACCTGCCGGCGGGCGACGCCGCCGCGCTGGCCGAGACGGCGGCGGCCGCCGGCGTGCTGGTGCATGCCGAGGACCGGCCGGCGCTCTGCGACCTCAACACCCCGGCGCTGGTCCGGCGCGGCGACCTGCTGGTCACCGTCTCGACCAACGGACGGAGCCCGACGCTCGCCCGCCGGCTGCGCCAGTTCCTCGAGCAGACGCTGGCCGCCGAATGGGCCGACCGCGTCGCCCGCATCGGCGCGCTGCGCGACCGGCTGCGCGCCGCC
This sequence comes from Dongiaceae bacterium, assembly GCA_046349435.1. Classification (GTDB taxonomy): domain Bacteria; phylum Pseudomonadota; class Alphaproteobacteria; order Dongiales; family Dongiaceae; genus JAXMCI01. The sequence continues at coordinate 41,312 of JAXMCI010000033.1, read as the reverse complement.
GGCGCCTCGATGGACGCGGTCGGCCGCGCCAGCGAGGCGCTGATCGACGGGGAAGGCTGGCTGCCGCCGCGCCGCGCGGCCGCCGCGGCGCGACCTTCGGTGGTGGCAAGGCGGGCCGGGTAGGTCAGGCGCGCCCCACCGGGCGGCCGTGCCGACCTCGCCCTTCGACGGGCTCAGGACGAGGTTCGAAGAGCAGGCGCGATCTCGGGGCCTCATCCTGAGCTTGTCGAAGGATGAGGCTCGCGCCGTCGCCCGACGCCGGGCTACGCCTCGACCGCCGCGGCCTCCTGCTTCAGCCAGTCGCGGAACAGCTCGACCTTGGGCAGGCGGGCCTTGCTCTCCGGGCAGACCAGGTAGTAGGCGAAGCCCACCGGGAAGGCGAGCTCGAAGGGCTTCACCACGGTGCCGGCGGCGAGGTCGGCGGCGGCGATCGCCGACTTGGCGAGCGCCACGCCGCGGCCGAGCACCGCGGCCTCGAGCACCAGGCTCGACTGGTTGAAGCGCGGCCCGCGGCGATGGTCGAGGTCGCGCACGCCGGCGGCGCGCAGCCACATCTCCCAGGTCGGGCAGCTCTCGTCCTCGTCCGGGCTGTCGTCGTGCAGCAGCGTATGGTGGCGCAGCTGCTCCGGCGCGGTGAGCGCGTGCTCGCCCTCGAGCAGCCTCGGGCTGCAGACCGGGAAGACGCTCTCGCCGAGCAGCCTCTCGACCACCAGCCCGGGATAGCGGCCGGCGCCGTAGCGGATCGCCAGGTCGACGTCGGCCGAGGCGAAGTCGACCAGCTGCATCGAGGCGGAGACCCGCACGTCGATCTCCGGATTGGCCGCCTGGAAGCCGTCGAGCCGCGGCAGCAGCCACTTGCCGGCGAAGGACGGCGCCACGCTGACGGTCAGCACGCCGCTGCGGCCGGCGGCGCCGATGCGGGCGATCGCCGCCGCCAGCCCCTCGAAGGACTCGCGGATGCCCGGCAGGCAGGCCTGGCCGGCATCGGTCAGGAACAGCGAGCGGTTGACCCGGCGGAACAGCTCGACCCCGAGGAAGTCCTCGAGCACCTTGACCTGGTGGCTGATCGCCGCCGGGGTGACGTTGAGCTCGCCCGCCGCCTTGACGAAGCTCATGTGCCGGGCCGCCGCCTCGAAGCTGCGCAGCGCGTTGAGCGGCGGCAGGCGCTTGGGCAGCGGCCGCGGCGGGGCCGGCTTGGCGGCCGGCTTCGCGGGGGTGGCGCTTCGGCTCATCTTCGGGGCTCCGGTCGCGGGCGGGTCACGCAAGGGCCGCATCGAGGTCCTCCCAGATGTCCTCGACATCCTCCAGCCCGACCGACAGCCGCAGCAGGTTGTCGCCGATGCCGAGCTCGGCGCGGGCCGCCGGGGTCAGGCGCTGGTGGGTGGTGGTCGCCGGGTGGGTGATCAGCGACTTGGCGTCGCCGAGATTGTTGGAGATGTCGACCAGCCGCAGCCGGTCGAGCGCGGCGAAGGTGGCCGCCTTGTCGCCCGCGACCTCGAAGGCGATGACCGAGCCGCCGCCGCTCATCTGCGCCATGGCGAGCGCGTGCTGCGGATGGTCGGCGCGGCCGGGATAGAGCACCCGGCGCACCCGGCGGTGCGCCGCCAGCCGATCGGCGACGGTCGCCGCGTTGGCGCAGTGCTCGCGCACCCGCAGATCGAGCGTCTCCAGCCCCTTCAGCAGCACCCAGGCGTTGAACGCGCTCAGCGTCGGGCCGGTGTGGCGCAGCAGCGGCGTCAGCGTCTCGTCGACGAACTTGCGGTCGGCGAGCACGACGCCGCCGAGGCAGCGGCCCTGCCCGTCGATGTGCTTGGTCGCGGAGTAGACGACGATGTCGGCGCCGAGCGCCAGCGGCCGCTGCAGCATCGGGGTGGCGAAGACGTTGTCGACGATCAGCTTCGCGCCGACCGCATGGGCGAGCTCGGCCACCGCCTTGATGTCGATGATCTCCATCGTCGGGTTGGCCGGCGTCTCGATGAAGACGCAGCGCGTGCCGGGCAGCAGCGCCGCCCGCCACTGCTCGAGGTCGCGGCCGTCGACCAGCACGCTGGTGACGCCGAACCGCGGCAGCAGCTCCTCGATGATGTAGCGGCAGGAGCCGAACAGCGCGCGCGAGGCGACGACGCGGTCGCCGGCCCGCACCTGCGACAGCAGGGCGGCGTTGACCGCGGCCATGCCGCTGGCCACGCCGCGCGCCGCCTCGGCGCCCTCGAGCAGCGCCATGCGCTGCTCGAACATCGCGACGGTCGGGTTGCCGTAGCGGCTGTAGACGAAGCCGGGCTGGCGGTTGGCGAAGCGATCCTCGGCCGCGCCGGCGCTGTCGTAGACATATCCCGAGGTCAGGTAGATCGCCTCGGCGGTCTCGCCATGCGGGCTGCGCTGCGTGCCGCCGCGCACCAGCCGGGTCCGCGCCCGCCAGCCTTCCGCCTCCGCGGCCCCGAACGATCGAGCCATGCTGCCATCTCCTCGTGCGAGCGCCGGGCAGCAAAAAACCCCGGCGGCAGGTTTGACGTGCCAAAGACCGGGGTTCTCGACTCCCGACCTTTTAGCGTGTTGTTTTACGTGGCCGCAAGCCGGTCGGCTCAAATCACCACGGATGTCGACGATAGAAGGCGGTTGCGGGAACGTCAAGGCAGGTGAGAGAGCGGTGGACCAGGGCAGGCTCGCGGCGGAGGGATTGGCGGTGCGCCGGCTCGGCCGCGACGAGCTGCCGGGCGAGACGGTGGCGCTGGCCCGCTTCCTGATCGGCTGCACCGTGGTGCGCGAGCTGCCCGAGGGACGGCTCGCCGGGCGCGTCGTCGAGACCGAGGCCTATCTGCAGGACGACGCCGCCTGCCATGCCTTCCGCGGCCCGACGCCGCGCAACCGCTCGCTCTTCCTCGAGCGGGGCCACGCCTATGTCTACCTCGCCTACGGCACCTCGATGATGCTCAACGTCTCCGGCGACGGGCCCGGCATCGGCGCCGGCGTGCTGCTGCGCGCGCTCGAGCCGCTGGCCGGCGTCGCGGCGATGGAGCGGCGGCGCGGGACGACGCGCCTGCTCGACCTGGCGCGCGGGCCGGGGCGGCTGGCCCAGGCGCTCGGCGTCGACCGCGGCCTCGACGGCCTCGACCTCTGCGCCCCCGGCCCGCTCTGGCTCGGCGCGGCGCTGCGGCCGGCCGGCGCGATCGGCTGCAGCGTGCGCATCGGCATCACCAAGGACGCCCACCGGCCGCTGCGCTTCTTCGAGGCCGGCAGCCGCTTCGTCAGCGGCCCGGGCCGGCTCAACCGGGAGGCCGGATAGGCAGCAATTCACAGCCGGCTTACCGCCAAGCTCGCTTGCCAGCGCCGCCGATTCGCACTAATGTCGGAGGTTGAGAGCGAGGGCCGGTTCCGCACGTTCCCGAGGCGGATGCCCTGCTCGACGGGGGATCAGGACGTTGGCCATACCACGGTGCGAATGCCGTTGGCAGCGGCATGTCCGGAACCGGGCCGGCGGGCGCCGGCACGGCTTCATCGCCGGGCGCCTCGGCGCCCTGCTCGCGATCGGGCTCCTCGCCTTCGCGGCGGCGCGGCCGGCGGCCGCCGCGGTGGCGGCGATCGGCACCACCTTCAGCGGCTCCGTGCCGTTCAACGGCAAGCAGGTGCCCTTGCCGGAGGGCGAGTGGGTGCTGGCCGGCGACGGCTACCAGGTGATCCCGTCGGTGCGCGGCGGGGCGGGCGACGTCGTCGAGGACATCGTGCTGCTCAAGCTCGCCGGCAAGCGGGTCGCCGCCTTCGTCCTCGCCCATCGCAACGTCATCGGCATCGACCAGGGCTGGGGCGCCGGACCGGACTGCGAGCGCGACGACATCCATCTGGCGGTGGTCTACGACGACGCCGAGAACCACATGTTCTGCGGCTTCGTCAACCACGTGATCACCTCGATGGAGGACGACGAGGCGGAGCACGTCGCCGCCTCCTGGGCGCAGGCGCTGGGCTATGTCGAGAAGCACGAGCTGACGCTGCCCAGCACCTGGCTGATGGCGGGCTTCCGCAAGTCGGACCAGTTCGACATCCTCGACGTGCGCTACCATTTCGAGCCGGCGCTGGACGGGCTGCCGCCCGAGCCGAAGACGAGCTGGGCGGCGAGCGAGTGGTCGGCCGAGGCCGTCAAGGGCGAGACGGAGCAGCCGGGCTGGACCGCCACCATGGCCGGCTGGGCCGCCAGCGCCGCCTTCTGGCGCGCGCCGGCGCCGCCGCCGGCGCTGACGCCGCGGCAGGCCGCGGTGGACAGCCTGGTCGAGTGGCTGGGCCAGATGCGCTACGTCGTCGAGCTCGGGTACGAGAATCGCGTCGCCCAGGCCGGGGCCGTGCCGATGCCCTGGACCGTCGGGGCCGCGCATTTCGAGCCGGCGCTCGACGTCCGCCTCGACCGGCTCGACGCGGTCCGGCAGTCCGGCATCCTCTCGCAGTCGCTGTACGATCGCGAGCGCGACATCATCGAGAGCGAGCATGGCAGCGTCGCCAGCCTGCGCTGGTCGGCCGAGGGCATCACCAACATCAAGGCGCTCACCGACTCGGCCACATCCAAGATCTACGGCTTCGCCGCCGACTACCTGTTCACCGGCAACGTCGCGACCACGGTCAGCCTGCTCGGCGTCCAGACCTTCTCCGATTTCGGCCAGTACTGGGGCACCGAGTATCTGTGGAACAAGCTCGGCCCGAACGCCGCCGTCGACATCGAGGAGGTCGAGCTGAACGGGGCAGGCGTCGATGCCGCGCCGGAAGCCGACGAGGCGCCCGTCGCGCCGGCGGCCCATGCGCCGGTCGCCGCCGCCGAGCTGAGGAGCAGTGGCAATGCCCAGCCGTCCGTCACCCAGTAGAACGCCGCGGGCGCACGGTCTCGGCCGGCTCGCCGCCGGCCTGCTCTCCGCCTGGCTCTGCGCCGGCGCCGGGGCGGCGCTCGCCGCCGCGCCGCCCGCCATCGGCACCAGCCTCAGCGGGCTGCTCGATCTCGGCGACGCCCAGGTTCCGCTGCCCGCCGGCGAATGGGTGCTGGCCGGGCGCGGCTACGATGTCGTCGCCGACATGACCGACGCCGCCTACGGCGCCATCGAGACCATCGTGCTGTTCCGGCTCGACGAGCGCAAGGTGACCGCCTTCGCCACGGTGCAGCACAACCTGATCCCGATCGAGACGGGATGGGGCGTGGCCGCCGATTGCATGCGCACCGACATGCCGCTGCGGGTGTTCTTCGACGGCGGGGACGAGGGTCATTCGCGTTGCGGCTTCGCGGGCGAGGTCGCCACCGAGGCGGGCGCCGACACCCCCGCCTTCTGGCAGTCGGCCCTGGCCTATGCCGCCAATCAGAACCTCGCGCTGCCGCAGCTCTGGACGATGACGGGCGTGCGGATGAGCAATCGCCGCGACGTCGTCGACATCCGCTTCTACTTCGGCCCCGAGCTGACGGCGGGGATGGCCAAGGGCCGGGTCGAGCAATCCGTCGCCGAGAGCGGTGGGAGCAGCTGGCTCCGGTTCATTCCGGGCTGGGCCGAGCCCGGCAAGCCGCCGCGGCCGAGCGCGCCGGTCATGACGGTGCTCGGCGACTGGCTGCAGGGCCTGCAGTACCTCGTCTATCTCGGCTTCAACCGCCAGCTCGCCGGCGTGCCCGCACCGGCGATGCCGAGCGCGGCGGCAACCGAGGATCCCGGCGCCGTGATCCGGCAGCAGCAGCAGCAGCGGCTCGACGCGCTCAAGGCGGCGCACGTCGTGGGCGACCAGTTCTATGCCGAGCGCAGCGGGGCGATCCGCGATTCCGAGGTCGCGGTTGCGCCGGAGCAGCTCAGCGCCTTCGAGGTGACGGTGCTCAAGACCGCCGCCGACCAGGCGACCACGATCGTCGAGAACGCCGCCGTCAACCTCGTCGTGCTCGGCAGCCTTACCCAGGCCTTCGCCCTGCTGCCGATCCAGACGCTGGCGGACACGCTCCAGTTCACCACGCACGAATATGCCTGGAACAAGCTGGGCCCGAACCGCGTCCGCGAATCGCCGACCATCGACTTCGTCGAGGTCGGCAAGCTCCTACCATAGGGCCTGCCCCGCGTGGCGGCATTGGAGTTCCACTGCCCATGACGTACGGAAGACCGCGCATCGCCCTGCCGCGGATGCGCGCCCTCGGCCTGTCGCTCGTCCTGCTCGCCGGCGCCGCGGCGCCGGCGCTCGCCTTCGACGCGGCGGGATATCAGACCCGGCTCGAAGCGACCCAGGCCGATGTGGCCGGCAAGACGCTGGCCAATCCCGATGCCACCCTGGCGCGGCTCGACGAGATGATCGAGATCGGCATCGCAGCGGCCCGGGAGTACGCCGCCAAGGAGCCGAAATACGCCAAGCTGATGGAGGCGGTGATCGCCAACGCCTCCGACATGAAGACCTATTCCGAGACCCAGCTCGAGGAGATCTGGGGCGAGGAGGGCAGCGGCGGCGACGCGGTCGGCTTCAAGCTCTCCTCGATCGGCGCCGAGGATCCGCCGCGCAACGTGATGGAGCTGATCGTCGCCCCCTCGATGGCCGCCATCCTGGTCAGGAAGTGGGAGACGACGCAACGCGCGAAGTGGTTGGCCCAGGCCGGCGACGAGCTGAAAGAGCTGAGCGAGCATTTGGAGAAGACGAAGTGACCCGGACCGATCGGAACCTTCCCGCGCTGCGGCTGCTGCTACTCGCTAGCCTCATCGTGGCTTGGCAGGCGATGGCCGGGCCTGCCGCCGCGCAGCAACCGGTGGCGCCCGCACCGGACCAGACGCCGCTCGTCCTGCCACCGATCCCGCCCGGCCCGCTCGCCGGGCTCGCCCCGTCGATGCTGTCCTTCTACAAGACGGTCACCTACACGACGGCGGTGCTGACCACCGATCAGCTCTGGTACATGGGCACGGCGGCGGCGGCGGCCACGACCGGCGGCTGGTTCGGGGTGGTGAACGTCGTCACCTCGCCCATGCTGACCTACGCCTTCGAATATGCCTGGGAGCGTTGCTGCGAGGCGCCGCCCGGCCCTGACGGGGTGCGGCCGGTCGATGTCCACAAGGCGATCATCTACCGGATCATCAGCACGGCGCGGATCTTCGGCCTGACCTTGGCCTTCGGCAACGGTCTGGGCTCCTCGCTGCTCACCACCGGCGCCATCGCCGCCACCCGGACGCTGGTCTACATGACCAACGACTTCGTCTGGAACCGGCTCACCGCCGCCGGCCGTCCGCCCGCCGCGCCGGTCAAGGCCGCGGCGAACTGATCGGCCGGAGCGCTGCTACGCCTCGGCCAGCCCGGGATCCTCGAGGCTGAACATCTCGGCCTGGTCGTCGTAGGAGAACAGCTCGGCATAGCGCCCCCAGGCGATGACCACGCCGAGCGTCTCCTCGGCGGCCGCCTGGCTGAGGCGGTCCTCGAGCTCGGTCTCGAAGCGCAGCCGGGGCGCGCGGTGGCCGGGCCGCTCGTCGAGCACCCGGCGGATATGGGCGGCCAGCGGCACGCTCTGCAGCAGCCGCTCGGCGAACAGGCGCTTGCGCGCCTGGGTGTCGGACTCGGCGAACTGGCGGCCCGACGCGGTGAGGCGGATGTCGCCCTCCTGCAGCTCGGCGAAGCCCAGGATCTGCAGCGCCTCGGCCACCGGGAACAGCTCGTCGATCTCGAGCTGCAGGGCGCTGCCGAGGTCGGGCAGGTCGGCGCGGCCGTCATAGGGCGAGCCGGCCAGCGCCTCGATCAGCCCGGCCATGATGTTGGTGCCGGCCTCGGGCAGCCGCTCGGCGATGCCGATCGACGGCCCCTTGTCGCTGCGCCCGGCGGGCGCCGGCCGTGCCGTCATCAGCGCGTAGATGTCGTCGACCATCTTGCGGAAGGCCGGGTCGAGCCGGTTGCGCGGATGCTTGAAGGGCACCGCGATCTCCGCCGCCACCCGGCCGGGGTTGGAGGAGAAGACGAGGATGCGGTCGCACATCAGCACCGCCTCCTCGATGTTGTGGGTGACCAGCAGCACCGACTTGATCGGCATCCGCCGCTCGGCCCAGAGCTCGAGGAAGTCGGTGCGCAGCGTCTCGGCGGTGAGCACGTCGAGCGCCGAGAAGGGCTCGTCCATCAGCAGCACGTCGGGATCGACCACCAGGGCGCGGGCGAAGCCGACGCGCTGGCGCATGCCGCCGGAGAGCTCGCGCGGATAGGCCGATTCGAAGCCGTCGAGCCCGATCAGGTCGATCGCCGCGAGTGCCCGGCGGCGCATCTCCTTGGCCGGCGCGCGGCGCGCCTCCAGCCCGGTCTCGACGTTCTGCAGCACGGTCAGCCAGGGGAACAGCGCGAAGGTCTGGAACACCATGGCGACGCCGTCGGCCGGGCCGGCCAGCTCCCGGCCGCGATAGAGCACGCGGCCGGCGGTGGGCCGGATCAGCCCGGCGACGATGCGCAGCAGGGTCGACTTGCCCGAGCCGGAGCGCCCGAGCAGCCCGACGATCTCGCCCTCGCCGAGCGCCAGGTCGACGCGGTCCAGCACGGTGAGCTGCTCGCCGGCCGGCTTGACGAACGCCTTGGCGACGCCGGACACCTCGAGCACGGCAGGGTTGCGGATCTCAACGCCCATTCATGCCTCCAAGAAAGCCGGAGCACGACCTTGCCGCCCCCGCCATCCTTCACCGGTCCCGCCCCTCTTCGTCATGCCCGCGCCCGACCCGGGCATCCAGCTTGCCGCTGTGCCGGATGACGGTTGCAGCAGCGAATGGCGAGGCGGGATGCGAGCCACCGGCGGGGCGTCCTCAGCCGACCCTGAGGCGCCGCTCGGCGAAGCCGTAGAGCGGACGCCAGAGCAGGCGGTTGAACAGGATGACGAACAGCGACATCACGGCGATGCCGAGCAGGATGCGCGGATAGTCGCCCTGCGCGGTGGCGTCGGCGATGTAGGCGCCGACGCCGGCGGCGCGCAGCCTGGTGTCGCCCCAGGACACCGCCTCGGCGACGATGCTGGCGTTCCAGGCGCCGCCGGCGGCGGTGATCGCGCCGGTCACGTAGTAGGGGAAGATGCCGGGCAGCATCACCCGGCGCCACCACAGCCAGCCGCGGAGCCTGAGGTTGGTCGCCGCCTCGCGCAGGTCGTTGGGGAAGACGCTGGTGCCGGCGATGACGTTGAACAGGATGTACCACTGGGTGCCGAGCACCAGCAGCGGCGACAGCCAGATGTCGGGATCGAGCCGCCAGCGCACGATCGCCACCACGGCGACCGGGAACAGCAGGTTGGCCGGGAAGGCGGCGAGGAACTGGGCCAGCGGCTGCAGCCGTTCGGCCAGCCGCGGCCGCAGCCCGATCGCGACGCCGACCGGTACCCAGATCACCGAGGCGAGCGCGATCAGCACGACCACGCGCAGCATGGTGAGCAGCCCGAGACCGCCCGCCTCGAGCAGGTCGCGCCAGCCGAGCTCGGCACGGACGAAGCGGACCACCAGCAGCGCGCCCCAGAAGGCGGCGGCGCCGACCAGCAGGTACCAGCCGGCGTCGATCGCCCGCTCGCGCCACCGGCTGCGCTCGGGCGGCGGCGCCTCGGCGCGCCGCGGCAGGAAGCGCAGCATGGCGAGCCGGCGCAGCCAGAGGCCGAGCGGGTCGGCGACCCGGCGGATCAGCCGGGTCCGCTGCAGCACCCGCAGGAACCAGGATTCGGGCAGGGTCTGGCTGCCGGTCAGCTCGACGCGGAACTTGTCGGCCCAGGCGACCAGCGGCCGGAACATCAGCTGGTCGTAGAGGGCGATCACCAGCACCATGGCGAGGATCGCCCAGCCGACGGCCGCGAGATCGTGGGCGTCGATCGCCGCGGCGACGTAGGAGCCGATGCCGGGCAGCACGATGCGGCGGTCGCCGACGGCGATCGCCTCCGAGGCGACGACGAAGAACCAGCCGCCCGACATCGACATCATCATGTTCCACACCAGCCCGGGCATGGCGAACGGCACCTCGAGCCGCCAGAAGCGCTGCCAGCCGCCCAGCCGCAGGCTGCGGCAGGCCTCGTCGAGGTCGCGCGGCACGGTGATCAGCGACTGGTAGAAGCTGAAGGTCATGTTCCAGGCCTGGCTGGTGAAGATGGCGAAGATCGCCGCCAGCTCGGCCCCCAGCGCACTGGCCGGGAACAGGGTCATGAAGAACACGACGGTGAAGGAGATGTAGCCCAGCACCGGCACCGACTGCAGGATGTCGAGGACCGGCAGCAGCACCTGGCCCATGCGCCGGCTCTTCGCCGCCAGCGCCCCGTAGGCGAAGGTGAAGACCAGCGAGGCGGCGAGCGCCGCCAGCATGCGCAGCACGGTGCGCAGCGCATCGAGCGGCAGGGCGGCCGGGTCGAGCGAGACGGCGGCCCGCTCCACCGTGGCGACCGGGGCCGACATCTGCCGGGCGGCGACGGCGAGCAGCACGAAGGTGCCGAAGATCAGCGGCGCGGCGATCAGGTCCCAGCGGTTGGGCAGCATCCGCCGGGTCGCCCCGCCGGCGAGCACGAGATAGGGATGCGCGCGCAACGGCACCTCCGCCACGGCCGACGGGACCCACGGGCGCGGCGGACCTTAGGCGAAGCCGTTGCGGCCCGCCACCCGGAAGGGAACCCGGAAGGGGCAGGCCCGGCGGACAAAGCGCCGCAGGGCGACGCGATCAGGAGCGCAGCGTGCTGCCGAGCCACTGCCCCATCTCGGCGATGTAGCCCTCCATCGCCGGCAGCATGCGCGTCATGTGCAGCGCGGCGTGCACCACGCCGGGCCACAGCCGGTAGGTGTGCGGCTGGCCGGCGTGGCTGAGCTTCTCCGACAGCGCCAGGGAATCGTCGAGCAGCGGGTCGAAGGCGGCGGCCGTGAGCAGGAGCGGCGGCAGGCCGGCGAGCGCGGCGCGGATCGGCGAGACCCGGGGATCGTCGGCGCCGGCCGCGCCGTCGATGTAGTGGCCGAGGAACCACTTCATGTCGGCGGTCGAGAGCACGTAGCTGCCGTCGCCGAAGGCGCGGTGGGAGGCCGTGTCCCCGCCCAGCCCGTAGGCGCCGTAGATCAGCAGCCCGGCCCGGTAGGCCGGCCCGCCGCCATCGCGCAGCGCGACCAGCGTGGCGAGCGACAGGTTGGCGCCGGCGGAATCGCCGCCGACCGCGAGCCGGCCGGGATCGACGCCGAAGCGGCCGGCTTCGGCGGCGACGGCGCGGGCGGCCGCGATGCAGTCCTCGAGCGGCGCCGGGAACTTGTGCTCCGGCGCCAGCCGGTACTCGACGCTGACGACGCGCATCGACCCGGTCAGCGCCAGCCGGCGGCAGATGCCGTCATGGGAGTCGCGGTCGCAGATCACCCAGCCGCCGCCATGCAGGTAGACGAGGCCCGGGCCGCCCGGCGGCACGCCGGGATCGTAGAGCCGCACCGGGATCGGGCCGGCCGGGCCGGGCACGGTGCTGTCCTCGATGCGCGGCAGCCGCGGCGCGTCGGCGTTCCAGAACGGGGTGAACAGAGTCGCCACGTTGCGGCGCGCCTCCGCCGGGGTCAGCACCGAGACCGGCGGCGCCGGGTTCGCCCGCATCAGGTCGAGGATCGCCCGCATGTCGGGATCGAGATTGCCCATGCCCTGCCCTCCTGCTGCCCGCCCGGCGCCGCCCCGTCCAAGCCTCGGCCGAGGGCGGCTAGACAAGCACGGGGCGGCTGTGCCAGGGAAGGGCTCCCCGCGCACAGGAGCCGGTCATTCCCTCGCTCGCCACGGCCACCCAGCCGCCGGACCGCGTCGGCCTCGGCATCGGCTTGACCCTGCTCTCCTTCAGCCTGTTCGCCACCAGCGACATGCTGAGCAAGCTGCTGATCGAGCGCTACCCGGTGGGCGAGATCGCCGGGCTCTCCGCCTGCTTCTCGCTGGTGCCGGTGACGCTGATGGTGGCGCGCAGCGGCGACTGGGGCTCGCTCCGGCCGCGCCGGCCGCTGATGGTCGCGCTGCGCGCCGCGCTGTCCGCGGCCTCCACCATGCTGTTCTACCTCGCCATCCGCGGGCTGCCGCTGGCCGATGCCTACGCGCTGGTCTTCACCGGCCCGCTCTGGGTCACCGCGCTCTCCGTGCCGCTGCTCGGCGAGAAGGTCGGCTGGCGCCGCTGGACGGCGGTGGCGGTGGGCTTCGCCGGGGTGCTGGTGGCGCTGCGCCCGGGCTTCGGCGGCTTCGATCCCGGCCAGCTCGCGGCGCTCACCGCCTCCCTCTGCTTCTCGCTGTCGCTGATCGTGCTGCGCCGCCTCGGCCACGGCGAATCGAGCCCGGCGCTGATCGCCAGCCTGCTGGTCGCCGTGCTGGTGATCAGCATTCCCGGCATGCTGACGGCCTTCCGCCCGCCCGCGCCGGCCGACCTGGCGCTGATCGCGCTCAACGGCATGCTCGTCGGCACCGCCCATATCGGGCTGGTGCTCGCCTTCCGCCAGGCGCCGCCCTCGATCATCGCGCCCTTCCAGTACTCGCAGATGATCTGGGGCGTGGTGTTCGGCCTGCTGGTCTTCGGCACCTCGCCGGACGCCGCCAGCATGATCGGCGCCGGCATCATCATCGCCAGCGGCCTCTACACGCTGTGGCGCGAGGCGGCACGCCGCGGGCCGCGGCCCGGCTGAGGCCGCCCGCCGCGGCATAGCGCGCCATAGCACGCCACTGGGGCAACCAGCCTCGGCCGCGGCTGTTCTCCTCGGCGCGGCAACGGAGGAGGGCGGCCATGCGGGGCGTGCGGACCGGGGGGCGGGCGGCCGCAATGGCGCTCGCGGCGGCGCTGGCGCTCGCCACGGCGGCGCGCGCCGGCAGCCCGGAGATGGGCACCTATGGCGGGGCCGGCGACACCGGGGTCAAGCGAATTCCCGCCTTCGAGGCCTGGCTGGGCAGACCCGTCCCGCTGGGGCTGGAGTTCCTCTTCTTCACCAACTGGGGCGACGGCTCGGTCGGCAACAGCCCGGTGTCGCTCGGCGGCTGGGCGATCGACCAGTGGGCCAAGCAGAGCCGCAAGATGGTGTTCTCGATCCCGATGACGGTGAAGGGCACGCCGCTGTCGGAGGTCGCGGCGGGCACGCATGACGGCTCCTACCGCTATCTCGCGAAGAAGCTGGTGGCGAAGGGCTTCGCCGACGCGATCCTGCGCGTCGGCTGGGAGTTCAACGGCGGCTGGTATCCCTGGGCGGCGGCCGGTCATGCGCAGGACTGGGTCGCCACCTACCGGCACATCGTCGACGTCATGCGCTCGGTGCCCGGCCAGCGCTTCAGGTTCGACTGGAACCCGGCCCATTCGCAGCTCGGCATCAAGCCGGACGCCGTCTACCCCGGCGACGGCTACGTCGACATCATCGGCCAGGACGTCTACTGCAACTGGTGGCGGGACGCGGACAAGGATCCCAAGACGCGCTGGAACACCATGATGAACCAGCCCTACGGGCTGCTCTGGCACAAGACGTTCGCCGCGGCGCACGGCAAGCCGATGAGCTTCCCCGAATGGGCGACCGGGACGCGTCCGGACGGCCACGGTTGCGGCGACGATCCCTACTTCATCGAGCAGATGTCCGCGTGGATCTCCGGCAACAACGTCGCCTACCACAACTACTGGAACTATCCGGCGCCGGACTACAACGGGCAGCTCTCCAAGGGCCGCTATCCCAATGCCGGGGCGGCCTTCCTGAGGCTCTTCGGCAGGGGCGGCTGAGCGCCGCACCGCTCGCCTCGCCGGCCCGATTGCGGCTAGACTCGGCCATGGCGGCCGGGTCCGGCCGCCGCAACCCGGCGAGCGATGAACCAGATCAGTACCCTGACCGTCACGGCGAAGGACGAGTGGCCGGCCGCCGTGCCGGCCGGCGTCGAAACGCTCAACCCGCCGGAGCCGGTCGTGGTCACCGGTCGCGGCCCCGGCCGTCGCGCGATCGAGATCGCGGTGGCGGCGGCGCTGCTGCTGCACGCCCTGGTGCTGACGATCGCGCTGGTGCCGATGCAGTGGTGGGACAGCAAGCCGCCGCCGCCGCCGATCCCGGTAACCGTGGTGTTCGAGCCGCCCATCCCGCAGCCACCACCGAGAAGCCCGGACCGCCGCAAGCGCTCACGCAAGGCAGATCCGGAGCGGGAGACGCCGTGATGCCGACCGATCGCTTGCCGGGCGAGCAACACCCGTGGCGTGAAGCCCGAAGCCTGCCGCCGCCGGAGCCCGAGCCGGCACCGAAGCCACTTCAACCCCCGCCCCATCGTCGACACCAGCGCCGCAGGCGCCTCCGTCGTCAAGCCCACGCCGCCCCCAGCCCCGGCCGGCACCCAAGCGGCGGGCGCCGGCACCAAGCGTGGCCCATGTGCAGGGACCACCCACCCCGAAGGCTGGCGGTGATGCAAAGACCGGCGACGCCTATCTGAACGGCATGCGAGACAGGATCACACGGCGCCTGCACTACCCGCTGATTGCCGGCGTAGCACGACCGGCCCGGCCGGCCATATTCACGGCCGCAATCGACCATGGCGGGCAGATTCTCGACCTGAAGCTCAAGGAGAGCTCCGGTCAGCCCTTGTTCGATGCGGCGGCAGAGGAGGCAATCCGCCGCGCGGCACCTTACCCGCCGCCGCCCTTCCTGCCGCCCAACCAGGTGGGGGTCTTCGTCAACATAATCGTGCCGCCACAGGACTAACCCATCGTCAGCAGCACGGCCGCCCCAGCGCCGGCTGCCCAGCAGTACCAGGCGAAGGGGTCGAGCGCCTCGAGCTCGTGGCGCTTGAAGTAGCGCATCAGGAAGGCGACGGAGGCGTAGGCGGTGACGCCGGCGACGAGGCCGGCGAGCAACGCCAGGCCGCCCAGCCCGCCCTCGCCGGGAGCGGCGCGCAGCAGCTTGGGCACCTCGAGCACGGCGGCGCCGGCGATGATCGGGGTGGCGAGCAGGAAGGAGAAGCGTGCCGACTCGGCGTGGCGCAGGCCGCAGAGCAGGCCGCCCACCATGGTGGCGCCGGAGCGCGAGATGCCGGGGATCAGCGCGGTGCATTGCAGCAGGCCGATCAGCACGGCGCGCAGCCAGCCGATCTCGTTGAGCCCGCTGTCCCCGGCGGCGCGGCAGGCGCAGCCGCTCGCCGAGGAAGAGCACCCCGCCATTGACGATCAGGAAGATGGCGGCGACCAGCGGCGCGCCGAACAGGCCGCGCAGGAACTTCTCGAGCAGGAATCCGACGATCACCGCCGGCAGGGTGCCGGCGACGAGCAGCACCAGCAGGTGCAGCGCGTCGGCGCGCGCCTTGGGCGCGCCCTGGCCGAGCACCGCCATCAGCAGCTGCAGCCAGTCGCGCCAGAAATAGACCAGCAGCGCCACCGCGGTGCCGACATGCAGCACCACCAGGAACGGCAGGAACTCCGGCGAGCGCTGGTCGACGCTCCAGCCGAGCAGCCGCGGCAGGATCACGCCATGGCCGAGGCTGCTGACCGGGAACAGCTCGGTCACCCCCTGCAGGATGGCGAGCAGGATCGCTTGCAGGGCGGACATGGAGGCTCCTCGGCAGGGTCGGCGGCAGGGTCGGCGGGCAGGGTCGGCGGGCAGGGTCGGCGGGCGGGGCCGCCCGCCTAGCCCATCCTGATGACGCCAGCCTTACGTCAGCGGGCGAAGGTCACCGAGACCCGCCCGAGGCTGCCGAAATCGGCGACCAGCGCGTCGCCCGGGGCGATCGTCACCGGCTTGACGCAGGTGCCGGTGGTGACGACCTCGCCGGCCCGCAGCGGCCGGCCGCGCTTCACCCGGTCGTTGGCCAGCCAGGTCAGCGCCAGCCGGGGATCGCCCAGCACGTTGGCGCCGCTGCCCTCGGCCACCACCGCGCCGTTGCGCAGCGCCTTCACCGGGTGGGCGGCGAGGTCGGCCTGCCGCCATCCGGGGGCGGCCTCCGGCCCGAGCACGAAGAAGCAGGCGCAGGCCTGGTCGGCGACCAGCTGCGGCGCGCCGGCCGCGGCGAAGTCGGCGTAGCGCGAGTCCGGCACCTCGATCGCGAGGAACAGCGCGTCGACCGCCGCCATCACCGCGTCGACGCCGTAGGGCGCCGCGCCGCCGGGCAGGTCGCGCCCGAGACGGAAGGCGAACTCCGCCTCGGCCGCCTTCATGTGGCCGAGGCCGGCCGGCATGGTGTCGCCGTCCTTGTAGGCCATCCGGCGGTAGAGCGGCGCGCCGAGCGGCTCGTCGACGCCGATATGGCGCTGCCCGTCGCGGCTGGTGGCGGCGATCTTCCAGCCGAGCTGCGGCCCGCCGATGAGTTCGCCCATCGCCGCCTGGACCTCATAGGCCTCGGCGAGGTCGCGCGGCCGGCAGTCGGGCGGCAGCCCGTCGAGAAACCGCTTCTCCTGCCACGCGGACCACAGGATCCCCGCCGCCCGGCGCACCGCCTCTTGTTCCATCCGCTGTCCCCCTTCTCCGCTGTTCGGCTGCAACGTCGCCCGGCTCAGGGCAGGCCGGCCATGGCCGGCGCCAGCGCCCGCGACAATAGGGCGTAGCCGCGCCGGCTGAAATGCAGGTGATCGGGCGCCACGGCGGCCGGCAGCCGGCCGTCGCCATCGAGCAGCGTGGCGCCGAGGTCGACGAAGCGCACCATGCCGCCGTCGGCGCAGAGCGACAGCAGCCGGTTGGTGGCCGAGATGGCACGCCGGAAGGGCGTGTCGGGCGACTCGTCGCGGGGCAGGATGCCGACCAGCAGCACCGGCGCCTGCGGCACCCGGGCGCGCAGCAGCTCGAGGACGGCGCGGACCCCGTCGGCCACCGCCTCGGGCGGGTGGTGCCGGCCGATGTTGTTGGTGCCGATCTGCAGCACGAAGGCGCGCGGCGGCTGGCCGTCGAGCTCGCCGTTCTCCAGCCGCCACAGCAGATTCTCGGTGCGGTCGCCGGAGAAGCCGAGATTGATCGCCGAGCGCGCGCCGACCAGCTGACGCCAGGCCGCCGGGTCCCAGCGCTCGGTGATGCTGTCGCCGAGGAAGGCGAGGTCGAAGCGGCGGGCGCCGAGGATGTGGTTCTTGGCCAGCAGCCGCTGCCGCCAGGCGCTCTCCTGGCGCGGGCTGGGCGTCGTCGTCGGTCCGGCCGCCGCCGGGCCGGTGCAGCGCCACGCCTCCGCCGCGGCCGCCGGCGCGGCGGACAGGGCGAGCGCGATCCATGCCCCCGCCGCCATCCTCGCCCACGCCGCCATCGCCGCTCCACCGGTTGCCGGCGTCAGGCTTACGCCGGTCCGCGCACCGGCTCAAGCCCGCGCGACACCCCGGCTTTGCCACAGCTTGGCCTTGGCCATCGCATGGTATGCAGCCGACATCCAGGAACATAGGTATGAATACTTATGTGCCTGCAACAGAAGGAGATTTTCGGCACTCGTTAAGGTCTGGCCGCCATCGTCGGCGGCAGTTCCGGCCGCTCCGGCGCCGGAAGATCGCCAAGGCCGCCGCGCCCGGATCCCGGGGGAAGGGCCGGACGCGGCGCAGCGAAGACACGCAGAACGGGGGTTACGATGACCATCTCGACCAAGCGCAGGATGCGCGGATTGATACGGGGGTTCCTGGGGGCGGCGCTGGCCGCCGCCCTCGCCAGCGGCGGCCTGGCAGCCGCGCCGTCGGCCCGGGCGGCCGACCTCGGCGTCTACAAGGGCGCCGGCCCGACCGGCGCCTCGGGCGTGCCGAAGTTCGAGAGCTGGGTCGGCCGCAAGGTCCCCAGGGCGCTCGACTTCTTCTCGATGTACACCTGGACCGACCTGCTCAGCACCGCGATCTGGTCGGCCAAGGCCTGGAGCCCGGCCAACGGCAAGACCTGGAAGATGACCTTCGCCATCCCGATGCTGCCCAATGACGGGGTCAGCACGCTGGCGAAGGGCGCCACCGGCCAGTACAACGCCACCTTCGGTCAGATCGCCGACGGGCTGATCCGCAACGGCCATGCCGACGCCATCCTGCGCATCGGCTGGGAGTTCAACGGCGGCTGGTATCCCTGGTACGCCGGCAAGTGCCTCAGCTGCTATGCCGAATATTTCCGCCAGATCGTCACGACGATGCGGGCGCGGCCCGGCGCGGCCTTCAAGTTCGACTGGAACCCGGCGCTGGGCTATCTGGGCTTCCCGGCCGAGAAGGCCTATCCCGGCGACGCCTATGTCGACATCATCGGCCAGGATGTCTACAACGAGTACTGGGGCGCCGACTACAAGACGGTGAGCCCGGAGACCCGCTGGGCCAACCTGATGAACCAGGACCATGGCCTCGCCTGGCACAAGCGGTTCGCCACCGCCCACAACAAGCCCATGAGCTTCCCGGAATGGGGCACCGGCACCAAGCCGGACGGCCATGGCGGCGGCGACGATCCCTACTTCGTCCAGCAGATGTACAGCTGGATCGCCGGCGCCAACGTCCGCTACCACAACTACTGGGACTATCCGGCCTACGACTATAACGGCCAGCTGTCGAACAACAGCAAGCCCAAGGCCGGCGCGGCGTTCAAGCAGCTCTTCGGCCCGCAGGGCTGACCCGATCCCGCGCTCGCGCGGCAGCAGCCGGGCACCGTCGGCGCCCGGCTGCTTCGTCGTCGGCCGGATTTTTCGCGGGCGCGCGGTTGCCGGCCGCCCGTCCCGGAGGTTAACGTCCCAGGCACAAGACCAAAGTCCCTGCAGGAGGAAGCGCCCATGGCCAAGCTGTCGCGTCGGGATCTCGTCAAGCTGGGCGCGGCGGGCGCGGTCGGGCTCGCCCTGCCGCGGGCGCGGCGGGCCGCGGCCGCCGACCTCAGCTTCAAGCCCGAGGACGGCGCCAGCCTGCGGCTGCTGCGCTGGAGCCAGTTCGTCCAGGGCGACTGGGACCAGTGGCTGGCCAACACCAAGCGGTTCACCGAGGCGACCGGCGTCCCCGTCAAGGTCGACCGCGAGGGCTGGCCGGACCTGCCGCCGAAATCGGCGGTGGCGGCCAAGGTCGGGGCCGGGCCCGACATCATCATCGACTTCTTCGACGACGCGCAGCTCTATCCCGACAAGCTGCTCGACCTCAGCGACCTCGCCGGGTATCTCGGCGACAAATATGGCGGCTGGTACGACGTCTGCCCGCGCTACGCGACCCGCGACGGGCGCTGGATCGCGCTGCCGCTGGGCGCCTCGGGCTCCTGCCTGGTGCACCGCAAGTCATGGATCAAGGCGGCCGGCTTCGACGGCGTGCCGCGCGACATGGACGGGTTCCTCAAGCTCTGCCAGGCGCTGAAGGCCGGCGGCCATCCGCCCGGCATGGCGCTCGGCAACGCCATCGGCGACGGCGCCTGGACCTACTGGCTGGTCTGGGCCTTCGGCGGCAAGCTGGTCGACGAGAGCAACAAGGTGGCGATCAACAGCCCGGAGACGGTCCGCGCGCTCGAATATGGCCGCGAGCTCTACCAGACCTTCATCCCGGGCACGCTCGGCTGGCTCGACCCGAACAACAACAAGGCCTTCCTCGACGGCCAGGTCGGGCTGACCAACAACGGCATCTCGGTCTACTACGCGGCGAAGAACGCCAAGGACGAGAAGCTGCGCGCCATCGCGGCGGACATCGAGCACGCCAACTACCCGATCGGGCCGGTCGGCCATCCGACCGAGCTGCATCTCTACTCCCAGGCGATGGTCTTCAAGTACACGAAGTACCCGAACGCGGCGAAGGCCTACCTGCAGTTCATGTGGGAGAAGGCGCAGTACGAGCCGTGGCAGAGTGCGGCGATCGGCTACGTCACCCAGCCGCTCAAGGCCTACGAGCAGAACGCGGTGTGGAGCAGCGATCCCAAGAACCTGCCCTATCGCGACACGCTGAAGAACATGCTGTGGCACGGCTATGCCGGCACGCTGGGGCCGGCCTCGGCCGGGGCGATGAACGACTACGTCGTGCAGAACATGGTGGCGGCCGCGGCCTCGGGCGCCAAGACGCCGCAGCAGGCCGCGGCCGATGCCGAGACCCGGCTGAAGCGCTTCTACCAGGGCTGAGCGGCCGGTGACGGCGGCAACGGCGGGGCGCGCGGCGCGCGCGACCCCGCCCCTGCGCGACCGGCTGCGCGAGGACACGCGGCTGCTCTCGGCGATCTGCCTCGCCCCGGCCGCGCTGCTGCTGCTCGTCTTCCTGACCTACCCGCTCGGGCTCGGCGTCTGGCTCGGCTTCACCGACGCCTCGATCGGCGAGCCGGGCGGCTATGTCGGGCTCGCAAACTACGCCTCGCTGCTGCAGGACGAGGTATTCCGCCGCGCCGTCTTCAACACCATCCTCTATACGGCGGTGGCCACGGTCTTCAAGTTCGGCCTCGGGCTGTGGCTGGCCCTGCTGCTCAACGAGCATCTGCCCTTCAAGTCGCTGATCCGCGCCATCGTGCTGCTGCCCTGGATCGTGCCGACGGTGCTGTCGGCGATCGTCTTCTGGTGGATGTACGACGCTCAGTTCTCGATCCTCTCCTGGATGCTGATGCGGCTCGGCCTGATCGACCACATGATCGACTTCCTCGGCCAGCCGAACGCGGCGCGCGCCTCGGTGATCGCCGCCAATGTCTGGCGCGGCATCCCCTTCGTGGCGATCTGCCTGCTGGCCGGGCTGCAGACCATCCCGCCCTCGCTGCACGAGGCGGCCTCGCTCGACGGGGCCGGCGCCTGGGCGCGCTTCCGCCACGTGACGCTGCCGCTGCTGCTGCCGGTGCTGTCGATCGTGCTGACCTTCTCGGTGCTGTTCACCTTCACCGACTTCCAGCTGATCTACGCCATCACCCGCGGCGGGCCGGACAACGCCACCCACCTGATGGCGACGCTGGCCTTCCAGCGGGCGATCAACGGCGGCCGGCTCGGCGAGGGCTCGGCGATCGCCGTGGCGATGATCCCGTTCCTCGTGCTGGCGACCTTGCTCAGCTATTTCGGGCTGCAGCGCGGCCGCTGGCAGCAGGGCGGCCGCGATGACTGAGGCGGCCGCCGCGCCGGCCCGCCCGGGACCGCTGCTGGCGCAGGTGCCGCGGCGGGTGGTGACGATCTACCTGCCGCTGGTCGTCTTCCTCATCGTGCTGCTGTTCCCCTTCTATTGGATGGCGGTGACCAGCATCAAGCCGAACGAGGAGCTCTACGACTATGCCGGCCACAACCCGCTCTGGGTCGCCCGGCCGACGCTCGACAACATCCGCTACCTGCTGCTCGAGACCGAGTATCCGCGCTGGCTGGTGCGCACCATGATCGTGGCGGCGGCGGCGACCTTGCTCTCGCTGTTCGCCAGCGTGCTCGCCGCCTACGCCATCGAGCGGCTGCGCTTCCGCGGCGCGCGCACCACCGGGCTCGCCATCTTCCTCGCCTACCTGGTGCCGCCCAGCATCCTCTTCATCCCGCTCGCCACCATGGTCTTCTCGCTCGGCCTCTTCGACAGCATCTGGGCGCTGATCCTGACCTACCCGACCTTCCTGGTGCCGTTCTGCACCTGGCTGCTGATGGGCTATTTCCGCGCCATCCCCTACGAGCTCGAGGAGTGCGCCCGGATCGACGGCGCGACGCGGCTGCAGGTGCTGGTGAAGATCGTCCTGCCGCTCGCCGTCCCCGGCCTGATCTCGGCCGGCATCTTCGCCTTCACGCTGTCCTGGAACGAGTTCATCTACGCGCTCGCCTTCATCTCCTCCTCGGAGAACAAGACGGTGCCGGTCGGCGTGCTGACCGAGCTGGTGCAGGGCGACGTCTACAACTGGGGCAGCCTGATGGCCGGCGCGCTGTTCGGCTCGCTGCCCGTGGCGATCCTCTACTCCTTCTTCGTCGACCACTACGTCGCCAGCCTGACCGGCGCCATCAAGGAGTGACGAGGGCCGCCACAGGCGCCGCTTGCGCGTCGAAGCCGATTTCTGGCACGCGGAGGCGCGGAGCCGCCGAGAGCTCGCGTAGCGGCGCTGCCGTGCACTCTCCGCGTCCTCCGCGCCTCCGCGTGCCGAATCTTTTTGTCTGTCCGTCGCGCAGGCGCGGGGGTGCCAGGCTCAGTCGATCGCCGCGGCGGCGTGGCCGCCGGCCGGGGCGGCGCGGGGCCGGCGCAGCAGCAGGACGAGCGGCATGGCGAGCAGCGCGATGACCATCATCAGCTTGAAGTCGTCGAGGTAGGCGATGGTCGCGGCCTCGCAGCCGATCAGCGCGTCGAGCGCGCCGCGGCCGGCGGCGGTCGCCATGTTCCAGGCGGCGGCCGGCCAGGGCTGCTGCAGCACGGCGTTCCACGGCGTGACGTGCTGCACCAGCTCGGCATGGGCGACCTGGGCGTTGCTCACCAGCAGGCTGCCGACGATCGAGATGCCGATGCTGCTGCCGATGTTGCGCACCAGGCTGAAGAGGCCCGTCGCCTCGGTGCGCAGCGCCGGCGGCAGCGTCGCGAAGGTGACGGTGCTGAGCGGCACGAAGATGAAGCCGAGCCCGGCGCCCTGGACGAAGCCGGTGCGCATGATGGCGGCCTGCGAGACGTCGGCGGTGAAGCCGGTCATCTCCCACAGCGCGTAGGCGGTGAGGCCGAGGCCGAGCAGGATCAGGCCGCGCGGATCGACGCGACCGACCAGCCGCCCGACCACCAGCATGGCGAGCATGGTGCCGAGGCCGCGCGGCGCCAGCGCGATGCCGGCGGTGATCACCGGATAGCCCATCAGTCCCTGCAGGAACGGGGTCAGCAGCGCGAGCGTGGCCAGCAGGATGATGCCGATGACGAAGATGAAGACCAGCCCGGTGGCGAAGTTGCGGTCGCGGAAGAGCTGCGGGCTGACGAAGGGCCGCTTGCCCGTCAGCATCTGCACCAGGAAGAGATAGAACCCAAGTGCCGCCAGCCCGGCCTCGGCGAGGATCTCGGGCGAGGAGAACCAGTCGAGCTGCTGGCCGCGGTCGAGCATCATCTGCAGGGCGCCGATGCCGAGGCTGAGGGCGGCGAAGCCGAACCAGTCGAGCCGGGCGTCGCGCCGGCGCGGCGTCTCCCCGAGGAAGCTCAGGATGCCAACGAAGGTCAGCAGGCCGATCGGCAGGTTGATGAAGAAGACCCAGCGCCAGTCGTAGTTCTCGGTCAGCCAGCCGCCGAGCGTCGGCCCGAGGATCGGCCCGACCATCACGCCGACGCCCCACAGCGCCATCGCCGAGCCCTGCTTCTCGCGCGGATAGAGGTCGAGCAGCACGGCCTGCGACAGCGGCACCAGCGAGGCGCCGAACAGGCCTTGCAGCAGGCGGAACGCCACCATCTGCGGCAGCGAGGCGGCGAGCCCGCACAGCATCGAGGCGGCGGTGAAGCCGGCGACGGCGACGAGGAACAGGCGCTTGCGCCCGAAGCGGCCGGCCAGCCAGCCGGTCGGCGGCGTCATGATCGCCGCCGCCACGATGTAGGAGGTCAGCACCCAGTTGATCTGGTCCTGGCTGGCCGCCAGGCTGCCTTGCATGTAGGGCAGCGCGACGTTGGCGATGGTGGTGTCGAGCGCCTGCATGATGGTGGCCAGCATCACGCAGAGCGTGACGGCGGCGGTGAGCGCGCCGCCGGACAGCCGCGGCGCGCGCATCAGCGCCGCTCCGCCCCCTGCGCCGCGCCGGCGACCGTCCCGCCGAGCAGGCCGGCCAGGCTGCGGCTGCGGCCGGTGTCTATGTCGCCGGTGACGCTCATCCCGGCGCGCAGCGGCGGGGCGTCCGGCTGCGGCTCGATCTCGACCCGCACGGGGATGCGCTGCACCACCTTGACCCAGTTGCCGGTGGTGTTCTGGGCCGGCAGCAGGGCGAACTCGGCGCCGCTCGCCGGGCTGAGGCTGGCGACGTGGCCGCGCCAGACGCGGCCGGGGTAGGAATCGACGGTGATGGTGGCGGGATCGCCGGCCTTGACCCAGGTGAGCTCGGTCTCCTTCGGGTTGGCGTCGACCCAGAGATGGTCGGCCGAGACCAGGCTGAAGGCGGCCTGCCCGGCCTGCAGGTACTCGCCCGGCTGCAGCTGGGCGACGTTGGCGGTGATGCCGGCGATCGGCGCGCGCACCACCGCCTGGCGCAGGTCGCGGGCAGCGCGGTCGCGGGCCGCCCGGGCGGCGAGCCAGTGCGGGTTCTGCTCGACCGACGTGTCCGGCCCGCCGCCGAGCGAGGCTGCGAGACCGGCCAGCGCCTGGGCCAGCGCCGCGCGCTGCTGCCGGGCGGCGTCGAGATCGTGCTGCGCGCGGTCGTACTGCGCCTGGGAGACGACGCTGCGCTTGACCAGCTCGGCCTGGCGCTGGAACTCGCGCTCGGCGAAGGCGATGGTGCTGTCGGCGAGCCGGATCTCCTCCTGCTTCTGCCGGTAGGCGGCGCGCTGCGCGGCGACGTCGTCGGCGACCTGATTCAGCTCGGCCTCGGCGCGGGCCAGCGCCAGGCGGAACGGCTCCTCGTCGAGGCGGAACAGCACGTCGCCGGGGGCGACCCGCTGGTTGTCGCGCACCGCCACGGCCGCGACGATGCCCGGCACGTCGGTCGCGACATTGACCATGTCGGCGCGGACATAGGCGTTGTCGGTGGAAACCCAGCGGCCCCCGGTGAGATACCAGGCCACGCCGCCGACCAGCAGAGCGACCGGGCCGAGGCCGAGCAGCGCCCAGCGCAGCAGCCGGCGGCCGCCCAGGCGGCGCCGCTTCGAGGCTGTAACGGGCGGCCCGACCTCGGTGACGGCCGAGGGCGCGATGGCGTCGCGCGGGATGGTGCCTGTGTCAGGCATGGCGTTGGACCTGGAAATTGATAAGCATGCTTAATATAAGCGCGCATTCTTCCAGGACAATGCGCGGCCCATGCGGCTGGCGCATGCATGGTCGCCGGCAGCGTGCGGGAACGGTCCTCACGGCCCCGGCGCCTTCGCGTGAAGATGATCTGTCCGCCCGGCGCCGCGGCGCCGGGGCGCTATGCGGCGGCGCTTGCCGCGCGGCCGGCGGCGAGCTCGCGGAGCATTCCGGCGAGGCTGTCGACCAGGCGATCGTTTTCGAATCCGGACTCGACGGCGTGGCGGCCGGCGCGGCCCATGGCGGGCCAGCGCGACGGCTCGGCGGCGAGGTCGGCGAGGCGGGCGGCGAGCGCCGGGATGTCGCGCTCGGGCACCAGGAAGCCGGCCTCGCCGTCGGCCACCAGCTCGGGGATGCCGCTATGCCGGGTGGAGAGCACCGGCAGGCCCATCGCCATCGCCTCCATCAGCGAGACGGGAATGCCCTCCATGTCGCCATTGGCGGCCGTCACGCTCGGCTGCAGGTAGAGCTGGCTGTCCTCGAGCAGGGCCGCGACCTCGCGGCCGGTGCAGGCGCCGAGCAGGGCGACGCAGTCCTGCAGGCCGAGCGAGCCGATCAGCGCCTCGAGATGCCCGCGCAGCGGCCCGTCGCCGGCCACGCGATAGGTGAAGGCGAGCTCCGGCCGCTCGCGGCGGAGCAGCGAGACGGCGCGGATCGCCTGCTCCACGCCCTTCTTCTCGACCAGCCGGCCGACGGTGGCCAGGCGTACCCGCCCGTCCGCCGCCGGCAGGCGCGGCCGGAAGGCGAAGTCGCGGCAGTCGACGCCCATGCGCAGCACGCGGGTGCGCCCGGCCGGGCACCCCAGCCCGGCCAGCCGCTGCTGCCAGAAGCGGCTGATCGGCAGGAACAGCGCGCCGTCGGCGAAGAGCGGGGCATAGGCCGCCGCCCCGCGCCCGGCGAGATAGGTCGACAGGTCGTAGCCGTGGAAGGTGGTGGCGACCGGCCCCTCGACCAGCCCGAGGCGCTGCAGCAGCGCCAGCCTGAGGCCGTTCGGCCCGAAATGGCAGTGGATCGCGTCGAAGCAGCCCTCGCCCTCGGCGCGCAGCGTGCGGGCGAAGTGCAGCAGCTCCATGGTCAGCGCGGGGCGGCGGAGCGCCAGCGTGCGCAGGCAGGCGAGCAGGCGCCGGTCGCCGCCGCCGAGCAGGCTGCCGGCGAGCAGCCGCGTCCCGGTCCGCAG
This sequence comes from Dongiaceae bacterium, assembly GCA_046349435.1. GTDB lineage: Bacteria > Pseudomonadota > Alphaproteobacteria > Dongiales > Dongiaceae > JAXMCI01. The sequence continues at coordinate 15,467 of JAXMCI010000033.1, read as the reverse complement.
GATGGCGCCGCGGCCGGCGGGCACGCGGAAATAGCGGGTGCGCTGCTGCAGCCCGTAGCGCGTCACGTCGTCATGCAGCTTGGCGTCGGGCCGCGGCCGGTTGGCGAAGATGGTGACGTCGAAGCCGCGGTCGATCAGCCCGGTGACCTGGCGCAGGATGAAGGTCTCGGACAGCGCCGGGAACTCGTCGACGACGATGGCGATGCGCGGGCCGCCGACGAGGCGCAGCGCGGGGGTGCGCGGTGCGGCGCGGGGCCGGGCGTCTGCGGCCGGGCCGGCGACGCTCACCGTCCGGCCGCGGTCGGGCGCGGCACGGCGCCGAGCGCCTGGCGGACCGCCCGCCAGGCCGGCCTGGCGCGGCGGAAGCCGGCCTCGCCGACGATCCCGCGCAGCGTCGCCCGGAGCGCGATGCGCGGCGCGAACTCGCGGGTCGGCCAGAGCAGCAGCGCCGCCCGCGCCATCCGGCCGGCGGCGCGGACATGGCCGACGCGGTAGAGCTCGCGCGCGCAGAGCGCCAGGTGCATGCTGCGGATGCGGCGCGAGGCGCCCCCGGCATTGTGCCGCCGGTAGATGGCGCGGTTGCTGAGGAACACGGCGCGCGAGCGGTTCGACAGCCGGTCGCCATTGCCGTCGTGATAGCGCAGCAGCGGCTCCGCCACCGCATCGACCCGGTGGTCGCGGGCGATGCGCAGCCAGAGGTCCCAGTCCTCGCAGGCCGGCAGCCGCTCGTCGAAGCCGCCGACCCGCTGCAGCACGGCGCGGCGGACCATCACGCCCGAGGCGGTGCCGATGCGGTTGCGCCAGCGCAGCGCGTCGTAGACCCGGCCGCGCTGCCGCGGCGGCACGGCGACCGGCGGCCGGCCGTCGACCAGCTGCCAGAGGCCGGCATAGACCAGCCCGAGATCGGGCGGCCCGGCCTCGAACAGCGCGACCTGGCGGGCGAGCTTCTCGGGCAGCCACTCGTCGTCGGAATCGAGGAAGGCGACGTAGGCGCCGCGGGCCAGCGCGATGCCGGCGTTGCGCGCGGCGGTGGCGCCGCCGTTGCGCGGCCGGCGGTGCAGCGCGACGCGGCCGCCGAGATAGGGCGCGATGCGCGCGGCGGTGTCGTCGGTCGAGGCGTCGTCGACGATCAGCAGCTCGAAGGAAGGATAGGTCTGGGCCAGCACGCTCTCGACCGCGCGCGCCAGGGTGGCCGCCCGGTTGTAGGTCGGGATCACCACGCTGACCAGCGGCGGCTCGGCCGGGGACATGGCGCGGCGGGTCCGGCTCAGGCGGCCTGGCGGCGGCCGCAGAGCGCCGGCAGCAGCGTGAAGTTCTGCTCGGCGCGCGACCTGATGCCCGGCAGGTTGCGGGCGATCCGCCCGGCCAGCTCGGCGCGACGCTCCCAGGCGGCGGCGACCAGCCCGGGACCGCGGCTGCCGCCGACGAAGTCGGCGATCGGCACCACCAGCCCCTCGGCCAGCGCGTCGCCGCCGAGCACGTCGCTGGTGATGCCGGCGCCCTTGACGCTGTAGCCGACGACCAGCGTCGGCACGCCGCTCGACAGGCCGGCGATGGCGGCGTGCATGCGCTCCGCCACCACCAGGTCGGCGGCGGCGATCAGCGCCTTGAACTCGGCGGCGCTGTGGTTGAGCCGAGTCACCGCGACGCGCCGGTCGTAGTCGAGGTCGCGCAGCAGCGCGTCGGCGATCAGCAGGTCGTTGTTGTGCGGCCGCGGATCCTCGACATGCGGCACCAGCAGGACCTGGGCGCCGAGGTCGTCCAGCGCCGTGCGGATCACCGCGGCGAGCTGGCGGCGATGCTCGGTGGCGTCGACCGCGCCGAAGCGGCTGATGCCCTGGCTGACCGAGAGGGCGACGATCGGGCGGCCGCGGTCGATGCCGTAATAGGCGAGCGCCTTCTCGGTCCAGGCGGCGGGCGCCGGCTGCAGCAGGAAGGCCGGGTCGGCGGTCAGCGCGACCTGCTCGCGCGGGATGCCGAGCTCGCCGGTGACGTAGTCCCAGGAGGCGCTCTCGCGCACGCTGATCAGGCGCGCCGCCGCGGCGACCGGCAGGAAGACGTCGCGATGCTCGGGGCTGCGGAACGGGCCGATCGACTGCGCCATGAAGACCACCGGCACGCCGTGCCGCTGGGCGCGGCGCAGCGGATGCAGCCAGACCGCCGGCGAGCCGTAGTCGGAGCTGAAGTTGTCGCCGCCCGAGGCGACCACCAGGTCCTGGGCGGCGAGGTGCCGCTCCAGCCCGGCGATGTTGCCGGCCAGCACCGGCTTGACCGCGTCCTGCAGCGGCCCGAGCCGCTGCAGCATCTCGAACTTGCGCCCGAAATAGGGGTCGTCGCGCAGGGCGACGCCGGTCTCGGCGAGGACCGGCGCGTTGGCGGCGCGATGGTGCGTCAGCACCGTGATCTCGGGATTGGCGAAGACCCGGCGGAAGCCGGCGATGGTCGAGACGGCGAGCGCCTCGACCCCGCGGTTCTGCAGCAGCCCGATCGAGGTCAGCGTGATGCGCATCGAGATCACCGCGCGGCCTCGCGGCGGCGCTGCGCGCCGCCTGGTCCGAGCGTCCCCCTGGCGAAGGTGCGGATCCAGTTCCTTACGGGAAGCAGAAGCAGCTTCCACAGTGGCATTTTCAGGGTGGCGTAGTAGGACCGCATCGGCTGGCGCATGGCGTCGAGGAAGAGATCGAGCCTGCCCTCGCGCCGCGCCCGGTCGTAGGCGGCGTGGCTCAGCTCCTGCAGCGCGATGCGGTCGCGGAAGACGCGGCGCTGGCGCCAGCCGAGATGGTCGGCGCGCGGCAGCACGCGCTTGGGCGGCCGCCAGCGCCCGGCGCGGTCCTGCAGCCAGAGCCGGTAGGCCAGCCCGTCGCGGCGGTGGCGCAAGCCCGCCCGCTGCGAGGCGGCCACCGCGTCGGCGCCGATCGGCCGCAGCGCCAGGCGCCCCGCCGCGATCGCCGCCTCGACCATCCCGGCGAGGTCGGGACGGCGGACCACGACGATGTTGGTGCCGGCGGAGTCGGCGAGGAAGTCGGGCAGCCAGGCGTCGCCGACCACGATGTCGGCGAGCTCGCCCAGCACGTCGTCGCAGTAGTCGCAGGCCTTCAGCTTGAAGAAGCCCATGCCCCAGTCGTGCCCGGCCAGCTCCTTCATCGGCCGCACCAGCGGCGCGGCGCCGGGCGCGGCGCCGCGCGAGCGCAGGGCGAACCCGTATTCGTTGGCCGGCCGACCGGCCAGCTTGTGGCGGAAATCGACGGCCTGCAGCGCGGCGGGCGGCACGCCCATCTGCCAGGCCAGGCTCTCGGCGAACCGGGCGCTCTTGAGATGCCCGCAGACGAGCGCGACGCAGGCGGCGACCCGCTCGGCGACGACCGGGTCCTGCCGGGCGAGCAGCCGCACCGCCTTGACGAAGCAGGGCACGCCGATCACCGCATAGCGGCCGGGGCGCTCCCGCAGCGTCGCCATGACCCCGCCGAGCTCGACCGGGTAGTAGCGCGACTTGGCCCCGTCGGCGACCTGCTCGGGCGTGGTCGAGAGGCCGTAGGCGAAGAGGCGCTCGTCGCCCTCGGTCGGCTCGCGCGGATGGACGTGGAGGACGGCGTCGACGCGGCCGCTGCGCAGCAGCTCGGCGGCGATCCAGGAGCCCATCCCGCCGGAGCTGCCGGACTGCCGCCAGCCGCCCTCGGCGACGTGGCCGGCCCAGGCGGCCAGGTGCCGGCCGATCTCGGGATGCGGGGCGGCCGCCGGGAAGAGGTCGGCGGCCAGCGCATCCTCGTCCGGCGCGGCCGCGCCGAACGGGCAGACTGCCTGCAGCCCCGCCGGCTCGGCGGCAATCGTGCTCCCGGGGGAACTCTCCGGCCCCTCGAACGCTTCAAGACGGCCGAGCGCCGTCCAGCCGAGCCGCATCGGCGATCCCGCGACGACGGTGCAGGCGCCGCAGCCGACGCAGTAGCCGCCCGCCACCACGGTGCCGGCCAGGGTCGCGGCGGCCGGCCGGCGGATCGCGGAGCGCATGTCGATGGTTTGCGTCAGGGGCAAGGGGACGGACTCGATGGCTGGTGGCAGGATGGCTAGTGGCAGGACGACGGCGGCACGCTCGATCTGGTGGACGCTGCTCGAGAGCTGCGGCCTGTCTGGGCTGTCCTTTGCAACAGTCGTGGTTCTGGCCCGGTTCCTCGCCCCGGCAGACTTTGGCGTGGCGGCGATGGCGCTGGGCTTCGTCCAGATCTTCGCCGCGCTGGCCGTCTCGCTGTTCCACGACGCCATCATCCAGCGCCAGGAGCTGCGCCCCGCCCATCTCGACAGCGCCTTCTGGGCCGCCACCCTGATCGGCGCCCTGCTGTCGCTCGCCTGCTGGCTCGGCGGCGGCTGGATCGCCGGCGTGCTCGGCGAGCCGGCGGTCGCCCCGGTGCTGCGCTGGATGAGCCTCAGCCTGCTGTTCTGCGGGGTCGACGGCGTGGTGGTGGCCGAGCTGCGCCGCGGCATGCAGTTCAAGGCGCTGGCCGCCCGCTCCCTGTTCGGCCGGGTCGCCGGCGCCGCCATCGGCATCGCCGGCGCCGCCGCCGGCTTCGGCGTCTGGGCGCTGGTCGCGCAGCAGATCACCACCTCGGTCCTGTCCTCGGCGGTGGTGCTGATCAGGGCGCCGCGCCGGCCGCGCCTGGCGCTGTCGCCGCGCGCCGTCGCCGAGCTGGCCAGCTTCGCCTTCGGCTCGCTGCTCAGCCAGCTGCTCGGCTTCAGCAACATCCGGGTGTTCATCATCCTCTGCGGCTACCTGCTCGGCGCCACGGCGGTCGGCTACCTCAACCTCGCCTTCCGCATGGTCGACACGGTGAAGGACGCGCTGGCCGCCGCCGCCAACCAGCTGGCCCTGCCGCTCTTCTCCCGCCGCCAGGGCGACCGCCAGGCGCTGCTGCGCGCCTACCAGGAGGCCTCCGAGTTCGCCTGCCTCGCCACCCTGCCGATCTTCGCCGGGCTGGTCGCCTGCCCCGAGGAGATCGTCGCCTTCGTCTTCGGCAGCCGCTGGCTGCCGGCGGCGCCCCTGGTGCAGATCCTCGGCGCAGTGGCCGTCATCTACTTCGTCCGCCTGTTCAACGGCACGGTGCTGACCGCGGTCGGCCGGCCGCAGCTCAACGCCGCGGCCAACGCCGTGGGCTGCATCGTGACCTTGGGCGGGCTGCTCGTCTTCGGCCGCTACGGCGTGGTCGCGGCGGCCGCGGCCTGGGCGCTGCGCGTGCTCTTCACGGTGCCGCTCGGCATCGCCTTCCAGCGCTGGACCACCGGCATGGGCTTGGCCGAGCAGATGCGCCGCACCGCGGCGCCGCTCGCCGCCGCGATGCTGATGGCGGCGCTGGTCTGGGTCGTCCGCGTCGAGCTGCTCGAGGCCTGGCCCCTGAAGCAGCGCCTGCTGGTGCTGGTGCCGCTCGGCGCCGTCAGCTATGCGGCCGTCCTCTTCGCGCTCAGCCCGCGGGCCGTGCCGCGGCTGCTCGTCTTCCTCGGCGAGGGGCTGCGCCGGCGCAAGCCGGCGGCCACCGCCGGCGCCTGAGAGATCCGGGCCAGCGAGGCCCGGGCTGCGGCGCCGCTAAGCCGGCCCGATCGCGTCGAGCATCAGCGACAGCGCGGCGCCGGCGCTCCACAGCGCCAGCGGCAGCCCGGCGCGCAGCCCCTGCAGCCGGCCGGCGACGCGGCGCAGCCGGCACCTCGCCTCGCGCAGCAGCGCGGCGCGGCGGCTCTCGACGAACTCGAACATCATCGCCTCGACCGGCACCGCGTTGGTCTCCTCGACGAAGCGCCGACGCCAGGCCTGGCTGCCGGTCGAGCGCTGCCGCCGCGTCTCGATCAGCCGGCCGAGGTCGAGCGTCGCCGGCAGCGGCGTCTCGAGGAAGTCGGCCACCGTGCGCAACGCCGCCGCGGGATCGCTCTCGATGTCCTCGTAGGCGAGCTCGAGCGGCACGATCCCGCGCTCGGCGAAGAGCTGCTGCCAGCTGGCGGTGTGCTTGACCGCCAGCTCGATCCGGCGGGCAATGGCGCTGCGGCTGTAGACCGCCTCGCCCTTGGCCGGCAGCCCGCTCTTCCACACCGCGGTCTGCGCCGCGATCGACCAGGACAGCGCCTGGGCGAGCACGTCGCGACGGCGCAGCAGGATGAACTTCCAGTCCGGCCCGAGGAAGCCGGGCCCGACCTCGGCGACCGCCGTCGCCAGGTGGGTGCGATGGATCTTCAGGCCGAACCGGCCGTTGGCGCTGGTCCGCCGGCTCTCGAGCAGCGCCATCACGCTGTCGAAGCCCTCGCGGGCGGCGCGCTTGCGCCAGGTCGGCAGATGGTCCGGATTGAAGTACTCGAGCGGGCAGCCGAACAGCCCCGTGTTCTTCAGCATGTGGCCGAGGAAGTTGCTGCCCGAGCGCGGCGTCGCGCAGATCGCGTAGCGCAGCGTCGCGGGCCCGCCCGCAAGATCCATCGCCGGCATGAACTGCTCCGGCCAGACCGGCGCGCCGATCCAGACGGGCGAGTCCTGCTTCATGGCCGGCACCCCGCCGCGTCGGTGCCCGCCAGCCTAATCGCCCAACCCGCGCCTGACGACCGGACGCCGGCCGCGCGACGGCCGGGCCCGGTCCCGGAGGCATCGAACATGATCGCCTCGAGCCCGCGCGGTCGCCGGGGCCGCCTGAGTGCCGCCGCCTTTCGAGCGCCGCGCTTATACCTCGATTGAACTGCGGGTTAGGCGTGCAGTTCCAACGGGATCGGGGGAAAAGACGAGGTTCCGTGCTATCCCAGTGGCTGCAGCACGTAGCCCGTCTCGTCGAGGCCGGCGAGCTCGGCCAGGCCGGTGAGGCGGCGCTGCCCGGTGGGGTCGCGCTCGAGATAGGCGATCAGATCGACCGCCTCGATCAGCAGCCGGCGCGGCACCGTCGGCACGACCTCGAGGATGAGATCCTCGAGGCGGGCAAGCGCGCTCTCCGGGCTGTTGGCGTGGACCGTGCAGATGCCGCCGGCATGGCCGGTGTTCCACGCCTTCATCAGGTCGAGCGCGGCGCCGTCGCGGACCTCGCCGATGATGATGCGGTCGGGCCGCATGCGCAGGCAGCCATGCACCAGCTGGCGCATGGTGACGCTGCTCGAGGTGCGCAGCGTCACCAGGTCCTCGACATCGACCTGCAGCTCCGGCAGGTCCTCGAGCACGAAGACGCGGTCCTCGGTGCGGCGGATCTCGCGCAGCAGCGCGTTGGCCAGCGTGGTCTTGCCGCTGCTGGTGCCACCGGCGATGATGACGTTGCGGCGATCGAGCACGGCCTGCCGCAGCACCGCCGCCTGGCCGGCGCTCATGATCCCCTTCTCGACATAGTCCTCGAGCGAGAAGATCGCCACGGCGCGCTTGCGGATGACGAAGGTGGGATGGCGCACGACCGGCGGCAGCCAGCCCTGGAAGCGCGCGCCGGTGCCCGGCAGCTCGCAGGCCACCTCCGGATTGTCGGCGTCGGCGATGTCGTTGTTGTGCGCGGCGACCAGCTTGATGATGTTGGCCGCCTGCTCGGGCGGGATGCGCTGGCCGGTGTTCTCGCGGCCCGCGCCCAGCCGCTCGATGCGCAGCGTGCCGTCGGGGTTGAGCATGATCTCGATGACGGCGGGATCGGCGAGATGGCGTTCCACCAGCGGCCCGAAGGCCGTGCTGAGCATGCCGATGTGACGGGTGGCGGATGCTGTGCGGTTCATAGCGGCAGCGCTCGTCCTTGCAGCTGGCTGGTGGCGACCGGACCAAAATACCGGCTGTCGAATGAAGAACCCGTGTAAATGCTGAGCAGAAAGGCCTCCTCGCCGACCAGCCGGCGGCAGAATGACAGCTGCGGCAGCGCGCGGCCAGCGCGGTCCTGGCGGAACACCGGCGCCACCGCCCGGCCATTGACGAAACCCGGCCGTCGCGCAGGCAGACCTCGTCGCCGGCGAGCGCGGCGACCGGCTTCATCAGCTTCATGCCGGCGCCGATCCAGTGCCGCTCCAGCATCAGCGGCGCGACCGCCGCCGGCGGATCGAGCAGCACGACGTCGCCGACCGCGAAGCGCCGCGCCGGAGCGACGAGATAGAGGCCGCGCGGCATGCTGCCGGTGACCTGCAGGCTGAGCGACCAGCCGGCGCGCTGCAGCAGCGTGCTGGCCAGCGCCAGCAGCAGCAGCGCGGCGAGCGCAGATCGTCGCGGCGGCGGCGGCCCGGTCTCCCTCTCCCGCTCGCGGGGCAGAGGTCAGGTAGGGTCGCGCCGCCCGGCCCCTCACCCTCCGTCGCTGGCGCGACGGGCCCCGCCTCTCCCGCTCGCGCGGGGAGAGGAAGCAGTCACGCGGCGTCAACGCTCTTGCCCTCCGGCTCGGGCGCGCGGCGCGCCGCGTCGCGCATCGCCTGCAGCCGCTGCGCCTTGCGCTGGTTCTCGACGGCGCGGCCCTCCTCCTTGGCCAGCGCCTTGCGGAAGGCGGCGGCCAGCGTATCGACGGTGGCGTCGGAGACCCGGCCGCGCGCCGCGCCCGCTGCCCGGGCCGCCGCCGCTGCCGCCGAGCGCCGGCAGGCTCTCGCCGCGCCCGCCCTCGACCCGGGCGGTGCCGGTGGCGTTGCCGCCGCCGGTGGCGCCGGCCGCCCCGGGGGTGCTCACCGCCGGCGGGGCCAGCTGCGCCGGGCCCGCCGCGGCGGTCACTGCCGGCCGGTCGGCGGCGGCGCGGCCGGCGATCCCCGGCGCCACCTGGGCGCCGTCGCGCAGCGCGGCGGGCAGCGGCGCCGGGGCGACGATCGGCCGGGCCGGCGCCACCTCGACCGCCAGGTCGGCCGGCCGCGGCCGGGCGGCGGCGAGCGGGCCGACGACGCGCGCCGCCAGCCCGGGCAGCCGGAAGGCGAGCAGCGCGAAGGTGGCGGCCAGGAAGAACAGGCCGAGCGGCTGGTCGATCGGCGTCTTGGCGGTGAAACGCGGCACGTCGAGGTCTGGCCACAGCCGGACCAGCACGCCGACCAGCAGCACCAGCACCAGCACGCGCGCGGCGGCGGCCAGCACCTGCTGCAGGGCGCGGTCGAGCAGCCCGCCGGCCGGCCGGAAGATGCCGAGCGGCACCATCAGCAGCGCCACCAGCGCGACGCCGTAGAAGGCGACGATGGTGAAGACGATCTGCGCCACCAGCACGCCGAAGGCCACGAGGATGCCGAACCCCAGCCAGCCATAGATGAAGGCGATGCCAGGCTGGCCGCCATCCGCCTTGACGGCGACCTCGAGCAGGCCGAGCGCCGGATCGTAGCCGAGCTGCCAGATCCGGCTCGGCCGCTGGATCACCTCCTGCACCGTGACGGCCCCGTCGGTGACCTCCTGCGGCTGCAGCCCGAGCCAGGCGAAGCCGGCCAGCACGGTCTGCAGGAGATAGGCGTAGTTCTGGATCAGGAAGATGACGATGCCGATCTTGACCACCATCCAGAGCAGCTCGCCCGCCGCGGCGCGGCGGCCGAGCGCCAGCCCCAGCCCGAGCAGCACCATCTCGATGACGGCGAAGGCATAGAGCAGCGGCCAGGCAACCGCCTGGACCCGCTGGAAGCCGGTCTGCAGCTGGCCGACGATGACGTCCTGGATGACGTCGATGGCGCCGGGATCAATGGGGTGCATCGCTCTCCAGCCACGGCACCGGCACGGTGCTCGGCGCCTGGTCCTTGAAGTGCTCGAAGCCGGAGCCGCGCAGGCTCTTCAGCACGTCCTCCTTGTTGACCGAGGAGTTCGGGTTGGGCGGCGGCTGGTTGGGCGCGCCGACCACCACCGTCTGGCCGCTATTGTCGTCGGCCCGGGCCGCGGCCGCGCCGGCCAGCATGGCCGCCAGCGCCACCGCGAGCAGGCCGGGGAGGCGGCCCGGCGGGCGGCCGGTCACAGCGCCGGGTCGCCGGCCAGCGCGCCGATCTGCCGGAAGGGCTGCCGGGCCGGCGCCGGCTCGCCGAAGGCGGTCAGCACGAGGTCGCGCTGGACGATGATGTCGAAGGAGAAGCCCGGCCGGACCGTGATGGTCGGCTTCCGGTCGAGCTGCTGCTGGGCGAAGACCTGGCCGGTCTGGCCGACCGAGCCGGCGGCGTTGCTGGCGGCACCCTGCACCGGCGAGGGATAGTAGCCGCGCGGCGTGCCGGCGGCGGCGCTGGTGCCGAGGCTGAAGGTGGCCGAGAGCAGCGCACCGGCGATCAGCCGGCCCCAGTGGTTGTCGACCTCGTCCGTGAGGCCGGCCATGCCGCCGGTGTCGGCGGCCTCGGCATTCTCCAGCGCCACCCAGGTGCCGTCGGGACGGATCAGCCGGGTGAAGCTCGCCTTCACCCGCTCCTGGCCGTAGATCACGTCGGCGCCGTAGCTGCCGACCAGCTTGGTGCCCTGCGGGATCAGCAGGTGCTGGCCGGTCAGGGTGTCGTAGACGTTCTCGCGCACCTGGGCGACCAGCGCGCCCTCGATGTCGGAGTTGATGCCGGTGATCAGGCTGGCCGGGATGATGCTGCCGGCCGCGACCGAAAGGGCCGGGATCTGCTGCACGCCGCTGCGCGCCGCGGCGGGCCGCAGCAGCGGGGGCATGCCGGAATCGGGCATGCCGGGCGTCGCCTGCGGCGCCATCGGCGGCGGCACCACGCTGGGCTCGGCCGGAGCGGGCGGCGGCGGGTCGGCGGCGAGCTGCGGCCCGGCGCCGGGCTCCAGCGCCGAGCTCTGCGGTCCCGGCGCGGCGCCCGCCCCGTGGCCGCCCATCGGCTGCGAAAGAAGCTGCCCGCCGGGCGTGCCGGCGGAAAAGAACAGGCCGCTGCGCGCCGCCGCGTCGGCGTCGGGATCGACCGTCGGCGCCGGGGCGGCGACCGCGGCCGGTGCCGGCTGGGCGTTGCGCATCTGGTCCTCGAGGCCGCCGATGGTGGCGAGCGCCTTCTCGAGCTGCTGCTGCAGCGCCGCCGACTGCGCCTCGAGCTGCGACAGCCGGGCCAGCTCGGCCGCCGAGGGCTGCGCCGCCGCCGGCGCCGGCAGGTAGCCGGCGATGCGGTCGGCGTCGCCATAGTCGCCGGGCAGCTCGGCGAGCGGCTTGGGCAGCCTGACGTCGCTGGCCGCGCGCGGCATCTCCTGGGAACCGCCGCCGCCCTGGCCGCCGCCCTGCAGCGACAGCCCGGCGGCGACCGCCACGGCCAGCGCCGCGCCGCCGGCCACCAGCCCGATCAGCCGCCGGTTCAGGGTGGTCGCCTGCCGCGCCGGATCGCGCGCCCCGGCGGCGAGCAGCCCGCCGCCGGCCATCGCCGGCGCAGCCCGTCCCATGGCCATGGCTCAGTCTCCTTTGCGAGCGATCTGCACGACGGTCGGGTTGTCCTCGCCGACGCGCAGCTCCGCCTTCTGGAACAGCCGATCGACGATGTAGTAGTTGCCCTGGACGCGATAATTCACCAGCTGCGCCTGGTCGTTCTCGATGACGTAGAGGACCGGCGCCTGCGAGCTCGCCAGCGCGGCCGGGAAGCGGATGTAGGTGCGCGTGCCGTCGCTGAAGACGAGGTCCGGCTTCCAGACCGGGCTGTTGCCGTCGACGGTGCGGACGTTGTAGTCGAACTGCAGGTCGGTCGGCGCGACGCGGGAGGCCGACGGCATCACCGGGCCGCCGCCCTCCGCCCCCTGGACCAGCCCGGCCGCGGCCGGGTAGCGCCAGCTGACCGAGGCCATGTAGGTGCTGTTCAGCGACTTCACCTGCATGTGGTAGCTGCGCTTGGTGGTGGTCACCACCAGCGTGTTCTCCAGCCCGCTGCGCACCGGCTGGATCAGCAGGTGGTCCTGCCGCTCGGCGCCGCCGCCGCTGTAGGTCTTGTCGACCAGCCAGCGCACCGTGTCGCCGGCGGCGAAGGAGATCAGGTCCTCGCCCGGCTCGAACTCGATGTCGGTGATCTTCTGCGGCGCGGTGTAGATCTGGTAGAGCGCGCTCGGCATGTAGTCGTAGACCATCATCGAGTTGATGAAGCCCTGGCTGCTCGGCGTCTGCAGCGACGTCCGGTTGGCCTGGTCGACGGCGGCGGCGAGCGTCACCGGCTTCTGCGCCGGCCGCGCCGGCTCGAGCGGCTGCAGCTGCCCGGGCATCGGGATCGGCTGCGGCACGGCGACGATGCGCGGCACCGGCGGCGCGGGCCGCGGCGCCGGTGCGGCAGGCGCCGGCTCCGCGGCCTGCGGGCCGAGCCAGTCCTCGCGCGTGCAGCCGGCCAGCGCGGCCAGCAGCGCCGGGACCAGCAGCGGTCGGAGGAGCGCGCGGAACGCCGTCATGACAGCGGGCGGCCCTCCGAGATGCTGAAGTTGTCGATGTAGATGCCCAGCGGATTCTTGAGAATCTGCTCCTCGGTCCTGGGCGGCAGGACGACGACCGAGAACAGGCCGGTGCGCTCGCGCCGCGAGACGATGGCGCCGTTCGGGTCGTACACCGTCTCGTTCCAGGTCAGCTGGAAGCTGCGGTCGGATTCGCGCAGCGCGTTGCGCACCAGGATCTCGACCCGCTGCTTGCCGACCCGGCCGAACGGATCGGCGTTGGTGGCGTAGGTGTTGAGCAGCCGGGCGCCGTTCTCGGTGACGTAGCCGTAGGCCGCCAGCCAGTTCTTCTTGGCCACCACGGGGTCGATCGGGATGGTGCCGATCAGCTCGACGAAGTTGGCGAGGAAGTAGCGCAGCTGCGCCTCGTTCGGCTCGTAGGGCCGCTCCGCCGGGGCGACGCCGACGACGCCGCCCTTGGGGTTGATCTCGACGATGTAGGGCACCACCCGCGACTGCTGCACCAGCAGCACGACGGCGGCGCCGAGCAAGGCGGCCAGCAGCGCCACGGCGAAGAAGGCGATGCGCCAGCTCGCCGCCTGGACGCGGGCCGAGCCGATGCGCTCGTCCCAGACCTGGCGGGCCCGCTGGTACGGCGTCTCGCCGGCGGCGCCGCCGAAGCGCGGCGTGCTGCGCTCGTACTCGGTGCTCATTCCGCGGCCTCGGCGGTGAACAGCTCCGCCACCCAGGGCATGTTGCGCTCCTGCAGGTAGGTGCGCACGAAGGCCGGCTGGCCGGCGCGCGCCACCAGGCGCTTGATCAGCGCCCGGTCCTCCGGCCGGCTGGCGCCGCAGAAGGCCAGCGCGATCTCGCCGAGGTCGAGGTCGATCAGCCGGTTGCCCTCGCGCGACTGGTAGTAGTACTGGCGGCGCGGCAGAGCGTTGGCGACGAGCCGGATCTGCCGCTCGTTGAGGCCGAGCCTGACATAGGCCTCGGCGCTCTGCGGCTCGGTCGCCCGGTCGTTCGGCAGGAAGATGCGCACCGGGCAGGATTCCACCAGCGTCGCGGCGATCTCCGAGCCGAGGGCGTCGTCGATCGACTGGGTGGCGAAGATCACCCCGACATTGGCCTTGCGCAGCGTCTTCAGCCACTCCCGCATCTGGCTGGCGAAGACGGGGTGGTCGAGGAACAGCCAGGCCTCGTCGAGGATCAGCAGCGTCGGCGCGCCGCCGAACAGCTTCTCCAGCCGGTGGAAGAGATAGGCCAGCACCGGCGCCACCACGGTCGGCAGCGCCAGCAGCGCCTGCATCTCGAAGCATTGCCAGGAGGCCGCCAGCGCCTGCTCCTCGTCGGCGTCGAGGATGTGGCCGAAGGCGCCGTCGACGGTGTAGGCGGCGAGGCTGTGGCGGACGTCGTCGTCCTGCACCAGCACGCGCAGGCCGGTCATGGTGCGCTGGTGGCGCGGCGCGGCGGCGAGCGCCTCGAGCGCGTCCCACACCGCCTCCTTGCGCGGCGGCGGCACCGCCAGCCCGTCGCTGGTCAGGAGGCCGATGATCCAGTCATGGGCCCAGCGCCGCTCCTCGATCTGGTCGACGTCGGCCAGCGGCTGGAAGGAGAGCCCGGCCTCGCGGGTGCCGAGCTCGTAATGGGCGCCGCCGACGCCGAGCGTGGCGGCGAGCGCCGCCTCGCCCTTGTCGAAGATGATGACCTGGGCGCCGGGATAGCGGCGGAACTGCAGCGCCAGCAGGGCCAGCAGCACCGACTTGCCCGAGCCGGTCGGCCCGATCACCATCTTGTGGCCGACGCCGCCCACCGCGAAGGTCAGGCGGAACGGCGTGTGGCCGTCGGTGCGGGCATAGAGGAGCGGCGGCGCGTCGAGATGGCTGTCCCACTCCGGCCCCGACCAGACGGCCGAGAACGGCACCATGTGGGCGAGGTTGAGGCTGTTGACCAGCGGCCGCCGGACGTTGGCGTAGGCCTGGCCGGGCAGCGTCGACAGCCAGGCCTCGACGGCGTTGACCGTCTCGCGCTGGCTGACGAAGCCGAGCCCGTTGACCACCCGCTCGACCTCCCGCTCCTTCTCGGACGCGCGCCGCGGATCGGCGTCCCAGACGACGATGGTGGCGGTGAAGTAGCCGTAGGAGACGAGGTCCTCGGCGAGCTCGCGCATCGCCTCGTCGGCATCGGCCGACTTCTGCAGCGCCGGGCTGTCGACCAGCGCGCTCTCCTGCCGGGTCATCGCCTCCTGCAGCAGCGCGAACAGCCCCTTGCGCTTGGCGAACCAGCGGCGGCGGTAGCTCTCCAGCAGCCGCCCGGCATCGACCTTGTCGAGCGGCAGGTAGCGGGTCACCCAGCGATACTCGATCGGCAGGCGGTTGAGCGCGTCGAGCAGCGCCGGCGTCGTGCTGCCGGGGAAGCCGGTGATCGAGACGGTGCGCAGATGCTCGTCGCCGAGCCTCGGCTGCAGCCCGCCGAGCAGCGCGCTGTCGGCCAGCAGCACGTCGAGATAGACGGGGGTCTCGGGCACCGCCACGCTGTGCCGCTTGGTCGAGACGGTGGAGTGCAGGTAGGTGAGCAGCGCCTCGTCGCCGAGGAACCCGACATCGTGCAGCGCATGGGCCAGGATGTCGGCGATGCGCTCGGTCTGGGTCACGAACTGGTCGAGCGCCGCGACGTAGCGGCCGCTGTCGATCTGCTCGGCGGCGCGGCCGACGAAGAGACCGGCTGCCGACATGGTGCGCTCGGTCGGCGGCAGGTACTGCAGGGTCAGGAAGTAGGCGGTGTCGAAGCTCTCGCCGCCGCGCTCGAAGGCGTCGCGCCGCTCGGCGTCGACCATCCAGCTGAGCGGGTCGGGGAACTTGCCCTCGGGCAGGTAGTCGGCGCTGTGGAAGCGCCGCGCCTCGATATAGAGCGCCCAGCCGCCGCCCAGCCGCTTCAGCGCGTTGTTGAGCTGGGCGTTGGCGACGACGACCTGCGCCTCGGTCGAGGAATCGAGGTCCGGCCCGCGGAAGCGCAGCGTGCGCAGGAAGGAGCCGTCCTTGTTCAGCACCACCCCCGGCCCGACCAGCGCCGCCCAGGGCAGCAGGTCGGCCAGGCGGTCGGTCTTGGGCCGATACTCCCGCAGGCTCAGCATGCCCGGCCTAGACCCCGTAATAGGAGCGGTGGCGCAGGTGCCGGACGATCACCTCGAGGAAGTACGGGTCGCGCTTGGCCAGCGCCACCGAGACGAGATGGATGATGA
>JAXMCI010000032.1:0-84851 GCA_046349435.1 Dongiaceae bacterium | reverse complement strand
GGTGGCAGACCGAGTCGGGCTTCCCGATGGCCGCGAACTGCCTCGGCATCGAGCGGCTGCCGGTCAAGCACGGCTCGCCGACCAAGGCGGTGCCGGGCTGGGACGTGCAGGTGCTGGACGCGGCCGGCGAGCCGGTGAAGGCTGGCACCATCGGCGCCATCGCCTGCAAGCTGCCGATGCCGCCGGGCGCCACGCCGACGCTGTGGCAGGCCGAGCAGCGCTTCCTGGACGCCTATCTCCGCGCCTTCCCCGGCTACTACCAGACCGGCGACGCCGGCTATCTCGACGAGGACGGCTATCTCTACGTCATGGCGCGCACCGACGACGTCATCAACGTCGCCGGCCACCGGCTCTCGACCGGCGCCATGGAGGAGGTGCTGGCCGCCCATCCCGACGTCGCCGAGTGCGCGGTGATCGGCGCCGCCGACTCGCTGAAGGGCCAGGTGCCGGTCGGCTTCCTGGTGCTCAAGGCCGGGGTCAACCGGCCCGAGGCCGAGATCGTGCACGAGGTCGTGCAGCTGGTGCGCGACCGCATCGGGCCGGTCGCCGCCTTCAAGACCGCGACGGTGGTGAAGCGCCTGCCCAAGACCCGCTCGGGCAAGATCCTGCGCGGCACCATGCAGAAGATCGCCGACGGCCAGGACTACAAGGTGCCGGCCACCATCGACGACCCGGCGATCCTGCCGGAGATCGCCGAGGCGCTGGCCGCCATCGGCTACGCCCATCCGGCGGAGGGCGCGCCATGAGCGACGAGACGCACGAAGGCGGCTGCCTCTGCGGCGCCGTCCGCTTCGCCTTTACCGGCCAGCCGCTGTGGATCGCCCACTGCCATTGCCAGAGCTGCCGGCGCAACACCGGCGCGGCCTTCGCCACCTGGGTCGGCGTCGCCGCCGACCGCTTCCGCTGGAGCCAGGGGACGGCGACGCGCTTCGGCTCGTCGCCGCAGGTCTGGCGCAGCTTCTGCGCGCGCTGCGGCACGCCGCTGACCTACGAGGCCGATCGCTGGGCCGGCGAGGTGCACATCAACATCGGCACGCTCGACGAGCCCGGCCGGCTCGTCCCCACCGCCCACGTCCACTATGCCGAGCGGGTCGGCTGGCTGCACATGCCGGACGGGCTGCCGCGCTTCGCCGGCACCGGCGGCGAGTCGATCCGGCTGCCCGACGAGGGCTGACGCAAGGCTTGCGCAATCCGGCGCAAGCTGCGATCAGCAGGGCCGCGAGAACCGACAGGAGCATGCGAATGGGTCGCGTCGAGGGCAAGGTGGCGATCGTCACCGGGTCGGCATCGGGCATCGGCAAGGCGGCCGTCGAGCGGCTGGCCGAGGAGGGGGCGGCGGTGGCCGTCTCCGACGTCGATCCGGCGGGCGCGCAGGTGGCGCGCGACATCGTCGCGGCCGGCGGCCGGGCGATCTTCGTCAAGGCCGACGTCAGCCGCCAGCGCGACGCCGAGCGGCTGGTGGCGAAGACCCTGCAGGCGTTCGGCCGGGTCGAC
Organism: Dongiaceae bacterium; assembly: GCA_046349435.1. Lineage (GTDB taxonomy): Bacteria > Pseudomonadota > Alphaproteobacteria > Dongiales > Dongiaceae > JAXMCI01. Next base: position 83,357 of record JAXMCI010000032.1, on the reverse strand, counting down.
GCGCTGGTCAACAACGCCGGCATCCGGGTCAGCGGCCGGCTGCACGAGACCAGCCTCGAGGACTGGGAGAAGGTGATGGCGGTCGACCTGCGCGGGGTCTATCTCTGCTCGCGCCACGCGCTGCCGGAGATGCTGAAGCAGCGGTCCGGCTCGATCGTGAACATCTCCTCGGTCTCGGGCGTGTCGGGCGACTACGGCATGGCCGCCTACAACGCGGCCAAGGGCGGCGTCACCAACCTGACCCGCAACATGGGCATCGACTACGCGCGGGACGGCATCCGCGTGAACGCCGTCTGCCCCGGCTCGATCATGACGCCGCTGCTCGAGGGCGCCTACAACGAGATCGGCTACCGCACCGCCAGCCGCAAGTTCAACGAGGCCTATCCGCCCGGCCATGTCGGCGAGGCGCGCGACGTCGCCCACCTGATCCTCTTCCTGGTGTCCGACGAGTCGCGCTTCATCAACGGCGCCAACATCCTGATCGACGGCGGCATCACCGCCCATACCGGCCAGCCCAAGTTCGAGAGCAAGTAGAGCCATGCAGACCAGCGACCTGTTCCGCGCCCTCGACCTCGACCCGAAGGCGCTCGCCAAGGGCGACATCGCCGTCCGCTCGCCGATCGACGGCGCGGTGATCGGCCGCGTCGCGTCCGACGACGCGGCCGCGGTGGCGGCCAAGGTCGGGCGTGCCGCCGAGGCGTTCCGGTCCTGGCGGATGGTGCCGGCGCCGCGCCGCGGCGAGCTGATCCGCCTGTTCGGCGAGGAGCTGCGCGCCGCCAAGGACGCGCTCGGCCGGCTGGTCAGCCTCGAGGTCGGCAAGATCGCCGAGGAGGGCCGCGGCGAGGTCCAGGAGATGATCGACATCTGCGACTTCGCGGTCGGGCTGTCGCGCCAGCTCTACGGCCTGACCATCGCCTCGGAGCGGCCGGGCCACCGCATGGCCGAGACCTGGCATCCGCTGGGCGTGGTCGGCGTCATCTCCGCCTTCAACTTTCCCGTCGCGGTGTGGTCGTGGAACACGGCGCTCGCCATCGTCTGCGGCGATCCGGTGGTGTGGAAGCCGTCGGAGAAGACGCCGCTGACCGCGCTCGCCTGCGAGAGGCTGTTCGCCCGCGCCGCGGCGAGGTTCGGCGCCGCGCCGGCCGACCTGCTGCAGGTCACGGTCGGCGGCCGCGAGACCGGCGAGGCGCTGATCGACGACCCGCGCGTGGCGCTGGTCAGCGCGACCGGCAGCACCCGCATGGGCCGCGAGGTCGGCCCGCGGGTGGCGGCCCGCTTCGGCCGGGTGCTGCTCGAGCTCGGCGGCAACAACGCGATGATCGTCACCCCCTCGGCCGATCTCGACCTCGCGGTGCGCGCCATCCTGTTCAGCGCGGTCGGCACCGCCGGCCAGCGCTGCACCTCGCTGCGCCGGCTGATCGTCCATGACAGCGTGCGCGACAGGCTGCTGCCGCGCCTCAAGCGCGCCTATGCCAGCGTGAAGATCGGCAATCCCCTGGAAGCCGGCACGCTGGTCGGGCCGCTGATCGACGCGGGCGCCGGCGAGGCGATGCAGGCGGCGCTGTCCCGCGCCGCGGCCGAGGGCGGCGTGGTCACCGGCGGCGAGCGGGTCACCGAGGGCGTGCCGGCCGGCGGCTGCTACGTCCGGCCGGCGATCGTCGAGATGCCGCACCAGACCGAGACGGTGCGGAAGGAGACCTTCGCGCCGATCCTCTACGTGCTGCCCTACAGCGACTTCGAGGTGGCGCTCGCGCTGCACAACGAGGTGCCGCAGGGCCTCAGCTCCTGCATCTTCACCACAGACCTGCGCGAGGCCGACCGCTTCCTCTCGGCCGAGGGCAGCGACTGCGGCATCGCCAACGTCAATATCGGCCCGAGCGGGGCCGAGATCGGCGGCGCCTTCGGCGGCGAGAAGGAGACCGGCGGCGGCCGCGAGTCCGGCTCGGACGCCTGGAAGTCCTACATGCGGCGCGCCACCAACACGGTGAACTACTCGAACGCCCTGCCGCTGGCGCAGGGCATCGTGTTCGGCGCCGGGGACTGAGCTACTCGGCGGCGGCCGGCTTGCTGCGCGCCCCGTACTGGTCGAAGGCCTCGACCGCCTGGGCGGCGTACATGACGCTCGGGCCGGCGCCCATGTAGATCGCCATCCCCATCGTCTCCATCAGCTCGTCGCGGCTGGCGCCGCCGCGCACGGCGGCCTCGGCATGGAACGCGATGCAGGCGTCGCAGCGGGTCGCGACCGAGATGGCGAGCGCGATCAGCTCCTTGGTCTTCGTGTCGAGCGCCTTGGGCTCGAGCGCGGCGCGCGCCAGTGCCGAGAACGACTTCATCGTCTCCGGCGCACCCGCCCGGAGCTCCTTCAGGGGCGGCAGCAGCCCGGACGCCAGCTCCGGCCAGTTCTTGTGCATGAGAGTCCTCCAGCGATGGCGGCGAGGCTAGCTGCCGCGCGGACAGCAATCTTTGATCCAGGTCAGGCCCGGCGCCGTCACGCGCCCTTGAGCAGCCAGCGCAGCGGCAGCGCGATCGCGGCCAGTGCGGCGACGCCGGCCGCCCAGAGCAGCAGGAACCACAGCAGGCGCCGCATCGCCGGACGCATCGCCTGCTCAGTGGTAGCCGGTGCCGGCCGTGACCTTGCCGCGGAACAGCCAGTACACGTAGCCGGTATATGCCAGCACCATCGGCACCAGCACGACGGCGCCGACCAGCAGGAAGAGCTGGCTGGCGGGCAGGGTGGCGGCCTGCCAGATGGTCACCGAGGGCGGCACGATCATCGGCCACATGCTGATGCCGAGCCCGATATAGGACAGCAGGAAGAGGCCGAGCGCACAGAGGAACGGCAGCACCTCGCCGCCATCGGCGACGGCGCGCCGCAGGCGCCAGCCCAGCAGGGCGACGAGCAGTGGCACCGGGGCTGCCAGCGCGATCGCCGGGAAGCTGAGCCAGCGGTCCCGGAAGGCGGGGCTCACCGCCAGCATCGCCAGCGACACCACGGCGATGAAGGCGACGGTTGCCGGCCCAAGCCGCCGTGCCAGGCGCCGCGCCTCGGCCTGCAGCTCGCCCTCGGTCTTCCAGATCAGCCAGCAGGCGCCGAGCAGGGCATAGCCGCAGACCAGCGACAGGCCGGTCAGCACCGAGAACGGCGTCAGCCAGTCCCACCAGCCGCCAGCATAGGCGCGGTTCTCGACCTTGATGCCCTGCACGAAGGCGCCGAGCGCGATGCCCTGGCAGAAGGACGCGCTGTAGCTGCCCCAGGAGAAGGCGCGGTCCCACCACAGCCGGCCGAACGGCGTGCGCGCCCGGAAGCGCATCTCGAAGGCGACGCCGCGGAAGACCAGGGACAGCAGCATCAGGATCAGCGGCATGTAGAGCGCCGGCAGGATCGTCGCATAGGCGAGCGGGAAGACGGCGAACAGGCCGCCGCCGCCGAGCACCAGCCAGGTCTCGTTGCCGTCCCACACCGGGGCGATCGAGTTGACCATGACGTCGCGGTCCTCGCGGCGGCGCAGCGCCGCGAAGAGGATGCCGATGCCGAGGTCGAAGCCGTCCATCACCACGTAGAGGAACACCGCGGTGGCGATCAGGAAGGCCCAGATCAGGGTGAGGTAGTCCATGGCGCTACTCCGCGGGCTGGCCGAGCCGGCTCGAGGCGCCGGCCGGGCGGTCGGCCAGCGCCGGCGCCGGGGTGATGCCGGCGGTGCGCACCGGCACGCCGGGCGGCGGCCCCTCCTCGTGCGGCTGCGGCGGCTGGCGGAAGAGGTGGAGCAGGTACCAGATGCCGGCGCCGAAGACGACGAAGTAGACGAGGGCGAAGGCGGCGAGCGAGACCGCCACCGCGGGCGCGGCGATCGGCGAGACGCTCTCGGCCGTGCGCAGCAGGCCGTAGACGGTGAAGGGCTGCCGGCCGGCCTCGGTCACCGTCCAGCCGGCGCTGACCGCGACCAGACCGGAGGGTCCCATCGCCAGCGCGGCGCGGTGCAGCCAGCGGCTGTCGTAGAGCCGGCCGCGGAACCGCAGCCAGAGCGAGCCCAGGCCCAGCGCGATCATCAGCAGCCCGAGCCCGACCATGATCCGGAAGGCGAAGAAGACGAGCGGCACGTCGGTCGGCCAGGTGTCGCGCGGGAAGGCATCGAGGCCCTTGATCTCGGCATCGATGTCGTGGGCGAGGTAGAGGCTGCCGAGGGCCGGGATCGAGATCTCGTAGCGCGTGGTCCCGGCCTCGACGTCCGGCCAGCCGAGCAGGACCGCGGGCATCCGCGTGCGCGTCTCGAAGTCGCCCTCGATCGCCGCCACCTTGGCGGTCTGGTGGACGTAGCTGTTCGCCCCGTGCAGGTCGCCCAGCACCAGCTGCAGCGGGGCCACGAGGGTGGCCATCCACATCGCCATCGAGAACATCAGCCGGGCGCGCGGATTGTCCCGGTCACGCAGCAGGTGGTAGGCGCCGACCGCGCCGACGATCATCGCGGTGGTGAGATAGGCGCCGGTGACGGTATGCGCGAAGCGGAACGGGAAGGAGGGGTTGAAGATGATCCGCCACCAGCTCTCCGGGACGAACTGGCCGGTGCCGGCGATCGAGTAGCCGTCCGGCGTCTGCATCCAGGAATTGGCGGCGAGGATCCAGAAGGCGGAGATCACCGTGCCGATGGCGACCAGCAGGGTGGCGAGGAAGTGCAGCCGTGGCCCGACCCGGTCGAGCCCGAACAGCATGACGCCGAGGAAGCCGGCCTCGAGGAAGAAGGCGGTCAGCACCTCGTAGCCGAGCAGCGGCCCCAGCACCGGCGCGGTGCGATCGGCGAACACCGCCCAGTTGGTGCCGAACTGGTAGGACATCACCAGGCCGGAGACGACGCCCATCGCGAAGGCGACGGCGAAGACCTTCAGCCAGTAGCGATAGGTGTCGAGATAGAGCCGGTTGCCTGAGCGCAGCCACAGCGCCTCGAGCACCGCGAGGTAGCTGGCCAGCCCGATGGTGAAGGCCGGGAACAGGAAGTGCCAGAGCACGGTGAAGGCGAACTGGGCACGGGCCAGGTCGATCGCGGCGGCGGTCATGGTTCCTCGTGGCGTGAGGATGGGCTCGGCACGGGCCGGAGGGTGGCAGCGGCGGTGCCGGGCTGCAATCTCGAACTGGTTGCAGTCCGGCGCGCGGCAAGCCGTGCGGCCCGGCTTGGACGATTGGTCGCGCTAGCCGATCAGCGCGCCCATCCCGCGGAATAGGACATAGGCGCCAACCACCGCGACGACGCCGGCGAAGATCTGCGCCAGCGCCGCCTTGCGCTTGGCGAGATGGCCGGCCAGCCGTGCCCCGGCCAGGCCGCCGGCCAGCCCGCCGCCGATGAACAGGGCGACCAGCCGCCAGTCGATGAAGCCGGAGAGCGCGTAGCTGACCGCCGTGGTGATGCCGAAGGCGGTGACCGCGACGAGCGACGAGCCGATCGCGGAGAGCAGCGGCATGCGCGTCGAGGCGAGCAGCCCGGGCACCACCAGGAAGCCGCCGCCGATGCCGAAGAAGCCGGCCAGCGCGCCGACGCCGGCGCCGTAGCCGAGCAGCCGGGGCAGCAGCTGCGGCGCGCTGGCCTGGGTCAGCCGCACCGCCGGGTTGCCGGCGCTGCCGCGCCGCAGCAGCATCAGCCCGGCGATGACCAGCATCAGCACGCCGAACAGGGCGAGCAGCTTCTGGCCGTCGACCGCCTTGCCGAGATGCGAGCCGAGCGCCGCGCCGAGCACGCCGGCGGCGGCGAAGACCAGGGCGCAGGGCCACTTGACGTTGCCCGCCCGGGCATGGCCCGCCAGGTTCGCGGCGGCGCTGACCGCCACGGCCACGGCGCTGGTCCCGATCGCGACATGCGGCGAGGCGACGCCGACGACGTAGACGAGCAGCGGCACGGCGAGGATCGAGCCGCCGCCGCCGATCAGGCCGAGGATGAAGCCGACCAGCGCGCCGGAACCGACGGCGAGGAGGTCCGAGGTGGCGATCATGGCAGGGATCCGGCGAGGTCTCGGCACGGCCGTCTCAGAGCGCGTTGACCGGCACCTTCAGGAAGTGCCGGCCGGCGGCATCGGCCGGCGGCAGGGCGCCGGCGCGCATGTTGACCTGGATCGAGGGGATGATCAGGCGCGGCATGTCGAGCGTCTTGTCGCGGGCGGTGCGCATGGCGACGAACTCCGCCTCGCCGATGCCGTCATGCACGTGGATGTTGTAGGCGCGCTGCTCGCCGACGGTCGTCTCCCAGCGGATCTCGCGGCCGTTCGGACCGTAGTCGTGGCACATGAAGAGCCGCGTCTCTGGCGGCAGGGCCAGCAGCCGCTTGATCGAGCGGAACAGGGTCTGCGCGTCGCCGCCAGGGAAGTCGGCCCGCGCCGTGCCGCCGTCCGGCATGAACAGCGTGTCGCCGACGAAGGCGGCGTCGCCGACGACGTGCGTCATGCAGGCCGGCGTGTGGCCGGGGGTGTGCAGCGCCACCGCCGTCATGCCGCCGATCCGGTAGCTCTCGCCGTCGGCGAACAGGTGGTCGAACTGGCTGCCGTCGCGACGGAACTCCGGGCCCTCGGCGAACAGCGTGCCGAAGGTCTCCTGGACGACGGCGATGCGGTCGCCGATGCCGATGCGGCCGCCGAGCCGTTCGCGGATATAGGGCGCCGCCGAGAGGTGGTCGGCATGGACGTGCGTCTCGATCAGCCATTCGAGCGCGAGGCCGCGCCGGCGGATGTCGGCGACGATCGCGTCGGCCGACCTGGATGAGATGCGCCCGGCGGCGTAGTCGATGTCCCTGACGCTGTCGATGACGGCGCAGGCCTTCGAGCCGGGATCCCTGACGATGTAGCTGATCGTGTTGGTCGGCGCGTCGAAGAACGCGGTGACCTCCGGCCTGACCGTCAGGTCGACCGGCGAAGCGGCGACGTTCATGGATGCCTCCTTTGCAGCGTGGGCGACGCCGGGGCGCCCGAGCTGGCGCGGCCGGCGAGCAGCCGGCGGGCGGCGGCCATGCCGACCAGCATGGCGGGAACGAATGCCAGGATCCCCGGCGAGCCGATGCCGAGCGAGGTGATCGCCGGGCCGGGGCAGAGGCCGGCGAGGCCCCAGCCGATGCCGAAGATCGCCGGCCCGACGATGACGCGGGCATCGATCCGCCGGGCTGTCGGCAGGCGGAAGGAATCCGCCAGCAGCGGCCGCGGCTGCCGCAGCACGAGCCGGTAGCCGATGGCGGTGACGACGAGCGCGCCGCCCATCACGAAGGCGAGGCTGGGATCCCAGGGGCCCGCGAGGTCGAGGAAGTTGAGCACCTTGGCCGGGTTCACCATGCCGGAGACGATCAGGCCGAGGCCGAAGATCAGGCCGGCGACGAACTGGACGAGGAGCGCCATCTCAGCCTCCCGTCCCATGGCGCAGGACGAGCACCGTTGCCATTGCCGTGGCCATGAAGACCAGCGTAGCCGTCAGCGAGCGCGGCGACAGGCGCGCGATGCCGCAGACGCCGTGGCCGCTGGTGCAGCCATTGCCCCAGACCGTGCCGAAGCCGACCAGCAGCCCGGCGACGGCCAGCAGCGCTGGGCTGCCGGACATCGCCTGGGCGACCGGCGCGCCGGTGACGGCCAGGACGAGCAGCGGGGCGACGATCATCCCGGCCAGCAGCGCGGCGGCGCCGGCCGGCTCGCCGCCCGCCTCGTAAGGCGGCAGCAGCCGCGCCGTGATGCCGCTGATCCCGGCGATGCGGCCGCTGCCCGCCATCAGCAGCACCGCGGCGAGGCCGATCAGCGCGCCGCCGAGCAGCGAGGCGAGAGGGGTGAAGGCGGTCATCGCAGCGTCCTCAGCGCGCCGCGCAGGTGCGGATGCCGAGAAGCCTGTAAGCTGGGCAGAAGCGGACGAGACCGGTGACCAGCAACACGACGCCGACCGCCGGGACCAGCCAGGCCCACCCGCCCAGGCCGGCCAGGGACTGGGCCGTCGCGGGAATGACCATGAGTGCGATGAGGACGAGCCCGAGCACCACCCGGAGCGCGCGATCGAGGGAACCGACATTGGCCATGACGACCTCCAACATTTATGTTGTTTATAATATTCGAACTTGCTAATATGTCAAGCATGAAAACGCAAGCCGAGGCCGCCGTCGCCAAGCCGCCGCTCGAGGTGCTCGAAGCCCGGGCCGAGGAGGCTGCGGCGCTGCTCGCCTCGATGGCGAACGCCAAGCGGCTGCTGGTTCTCTGCCACCTGCTCGAAGGGGAGCGCTCGGTCGGGGAGCTCGCGGAGATCGCCGGGCTCAGCCAGTCCGCCCTGTCGCAGCACCTGGCGAAGATGCGCCTGCAGGCCCTGGTCCGGACCCGGCGGGACGGGCAGACGATCTACTATTCGCTCGCCAGCCCGGCGGTCCGGGCTGTGCTGGAGACTCTCTACGGCATCTATTGCAGCGCGCCCGGCGCCCCGTGATCGGGCACGCGCCGGCCCGATTCCCGCGTCCCGGCCACCCGCGTCATGCCCGGCCTCGAGCCGGGCACCGGCCTGTGCCGGCGCCGGCTACTTCTGGGCCGGCTTCGGCATGAAGGCGCTGATGTCGAAGCCTCCCGGCAGGGTCGGCTTGGCCGGGGCCGGCGGCGCCGGCTCCTCGGCCGGCTCCGCAGGGCGCCCGCCGGTCGTCTTCTCGAGCGCGCGGCGGGCCTTCAGCACGGTGCTGTTGAGGTCGCTCTGGCTGCACAGCCCGAGCAGCACCGGGTCGCGCGGCCGCAGGTTGGGCGAGTTCCAGTGGGTCCGGTCGCGCACCGCCGCGATGGTCTGCTTGGTCGTGCCGATCAGCTTGGAGATCTGCGCGTCGCTCAGCTCGGGGTGGTGGCGGACCAGCCACGCCACCGCGTCCGGCTTGTCCTGCCGCTTCGACACCGGCGTGTAGCGCGGCCCCTTGGTCCGCGGCGCCGGCAGCGGGATGTCATGCTTGGCCATGACCAGGCGGGCGGCCCTGTCGGCCTCGCACCGGACGATCTCCTCCTTGGTCAGCTGGCCGTTCGTCGTCGGGTCGAGCCCGACGATGCCGATCGCCACCTCGCCATCGGCGATGCCCTGGATCTCCAGCGGATGCAGGCCGCAGAAATCGGCGATCTGCTGGAACGACAGGGTGGTGTTCTCGACCAGCCAGACGGCGGTGGCCTTCGGCATGAGCGGCTGGGGCATGACCTCTCCTCGGGGACGCGCGGCACGAGCGGGGCTAGTGGTGGACCCGCCGGCGACCGGTCCGCGACCAGATCAGGATGGACGGGAATGGCTCCTATATAGGCACCTCGGCCGCTGCGGGGAAGAGAAACCGGAGCCGTCGGGCGGGCCGGCTCACGCCCGGTTCCGGCCCGGCGCTCAGCCGGCGGCGGCGACCTCGAGCACGATCTTGCCGATATGGGCGCTCGATTCCATCAACCGGTGGGCGTCGGCGGCCCTGGCCAGCGGCAGGGTGGCGTGGATCACCGGGGCGACCCGGCCGGCATCGAGCAGCGGCCACACCTTGTCGCGCAGCGCCGTGGCGATCGCCCCCTTCTGGGCGACCGAGCGCGGCCGCAGCGTCGAGCCGGTGATGGTCTGCCGCTTCATCATCAGCGGCAGCAGGTCGATCTCCTGCTTCGAGCCGGAGAGGAAGGCGATCTGCACCAGCCGCCCCTCGAGCGCCAGGCAGGCGAGGTTGCGCGGGATGTAGTCGCCGCCGACCATGTCGAGGATGACGTCCACCCCCTTGCCGCCCGTCGCCTCGGCGACCACCGCGACGAAGTCCTCGCGCCGGTAGTCGATGGCGCGGTCGGCGCCGAGCCGGCGGCACGCCTCGCACTTCTCCGGGCTGCCGGCGGTGGCCAGCACGCGGGCGCCGAAGGCGCGGCCGAGCTGGATCGCCGTGGTGCCGATGCCGCTGGAGCCGCCATGCACCAGCAGGCTCTCGCCGGCGCCCAGGCGGCCGCGCTCGAAGACGTTGGTCCAGACGGTGAAGAAGGTTTCCGGCAGGGCGGCGGCGCGGACCATGTCGTAGCCGGCCGGGAGCGGCAGGCATTGCGGCGCCGGCGCCAGGCAATACTCGGCGTAGCCGCCGCCGGCGACCAGCGCCGTCACCGGGTCGCCGACCCGCCAGCCGGCGGTCCCGGGTCCCGCCGCGACCACCGTGCCGGCGATCTCCAGCCCGGGGATGTCGGTCGCGCCCGGCGGCGGGTTGTAGCCGCCCTTGCGCTGCAGCACGTCGGGCCGGTTGACCCCGGCGGCGGCGACCTTGACGAGCAGCTCGCCCTCGCCGGGCCGCGGCACCGGGCGCTCGCCCGGCACCAGCACCTCCGGGCCGCCCGGCTTGACGATCTCGATCGCGGTCATCCGGTCGGGCAGGCTCATGGGGCGCACTCCGGCGTGGGGTTGGGGCATGGGGTTGGGCGGGTCGCGGCCGCTGGTTTATGCTGATCCTCCGCCGCGAACAAGACCAGCAGGGCCAACATGGATACGGACGATCTGGAACCGCAGAAGAAGGCGGTCAAGCCGAGGGACCTGGACGGCATGTCGGTCGCCGAGCTCAAGGACTACATCGCCGGGCTGGAAGCGGAGATCGGGCGCGCCCGCGCCAAGATCGCCGCCAAGGAGGCCCACCGCGCCGGCGCGGCCGCGCTGTTCCGCAGCTCCTGATCGGGCGGCGGCGGTCCAGCGGTGGCGGCCGGGGTGGTGGTCGGGCGGTGCCGAAAGGTCATCGGTTTTTTCCTATTCACAGGACGATTGTCCCGTGCCTACTATCGCTGAAACGTGTAGGTCGACTTGTTTTACAATCTGAAATGAGCCGACCGGCGCACTGGCTCGTCGACTGAACCGCGCCGCGGCCGGGCCGTCCGGGCGATCCTCGCCCGGCTGCGCGGCGGCGACGGCAACGACCCACGTTGGGGAGCAAAAGGGGGCAAGGATCATGGACACCGATCGGAAGAACAGGCTCGATCGCTATCTCGCGACGCGGCGCGCGGTGCTCAAGGGCGGCCTGGCCGCGGCGGCCGGGCTGGCGGTGCCGGGCATGGCCCGGCGCGCGCTGGCGGCGCCGGCCGACCCGCTGCATTTCATCGGCTGGCAGTACCACCCGGAGATCGCCGCCGAGAACGTCGAGACCTTCAAGAAGCTCTACGACGAGAACGTCACCTACGAGCTGGTGCCGGGCGAGTACCACGCGGTGGCCGAGACCAAGATGATGGCCGGCCAGCACATCGACATGATGTACTCCGAGGAGGATCACCTGGTCCGCTGGTGGCGGGCCAAGTGGGTGCGCGACATCGACGACCTGCCGGGGATCCCGGAGATCAAGTCGAGCATGTACCAGGTCAACGTGCGCGACCTGTCGCTGCCCAACGGCAAGCTCGGCGGCCTGCCCTACTACAGCGGCTTCAATTCCTTCGTCAGCAACGCCAAGCACCTGGAGAAGGCCAAGCTCGAGGCGCCGGCGACCTGGGAGGAATTCGTCGACCAGTGCCGCAAGCTGAAGAAGGACGGCATCGCCGAGTTCCCCTATGTCAGCGCCTGGCAGCGCCAGTGGGCCAGCCTGTCCTGGAGCCTGTTCTCGGTCTGGTACTCCGAGGGCGCCAAGGTGTTCGACGAGAAGTTCAACCCGGTCTTCGACGACAAGTTCAAGAAGGTGCTGGAGATGCACCGCACCCTGTACAAGGACGGCCTGGTGCAGCCGGACATCTTCACCCTCGACCAGGAGGGCGTGCCGACCTTCGCCAGCGGCCAGCACAGCTTCATGGTGCTGCACGAATACGACCAGAAGGTGCTGAACGACCCGAAGCTGTCGCAGATGGCCGGGGCCGCCCACAACTCGCTGATGCCGGGCGCGACGCGCTCGACCTTCATCTGGACGGCGCTCTACCTGATGGGTGCCGATCCGATCGACGTGACGCGGACCTTCAACCTGATGAAGTTCTTCGGCGGCAAGGCCAAGGACGGCCAGTACCACGTGATCCGCCGCTGGGCGCTCGAGTTCGGCCTCGGCACTCCCTACAAGGAGGTGATCGACGATCCCGACGTGAAGGCGTCCTTCGGCAAGTGGAAGGATCTCGCCGTCTCCGGCAAGCAGCAGGAGACCGCGACGCCGCGCGACGTGTCGAAGACCATGTGGTTCCCGGAATGGGACTGGTACATGATGGGCGAGGTCCAGGACTACATCCGCGGCCAGCAGGAGGTCGACCAGCTGATCGACAAGCTGCACAAGAAGGCCGACGAGGTCAAAGCCCAGTATCCCGACTAGGCGCGAGCGGGCGCGGGGCCGTGCACCGGCCTCGCGCCCGACGCTCGGCTGACAGGGCAGGGTGGGGCCGGCTCGTCCCCGAACGGCGGGATGGAGGGCGCCACATGCACGAGAGCCCGCATGACATGCTCAGCGCGACGGCGCGCCGTCCCGGCCGGACGGGCCGTGCCGTGACCGGCGGACGGAGGATCGAGCCGTGGCGGTGACCGGGCGGCGTCCGCGCTGGCCGCCGGCCGTCGCCGGGCCGCCGGCGCGACCGCGAATCGCTGCGCCTGCCGCTGCTGCTGGCGCTGCCGGCGATGCTGGTGGTGCTGCTGGTCATCGGGGTGCCCTTCCTTTATTCGGCCGGGCTCAGCCTGCACCGCATCAACATGCTGACGAAGCGGTGGGTGTTCGTCGGCCTGCAGAACTACCTCGAGGTGCTGCCCGACCCCGACTTCATCGCCGCCTTCGAGCGCACGCTCTATTTCGCCGTCGTCACCGTGCTCGGGGGCCTGATCCTCGGGATGGCGATGGCGCTCGTGCTCAACATGCGCTTTCCCGGCCGCAACCCGCTGCGCAGCATCGTGCTGGTGCCGTGGGCGATGTCGCCGGTCGCCGTCGGCATCCTCTGGGGCTGGATCTTCAACGGCGATTACGGCCCGGCCAACGCGCTGCTGATGGATCTCAGGCTGATCGACAAGCCGATCCACTGGTTCGGCGACGGCAACGTCGCCTTCAACCTGGTGGCGCTGGTGCAGGTCTGGAACCAGGCGCCGCTGACCTCGCTGCTGATCCTGGCGGGGCTGCAGTCGATGCCGGAGAACCTGCACCGCGCCGCGCGCATCGACGGCGCCGGTCCGCTGCAGCGCTTCTTCCGCATCACCCTGCCCTGGCTCCGGCCGATGCTGCTGCTGGTCTTCATCCTGACCACCATCAACTCGATCATGGCCTTCGACCTGTTCTGGGTGATGACCAAGGGCGGGCCGGGCAGCGCCACCACCGTCTTCTCCTGGATGGGCTACGCCTACGCCTTCCAGTTCTTCAAGTTCGGCCAGGGCGCGGCGATCCTCTACATCCTGAGCATCGCCTGCCTGATCCTCGCCTGGGTCTATCTCAAGGTGCTGTCGCCGACCTCGCGCCGCCGTCGCGGCGCGCGCGGCGCCGGCGAGGGCGCGGCCGCGCTCGCCGGCGGCGGCGCCCTCGGCCAGGACGCAAGGACCATCCTGTCGCTGGCCCGACGGCCGGCGCCGCGCCGCGCCGCGCTGCTCTCCGGCCCGGTGCGCCGGGGCCTGGGGCGCCTCGGGCTGGCGGTCGCCGCGCTGCTCATCCTCGCCTGGTCGCTCGGCCCGTTCCTCTGGCTCGTCACCATGAGCCTGTCGCCCTCGGCCGACCTCGTCCGCTCGCCGCCGAGCCTGGTGCCCAACGGGCTGACGCTGGAGAACTACTACTTCGTCCTCTTCCCCGGCGGGGTGCAGGGCGGGCAGATGGCGGTCCAGGCGACGCGGGTGCCGCTGTCGATCCTCAACAGCCTGATCGTCGCCTGCGCGGTCACCGCCATCAACCTGGTGCTCGGCGCGCTCGCCGGATACGCCTTCTCGCGCTACGCCCGCAACCGCCTGTTCGCCGGCTCCCTCTGGGTGCTGATGATGACGCGCATGCTGCCCAGCCTGGCGCTCATCCTGCCCTTCTTCATCGTCTTCAAGTCGCTGGGCCTGCTCGACACCCGCACCGCGCTGGTGATCGCCTATTGCAGCCTGATCCTGCCGCTCTGCATCTGGATCATGAAGGGCTACTTCGACGGGCTGCCGGCCAACCTCGAGAAGGCGGCGCTGGTCGATGGCTGCACCCGCTTCCAGGCGATCCGCAAGATCATCATGCCGGTGGCCCGCCCCGGCATCGTCGCCGCCGGCATCTTCTGCTTCCTGGTCAGCTGGAACGAGTTCATCTTCGCGCTGATCCTGACCGGCACGCCGAACGCGCAGACCATCCCGGTGATCATCGCCGGCTTCCTGGTCCAGCTGCGCTACTACGACTACGGCCCGATGTTCGCGGCCAGCGTGCTGGCCGTGCTGCCTCCCGTCTTCATCACGCTGGCGTTCCAGCGCTACCTGGTGCGCGGCATGCTCACCGGGTCGATCAAGGGCTAGGACAATGGCGAGCGTCACGCTGCGGCAACTGAAGAAGCTCTATGGCGAGGTCCCCGCCGTCGACGGCATCGACCTGGAGATCGCCGACGGCGAGTTCCTGACGCTGCTCGGCCCGTCGGGCTGCGGCAAGAGCACGGCGCTCGCCTGCGTCGCCGGGCTGGAGCGGCCGACCGACGGCGCCATCGTCTTCGACGGGCGGGACGTCACCGACCTCGAGCCGCACCAGCGCAACGTCGCCATGGTCTTCCAGGACTATGCGCTCTACCCGCACATGACCGTGCAGCAGAACATGAGCTTCGGGCTGAAGCAGCAGCGCCTCGACGGCGCGACGATCGACCGCCAGGTGGCGGCCGCCGCCGACCTGCTCGGCCTCGGCCCGCTGCTGCAGCGCCGCCCGGCCGAGCTCAGCGGCGGTCAGCGCCAGCGCGTCGCGGTCGGCCGCGCGGTGGTGCGCAACCCGGCGGTGTTCCTGCTCGACGAGCCGCTCTCCAACCTCGACGCGGCGCTGCGGGTCAAGACCCGCACCGAGATCAAGCGGCTGCAGCGCGAGCTCGGCGTCACCTCGATCTTCGTCACCCACGACCAGGAGGAGGCGATGGTGCTGTCCGACCGCGTCGCGGTGATCCGCAGCGGCCGGCTGCAGCAGATCGGGCCGCCGATGGAGGTCTATCGCGAGCCGCGCAACCTGTTCGTCGCCTCCTTCATCGGCTCGCCCGCCATGAACCTGCTCGAGGTCGAGGCGGGGGTCGCCGACGGCGCCATCGCGGCCACCCTCGCCGGCCAGCGCCTGACCCTGCCGCTCGCCACGGTGGCGGCCGGCAGCCTGCCCCGGATCGGCCAGCGCCGGAAGCTGCTGCTCGGCATCCGGCCGACCGACCTCGTGGTCGGCGCGGCCCGCGACCAGCAGCTCGCCGGCACCGTGTTCCTGGTCGAGCCGGTCGGGCCGGTCACCTATGTGGACGTCGATCTCGGCGGCCAGGTGCTCAAGGCGACCTGCGATCCGGATGCCGCGCCGGCGACCGGCGACCGGCTCCTCCTCGGCTTCGCCAGCGGCCGCGTGCGGCTGTTCGATCCCGAGAGCGAGGACCGGCTCTGAGCCAACACCCGAACGACAAGAGTGGAGTGCCTGCCATGAAGCGCGTGAAGATGGCCGTGATCGGCGCCGGAATCTGGGGCGAGAACCATGCGGTCGCGCTCTCGACCCACCCGCAGGTGGAGCTCGTCTCGATCTGCGACCTCAATGGCGAGCGGGCCCGCCGGCTGGCGGAGAAGGTCGGCTGCGGCTGGACCACCAGCATCGACGAGATCGCGTCGAGCGACATCGCCGCGGTCGGCATCGCCACCCCCGACCACGCGCACCGCGACCCCTGCCTCCGGATGATCGCGGCCGGCAAGCACGTGCTCGTCGAGAAGCCCTTCACCACGACGATCGCCGACGCCCGCGCCATCATCGCCGCGGCGGAAGCCAAGGGCACCAAGCTGATGGTCGACTTCCAGCTGCGCTGGCACCCGCAATACATGGGCGCCAAGCACTACATGGAGAGCGGCGAGCTGGGCGAGGGGGTGATGGCCTATGCCCGGCTCAGCGACACCATCCACGTGCCGACCGAGATGCTGTCCTGGGGCAGCGCCTCCGGGCCGGAATGGTTCCTCTTCCCGCACACCATGGACGTGATGCGCTGGATCCTGGCCGAGGAGCCGGTCGAGGTCTTCGCCCGCGGCACCAAGCGGGTGCTCAAGGGCATGGGCATCGATGCCTACGACGCGATCCAGGCGCTGGTCCAGTTCGACCGCACCTTCGTCACCTTCGAGACCTGCTGGATCATCCCGAACAGCTACCCGACCGTGGTCGACAACAAGATGACGCTCTACGGCAGCAAGGGCTGCATCGAGATCGAGAGCACGCCGGGCATCGCCGTCTCCAGCGACCGCTACAAGTATCCGTTCGGCAGCCACGCCATCACGCGCTACGGCAAGCCCTTCGCGCATTTCTACGAATCGATCCGCTACTTCGCCGACTGCGTGGCCGGCGACAAGAAGCCGGAATCGACCGGCCATGACGGGCTGATGGCCACCGCCATGGTGGAGGCGACGGTCCGCTCGCTGCGCGAGGGCCGCCCGGTGAAGATGACGGAGGTGCTGGGCTAGCGGCCGGGACGGCGGCGCGGGCATGAGCACGGCCCCGCAGGCCGGGCCGGCGGCGCAACTCGACGCCCTGCTCGCGCTGCTGCTGCCGGGCGACGGCCAGTTCCCGCCTGCCGCCGCGTTCGGCCTCGGCGCGCTGGTCGCCGGGCGGCTGGCCGAGCTCGGCGGGCCGGCCGCGTCCGGGGCGCTCGCCGCCGCCCTGCCGGCGGCACCGGCCGCGGCCGACGTCGCCCGGCTCGAGCGCGAGCAGCCGCAGCTCTTCGAGCTCGTGCTGAAGGTAGCCTATCTCACCTACTACGAGCAGCCGGCGGTGCGCGCCGCCATCCGCGCGCTCGGCCTGCCCTACAACGAGACGCCGCAGCCGGCCGGCTATGCGGTCGGCCGCTTCGACCCGGAGCGCGACCGGCCGCGCCACGGCCGCGGCAGCTTCGTCGCCACCGGCGAGGTTCGCCGCGTCGATCTCGGCGAGCTCGATTTCCTGAGGGAGCCGCGATGAGCGCCGCCGACGTGCTGGTGATCGGCTCGGGCGCCAGCGGCGCGCTCGCCAGCCTCGTGCTCGGGCAGGCCGGCCTCAAGGTGGTCTGCCTGGAGCAGGGCGACTGGCCCGATCCGGCCGCCTATCCGCACCATCGGCCCGACTGGGAGTGGCAGCGCCAGCGGCGCTGGCATCCCAACGGCAACATCCGCCGCGACGCCGCCGACTATCCGGTCGAGACGGCGACCTCGAACGTCCTGATGTGGAACGCGGTCGGCGGCTCGACCGCGATCTACACCGCGATCTGGCCGCGCTACCGGCCGTCGGACTTCCGCAAGGGCACCGAGCACGGGCTGGCGCCGGACTGGCCGATCGCCTACGAGGACCTGGCGCCCTGGTACGACGAGGTCGACCGGGTGGTCGGCACCAGCGGCCTGGCCGGCGACCTCGCCTTGCCGGCGCGGCCGGACTTCCCGACACCCCCGCTGCCGCTGCGCCCCGTCGGGCGCCGCCTCGCCGGGGCCTTCGACCGGCTGGGCTGGCACTGGTGGCCGATGCCGGCCGCCGTCATCTCCGAGGATTATGACGGCCGGCCGGCCTGCAACGGCTGCGCCGCCTGCGCCTGCGGCTGCCCGCGCGGCTCGATGGGCAACTTCGCGCTGTCGATCTGGCCCAGGGCGCTGGCCGCCGGCGTCGAGCTGCGCACCGGCGCGCGCGTCGATCGCATCGAGACCGGCCGCGGCGGCCGGGCGACCGGCGCCAGCTACATCGACCGCCGCACCGGCGAGCGCCGCTTCCAGGCGGCCGAGATCGTCGTGCTCGCCGGCAACGGCGTCGGCACGCCGCGGCTGCTGCTGATGTCCGGCAACCTCGCCAACCGCTCCGACCAGGTCGGCCGCAACCTGATGCACCACACGCTGGTCGCCTGCGAGATGTGGGTCGAGGAGCCGCTGGCCTCGCATGCCGGCTTCATCGCTGCGCTGCACAGCCAGGAGTTCGCCGAGACCGACGTGTCGCGCGGCTTCGTCAACGGCTTCAACTTCAACTGCGTCTTCGGTGGCCATGCCGGCCACGTCGCGAGCGGCTTCGTGACGCCGCAGCGCGCCCCCTGGGGCGCCGCGCACCACGACTGGTTCCGCCGCCATTTCGGCCACGGCTTCGGCGCCTTCGCCATCGGCGACGACCTGCCGCAGCCGACCAACCGGGTCACCCTGTCGGCGACCGAGACGGACGGCGACGGCCTGCCGGCGCCCAGGGTCAGCTACGTGCCGCACGAGAACGACCGCCGCATGATGCGCTTCGCGCTGGACCGGCTGGCCGATCTCGCCCGGGCCTCGGGCGCCTTCGAGCACCGGCTGCAGGACTACCTGTCGCCGGACGGCGTCTACCAGACCCCGGCCTGGCACCTCATGGGAACCTGCCGGATGGGAGACGACCCGGCCTCGTCGGTGGTCGATGCCTGGAACCGCTGCTGGGACGTGCCCAACCTCTACATCGTCGACGGCAGCGTGCTGCCGACCGGCGGCGCGGTCAATCCGACGCCGACGATCTGCGCGCTGGCGCTGCGCTGCGCGGCGCATCTGCGCGACAACTTCGCGACGCTGCGCCGGGCCGGGTGAGGGCCGGGGGAGAGCCTCGGCCGGACACCGGCGGCCAAGCCGGATCGCGGCCGGCGGCGCTCCGGGAACGACGCCGCACCTGCCGCCTTGATCTCCCGGGGGTTGACCTTCGAAGGAGATCAACCATGCGACATCTCGGTCCGGCCGGCGTGGTGCTGGCCTCGGTGCTGGCGCTCGGCGCCTGCAGCCACGAGAACCGGAACAGCGACAACCGGATGAGCGGCAGCAGCACCGGTCCGTCCTCGATCACCTACGACTACACCGGCGAGAACCGCAGCGACGCCGACGCGCGGGCGCAGGCCTATTGCAGCAGCCAGGGCCTGACCCCCTATATGCGCGGCGTGCAGACCGACAACGGCGTGCACCACGCGACCTACGACTGCCGCTGAGCCGATCCGTCCGCGGGCGGCGCCGACGGTTCGGCGCCGCCCGTAGCATCGGCGGCCGCGCGGTGCCACCCTGCCGGCGAGGAGGGTGACACCCGATGACCAGCAACGCCAGGTTCGCCGCCGTGGCGGCGCTCGCCGGCGACCCGGCGCGGGCCGCTATGCTGCATGCGCTGATGGACGGCCGGGCGCTGACCGCCTCCGAGCTCGCCCGCGTCGCCGGCGTCACGCCGCAGACGGCGAGCGGCCATCTCGCGCGGCTCGGCGGGGCCGGCCTGCTCGCCGTGGCGCGGCAGGGCCGGCACCGCTATCACCGGCTGGCCGCCCCCTCGGTCGCCCGCATGCTGGAGAGCATCATGCAGGTCGCGGCCGAGCTCGACCCGCCGCAGCGTCGCCTCGCGGTCGGGCCGCGCGACGCCGCGCTGCGCCGCGCCCGGACCTGCTACGACCACCTCGCCGGCCGGCTCGGCGTGGCGCTCGCCGACGCCCTGGTCGAGGCCGGCCATGTCGAGCTCGCCGGCGACGCCGGCCTGCTGACCGAATCCGGGCGGGCGCTGCTCGACGGGATCGGGCTCGACACCGCCCCGCTGCTCGCCCGGCGCAGCGGCCGCGTGCTCTGCCGTCCCTGCCTCGACTGGAGCGAGCGCCGGCCGCACCTCGCCGGCGCGCTCGGCGCCGCGCTCTGCGCCCACAGCCTGGCGCGCGGCTGGGTCCGCCGGCTCGACGGCACCCGGGCGGTGGCGATCACGCCCGCCGGCGAGCGGGCCTTCCGCGAGCGCCTCGGCGCGGTGCTGGGATAGCTATGCTGCCGGGGCCGCCACCAGCAAGCCGCTGCCAAGCATCCAGTGCAGGATCTGCCGGGCGATCGCGGGCGAGACGCGCTGCGACCAGAGATCGAGCAGCCGCTCGGTCCCGAGCCCGTGACGCACCGCGTCCAGCAGTGGCGCCAGCGGAGTGCTCCCGAGACAGAAGACGGGTTCCGGCAGTGCGGGGTGGCTGACGGCGCGGGCGCGCTCGATCCAGCAGCCGCCCTGGATGACGGGGACCTCGAGGATACGGAGCGCCGGCGCGGGCGCGATCCGCAGCGGCACCCGTGGTGCGGCCGGGGGCGCCGCGGTCGGCTCGGCGCCGGCCGCGCGGCACGACCAGAATCCCGTTCCGTGCCGCTGCGCCGCAGCCGCATAGAGCCGAGCCGCATTGCCGCGGCCCAGGGATGCGCTGCGCCGCTGGCGCTCGCCGTAGAAGCCGACGGCGAGACCGGCATCGGCAGGCCTGCTCAGGATCGTGTGAATGACGGCCGCCGCCTGGAGCGCGGATTGGACGGCGGCACGCACGCCCTGCGCGCAGAGCGGGTCGGACGCGAGGGCGGCCTCGCCGACCCGGATGAAGTCCGGGCCGGCCAGATCCGCTGCCAGGCGCGGCGTGGCGTCACGCATCTCGAGCGCGGGCTCCGCCGCCAGATCAGCGATGCCGGAGAGCAGGCGGGAGGCGGCCAGCAGGCGGCGCAGGAGGCGACAACGGGCCGCCGTCGGCAGGCCGGCCACCCGCGCCGGGTCGAGAAAGGCGGTGGTTGAGCAGCCGCCATCGGCGCGCACCGTGCCCCAGAGCCAGCCCTCCTCCAGGGCCTCGATGCGGGTCTCCGGACCGAGCGCCTCTTCGCGTGGCCAGTGGCCGGTGAGGGCCACGGTCGGCGGCGCCGCGACCGCGCCGATGCCGGGCCGCCGGCCCCTGGCGTCCACCAGGAAGCCGGTCTCGAGCAGGGCGCGGCTGCGCGGCCTCCGCAGCTCGACCTGCCACCCGCGGCCGTCATGACGGCGAATCGCACGGCCCCGGGCCGGGGCGACGACCACGGCGCCGGCGTCGCGGGCGGCGGCCCGCAGCGCCTGGTCGAACCGGTCGCGATCGATCGTCGGGCTGCCGTCCCGCCGTTCTTCCTCACCCTCCCAGAGGACGAGCGAGCGCCCGCTGCCCGGAATTGTCGCGGCGTGCGCGGCCTCCTCCAGTCCCACCGAAGCGAGCAGCGGGGGCACCGAGGGTGCCAGCGACTCCGCTCGGGCATGTCGCTGCCGCCGGGCCGCGTGAAGCAGGATCACCTCGTGCCCGAGCTCGGCGAGCCGGGCAGCGGCCACGGCACCCGCCGGGCCGCCGCCGAGGACGCAGACGGGCGCCTTGCCGGAAGCGCTCATGCCGGGGACAGGAACAGCTCCGGCCGCTTCTGCGACAGCCGGGCATAGGCGCCCAGCGCATAGTCGAGCCGCGGATATAGTCGCAGGCCGGGCGGCCGCGGTGCAGCACCTCGTAGTGGCAGCCACCGCCGCAGAGATAGCGCGCCCAGCAGCTTTGGCAGGGAAGCTGCCGCTCGACCCGGCGCTCGGCCAGCCAGCGGCGCTGCCGCTCGCGGTCGACGCCGCTCGCGACGTCGCCGAGAGCGCCCGCCGGGTCGCCGACGAAACGATGGCAAGCGAACAGCTCGCCCCCGGCATCGACGCCGAGGTAACCGGCGCCGGCACCGCAGGGATAGGGCCGATGGGTGCCGCGGTGGATCTCGCGCAGCGCGGTCTGCAGGTTGGCGAACGGGTAGGGCTGCGCGGCGAGCATGCGCCGCTCGAACTCGCGCCCGCAATCGATCATCTGCTCGAGCAGCCGGTCGAGGTCGCTATCCTCCATCTGGTCGCGCTGGCCCGGCGAGGCCAGCATCGGCGAGAAGCCGACGCTGTGGAAGCCGAGGTCCGCGAGCCCGTCGAGCGTCTCGCGCAGGTCGAGATTGCGCGGCGTCACCGTGACCCGGGCGGAGACCTGCAGCCGGCCCGGAGTCGCCAGCAGCGGACGGATATTGCGCAGGATGCGCTGGTAGGTGCCCCGTCCGCCCTTGGCGGGACGCAGCCGGTCATGGACGGCGCCGATGCCGTCGAGACTCACCGTCACGGAGAAGCCGTGGCGGGCGAAGAAGGCCGCGTCGTCCTCGCGCAGCAGGGTGCCGTTGGTGGTGATCGAGAAGCCGATCGCCACGCCGCGGCGCCGCGCAAGGCCGGCGGCGAGGCGCGTGGCGCGCCGGATGAGCGGCCGATTGGCCAGCGGCTCGCCACCCAGGAAGCCGAGATTGACCCGCTCGCCCGGGGCTGCCGCGGCCAACAGCCTGGCGACCGAGCGCTTGGCGGTGTTCCAGCCCATCGCCCGAGCGGCTCCGCCGAAGCTGCCGCCCTCGGCGTAGCAATAGGTGCAGCCGAGGTTGCAGCGCTCGGCCACGGCCAGCGACAAGGCCCGGATCGGCGGGTCGGGCAGCGGCTCGTCGCGCACGAAGCCGCCGAGCCGCACTCCGGCCTCGGCCAGCAGCGCCTCGAGCTCCGGCCGGCCGAGCCCGCCGAGGCGCGCCGCAAGGTCGTCGTCCAGGGCGAAGAGCTGCGAGCCGTCGACGACCAGCAGGTGCGGACCGCAGCCGGTGTCGACGGCGTGGTAGTCGGCGCCGATGGGGCGGGCGAGGTCCGCGGTCCGGCCGTCGGGCTCGATCAGCATTGCGGCCACGGGTAGAATGGAATGCCGACGCCCCGCTCTGCCAGCTCCTCGCCGATCGTCAGCAGCTCGGTCATCGCGGCTCGCGCCCGCTGCACCTCGTCGTCGATGTGCGAGTCGAAAGCGCCATAGGCCATCTGCAGGTTCTCGATGATCTCCCGGAACTTGTCGCAGGCCGGCCGCGCCTCGGCTTCCGTGCCGATCCGAAGCTCCCGCAGATAGGGAAAGGGCGCTGCATCGCCGGCGTAGCTGCGAAGCCGCTCCTGGATGTTCATGAAGCGGCTCTCGTGCCGCATCCCGTCGCTGGCGATGCGCTCGGCGAGCTCGACCATGTGCGGGGCGTAGCGGCGGTCGCCGCGCAGCGTAGCGATGACCCGCGCGTAGGCGCCGTCGATGCCGCCGCTCGGATGCTCCGCCCCGATGAAGTCGTCCAGGGTATCCTGGTCCAGGCGCCGCAGCTGGTGAGCGCGCATCGTGCCGTCGCCTTTCGGGACGTCCTTGGCCTGATCCAGCACGGGCCGATACTTGAAGCCCGGAATGATCCCGGATTCCTCGATCTGCCAGAGCAGCTGGTTGGCCCAGTGCAGGTGCTGCATCTCGCTGACCGCGATCAGCATCAGCTCCTGGCGGACGAAGGTCACGTCCTCGGCGAGCGCCGGGCCGCCGCGGCTCGCCGCCTGGTCGGGCGAGAGCAGTGAGAAGCGGGCATAGAGGTACTCCACCGTCAGCGCCATCTCGAGCGGCGCCAGGACCTGCACGATGCGCTCCACGAGCTGCTCCGGCCTCTCGAAGGGCTCGGCCCGCTCAAAGGTCGGCGGCACGTAGCGGTCGGCGATCTCGCGGCCCTCCAGCACGACGTTCAATGTCTGCCAGGCCCGGTTGATCTCGTGATGGTCCATGCGGTAGGGCCGGTTCGCCGGAGTCGTCGCCAGGGCGGCGGCAGCCATGCCCGGCGAGCGGCTGGCGCGCAGCCAGTCGATGCGGGTGTTGGCCCGTTCGGGGTCCCTGGGCAGGCCGCCCGGCAGGGTCGCCTCGCCGATCGGCACCTCACCATAGACGATATCGGGATGATTGCTCGCCCAGTAGTGGCAGAGGCATTCCTGGAAGTCGTGCTGCCATGGCGAGCACAGGCTCTGGGTCAGCTCGCCCGGCTCGAAGGCACGACTGATCGTGCCGCTCCGCGGATCGCTGTACTGCCGCCGGCGCCCTTCGAGCTCGATCTCGCCAGCCTCGCCGCCGCGCCGCCGCAGCCCGATCCTGAGCGGCGTGTCGCCGGGGTCGAGGCTGCGCACGATGCGCCAGACCAGCAGCCCGTGCAGCGGCGTTCCGTCGGGGCGCACCAGGCCGATGCGATGGCCCTGCAGCTCGATCCATTGCAGGTACCAGGTATCCGCTTCCAGCGGAGCCTTGTAGGTGTCGGTCAGCTGCTGGAACAGCGTGCGTGCCCAGCCGGCCTCGCGCTGCAGGTCGGGATCCAGCAGGGGGTCGAGATAGCTGAGCCTTGCGCCGTTCTCGCTGCTGTCGCCATAGACGAAGTCGAACACCAAGCCGGGAAAGAAGCGCCGGTCCAGGTTTCGCACGTCGATCTCCAGGCCGGGGAAGCAGTTGGCGACGGCATCCTCCGGCCGGCTGGTCGTCGGATTGCCGGGCACCTGGTAGGCGGCTCGCGCGGTCAGGTTGCGCGGGATGATCTTGCCCTCGCGGCGCATCTCAGCTCTCCTTCCTCGGCAGGCCCGGGGCAGCCCGGCCGCCTGGGCCGGGCTGGTCCGCCAGTATCTGCAGCAGCGCCATCACGGCGTTGTACTGGCGCCAGGTCAGCGACAAGGCCCCCGCGTCGCTGTCGCGCATGTAGGGCGGCATTCGCATGTCGTAGCGCCGGTCGCGCGGCACCCGCGGGTCGCGGAAGTCATCGTTGGGGCCGGCCGGGAGCGCCTCGGGAAGCTCGGAGAAGCGCCCGTAGGGCGGGCGCAGCAGCCGCCGCACATGCGGCGCCCGCTGCCGCAGGAAGTCCATCAGCGTGTCGAAGTCGGCCAGCTTCTCGTGCGCCGGCCCGACCATGTCGGCATAGCGCAGCCGGTCGTGTGGCAGGTTGTTCCCGGTCGCGTCCGGCAGGAGCGCAGGCGTCAGGTCGACAAAGGGCGTATCGGCCGCGGTCATGCTGTCCGGTCCCTGCTTCGGCTGTCCCGGTGGATTGCCGGTCTCGTCATCCAGGATCAGATGCGCGCGCGTCGCGTCGAGGTTGATGCTCGAGGCGGTCTCGAGGACGCGCTCGAACAGGTTGGCGACGTCCTCCATCAGCTCGGAGGGAACACGGCTCTCGGGTTCCGGCGGGTCGCGGTCGGCGAGATCGTCGGCCAGCGAGTAGA
Source organism: Dongiaceae bacterium (assembly GCA_046349435.1). GTDB lineage: Bacteria > Pseudomonadota > Alphaproteobacteria > Dongiales > Dongiaceae > JAXMCI01. The sequence goes on along the minus strand of JAXMCI010000032.1, from coordinate 58,503 downwards.
TGTGCCGGCGGTCCGGCGCGTAGTCGGGGTTGGTCGCCAGCACCCTGGCGCTTGCGGTGAATCGACGGCCGCCGATCACCAGCTGCGCCTCGATCACGCCGTCGCAGGTATCGTCCACCACGCCGAAGCAGAGATCGTCGCCGAGGTGCGAGCCGTCGTAGGTGTCGGAGGGTAGCGGATCCGCCTGGCCGGGCGCGCTGAACCGATAGCTGGACCAGGGCGTTCCGGTATTGAGGATCCGGTTCTGCTTGGGCACGATCTCGTGGATGCGCCCGCCCAGCGTGACGGCAGCGAGCGCCTGGCCAGGCTCGAGCGGCGAGGATGGGCCGATATCGGCAGCCGGCGGTCCGTACACCTGGCCGGTCGCCGGGGTGAAGCGGACGCGCTGCACCGAGAGGTCGACCGCGCCCGGCCCCGACGATGTCGGCCGGATCACCTGGAACCAGCCCAGCGGGATCGGCCGGTCGGCGGCGACCAGCGGCACCTTGTCGGGGCGATGCGGGCTCGCCGCGCGCAGCTCCTTGCGGTCATGGTCGTCGCCGCCCACGGTCGCGCGGGCGATGAAGGCGCACTCCGCAGCGCGGGTTCTCCGCTGCGCCTTCCGGTTGGCGACCGTGATGCTGTATTCGAGATTCGTGGGCAAGGCGCGGAGCTGGTGCAGCAGGTCCAGCGTCAGGGGTTCCTCGGCGACGACCCCGGCGCGCCGCACCGTCGCCCACAGCTCGAAGAAGGGCGCGACAGGCCGCAGCTTCTCGCCGTCGCGAAACTGGATGTCCGACGGCCGGTAGACGCTGAGGCTGCCGTCGGGCTGCACTCGCAGGCTGTCGGCCGGGCGGACGACGGTGCGGTGAGCGCCGTGGATGGCGCGATCTGAAACCCAGCGAAAGCTGTCGAGAGGCGTGTCGCTGCCGCCCACCCGGGCGATGGCCAGGGGCGGACGGAAGTGGATCTCCAGCAGGCGGACGGGGGCTGCCGGGGCGTCCTTCCCGGCCGTCTGCTCGCCCGCTCCGTTCTTCTTGGCGGCCGCTTCCATGGCGTGTTGTCCTTCATCCCATGGGCGACTTCCCGCAGTCGGGAAGCGCACCACTGCATTCCTGTGGGCTCGCGCGCAATCTGTGTTCCGGGATAGGATAAAGTGTATCCCCTGCGTCGCACTCTAGCGCAATTGTATCATCTTAGGAAGTTCCAAGTGTGTCACGCTCCAGGACTAAGAGAGTTCCGGTACGCGCTCCGTGATCTCGCCGGCAGATCAGTCTTCGAAGTCCCGCGCGAAGCGTCAACATCGGCGCATTGCCGCGTCGTGGAGATGCTGATAGGATAACCGTCTTGTCAGGCGCTGAACGGCATCGTTCTGTCGCGAGCGGCAGATAGTGTCGTCGTGGCGCCGGCTCGTGATCCGGATGTTGCGATGCGCGCAGACAAGCAGGTACGGATCAGGCTGCTCAGCACCTTCTCGCTGGTCTCGGCCAGCGGCGACGCCATGACGCCGCGCGGCAGCAAGGCACAGGGGTTGCTCGCCTATGTCGCGCTGCAGCCCGCCCGCGTGGTGACCCGGCAGCAGCTGATGGGCGTGCTGTGGAGCGATCGTGGCCAGGCCCAGGCGCAGGCCAGCCTTCGCACCTGCCTGACCGAGATCCGCGCGACCTTCAAGCGCGGCAGCGCGACGATACTGACCACGGCGGGCGAGGAGGTGGGGCTGATCCCGGAGCTGGTCAGCATCGATGCAGAGGAGCTCGTGCAGCGTGCCATGCAGCCGGGCATCATGCGGACCTCGGTCCCGGCCTGGTCCGGGGATCTGCTGACCAATCTCGACGGCATCGATCCGCAATTCGACGAATGGCTGTTCTTCGAGCGTGCCGCGCTGCGTCGCCGCTATTCTGCGGCGATCGAGGAAAAGATGACCGACGCCACCGCCCACAAAAAATGGGAATGGGCCGCAGAACTTGCGCAATGCCTGCTCAATCTAGATCCCGCCAGCGAGATTGCGCACCGCTCGCGCATCATTAACTATGCAAATCATGGTGACGTCGCCGCCGCCATGCGGCAATATGAGCTGCTTCGCGAGGCACTGTCCCGGACGCTCGATGCGGTACCCTCGAAGGAGACGGAAGAGTTGATCAGCCGGGTGCGCAGCGGGCGCTTCGTGCGCGAGCCGCCGCACATGGTGAGCTCGGTCAATGGCGTCGGCGGTCCGCCCGGCGGCGGCCGGCCGCCGCCGGAGCTGCCGGGCCCATCGATCGCCGTCGTGCCGTTCGTCAGCCGCAGCGACGGTTCCGATCACGACTATCTCGGCGACGGGCTGGCCGAGAACATCATCAACAACCTGTCCCGCTTCCGCGATCTCATCGTGATCGCCGGGCACTCGACCTTCCCTTACAAGAACCGCGGCGCCGAGCCGCAGGAGGTCGGTCGCGAGCTCGGGGCGCGCTTCGTGCTCACCGGCAGCGTCCAGAGGGTGGGCGACCGGCTGCGCGTCTCGGCCCAGCTGATCGACAGCGCTACCGGGCAGCACGTTTGGGCGCAGCGCTACGATCGCGGCACCGAGGACGTGTTTGCCGTGCAGGACGAGGTGACGGAGACGATCGTCGGCACCCTGGCCTCCGGCTTCGGCGGCCGGCTGCGCAAGGCATGGCGGCTGCGCCCCGAGGGGATCGGCCACCGCAAGCCGGAAGCCTGCGACTACTTCCTGCGCGGCCTCGAGCATAGCGCCCGCTTCACCAAGGACGACTGCGCCCGGGCCCGCGAGTTCTGCCAGAAGGCAGCGGAGCTCGACCCCGGCTACGGGCGCGCCATCGCCAAGATCGCCTGGCTGCATTTGTTCGACGTGCTCTTCGGCTGGACCGAGGACGTCGAGAGGTCCTGGGCGGATGCCTTCCGGTTCGCCGAGCTCGCCATCGAGCGCGATGACGACGAGGCCTGGGGGCACGGCGTGCTCGGCGCCTGCTTTTTCTACCGCGGGCAGTTCGACCGGGGGCTGCAGGGCTATCGCCGGGCGCTCGAGCTCAATCCCAACGACGCCGACGTTATGGCGGATTTCGGGACCTGCCTCAACTATGCCGGCCAGGCGGAGGATGCGGTCGAGCTGATCGGCAAGGCGATGCGGCTGAACCCGCATCATCCGGAGTGGTACGTCGAATCGATCGCCCAGGCCTTGTTCGACGCCGGCCACTACGCCCAGTCGATCGCCGCCTATGAGAGCCTGCGCACCATCAGCCACATCTTCGTGCGGCTGTACCTGACGGCTGCCCACGCCGCGCTCGGGCACGAAGCCGAGATGCGGCAGGCGCGCGACCGGGTCCTCGAGCTCGACCCGGCGGCGACCCTGTCGCGGTGGGCCAACCCGGAGCGCACCTTCTACAAGGACACCCGCCAGGTCGAGCGCCTGCGCGAGCTGCTGCGCAGGGCCGGCCTGCCGGAGTGATCGCGGCCGTCGGCCGTGGCGAAGGCGGGGCCGCCGCCGGCGCCTACGCCGGCACGCGGCGCAGCTCCTGGGCCATGCAGTGGATGCCGCCGCCGGTCTTCGAGATCTCGCTCATGTCGACCTCGGCAACCTCGAAGCCGCGCGCCTTGAGCTGGCCGATCAGGCTGCGCGAATGGGCGGGCGCGATGACCCGGTCGCGGCCCATCGTCATGACGTTGCAGCCGAGTGTCATGGTGTCCTGGAACGGCACCGGGATGATGTCGAAGCCCTTGCCCTTCAGCCAGTCGACGATGCCGGGCTCGGTGCTCTCCAGGCAGACGGCGGCGAGCTTGTGGGCGATCGGCACGACCATCAGGTCGATATGGACGTAGAACGGATCGAAGAAGGCGAGCCGGGTCTCCCAGCCCTCCTTGTCGAACCAGGACTGCACCTGGCGCGCCGCCTCCTCCTGGGTGCGCTCGCCGCCGCAGCCGATCAGCACGCAGCCCTCCTCGACGACGTCGAAGTCGCCGCCCTCGAAGGTGCCGGCCGTCACCATGTCGTAGATCGGCACGCCGATCTTCTCGTAGGCGCGGATGGCGGCGAAGTTCTCGCCGCGCCGCCACCAGTTGGCCATGTTGGTGATGACCGCGCCGTAGGGGGTCATGAAGCTCGAGTCGCGGGTATAGACCTGATAGGGCAGGTTGGGGTCGGCCTCGGCGAGATGGACGCGCACCCCGAAATGCTCGTAGGCCGCCATCAGCTCGGCATGCTGCCGCTTGGCGACCGCGATGTCGGCGGGATCCTCGCGCAGGTACTTGCGCGACAGCGAGCTGGTGGCGAGGTGCTTGAGATGATCGGGCCGGCACAGCATCACGTCGGTCAGCACGTCGGTCTCGTTGCTCGAGCCCCAGTAGTTGAGGCGGGCGGTGCCGCCCTCGGGGCGGCGGCGCTGCAGCGAGAAGCGGTCCTGGCCGGCAGTTTCGGGGGCGATCCGTTCGGGGGCGTTCATGGCGTTCTCCTCGGGGTTGCTCAGAGTCCGGCCTCGACCGCGCCGCGACGGCGGGCGGCGAGCGCGCGCCAGGCGAAGCGGGCGGCGACGACCAGCGTGGTGAGGGCGATCAGCAGCACCGAGATTGCCGCCACCGCCGGGTCGATGTTGTCGCGCAGCCCCATCCAGATGCGGCGCGGCAGGGTGATGGCGTCGACGCTGGTGATGAACAGGGTGACGCCGATCTCCTCCCAGGACAGCACGAAGCAGAGCAGCGCTGCCGACGCGATGCCGAAGGCGATGTTGGGCAGGATCACCCGCACGGTGCGCTGCCACAGCGAGGCGCCCATGCCGCGGGCCGCCATCTCGATGCGGCGGTCGAGATGGGCCAGCGACACCAGCACGACGACCACGGCGAAGGGCGCGATGACCACGACATGGGCCAGCGCCACCCCCGGCCAGGTGTCGTAGCCGATCCAGTCGGAGACCTGCGAGACCGAGGTCAGGAAGAAATAGAGGGTCATCGCCGAGACCACCGGCGGGATCACCATCGGCAGCAGCACGAAGCCCACCAGCAGGCCGCGCAGCCGCGGCTGGAAGTACCACAGCCCGAGCGCGAAGGCGGTCGCCAGCACGGTCGCGACGATGCTGGCCAGCACGGCGATCTGCAGGCTGAGCAGCAGGCTGTCGCTCCAGTCGGAATCCTCGATCAGGTCGCGGTAGTGGGTCAGCGACCATTCGCCCTGCGGCATGGAGAGGTAGCGCAGCGGCGTGAAGGAGACCGGCACGACCGCGATCAGCGGCAGCAGCAGGAAGCCGACCAGCAGCAGCCCGAGCAGCGTCGCGATCCAGCCTGGACGGTGGATGCCCATCGCCTCAGCCGACCAGCCGCTCGACCCGGACCAGCCGGAACAGCGCCGCCACCAGCAGCCCGACGATCGCCACCAGCACCAGGCTGAGCGCGGCGCCGAGACCCCAGTCCGGCGCCTCGAACATGCGGAGATAGACGAACTCGGCGACCATCACGCTGCGGCCGCCGCCGAGGATCGCCGGGGTGATGAAGAATCCCAGGGAGAAGACGAAGACGATCAGCCCGGCGCCGAGGATGCCGGGCATGGTCATCGGCACGAACACCGCCCAGAAGGTGCGCAGCGATCCGGCGCCGAGCCCGCGCGCGGCGAGCAGCACCCGGCGGTCGAGATGGCGCATCGCGCTGGCCAGCGGGAAGACGGCGAAGGGGATCAGGAAATGGGTCATGCCGATCACCACGCCGAGCTCGTTGCGCACCAGCGTCAGCGGCTCGCGGATGACGCCGAGCGCCAGCAGCCACTGGTTGACCAGCCCGTTGTTGTTGAGCAGCACGACCCAGCCGAAGGCGCGGGTCAGCACCGAGATCCAGAACGGCACCAGGACGCAGAACTCGACCAGCAGCTGGAGCCGCCGCCCGCCGAACACCCACAGCCAGGCCAGCGCATAGGCGGCGGCCACCGTCGTCGCGGTGACGATGGCGCAGATCCGGAAGGTGCGCAGCAGCACCGAATGGACCAGCGGGTCGCTGGCCAGCCTGGCGAACTGCCCGAGGCCGGGCTCGGGCAGCGTCACCGACCAGCTGGCGATGCCGAGAAACGGCACGCCATAGGCGAGCGCGATGAAGAGCGGCAGCGGCAGCAGCAGGACCAGCCGCCCGGCCAGGCCCGATCCGGTCATCGCTGGAGGATCGCCGGATCGGGCCGGCCGGGCGGCTTGCGCCGTCCCGGCCGGCCTTCGGCGAGGCGCCGCCGGCTCAGGCGGAGATCACCTTGGTGTAGGCGTCGAGCGCCGCCGAGTAGTGCTCGGAGTACCAGTCCATGTTGCAGGCGGTCTGCTTCTTCATGTTCTCCGGGTCGACGCAGTTGTTGTGCCGCTGGCTGGCCGGGATCAGCGCGTCGGCCGCCGGGTTGGCGGGGCCCTGGGTCAGCATCTCGAACATCACCAGCTGCTTCTTCGGGGCCTGGGCGCTGGCGATGAACTTCATCGCGTTCTCCTTGCCGCCCGGGTTGTTCTTGATGACCGCCATGGCGCCGGGGAAGAGCAGCCCCTGGTCCCAGATGAACTTGATCTTGCCGCCGCTGTCCTTCTCGATCAGCGCCGCCCGCGTGTTCCAGACGATGGCCATGCTGGCCTCGCCGTTGAGCAGCACCGACTGGCTCTCCGCGCCGCCGCCCCAGAAGGAGACGATGTTGTCCTTGAAGGCCTTGATCTTGGCGTTGGCGCGGTCGACGTCGAGCGGGTAGAGCTTGTCCGGCGCCACGCCGTCGGCGAGCAGTGCCGCCTCCCACATGGCGGCGCCCCACTTGTACATCGACCGCTTGCCCGGGAACTTCTTGACGTCGAAGAAGTCGGCCATGCCGGTCGGCGCCTGGCCGCCGAACTTCGAGGAATCGTAGGCGATCACGTAGCTGTAGAAGTAGCTGGAAGCGGCGTAGTCCCAGCCGAAGCCGGGCCGCATCTTGCCCTTGTCGACGATCTTGTAGTCGATCGGCTCGATCATCCCCTGCTTGCCCAGCGTGATCGCCGAGAAGGGATCGGCGTCGACGAGGTCCCAGGTCGGCTTGCCGCTCTTGAACTGGGCGGCGATGGCGCCCTCGGTCGGGCCGGTGCCGTCCTCCTTGACGGTGATCCCGGTCTCCTTGTGGAACGGTTTCCCGTAGGCCTTGTCGTAGGCCTTGATGGCGTCGCCGCCCCAGTTGACGAAGACCAGCTGCTTGGCCGCCGCCTCGGCCGGCCGCGGCAGCCCGGCCGCCGCCGCGGCGCCGCCGGTCAGCAGCGCCGCCGCCTTCAGGAAGCCGCGCCGGTCGATCTCGCCGCGGGCCAGCCGCCCGGCCAGGATCTCCAGGCAGTCCCGCTGAAACTTGTCCTGCATCGTCTGTCTCCTGTTGCGCTGAAACCTCGAGCGTTCGCCGGGACCCGCTTCTATGTCGGCCTCTCGCCGGGCAGAAGGTAGCCGCGTTCGATCGGCCAGGCGACCCAGATCTCGCGGCCGTCGCCGGCGCCCGGCAGCGGCGCGGCGCTCGGCAGTCCCAGGGTGATCTCGCGGCCGCCGGCGGTGCGCAGCTGCAGCTGGCGGGTCGCTCCGGCATAGGTGATGCCGGCGACGGTGGCGGGCACCGCGTTGCCGGCGGCCGGCTCGGCCTCGTGCAGGCTCATGAACTCCGGCCGCACGGCGAGCAGGCCGCTTCCGTCGGGCGCCGGGCGGGCCGGCGCCGCCAGCAGGCGGCCCTCGAAACCGCCGCGGGCGAGCTCGCCCTCGCGCCGCACCGCCTCGAGCGGGAAGAGGTTGATGCGGCCGAGGAACTCGGCGACGAAGCGGTTGGCCGGCCGCTCATAGACCTCCTCGGGGGTGCCGATCTGGGCGATCCGGCCATGGTCGAAGATGGCGATGCGGGTGGACAGCGCCAGCGCCTCGCCCTGGTCGTGGGTGACGAAGACGAAGGTCGTGCCGGTCTCGGCATGCAGCCGCTTCAGCTCGCCCTGCATCTGCTCGCGCAGGTTCTTGTCGAGCGCCGAGAGCGGCTCGTCGAGCAGCAGCAGCTTCGGCTCGAAGACCAGCGCGCGGGCGAGCGCGACGCGCTGTTGCTGGCCGCCCGAGAGCTGCGCCGGCCGCTTGCGCCGGTGCATCTCCAGCCCGACCGTGGCGATCAGCCGGTCGACCCGCCGGCGCCGCTCGGCCGCCGGCAGGCGGCGGATGGTGAGCGGGAAGGCGATGTTGTCCTCGACGCTCATGTGCGGGAACAGGGCGTAGCCCTGGAACACCATGCCGTAGCTGCGCTTCTCGGCCGGCAGCCGGGTGATGTCGGTGCCGCGCTCCTCGAGCCGGCCGGCGCTCGGCTCGAGGAATCCGGCGAGGATCATCAGCAGCGTGGTCTTGCCCGACCCCGACGGCCCGAGCAGCGTGAGGAACTCGCCCTGCCGGATCTCCAGCGAGACGCCGTCGAGCGCGCGCGTCGCGCCGTAGCTCTTGCGGATGTCGATGGCGCGCAGCAGCGGCGCCGGCTCTCCCGCCAATCCCGATGCTCCTGTCGGCCTGCCGTGGTCGCCACGATAAGGGCAGCGGCGGCGGTACGACAGTGGAAAGCGGCCGGCGGCTCAGCCCTGCTCGAGGCGGGCGACGAGATCGCGGAAGTCCGGGCGATCGCGCAGCGGGTTCATCTGGGTGTCGTTGCGCACCATGCCGAGCAGCCAGCCGCGGGCCCGCGGCGACCGCGCGTAGATCCGCTCCAGCGCGTCCATCGCGCGGTCGGGGTTGCCGATCACCGCATGCGTGCAGGCGTAGTTGTAGCGGACGCCGAAGCTGTCCGGGTCGAGCAGCACGGCCCGGTCGGCCCACTCCTCCGCGGCCGCGAACTCGTCGAGATAGACCAGGGTCGCCGCCCCCAGGGACACCGCGTCGGCATTGTCGGGCCGGCGCTCGAGCCCGGCCCGGATCCTCTCGAGCGACCGCCGCGCCGCGGCCAGGGCCTCGTCGTGCCGGCCCATCGCCTCGAGGACGTCGGAGAGCATGGTGACCGGCAGCCAGTTGCTCTGGTTGAGCTCCGCGGCACGCGCGAAGAGCCGCGCCGCCTTGTCGAGCTGGCCCTGCCCGCGGCTGCTCATCCCGTAGAAGAACCAGGCGGCCCAGAGATCGCCATCGAGCGCGATGGCCCGCTCGAAGCCGGGCCCGGCCTCGTCGCGGCGGCCGCTCAGATAGAGCGCCAGCGCCCGCGAGGCATGCGCCTCGGCGAGGTCGGGCGAGAGCTCGAGCGCCTTGCCGCTGTTGGCGAGCATCGTCTCGAAGGAGACGTCGAGATCGCCGGCGATCCACAGGAAGGCATCGCAGTCGGCCATGCCGGCCAGGGCCCGGTCGTAGGCCGGATCGATCTGCACGGCCCGCTCGAACATCTTGCGTGCCGCCCGCAGCATCGGCTTGCCGCTCCAGTTCTCGTGCAGCAGCGAGCGTCCCTGGAGGTAGCATTCGTAGGCGCCGACATTCCAGGTCGACCGGGCGTTCCGCAGCTCGCCGCCGATCAGCTTGATCTTCAGGGCCTCGACGACGCTCTTCGCGATCTCGTCCTGGATGGCGAAGACGTCGTCGAGCGTCCGGTCGAAGCGCTCGGCCCAGACCTGGCCGCCGCTGCCGCCGTCGCTGAGCTGCGCGGTGATGCGTACCCGCTGGCCGGCCTTGCGGACGCTGCCTTCGAGCACGTAGGCGACCTTGAGCCGGCGCGCGATCTGCGGGATCTCATCCGGCTTGCCCTTGAGGGCGAAGACGGTGTTGCGCCCGAGGACGAACAGGCCGGGGACCTTCGACAGGTCGGTGATGATGTCCTCGGTGATGCCGTCGCTGAAGTACTCCTGCTCCTGGTCGCCGCTGAGGTTGGCGAAGGGCAGCACGGCGACGGAGGGCTTCGCCGGCGGGGCGGCGGCGGGGGCGGCCGTCACGGGTGGCGCCGGCCGGCCCGCCGCGATCACCCGGCAGACCTGCACCGGCCCCGCGATGTTCTTCAGCTCGCGGGCGCCGAGCGCCTCGAAGGCGAGCTGCGTCCTGTTGCCCGCATGGTCGGCGACGGCCTGCGAGACGAGGATGCCGCCGGGCTCGGCGAGGGCCTCGAGACGGGCGGCGATGTTGACGCCGTCGCCGTAGAGATCGTCGCCCTCGACCACGATGTCGCCGAGATTGATGCCGATGCGCAGCACGATGCGCCGGTCCTCCGGCTCGTCGCGGTTGGCCTGGTCCATCGCCTGCTGCAGGCGCGCGGCGCACTCGACGGCGTCGACCACGCTGGCGAACTCGGCCAGCACCCCGTCGCCCATCAGCTTGACGACGCGGCCGCCGAACCGCGCCAGCGTCGGATCGAGGATCTCCCGGCGCCGGCTCCGCAGCGCGTCCAGCGTGCCGACCTCGTCCCGCTGCATCAGCCGGCTGTAGCCGACGACGTCGGCAGCCAGGATCGCCGCCAGCCGTCGCTGGGGCCGCGGAGCCTCGCTCATTCGCGCCGAGATCCTTTCCGTCGAGGACGCGGGCGCGATGCTAGAGGCGCTCCGATCCCGAGTCCATCGGGCCCACCCGCGGCCGATGCCCGGCTATGATCGATGCCCGACGGGAGGGAGGAGCATCGCACAATGACGGCACGCGACACCGCGCTCGGCTGGATCGAGGCGCACCGCGCCGACTGGTCCGCCTGGAACCGGACGATCTGGGAATTCGGCGAGACCGCCTGGCGCGAGTACCTGTCCGCGGATTGGTATGCCGAGCGGCTGGCGGCCGAGGGCTTCGCGGTCGAGCGCGGCTCGGGCGGCATGCCGACCGCCTTCTGCGCGGTTTGGGAGAACGGGGCCGGGCCGACCATCGGCGGCTATGTCGAGTATGACGGCGTGCCCGGCAACTGCCAGGCGGCCGACGTGGTGGAGCGGCCGCGCGACGGGCTGAGCCCGGAGGCGGGCGGCCACACCGATCCGCACTCGGCGCTCGGCATCGCATCGCTGGCCGGCATGCTGGCGGCCAAGGCGGCGATGCAGCGCCACGGCATCGGCGGCCGGCTGAAGCTCTTCGGCGAGCCGGCCGAGAAGGTGCGGGGATCCAAGCCGATCCACGCGGCGCGCGGCTACTACGACGACCTCGACGCCGCCCTCAGCTTCCATCCCTTCTACATGCTGCCGCTGTGCAACACCGTGCGCTGGAACACCCATTGCGGCGCGGCCTATGGCGCGATCTACAGCTTCCGCTGCGACAGCCCGGAGAGCTGGCTTGCCATGCCGTCGGATTCGCCGATCCCGGCCTACCATTCGGCGGCGCGCGCGCCCGGCGCCAACGACGCGGTGGTGCAGATGTACCTCGCCGGCAAGGCGCTCAAGGAGCATGTGCTGGCGAGCGGCCAGAGCTGGTCGATGAACGAGGCGATCCTGACCATGGGCCAGGCGACCGCCGACAACCTGCCGGCCCGGCTGGCGCAGATCATGTATCTCTGCCGCGTCTCGACGGTGGCGATGGCCGAGCATGTGATCCGCGCGCTCGACCATTTCGCCGACGCGGCGGCGCGGCTGGCGCATTGCGGCTGGCAGCGCGACTGGGTGACCAAGGGTCGTCCCGGCCTGCCCAACCACGTGCTGGCCCGGGCGACCTGGCGCAACCTCGCGGCGGTGGGCGCGCCGCAGTTCGGGCCGGAGGCGATCGCGCTCGCCAACCGCATCCGCGCCGGCCTCGGGCTGCCGGCGGCGGAGCGGCCGTTCCTCGCCGAGACCGAGCAGCTGGTCGAGCCCGAGGCGGCGGAGGCGGCGCTGCGCCGCATGCTGCCGGCGACGCAGGAGCACTTCACCTCGGACGACTACACCGAGTTCTGCTGGCATGCGCCCACGGTGCGGCTCTATGTCGGCCGGCCGACCCTGGCGCCGCGGCCGGACGGGCAGGGCTGGCCGGCCTGGGCGATGAACGCGCTGGGCGGGCTCGCGCCCTGCATCGACCCGATGATCGACACGGCGGCCAGGACGCTGGCGCTCACCATCCTCGACCTGGCGAGCGACCCTGCGCTGGTGGCGGCAGCCAGGGCGGAGTTCGTCGCGCGCACCGGCGGCGGCATCGGCGGCACGCGCTGGCTGGCGCCGCTCTGCGACTACGCGCCGCCGATCCACTTCCGCTGGCCGGAATACGTCACCACCCCCCGCGGCCGCCGCGAATGGGTGATCCCGACCGGGGCGTGAGGCGGGCTGCCATATCCCGCCGGCGCCGCAGGCGCATTTGGGAAGATCTCAGGCGGCGCGCGGACGCGGAGAACGCCGTGGCGCCATCGCGGGCTCAGCTCCGCGGCGCCGTGCCTGCGCGTGATTCCCTTTTGTTTCTGCGGGTTCCCGGCGCCTGCAGGGAAGCGGCGGCTGTTCCGCCGGCGCACGCGGCGCGAGTGCTCCGGGAAGGACCTGCGCCCGCGTTAATCTTTATTTAAGTTCCAACCGGTACCTTGATTCGCACGCGACATCCGATCACGGATGGCGCTGGATCGCATCGATCCTGTTGACGCCTCCCTGTCATACTAGGGCCGCCGGACTCCGGCGGCCCTTTCTCTGTGCGCGGGTCGGCTCGGCGCGGCCGTTCATCTGGCATTCATCGAGGACTTGACGGGCCAAACTGGTCCACCTAACGTGCCGCCCACAGGCGAGTTAGACAGGCCGAGGCTTAAGAGAGGGCCGCCGCCCCCGGTGGGACGAGCGGCCCTCCGCTTTCGTGGCGGGCGCGACTATGATGCGCCTCCCGCCGCCGCCAGAGACCCTGCCCGAGAGCCCGATGGCCGATCCCAAGTTTCCGCGCTTCGACACGCTGGCGCTGCATGCCGGCCAGCGTCCCGATCCGGCGACCGGCGCCCGCGCCGTGCCGATCTACCAGACCACCTCCTACGTCTTCGCCGACACCGACGAGGCCGCGGCGCTGTTCAACCTGGAGCGGCCCGGCCACATCTACTCGCGCATCTCCAACCCGACGGTGGCGGTGCTGGAGGAGCGCATCGCGGCGCTCGAGGGCGGCGTCGGTGCGGTCTGCACGGCGAGCGGCCAGGCGGCCCTGTTCCTGGCGATCGCCACGCTGATGGGGGCGGGCGGCCACATCGTCGCCTCGGCCTCGATCTATGGCGGCTCGGTCAACCTGCTGAAGCTCACCCTGCCGCGGCTCGGCATCGCCACCAGCTTCGTGCCGCCGCGCGATCATGCGGCGATCGCCGCGGCGATCCGGCCCGACACCCGGCTGGTCTTCGCCGAGACCCTGGGCAATCCCGGGCTCGAGGTGCTGGACGTGCCGGCGGTGGCGGCGATCGCCCACCGGGCCGGGCTGCCGCTGCTGGTCGACAACACCTTCGCCACGCCCTGGCTGCAGCAGCCGCTGGCGCTCGGCGCCGACCTCGTCATGCATTCGGCCACCAAGTGGCTGGGTGGCCACGGGGTGGCGATCGCCGGCGCGCTGGTCGATGGCGGCCGCTTCGACTGGCGGGCGCCGCCGGCGCTGTTCCCGACGCTGACCGAGCCCTATGCCGGCTATCACGGGCTGGAGTTCGCCGCCGAGTTCGGGCCGCAGGCCTTCCTGATGCGGGCGCGCGTCGAGGGGCTGCGCGATTTCGGCGCCTGCCTGTCGCCGGCCAACGCCTTCCAGATCCTGCAGGGCGTCGAGACGCTGCCGCTGCGCATGGCCCGGCACGTCGCCAACGCCAGGGCCGTGGTCGAGTTCCTGGCCGGGCATCCGGCGGTGGCCTGGGTGCTGCATCCCGGCCATCCCTCCCATCCCGACCACGCGCTGGCCGGCCGGCTGCTGCCGCGCGGCGCCGGCTCGATCGTCAGCTTCGGCATCGTCGGCGGCCGGGCGGCCGGCCGGCGCTTCATCGAGGCGCTGCGGCTCGCCTCGCATCTCGCCAATGTCGGCGACGCCAAGACGCTGGTGATCCACCCGGCCAGCACCACCCATGCCCAGCTCGATGCCGCGGCGCTCGCCGCCGCCGGGCTCGGCGAGGACCTGATCCGGCTCTCCGTCGGGCTGGAGGATCCCGCCGACATCCTCGACGATCTCGGCCAGGCGCTGCGCGCCGCGCAGAAGGGCTGAGCCGATGCCGATGTTCCTGGTCGAGGGGCGCGAGGCGACGGCCGGCACCGGCGGTCGCCCGTTCGAGGCGGGCCGGCCGGCCATCGTCTTCCTGCACGGCGCCGGCATGGACCATACGGTGTGGCAGTTCCCGGCGCGCTACTTCGCCCATCGCGGCCGCGCCGTGCTGGCGCCCGACCTGCCCGGCCACGGCGCCTCGGCCGGGCCGGCCCTGGAGAGCGTCCCGGCGATGGCCGCCTGGGTCGAGGCGCTGCTCGCCGCGCTGGGCCTGGAGAGCGCCGCGCTGGTCGGCCACAGCATGGGCGCGGCGATCGCGCTGGCGACGGCGGCGCGCTCGCCGCGGGTGGCGCGGCTGGCGCTGCTCGGCGCCGCGCCGCGCATGCCGGTGCATCCCGAGCTGCTCGCCGCCGCGCGCGGCGACCAGCCGCTGGCCGCCGACCTGGTGGCGAGCTGGGGCCACGGCGCCATCGGTCGCATGGGCGGCGGCCCGACCCCTGGCCTCTGGCTGATGGACGGCGCGCGCCGGCTGCTCGACCGGGCGCCGCCGCAGGTGCTGGCGACCGACCTCGCCGCCTGCGACGGCTTCGACGCCGCGGCGCTCGCCGGCGAGATCCGCTGCCCGACCCTGGTCCTGGCCGGCGCCGAGGACCGCATGACCCCGGCCCGCGAGGGCCGCCGGCTCGCCGCCCTCATCGCCGGCGCCGAGCTGCGCGAGCTGGCTGGGGTCGGCCACATGCTGATGACCGAGCGCCCCGACCGCGTGATCGACGCGCTGAAGGGCTGGCTTTGATGCCGCAACGAGAAAGGGCCGGGTGGTTGCCCACCCGGCCCGGTCTCAGTTGCCGTGGTTCGGTTCGTTCGGGGTCGGTCGCCCTCAGGCGGCCTTCGCCTCGAGCGACGGCGCCGCGGCCTTGCGCTCCACCTTGATCGTCCGGGGCTTCATCGCCTCGGGGATCTCGCGGACCAGGTCGACATGCAGCAGGCCATTCACCAGGCTCGCGCCGGCGACCTTGACGTGGTCGGCAAGCTCGAACCGGCGCTCGAAGCTGCGGCCGGCGATGCCGCGATAGAGGTAGGTGCGCCCTTCCTCGGGCTTGCCCTTGCCGCCGATCACCAGGGAGTTCTCCTGCTGGGTGATCGTCACGTCATCCTCGCCGAAGCCGGCGACCGCCATGGTGATGCGGTAGGCGTTCTCGCCGGTGGTCTCGATGTTGTAGGGCGGGTACGAGAGCGAGCCGTCATCGGTCCGCGACGCCGCGTCGAGCAGGCGGGTCATCCGGTCGAAGCCGATCGAGGAGCGGTAGAGGGGGCTGAAATCGAAGCTACGCATGGGTCCATATCCTCCAATGAGCAACATGGGTATCGGAGCAGGAGCCGCCCCCTTGCTGGGGCCTGGCTCCGGTCCGTCGCGGACCCGTATTCGGCGTCCGCGACACCCCTCAGATAGGAGGCTGGACCTGTGCGTTCAAGGGGCCGGGGCGAGCCCGGCCGGCCGTCATGCCTTGAGGCCGAGGCCCTTGAAGCGCTTGTTGAACTTGGCCAGCTGGCCGCCCTGGTCGTTCAGCCGGTGGACGCCCGTCCAGGCCGGGTGCGACTTCGGGTCGATGTCGAGGCGCAGGGTGTCGCCCGCCTTGCCCCAGGTGGTCCGGGTCTTGAAGGTGGTGCCGTCGGTCATCACCACGTTGATCTCGTGGTACTCCGGGTGAATCTTGTCTTTCATGGCGCGGCTCCGAATGGGACGCGGGGTTATATACGAAGCGGCCGGCGCGGCGCAACCGCCGACGCGGGCGCCTCAGCGGTCCGGCGGCCCGCCCGGGCGGGCGGCGAGCTCGTCCGGCCGGAAGAACAGGCCGAGCTGCAGGCTCTCGGCGATGCGCTCGGCCCTGGCGCGCAGCTGGGCGGCGAGCGGCGGGATGAACAGCCGGTCGGCGGTCTCGCCGAACAGCGCCAGCCAGCGCTCGAACAGCGCCGGGGTCAGCGCCGGCATCAGCCGCCGGTGGGCGGCCATCGGGTTGCCCTTGTAGGCGCCCGAAGCCAGCATCACCGAGGCCCAGAAATCGGTCAGCCGGGCGAGGTGCTCCGGCCAGCCCTCGGCGGCGATCGCCTGCTCGAAGATCGGCCCGAGCCCGGGATCGCGCCGCACCGAATCGTAGAAGGCCTCGACCAGCGCCGCCAGCGCCGGCCGGTCGAAGCCGTCCCGCCTGCCCGTGCTGCCCATCGCCGCCTCAGCGCTGGTCGAGCTTCAGCTCGATGCGGCGGTTGCGGCGCAGCGCGATCTCGTCGGTGCCCTTGTCGAGCGGCCGGTTGTCGGCGAACCCGGCGGCGGCCAGCCGGTCGGCCGGGATGCCGACGCTCTCCAGGTACTTCACCACCGAGATGGCGCGCGCCGCCGACAGCTCCCAGTTCGAGGCGAACTGCGGCGTGCTGATCGGCCGGCTGTCGGTGTGGCCGTCGATCCGCAGCACCCAGTCGATGTCGCCGGGAATCGTCTTGCTGATCTCGAGCAGGGTCTTGGCGAGCTGGCCCAGCTGCTCCTGGCCGGCGGCGCCGAGATCGGCCGAGCCGCTGTCGAACAGCACCTCGGACTGGAAGACGAAGCGGTCGCCGACGATCTGGACGTCCCTGCGGTCGCCCAGCACCTGCCGGAGCTTGCCGAAGAACTCGGAGCGGTAGCGCGCCAGCTCCTCGACCTTGCTGGCCAGCGCCTCGTTCAGCCGCTTGCCGAGGTCGGCGATGGTGACGTCCTGCGCCTTGGTCTTGCTCTCGGAGATGTCCAGCGCCTGGCTGATGTCGGCGAGCTGCTGGCGCAGCGCCAGGATCTGCCGGTTGAGGATCTCGACCCGGAGCGCCGCCTCCTCGGAGAGCTTGGCCTGGGCGGAGAGATCAGCCTTCGCCTTCTCGTCGGTGGCGGCCAGCTTCTGGGCCATCTCGTCGCGCAGGCTCTGCAGCGCCGCGATGTCGCCGAGCAGCGCCTGGATCTTGGCCTTGTCGGCCTCGATCACCTTGTAGGCGTCCTCCAGCTTGGCATCGACCTCGGTCTTGGCGCCGGCGGCGGCGCCGAGCTTCGCATTCGTGTCGGCCAGCTTGGCATTGGCGGTGTTGAGCTCGCCCAGCACCACGGTGAGGCGCTGGTTGAGCGCGTCGCGCTCGCTGGTGGACTTGGCGAGCTCGGAGGAGAGGTCGTCGATGTTGGTCCGCATGTCGGCGTTCTGCTGCCGCTCCAGCGCCAGCATGTCGGCGAGCTCCGCCACCTGCTTGTTGAGCTGGTCGAGCGCCTTGTCGCGGCCGGACAGCGCCGAGCTCAGGAAGAACTGGGCGATCACGAAGACCATCAGCACGAAGATGATGACCATGAGGAGCGTGCTGAGCACGTCCACATAGCCGGGCCAGGGCTCGAAGCGCGCCCGCCGACCGGTCGACAATCCTGCCATGGCGCTTCCTTAGCACGAAATGCCGCGCCGCGGGATGCGGCATGTGGGTGGCGCGGCCGTGCCGACCTGCCTCTTCGGCAAGCTCAGTGTGCGGTGCCGGGGCGTGGCGCGGCGTCGAAGAGCCTCATGCCGAGCCGGTCGAAGCACGAGGCCGGCATGAGCGTCCTACCGTCCCGATTCCTCGGCGATGGCGGTGATCGTCCGGGCCAGCATCTTGATCTCGTTGCGCAGCTCCTGGACCGTGTACTGGCGGCCGACGGAGAGCTCCTCGAGCAGGCGGCTGAGATAGGCGTCGATGTTGCGGATGTGGTGGCGGGTCATCTCGTCGAGCCCGCCGCCGGCGGCAGCGCCGCCGCGCTCGGTCGCCTCGGCGAGCCGGCCGATCAGGCTGCGCAGCTGCTCCTGCGCCTCGGCGATGCGGGCCAGCGGCGAGTGGTCGCTGGCCAGCGAGCCGGCAAGCTGCGCCATGCTCTCGTTGAGCCGCACCATGCGCTGCTCGCTCTGCATGCGCAGCTCCTCGCCGCCGACCACGCTGCGCTGCAGGTTGTCGAGGCTCTCGGCGGTCTGCACCAGCAGCGCCTGGATGTGCGCCGGCACCGACTGCTCCTGCAGCCGGCCGAGCTGGCCGTCGATGCTGCGGATGTGCTGGCGGGTGCGCTCGTCCAGCCCGACCCCGCCGCGGTCGGCCATCTCGGCCAGCCGGGCGACGAACTGCACCATGTCGGCCTGGCTGTCGCTGATCCGCAGCAGCAGCTGCTGGTGGTTGGCGAGGTAGGTGTTGAAGGCCTCGAAGCTGCTGACGATCTGGCGGGCCAGCGCCGGGTCGCTGCCGCCGCCGACCATCGACGCCGGCACCATGGCGCCGGCGCCGCCGGGGCCGGCGGTGCGGAACTGCAGCTGGCCGATCTTGTCGTCGATGCTGCGCAGGTGGCGGCGGCTGGTCTCGTCGATGCCGAAGCCGTCCTGCTCGGCGACGTCGACCAGCTTGGCGAGGAAGGGCCTGAGCTCGGTCTGGGTCTCGGCGACGCGCAGCAGCGTCTGCTGGTCGTTGGTCATGCGGTTGACCAGCGCCTCCAGCCGGTCGTTCAGCACCTCCAGCCGGTTGTTGGTCATCGTCCGGCTCTCGTCGCTCACCACCAGCGTGTGGTTGAGCTGCTCGAGATGCTCGGAGGTCTGGTCGAGCAGCGCCTGGAGATAGGCGGGGACGTTGGTGTCGCCGCCCTCGGTGGCGATGCCGGCCGGGGTCAGCCGGGTCTGGCTGGCCAGCCAGTCCTCGAGCTCGTTGAAGAAGCGGTTGTGCGCCTGGCCGGCCTGCAGGTCGAGAAAGCCCAGCACCAGCGAGCCGGAGAGGCCGAGCAGCGAGGCGCCGAAGGCGGTGCCCATGCCGGTCAGCGGCGCGGTCAGGCCGTTCTTGAGCTGGGTGAACAGCGCCGCCGGATCGCCGGTGCCGACCGACAGGTTGGAGACCGCGGCGCCGACCGAGCTGATCGTGCCGAGCAGGCCCCAGAAGGTGCCGAGCAGCCCGAGGAAGACCATCAGGGCGATCAGGTAGCGCGAGATCTCGTGCGACTCGGCGAGCCGGGCGTTGATGCCGTCGAGCAGCGAGCGCAGCGACAGGGTCGACAGGTTGAGCCGGCCGCGCCGCTCGCCCAGCATGGCCGCCATCGGCCCGAGCAGGCGCGGCGCGCGGGTGCCCGACAGCTCCTGGCCGCCGCGCCGGTACTGGTCGATCCAGGCGATCTCGGGGTAGAGCCGGAAGACCTGGAAGAAGGCGAACAGGATGCCGAGGCAGAGCACCGCCAGGATGCCGGAATTGAGGCCGGGATTGTGCTGGAAGGTCTCGAACAGCCGATCGCGCAGCATGTAGGCCAGCCCGGCGACCGCCACGATGCAAAGCAGCATCAGGAAGACGTAGCGGTTCGGGCGACTCATGATCGCGGCGTCCATCAGGCGAGCGCGGTCCGGCGGCGCCGCGCCCCGGTCATGATTTCTGCGGGATGATGTCGACGCGGTCCGGCGGCGAGCCCTGGACGTTGTTGCCCAGGGCACGCACGTCCATGCGGGTGCTGCGCACCCCTTTGGCGATCAGGTAGGAGCGCACGGCGAGCGCCCGCGACAGCGACATGCGGCGGGCCCGGCTGGCGTTGTCGTCGCTGCCGGCGGCGTAGGCGAGCAGCTGGATGCGCTCCGACTCGTCGCTGCCGAGCTGCTGCGCCAGGGAGTCGAGCACCGCCTTGGCGGCTTCGGGGATCTCCGCCGACTCGGCCGGGAACTCGATGCGCACCTCGTTGCCGGTCGGCGCGGCGGCCGGCGGCAGGGACGCGGTCTGGGCCGCATCCTGCGACTGGCCGCCCTGGTCGGCCGCCGGTGCCGGCGGAGCCGCGGGCGCGGCGCCGCTGTCCGCGGCGGCGGGCGCCGGGGGCGGCGTCGGCGCCGCGGCCTGCGTGCCGCCGTCGGGCGCCGGCGCGGGCTCGGCGCTGGCCGCCGGCTGTTCGGCGCGGCGGCCGGCGGGCCGGCTGTTCCGCGGCGCCGGGGCGCCGGGCCGGCCGGGGCCGGCTCGGCGGCGGCCGGGGCGGCTCGGCGGCAGCGGGTGCCGGCTCGGCGCGGGCGCCGGGGCCGGCTCCGGGGTCGGCGAGGCGGACGGGGCGGCGGCGACGGTGGGCGGCGTCTGGCTGGCGCCGGCGACGGGCGGCGGCGTGACCGGCTCGAGCGGCGCCGGCGGCGTGATCGCGGTCGGCTCGGGCGGCGGCGTCAGGGCCGCGTTGTCGCTGGCCTGGGGCGCCGGCTCGGGCTGCGGGGCCGGCTGCGGCGCCGGGGCTGCCGCGGTCTGGGACGGCTTGCTGGCCGGCTTCCTGGTCGCGGTCTTCTTCTTCTTGGCGGTGCTGCGGGTGGCCGTCGCCTTGCCGGGGATGCCGCGCGACGGCTGCGCGAACGGCCCCTGCATGCCGCCCGGCCCGCCGGGGCCGGCATAGTAGTACCAGCCCGGCTGCGGCATGGCGCTGCCGGGCGCGCCCGAGGAGAGCGGCGTCGGATAGTAGCTCGGCGCCGGGCCGTAGGAGGCCGGCGGCCGCATCGGGGCCGAGGAGGGCGCGCCGTCGAGCGCGCCGTAATCGACGGTCACGCTGCTGCTCTGGGCGGCGGCCTGGCCGCCCGGCAGCGCCGCGGCCAGCAGGGCCGCCAGGCCGCAGGCCGTCAAGCCGGCCCGGATCGAACGGTACGGCGCCGCGGTGACGACG
This sequence comes from Dongiaceae bacterium, assembly GCA_046349435.1. Classification (GTDB taxonomy): domain Bacteria; phylum Pseudomonadota; class Alphaproteobacteria; order Dongiales; family Dongiaceae; genus JAXMCI01. Next base: position 37,856 of record JAXMCI010000032.1, on the reverse strand, counting down.
CGATGAAGCTTTCCCATCCCCCGCCTGCCAACCTGTCGGAAAGTGCGGGCACTATAGTCCAAGCGAGACAATCCAAACAACCCGCTTCGCCCGCGAAGTGCCCGCGCCGTCATGATTTCCACCCTTTGTCAGCGCGCCGCCGCGGGGGCCGCGGCGGGAGCGCCGCGGGCGAGCAGCCGGGCGATCTCGCCGTGCAGATGATCGTTGGCGGCGAGCACGTTGCCGCTCGCCAGCATGTCGCGCCCGCCATCGAGCTCGGTGACGTAGCCGCCCGCCTCGCGCACCAGCAGGATGCCGGCGGCGATGTCCCAGGCGGAAAGCCCGCTCTCCCAGAAGGCGTCGAACCGCCCGGCCGCGACATAGGCGAGGTCGAGCGCCGCCGCGCCCCAGCGCCGCACCCCGGCGGTCGCCGCCATGGCGGCATCGAGCTCGCCGAGATAGGCGGCGCGGTCGCCGTGGCCGCTGAACGGCATGCCGGTGCCGAGCAGCGCCTCGTTGAGGCGGCGGCGGCCGGAGACGCGCAGCCGGCGGTCGTTGAGGAAGGCGCCGCCGCCCTTCTCGGCCCAGAAGATCTCGTCCTTGATCGGGTCCTGCACCAGCCCGGCGACGATCTCGCCGTCCTGCTCCAGCGCGATCGAGATGGCGAAATGCGGCAGCCCGTGCAGGAAGTTGCTGGTCCCGTCGAGCGGGTCGACGATCCAGCGGTGGCGCGGGTCCTCGCCCGCGACGACGCCCGATTCCTCCATCAGCAGGCCGTAGCCCGGCCGCGCCCTGGTCAGCTCGGCGCGCAGCGTGCGCTCCGCCTTGAGGTCGGCGTTGGAGACGAAGTCGGCCGGGCCCTTGAGCGAGACCTGCAGCTGCTCGACCTCGCCGAAATCGCGCCTCAGCCCGCGCGCCGCCTTGTCGGCGGCCTTCATCATGACGTTGATCAGCGGGGAGCGGACGGGCATGGCGGGGGGCTCAGTCCTTGGCGCGTTCGACGTAGCTGCCGTCGGCGGTGTTGACGACGACGCGGGTGCCGGCCTCGACATGCGGCGGCACCAGGGTGCGCACGCCGTTCTCGAGCTTGGCCGGCTTGTAGGAGCTGGCGGCGGTCTGGCCCTTGACCACCGGATCGGCCTCGACCAGCCGCATCACCACCGTGTCGGGCAGCTCGACGCCGATCGGCTGGCCTTCGTGGCTGACCACCTTGACCACCATGCCCTCGGCCAGGAAGGCCGCCGGCTCGCCGATCATGTCGGCCGGCAGCGTCACCTGCTCGAAGCTCTCGGCGTCCATGAAGGCGTAGCCGTCGCCGTCCTGGTAGAGGAACTGGTGCGGCCTGCCCTCCAGCCAGACCCGCTCGACCGTCTCGCTGGAGCGGAAGCGCTCGTTCAGCTTGGTCCCGTCCCGGACGTCCTTGAGCTCGACCTGGAGATAGGCGCCGCCCTTGCCCGGCTGGGTGTGCATGATGCGCACCGCCCGCCACAGCCGGCCGGCATGCTCGATGATGTAGCCCGGACGAACGGCGTTGCCGTTGATCTTCATCTCGGTCCTGTGGCGAGGCGCGGCGGGGCAGCGCGGCAAAAAGCGGCGCGGACCCTAACAGGTAGGGCCCCGGGCGTAAATGCGCCAAAGGGCGCCGGTACTGCCGGGTCGAGGCCGGCAATGACGAGGGAGTGCGCGGGGAGGGCTGCGCTGCCGCCCCGATCACGGCACCGTCGGGTCGCGGGCCGGCGGAGGCGGCTCAGTGGCCAGGCCGGGCTTCAGGCCGGCGGGGGCGGGCTTGAGGCCGAGGCGGCGGCAGATGCCGAGGATCAGGTCGGCGCGGTTGAGGGTGTAGAAGTGGAAGCTGTCGACGCCGCCGGCGGCCAGCGCCCGGCACTGCTCGGTCGCCACCATGGCGGCGACCAGCTTGCGGGTGTCGTGGTCGTTCTCCAGCCCGTCGAACAGCTCGGCCAGCCAGCGCGGCACCGAGGCGCCGCACATCCCGCTGAAGCGCACCACCTGGGCGAAGTTGGTCACCGGCAGGATGCCGGGGACGATCGGCGCGGTGATGCCGGCCTGGCGCGCCCGCTCGAGGAAGCGGAAATAGACGGCGCTGTCGAAGAAGTACTGGGTGATCGCCCGGCTGGCGCCGGCGTCGAGCTTGCGCTTCAGGTTGTCGAGGTCCGATTCGGCGTCGCGCGCCGCCGGGTGGACCTCGGGATAGGCAGCGACGCTGATGTCGAAATCGCCGATCCGGCGGATGCCGGCGACCAGCTCGGCGGCGCCGGCATAGCCCGCCGGGTGCGGCTGGTAGGCGCCGCCGCCCGGCGGGTCGCCGCGCAGCGCCACGATGCGGCGCACCCCGGCCTCCCAGTACTGCCGCAGGAGCGCGTCGATCTCCTCGCGCCCGGCGGCGACGCAGGTGAGGTGCGCGGCGGCGTTGAGCCGGGTGGTGCCCTGGATGCGCAGCACGGTGGCGATGGTCTCGTCGCGCGTCGTGCCGCCGGCGCCGTAGGTCACCGAGACGAAGCGCGGCTGCAATGGCTCCAGCGCCTGGATCGTCGCCCAGAGCTGGGCGGCGGCCTGCGGGGTGCGCGGCGGGAAGAACTCGAAGGAGACGGCGGGCGCGCTCACGCCTGCCCGCTGCGCTCGGCCACCGCGGCGGCGATCGCCGCCTGGTGGGCCGCGACGGCGGCCGCCGGGTCGGCGGCGGCCCAGAAGGCGGGATCGAGCTGGACGAAATCGGCGCCGGCCCGCGCCCAGGCGGCCGACAGCGCCGGGTTGTGGCTCGGGCCGGCGACCAGCGGCACGGTCATCAGCTCGGCCCACCAGCCGATCAGCTCGAGGAACGCCTCGGGCGAGGCCGCGGCCGCGGCATCGACCGCGACGTAGTCGGCGCCGAGCTCGGCCGCGACCATGGCGCGGTGGCGCTCGGCGCCGCAGGCGACGCCGAGCGAGAGGCTCTCGCCCAGCGCCTTGCGCAGGGCGGAGAGCCGCTTCGGCTCGTCGCCGTCGGCATGCAGCCCGTCGGCCCCCACGGCGCGCGCCAGCGCCGGGTCGTTCTCGACCAGGACGGCGACGCCCTGCGCCTGCGCCGGCGGCACGAGCGCCGCGGGGAGCGGGCGCAGCACCTGGGCCGGCCGGCCGGCGCCGGCCAGGCGCAGGCAGGCGACGTCGCCGGCGGCGAGCGCCGCCGCCAGCACAGGCAGGAAGCGCCCGGGCTCGGCATTACCGGCGAGCCCGGGCGGGGTGACGAGGTAGAGCCGGCAGGATGGCGGGTCGAGCTCGCTCAGTGGCGGACCTGCTAGAGCTGGCCGAGATAGATCTGGATCAGGCCGTCGAGCAGCTTCAGCGCGTCCTCGCGCGGCCGCTGGAAGCTGTTCCGGCCGATGATCGAGCCGTTGCCGCCGCCGTCGCGGATGGCGCGGGCCTCGTCGAGCACGCTCGCCGTGTCCTTGGCGGCGCCGCCCGAGAAGACGACGATGCGCCGCCCGTCGAAGCAGGCCTTGACCACCTGGGCGACGCGGGCCGGCAGGCTCGAGAGATCGGTCTTCTGCTGCTCGTAGACCTTCCTGGCCTCCGGCTGCTCGACGAAGCCGGTCGGCAGCTTGACCTTGATGATGTGGGCACCGAGCAGCGCCGCCATGTGGGCGGCGTAGGCCGCGATGTCCATCGCCGTCTCGCCGTCCTTGGACAGGCCGCCGCCGCGCGGATAGGACCAGACGACGACGGCGAGCCCGGCCGCCTTGGCCTCGGCCGACAGCTCGGCGATCTGGTCCATCATCTCGTAGGCGTACTCGGAACCGGGATAGATGGTGAAGCCGATCGCCGCGCAGCCGAGGCGGAGCGCGTCGTCGACGCCGCCGGTCACCGCCTGGTTCTTGGCCGCCGACAGGGTGTTGGCGCTGTTCAGCTTGAGGATGGTCGGCACCGCCCCGGCGAAGGCGTCGGCGCCGGCCTCGATCATGCCGAGCGGCGCGGCATAGGCCGACAGCCCGGCATCCACCGCCAGCTGGAAGTGGTAGTGCGGGTCGTAGGCGGCCGGGTTCGGCCCGAAGCTGCGCACCGGGCCGTGCTCGAAGCCCTGGTCGACCGGCAGGATCACCAGCTTGCCGGTACCGCCGAGCCGGCCATGCATCAGGATGCGGGCGAGATTGGTCTTGGTGCCCGGGTTGTCGCTTCCGTAGTTGGCGAGGATCTCCTTGACGCGCGGCGAGATCTCCATCGATCGGTCCTTGCTGCTGGGCCCCGGGCTGCTGGGCCCCCGGCGGGGCCTGATCTAGCCGAGGGGCCGGGTTTTTTCAATCGTGCCCGAGCCGGTCGCGAGCCAGTCGCGGCAGGCGGCGGCCGCATCGCGGACGGCGGCGAGGTCCAGGGCGGGCGGGCGGCGGCGGCGCAGCCGGGCGCCGCGCTGCCCGGCGATGTCGGCCAGCCGGGCCGCCACGGCGGCCGGGCCGGTGAAGACGAGATCGTCGAGCCCGGCGCGCAGCGCTCCCTGGACCAGCTCCGGCCGGTCGCCGCAATCGAGCGTGGCGGCGAGCGCGGCCGCCGGCTCGCGCTCGCGGGCGAGCCTGACCAGCGCCGCGAACCAGCCGGCGCCGGCATAGGCGGCCGCCCCGGGGGCGCTCAGCAGCCGCACCGGCCGGCCGAGCGCGGCGGCGGCCGCTGCCGCCGCGAGCGCATCCTCGAGGCCGTGCACGGTGACGGCGCGCGGCTCGCGCGCCATCAGGCGAGGAGGGTGCGCAGCAGCAGCGCCGCGCCGAGCGCCATCAGCAGGATCAGCGCGAAGCGCTTGAAGGAGTCCGGCGAGGTCTGGATGAAGTGGCGGGCGCCGAGCCAGACGCCGAGCAGCATCGCCGGCAGGAACAGGGCGGTGCGCGCCAGCACTTGCCAGGTGAGCAGGCCGTTGACCGCGTTCCAGGCCGCCGCATAGGCGTCGGTCATCAGGAAGAAGGCGATGATCGAGGCGCGCGAGGCGGCGGCGCCGACCGGCGTCGCGAAGTAGAACAGCACCACCGGCGGGCCGCCCACCGTGGTCGAGCCGTTGATCACGCCGAAGACGATGCCGACCGCCAGGATGGCGGCCAGCCCCGGCCGGCCCTTCCAGGCGAAGCCGCTGGCGATGGCGATGCTGCCGAGCAGCGCCACCAGCGCGATGACGATGCGGATCGGGTCGGCCGGCAGCGCGGCCAGCGCCCAGCTGCCGACCGGGGTGCCGATCACCGCGCCGACCAGCAGCAGCCCGACCGAGCGCCACTCGACCTCGCGCCGCACGCCGGGCAGCAGCTGCAGGCTGGAGGCGACCTCGAAGAGCAGCACCATCGGCACGATCTCGGCCGGCGGCAGCACCATGGAGAGCGCCGTGGCCCACAGCATCGAGGCGCCGAAGCCGCTATAGCCCTTGAGGAAGCCGCCGGCGACCACGACCAGCAGGGCGTAGGCGAAGGTCCAGGGAGCGAGGCCCAGGATGGTGGTCATGCTGCCGCCCGCACTGCCCGCTGTCCTCCCGCGATCGGCCGGCATCTTGTCAGCGAAGGCGGGCGTGCCGCAACGCTGCCTTGATCGACCCGGCTTGCCCCTCGGGCGGGATAGGACCGGGTCAGGCCGGCGCCCGCGACACCACCCCCTGCGACGGCGGCAGCGGGATGCCGGGATCGCGGCCGTCGATCAGGTCGGCCGCGACGCGGCCCGAGCCGCAGGACATGGTCCAGCCGAGATGGCCGTGGCCGGCATTGATCCAGAGGCCCCGGATCGCCGTCTCGCCGATGATCGGCGTGCCCGACGGGCTGACCGGGCGCAGCCCCGCCCAGACGCGGGCCCGGCGCAGGTCGAGATGCCGCTTCAGCTCGGGAAAGGTGAAGCCGACATTGTCGGCGATCGCCTGGGCGCGCGCCGTCGCCGGCGTCGCGTCGTACCCGGCGATCTCGGCGGAGCCGGCGATCCGCAGCCGGTCGCCGATGGCGACGAATCCGAACATCTTGCTGTCGTCGATCACCGGGACGGCGGGTGCGCTGTTCCAGCCGCCGCGCGCGAAGGTGATGGAGACGCCCTTCACCGGGTAGATCGGCACCCGGATGCCGTTGCGCGCCAGCAGCGGCGCGGTGAAGCTGCCGAGCGCCACGACCACGGTGTCGGCGGCGATGCGGCCCCGGTCGGTGACGACGCCGGTCACCCGGCCGCCGCCGGTCTCCACCCGCTGCACGGTCTCGCCGAAGCGCAGCCGCACGCCCGCGACCGCGCAGGCGGCCGCCAGGCCCTGGGCGAACTTGTTGGAATCGCCGACCTCGTCGCGCGCGAAGTAGAGCGCGCCGGCGAGCGTCGGCCGGGTCTGGCCGAGCGCCGGCTCGATCTCCGCCGCGCGGTCGGCCGAGATGCGCTCGTAGAGCAGGCCGTGGCGCGCCAGGAATTCGCTGGAGCGCTGCGCGTTGTCGAGCGACTCCTTCGCCCGGTAGATCTTCAGCACGCCGCGGGTGGCCCGGTCGTAGGCGATGCCGGTCTCCGCGCCGATCTCCTGCAGCGAGCGCAGCGAGTGCAGCGCCAGGTGCAGGTTGGCGAGCGCGTTGGCGCGGAAGCGCTCCGGCGTGCAGTTGCGGGCGAAGGCGAGGCCCCAGCGCCACATGTGCGGGATCGCGCCGTAGCGCAGCAGCAGCGGCGCGTTCTCCTTGCCGAGCCAGCCGAGGATCTTGCCCGGCATGCCGGGCTGCGACCAGGGCTCGACCTCGCTGGCGTGGATGATGCCGCCATTGCCCCAGCTGGTCTCCATGGCGGCCTCGGGCTGGCGGTCGACCAGCACGACCTCGCGGCCGGCCTTGCGCAGATACCAGGCGGTCGCCGTGCCGACGGCGCCGGCGCCGAGAACGACCGTGGTCATGGCGGCGTCCCGATCTAGAGCTCGGCGTTGACGATGAAGCCGGCATCGACCAGCAATGTCGCCGAGGTGACGTAGCTGGCATCGTTCGACAGCATGAAGGCGATGGCGCCGGCGATCTCTTCCGGCTTGCCGATGCGGCCGAGCGCGATGCGCTCGAGGTAGTATTTCATCACGTCCGGGGCATCGAGCAGGGCGGCGCTCATCGGCGTGTCGATGGCGCCGGGCTCGATGGCGTTGACGCGGATGCCGTGCCGGCCGAGCGCCGCGCCGAGCGCCTTGGCCAGCATGCTGATCGCGCCCTTGGTGCCGCAATAGGCGACCTGGGTCGGCGCTCCGACATGGGCGGAGAGCGAGCTCACCATGACGATCGCGCCGCCATGGCCCTCCTTGATCATCTGCCGCGCGCTCTCGGTCACCACCACCCAGGCGCCGCGCACGTTGGTCTCGAAGAGGTTGTCGAAATCCTCGATCGAGGTCTGGTCCCACGGCATGAACGGATTGATCGCCGCATTGGAGACCAGGCAGTCGAGCCGGCCGCCGCGGCGCGCCACCTCGGCGACCATCGCCGTCACCTGCGCGGGGTCGCGCATGTCGGCGGCGATGTCGAAGCCCGCGCCGCCGGCGGCGGCGATCATCGCCATGGTCTCCGCGGCATCGAGCCCGGGCTTGTAGTTGACGGCGACCAGCGCGCCTTCCGAGGCGAGACGGACGGCCGTGGCCTGGCCGATCCCGGTTCCCGCGCCGGTGACGAGCGCGACCTTGCCAGCGAACCGGCGCTCCATGTGCGTCTCCTTTGTCCGAGGGCCTAGAAGAGGGCGACCGGGTTCCAGGGCGAGCCGGTGGCGCCCGGCAGGCGCAGCGGCAGCCCGACCACCATGAACTCCCAGCGCTGCTCGGCGAGGCAGGCCTCGTGCAGCTCCTCGAGCTGCAGGCTGTCCGAGACCAGCATGCCCATCGCCGTCAGCTGCAGCGGGTGGATCGGGTAGGGCATCTCCTCGACGTTGCTCGGCACGGTCTCGCCGTCGCCGTCGGGCAGGAAGGCGGCGATCCGGCGCTCGTGCATCCAGGGCACGGTGTCGACATGCAGCCCGGCCTTGCCCTGGCCGGCCGGCGGGTAGTCGTTGCTCCAGGCGCCCAGCGCCAGCCGGCGCTTGTGGTGCCCGGTGCGGAACACCAGGATGTCGCCTTCGCCGAGCCGCACGCCCTGCGCCGTCTCGATCGCCTCGAGCTCGGCGCGGGTCACCGCCTCGCCGGGCTCCAGCCAGTCGACGCCGCGATGGCGCGCGGCGTCGAGCAGCACGCCGCGGCCGACGATGCCGCGGTGATAGGCGGCGATGCTGCCCCATTCCGAGCCCCGCGAGGTCAGCAGCGAGGCCGGCTTGCCGTTGTAGAGCCGGCCCTTGTAGGCGACGTGGTTGAGTGCGTCGACATGGGTGTGGGCGTCGCCGTGGCTGGCCATGCCGAGATAGCACATGCCGAAGGACAGCCCGCTCTTGCTGACCGGCAGGTCGTGCATCAGCGACATCAGGTGCACGGCGGGATTGGGGTTGTCCGGCCCGGCCTGCTTGTTGATCGGGATCGCCATCGAGACGGAGCGGCCCGAGCGCACCAGCCGCGCCGCGGCGGCGATCTTGTCCGGGGTGATGTAGTTGAGCGTGCCGAGCTCGTCGTCCTCGCCCCACTTCCCCCAGTTCTTGACGCTCTCGAACATCGCGTCGAACGCGGCGAGGGAGACCGGGGCAGGCGGCGTCAGCGGCCGGGTCATGGCGAGCCTCTTCGCAGGGAAGGGGGTGACGCCGGCCATTCTGCCCCGCGCCGGGCCGTCCGGTCGATGGGCTACGTCGGGGGCAGGGGGAAGTCGGGGCCCTCATGCTGCGACAGGCTCGGCATGAGGGCCCTAGGCGCGTCCGGCATTTCCTGCAGCCTCATCCTGAGCCTGTCGAAGGATGAGGCCGGCACGGCGATTCCGCTCGCGGCTACTTCTGCTTGCCCATCACCGCGACGGTGTCGAGCATGCGGTTGGAGAAGCCCCACTCGTTGTCGTACCAGCTGAGCACCCGCACCAGCGTGCCGTCGACCACCTGGGTCTGCAGCAGGTCGAAGGTCGAGCTCGCCGGGTTGTGGTTGAAGTCGCTGGAGACCAGCGGCTGGTCGTTGGTCGCCAGCACGCCGGCGAGCGGGCCGGCGGCCGCCGCGCTGATCGCCGCGTTGACCGCCTCGACCGTGGTCTTCTGGCGGGCGTCGAACTTGAAGTCGATCATCGAGACGTTGGGGGTCGGCACGCGGATCGCCGTGCCGTCGAGCTTGCCCTTGAGCTCGGGCAGCACCAGCGCCACGGCGCGGGCGGCGCCGGTGGTGGTCGGGATCATCGACAGCGCCGCGGCGCGAGCCCGGTAGAGGTCCTTGTGCAAGGTGTCGAGCACCGGCTGGTCGCCGGTGTAGCTGTGCACCGTGGTCATGAAGCCGCGCTCGATGCCGATCGCCTTGTGCAGCACGTAGGCGACCGGGACGATGCAGTTGGTGGTGCAGGAGCCGTTCGAGACGACCGTGTGCTCGGGCCGGATGTCCTGGTGGTTGATGCCGTAGACGACGGTGATGTCGGCGTCGTTCGCCGGGGCCGAGATCAGCACCCGCCGGGCGCCGGCCTTGAGGTGGGCCGAGGCCTTGTCCTTGCTGGTGAAGATGCCGGTGCATTCCAGCGCCACGTCGACCCCGAGATCGCCCCAGGGCAGCTTCGCCGGGTCGCGCTCGGCGGTGGCGTGGATCGGCCCGTGACCGACGTCGATCTTGCCGTCGACCACCTTCACCGGGCCCGGGAACGGGCCGTGCACCGAGTCGTAGCGCAGCAGGTGCGCGTTGGTTTCCGCCGGACCCAGATCGTTGATGGCGACGATCCGGATGTCGTCGCGCCGGCTCTCGATCGCCGCCCGCAGCACCAGCCGGCCGATCCGGCCGAACCCGTTGATGGCAACCCGCACCGCCATGTCCCTCTCCCTTTCCTTGTTGGCAACCTTTGCCGCTGGCGACCCGGCTCGGCTAGAGCTGCGCGCGAACCGCGTCCGCGGCGGCCTCGGCGGTAATGCCGAAATGCCGGTAGAGCTCCTCGGCCGGGGCCGAGGCGCCGAAGCTCTTCATGCCGATGAAGGCGCCGTGCGGCCCGAGCAGCCGGTCCCAGCCGAAGCGCACGCCGGCCTCGATCGCCACCCGGGCGCCGTCGGCGGGGCCCAGCACCGACTGGCGGTAGGCCTCGTCGGCCTCGTCGAACAGCTCCCAGCAGGGTAGCGAGACGACCGCCGTGCCGATCCCGTCCTTCTGCAGCAGCTCGCGCGCGGCCAGCGCCAGGGAGACCTCGGTGCCGGTGGCGAAGATCGTCGCCCGGCGCTCGCCCGGCGCGTCGGCCAGGACGTAGCCGCCGCGCGCGCTGCGGTTCTCCGGCTCGGCGGTGCGGCGCACCGCCGGCACCGCCTGGCGCGACAGCGCCAGCACCGAGGGCCGGTTGCGCGTCGCGAGCGCCAGCTCCCAGCATTCCAGCGTCTCGATGGTGTCGGCCGGGCGGAACACCAGCAGGTGAGGGATGGCGCGCAGCGCCGCCAGGTGCTCGACCGGCTGGTGCGTCGGCCCGTCCTCGCCGAGCCCGATGGAATCGTGGGTCATCACGAAGACGACCCGCTGCTCCATCAGCGCCGCCAGCCGGATCGAGGGCCGGCAATAGTCGGTGAAGCACAGGAAGGTGCCGCCATAGGGGATCAGCCCGCCATGCAGCGACAGGCCGTTCATCGCCGCCGCCATGCCGTGCTCGCGCACGCCGTAGCGGATGTAGCGGCCGCGATAGTCGGGCGGCGTCACGTCCGCCATGGTCTTGGTCTTGGTGTTGTTCGAGGGCGTCAGGTCGGCCGAGCCGCCGACCAGCTCCGGCATCGCCGGGACCAGCGTCTCGAGCGCCCGCTGCGAGGATTGCCGGGTGGCGAGCTTGGGCGCCTCGGCGGCGATCTCCTCCTTCAGCCTGGCCAGCTTGGCCGGCAGGTCGGCCGGCAGGTCGCCGCGCTGCCGGCGGTCGAACTCGGCCTTGCCCGGGTAGGCGGCGTGGCGCGCCTGCCAGGCGGCCCGCGTCGAAGCGCCCCGGCTGCCGGCGGCGCGCCAGGCGGCCAGGATCTCGTCCGGCACGACGAAGGGCGGGTAGGGCCAGCCGAGCTTCTGCCGGGCGCCGGCGATCTCCTCGGCGCCGAGCGGCGAGCCGTGGGTGGCCGAGGTGCCCTCCTTCTTCGGCGCGCCGTAGCCGATGATGGTGCGGCAGGCGATCAGGGTCGGCAGGTCGGACTGCTGCGCCTGGGCGAGCGCCGCCCCGACCGCGTCCTGGTCGAGGCCATCCACCGCGATGGCGTTCCAGCCGTGCGACCGGAAACGCTCGATCTGGTCGTCCGACACGGCGAGCGAGGTCGGGCCGTCGATCGAGATGCTGTTGTTGTCCCACAGCAGGGTCAGCTTGTTGAGCTTGAGGTGCCCGGCGAGCGAGATCGCCTCGTGGCTGATCCCCTCCATCAGGCAGCCGTCGCCGCAGATCGCGTAGGTGCGATGATCGACCAGCTCCGGGCCGTACTCGGCGGCGAGCATGCGCTCGGCCAGCGCCATGCCGACCGCGTTGCCGATGCCCTGGCCGAGCGGGCCGGTCGTGGTCTCGATCCCGGCGGCGGTATGGCCGTGCTCGGGATGGCCGGGCGTGCGGCTGCCGAGCTGGCGGAAGTTCTTCAGCTGCTCGATCGTCATGTCGGCGTAGCCGGTGAGATAGAGCAGGGAATAGAGCAGCATCGAGCCGTGGCCGGCCGACAGCACGAAGCGGTCGCGGTCGGGCCAGTGCGGGTCGGCCGGATCGAACTTGAGGAAGCGGGTGAACAGCGCGGTGGCGACGTCGGCCATGCCCATCGGCATGCCGGGATGGCCCGACTTGGCCTTCTCGACCCCGTCCATGGCCAGCGCGCGGATCGCATTGGCCATGACGCGGGGGCTGGGGGTCCGGGCGTCGGCGACGGTGGCGTCGTTCATGGCGGTGCTCCCGATGAGCGTGGTGGGGCGGCCCGCCCCCCGGGGCGCCGCACCATGCCGCCGGCCCGGCGCGCCGTCAACCGGCAACCGGCGACCGCTAGGCGACCGCTCCGCGCCGTCCGGTGCCGACCCGGCGCTGAGCTGATCCTGATCCTGGTCCGGGGCCGGATTGACGCCGGCGCGCGGCGAGACTTATCCTTGCGCGGCAAAAATCCTGGGGCGGTTGAGGGATCGGGCCCGTCTCGCATGTCGGAGATCAATGACGCCCTGACCCGGCTGGAAGCGGTGCTGACCCGGCTGGAAGGCGCCGTCGCGACCCGCGGCAGCAGCGCCAGCGTCGAGCAGGAGCGGCTGACCGCCGAGCTCGACGCGGCGCGGGCCGGCCGCGCCGCGCTCGAGGACGAGGCGCGCAGCGTCTCGAGCCGCCTCGATTCCGTGATCGGCCGCCTGCGCGGCCTGCTGGAGGCCTGAGCCATGCCGAGCCTGCAGCTGGTGGTGAACGGCCGCACCTACGAGGTCGCCTGCGACCCCGGCCAGGAGCAGCATGTCCGCGACCTGGCGCGCAACCTCGACGACCGCATCCGCCGGCTGGTGCAGCAGGTCGGGCCGGGCAGCGAGGGGCGGCTGCTGGTGATGGCCGGGCTGCTGCTCTCCGACGAGCTGCACGAGGCGACCAGCCAGCTGCGCAAGGCCGGCGAGGCGCAGGCCGCCCAGGTCCAGGAGAGCGCCGAGGAGCCGGCCCGCCGCGCCGCCGAGGAGCAAAGGCTGGCGGAAGCGCTGGACGGCATCGCAAAACGGCTGGAGGCCATTGCGGCGCAACTCGAGGCCGCCTAAGTTGGGGGTCGGGCGGTTGCTGCGTGGTGCGACAGGCCGCGTTATCCCTGGGGCCAATACTTAACCTCTCGGGAGCTGTCCCTGCCGGGGTCGTGGCCTCGGTACATGGCGCCCACCTGCGTAAGCAGGCCACAGAGGATACAAGGGCCATCGGCCGACGTGGCTCCGCCCGACCCTTCCACCGCTGCCGGCGCCAAGGCTGACGCGCCGGGCGACCCGCCCGGCTTGGTCGAGGCCAAGCGCACGCTGCGCGCCGCCGCCACCGCCGAGCGGCGCCGTGCCGCCGCGGCCGCGGGCTCGCCCGAGGCGGCTGGCGCCTTGGTGCGCGACCGCTTCCTGGCGGCGGTGCGGCTGGCCCCGGGGTTGCCCGTCTCGGGCTACTGGCCGCAGCCGGACGAGCTCGACTGCCGGCCGCTGCTGCTGGCGCTGCACCGGGCCGGCCATCCCGTCGGGCTGCCGGTGATCGCCCGGCGCGGCGAGCCGCTGGCCTTCCGCCGCTGGCTGCCGGAGGTGGCGCTGCTGCCCGGGACCTACGGCATCGCCGTGCCGCCGCCCGATGCCGCCCCGGTGGTGCCGGGGCTGGTGCTGGCGCCGCTGCTCGCCTTCGACCCGGCCGGCTACCGGCTCGGCTATGGCGGCGGCTTCTACGACCGGACGCTGGAAAAGCTGGCGGCCGGGGGCAATGTTCTGGCGGTGGGCGTCGCCTATGCGGCGCAGGAGGTGCCGGCGGTGCCGCGCGGCCCGCATGACCGGCGCCTCGACTGGATCGTCACCGAGAGGGCGGCGCGGCGCGTCGCCTGACGAGGAGCGTGGGATGCGGCTGTTGTTCCTGGGCGATGTGGTCGGACGCTCCGGCCGTGAGGCGGTGGTGGAGCACCTGCCGCGGCTGCGCCGCGACCTGGCGCTCGACTTCGTCGTGGTCAACGGCGAGAACGCCGCCGGCGGCTTCGGCATCACCGAGAAGATCTGCGCCGAGCTCTACGAGGCCGGGGCCGACGTCGTCACCACCGGCAACCATGTCTGGGACCAGAAGGAGACGGTGTCCTTCATCGGCCGCGACCCGCGCCTGCTGCGGCCCAACAACTTCCCGTCGGGCACCCCCGGCCGCGGCGTCGGGCTCTACGCCGCCCCGCGCGGCCGCAAGGTGCTGGTGCTCAACACCATGGGCCGCCTGTTCATGGATCCGCTCGACGATCCCTTCGCCGCGGTCGAGCGCGACCTGGCGCCGCACCGGCTGGGCGGCACGGTCGCGGCCATTGTGGTCGACGTCCATGCCGAGGCGACCAGCGAGAAGATGGCCTTCGGCCACCTGCTCGACGGCCGCGTCTCCCTGGTCGTCGGCACCCACACCCACGTGCCGACCGCCGACCACCAGATCCTGCCCGGCGGCACCGCCTACCAGAGCGACGCCGGCATGTGCGGCGACTACGATTCGGTGATCGGCATGGAGAAGACGGTGCCGATCCAGCGTTTCACCCGAAAGCTGCCGACCGAGCGGATGGCGCCGGCGCTCGGCCCGGCCACGCTGTGCGGCCTGCTCGTCGAGACCGACGACGCCACCGGGCTGGCGCGCGAGGTGGCGCCGCTGCGGCTCGCTGGCCGGCTCAGCCAGGCGATGCCGGCCCGGCCGCTGGTGCTGGCCTGAAGGCGGTCGCCTGAGGGCGAGCGCCCGGGGGCGCCGCCCGAGGCTCGATCGGGCTCGCCGGGGCGCGCAAGCGGCCGCCGCGCCGCCGGAAAAGCGCTGGCGCGCTGCGGGGTTTCCAGCTAGATACGCCGCATTCTTGCCATATTGGCAACCTAGCAATGACCGCGGAGCGCCGGGCCCCGGGCCGCACGGGCGGCCGCGGCCGCGCCCGCTTTCAGGATCACCCGTTCCATGGCCGGTCATTCCCAGTTCAAGAACATCATGCACCGCAAGGGCGCGCAGGACGCCCGGCGCGCCAAGGTGTTCACCAAGCTGATTCGCGAGCTGACGACGGCGGCGCGCACCGGCCTGCCCGACCCAGCGGCCAATCCGCGGCTGCGGGCCGCCATCCAGGCGGCGCGCGGCGCCAACATGCCGCGCGACACGGTGGAGCGGGCGATCAAGCGCGGCGCCGGCGGCGAGGACGACGTCGCCTACGAGGAGATCCGCTACGAGGGCTACGGCCCCGGCGGGGTGGCGGTGATCGTCGAGGCGCTGACCGACAACCGCAACCGCACCGCCTCTGACGTCCGCTCCGCCTTCTCGAAGTTCGGCGGCAATCTCGGCGAGACCAACAGCGTCTCCTTCATGTTCCAGCGCAAGGGCGTGATTCTCTACCCGCTGTCGGCGGCCAGCCCCGACGCGATGTTCGAGGCCGGGCTCGAGGCCGGCGCCGAGGACGTGGCGAGCGGCCCCGAGGGGCACGAGCTGACCTGCGCGGCCGAGGCGTTCTCGGCGGTGCGCGACGCGCTCGAGGCGAAGTTCGGCCCGGCGCGGGAGGCCCGGCTGAGCTGGCGGCCGCTCAACAGCGTGCCGGTCGACGCCGACGCCGCCGAGACCTTGCTGCGGCTGCTCGACATGCTCGAGGACAATGACGACGTGCAGACCGTATCGGCCAATTTCGAGATCGCCGACGAGGTCATGGCGCGGCTGACCGCCTGAGCGGCGCCCGCCCCGGTCGCCCGTTGCCCGCCTTGCCGACATCCCGGGGCCAGCGCCGATGAGACTGCTCGGCCTCGATCCCGGCTTGCGCCATACCGGCTGGGGGGTGATCGAAAGCGACGGGGTGCGGCTGCGCTACGTCGCCGACGGCGCGGTCGACAGCGACGGCGACCTGCCGCTTGCCGAGCGGCTGGTGCAGCTGCATGACGGGCTGGCCGCGGTGCTGGCCGAGATGCGACCGCAAGAGGCGGCGGTCGAGGAGAGCTTCGTCAACAAGAACCCGTCCTCGACGCTGAAGCTGGGGCTGGCCCGCGGCGTGGCCCTGCTGGTGCCGGCGCTGGCCGGCCTCAAGGTCGTCGAGTACCCGCCCAACCTGATCAAGAAGTCGGTGGTCGGCGCCGGCCATGCCGGCAAGGAGCAGGTCCAGGCGATGGTCCGCCACCTGCTGCCGGGCTGCCTGTTCCGCAGCGCCGATGCGGCCGACGCGCTGGCCGTGGCGATCTGCCACGCCCACCACGCCACCGCCCGGCGCTGGCAGGAGGCGGCGCGATGATCGCCAAGCTCTCCGGCCGGCTCGACCAGGCCGGGCCCGACTGGGCGGTGGTCGATGTCGGCGGGGTCGGCTATCTCGTCTTCTGCTCGAGCCGCACGCTGGCCCGCCTGCCGGCCCCGGGCGGGGCGGTCAGCCTGCTGGTCGAGACCCATGTCCGCGAGGACCACATCCATCTCTACGGCTTCGCCGACGCCGCGGCGCGCGACTGGTTCCGCCTGCTGACCACCGTGCAGGGGGTGGGGGCGAAGGTTGCGCTGGCGGTGCAGAGCGTGCTCGACCCCGACGAGCTGCTGCAGGCCGTCGCCGCCCAGGACAAGACCAACCTGACCCGGGCCAGCGGCGTCGGGCCGAAGCTCGCCGGCCGCATCGTCGCCGAGCTCAAGGACAAGGTCGGCGCGCTGGCGCTGGGCGCCGGCGCCGCGCAGGCCTCAGCCATGCCGGCGATCTCGCCGAGCGCCGCCGTCGCCGACGCCGTCTCGGCGCTGGTCAATCTCGGCTATCGCCGGGCCGAGGCCTTCGGCGCCGTCACCGGCGCCGCCGGCCGCCTCGGCCCGGACGCCGCGCTCGAGGAGCTGCTGCGCGCCGGCCTCAAGGAGCTGAGCCGGTGAGCCCCGGCGCCGAAATCTTCCTCGCCCGCTGGCGCGGGCGAGGGGAGAATGGCCATGTCTGACCCCCGGCTCACCGCGCCGGCGCGGCAGGCGGAGGACGCGGCGGAGGCCTCGCTGCGGCCGCTGGCGCTGTCGGAGTTCGTCGGGCAGCGCCAGCTGCGCGAGAACCTGGCCGTGTTCATCGCCGCGGCGCGGGCGCGCGGCGAGGCGCTCGACCACGTGCTGTTCCACGGGCCGCCCGGCCTCGGCAAGACGACGCTGGCGCAGATCGTGGCGCGCGAGCTGGGCGTCAGCTTCCGCGCCACCTCCGGGCCGGTGATCGTGCGGGCCGGCGACCTCGCGGCGCTGCTCACCAACCTGCAGCCGCGCGACGTGCTGTTCATCGACGAGATCCACCGCCTCAGCCCGGCGGTCGAGGAGATCCTCTACCCGGCGATGGAGGACTTCCAGCTCGACCTGATCATCGGCGAGGGTCCGGCGGCGCGCTCGGTGCGCATCGACCTGCCGCCCTTCACCCTGGTGGCGGCGACCACCCGCTCGGGCCTGATCACCACGCCGCTGCGCGAGCGCTTCGGCATCCCGCTCCGCCTCGAGTTCTACGAGCCGGCCGAGCTCGAGGCGATCGTCGCGCGCGCCGCCCGGGTGCTCGGCATGGTGCTGGAGCCGAGCGGGGCGGCCGAGGTGGCGCGGCGCTCGCGCGGCACGCCGCGGGTCGCCGGCCGGCTGCTCCGCCGGGTGCGCGACTTCGCCGCCGTGGCGGGTGCCGCGGCGATCGACCGGGGGCTCGCCGACAAGGCGCTCAACCGGCTGGAGGTCGACGCCCGCGGGCTCGACGCCATGGACCGCCGCTATCTCCGCTGCATCGCCGACAACTATGGCGGCGGCCCGGTCGGGGTCGAGACGCTGGCCGCCGCGCTGTCCGAGCAGCGCGACGCGATCGAGGAGGTCATCGAGCCTTACCTGATCCAGCAGGGCCTGCTGCAGCGCAGCCCGCGCGGCCGGATGCTGACCGGGCCGTGCTATCTCTATCTCGGGCTGCCGGAGCCGTCGCGCGACCCGGCCCAGCTCGACCTGCTGGCGCGCGCCGCGGCGGAGGCGGTCGATGGCTGAGGCGTTGCAGCCGGCCGGCGGGGATCGCCTTGGCGCGCATCGCCTCGGCGTGCGCGTCTACTACGAGGACACCGACGCCGGCGGGATCGTCTACCACGCCAACTACCTGCGCTTCGCCGAGCGGGCGCGCACCGAGATGATGCGCCACCACGGGCCCAGCCATGCCGAGATGATCGCCACCGCCGGGGTCGCCTTCGCGGTGCGGCGCTGCGCCGTCGAGTACCTGCGCCCGGCCCGGCTCGACGACTGGCTGGAGGTCGAGAGCGTGGTCATGGGCGTCGGGGCGGCGACCCTCGACCTCAGGCAGACGGTGCGGCGCGGCGCGGAAACGCTGACCGAGCTCGACGTCCGCCTGGTCTGCATCGATACCGCCGGCCGCCCGGCGCGGCTGCCGCCGCCGGTCCGGGCGGCGCTCACCACCCTGCTGCAATCGCGAGACTGAGAGATCGAACCCGATGCCCAATCAAGTTGACGCGACGGCGCTCGCCGGCTCGGTCGGCCCGGACCACCTGTCGATCTGGGGCCTGTTCCTCAACGCCGACTGGATCGTCAAGATCGTCATCCTGCTGCTGATCCTGGCCTCCTTCTGGACTTGGACGATCATCTTCGAGAAGAGCCTCCGGCTGCGCCGGCTGCGCACGCAGGCGCGCCAGTTCGAGGAATCCTTCTGGTCCGGCGGCTCGCTGGAGGAGCTGTTCGACCGGATCGGCAACCGCCCGCCCGACCCGATGACCTCGATCTTCGTCGCGGCGATGCGCGAATGGCGCCGCTCCGCGGCCAAGGGGCTGCTCGTCTCCGAGCAGCTGCGCGGCAGCCTGCAGGATCGCATCGACCGGGTGATGGACATCACGCTCGGCCGCGAGATGGAGCAGATCGAGCGCCACATGACCTACCTGGCATCGATCGGCAGCTCGGCCCCGTTCGTCGGGCTGTTCGGCACGGTGTGGGGCATCATGAACAGCTTCGCCTCGATCGCCGCCTCGAAGAACACCAGCCTGGCGGTGGTGGCGCCCGGCATCGCCGAGGCGCTGTTCGCCACCGCGCTCGGCCTGGTCGCCGCCATTCCCGCGGTGCTCGCCTACAACAAGCTGTCGAGCGAGATCGGCCGCTACGGCCACCGGCTCGAGGCCTTCGCCGGCGAGTTCGGCGCCATCCTGTCGCGCCAGCTCGAGGAGAAGCGCTAGATGGCCGTCAGCCTGTCCGGCAACGGCAACGGGCGCGGCGGCCGGCGCGGCCGCCGCTGGGCCGGCGCCTACCGGCCGATGAGCGACATCAACGTGACGCCGCTGGTCGACGTCATGCTGGTGCTGCTGATCATCTTCATGGTGACGGCGCCGCTGCTCACCGTCGGCATCCCGGTCAACCTGCCGCAGACCAAGGCGGACGCGATCAGCGACCCGCAGGAGCCGCTGGTGATCACCATCGACACCGCCGGCAAGATCTTCCTGCAGGAGACCGAGATCGAGCTCGACGCGCTCGTCCCGAAGCTGCAGGCGATCACCCAGAACAAGACCGACACCCGCATCTTCGTGCGTGCCGACAAGGACCTCGCCTATGGCCGGGTGATGCAGGTGATGGGCGACGTCACCACCGCCGGCTTCACCCAGGTGGCGCTGATCGCCGATTCCTCGGTGCCGGTCGGCAGCAAGCCGGCCAATGGCCAGTGAGCGACGCGACCCGTGAGCGGCAGCGGTCAGTGAGCGAAGGCGGTCAGTGAGCGATGTCGCGCGGCGCGATCATCTCCGGCCTGCTGCATCTGGCGATTCTGCTGCTGGTGGTGTTCGGCCTGCCGAACCTGTTCGAGCCGGAGCCGTTCGAGCAGCCGATCCCGGTGCAGATCGTCAGCGCCGCCAAGCTCAGCGAGATGTCGTCCAGGCCGGCGCCGGCCAAGCCCGACCAGCCGCCGAAGCCGGCGCCCAAGCCGCAGCCCAAGCCGGAGCCGCCGAAGCCCGAGCCGCCGCCGCCGCCGGCGCCCTCGCTGCCGCCGGAGCCGACGCCGCCGCCCGAGCCGACGCCGCCGACACCGCCGCCGCCCGCCCCGGCGCCGCCGGAGCCGACCCCGGCGCCGCAGCCGCCGGTGGTCGCGCCGAAGCCGCCCGAGCCCAAGCCGGAACCCAAGCCCGAGGCCCAGCCGGTGCCCGCGCCCAAGCCGGAGCCGCCGCCCGAGCCGCAGCAGCAGCAGGCCCAGGCCGAGCCGCCGCCGCCCCCGCCGCCGCAGAAGCCGAAGCCGCCGAAGGAGGCCAAGCCGGCGGAGAAGCCGCAGGACGACAACGACTTCGCCTCGGTGCTGAAGAACCTCGACAAGCTGAAGAAGCAGCGCAAGCAGGTCGCCGAGGCGGTGCCCGAGGAGGAGCCGTCGCAGACCGACGAGGCGCCGTCCTCGCCGCTCGAGGCGCCGCTGAGCGCCAGCGAGAAGGACGGCATCGCGCAGCAGGTGCGGCGCTGCTGGAACATGGTCCCTGGCCTGCCGCTCGATTCCCTCGGCTACATCCAGGTCCGGGTGCACTTCAATCCGGACGGCTCGATCCAGGGCACGCCGGAACTCCTCGACCGGAGCCGGATGTCAGATCCGTTCTACAGGTCCGCGGCGGAGACGGCGGTCCGCGCCGTGCTGGCCTGCCAGCCCTACCGGATGCCATCTGAGAAGTACAACACGTGGAAGCTGATAGACTTCAACTTCGACCCCAGGGAGATGGGCACATGATCAAGTTCCCTGTCCGTTGGCGCGCCGCGCTGGCCATCCTGGCCCTGGCGCTCACGGCCGCACTGCCGGTCGCGGCGCGCGCCCAGTTGCGGATCGACATCAATCACCCCAATGCGCAGCCGATACCGATCGCCATCACCGACTTCGTCGGCGCCAGCCCGCAGGACAACGGCGCCGGCGCCGACGTCTCGCGGGTCGTCTCGGCCGACCTCGAGCGCTCCGGCCTGTTCAAGCCGATCGACAAGCGCGCCTTCATCCAGACGCCGGAATCGCTGCGCGCGGCGCCTCAGTTCGCCGACTGGCGCAACATCAACGCCCAGGCGCTGGTCACCGGCGGCGTCGAGCGCCAGCCGGACGGCAAGCTGAAGGTCGATTTCCGGCTGTGGGACGTCTATGCCGAGCAGCAGCTCGACGGCGTCTCCTACACCACCACCCCGGACAACTGGCGGCGCATCGCCCACATCGTCGCCGACGCCATCTACAAGCGGCTGACCGGCGAGGAGGGCTACTTCGATTCGCGGATCGTCTACGTCTCGGAGACGGGGCCGCAGGATCGCCGCATCAAGCGCCTGGCCATCATGGACCAGGACGGCGCCAACCACCGCTTCCTGACCGACGGGCGCAACCTCGTGCTGACGCCGCGCTTCTCGCCGAGCCAGCAGGAGATCACCTACCTCGCGTTCCTCAACAACCGGGCGCGGGTCTACCTCTTCAACATCGACAGCGGCCAGACCGAGGTGCTGGGCGACTTCCCGGGGATGACCTTCGCCCCGCGCTTCTCGCCGGACGGCAACTCGGTGGTGATGAGCCAGGCGGTCGGCGGCAACACCGAGATCTACCGCATGGACCTGCGGACCCGGCGGCTGCAGCGCCTGACCGACAACCCGGCGATCGACACCTCGCCTTCCTACTCGCCGGACGGCTCGCGCATCGTCTTCAACTCCGACCGCGGCGGCTCGCAGCAGATCTATACGATGAACGCCGACGGCAGCAACGTGCAGCGGATCAGCTTCGGCAACGGCCGCTACGGCACGCCGGTCTGGTCGCCGCGCGGCGACCTGATCGCCTTCACCCGTCTCGCCGAAGGGCAGTTCTACATCGGCGTGATGCGGCCCGACGGCAGCGGCGAGCGGCTGCTGACCCAGGGCTTCCTGGTCGAGGGGCCGACCTGGTCGCCGAACGGCCGGGTGCTCGCCTTCTTCCGCCAGTCGCCGAGCGACTCGAAGGGCCGCGGCGGCTCGATCAAGCTCTACACGATCGATCTGACCGGCAACAACGAGCGCGAGCTCGCAACGCCGCTGGACGGCTCCGATCCGGCCTGGTCACCCTTGAATTCCTATTGAGCAATGCTATGCTGCAACAGCGAAGTTTCTGGAAGGGCCGGCGGCAAAGCTGTAATGAGCTTGCCGCAGCGGCCCCGTCTGGCCAAGCCGCATCGGCGGCTCGCAACTCTGGGGAATTCTTGAGAGGGTATCCTGCAATGCGAATTTTGAATGTGGCAAAGCTTGCCACGGCTCTCACCGCCGTCGCCCTGCTCGCGGCCTGCTCGTCGACGCCGACGACCACCGCGAACTCCGGCGGTGCGGGCATGAACACCGCGCCGGCCGCCCCGGCCGAGCCGGTGACGCAGTATCCGCCGGGCTCGGAGGAGCAGCTGAAGAACGAGGTGGGCGACCGCGTCTTCTTCGACTTCGACAAGTACGACCTCAGCGCCGAGGCCCGCTCCCAGCTCGAGCGGCAGGCGGCCTGGCTGAAGACCTACCCGCAGATCACCGTGCTGGTCGCCGGCAACACCGACGAGCGCGGCACGCGCGAGTACAACCTGGCACTCGGCGAGCGGCGCGCCACCTCGGCGAAGAACTACCTCGTCGCGCTCGGCGTCGACGCCAACCGCATCCAGACGATCAGCTACGGCAAGGAGCGTCCGTCGGTGCTCGGCTCGGACGAGGCCGCCTGGGCGCAGAACCGCAACGCGATCACCTCGCTCCAGGGCGCCGCGGGCAGCTGACGCCGCCGCGCACCCGGAAGGAGTTCGGGTCCTCGGGGCACCGGGCCGCCCGCTCGGCGACGAGCGGGCGGCCGGTGCCCCGTTTCGCATCCGGCCCCATCTCGCATCCGGGCACTGTTCCTCCATCGGCGTCCTGCCGCTCCCGTCACAATTTCGCCTAGAATGCCGGGCATGCTCGCATTCCACGCCCCGCCGGAGAGGCCGATGTCCACCAGCCCCGCTCGCCGCGCCGCCGGGTGGCGCCGCCTTATGGCCGCCGCCATCGCGGCGCTCTGCCTCGGCCTGCCGATGGCTGCACAGGCGCAGAGCTACGAGATCCAGTCGCTCAACGACCGGCTCAGCATGATGCAGCGCGACCTGCAGGCGCTGCAGCGCCAGGTCTATTCGGGCGGCGGCTCGGTCGGCGCGACCGGCGACGGCACCAATCTCGGCAGCTCGAGCGCGGTGGCCAACCAGGAGATCCGGCTGCAGCAGCTCGACGACCAGATGCGCAGCCTGACCGGCGAGGTCGAGCAGCTCTCCTACAAGCTGCAGCAGGTTTCGACCCGGCTCGACAAGCTGGTCGGCGACGTCGATTTCCGGCTGCGCGCGCTGGAGCAGGGGCAGGGCGGCGCCGGCGGCCCGCCGCCCGGCCAGGACATGAGCCAGCAGACGACCCCGCCGCCGGCGGCCGGCAACGGCATGGACGCGCAGCAGGAGACGGTGATCAGCGGCGCCGGCAGCCAGTCCGGGCAGCAGCAGGGCCTGTCGATGAGCCCGCCGCCCCAGACGCTCGGCACCTTGACCCAGCAGCAGCTCAACCAGAACCGGGTGACGCTGCCGACCGAGCCGCAGGCCGCCCCGGCCGCGGTCGGCGCCGGCGCGCCGGCCGAGGAGCAGTACAACAACGCGCTGGAGCTGCTGCGCCAGGCCAACTATCCCCAGGCCGAGCAGGCCTTCCGCGGCTTCGTGCGCGCCCACCCCAGCGACAAGCTGGCCGGCAACGCCCAGTACTGGCTGGGCGAGACCTACTACGTCCGCGGCAACTACACCGACGCGGCGGTCGCCTTCGCCGAGGGCTACCAGAAGTACCCGAACAACGCCAAGGCGCCGGACAACCTGCTGAAGCTCGGCATGTCGCTCGCCGCGCTCAACCGCAAGGGCGACGCCTGCAAGGCCTACCAGCAGCTCGCCCGGCAGTACCCCAATGCCCCGCAGACGGTGAAGACCCGGGCCAGCCGCGAGCGCCAGGCCGCCGGCTGCGCCGGATGAGACGCCCCTCCCGGGGGCCCGTCTCCCATGCCCTCCCGGCGAAGGCCGGGATCCGCCGGGACGCTCATCGGCGACCCAGACGCGGAAGCCGGCCTTCGGCCGGACGACGGTGACGGCGGCCCCGCCCGTCCCCTGACAGGCGCCGAGTTCGAGTTCTCCCATGGCGGGGCTCGGGCCGTTCGAGGGGCGGCCACTGCTGGCGGTCGCCGTCTCCGGCGGGCCGGACAGCCTGGCGCTGGCGCTGCTGGCCCAGGGCTGGGCCGCGGCGCGCGGCGGTGCGGCGGTGGCGCTCACCGTCGATCACCGGCTGCGGCCGGGCTCCGGTGCCGAGGCCCGCCGGGTCGCCGGCTGGCTGGCCGCGGCCGGCATCGATCATCACATTCTCGTGCGCCGCGGGGCGCCGCCCGCCGGCGACCGCCAGGCCGCGGCGCGCGCCGCCGCTATGCGCTGCTCGCCGGCTGGTGCCGCCGCCGGGGCGCGCTGCACCTGCTGCTGGCCCATCAGCAGGAGGACCAGGCCGAGACGCTGCTGCTCCGCCTGGCGCGCGGCAGCGGCCTGTCCGGGCTCGCCGCCATGCCGGCCGTGGCGGAGCGCGGCGGGCTGCGGCTGCTGCGGCCGCTGCTGGCCGTGCCGCGGGCGCGGCTGGCGGCGCTGCTGCGGGCGGCCGGGCAGCCCTGGATCGAGGATCCGAGCAACCGCGACCCCGCCTATGGCCGGGTCCGGCTGCGCCGCCTGGCCCCGGCGCTGGCCGCCGAGGGGCTGACCGCGCCGCGCCTGGCGGACACCGCCGCCCGGCTCGGCCAGGCACGCGCCGCGCTCGAGGCCGAGCTGGCCGCCTGGCTGGCCGCCGCGGCGGCGATCCGGCCGGAGGGCTATCTCTGGCTCGACCGCGGCCGTCTCGCGGCGGCCCGCCCCGACCTGGCGCTGGCGGCGCTGGGGCGCTGCCTCGCCACCGTCGGCGGCGCGGACTACCCGCCCCGGCTGGAGCGGCTGGAGCGGCTGTGCCGGGCGCTCCTGGCGCCGGACCCCGGCGCCGCCACGCTCGGCGGCTGCCGGGTGGTGCCGCGCGGCGGCCGGTTGCTGCTCTGCCGCGAGCCGGCGGCGGCCTCGGCCGCGCTGCCGCTGCTCCCGGGAGGCGCGGTGCTGTGGGATGGCCGGTTCCGGCTGGCGCGGCGGCGCGGCGGCGACCCCCGGCCGCTCGCCGTCGCCCGGCTGGGCGCGCTGCGGCCGGCCGGGGCGGCGGCGCTGCCCCGGCCGGTGCGGCCCGGCCTGCCGGCGCTCTACCGCGATGGCGCGCTGGTCGGCGTGCCCCATCTCGGCCACTGGTCCGGCCTGGCGCCCGCCGAGCGGCCGGCGATCGCCTTCGTGCCGCCCCGGCCGCTCGCCGATCCCGGCTTTACAGTTGCTTTGCCCGGGGCGCACCTTATCTAGTGGTGCATTGACGCTGGCAGGGCGTCGCGGCCGGGGCATCCGGCCGCGCGCGGAGGGCTCGACCCTTGAACTTCACCAAGAACTTCGCCGTCTGGATCATCATCGCGCTGCTGCTGATCGCGCTGTTCAACCTGTTCGGCGGGTCACCCGGCCACGGGCCGCAGAGCCCGATCTCCTATTCCGATTTTCTCAACCAGGTCGAACAAGGTCGGATCAAGGAGGTTACTATCCAGGGCAACGAGATCAGCGGGACCTTCGATGGCGACGGCCGGCAGTTCTCGACCTTCGCGCCCAACGATCCGAACCTGGTCCAGCGCCTGACCGACAAGAACGTGAATTTCAAGGCGGTTCCGGTCGACGACAACGTGCACCCGTTCCTGAGCATCCTGCTGAACTGGTTCCCGATGCTGCTGCTGATCGGCGTCTGGATCTTCTTCATGCGCCAGATGCAGTCGGGCGGCGGCAAGGCGATGGGCTTCGGCAAGTCGCGGGCCCGCCTGCTGACCGAGAAGGTCGGCCGGGTCACCTTCGAGGACGTCGCCGGCATCGACGAGGCCAAGCAGGAGCTCCAGGAGATCGTCGAGTTCCTCAAGGACCCGCAGAAGTTCCAGCGGCTCGGCGGCAAGATCCCGAAGGGCTGCCTGCTGGTCGGCCCGCCGGGCACCGGCAAGACGCTGCTCGCCCGCGCCATCGCCGGCGAGGCCAACGTGCCGTTCTTCACCATCTCCGGCTCGGACTTCGTCGAGATGTTCGTCGGCGTCGGCGCCAGCCGGGTGCGCGACATGTTCGAGCAGGGCAAGAAGAACGCCCCCTGCATCATCTTCATCGACGAGATCGACGCGGTCGGCCGCCATCGCGGCGCCGGCCTCGGCGGCGGCAACGACGAGCGCGAGCAGACCCTCAACCAGCTGCTGGTCGAGATGGACGGCTTCGAGGCCAATGACGGCGTCATCCTGATCGCCGCCACCAACCGGCCCGACGTGCTCGACCCGGCGCTGCTGCGCCCCGGCCGCTTCGACCGCCAGGTCGTGGTGCCCAATCCCGACATCCTCGGGCGCGAGCAGATCCTCAAGGTCCATATGCGCAAGGTGCCGCTGGCGCCCGACGTCGACGCCCGCATCATCGCGCGCGGCACGCCGGGATTCTCCGGCGCCGATCTCGCCAACCTGGTCAACGAGGCCGCCCTGCTGGCCGCCCGCGCCGGCAAGCGCGTCGTCACCATGGTCGAGTTCGAGGCGGCCAAGGACAAGGTGATGATGGGCGCCGAGCGGCGCTCCATGGTGATGAGCGACGACGAGAAGCGGCTGACCGCCTATCACGAGGGCGGCCATGCCATCGTCATGCTCAACGCCAAGGGGCACGAGCCGCTGCACAAGGTGACCATCATCCCGCGCGGCCGCGCGCTCGGCGTCACCATGTGGCTGCCGGAGCGCGACCGCTACTCGGTGTCGCTCACCGAGATGGAAGCGCAGATGGCCAGCCTGTTCGGCGGGCGGGTCGCCGAGGAGCTGATCTTCGGCAAGGAGAACGTCACCACCGGCGCCGCGCAGGACATCAAGATGGCGACCAACCAGGCGCGGCGCATGGTCACCGAGTACGGCTTCTCCGACAAGCTCGGGCCGCTGCGCTACAGCGAGAACGAGGAGGAGGTGTTCCTCGGCTACTCCGTGACGCAGCGAAAGAACATCTCCGATGCGACCGCCAAGCTGATCGACGAGGAGATCCGGCGCATCGTCGAGCAGGGCGAGGCGACCGCCCGCACCATCCTGACGGAGCGGATGGACGAGCTCCATGCGCTGGCCAAGGGGCTGCTCGAGTACGAGACGCTCTCGGCCGACGAGGTCCGCGCGGTGATCCGCGGCGAGCCGATCCGCACCGGCACCAGCGGCAGCGACGGCCCGACCCCGAGCAAGCCGCCGCGCTCCTCGGTGCCGACCAGCGGCGGCCCGGCCAAGGCCGGCCCGGGCGGCCTCCAGCCGGAGCCGCAGCCCGGCGCCTGACCCCAGCGCGATGTCGAACGCGACGACGGAACCCTCCCCCGGCCCGGGGGAGGGTTTCTCATATCAGCCCGCGGCGGCGCCATGGGAGGCGCTCGAGGCGGCGCTCGGCGCCCCCGATCTGACCGCCTATGCCCGGCCGGTGGGGCTGCTGCGCGGCCGCGATGCCCGCGCGGCCCTGGAGGCCGGGCTGGCCCGGCCGCTGGCCGGCGGGCCGGTGGCCTTCGCCGCGGTCGAGGTCGCGCTGCGGCAGGGCCGGCGGATCGCCCGGCGGCTCTTCCCGCTGGACGCCTTCGACGGCTGGCTGGCGGGAGCGGGCGCCGCCGGCGCCGCCGGGCTCGCCGCGGCGGTGGCGCGGCTGGCGGCGCCGCGCCCGCCCTTCGCCGGGCTGCCGCTCGACCGGCCGCTGGTGATGGGGGTGGTCAACGTCACGCCCGACAGCTTCTCCGACGGCGGCGACCATGCCGATCCGGCGGCGGCGATCGCCCGCGGCCGGGCGCAGCGCGAGGCCGGTGCCGACATCCTCGACATCGGCGGCGAGTCGACCCGGCCCGGCGCCGCGCCGCTGCCCGCGGCAGAGGAGGCCGAGCGCATCGTCCCGGTGATCGCGGCGCTGGCCGGGGAGGGGGCGGTGGTCTCGGTCGACAGCCGCCATGCCGCCGTCATGGCGGCGGCGCTCGAGGCCGGCGCGCGCATCGTCAACGACGTCACCGCGCTGGCCGGCGATCCCGCCAGCCTCGGGCTGGTCGCGGCGCGGCGCTGCCCGGCCGTGCTGATGCACATGCGGGGCGACCCGGCGACCATGCAGAAGGATCCGCGCTACCTCGACGCGCCGCTCGATCTTCACGACTACCTGGCGGAGCGGCTCGCTTGCTGCCGGGCGGCCGGCATCGCCGAGGCCGACCTCGCCGTCGACCCCGGCATCGGCTTCGGCAAGACGGCGGCGCACAACCTCGACCTGATCGACCGGCTGGCGCTGCTGCACGGGCTCGGCGTGCCGCTGCTGCTCGGCGTCTCGCGCAAGAGCTTCATCGGCCGGCTGTCGCGCGGCGAGCCGCCGAAGCAGCGCCTGCCCGGCTCGCTCGCCGCCGCGCTCGCCGCCTTCGACCGCGGCTGCCAGATCATCCGCGTCCACGACGTCGCCGAGACGGCGCAGGCCCGCGCCCTCTGGCTGGCGCTGGGCGAGGTGTGAGGGCGGGGCTCAGGACCCCTCGCGCTGCTCCCGGAAAAAGGCGAACCACCGCGCGAGATGCTCCAGCAGCTCGGGCGGCACGGTGGCGCGGTCGATCAGCCCGTTCTCGATGGCCCGGGCGACATGGGCGTCCTGGTAGCCCGTGCTGCGGTCGTATCGGCTGTAGATCTTGCGCGCGGGGCCGCGATCGAAGCTGTGGATCATGTCCTGCAGCGCGTAGCTGTCGAGCTCGCCGCGCTCCCACCGCTTGAACGCCTCGGCGAGCGGCAGCATCGCCCGCCGCAACTCGGCCTCCTCGGCCTTCCCCGCATAGTCGGCGATCAGCCGCCGGATCCGCTTGGGCACGTCGCGCATCGTCCGCTCACGGCCACCCAGGGTTGCATACCGGTCTATATCAGCGTATATACAAGTATATCAAGGAGTAATGATCGATGCCGGTAGCGCGCAGCCGAACCTTCCGCAGCGGAAACAGCGAGGCAGTCCGCCTGCCGAAGGATGTCGCCTTTGGCGACGATATCGAGCTGGTGATCGTGCGCTCCGGGGACGTCATGACGATCTATCCGGCAAGCCTCAGCATTCCCGAGATGATTGCCGGACTGCGCGAGCTCCCCGCGCCACCTTACGTCGAAGGTCGAGACGAGGCGGAGATCCCGGAACGCCGCGGCCTCTAGCTGTCGCCAATGGCCTATCTGGTCGACACGGACGTCGCGATCCATCTGCGCGATGGCGACCGTGTGGTCACCGAGCGCATTGCCGGCCTCGGCAGTGCTGTCCTGATGTCAATCGTCACCCGCGTGAAGCTCGAGGGCGGCATCTATCGCGACCCTGCGCTGATCGCTGTACGGCGAGCCAGGCTCGACCTCATGCTGAAGGCGATGCCGGTCCTGGCGTTCGATGCGGCGGCTGCCACAGCCTATGCCACGATCGTGGCCGGTGCCGGCTATTCCAGGCGCAAGCTGCTGGACCGCATGATTGCAGCCCAGGCGCTCGTGCACCGGGCGACTCTGGTGACGATCAATCGCCGAGACTACGCCGACATCCCTGGGCTTGACCTGCTCGCTTGGTGAGCGGTGCGCTCCGGGCCGGGCGCCGCGGAGGCGCCCAGCCCGGTCTCGATCGTCAGTTCGCCGCGATGCGCTCCTCGACGGCGGCGTTGCGGATCGCCTTCTGCAGCTTCTCGAAGGCGCGGACCTCGATCTGGCGCACCCGCTCGCGGCTGATGCCGTATTCCTGGCTGAGGTCCTCGAGCGTGGTCGGCTCCTCGCGCAGGCGGCGCTCGGTCAGGATGTGCCGCTCGCGCTCGTTGAGCGACTTCAGCGCCGCCGAGAGCAGCTTCTGGCGCTTGCCGAGCTCCTGGCGGTCGGCGAGCTGCGTCTCCTGGCTCTCCGACTCGTCGACCAGCCAGTCCTGCCACTCGCCGTCGCCGTCGATGCGCAGCGGCGCGTTCAGCGAATGATCCTGGCTGGCCAGCCGCCGGTTCATGCTGACCACGTCGGCCTCCGGCACGTTCAGCCGGTCGGCGATGGTGCGCACGTTCTCCGGCGACATGTCGCCTTCCTCGATCGCCTGCAGCTGGCCCTTCAGCTTGCGCAGGTTGAAGAACAGCTTCTTCTGCGCCGCCGTGGTGCCCATCTTCACCAGCGACCAGGAATGCAGGATGTACTCTTGAATGGAGGCACGGATCCACCACATGGCGTAGGTCGCCAGACGGAAGCCGCGGTCGGGATCGAAGCGCTTCACAGCCTGCATCATCCCGACATTGCCTTCCGAGATCAGCTCGCTGATCGGCAGGCCGTAGCCGCGATAGCCCATGGCGATCTTGGCGACCAGCCGCAGGTGGCTGGTCACCAGGCGGTGCGCCGCCTCGGTGTCGCCATGCTCGCGCCAGGCCTTGGCGAGCATGTACTCCTCGTTCTGCTCCAGCATCGGAAACTTCCGAATCTCCTGGAGGTAGCGCGAGAGGCTGCCCTCCGACGCGATGGTCGGCAGGTTCCGCGTGGTGAGAGAGGCCACGGTTTCGTCTCCTTCTCCGGGGCGGCGGCGGATCGCGGGCGATCCGTCACCCCCCTCTTGCCAATGATACACCGGAACGCCACCGGCGTTCCACGTTCTTTAAACGCATTCTAAAGTCCGAACCAGCGCGGCGATGTCGCCGGGCGGCTCGGACTCCCAGGCCATCGCCGCCCCGGTCCGCGGGTGGCGGAATCCCAGACGCCAAGCGTGCAGCGCCTGGCGCCGCAGGGCGAGCGCCACCTCGCGCTGCCCGGGCGTCAGCGCGGCCAGCCGGGCGGCGGTCGGCCGGCCATAGACGGGATCGCCGATCACCGGATGGCCGATCGCCGTCATGTGGACCCGGATCTGGTGGGTCCGCCCCGTCGCCAGCCGGCATTCCACCAGGCTGGCCCCGGGACCGAGCGGGCGGAGCACGCGATAGCGGGTCAGCGCCGGCTTGCCGCCGCGCGTCACGATCGCCATCTTCTTCCGGTTGGTCGGGTGCCGCCCGATCGCCCCTGCGACCTCGCCGCTGCGCGGCGACGGAGTCCCCCAGAGGACCGCCTTGTAGGCCCTGTCGATATCGTGCCGGGCGAAGGCGTTTGCAAGGGCCTGGTGGGCGGCGTCGGTCTTGGCCGCCACCATCAGCCCGCTGGTGTCCTTGTCGAGCCGGTGCACGATCCCCGGCCGGCGCACCCCGCCGATGCCGGAGAGCGAGCCGCCGCAATGGGCGAGCAGCGCGTTCACCAGGGTGCGGTCGGGGCTGCCCGGGGCCGGATGGACCGCCATCCCGGCCGGCTTGTCGATGACGATCAGGTCGGAATCCTCGTAGCGAACGTCGAGCGGCAGCGCCTGCGGCTCCGGTTCGGCATCGACAGGCTCGGGCACCAAGATGGCGAAAGTTTGGCCGGGTTTGACCCGCCGGGAGGGCTCCCTTATGGTCGCGTCCCCGAGCCGCACCCGGCCGTCCTCGATCAGCGCCTTGAGGCGGCTGCGCGAGAGATGGCCGAGGTGGCGGGCGAGGGCGCGGTCGAGCCGCTCGCCGGCCTCCTCCGCGGCGATCGTCACGGCCACCGGCTCCGGGGCGGGCTCGTCCCCGGGCTCCTCCCCGGGCAGCGTCCCGGCATCCTCGTCGTCGTCCTCGATCATGGGCGGAGTGAACCCCGAAGCATGCAGGCCCTGAAGGCGGTCGTCATCGGCATGGCGGTGCTGATCGTCATCGGCATGGTCGTGGTGATCGTCACCATCGCCAACCGGCTCGGCAAGGGCCCCACGCCGGCGGCGCCCGCCGCCGCGGTCGCGGCCAGCCTCGCGCTGCCGGCCGGCTGCAGCGTCGTCGAGATTACGGCCGTCGGCGCCCGGCTGGCGCTGCGGCTCGCCGGCAGCGGCGACTGCCGCGAGATCCTGCTGGTCGATCCGCGCAGCGGCGCGCTGGCCGGCCGGCTGCGGCTGGCCGAGGCGCCGGCCGCACAATGACACATCGCAGCGAGCAGCAGGAGGGCGGCCGATGAGCCGTGACGGGACGAACTTCACCAGCGACAACGTGACCGGCGTCTCGCCGGCGATCATGGCGGCGCTGGTCCGCGCCGAGCAGGGGCGGGTGCCGTCCTACGGCGCCGACCCGCTGACCGCCGCGCTCGAGGCCCGGGCGCGCGCGGTGTTCGAGACCGAGGATCTCGCCATCTTCCCGGTCGCCACCGGCACGGCGGCCAACGCGCTCGCGCTGGCCGTGCTGGTGCCGCCCTACCGGGCGCTGCTCTGCCACGAGAGCGCGCACATCATGACCGACGAGTGCGGCGCGCCGGAATTCTACAGCGGCGGCGCCAAGCTGATCGGCCTGCCCGGGGCCGGCGGCAAGCTCCGGCCGGAGCCGATCGCCGCCGCGATCGCCGCGGCCGCCGACGGCGGCGTGCACGCCGCCCGGCCGGCCGCGGTCAGCCTGACCCAGGCGACCGAGGCCGGCACGCTCTACCGGCCCGAGGAGGTCGCCGCCATCGCCGAGCTCGCCGGCGCGCACGGGCTGCGCCTGCACATGGACGGGGCGCGCATCGCCAACGCCGTCGCCAGCCTGGGGTGCAGCCCGGCCGAGGCGACCTGGAAGGCCGGCGTCGACGTGCTGTCGCTGGGCGCCACCAAGAACGGCGCCATGGCCGCCGAGGCGGTGGTGTTCTTCGACCGCCGCCTGGCCGAGGGCTTCGCCGAGCGCCGCAAGCGCGCCGGCCATCTCTTCTCCAAGCAGCGCTTCCTCAGCGCCCAGCTGCTGGCCTATCTCGAGGACGGCCTCTGGCTGGCCAATGCCAGCCACGCCAACCGGCTGGCCGGCCGGCTCGGCGCCGGCCTCGCCCGCCTTCCGGGCTGCCGGCTCGCCCACCCGGTCGAGGCCAATGAGGTCTTCGCCGTGCTGCCCGACCCGGCCATCGACGCGATGCTCGCCGAAGGCTTCCGCTTCTACCGCTGGCCGGGCGAGGGCGGCGGCAGCTCGATCCGCCTGGTCACCGCCTTCAACAGCGACGACGCCGACATCGACGCCTTTCTCGCCGCCGCCGCCCGCCACGTCGCGGCCGCCGCCGGCCGGGCGGCGTGAGGGGCCGCCGGAAGGCCGTCGTCGATCGCGCTTGATCCCGGGCCCCGCTTCCTCTATGTCAGGGGCCCGGTTCGAGCCGGCCTCTCAGCGTCCCCATCGTCTAGAGGCCCAGGACACCGCCCTCTCACGGCGGTAACGGGGGTTCGAATCCCCCTGGGGACGCCAATCTCGCCTGCCTGCCGATCGGCTGGCCCCGCACGACTTACGGCGCGGCGCGAGCAGGGGTCTTCGGATTTCTGCAGAAGCCGAAGACCTGGATCGTGCTCGTCTCCGAATCCCTCGCCATCGCCGCCGCCCTCTGCTTCGCGCTGAGCTCCATGATGATCAGCGAGCTGCGGGGTGGGGTGCCGCTCCTGCAGCTCGCCCGCTGGCAGATGCTGGCGACCTTCGTGATGACGGGCGCCCTCTCGCTCGCGCTCGGCGGCTGGCGGACGGTCGGCCCGTGGCAGCTCGGGCTGCTTGCCGCGTCGAGCGTCGTCGGGATCGCGATCGCCAGCACGACCTACTTCGCGACGATCTACGCGGTCGGCCCCCGCATCACCGCACTGCTCTTCTCGCTGACGGCACCCTTCGCGCTGGCCCTCGGCTATCTCGTCCTCGGCGAGACGATCGACCGCCGGCAGGGGCTCGGCGTGGTCCTCGTCCTGGGCGGGGTGGTGCTGGCGATCGGCGTCCCGCGGCGGCTTCGCCGACCAGGCCGCGGCGCCCCAGCCATGACGGCGGCAGCAGCTGCGACCCCGGCGCTCGGCACGCCGCCGCTCGAGGGGCGCCTGCGGCTCGGCATCGCCCTCGGCGTCACCACGGCCTTGGGGCAGGCCGTCGGGACCTTGCTGGCGCGCCCCGCCATGGCGGCAGGGGTCGAGCCGTTCACGGCCATGGCGCTGCGCTCGGGCCTGGCGGCCTCGATCTTCGTGGCGCTGTCGGCAGTGTCGGTCGGCAGCGGCTC
Source organism: Dongiaceae bacterium (assembly GCA_046349435.1). Lineage (GTDB taxonomy): Bacteria > Pseudomonadota > Alphaproteobacteria > Dongiales > Dongiaceae > JAXMCI01. The sequence continues at coordinate 4,142 of JAXMCI010000032.1, read as the reverse complement.
CCGGGCGCCGGTTCGGCCCGGCGCGCTGGCGCTGGTGCTGGGCTCGGCCTTCGTCGGCACGTCGCTCGGCATGTCGCTGCTGATGGCGGCACTGCACCAGGGCAATGCGGGCCTCGTCGCGACGCTGTCGTCGATGACACCCGTCCTCGTCCTGCCGCTGGTCTGGGTCAGGAGCCGCAGGAGGCCGTCCGCCGCGGCCTGGATCGGCGCGGCCCTGGCCATCGCCGGGACCGGCCTGATCAGCATCCGCTGACGGGTGCGGGCCGGAGCGCTCACCCCGGCTCGCCCTGCCGGATCTGCCCCGGGCTCTTTCCCGTCCAGCGCTTGAAGGCGTGGCTGAAGGCGCTGACGTCGGAGTAGCCGAGCAGGTAGGCGACGTCCGCCAGCGGCAGCGTGCGGTCGCCGAGGTACCGCGTCGCGAGGTCGGCGCGCAGCGCGTCGAGGATGGCGGCGAAGGTCGCCCCGGAGGCCTGCAGCTTGCGCGAGAGCGTGCGCACGCTCATGCCCAGCTCCTTCGCCACCCGGGCCGCGCTGGCCTCGCCGCGGGGCAGCAGGTCGATCAGGATGCGCTCGATCTGGTGGCGCAGCCCGGGCGATGTCTGCTCCCGTCCGGCCAGGATCTCCCGGCAATAGCCGGTCAGCACCGCCAGCAGCCGGGCGTCCGCCGTCGCGACCGGCAGCAAGAGCTGCCGGGGCGCGAGCGAGATGACGGTGCGGGCCCGGCCGAACGAGACCGGGCAGCCGAAGAACCGCTCGAACTGGTCGACCTCGTGGTTGCGGGGATGGGCGAAGCTCACGCCGCGTGGCCGCAGCTCGGTCCCGGTGATCATCCGGCAACCCCGGACGACGTTGGCGGCGCTGAACTCGACGGCTTGGCGCCGGTTCCGCACCGAGGGGTCGAGGACCTCGATCACGAGGTCGGCGGCGTCCTCCGACAGCTCCAGGGTGCCGCGGATCGCCTCGTTGAGCACGCTGCCGTAGCGCGCGAGGTTGCGCACCGCCTCGCCGAGGGTCCGCGAGCTGAGGCCGACATAGGCCAGCAGCCCGGCGTCGCGGATGTCCACCTCGCGGGCCGCGAGGTGCAGCCCGAAGCAGCCGTCGCCGGTCGCCTCCGCGGCGAGGTCGAGGAGCCTGGCATGCTGGCGGAAGGGCACCCTCGTGCCCTCCTGCTGCAGCCCGGCGCGATCGAGCCCGGCGGCGGCCAGGATCTCCCGTGCCGGCCGTCCGCTGCGCTCCAGGTGATCGGCGATCACCCGTGCCCAGACCGCATCGACCGTGTGGACGACCGCCATCAGCCCCCCGTCGCTCGCAAGCCGCAGATCGCATGACGTTCTGCTCGTCCGACCGAGTTTGATCGGCATGGCCGAACTCATCAAGCGAATGGCCGTGCCGGACACAGCCGATGGTGGCGCCACGGACCATTGTCCGGGCGCGGACGGGAGCGCAGGGCGCCCCCGTGCCCGGGCGCGGCCCGGGCCGGACGGCGCCGCGCCCGCCGCCCGACGCTGCCAGGAGCCGATCCGATGACCATCACGACGCACTGCCAGATCTGCGGGCGGGCGATCCGGACCGTCCGCGGACTGATCGCCCTGCACGGCCACACCCGGCCGCACGGCATGCAGACGCGCAGCTGCCTCGGCGCGCGCTTCCGCCCCTACGAGGAGGCCAACGACGCGCTGCCCCCGGCGATCGCCCGGCTGGAGCGTTTCATCGAGGCCACGACCGCGAAGATCGAGGCGTGGACGGTCCGTCCGCCGGCCGAGATCGTGCTGCCGGCCGTCCAGTTCGGCATCCCGGGCGGTCGGCGGCTGCGGACCAGGCTGATCCGCCCCGCCGGCTTCGACCCGGCCTCGGAGGCCGGCCCGGCGGTGCCGTGGGACAGCTACGAGCGCGCCTACGGGCGTATCCAGGCCGAGCGCCGTGTCGCGCTCGAGGGGGCACGCGGCGAGGTCGCCGCGCTGGTCTCGCGGCTGGCCGGCTGGGTGCCGCCGGTCGAGATCGCGGGCCGGGCCTTCATCGTGCAGGTGGCCGAGATCCAGCGCAAGCCGGCGTGCCAGCTGAATCGCGGCAGATGCACCACGGGAGCGATCGACATGACCCGCCGCGACGATGCCACGCTGGTGCTCGGCCTGGCCCAGGCCAAGGCGCTGGAGGACATCCTGACCGCGGCCGCGACAAGGCCGTGCGCGAGCCTTGCGCGGCTCGGCCGGCCGAGCGGCGACACGGTCCTGGAGCGGCTGCGCGAGGCCTGGGCGGCCTATGGCGAGCAGGCCGCCGAGCTGCTGGCCGTGCTCTCCCGCGCCACCCAGCCCGTCTCCGGCACGGCTGGAGGGCGGGCTTGCGTCGCCGAGCCGGGCGCCACCTTGTTCGTCCGGGGGCCGGTCGAGGCGGCCGGTGCCGGCAAGATCGGCGCAACCGCACCGGCCGGCCTGGGTTGAGCCGTGGAAGCCCATGGCGGCGATGCATCCACGGAGGTTCAGATGGGTCTGCTCGACGGCGTGCTCGGAGGAGGATCGAGAAGCGGCGGCGGCATGTCGCCGCTGACGATGGCGCTGCTCGGCCTGCTCGCCTATCGCACCTTCCAGGGCAAGGGCCGGCTGGCGGAGATGCTGGGGCGGAGCCCGGCCTCCGCCGGAGCGATGGAGCCAGGAGCGACGGAACAGGGCGGCGGCCTCGGCGGCATCCTCGGCAGCGGCGGTCTCGGCGGCATGCTGGGAGGCCTGTTCGGGGGCGGCGCCGGCGACGCGATCAGCCACGGCCTCGGCGATCTGGTTCGCCAGTTCGATCAGGGCGGCCTTGGCGACAAGGCCCGGTCGTGGATCGGCACCGGATCCAACCAGCCGGTCTCGATCGGCGAGCTCGAGCGGGTCCTCGGCCCGGAGAAGATCGACTGGCTGATGCAGGAGACGGGCATGTCGCGGGAGGAGCTGCTGCAGGGGCTCAGCCGCGAGCTGCCCCAGGCCGTCGACAGGCTGACGCCCGACGGCCGCCTGCCGACACGCGAGGAGGTGGAGCGCCTGCCGTAGCGCCATGCCGTCGGCCCGGCTCACGGGTGGCAGAAGCGCCGACGACACCTGCCGCGCGTGGCGGCAACTCAGGCGAGCAGCAGCCGGTTGACGTAGCGGTCGACGGCGGGCGGCCGCGCCAGACGGACCGGGTGATACTCGAAGGCGAAGATCGGCAGCAGCGAGTACTGCGCCAGGAACGCCAGGCGCGGGCGGGTCGACGGCACGCCGCCGCGGTGGATGCCGTAGGTGTCGGCGAGCAGCGCCGAGCCGGCCGGCCCGGTGAAGTCGCGGATCGCCGCGGCGCCGTAGCGGGCGGCGAGCTGGTCGCGGCGGTAGGGGCGGGCGAAGACGCGCCCGCTGCTGCGATGCGAGCCGGCGACGAAGCAGTGCGGGCCGGCGCCGGCATCGACGTCGGTCAGGTAGACGAGGAGCTTGAGGACGCGCCCATCGTCGGGGTCGCGATGAAACCGCTGCGTGTCGGCGCTTCCGCCGGGCGCCGCTGGCGGGAAGGACCAGCGCAGGCCGAGGCTCGAGAGCGTCGGCTGGCAGCCGAGATAGGCGCCGACCACGGCCGTCAGCGCCGGCGCGTTGGCCAGCGCCAGCAGATGCGGGCACTGCAGGACGTCCTCCAGGGCGTAGGCGCCGAGCGGCACGCCGGCGGGCGGGCGGTCCGCGGCGAAGCTGCGGCCGTCGGCGGCGCGCACCGCTCGCTTCGCCAGGAAGCGATGGATCTCGGCCAGCGCCGCGGGCGACAGCAGCGCGCCGAGCTCGCTGCAGCCGTCGCGCCGCAGCTGCTCGAGAACCGCCGTCGATCGCGGCGTTCCCTCGGGCTCGCCGGCGAGGACACCCGGCGGATGGCTCCGGCGGATGCCGGCCGCGATCAGCCGGGCGATGGTCCGCCGCGAGGCGGACTGAACGACGAGACGCTGCGCGTAGTAGAGGAGCGCACGCCCGGGCCGGAAGCCCCGCCCGGGCCGCAGCCGCGCATAGCTGAGCAGGATCTGATCCTCCACGCCCCGAGCCGGACCCGACTTCACCCCTCACGAGAGCGTGATGCAAGCCCGGGGCCACACCGGGGTCGGCGGGCGAGCGGTTGCACCGGCCGGGCAGGGCCGTCTTGGACTGAATTCCTCG
>JAXMCI010000031.1:0-86948 GCA_046349435.1 Dongiaceae bacterium | reverse complement strand
GGTTGAGCCCCAGGATCACGGCCGACACGGCGAGGCCGGCGACCACGGCGAGCCAGGGCTGGATGGTGAGGTAGCTCTGCGCCTCGCGCAGCATCGAGCCGAAGGAGGGGGCCGGCGGCTGCACGCCGAGGCCGAGGAAGGAGAGGGCGGCCTCCCACAGCACGGCCTGCGCGCCGTCGAAGCTCGCCACCACGATCAGCGGCCCGACCATGTTGGGCAGCACCTCGCTCCACAGGATGCGCAGCTCGGAGGCGCCGATGCCGCGCGCCGCCTGGATGAACTCGCGGTCGCGCAGCTGGATGGCGACGCCGCGCGCCACCCGCGCGAAGTCGGGGATGGCCGAGATGCCGACCGCGACCATGGCGTTCTCCAGCGACGGCCGGGTCAGCGCGACGATGACGATGGCGACCAGCACCGTGGGGAAGCCCTGCACCACCTCGATGGCGCGCGACACCACGAGGTCGAGCGCGCCGCCGAGCCCGCCCGAGACGGTGCCCAGCGCGGTGCCGAAGACGCCGCCGATCAGCGCCACGATCAGCACCGCCTCCACCGCCACCCGCGCCGCGCCGAGCAGCCGGCTGAAGACGTCGCGGCCGAGCGCGTCGGTGCCGAGCCAGTGCAGCGCGCCGGGGCCCTGCAGCGCCGCGGAGAGGTCGGTGTCGGTCATGCTGTGCGGCGCCAGCGGCGGCCCGAGCAGTGCGGTCAGCAGGAACAGCGCCACCAGCGCCACGGCCAGCGGGCTGCTGCGCAGGAGGAAGCGCAGCACCGCCAGCCGGCCGCGCCGTTCCGGCGCCCGCACGGCCGGTCCGGCCACGGCGCCGCCCGCGCTCATGTGGCCGCCGCTCATCGCGTGCGCACGCGCGGATCGACCAGCCCGTAGGCGAGGTCGATCGCCAGGTTGACCAGCACGAAGCCGGTGGCGGCCACCAGCACGACCCCCTGGATCACGGGGTAGTCGCGGTTGAGGACGGCGTTGAGCCCGAGCCGGCCGATCCCGGGCAGCGCGAAGATCATCTCGATGACGATGGCGCCGCTCAGCAGCACGCCGAGCTGCAGGCCGATATAGGTCATCGTGTTGATCCAGGTGTTGGGCGCGACGTGGTGCAGCAGGATGCGCCAGTTGCCCAGGCCCTTGGAGCGCGCCGTGTCGACATAGTCCTCGCGCAGCACCGCCTGCGCCGTCACCCGCACGAAGCGGACCAGCGCCGGGGCCAGGTAGATGGCGAGCGACAGGGTCGGCAGCACCATGTGGCTGAGGTTGCGCCCGAGATTCTTGGTGGCGGCGACGTAGCCGCCCGAGGGCAGGACGCCGAGCGTGACCGCGAACAGCACGATCAGCATCAGCCCGACCCAGAAGCCCGGCACGGAGATGCCGACGGTGATCGCCGCCATCGCCGGCCGCACCCACCAGCGGCCGCGCTTCTGCGCCAGCACCAGCCCGATCGGCACCGCCACCAGGATGGCGAGCAGCAGCGAGAAGGCGGTGAGCTCGAGGGTCACCGGCACCGCGCCGGCAAGCATCTCGGCGACCGGCTTGTGGCTGAGGTTGGAGGCGCCGAGATTGCCCTGCAGCATCTCGCGCACCCAGATGACGTAGCGCACCGGCAGCGGCCGGTCGAGGCCGAGCTGCTGGTTCACCGCGGCGATGCGCTCGGGCGTCGCCATGTTGCCGAGCAGCACGCCGGCCGGGCTGCCCGGCGCCAGCGCGGTGGCGAAGAAGGCCAGCGTGCTGACGCAGAGCAGCGTCACCACCGCCCCGGCCAGCCGGCCGGCGAGGTAGATCAGCATCGCGGCCGCGTGAGGATGACAGGTGGCCGCCCCTCCGTCGTCATCCCGGCGAAAGCCGGGATCCATCCATCAACCGCTGCGGGGCGGCCCGATGGATCCCGGCTTTCGCCGGGATGACAAGCAGGAGTCGCTCGGGAGGACGCGTGTGCCATGCGCAATCGGCGCGGGCCCCGGCGCCGCGGCGCCGGGGCCGCGGGTCGTCAACCCTCGGTGAGCGAGACGTTCGACAGGTCGTCGATGCCGCTCGGGCCGATGATCAGCCCGTCGACGCCCTTGTTGCCGAGGAAGAACAGCGGCAGGTGGTCGACGGTGATCTGCGGCATCTCGTCGAGCAGCAGCTTCTGCAGCTGCTGGTAGAGCTCGGTCCGCTTCGCCGGGTCGGGCTCGCCCTCGGCCTTGGCGACGAGGTCGGCATAGCCCGGCGGGTTCCACAGGTTGACGTTGCTCTTCGGCGCCAGGTTGGGCGAGTTGAACATGCCGGCCGGGTCCTGCGGCACGGTGTTGAAGTTGTCGGTGGTGATGTCGAAGTCCGGCTTGGTGACGAACTTGTCGATCCAGACCGTGACCTCCATCTCGCGCACGCTGACCTTGTGGCCGAGCCGGTTGAGGTTGTCCTGCAGCAGCAGGGCCATCGACTTCAGCGAGTCGAAGCCCTGCGGCGTCAGGATCTCCATGGTCAGCGGCTTGTCCTTGCTGAAGCCGGCCTCGGCGAGCAGGGCCTCGGCCTTCTTCAGGTCGAAGGCATAGGAGTTGGCCGAGTCCGGCAGGTAGGTCTTCATCTCCGGCGGCACCGGGTTGATGGTCGGCCGGGCGAGGCCGAACCACACCGTCTTGGTGTAGGACTCGCGGTCGAAGGCGTAGGCCAGCGCCTGGCGCACGCGCTTGTCGTTGAACGGCGCCCGCGTCGTGTTGATGTTGAAGTTCTCGTAGAGAATGTACGGCTTGGTCGAGATCACCTTGACGTCGGCCATGCTCTGGGCCTGCTTGACGTCGCGGCCCTCGACCAGCATCAGCAGCTTGAGCGAGCCGTCCTGCAGGCCGCTGAGGCGGGCCTGCGAATCCGGCACGATCTTCCATTCGACGGCGTCGAGCAGCGGCTTGCCGGGGATGCGGAAGCCGTCGAACCGCTCGACGCGGATGTGGTCGCCGGGCGTCCAGCTGGCGAACTTGAACGGCCCGGTGCCGATCGGCGCCGTGGCGATCTTGTCGATGTTCTTCGGGTTGATGATCTGCACCACCGCCAGGTTGGCGAGGATGCCGGGCGTGGTCGCCTTCAGCGACACCTTGACGGTGTGCGGATCGACCGCCGTCACGTCGGCGATCTGCGCCACCTCCGGCGCCCAGGCGCTGCCGGTCTTCGGGTCCTGCACCCGCTTGATGCTGAAGACGACGTCGTCGGCGGTGAAGTCGGAGCCGTCATGCCACTTGACGCCCTCCTGCAGCTTGAAGGTGATCGACAGCCCGTCCGGCGCCACCGTCCAGCTCGCCGCCAGCGCCGGGTCGGCCTGCAGCGTGTCCGGATTGATGAAGACCAGCGCCTCGAACACCGTCGAGCGGATGGTGTGGCGGAACACGTCGAGCGAGGACATGTGCGGGTCGAGCGTCTTGATGTCGCTCGTGATCCCGACGGTCAGCGTGCCGCCCTTGGTCGCCGCCCGCGCCTTGCCGGGCGCGGCCACCCCGATCATCCCGGCGGTGCCGAGCACCGCCGCGCCGCCCACCAGCCGCAGGAACATGGCCCGGCTGATCGCGCCGGCGCGCAGCTCGGCCGGCATCTCGTCGTCCCGATCGCTCATCCCTAGACCTCCCCAGTTGCTCCGGCCTTTCCGGATCGTAATTTCGTATACAATTATGAGGGAAGGGGCAAGGTGGCGCGGTTGTCCGCCGTACTGGTTTGTCATCGCCGTGCCGGTTTGTCATCGCCGGGCTTGACCCGGCGATCCAAAAGGCGACCGCGCCGCCATCCCGAGACTGGATCGCCGGGAAGCCCCGGCGATGACAGTTGAGGGCAGGTTGCGCCTTACCCGAACCTCTCGACCCGCGGCTCGAACACCGTGTCCGGCTCCAGCGGAAACACCGGCCGGGCGCATTTGCGATGGCCGAGCCGGGGCAGGTTGGCGCTGGTCGAGCCGGCGGCGTCGACGTTGAGGTTGGCGCTCGCCCACGCATCGAAGAACTGCGGCTGGCAGTGCGGGCTCTTCACCACCACCGCATCGAAGCGGCGGGGGTCGCAGCCATGGGCGAGGAAGAGCGAGCGGTCGAAGAGCAGCACCGGGCGGCTGGTGACGACCAGCGTGAGAGTGCCGGCGCGCAGCACGGCGGTGGGGCCGCCATGCTCCGGCGTACCCCAGCTCTCCAGCTCGTAGTCGCCGTCCGAGAGCATCGTCACCTCGGCCTCGAGCTCGAGCGGCGCGAAGCGCGGGTCGAGGCTGCCGCCGAGGCGGAAGCGGCGGCGGGCGCCGATGCCGGCCGCCATCGCGGCCGCGGCCGCCGGCGCGTCGGTGAGCGGCGCCAGCAGCCGGCCGCGATAGCCGGCGGCGAGCAGCGCCGCGACGATCTCCGGGCTGTCGCCGGTGGCGCCGGAGCTGGTCGCGTCGGCGGCGTCGGTCAGCACCACCGGGCCGCCGGCGGCCAGCGTGGCGGCGACCGCATCGGGCAGCGCGATCAGCCTCGCCTGCATGTCATGGCGCCGCTCGAAGAAGCCGTCGGCCAGCCGCAGCGCGGCCTCGCCCGCCTTGGCCGTGTCGCCGTCCGCGACGACGATCGCCTGGCAGCAGAGCTCCGGCACGTCGGTGAACGGGTTGCCGATCATGATCGTCGCCGCCAGGACCCCCGGCTCGCGCTCGATCGCCGCGGCGCGCTCGAGGAAGCGGCCATAGAGGCCGGTCTCGGTCTTCAGCTCGTCGCCGCGCACCAGCATCGGCATGCGCACCCGCGCCGCCACCGGCCGCGCGCCCCGCTCCAGGATGGCCAGCGCCAGCCGCGCCGCCCGCGCGCCGGTGTCCTGGTGGTCGACATGCGGGTAGGTCTTCAGCGTCACCGTCGCCGGCGACAGGCGCAGCATGCGCGCCGTCGCGATGCCGTGCAGGTCGAGCGAGGTGACGAACGGCACGGCCGGCCCGAGCAGCGCGCGGGCCCGCTCCAGGATGTCGCCCTCGGGATCGTCCTCGCCCTCGGCGCCCATGGCGCCGTGCAGCGCGAAATAGACGAGGTCGGCGCCGCCCCGCGCCGCCTCGGCCAGCGCGTCGAGCAGCTCGCCGCGCAGCCGCCGCCAGGCCTCGCCCGCCAGCGTGCCGGCGCTGCAGGCGAAGGCGCCGTAGACCGGCACCACGGCGATGTCGGGCCGCGCCTCGAGCACGGCGAGCGCGCCGCCGACGAAGGTGCCGGTGCCGCGGCGGGCCTCGAGCAGCGCCGCGCCGCGATTGACCTGGAAGTCCTCGAACCCGCTCGGCACCGGGTTGAAGGAGGAGACCTCCTGCTGGCACTCGACGATCAGCACGCGCATCGCCAGGCCTCCTCCTGCCGTCGTCCTACGCCCGGAGCCGCTTGCCCTCCGGGTCGAAGGCCGGGTGCGCCAGCAGCCGCGCCTTGTGCGGCCGGCCGAGGATGGCGACCTCGAGCGCGTCGCCGGGCTTGGCCAGCCCCGCCTTGAGATAGGCGATGGCGAGCGACTTGCCGACCGAGTAGCCGTAGGTGCCGGAGCTGACCTGGCCGGCGGGCGTGCCGTCCGGCAGGAAGACCGGCTCGCCGCCCGTCGCGTCGGCGTCGGCCGCCTCGATCTCCAGGAAGGACATGATCTCGCGCGGCGGATTGCTCGCGATCGCCTGCCAGGCGGCCTTGTTGAGGAACTCCTTGTCGGCCTTGACCAGCCGGTCGAGCCCGCTCTCCTGCGGCCAGTATTCCGGGCTGTAGTCGCGGCCCCAGGAGCCGTAGCCCTTCTCGACGCGCAGCGACAAGAGCGCGCGCGAGCCGACCGGCCCGGCGCCGAGCGCGCGGCCGGCCTCGAGCAGCGCGGTGTAGAGCTTCTCCTGGTCGGCCACCGGGCAGTGCAGCTCCCAGCCGAGGTCGCCGGTGAAGCTCACCCGGATCGCCACGCACTCGACGCCGGCCACGGTGATGCGGGCCGAGCGCATGAAGGGGAAGGCCTCGTTGTCGAGCGGCGCGTTGCTCAGGCGCTGCAGCAGCTCGCGGGCGCGCGGGCCGGCGACGTTGAAGCCGGCGAGCGCCTCGGTCTGGCTCTCGAAGGTCGTGCCCGCGGGCAGCGGGATGGCGTTGAAGAAGCGCTGGTGGAAGCGCTCGGCCATGCCGGACCCGACCATCAGGAACTCGTCCTCGGCGAGCCGCGTCACGGTGAAGTCGCCGGCGACGCCGCCGCGCACGCCGATCAGCGGCGTCAGGCAGGAGCGGCCGACCTGGCGCGGCATGCGGTTGGCGAGCAGCGCGTTCAGCCAGTCCTCGGCGCCCGGCCCCTTGATCCGGTACTTGGCGAAGTTGGAGATGTCGATGATCCCCGCCTTGTCGCGCAGCATGCGCGCCTCGCGGCCGACCGGCGCCCACCAGTTCTGCCGGGTGAAGCCGTAGGTCTCCTCGCGCGGCTCGCCAGGTGCTGCGAACCACAGCGGGTGCTCCCAGCCGAAATTGAGGCCGAAGATCGCGCCCATCGTCTTCTGCATCTCGTAGACCGGGCGCGTCCTGACCGGCCGGCCGGCCATCCGCTCCTCATAGGGGAAGTGGATCTTGAAGCGGTGGGTGTACTGGTCCTCGACGCGCGCCCTGGTGAAGGCCTTTCCGGCCCAGTGGCCGAAGCGGGCGAGGTCCCAGCCGAACATGTCGAGCGTCGGCTCGCCCTCGACCATCCACTCGGCGGCGAGCCGGCCGAGCCCGCCATTCTGCGAGAAGCCGGGGATGATGCCGCAGCAGGCGAAGTAGCCGGTGCGCTCCGGCACCGGGCCGAACAGCGCGGCGCTGTCCGGCGACCAGATCATCGGGCCGTTGATCACCCGCTTGACGCCGGCCCGGCCGACCGCCGGCACCCGCGCGATGGCGCGCATCATGTTCTCCTCGATGCGCTCGAGGTCGTCGGGGAAGAGGTCCTGGCCGAAGTCCCAGGGCGTGCCCTCCTCGGCCCAGAACTTCATGCGCTTCTCGTAGGCGCCCACCAGCAGGCCCTTGCCCTCCTGGCGCAGGTAGTACTCGCCGTCGCGGTCGGCGACCGAGGGCAGCCGGCGGTCGAGCGCGGCGATCTCGGGGATCGTCTCGGTGACGAAGTACTGGTGCTCGGTCGGGATCAGCGGGAAGTCGAGCCCGGCCATGGCGGCGACCTCGCGGGCCCACAGCCCGGCGGCGTTGACCACCCAGGGGGTGCGGATCTCGCCCTTCTCCGAGCGCACGATCCAGGTCCCGTCCGGCTGCGCCTCGGTGCCGGTCACGCGGGTGAAGCGGTGGATCTCGGCGCCGCGCTGGCGGGCGCCCAGCGCATAGGCGTTGGTCACGCCGGAGGGGTCGACGTTGCCGCCGTCCGGCTCGTACATGATGCAGCGGATGCCGTCGAAATCGACCAGCGGGTGCAGCTTCTCCGCCTCGGCGCGCCCGACCTCGTAGAAGTTCATGCCGTAGCGCTTCGCCTTGGCCGCCTGGATGCGCAGCTGGTGCTCGCGCTGCTCGGTCTGGGCGAGGTAGAGCGAGCCCGGCTGGAAGACGCCGCAGCTCTGGCCGGTCTCGGCCTCGAGCTCCTTGTAGAGCCGCATCGTGTAGTGCTGCAGCCGGCTGATGTTGGTGACGTCGTGCAGCCCGTGGATGTTGGCGGCGGCGTGCCAGGTGCTGCCGCTGGTCAGCTCCGAGCGCTCGAGCAGGACGACGTCCGTCCACCCCTTCTTGGTCAGGTGGTAGAGGATCGAGCAGCCGATGACGCCGCCTCCGATGACGACGGCCTGGGCATGGGAGCGCATGGGGTCCTGTCCTTCCCTGTTGGGTCCTGACTGCGTGCTGGTCTCTGGTGCTCAGAAAGGATTCACGCGGAGACGCGGAGGCGTGGTGGTCGCATCGGCCTCGATCCGACCCTTCTCCGCGGCCTCCGCGCCTCCGCGTGAGCAATGACGGCCCGTCCGGCGCGCCAGCGGCGCCATGTGGTGCTCGTTTGTCACGGCTCGTCCCGTCCGATCTCCTCCTTGCGGCGCGCGACGTAGGCGTCGAGCGCCTCGCGGATCGCCGGGTCCATCTCCGGCTCCTCGTACTCGGCGAGCGCCCTCTGCCACAGCTGCGTCGCGCGGTCGAGGGCGTCGTGCGCGCCGGCGGCCTGCCAGGCGCCGTAGTTGGTCCAGTCGGAGAGCAGCGGGCGGTAGAAGGCGGTCTCGTAGCGGGAGAGCGTGTGCGCGGCGCCGAAGAAGTGGCCGCCGGTCGGCACCGAAGCGATGGCGTCGAAGCCGAGCTCGTCGGGCGCGACGTCGATCGGCCGCAGGATCTCCATCATGTTCTGCAGGATCTCGACGTCGAGGATCAGCTTCTCGTAGGAGGCGGTGAGCCCGCCCTCGAGCCAGCCGGCGGCATGGTAGATCAGGTTGCCGCCGCCCATCACCGCGCCCCAGGTCGCCATCGCCGTCTCGTAGGCGGCCTGCAGGTCGACGGCGTTCGACGCGTTGGCGTTGGAGGTGCGGTAGGGCAGGCCGTAGCGGCGCGCCAGCTGGCCGGCGATGGCGTTGGCCTTGGTGTTCTCCGGCGTGCCGAAGGCCGGCGCGCCGGAGCGCAGGTCGACGTTGGAGGTGAAGGCACCGTACATCACCGGCGCGCCCGGCCGCACCAGCTGGGTCAGCGTGATGCCGAACAGCGCCTCGGCGTTCTGCTGCACCAGCGCCGCCCCCAGGGTCACCGGCGTCATCGCCCCCATCAGGGTGAAGGGCGTGATGGTGACCGGCTGGCCGTGCTCGGCCATGGCGATCAGCCCCTCGCCCATGGCGTCGTCGAAGAGCCGCGGCGAGTTGACCGAGATGATGGTGGTGACGCCGGGATCGCGCGCCAGCTCCTCGAGGGTGATGCCGCGGGCGATCGCCATCATGGTGATGCCGTCCATCGCCCGGCCGCGGCCGATCGCCGTGCAGTGATAGCTGCGGTCGGACAGCGTCAGGTTGGCGCGGTAGGCGTCGAGGTGGCGGTTGTTGGCCGGCAGCTCCTGCGGCCCCGTCACCTGGTTGCCGATCATGTGGATGGCGTTGAAGTACTGCGCCAGCCGGATGAAGTTCTCGTAGTCCTTGAGGTTGCCCGGGCGCCGCCCGTTGACCCGGTCATGGATGTTGGCCGGGCCGGCGACCAGCCCGAAGACGACGCTGTTGCCGCCGAAGGTCAGCCGCCGCGCGGGGTTGCGCGAGGTCAGGGTGAAGCGCGACGGCGCCGTCTTCAGCGCCGCGGCGACGATGCTCTCGTCGATCCGCACCGTCCGCTCCGCGCGGTCGACGATGGCGCCGGCGGCGGCGAAGAGGTCGAGCACCCGCTCGCCCATCACCCGGATGCCGAGCTCGGAGAGCACGCGGATCGAGGTCGCGTGGATCGCCTCGATCTGCTCCGGCCGCGCCAGCTCGAGGCGCGGGTAGGGGTTCTCGACATGGCGCCAGGGCAGCTGCGGGATCACCCCGCCGCCGCGCCCCGCCTTGCCCCGCCTGCCGCCGCGCGCGCGTTCCTGCGTCATGGTTGTCCGTCCTCCGGCTCAGTAGCCCCGCGCGGGGTCGACGAGGTTGGCGAGCGGCTCGCCGCGGCGCCAGCGCGCCAGGTTGGCGGCGAACATGCCGGCCGACTTCGCCTCCCAGCCGGCGAAGACCGACGAGCAGTGCGGCGTGATCATCACGTTCTCCATGCGCCAGAGCGGGTGGCCGGGCGGCAGCGGCTCGCTGGCGAAGACGTCGAGCGCCGCGCCCTTGAGCCGGCCCTCGTCCAGCGCCGCGAGCAGCGCCGCCTCCTCGACCACGCCGCCGCGCGACACGTCGATCAGCACGGCGTGCGGCGGCAGGGCGGCGAAGGCCTCCCGCCCGACCAGGCCGCGCGTCGCCGGCAGCAGCGGCACGGCGACCACGACGAAGTCGGCGCGCGGCCAGAGCGCGGGCAGGGCCGAGACGGGATGCACCTCGTCGACATGGGCGACCGGCGCCGGGTTGGCGCGCACGCCCAATACCGTCATGTCCATCGCCTTGGCGCGCCGCGCCACCGCCTCGCCGGTGCGGCCGAGCCCGACCAGCAGCAGGGTGCGGCCCTCGATCCGGCCGACCTCGCCGGCGAACCAGCGCTCCTCCTGCTGGGCGCGGCGGAAGCCGCGATGGTCGAGCGCGAAGGCGAGCATGGCGCCGAGCGCATATTCCGCCATCGCGTCCGAGGCGACGCCCGCGGCGTTGGTCACCGCGGTGCGGGCGGGGTCCCAGGGGCGGAGATGGTCGGTGCCGGAGCCGCCGACCGAGATCCACTTCACGGTCGGCGATTCGAGCAGCGCCTGGCGGGGAAAGCGCGGCGTGCCGGCGAAGCGCACGGTGTAGACGACCTCGGCCCGGGTCTCGGCGAGCAGGTCGGGCAGCGCCTCGTAGCTGTCGCAGAGATGGATGGCGAGATCGGGATGCGCGGCGGCCACCGGCGGCTTGACCTCGGCGACGCGGCTGCTGTGCAGGATGACGACGGGATCGGTGCTCACCGGCGGGCCTCCGCGGCGCGGGCGATCTCGCGGAGCACGCTCGCCGTCGCCGCGATGTCGAAGAACAGCTCGGCGACGCCGCCGCCGAGCAGCAGCACGGCGTCGAGATGGGCGACGCGGGTCTGGGCGATGGCGTCGGCGGCGAAGCGGTCCGGCCGCAGATCGACGGCGGTGAGCCGCGCCAGCACGGCGTCGAGGGCGGCGCCGGAGAGCGCCAGCCAGGCCCAGCCCTCCTCGCGCCAGCTCGGATAGCCCTTCGGCCCGGCCGCCGCCTCCCAGCGCTCGCGGCGCGCCGCCAGCGCCGCGGCCGCGTCGGGTCCGGCGGTCAGCGTGACGTCGTTGCGGCCGAGCCGCAGCGCCCGCACCCCCTCGCTCGCCGACCAGCGGTTGAGCCCGGGCAAGGCGAGCCCGTCGGCGGCCAGCCAGTCGGCGCTGCCCGGGCCCTTGAGGCCCCAGCGCGGCCAGGCCGTGCGGTCCTCGATGGCGAGCCCGCCGCGCCGGCCGAGCAGGGCGGCGGCGTCCTCGGCGGCGCCGCCGCTCTGCAGCGGGAAGAGGCGGGCGGCGCTCACAGGGCCTGCCGCGCATTGTCGGGGTCGAAGAAGGCGTGGCCCGCGACCGTGCCCTCGACCATGGCGCCGCTGCGCGCCCGGATGGCGACGCGGCTGCCCTTGGCGGCGTCCTCGGGATGGACGAAGGCGAGCGCGATGCCGTGGCCCAGCGTCGGCGAGTGCGCCACCGAGGTGACGTGCCCGGCCGGCGCGCCGCCGCGCAGCACCAGGCAGGATTCGCCGGGCAGCTCGGCTCCGGGCGCGAAGGCGAGCGCGGCCAGCCTGCGGCTCTCGCCGCGGCGCCGCCGCAGCTCGAGCGCGCGCTTGCCGACGAAGAACGGCTTCCGGCGCGACACCGCCCAGCCGAAGCCCAGCTCGTCGGGCGAGGTCAGCGCGTCGGTGTCCTGGCCGATCAGGATGTGGCCCTTCTCCAGCCGCAGGATGCGGCTCGCCTCCAGCCCGTAGGGACACAGTCCCAGCGGCGCGCCGGCCGCCATCACCGCGTCCCACAGCGCCGGCGCCCGGCTCTGCGGGCAGTGCAGCTCGTAGCTGAGCTCGCCGGTGAAGCCGATGCGCATCGCCCGCACCGGCACGCCGGCGACCCGGCCCTCGCGGCCCTCGAGGTAGCGGAAGGCCTCGCGGCCGAAATCGATGTCGCCGGGCAGCGCCTGCAGCAGGGCGCGCGCCTGCGGCCCGGTGATGTTGAGCGCGCCGAAGGCGCTGGTCAGGTTGAGCACGTCGACGCGCAGCCGCCACTGCGCGTTCCAGAACGCCATGTCGGCGAAGACGCGGGCGACCGCGCCGGTGGTCGCGGTGACGTAGTAGCGGTCCTCGGCCAGGCGGAAGGCGACGCCGTCGTCGATCACGGTCGCCATCTCGTTCAGCATCAGGCAGTAGCGCACCCGGCCGACCGGCTGGTCGGCGTGCGCCATGGTGTAGAGCCGGTCGAGGAAGGCGCCGGCATCGGGCCCGCGCACCTCGAGCTTGCCCAGGGTCGAGACGTCGAGCAGCCCGACATTGCCGCGCACCGCGCGGATCTCGGCGAGGATCGCGTTGGCGCGGTCGCCGCCATGGTAGCAATAGGGCCGCCACCAGGCGCCGACCGGGCGCATCTCGGCCTGCAGCGCGAGGTGGCGGGCATGCAGCGCGGTGCGCCGCTCGGCGACATGGCCGTGCCCGGCGAGCACGCCCAGCATCTCCGGCCCGGTCGGCGGCCGGGCGGTGGTGACGCCGGTCTCGGCCGGGCTCCGCCCGGTCGCCGATGCCACGATGCGGGCGGTGGCGAGCGCCGAGTGGCGGCCCTGGCTCGGCCCCATGCCGACCGTCGAGAAGCGCTTCACCAGCTCGATCTCGCGATAGCCCTCCTTGACCGTGGTGATCAGGTCCTTGACCTGCAGGTCCTCGTCGAGATCGACGAAGTCCAGGCCCCGCGGGTGCGGCGCCAGCGGCTGCGCCCACTGGGCGAGGGCGGCCTCGGGATCCTCCGGCGCCGGCAGGTCCGGCGCCTCGCGGCCCAGCGCGCGCAGCGCGGCGTGCGCCGCCCGCCGCCCGCCGGCCATGACGGCGGCGCGGCCGGCCTGGCCCGCCACCGCCCCGGCGAGGTGGATCCCGGGCCGCTCGAGCGCGATGGCGAAGCGGCCGGTCGCCTCGTCGAAGCCGAGCCGGCCGCCGGCCTGGCAGGGCAGCTGCCAGGCCGGCGCGATCCCGGCCGAGACGGCGAGCAGGTCGCAGTCGATCCAGTGCCCGGCGGCCCGCACGCGCAGCAGATGGACGCCGCCCTCGGCCTCCTCCACCGCGCCGGCGACCAGCGGGATGCCGGCGGCCGCCGCCCGTTCCTGGCCGGGCAGCGGCCGCGGCAGCACCAGCGCCGCCACCGTCACGCCCGCCGCCTGCAGGTCGCCGGCGACCGCCAGCCCGTCCGGCGTGGCGGCCAGCACCACCGCGCGGCGGCCGGGCCGCACGCCGTAATGGCGGATCAGCCGCTGCGCCGCCGAGCCGGCCATGATCCCGGGCAGGTCGTTGTTGCGGAAGATGGCGGGCTGCTCGATGCCGCCGGTGGCGAGAATCACCTGCGTCGCGCGCGTCCGCCACAGCGTGTCGCCCTGGATCAGCGGCAGCCAGTTGTCCTCGAACCAGCCGTTGCAGACCGTCCCGGTCATCAGCCGCAGGGCCGGCAGGCTCGCTGCCTCGTCCAGCAGGGCGGCGAGGTCGAGCCCGGGGTGCGGCGCCCAGGTCAGGCTGCCGCCGGCCTCGGGCTCGCCGTCGCAGAGGATCGTGTCGGCCCCGGCGCGGGCCGCCTCGAGCGCGGCGGCGAGGCCGGCCGGCCCGGCGCCGACCACCAGCACGTCGCAATGCAGGCTGGCCTTGTCGAAATGGCGGTGGGGCGCCTGCGGATCGACCACGCCCAGCCCCGCCTTGCGGCGGATCAGCGGCTCCCAGGTGGCGCGCCAGGAATGGCGCGACGGGCCCATGAAGGTGCGGTAGTAGAAGCCCGCCGGCAGGAACCGGGCGAAGCGCCCGATGACGGCGTCGCGGTCCCGGGCCAGGCTGCCGGCGACGTTCTGCGCGGTGACCGCCATGCCCTCGGCGAGCGGCGTCAGCTCGGCCGCGACATTGGGCTCGTGCGGCAGCTGCACCAGCGTGCTCGCCTCGGCGCCGGCGAGGCTCCAGGCGCCGCGCGGCCGGTGGTACTTGAAGGAGCGCGACAGCACCCACTGGCCGTTGGCGGCGAGCGCGCTGGCGATGCTGTCGCCGGCCAGCCCGGCGCAGCGGCGTCCCTCGAAGGTGAACGACACCGGGCGGGACCGGTCGATCCGGCTGCCGAAGGGCGGCGGCAGGCGGCTCATGCCGGCGGCTCCGCGGCGGACGGGTCGCCAGCGGGATCGAACGTGCGCAGGATCTCGTTGGTGACGGTGTGGCGCTCGGCCAGGAAGACGGTGTTGGACGGCGTGTGCCGCCACCATTCCAGCATGATCCCCGGGCGGTTCTCGGCGCGGAACAGGTGGCGGGCCCATTGCCCGTCGGTGAGCGCGTCGGGGTCGGGCGACTCGCGCACCGGCCCGAGATACTGGAACTCCTCGATGTTGCGCGGGCCGTTCAGCGGGCAGGCAAGCAGCTTCATGGCTCAGTGGCTCGCCGCCGTGGCGCCCATCTCGTTGACCAGCGCGAAGCGCTCGAACCGGTCGAGGGCGAAGGGGGCGAGCAGGTCGGGCACGCGGCCGGTGGCGATGCACTCGGCCATCCGCTTGCCGGCCACCGGCGTCGCCTTGAAGCCCCAGGTGCCCCAGCCGCAATCGAGCCAGAGATTCTCCAGCGGGCTCGCCCCCATGATGGGACTGTAGTCCGGCGTCATGTCGGTGATCCCCGCCCATTGCCGCAGGATGCGCACGCCCTGCAGGAAGGGGAAGAGGTGCACCGCGCCCTCGGCGAGATGCTCCTTCATGTCGAGGGTCGAGCGCGTGGAGTAGAGCTGGTAGGGATCGGAGCCGCCGCCGATCACCACCTCGCCGCGCGAGGACTGCACGAGGTAGGTGTGCAGGCTGACCGAGGAGACGAGGATGTCGAGCCAGGGCTTGACCGGCTGCGTCACCATCGCCTGCAGGGGATAGCAGCGGATCGGCAGCTCGACCCCGGCCAGCAGCGCCACCTGGTAGTTCAGGCCGCCGCAGGCGATCAGCACCTGGCCGCAGGAGACGCGGCCGCGGTTGGTGGCGAGCGCGATCACCCGGTCGCCGACCCGCTCGAAGCCGGTGACCTCGGTGCGCTGGTGGATCTCGACGCCGCGCCGCGCGGCCTGCGCGCAATAGCCCCAGGCGACCGCGTCGTGCCGGGCCGTGCCGCCATCGGGATGCCAGAGGCCGCCGAGGATCTCGAGCGCGCCGCCGCGGTCCATGTTGAGGCCGGGACAGAGCTCCTCGACCTCCGCCGGGCCGACCACCGCGATGCCGATGCCGAGATGCTTGCCGGTCTCGGCGCGCAGGTGGAAGCCGCGCAGGGTCGCCTCGCTGTGGGCGAGCGTCAGCTGGCCGCGCTGCGAGAACATGACGTTGAAGTCGAGCTCCTCGGCCATGCTCTCGTAGAGCGACACCGCCTCCTTGTAGAAGGCGATGCCCTCCGGGGTGATGTAGTTGGAGCGGATGGTCGTGGTGTTGCGCGCGGTGTTGCCGCCGGCCAGCCAGCCGCGCTCCAGCACCGCCACGTCGCGGATGCCGTGATGCTTCGCCAGGTAATGCGCGCAGGCCAGCCCGTGGCCGCCGCCGCCGACGATGACCACGTCGTAGCGCGCCCGGAGGTCGGGCGTGGCCGGGATGTCGCCGGTGACGGGATAGGTCCGGCTCAGCCCGTATTTCAGCAGGCGCAGGACCATGCGGGGCGCGTCAGGCGGCGTAGAGGTGGCGGGCGAGCCCGGCGAAGCGGCTGCCCGGCTCGGGCAGCGCCAGCGCCGCGTCGCGGATCGCCGCGGCCCGCGCCTGGCCCAGCGGCGGCACGGCGAACTCCATGAACTTGTCGACGATGTCCTGCGCGGCATAGGGCCGCTCCGGCCCGCCGCGCGCGTGGGTCTCGCCCGACGCCAGGACGCGGCCGTCCTTCAGCCGGATCTCGACGTCGGCCCAGCGCCCCGCGGGATAGCGGGCCTGGTAGCGCGGCACCGCGGCGACCGTGATGCGCCGGACCATCGCCGCGACCGCGGGGTCGGCCAGCCCGGCGCCGGAGATGTGCTCCAGCCCGATGCGGCCATGGACCAGCATGGTGGCGACCGGGAAGGGCAGGCTGTACTGCGCCTTCGAGGTGGTCTCCGGCAGGCCCTGGAACAGGCTGGCGGCATAGTCGAAGCTGTTGACCTGTACCGCCTCGACCTGGCCGGCCGCGATGCCGTGCGCCAGCCGCAGCTCGCGCGCCGCGTCGATCGCGGCATGGGCCCAGCGGCAGATCGGATAGGGCTTCACATACTGGTGCTCGATCTGCCAGAAGCGGCCGAGATCGGCCCAGTGCGGCGCCGCCTCGGGCGCCTCGACGGTGATCGCCGGGGCGCCGGTGAAGCCCGCCTCGGCCAGGATCGCCGCCGACATCCCGGCCAGCGCGCCCCAGCCCGAGCCGTCATGCAGCATGGTGGGGGTGGCGATCTCGCGCATCATCTGGCTGCGCGGGCCGTGATACTCGGCGATCCCCAGCGCCTCGCGCAGCTGGGCGCGCGACAGGCCGCGCAGGCGGGCCGCCATGGCGGCGACGCCGAGCGCGTTCCAGGCGCCCGAGGTGTGGTAGTCGCTGACCGAGGCGTGCAGCGCGATGGCGGCGCGCCCGGACACCTCGTAGCCCATGATCATCGCGGCGAGCGCCTCCGGCCCGGAGAGGTCGGGCCGGTGCTCGGCCAGCGCCGCCAGCGTCGGCACCACGACGACGCCGATATGGCCCTTGGTCGGGTTGTAGCCGTCATGGCCGTCGAGGTTGTCGAGCTGGGTGGCGGCGGCGAACACGGCGCCGGCCAGGCTGACGCGGCGGCCGTCGAACAGCATGCGGGCGGCGTCGGCCTCGCCGCCGGCGGCGTAGAGCCGGGTGGCTGCGCCTCGGGCGATGACCCCGGCCGCCATCGGCCCGGCGGCCGCGCAGATGCCGAGCGTGTCGAGCAGCAGCAGGGCCGCCCGCCGCCGCGCGCTCTCGGGCGGCGTCTCCGGCGACAATCCCAGGACGAAGTCGGCGACGCGGCCGAAGGCGGCATTCTCCTCGCCGCTGGCGCGGTCGGAGGGCGCGACGTCCTGCTGGCGCATGGTGGGCTCCCGGCTTGGCTCCAGGGGACAGTAAATCGGAGGCTTGGCGTCCCGATCGAATTAAATCGGCGCCAATGCATAAGAAAATCGTTGTCATGAGGTCGGCTGCGGTGCTGCCATGGGGCGATGCACCGACCGCCGCCGCCGCTCAACTTCATCCGTGCCTTCGAGTGCGCCGCCCGCCATCTCAGCTTCACCCGCGCCGCCGGGGAGCTCGGCTACACCCAGGCGGCGATCAGCATGCAGGTCAAGGCACTGGAGCAGTATCTCGGCCGCGCCCTCTTCGTGCGCAGCGCGCGCAGCCTGAAGCTGACCGAGATGGGCGAGGCCTTCCTGCCGACCCTGCGCCAGGCGCTGGCCCAGATCGACAGCGCCACCGAGGCGATCCTGACCAGCGCGCGCGACCGCGGCGTCATCCTGGCCTGCCCGATGAGCCTCGCCGAGAGCTGGCTGCCGGCCTGCCTCGCCGCCTTCGCGGCATCCCATCCCGACATCGAGGTGGCGGTGCACGGCACTGTCTGGGCCGGCCCGGAGGACCAGATCGCCGACGTCATCGTCAGCGTGCTGCGCGAGGACGAGGTGCCGGACGGCGCCCGGCCGCTCTGGGCGGAGCGGCTGGTGCTGCTCTGCGACCCCGCCATGGCGGCGCGGCTGCGCACCCCCGCCGACCTCGGGCGCGAGCCGAAGATCATCGTCGCCGGCCGGCAGGAGCACTGGTCGGTGATGGCCGGCGCGCTCGGCCTGCCGCCCTTCGGCCTGGAAGGCGCCCTGCGCACCAACGGCAGCAACATCTCGCTGGAGATGGCGGCGCACGGCCTCGGCGCCACGGTGGCGCTCGCCTCGCTCACCGCCCCCTATCTCGAGCGCGGCCGGCTGGCCGAGCCCTTCCCGGTGCGGCCGCCCAGCCCCTGGGGCTACTACGTCGCGCAGCGCCGCGGCGCCCGCGGCTCGGCGGCCGGCGTGCTGATGGCGCATCTGCTGGCCTTCGCGGCGCGGAACGGCTGACCGGCCGGTCGCCACGGGAGATGCGCAACGGCGCTCGCCATGGTAGTTAGGTGCCGGCCGAAGCCCGCTGCCGACGATGGCGGCGTGGTCCTTTGCGCAGAAACCACATCCAAGAGGGAAACCCGATGATTTTGAGACGATTTGCTGCGATCGCGGCTCTGGCCCTGCTCGGCTCCGTTGCGCTCGGCAGCCAGTCGCAGGCGTCGGGCGTCAAGGTCGGCGTCCTGACCTGCAACGAATCGAGCGGCTGGGGCTTCATCGTCGGCTCGACCAAGGACGTCAACTGCACCTTCTCGCGGGCGAACGGGAAGGTCGAACGCTACCACGGCTCGATCGCCCAGTACGGCGTCGACATCGGCTACACGCAGAGCGCCGTCATCGTCTGGGGCGTGATCGCGCCGTCGGCCGAGATGGCGCCCGGGTCGCTCGCCGGCGACTATGGCGGGGCTCATGGCAGCGTCGCGCTCGGGATCGAGGCCGGCGTCAACGTCCTGATCGGCGGCTCGAACAAGTCGATCGCGCTGCAGCCGGTCAGCGTCGAGGGCGGCACCGGCCTGAACCTCGCGGCCGGCATCGCCTCGCTGACCCTGAACGTGACGCACTAGGCGCGCGATTCGCCAGCTGGCGGCCCGGCTCGCGGAAGCGAGCCGGGCCGCCTGCGCGGCGCCGCCCGCCGGGCTACCGCGTCTGGTAGGGGTGGAAGATGTAGTCCTTCTTCGCCACGATGGTGTGGCACGCGAAGCCGCAATCGGCTCCCTTCCCGTCGGGCGCGAAGGTCGCGGAGGCGGCGTCGTAGTTGAACAGCGCGTAGCCCCACCCGGCGGTGCCCGGGAACCGCCCGCCGTCCTTCTCGATCAGGAAGACGTTCTTGAGCGTGTCCGGCACGTTCACGGAGAACGGCGCCTCGGTGCTCTTCTTCGGATTCCACTGGATCTTGGCGATCTTGGAGCCGTCGGGAAACGGCTGGCCGTTGCCCGGAATGCCGGCCCGGTAGGCCGCGATCATCGTCGGGTTGGCGACGATCACCTTGAGCACCTCGTCGGTCTGCGCGACCGAGACGACCTGCCAGTCCTCATAGCCCCGGAAGTCGGAAAAGGCGAGCCCGTCCGGCACCTGCAGGCTGTATTTGTCCGGCGCCGCCCGCGCGGCGCCGCCCGCCGCGACGAGCCCTGCGATGGCGGACATCATGAGCCAGGATCGAGCGCGCGGCATGATCGCTCCTCCATTGGGGATCGGCAGCCCGGCACCGGAGTGATTGCATCGCCGGTGCCGGGCAGGCAGGAGAGACCAGACTAACCCCATTGATCTGCTTGAGCGGTAAAATTTCGACGAGCGACGCCGACGGCTCGGGGTACTCTGCACCGGCTTGGCGCCGGCGCAGAACGGTTGCAACTCGGGCCGATCGTATACAATATTCGTGAGATGGATCTTGCCTTCGATTGCGCCGTGACAGCGGTGCCGTCATGCCGGTGACGGAGTCAGGCCCCGTCGCCCCGCCGCTGCTCGCGGTGCGCGACCTGCGCGTGGCGCTGGCGGGCGGCCGCAGCGGCACGATCATCGACGGCCTCTCCTTCGACCTGGCGCCCGGCGAGGTGCTCGGCATCGTCGGCGAATCGGGCTGCGGCAAGACCATGACGGCGCGGGCCATCATCGGCCTCAACCGCTTCGACGGCCGGTTCCGCATCACCGGCGAGATGCCCTACAAGGGCCGCGACCTGCTGCGGCTCGACGAGCGCGGCATGCGCGCGGTGCGGGGGCGGGAGATCGCGATGATCTTCCAGGACCCGATGACCTCGCTCAACCCGCTGCAGCGCATCGGCCGGCAGATCGGCGAGATGCTGGCCGCCCATACCGACCTGTCGCCCGCGGCGATCCGCGAGCGCTCGATCGGCCTGCTGCGCCAGGTCCGCATGCCGCATCCAGAGCAGCGGGTCGACGACTATCCCCACCAGCTCTCGGGCGGCATGCGGCAGCGCGCGATGATCGCGCTGGCGCTGGCCTGCGGCCCGTCGCTGCTGATCGCCGACGAGCCGACCACCGCGCTCGACGTCACCACCCAGATGCAGATCCTCGACCTGATCGCCAGCCTGCAGGCGGAGTCGGGGATGGCGGTGATCCTGATCACCCACGATCTCGGCGTGGTGGCGGAGATCGCCGACCGCGTGCTGGTGATGTATGCCGGGCAGTGCGTCGAGGCGGGGCCTGCCCGCGCCCTCTTCCGCGACCCCCAGCATCCCTACACGGCCGGGCTGCTGGCGGCGATTCCCGCCGCCAACCGCGCCCGGGTCGCACGCCTGCCGGCGATCAGGGGCGCGCCGCCGGCGCTGTCCGGCGCGCGGCCGCCCGGCTGCGCCTTCCGCCCGCGCTGCGCCGGCGCCTTCGAGCAATGCCGCACGATGCCCGAGCTCGTCGCGCGCGCCGGCGAGCCCGGGCATCTCGATCGCTGCTGGCTGCCGCCGGCCGAGAAGCGCCGGCTCGCCGCCGCGCTCCGCCCGGCCGGGGTCGCCGCGCAATGACCGCGGCCGCCGGCGAGCCGCTGGTCGAGGTCCGCGGCCTGGTCAAGCACTTCCCGGTGCGCGGCGGGCTGCGCGGCGGCCGCGGCCGCAAGGTCCACGCGGTCGACGGCGTCTCGTTCGAGATCCGGCGCGGCGAGACGCTCGGGCTGGTCGGCGAATCCGGCTGCGGCAAGTCCACGCTGGCGCGCTGCGTCGTGCGGCTGCTCGAGCCGACCGCCGGGCGGCTGGCCTTCGACGGCCGGGACATCACCCATCTGCGCATGGCCGAGCTGCGGCCGCTGCGCCGGCGCCTGCAGATGGTCTTCCAGGACCCGATGGCCAGCCTGAACCCGCTGAAGCCGGTCGGCCGCATCGTCGAAGCCGGGCTGGCCGTGCACCGGCTCGGCGACGCCGCGACGCGGCGCCGGCGGGTGGGCGAGCTGATGGCCCGCGTCGGGCTCTCGCCCGAGCAGCAGGACCGGCTGCCGCGCGAGCTCTCCGGCGGCCAGCGACAGCGCATCGGCATCGCCCGCGCGCTGGCGCTCGGCCCCGAGCTGATCGTCGCCGACGAGCCGGTCTCCGCGCTCGACGTCTCGGTCCAGGCGGACATCCTCAACCTGCTGAAGGATCTGCAGGACGAGCTGCGGATGACCTACCTGTTCATCTCGCACGATCTCGGCGTGATCCGGCAGGTCTCCGACCGCATCGGCGTGATGT
The DNA here is from genome assembly GCA_046349435.1 of Dongiaceae bacterium. GTDB lineage: Bacteria > Pseudomonadota > Alphaproteobacteria > Dongiales > Dongiaceae > JAXMCI01. The sequence goes on along the minus strand of JAXMCI010000031.1, from coordinate 65,965 downwards.
ATCTCGGCAAGCTGGTCGAGATCGCGCCGGCCGAGTCGTTCTACACGCGGCCGCGCCACCGCTACTCCGAGGCCCTGCTGGCGGCGATCCCGGTGCCCGACCCCGACGCCCGCGCCCGGCGCCGCGACGCCACCATCGAGGGCGACGTGCCGAGCCCGCTGGCCCCGCCGCCGGGCTGCCGCTTCCATCCGCGCTGCCGTTTCGCCAGCGATCTCTGCCGCACCACGGAGCCGCCGCTGCGGCCGTTCGGCGCCGACCATCTCGCCGCCTGCCATCACCCGGCCGGCGAGGCCGGCTGACTCGCGCGGGAGCGTGCGGAGGGCACCGTGCGGACCTCATCCTGCGACAAGCTCAGGATGGGCCGGAGAGATCGCGCGTGCTTCCTCGAACCTCGTCCTGAGCCTGTCGGAGGGCGAGGTCGGTGCGGCCGTGCCGCCTACGCGACCGCGGCGCGGCGGCGCCGCGGGCGCGCGGTGCGGGCCTCGTCGCGCCGGGCGATCAGCGCGTCGAAGTCGATCGCCTGCGGCGAGTCCAGGATGTGCAGGCGCAGGTTGCGGTCGAGCGGCTCGGGCTCGCCGGCGCGGATCAGGTCGGTGAGCAGCACGTGCTCCTCGGCGATGCCGCGCATGTCGTTCTGCAGCGTCGACAGGCCGAAGATGATGGTGAGCTGCGCCGAGAGCGGCTCCCAGGTGGCGACCAGGATCTCGTTGCCGGTGAGCTCGAGCAGGGTGCGGTGGAAGCGCGATTCCTGCGTCGCGATGCCGAAGCTGTCCTGCCGCGTCGCCGCCGTCTGCATCTCGGACGAGATCCGGTCGAGCGGGTCGAGCAGCTCGGGCCGCCTGCGGGCCGCCTCCATCAGCGTGAAGGCGGCGAGCCGCTCGAGCGCCAGCCGGACCTCGAGGATCTTGCGCAGCCGGCTGGCCGAGACGTCCATCAGCCGCATGCCGCGATAGGGCATGTTGACCAGGATGCCCTGGCTCTCGAGCAGGCGCAGCGCCTCGCGCACCGGCACGCGGCTGACGTTGAGCCGCCGCGCCACCTCGGCCTCGACGACGCGGTCGCCCGGCATGAAGACGCCGGTGGCGGCGGCCTGCAGGATCGCCTCGACGACCTGGTTCACCAGCGTCTTCGGGCTGAGCGGCGCGAGCTCCCGCGGCGTCGCGCGTTCGGCTCCCTCGTGCTGTCTGACGTCCACCATTCGGCCTTTCGATCGCGACCGGGCGCCGACCGGGCGGCGACCTAGCCGCTCATCGGCCTGCGCGGCCCGGTCTCAGTCCTCCGCGTAGTCGGTCATCACCACGGCGATGGCGTCGCCGCGCCGCACCCGGCCCGGTCCCGGCGACATCCAGAGCACGCCGTCGCGGCGGTAGCGGACCTCGACCGGCGGCCGGTCGATGTCCTCGATGAAATGCAGGAAGCCGGCGATCTCGCCGGCGGCGACGTTCTGGCCGGCGAGATGGCGCGGCTCGAACAGACCGTTGGCCGGCGCGAAGCTGAAGTAGCTCTGGTCGCGCACCATCATGTGGCGGGTGCCCGGCGTGCCGTCGCGCTGCGCCGTCTCGGGCGCGCCCTGCAGCACGCCGAAATGCTTCAGCACGTTGCGGATGCCGCGCTCGGCGATGCGCACGCCCTCGACGTTGACGCGGCCCCATCCGCCGAGCTCGGTGCCGAGCGAGATCAGGCCGCGGCGCTCGACGCAGGAGGTGAAGGTGGCGCCCTCGTCGACGCTCCAGAAGACCACGTTGTAGGGCGCGCCGAAGGCGCTGGCCGCGGCCAGCGTCCGCCGCCGGATCTCCAGGTCGGGCACGCTGTGCATGTTGGTCGACAGCGCCGAATCGAAGGAGTGCCCGGCCGAGTGCACGTCGACCGAGATGTCGGCGTGCGGCAGCACGACGCCGTCGAGGAAGTGCGCGAGCATGTAGCTGAAGGTGCCGCGCGGGTCGCCGGGGAAGCAGCGGTTGAGGTCGCGGTCGTCGATCGGGCTGAGCCGCGTGCCGTTGAGCGCCGCGGCGATGTTCACCGCCTGCAGCATGATCACCCGCCCGCTGACCTCGGCCGGGTCGAGCTGCTGCGCCAGCCGCGCGATGGCGATCTGCCCCTCATACTCGTCGCCATGGATGCCGGCGGTGAGCAGCACGGTCGGGCCGCTGCCGTTCTTCACCACGACGATCGGGATCTCGACGGTGCCCCAGCCGGCGGTGTTGGAGGACAAGGGGGCCCGCAGATAGGAGGCCTGGCGACCCTCGCGATCGAAATCGACGTCGATCGCGATCCGGCTCTTCACCTCCGCTGCAACGGCCACGACGAATCCCTCCCTGTGCGCTCGGTGCGCAGGATCGTATACGAAAACACGAAAGTCAAACCGGGCCGGCAAATGCCAGGCACCGGTCATCCCGGCGAGGCTGCGGCATGCCCGCGGTTGCCCGCGCCGGGCCGCTGGCCCGGCGTGCGAAACCGTGGTGCTGCTAGCGCGGCCGGTCGCGCCAGGGGTCGATGATCTCGATCCGATCATTCGTCGAGACGGGGAGCTCGCGCAGGACCTCGGGAAGCTCCACGCCGCCAAGTGGGGCGAACCTCGCGCGAATGGCGGCCGCCAGGCTGGTGGCTTGCCGCGGATCGCTGTTCAGCGCGCTCCGCAGGATCTCGCGCGCCTCCGCCTCCATGGATCGCCCATGGGATGCGGCGCGCAACCGAAGCCGCGCCTTGAGGGGCGCCTCGAGATTCCGGATGGTGATGCTCGCCATAGGCCCGCCCCCCGATCGCAAAGATATCGATTTCACAGCTTGCAAGTTGAGCCGTGGGCTCGTCATTCCCGAATCATGTCTTGACCATTCCCGCTTTCGACATCATCTTTGTCGAAAGAGGATGCGTGCATGAAGATCGGCGAGCTGGCGGCGCTCTCCGGCACGACCGAGCGGCAGATCCGGTTCCTCATCGCCGAGGGGTTCGTGCCGGCGCCGCGCGGCGGGCGGGCGACCGCGGATTACGGCGATGACCATCTCGAGGCGATCCGCCGTTACGGGCGGCTGCGCGAGCTGGGCTTCCCGCCGGCGGCCATCCGCCTGCTTCTCGAAGGCGGCGCCGGGGTGCCGGTGCCGGCCGGCGACGGCATCACCCTCGTGGTGCCGCCGGCGCTGATCGGCTCGGGCGCCGACCCCGGGCCGCATGCCGAGCGCATCCGCGCGCTGCTGCAGCAACTGCTGAAAGGCTGACCCGATGACCCTGCTCGCCGCCGGCCCGCTGCTCGACCCCGTCGCCCTGCTGGTGAACGGCCGGATGTCCGGCGCAGATCGCCATCCCGTGCCGCTCGCCGGCACGCGCTACCGCGTCGCCATCCGCGGCGGGCTGGCCGAGGTCCGCATGGTGCGCCGCTTCGTCAACCGCGAGGCCGGCAGCATCGAGGCGGTGCTGACCTTCCCGCTGCCGGTCCATGCCGTGCTGTTCGAGCTGCTGCTGCGGGTCGACGGCCGCACGCTGGCGGCCCACGCCCAGCCGCGCGAGGCGGCCCGCGCCACCTACGAGGCGGCGATCGAGGAGGGCCGGCTCGCGGTGCTGCACGAGGAGCTGCTGCGCGGCATCCACATGCTGTCGGTCGGGCCGGTGCCGCCCGGCGCCGAGATCGAGGTCGAGGCCGGCTTCGCGCTGCCGCTCACCCTGGTCGGCGGCGCCGCCCATCTGCGGCTGCCGCTCACCGTGGGCGAAGTCTATGGCAGCGCGGGCCTGGCCGAGGTCGACGATCTCGTCGGCGGCGCGCCGCCCGGCACCGCCGAGCTGGAGGTCGAATGCGACAGCGGCCCGGTCCGGCTCGCCGGCGGCAGCCTCGTCGCGGGCCGCGCCACGGTGCCGGACAACCGGCCGATCGATCTCGCGGTCTCGCCCTGGGTGCCGCGGCCCTGCCTCGGTCGGGGCGCCGACGGACGGCGGGTGATCCTCGACATCGCGCCGGCGCCGGCCGGTGAGGCGCCGCTGCATCTCGCCATCCTGGTCGACCATTCCGGCTCGATGAGCGGACCCTTCGGCGCCGGCGCCGGCGAGACCAAGCATGCCGTGGCGGTCCGCGACCTCGGCCGGCTCCTCGCCGGGCTGGCGCCCGCCGATCGGGTGGAGCTGTGGGAATTCAGCAATGGCGCGCAGCGGGTCGGCACGGGGCGCGGCGCGACCGCGGCGGCGCTGGTGCGCCGCCTGGCGGCACCCGATGGCGGCACCGCGATCGGCGCCGCGCTGGACCGCGTCATCGATCATTCCGACGCCTCCGACATCCTGCTGCTGACCGACGGCAAGAGCCACGACATCGACGTCGCGGCGCTCGCCGCCCGCGGCCGCCGCTGCGCCGTCGTGCTGGTCGGCGAGGACAGCCTCGAGGCCAATGTCGGCCATCTCGCGGCGCTCACCGGCGGCGACGTGCTGGTCGCCGGCAGCGGCGCGCTGCTGCCGGCCCTGGCGCCGCCCTGGCCGGGCTCCGCCGGCCCTACCGGCCGGCCCGGCCCGACGGGCATGGCGGGCTCGACCTCGCCCTGGTCTGGGGCGGCGCCGCGATCGCCACGCGCTGGTCGGACGACGCTGCACCGGCCGCCGCCGCGCCGGGCGCGCGTGCCGCTGCCGCCTTCGCCGCCAGCCTGGCGCTGCGACTGCTGCCGTCCGAGGCGGCGACGGCGCTGGCCGTCGCCGAGGGCCTCGCCGGGCCGCTCACCAGCCTGGTGCTGGTCGACCGCGAGGGCCCGGTCAGCGCCGGCATGCCGTCCCTGCGCAAGGTCGCGCTGCCCGACGTCGCGGCCTGCGCGCCCCGGCTGGTGGCCTGCCTCTCCGACCTGCCGTTCCCGGACGCGGCGTGCGACCTCGGTCCTCCCGCGCCCGCTGCTGGCGCAGGATCGCGCAGGCGTCTCGCGAACCTGTTCGCGCGGACGAGCAGCGCCTCCTGGGCGCCGCCCTTCGCCGCGGCGCCGGCGGCTGACGCCTCGCCGGCCGCTGGCGCCTCGCCGGCCGCTGGCGCCTCGCCGCCGCACCTGCCCTGGTCGCGGCTGGCCGGCGCGCTGGCAGCCGGCGATCTCGGCGGGCTCGACCACCCGACGGCGCAGGCCGTGCGGCGGCTGGCGGAACGGCCGGAGATGGCCACCTTCGCCCAGACGCACGGGCTCGATCCGCTGCGAGTGGCGATCGGCCTGCTGGCGCGGCGTGATTCGGCCCGGGACCGCCATGCCGCCCGGCTCGCCCGCCGGCTGCTCCGCGGCTGCGCCGACGCAGCGCTCGACGCGCTGGCCGCCGCGCTCGGCCTCTAGCCCAGGCGCCGCCGCGAAAACGCCATGCCGGCGCCCTGCCGGGCGCCGCAATCGCCCGGCAGGGTCCCCGTCGACTGGTGGCGGGGACGATGGCGATGGGTTACATAGCCGGCATGGTGCTTCGCGCGACGCGGCCCGAGCAGGAGGACGAGCCGGAAGGCGGCCGGGAGAGGAAGGGCCGGCGCCGTCCGGCGCGCGCGCGGCCGCGCCGCAGCTGGGGCCGGCGGCTGCTCCGCTTCACCCTGAAATGGACGCTGGTCTGCGGCATCTGGGCGGTCTTCGTCGCGCTCTGCCTCGCCGCCTGGTTCGCCACCGACCTGCCCGACCTCAGCCGGCTCGAGCATGTCGAGCGGCGCCCCAGCGTCACCCTGCTGGCTGCCGACGGCACGATGCTGGCGAGCTACGGCGACCTCTACGGCAACCAGCTGCGGCTCTCCGACATGCCGGCCTACCTGCCGGAGGCGGTGATCGCCACCGAGGACCGCCGCTTCTACGACCATTTCGGGCTCGACCCGATCGGCATCCTGCGCGCCATCGTGGTCAACCTGCGGACCGGCCACCTGGTGCAGGGCGGCAGCACCATCACCCAGCAGCTCGCCAAGAACATATTCCTGACCCCGGAGCGGACGGTGCGGCGAAAGGGCCAGGAGGTGCTGCTGGCCCTCTGGCTGGAGTGGACCTTCAGCAAGGACCAGATCCTCGAGCTCTATCTCAACCGCGTCTATCTCGGCGCCGGCACCTACGGCGTCGAGGCGGCGTCGCGCAAGTATTTCGGCAAGCCGGCCGCCAGGCTCACCGTCTTCGAGGCGGCGACGCTGGCCGGCATGCTGAAGGCGCCGTCGCGCGCCAACCCGCTGAGCGACCCGACGGCGGCGACCGAGCGCGCCCGGCTGGTGCTCGACAACATGGTGGCCGCCGGCTACCTGACGTCGGAGCAGGAGGGCCGGGTGCGCCAGGAGGCGTCCTCCGGCAAGCCGTCCGAGGATGCCGCGCCGAGCGGCCAGTACTTCGCCGACTGGGTGCTCGACCAGGTGTCGAGCTACGTCAACTACGTCGACCGCGACCTGGTGGTGCGCACCACGCTCGATCCGCGCATGCAGAAGCTGGCCGAGACCGAGCTCTCGACCATGATGACCGCCGAGGGGCCGAAGCTCGGCGCCGGCCAGGCCGCCCTGGTCAGCCTCGATCCCGGCGGCTCGGTGCGCGCCATGGTCGGCGGCCGCGACTACCGCCAGAGCCAGTTCAACCGCGCCACCCAGGCGATGCGCCAGCCGGGCTCGGCCTTCAAGGCGTTCGTCTTCCTCGCCGCCTTCGAGCATGGCTGGCTGCCCGACAGCCACATGATCGACACCCCCTTCTCGATCGGCGGCTGGAAGCCCGACAACTACAAGGACAAGTATTACGGCGACGTCAGCCTGCGCGAGGCCTTCGCCCGCTCGCTCAACAGCGTCGCCGTGCAGCTCTCGGAGCGGGTCGGCCGGCGCAACGTCACCGCCGCGGCGCGCCGGCTCGGCATCACCAGCCCGCTCGCCAACGACGCCAGCATCGCGCTCGGCACCAGCGAGGTGACGCTGCTCGAGCTGACCGCCGCCTACGCCCCCTTCGACAATGGCGGCTACGGCGTGCTGCCGCACGCCATCGAGGAGATCCGCGACGGCGGCGGCAACGTGCTCTACCGCCGCGCCGGCTCCGGCCCCGGCCGGGTGGTGGCGCCGCGCCAGGTGCTGCAGATGCTCGACATCATGGGCTCGGTGGTCGACTGGGGCACCGGCACCGCCGCCAAGTCGCCGCGCCCGGCCGCCGGCAAGACCGGCACCAGCCAGGACTTCCGCGACGCCTGGTTCGTCGGCTTCACCGCCGAGCTGGTCACCGGCATCTGGTTCGGCAACGACGACAACAAGGCGATGGACAAGGTGACCGGCGGCTCCGGCCCGGCCCGGCTGTGGAAGGCCTACATGACCAAGGCGCTGGCCGACCGCCCGATCCGCCGCCTGCCGGTGCCCCAGGTCGGCGCCGAGGCGGTCGCCCAGGTCGAGCCGCCGGCGGCCTCCGCCGTGGCCGCCTCGCCCGCCGCGGCACCGGCCCCCGCGGCGCCGTCCGTGGCGTCGGGCGGCGCCGGCGGCACTGCGGGGGCGGGCAGCATGAAGGCGCTGGTCGAGCGGCTGCAGGATTTCCACAACAACCACTGACCGCGGCGGGGGTGCGGCACATGGCGAGCAAGCGCGAGGGGCAGCCCTGGATGCCGGCGCCGGCCTATGGCCGGTCGCTCGCCGGGCTCGGCGTCAACCTGCTGGTGCGCGACATCGCGCGCTCGGTCGCCTGGCAGCAGGCGGTGCTCGGCGCCAGCCTGGTCTATGGCGATGCGGATTTCGCGGTGCTGCGCTTTCCCGGCGGCGGCGCGCCGGCGGAGTGGATGCTGCACGCCGACCACACCTATGGCGACCACCCGCTGCTCGGCCTGACCGGCGACGGGGCGCTGCGCGGCGCCGGCGTCGAGCTGCGGCTGCATGGCTGCGATCCCGACCGCGCCGCCGCCGCCGCCGCGGCCCGCGGCGACCCGGTGCTGGCGCCGCCGGCCGACAAGCCGCACGGGCTGCGCGAGGCCTACCTGGTGGATCCCGACGGCTATGTCTGGGTGCCGGACGTGCCGCTGCTGGCGTGAGGCCGGCAGTACCCCCTCAGCCGAAGCGGTGCAGCCCCGGCCCTTCCTCGTGCAGCCAGGCGCGCGCCTCGTCGACGTCGGCGCGGGTCAGCTCGGCGGTCAGCCGCCAGAAGCGCGGCCCGTGGTTCATCTCCTTGAGATGCGCCACCTCGTGGGCGACCACGTAGTCGAGCACCCGGCGCGGCGCCAGCACCAGGCGCCAGGAGAAGGACAGCTCGCCCGAGGGCGAGCAACTGCCCCAGCGGCTGCGCGGGTCGCGCAGCGTGATGCGGGCGATGCGCCGGCCGAGCGCCTCGGCCTTGGCGAAGGCGCGGCGCTCGATCTCGCGGCGCGCCTCGCGCTTCAGCCAGTCCTCGAGCCGGCGCGGCAGGTGCTCTGGCTGGCCGGCGACATGGATCTCGCCGTTCTCGCGCCACACCGTGCCGCGCGCGCCCGGCCGGTGGCGGATCCGGTAGGGCACGCCGAGATAGGGGATGGTGCAGCCATGGGCGAACGGCACCGCCGGCGGCAGCGCCGCCAGCCGGTCGCGGATCCAGCCCTTGTTGAGCAGCGCGAAGCGGCGGCCCTGGTCGCGGGTGGCGCGGGCGGGCAGCACCACCACCACCCGCGCCTTGAACTGGTCGAGCCTGATGATGATCCGGCGGGCCCGCTTGTTGGGCTGGAACACCAGGGGAACAAGCTGGTCGTCGACCGCCAGCAGATGCTCGCCGTCCGGCCCGAGCTGATTGGCAACCCGCTGATTCGGCAGGATTTTCCGCCCGCCCGCCGGGCTTCTCTGGATCGTCCGGGGCGGGCTGGAAGGGCGGCTCATGGCCATTGCTATAGCGCCGCCCGGCCCGCCGGATCAAGACCGGTCGCGCCGGTCCCGCGTTCCCGCCTGCGCGCCAGGGCCGCGCGCCAGGGCCGCGCGCCGGCCGGCCGGGCCGGGGCGCAGGCCCCGGCACCGGCCATCCCGCCGCTCAGCGCTTAGCCGTGGCCGCCTCCGCCTGCTCGAGGGCCAGCAGGGCCCGCTTGCGGGCGCCGCCCCAGCGATAGCCGGACGGCCCGCCGTCGCTGCGCACGGCGCGGTGGCAGGGCACCACCAGGGCCACCGGGTTGCTGGCGCAGGCCCGCCCGACGGCGCGCTGGGCCTGGGGCTCGCCCAGCCGCTCGGCGATCTCGCGATAGCTGCGGGTCTCGCCCAGCGGGATGCGGCGCAGCTCCTCCCAGACCCGCCGCTGGAAGGCGGTGCAGCGGATGTCGAGCGGCAGGTCGGGCGGCGGCGCGGCGCCCTCGAGATAGGCGACCAGCCCGTCGAGCGCGGCGCCGAGCGCGTCGGGATCGCGGCGGCGGATGGCGGCGGGGAACTCGGCCGCCAGCGCTCCCTCGAGCGGCCCGTCGGCCTCGCCCAGGCTGACGAAGCAGACGCCGCGCCGCGTCGCCGCCACCAGCAGCCGGCCGAGCGGCGTCGGCGCGCTGGCATAGGCGATCTCGGCGCCCCTGCCGCCCCGCGCATAGGTCGCCGGGGTCATGCCGAGCGCCGCGTCGGCCCGCTCGTAGACCCGGCTGGAGGAGCCGAAGCCGGCCTCGTAGGTGGCGGCGGCGACGCCGTCGCCCTGCTGCAGCCCGGCGCGCAGCCGCTCCAGCCGCCGCGCATCGCCATATTGCCGCGGCGTCACCCCGGTCGCCTGCTTGAACAGCCGCTGCAGGTGCCACGGGCTCATCCGGCAGTGGCGACCGAGCTCGGCCAGGGTCACCGCGCCGCCCTCGCCGTCGGCGACCCGCTGCTCGATGTAGCGGCAGGCCCGCTGCACGGTCGCCAGCCGGGCCGGCGGCAGGGCGGCGGCGCGCTCCGCCGGGGCTGCCGCGCGATATGCCATGTTCATCGCCTCGTCCTCGCTCGAATTGCCTCCGGCGTAATCTGGGCGCAAGGCGGGCCTGTCTCTATCCGATGCTTGCTGCGCTCGCGCCCGCCGTAGGGAACCGGCCGCCGGCGCGTTCATTGAAGAGTCGGGTGCGGCCGTCGGCCGCGCCGGATCCCGGTGAGGGAGCGGGGAGGGGATGATGCGAGGTCTGCCGGCGGTTCCTGCCACGTTGGGCGTCCTGCTCCGCTTCGCCATGGCGGCGATCCTCGTCTTCGCCCTCAACCTGCTGCTCGACCCGGTTCCGCACCGGGTCGCCGCGGTCTCCCCGCCGCTTCCCGTCAGCGACAGCTAGACGGCTATTCCAGCCAGTCGACGACGTGGTCCTCGGGCGGGCCCGCCTCGTCCTCTCCGATCACCTTGCGGCGCACCGAGATGCCGGCCTGGTGCACCGTCTCGGCGCTGCCCGAGACCAGCGGGTGCCACCACTGGAGGTCGCGTCCCTCGGCGACCAGCCGGTAGCCGCAGGTCGCCGGCAGCCAGGCGAGCCGGTCGATCATCGCCGGGGTCAGCGACAGGCAGTCCTCGACCAGGGTCCGGCGCAGCGCGTAGTTGCGGCACTTGCAGGTTTCCGGATCGAGCTGCCGGCAGGCGATGTTGGTCCAGTCGATCTCGCCGGTGTCCTCGTACTCCAGCTTGATCAGGCAGCAGCGGCCGCAGCCGTCGCACAGCGACTCCCACTGCGCCGGCGTCATCTCGGCGAGCGGCGTGGTGCGCCAGAACGGCGCCTCTTCCGGCGGCGCCGCCTGCCGCGCCCGGCCGCGGGAGCCGGCCATCTCAGAACCTGCCGAGGTCGGTCCGCAGCTGCTGCGCGCCGGGGTTGTGGAAGCGCTGCTCGATGACGATGCCGTAGGGCGTGGCGCCCTGGCCGTAATAGGCGGTGTTGTAGTCGTCCTTCTTCAGCACCCCCGCGCCGTCGAACGACATGCCGACGAACAGGCCCTGGGCGGTGGCGAAGCTGTAGACGTCGGCTTCCATGTTGGTCGTCGTGGAGCCGCCGACGCTGCCGCCGATCGGGCCCATGGCGAGGCTGACATTGCCGCCGAACTTCATCTGGTTCTCCAGGATGGCGTCGACCGCCCGCTGGCTCATCAGCGTGAACACCACCTGCGAGATCTGCCCGCCGATCTGCAGCCCGATGCTGCCGGAGAGCATGGTGTAGAAGGCGGGGTCGCTCCAGCCGCGCTGCGGGTCGCGCACGCAGAGGATGCCGGAGCCGCCCTCGCCGCCGATGATGAACCCCGCCTTCAGCAGGTCGGGGAAGATCAGCACTGCCTTCGCGCGCTTGACGAAGTCCGGCATCTCCCTGAACTGCTCGCCGGTGACCAGCGTCCCGAAGGTGACGCGCGACTTGTCGACCAGCGCCTGCTGGTCGGACATCTGGGCGTCGGCCCGCCGCGGCAGCGCCGCGCCGGCGGCGAGCAAGCCGAGGCCGGCGAGGAAGTCGCGTCGAGTCGTCATCGCGGAAGTCTCCTGTGCGGCGGAAGGGCTGCCATCCAGAGATAGCCGCGCGGCCGCGCTTTGGCAATGCGGGGCAGGCGGCCAGAGAGGAGGCTTGTGATCTATGCGAGAAGACCTGGATCCACGCGGAACACGCCCTTGATGCGGTTCGGATCGCGGACGCAGATCTGAGTGTGCGTCTTCTCGTAGAAGCCTGATCCCTCGTAGACTGGCCTGCCCTCGATGAAGATGCCCTTGACAGAGTCGGCCGGCGGATCGCCCTTGATGCTGCGGATCTGGTGCAGATAGCGGATGACTGCGCAGTCGAGGTTGCGGCGCAGCCCGCCGGATTGATTCCTAGGGATCGGGAGGCCGGACTTGTCGAGCACCAGCATCAGCTCGGCGTGAGCGATCCTGATTTGCTCGACGCCGCTCATGGTGGTCAGGTCCAGGCAGAGCCCCAGCTCGATGATCGCGCCTACAACCGCCGGCGACCTGACCGATTGGCCCCGAGCCGTCCGCTGGACCTCTCTTGCGAAATCCAGCCCGCGGCGCGGGTTCGCCTCCCAGAAGTAGACGCCAGGTCCGAGCCAATCGTAGTCATTGTTGCTCGGAAGGAAGGCGATGCCCGAGAGCAATTGCTCGGCCACGCTTGCGTCGCAGCCATGATAGCCCAGCACGAAGGACGTGCTGAGGGCGTGCATGACGACGTCCTACTTGTAGTGCTTGGTCAGCTTGCCCGATTTGGTGTGGATACCCAGAGCGATCAGCTCCCTCCGCGCGGCTTCGCGACTTGCGGTCGCCCGCTTGGTGTGCTTGCGGGCAGCCCGCCGGAATGCCTCGATCTCCTGGCTGTCGGTCGGAGCCTTGACCTGTTCTCTCGGCATCGTGCTACCTCGGTCGCGACGCTGCCGCACAACATGCACTCCTTCGCCAAGCTAGGCAATGAGTCGCGAAACGGCCACCAAGGTCGTCACGAGAGATCCTGCCAGATTGTCGCGAGCGTTGCTCCAACAGTGGAGACCGCTCCATGTTCCCCTCACCGTGGCAGCCGCGGATGCAGGTTGACCGCGACGATCCGCCAATGGCCGGGGTGACCCGCGGCGGTGAAGCCGGGCCCGCCCTCGATGTGGTCGAGCCGGGTCAGCGAGCAGTTGTCGATGGTGAAGGCGAGCGCGCGCTCCGGCTCGACGCCGAGGGCCAGCGCCAGCGCCGCGCGGATCGAGCCGCCATGCGCCACCGCGATGATGTCGCGGCCGCGATTGAGGCGGGTCAGCCGGCTCACCGTCTCGCCGACCCGGTCGACCACCTGGTGGAAGCTCTCGCCGCCGGGCGGCGTCTCGTGCGCCGGGGCCAGCCAGAATCGGTGCCACTCGCCGTTGCGCCGCTCGCGCACCTCCTCGTTGGTCAGGCCCTGCCACTCGCCGAAATGCTGCTCGGCGATGCCGGGCTCGACCAGCGCCTCGGGGACCGCGAGCCCGCCATGGCTGCCGATCGCCGCCGCCGTCTGGTGGGTGCGCTGCAGGTGGCTGGTGACCCAGAGCGCGTCCGGCGGCAGGCGCACCGCCAGCGCGGTGAACAGGTCGGCGTCGCTGCAGTCCGCGGGATGGTCGTCCTGCCCGTAGATCCGCCCGCCATGGCAGGTCACCGGCGCGTGGCGCACCCACCACCAGCGGGTGACGGCCGCTTCGCTCATGCTGTCGCTCCTCGCAAAGACTGGAATCCTCAGACGGCCGCGGCCGCGACCAGCAGCACGGCGGCCTCGCCGGCCTGCTGCACCGCGCCCAGCACGTCGCCGGTCTGGCCGCCGACCTGGCGCTGCGCCAGCACGGCCAGGCAGAATGCCGCGACCGCGACGGCGGCGATCGCCGCGACGCCGGCCGCCGGGCCGAGCGCGAGCAGCGCGACGGCGGCGCCGATCAGCACGGCCAGCGCGGCGGCGCCCGCGCCCGGCCGCCCGGCCGTCGCCGACAGGCCGTCGCGGCGGGCCGGCGGCAGCAGCGCCATCACCGCCGGCAGCGGCGCGCGCGACAGCGCGTGGGCGGCGACCAGCGCGGCGGTCACCCCGTGCGGCGCCGGCAGGCTGGCCAGCGCCGCGACGCGCAGCAGCACGCTGAGCACCAGCGCCAGCACGCCGTAGCTGCCGATCCGGCTGTCGCGCATGATGGCGAGCTTGGCCGTCCGGTCGCGCCCGCCGCCGAACCCGTCGGCGAGGTCGGCCAGCCCGTCCTCGTGCAGCGCGCCGGTCAGCAGCAGCGCGACGCCGACCGCCAGGATCGCCGCCGGCGCCGGCGGCAGCGCCAGCCACAGCGCCAGCCGGAAGGCGAGCGCGGCGGCCAGCCCGACGACGATGCCGGCCACCGGGAAGGCCCAGGACGCGGCCGCCAGGCTGCCGGCGGCGCCGACCGGCAGGCGCGTCAGGAAGCCGAGGGCCACGCGCAGCTGAGCGGCGGCGCGGGCGGGCGAGGGGTCGGGCATCGCGGGCGGGCGGCTCCGGGGAAGCGGACCAGGGTTATAGGCCAGGGCGGCCGCCCGGGGAACCGCGGCGGAACCGCGGCGGAACCGCGGCGCGCCTTCGCCTTCCGCGCGAACCGAATCCGTGTAGAGTCCGGCCCCTGCCGCCCCCCCGCCCCGGAGTCGCCACGCCGTGAGCCAGCCCATCGCCTCGCTGGACGAGATCCGCCGCCTGATTCCCGAGCTGCCCGGCCCGGACGAGGCAGCGGCGGCGGCGGCGGCGGCGCGCGAGGGGCAGCTGACCAAGCCGCCGGGCGCGCTCGGCCGCCTCGAGGAGCTGGCGGCCTGGCTCGCCGCCTGGCAGGGGCGCCACCCGCCGCGCATCGAGCGGCCGCGGGTCGCGGTCTTCGCCGGCAATCACGGGGTGGCGGCGCTCGGCGTCTCGGCCTTTCCCGCCGCGGTCACCGCCCAGATGGTGCAGAACTTCGTCGCCGGCGGCGCCGCGGTGAACCAGCGCTGCCGCAGCGCCGACGCCGAGCTGCGCGTCTACGAGATGGCGCTGGAGGAGCCGACCGCCGACTTCACCGCCGGGCCGGCGCTCTCCGCCGAGGAGTGCGCGCGCGCCGCCGCCTACGGCATGATGGCGGTCGAGCCCGGGATCGACCTGCTCTGCCTCGGCGAGATGGGCATCGCCAACACCACCGCGGCCTCGGCGGTCGCCGCCGCGCTGTTCGGCGGCAGCGCCGCCGACTGGACCGGGCCCGGCACCGGCGTCGCCGGCGCGGCGCTGCAGCGCAAGACTGAGGTGGTCGCGGCCGGGCTGGCCCGCCACGCCGACGCGCTCGGCGAGCCGCTCGAGGTGCTGCGCCGGCTGGGCGGGCGCGAGCTCGCCGCCATCGCCGGTGCCGTGCTGGCGGCCCGGCTCGCCCGCGTGCCGGTGCTGCTCGACGGCTTCGCCTGCACCGTGGCGGCGGCCGTGCTGCTCCGCCTCGACCCGCGCGCGCTCGACCATTGCCAGGTCGCCCACTGCTCGGCCGAGCCCGGCCATCGGCGGCTGCTGGCGGCGATCGGGCGGCGGCCGCTGCTCGATCTCGGCATGCGGCTGGGCGAGGCCTCCGGCGCGGCGCTCGCCATCCCGATCCTGCGCGCCGCCGCCGCCTGCCACGCCGGCATGGCGACCTTCGCCGAGGCGGGGGTGAGCGGCAAGGAAGCGGCCAAGGACGCGTGATGAGCGGCCCGCGCCGCATCCGCCGCACCGAGCTCGTCGCCTTCCTGCTCGACCGGCTCGGGCTGCGCGGCCCGCTGCGCGACGGCGCGGCCGGCGCCGGCTGGCTGCCCGAGCTCGGCATGGTGCAGATCGATTCCATCCGCGTCACCGGCCTGCGCAACCACGAGCTCGCCTGGCTGGCCCGGGCCGAGGCGCCGGTCGCCGGCTTCTACCGCCTGCTCTACGAGGACCGCGCGCTGCGCGAGACGCACTACCCGATCTTCGCCAGCCGCCGCGACTGGCTGCCCTGGCTGTGGACCGGCTTCGCCGATCCGCCGGAGCGCTGGCGCCGCGAGATGCAGGCGATCCGGCCGGTCATGCGCAAGGTGCTGCGCCACATCCGCGACAACGGGCCGGCCGGCCCGGCCGACTTTGCCGGCGTGCGGGTGCCGGGCGGCTTCAACACCGTCAAGGTCACCACCAAGGCGCTGGAATATCTCTTCACCGAGCGGGTGCTGCAGATTTCCGGGCGCAACGCCGGCTTCCACCGGCTGTTCGACCTCACCGAGCGGCAGACGCCGGAGCTGGCCGGCTGGCGCCGGCCGCGGGCCCCCGACTACCGCCGCTTCCTGGTCGAGTCGGCGCTGGCCGTGCTCAAGGTCGCCACCGCCGGCCAGATCGCGGAGCGCGCGGCGCTGCATTACGGGTCCTGGCGCGGCCCGGTGCTGAAGGAGATGCGCGTCATGGTCGACCGGGCGCTGGCCCGTGGCGCGGCCGTCCCGGTGGTCGTCGCCGACCTGCCGGACGAGCCGGTCTACTGGTACCGCGCCGCCGACGAGGCGGGCTGGGAGCGCGCCGCCACGGCGGTCGCGGACCAGGCCCGCATCGTCCCGCCGCTCGACAACCTGCTGTTCAGCCGGCGCCGCTTCGCCCAGCTGTTCGGGCTCGACTACAAGTTCGAGGCCTACACCCCGGTCGAGGAGCGCCGCTTCTACTTCGCCATGCCGCTGATCGCCGGCGACGAGGTCGCCGGGCTGGTCGACGCCCGGCTCGCCGACGGCGCCTGGGAGGTGCGCGGCCTCGACCTCTTCCGCCCGGTCGATCACGACGCGCTGCGGGCGGCGCTGCACCGGCTGGCGCGCCATGCCGGGGCGGCGAAGGTCGCCGCCGCCGGCACGCTCGACCGCGCCGTGCGCCGCGCCGTCGCCGGCCCGCTCGCGCCGTGAGCCCGCGCGCCGCGGCCTGGGCGGCGCGCTTCAAGCGCGCCATGCCGATCGTCACCGTCGCGGTGTTCGGCGCCGCGCTGTGGATGCTCGGCCGCGAGCTGGCGGCGCATCGCATCGACGAGATCATGGCCTATCTCGGCCGGCTGCCGCCGCTGGTCCTGGTCGGCGCCGTGGCGATGACCGTGGCGAGCTACGCCACGCTGGTCTGCTACGACCTCTCGGCGCTGCACTATGTCCGGCGGCGGCTGCCGCTGCGCGACGTCGCCATCGCCTCCTTCGTCAGCTACGCCTTCAGCAACACCATCGGCTTCGCCGCGGTGACCGGCGGCTCGGTACGCTACCGCCTCTACTCGGCCGCCGGCCTCAACGGCTTCGAGATCGCCGCGGTGGTGGTGTTCTGCACCCTGACCTTCGGCATCGGCGCGCTCGCCATCAGCGGGCTGGTGCTGCTGCTCGAGCCGCATCTCGTCACCGGCGTGCTGCCGCTGCAGCCCGGCATCGTGCGCTCGATCGGCAGCGCGCTGCTGGCCCTGCTGCTCGCCTACTTCATCTTCATCTCGCTGAAGCCGGAGCGGCTGCGCATCCGCCAGTGGCGGGTGCAGCTGCCGACGCTCGGCCTGTCGCTCGCCCAGGTGGCGATCGCCACCGTCGACATGATGTTCGCCGCGGCGGCGCTGTGGCTGCTGATGCCGGCCGGCACCGACATGGATTACGGCCGCTTCCTCGGCATCTACGTCGTCGCCACCACGCTCGGCATCCTCAGCCACGTGCCCGGCGGGCTCGGCGTCTTCGAGACGGTGATGCTGCTGATGGTGCCGGCGCCGGCCGGGCAGATGTTCGGCGCGCTGCTCGCCTTCCGCGTCGTCTACTACCTGCTGCCGCTGGGCGGCGCCGCGCTGCTGCTCGCCTTCACCGAGATCGCCGAGCGGCAGCATCGGCTGCTGCGCACCGCCGCGCTGCTCGGCAACACGGTCAGCCGGGTGGCGCCGCACATCCTGGCCGCCGCCACCTTCCTCGGCGGCGCCCTGCTGCTCTTCTCCGGCGCGGTGCCGGAGCTGACGCCGCGGGTGGCGCTGGTGCGCTCCATCGTGCCGGAGCCGCTGCTCGAGCTCGGCAACCTGATCGGCGGCATCGCCGGCATCGGCATGCTGCTGCTGTCGCACTCGCTGCTGCGCCGGCTGCAGACCGCCTGGTGGCTGACCCTGCTGCTGGTCGCCGCCGGCATCGTCTCGGCGGTGCTCAAGGGCTTCGACTACGACGAGGCCGGCGTGCTGCTGGTGATCTTCGTGGCGCTGCTGCCGGCCCGGCCGCTCTTCTACCGCCACGCCCCGCTGCTCGGCGACCGCTTCGGCCCGGCCTGGCTGACCGCCATCGCCATCACGCTCGCGGCGGCCGGCTGGCTCGGCTTCTTCTCCTACAAGCACGTCACCTTCACCGGCGACCTCTGGCTGCAGTTCTCGCTCGACGCCAGCGCGCCGCGCGTGCTGCGCGCGGCGCTGGCGGTCGCGGTGACGGCGGTGACCTTCGGGCTCGCCGTGCTGCTGACCCCGGCGCCGCCGCGGCCGATCCTGCCCGGCCCGGCCGAGCTCGCCGAGGCGGCGCGCATCATCCGCCGCTCGCCGGTCGCCGCCGCCAACCTGGCGCTGCTCGGCGACAAGCACCTGCTGTTCGACGATGCCGGCGACGCCTTCCTGATGTACGGCGTGCGCGGCCGCAGCTGGGTGGCGCTCGGCGACCCGGTCGGGCCGGCGGCGATCGGCGCCGAGCTGGTCTGGCGCTTCCAGGAGCTGAGCCACCGGCATGACGGGCTCGCCCTGTTCTACGACGTCGGCCCCGCCGGGCTGCCGCTCTATCTCGATCTCGGCCTGACGCCGCTGAAGCTCGGCGAGGAGGCCTGGCTCGACCTGCCCGGCTTCCAGCTCGCCGGCGGCACCCGCGACGCGCTCGCCCAGGCCTGCCGGCGGGCGCGGCGGGAGGGCGCGGCCTTCGAGCTGCTGCCGGCCGGCGCGGCGGAG
This sequence comes from Dongiaceae bacterium, assembly GCA_046349435.1. GTDB lineage: Bacteria > Pseudomonadota > Alphaproteobacteria > Dongiales > Dongiaceae > JAXMCI01. The sequence continues at coordinate 47,784 of JAXMCI010000031.1, read as the reverse complement.
CCGGCCCTGGCCGAGCTCGAGGCGCTCTCCGACGCCTGGCTGGCGGAGCGCCGCCATGGCCGCGAGCGCGGCTTCGCGCTCGGCGCCTTCGCCCCCGGCTATCTCCGGGGCTGCCCGATCGCCGTGGTCCGCCAGGCCGGCCGCATCGTCGCCTTCGCCAACCTGCTGACCGGGGCGGACCGGGCCGAGGTCGCGCTCGACCTGATGCGCAGCCTGCCCGGCACGCCGCCGGTGCTGCTCGACCTGCTGGTGGTCGATTCCGTCGCCTGGGCGCGCGACCAGGGCTATGCCCGCTTCAATCTCGGCCTGGCGCCGCCGGCCGGGCTGGAGGGCCGCCCGCTCGGTCCGCTCTGGAGCCGGGCCGGCGCCGAGATCTTCAACCGTGGCGGCCCGTTCGACGATTTCCGCCGGCTGCGCCAGTACAAGGCGCGCTTCCAGCCGCAATGGCGGCCGAAATATCTCTGCGCCCCCGGCGGCCTGGCGCTGCCGCGGGTGCTCGCCGACGCCGCCCAGCTGATCGCCGGCGAGGGCCGCAGCCCGGCCTGAGCCGGCCGCCGCAGGCTGTCGGGCGGGGCTGGCGGGCGGGGCTGGCGGGCGGGGCTGCCGCGGCGCTTGCGGCGGCGGCGCCGGCGGCGTCAGATGCCGGCCATGATGGAGATGCTGACCGGTCCGGCGCCGGCCTCGCTGGTTGCGCCGCGCGGCCGGGTCCGCCTGCGCACCCTGGTGCTGATCCGCTGGTCGGCCGTGGTCGGCCAGGCGCTGGCCCTGCTCGTGGTCCGCGCCGGCTTCGGCTACGAGCTGCCGATGGGCTGGGCGCTGGCGGTGGTCGCCACCTCGGCGATCATCAACGTCGTCGCCAGCCTGCGGCCGAGCGCGACCTGGCTGTCGGACGGCGCCGCCGCGCTGTTCCTGGCCTACGACCTGCTGCAGGTCGGCGCGCTGCTCTACCTGACCGGCGGGATGCACAATCCCTTCGCCATCCTGATCCTGGCGCCGGTGACGGTCGCCGCCACCGTGCTGTCGCGGCGCAGCACGGCGGTCCTGGCGGGGCTGGCGGTGCTGCTGGTGCTCGCCCTCTCGATGGCGCACCGGCCGCTGCCCTGGGCCGACCACGGCTTCAGGCTGCAGCCGCTCTTCATCGTCGGGCTGGCGCTGGCGCTGGGCCTCTCCACCCTGTTCATCGCCGGCTACGTCTTCAGCGTCGCCGAGGAGGCGCGGCGGATGTCGCATGCCCTCTCGGCCACCCAGATGGCGCTCGACCGCGAGCGCCGGCTGTCGGCGCTGGGCGGCCTCGCCGCCGCCGCCGCGCACGAGCTCGGCAGCCCGCTCGGCACCATCGCCGTGGTGGCGCGCGAGATCGCCCGCGACCTGCCGCCGGACAGCCCGCTGCGCCCCGACATCGACCTGCTGCTGAGCCAGAGCGAGCGCTGCCGCGAGATCCTGGCCGGGCTGGCGGCGCGGCCAGACGCCGATCGCGGCGTGCCGTTCGACCGGCTGCCGCTGGACGCGCTGGTCGATGCCGCCGCGGCGCCCTATCGCGGCCGCCCGGTGGCCTTCAAGGTCGCGCTCGAGCCGGCCGAGCCGGGCGCGCCCACCCCCGGGCTGCCGGCCCGGCCGGAGCTGCTGCACGGGCTCGGCACGCTGATCGAGAACGCGACGCAGTTCGCCCGGCGTGAGGTTCGGGTTGTAATCCGCTGGGATGCGACACAAATGTCTATCGCCATCCTCGATGACGGCCCGGGATTCGACCCTGCCATGGTCGATCGGCTCGGCGAGCCCTATCTCTCGACGGGCAGCCAGGGACGTCAGGGCGATGGCGAGCATATGGGCCTGGGCGTCTTCATCGCGCAGAACCTGCTGGAGCGCACCGGGGCGAAGCTGCATTTCGGCAACCGCCCGAGCGGCGGGGCCGAGGTGACGGCGACGTGGACACGATTCGGAGGTGAGGAGTGAACGGTTTGGTGCAGACCACAACTCCGTCGGCCCAGCTGGCGGCTTCGCCGGCGGGCGAGCGCACGCTGCTGCTGGTCGACGACGACGCGCCGTTCCGGCAGCGCCTGGCGGCGGCCATGGAGCGGCGCGGCTATATCGTGACCACGGCCGACACGGTGGCCACCGGCGTCGCGGCCGCGCAGGGCCGTCCGCCCGCCTTCGCCGTGGTCGACCTGCGGCTGTCCGACGGCAACGGCATCGAGGTGGTCAGTGCGCTGCGCGCCGCCCGCTCCGACGCGCGCATCGTCGTGCTCACCGGCTACGGCAACATCGCGACGGCCGTGGCCGCCGTGAAGTCGGGCGCCGTCGACTATCTCTCCAAGCCGGCCGACGCGGACGCCGTGGACGCCGCGCTGCGCCAGCTCGAGGGCGCCCTGCCGCCGCCGCCGGAGCATCCGATGACGGCCGACCGGGTGCGCTGGGAGCACATCCAGCGCGTCTTCGAGCAGTGCGACCGCAACGTCTCGGAGACGGCGCGCCGGCTGCGCATGCACCGCCGCACGCTGCAGCGCATCCTCGGCAAGCACGCGCCCCGGGCCTGAGCCGGAAGCCGCTGAGCCGTACCGGCTGAGCCGGGCGGCGCCGCCCCGTCAGGTGGCGAGCGCCGCGCGCGCCGCCTCGATCCAATCGCGCTGCGCCCGGGCATAGTGCCGGGGCGCCAGCTCGGGCACGCTGGCGATGCGCTCCAGCAGCTGGCGGGCCTCGCCGGCCCGGCCCAGCCGCTGCAGCAGCAGCGCGTAGCGCAGCCGTGCCTCCTCGCCGCTCCAGCTGCCGGCCAGCGCCTCATATTCCTCCAGCGCCTCGGCGTCGCGCCCCAGCCCCTCGAGCGCCTGGGCGTAGACCATGTGCGCCTCGATCGAGCGATAGCGCGGGTGGGCCGCCCGCAGCGCATCGAGCGCAGCGACGGCGCCCGCCAGGTCGCCCTTGAGGAACAGGGCGCGGGCCATCTTGTCCATGATGTCGGGCGCGTCGGCATGCAGGCCGGTGAGCGCGCCGCGATAGAGCGCGATCGCCTCGTCATAGGACCGGCGCTCGATGCAGACGGCGGCGAGGGCGCACATGGTGTGCGGCGTCGGCGAGACCTGCAGGTCGCGCTTCGCCTCCCGATAGGGCCGGTCGGGGTCGAGCAGCCGCCGCGTCCGTGCCGCCGCCTGCCGGCCCGACGGCCCCTGCAGCAGCGACGGCAGCAGCTCCGCGGCGGCGTAGGCGAGCGGGCCGATCACCGGCACGAACAGCACGATGTAGATCCAGAAATAGGGTCGCCCGGTACGCGCCACATGCACCACGCAGGCGACGGCCAGCAGGATGTTGACGAGAGCGGCGATCGGCATGGCCGCACGCGGATCCGCTATGAAGACAAGCCCGAGGCGGAGCCTACTGCAAGCTCTTGTGAAATACAACTATAAAGATGTTATTTAGTGACATGATCGCGCATATAGTGTTCTGATCCTGGTCCAGTCTGGCTCAGTTCGACACTGGTCGCCGCGACACCAGGGCGCGAAGCGCTGGGCCCCGGCGCTCGGCAGGCAGGGCCAGCGCGGTCCGATAGAGATCGGCCTTCATCTGGCAGAACAGATCGCCCTGGTCGGGCGGCGGATCGTTGCCCTCCAGGAGGGACACGGCGTCGCCGTAACGGGGCTCGAGGATGGCGCGCAGCGCGGCCCGCCCGCGCTTGGCGTCGTCGGCGGCGAGGGGCTCCGGGCGACGCGCCGAGGCGGCCGAGCCGAAGACCTCGGCGACTGCCTCCCAGTACCGCGAGAGCAGGTCGGCAGGGATCGCCCGGCGGACCACGGCGGGATCGAGGCGACCCTGAATGAAGGCGAGGCAGTCGCCCGAAGGCGAGGTGCGGACCGCGTCGATCATCTCCACCCAGCTCTGCGCCATGCGTGCCACGGCCAGGTCGGAGGCCAGCGGAAGGTATTGCAGTGCATAGGGCATCACGGCGGCCTTCTCCGCCTCGGCCAGCTCGTGCTCGGTTCCGCCGCGCGCCACGATCTCCGCGACGGTGTCGCGCAGCCTGCTGAATACGGCCGGCTCGAGCTTGCGGAAGGCGGCCAGCCAGGGCGCGGCCAGGAGGGCTTCCTCGACGCGCTCGGGCGGCGTGCCGGCTTCAATCCCGCCTATGGCGAACTGCGTCCCGTCGGACACGCCTGTCACCACATGGTTGTCGAGCAACTCCTGAACGGTTGGTCGCCACAGGCCGTCGAAGGGGGTATCCAGCACGCGTCGTGCGAAGGCGGGGGAGACCCCGACACCCTGCATCCCTCTGACGAGATCACTTTCCTCGGCCTCGCGCTCGCGCCGGGTCTCGCCGGGGTAGGCGCTGGCGTGATGGAACCCAAGCGACGCGGTCGGGCCGATCCAGCGCTCCCGCCCGCCGAGGAAGGCAAGGGTACAGGCCGAGTCGCACTCGACGCCGGTATAGGTGATCAGCCCGTGACGACGGATCACCGCCTGCAAGGCGAAGCCTTCCGACATCCTGCCACCCGGGCTGTTGAGATGGATGACGGTCGTTTCCGGATAGCGGGCCAGCATCGCTTCCAGCTCGTCGGCCACGCCGATCGTGAGTCCACCGGAAATCTCGATCTCGGTGTTCCGCGAAAGCAGCCGGATGTTGTGCGGCCCGATCTCGGGATCGTCTCGGAAGACCATATCGAAGGCGTCGAGCGCCCGCGGTACGGCCCGCACCCAGGCGAGGTCGGCGACTATCACCAGCGCGAGCAGGACGGCGGCGCGTGCCGGCAGAGCGCTGGCGGGCCGGCCATCCGCCCCTGCGGCGCGTCCGGCCGAGCGCCAGATGCCGACCAGGTGCCAACCGGCCGCCAGCACCACCGCGAACCAGAGGAGTGGCTCGGCAAACAGCCCCAGCGGCAGCGGGACGAGATTGGCGCCGAAGATGAGAACGGTCAGGCACGGTGACAGCAGCAGGACATAGGCCAGGAAGCCGCTCTGCCAAACGGCGTGGCGAAGCGACAACTCGCCGCGCCAGTGCCGGACGAGGTAGCGCCAGAGCTGGCGGAGGCTTGACGGGCCGCCAGGTCCCGCGGCCGCCGGTCCGGCCTGGTTCGCACCGGTCATCTCGCCACCTGCCCCGCCGAGGTCATCCACCTGGATTGCGTTTATTGTACGATATGCCCGCTTAGGTAGCAAGATGCGCGCTGCGGATTTGCGCCGCCGCCGCCTCCTGCGGCAGAATCCGGCGGTGCATCCCGGGAGGTCCCCCATGTCCTGGCCGACGATCAGCCTTGCCGGCCGCGTCATCGCCGTCACCGGCGCCGGCCGCGGCATCGGGCGCGCGACGGTGGACGAGCTGCTCCGCCGCGAGGCCCGGGTCGTCGCCGGGGCGCGCGATCCGGGCCGGCTGCCGGCGGCCGAGGGCCTGGTCGCCCTGCCGCTCGTGGTCGACGACGCGGCGAGCTGCGAGGCCTTCGCTGCCGCCGCCCTCGCGCGCTGCGGCCGCATCGACGGGCTGGTCAACAATGCGGGGATCCTTGCCGACGAAGCCACGCCGGCGCTCGCCGTCGAGGACGCGGTGCTGCGCGAGAGCCTCGAGGTCAACCTGCTGGGGCCCTACCGGCTCTGCCGCCTGGTCCTGCCGGGCATGCTGGCGCGCGGCTTCGGCCGCATCGTCAACGTCTCCTCCGGCTGGGGCTCGATTGCCGGCATGGGCGCCGGGATGGGCGCCGGGATGGGCGGGGGCGTGCCGCTCGCCTACGGCCTCTCCAAGCTGGCGCTCAACGGCATGACCCGGCGGCTGGCCGCCGCCGTGTCGGGCGACGTCAAGGTCAATGCGCTCTGCCCGGGCTGGGTCCGCACCGACATGGGCGGCGCCGGCGCGCCGCGCCGTCCCGAGCAGCCGGCGCGCGAGATCGCCGACCTGCTGGCGGTCGGGGCCGACGGCCCGAACGGCGGGTTCTACCGCGAGGGCCGGCCGGCGGCGTGGTGACGCCTCAGACCTTCGCCACCACGCTCTTCACCCGGCTGTAGGCGCGCAGCGCCTCCAGCCCCTTCTCGCGGCCGAAGCCGGAGCGGCCGGTGCCGCCGAACGGGATCTCGACGCCGCCGCCCCAGTAGTCGTTGACCGTGACCTGGCCGGCCCGCAGGTCGCGCACCAGGGCGAGCGCGCGGCCGATGTCGCGGGTGTAGATGCCGGCCATCAGCCCGTACGCCGTGCCGTTGGCGGCGGCCAGCGCGCCCTCGGCGTCGTCGACCACCTGGACCGACAGCACCGGGCCGAAGATCTCCTCCTGGATGCAGGCATCGTCGGCCGGCAGGTCGTCGACGATGGTGGGCGCGACGAACCAGCCGCCGGGATGGCCGGGGTCGGTGACCGCGTGGCCGCCGAGCGGGATGCTGCGGCCGCGCGCCCGGGCGCCCTCGATATGGGCGAGGACCCTGGCGTGCTGGTGGGCCGAGTTGATGGCGCCGACATCGTGGCCGGCCAGCCCGTGGCCGACGGTCAGGCGCCGCGCCAGCCCGGCGATGCGCCCGACCAGCGCGGCGGCGACCGGCCGCTCGACCACCAGCCGCGAGCCGGCCGAGCAGATCTGCCCGGCATTCTCGTAGATCGCCGACACGGCGCCCGCGGCGGCGGCGTCGAGGTCGCAATCGGCCAGCGCGATCAGCGGCGACTTGCCGCCGAGCTCGAGCGTGACGCTGGCGAAGTGGGTGGCGGCCGCCTGCATCACCGTCGTGCCGGTGGCGGGCGAGCCGGTGAAGGTGACGTGGTCGACGCCGCGATGGGCGGCGAGCGGTCCGCCGGCCTGCGGCCCGGTGCCGGCGACGACGTTGCAGGTGCCGGCGGGCAGGCCGGCCTCGGCGAGCAGCTCGCCCATCATCAGGGCGGTGAGCGGCGTCGTCTCGGCCGGCTTGGCGACCACCGCGCAGCCGGCGGCCAGCGCCGGCGCGACGCCGCGCGCGAAGGTCGAGATCGGATAGTTCCACGGGATGATCTGGGCGACCACGCCGACCGGCTCGAGCAGGGTCAGCGCGAGATGGCTGCGGCCGAGCGGGATGCTGTCCCCCTGCAGCTTGTCGATCGCCCCGGCATAGTACTCGAAGAGCCGCGCCGCCCCGGCGACGTCGCCCTCGGCCTCGGCCAGCGTCTTGCCGGAATCGAGCGCCTCGACCACCGCCAGCCGCGCCGCCCGCTCGCGGATCAGCTGGGCGGCCCGTGCCAGCACGCGGCCGCGCTCGGCCGGCTTCAGCGCGCCCCAGCGGGCGAGCCCGCTTCGCGCCGAGGCCACCGCCGCGTCGATGTCGGCGGCGTCGCCCGCCGCCACCGCGTGGAAGGCGGCGCCGCTGCCGGGATCGAGCGTGTCCATGCGCGCGCCGCCGGCCGGCTTCTGCCAGGCGCCGTCGATGAAGTGGTCGGTCGGCAGCCCGGCCAGCGTGCCGGACTGGAAGTATGCGGCGACGAGTCGCTCGGCGGTGGCGCTCATGCGGTCCTTCGGAAGGCGCTAGAGATTGCTGACGCGGTACTCGGAGCGGGCCAGCCACTCCGGGTCGATCTCGATGCCCCAGCCCGGCGCGTCGGTCACCGTCACCCGGCCGCCCTCGACGCGGTAGGGATCGCTGCGGAACAGGCCGTACTGCCAGGGGTAGTAGTCGGCCTCCTCGATGGAGAATTCGAGGTACTTGCCGGCATTGGGCAGCGCCCGCAGCAGGTGCATGGTGAAGAGGGTGACGAGGCCGAGATTGGCGGCGTGCGGCGTCACCGGCAGCCCGGCCTCGGCGGCCATCGCCGCCACCCGCATCGCCCGCACCATGCCGCCGACATAGAGGATGTCGGGCTGCACGATGTCGACCACCCGGTGCCGGCAGATCAGCCGCCAGGTCGGCAGCTCGCAATCCTGCTCGCCGCCGGTCACCGCGACGTCGAGCGCCTCGGTCACCTCGCGCGTCTGGTCGAGCTCCCAGTAGGGGCAGGGCTCCTCGTAGTGCTCGACGCCCTCCGCCTCGAGCAGCCGCCCGACCTCGATGGCGCGTTTCGGCGAGAAGCCGCTGTTGGCGTCGACCAGCAGCGCCGCCCCGGGGCCGAGGGCGCGGCGGATCGCCGGCACGATCGCCTCGGTGCGGCCCGGCCACTCGTCGATGTCGTGGCCGCATTCGGCGCCGACGCGGAACTTGAAGGCGTCGAAGCCGTAGCGGTCGCGCAGCCGCAGGAAGCGCTCGGCCTCGGCCGCCGGCGTGATGTCGCGCTTCATCGACGAGGCGTAGGTGCGCAGGGTCCCCGGCGTGCCGCCGAGCAGCGCCGTCACCGGCTTGCCCTCGAGCCGGCCGCGCAGGTCCCACAGCGCGGTGTCGAGCCCGGCCATGGCGCGCTTCATGTAGGAGCCGGGGAACTTGTGCTCGCGCTCCTCGATGCGGTCGAGCAGCGGCCCGACCGCGAGGGCGTCGGCGCCGAGCGCCCAGGGAGCGACCTGGCGGTGCAGCACCTGCGCCGCGATGTCGGAATTGTAGGTCGAGAGCTGGCCCCAGCCCTGCCGTCCGCCGGCGGTCACCCGCACGAAGGCGACGGCGCGGCTGGCGAAGGTCTCCAGCCGGGTGATGCGCATCGCGGTCAGCCGAAGGTGACGACGTTGCGCAGCGCGGCGCCGCGCTTGACGTCGGCGATCGCCTCGTTGATCCCCTCCAGCGGGAAGCGCCCGGAGATCAGCTCGTCGAGCTTGAGCCGGCCCTGGCGGTAGAGCGAGACCAGGTTGGGGATGTCAGCCTGGATGTGGGCGCCGCCCATCTTCGAGCCGAGGATGCGCTGGTTGTCGCTGGCGATGGTGCCGGGGTCGATCTCGACCATCACGTCGGAGGCCGGGATGCCGACCAGCACGACGGCGCCGGAGCGTGCCGCCAGCCCGAAGGACTGCGCGATCGCCGCCCGGGCGCCGACCGAGACGAAGACGTAGTCGGCGCCGCGCCCGTCGGTCAGCCGCCGCACCTCGTCGCGCAGGTCGGCGGCATCGGCGCGCAGCGCGTGCGTGGCGCCGAAGCGGCGGGCGGCCTCCAGCTTGCTGTCGACGACGTCGAGCGCGATCACCGTGCGGGCGCCGGAGATGGCGGCGCCCTGGACGGTGTTGAGGCCGACGCCGCCGGCGCCGATCACCACGGCCGTCGCGCCGGGGCGTAGCGCCGCCGTGTTGGTCACCGCGCCGAAGCCGGTGATGACGCCGCAGGCGAGCAGCGCCGCGGCGTCGAGCGGGATGTCGCGCGGGATCACCACCGCCTGCGAGGCGTCCACCACCACCCGCTCGGCGAAGGCGGCGGTGCGCAGCCCCTGCACCAGCGGCTTGCCGGCGGCGTCGCGCAGCGGGCTCCTCTGGTCGAGCGGGAAGCGCGTCTCGCAGGTCACCGGCGCGCCCTGGGCGCAGGCCGGGCAGCGGCCGCAGGAGCGGATCAGGGTGACCACGACATGGTCGCCGGGCCGGCAGCCGGCGACGCCCGGACCGACCGAGGCCACCACCCCGGCGGCCTCGTGGCCATAGACCGCCGGCAGGGTGCCGCCCCAGCCGCCGTCGGCATAGATGATGTCGCTGTGGCAGATGGCGCAGGCCGCCAGCCTGACCTCGATCTCGCCGGCGCCCGGCGGGTCGATCTCGACATCCTCGATGGACAGATCCTTGCCGAACTTCGCGGCAGAACGGCGGCGCGCATGGTGTCTCCTGGCCTCCCTTGCAGCCGGCGGGACGGCCGCCGGCGGGCGCAGCATCCGGCCGGCGACGGGGCAAGGCAAACGAAGCTTTATGGGGCTGAGGCCAAAGCGCGCTATGGTCTTGCCGATGAGCTACCGCCTGCCGCCGCTCAACTGGCTGCGCCTTCGAGGGCGAGCGCGCGGCACCTCAGCTTCGCGCGGGCGGCGCGCGACCTCGCGCTCACGCCGACCGCGGTCAGCCACCAGGTGCGCTCGCTCGAGCGCCAGCTCGGCCATCCGCTGTTCGAGCGGCTGGCCCGCGGCCTGCGGCTGACCGAGATGGGCGCCGCCTACCTGCCCGACCTCCGGCGCAGCTTCGAGGACCTCTCGGCGACCACGGCGCGGCTGTTCGGCCAGAGCGGGCGGGCCAGCCTCGCGGTGCGCGCCCCGGTCTCGTTCCTCACGCTCTGGCTGGCGCCCCGCCTGCCGCGCTTCCAGGCGCGCTACCCGGCGGTCGAGCTGCTGATCTTCGCCACCATCTGGGCCGACGCCCAGCCGGACGAGGCGATCGACCTCGACATCCGCTTCGGCAACGGCTCCTGGCCGGGCTACCAGGTCGAGCGGCTGCTGCAGGCGGATTCCGTGGTGGTCTGCGACCGCGAGCTGGCAGCGCGCGGCGGCGAGCGGCGGCGCCTGGAGGCGATCGCCGCCGCCCGGCTGATCCACGTCGTCGGGCACGAGGACCACTGGCCGGCGCTGTTCCGCCGGCTCGGCATGGCGCTGCCGGGGCAGGCCAGCCAGATGCGGGTCGACAACTCGCTGACCGCGGCGACGCTGGCCGCCGGCGGCGGGGCGGCGATCGTGCTGCGCCCCTTCGCCGAGCGCGCCGCGGAGATGCTGCCGCTGCACCTGCCGTTCGGCTTCGGCCTGCCGGTCGACCAGGCGCACTACCTGCTGAGCCCGCTGCAGCGCGGCGCGGCGCGGCCGCAGGCGCTGCTCTTCAAGGAATGGCTGCTCGCCGAGGCGGCGGGCGAGGCGGCGGCGCGTCCCGGCCCGAAGCGCCCGCCGGTGGGTGCGTAGACAGCCCGGCGTCCGCCCTCTACCATCGCTTCGACCTCCGAGGGTGATCGCGGACGCCGCAATGACGGAAGAACGCGCCCGACGCCGCCTCGCCGCGATTCTCTGCGCCGACGTCGTCGGCTACAGCCTGATGATGGGCCGCGACGAGGCGCGCACGCTCGCCGCGCTGGTCGAGCGGCGCCGGACAGTGGTGCAGCCGCTGGTCGAGCGGCACCACGGCCGGGTGTTCAAGGTCACCGGCGACGGCGTCCTGGTCGAGTTCGCGAGCGCGGTGGACGCCGTGCAGTGCGCCGTCGCCCTGCAGCAGGCGATGGCGGCGGCCAATGCCGCTCTGCCTGAGGACACCCGGATCGTGCTGCGCATCGGCGTCAATCTCGGCGACGTCATGGTTTCGGGCGGCGACCTCTACGGCGACGGCGTCAACCTCGCCGCCCGGCTGGAGGCGGCGGCGGGCCCCGGCGAGGTGCTGCTCTCCGCCGCGGTGCAGGACTATGTGCGCAACAAGGTCGGGTTCGGCCTCGAGGATCTCGGCGCGCGCACCCTGAAGAACATCGCCGAGCCGGTGAGGGTCTTCCGCGTCGCCGGCCTGGGCGAGGGGGCCGGCGAGTCGGCGGCCGATACCGCCCTGCGCCCTTCGATCGCCGTGCTGCCCTTCACCAACATGAGCGGCGAGGCCGACCAGGAATATTTCAGCGACGGCATCACCGAGGACATCATCACCGAGCTGTCGCGCTTCAGCTGGCTGTTCGTCATCGCCCGCAACTCGAGCTTCACCTACAAGGGCCGGTCGGTCGAGGTGAAGCAGGTCGGCCGCGAGCTCGGCGTGCGCTACCTGCTCGAGGGCAGCGTGCGGCGCGCCGGCAGCCGGGTGCGGATCACCGCGCAGCTGATCGACGCCGCCACCAGCGCCCATCTCTGGGCCGACCGGTTCGACGGCGGGCTGGAGGACATCTTCGAGCTGCAGGATCAGGTGACGGCGCGGGTCATCGGCGCCATCGCGCCGCGGCTGGAGCAGGCCGAGATCGAGCGCGCCAAGCGCAAGCCGACGGCCAGCCTCGACGCCTACGACTACTTCCTGCAGGCCATGGCCTGCGTGCATCGCGGCACCAAGGATGCGTGCCCGGAGGCGCTACGCCTACTCTACAAGGCCATCGCGCTCGATCCCGGCTACGCCGCGGCGCACGGCATGGCCGCCTGGTGCTACGCTTGGCGCAAGTGGGACGGTTTGACCGAGGATGCGGAGGCCGAGGCGGCCGAGACCAGCCGGCTCGGGCGGCGGGCGGCCGCGCTCGGCCAGGACGACGCCGTGGCCCTCAGCGCGGCCGGCTACGCCCTGACCTTCGTCGGCCGCCACTTCGAGGAAGGCATCGCCCTGATCGAGCGGGCGCTCGCCCTCAACCCGAACCTGGCGATGGCCTGGACGGTCGGCGGCTGGACCCGCGTCTTCCTCGGCGATCCCGAGCGGGCGCTGCAGGACTTCGCCACGGCGATGCGCTTCAATCCGCTCGGCCCGCTGGTCTTCCGCGTGCTCGCCGGCACCGCCTTCGCGCACTTCACGGCCGGCCGCTACGACGATGCCTATGACTGGGCGCAGCGCGCGCTGCGCGAGCGCCGGGCTACCTGCCGGGATGCGGATCTCGGCGGCGAGCGCGGCGCTCGGCGGCCGCCAGGCCGACGCGGCGGCGGCGCTGGCGCTGATGCAGGCGGCGGAGCCGGGGATCCGCCTGGCGATCTTGCAGGACATCGTGCCGTTCCGCCGGCCCGAGGACCGGCAGCGCTGGATCGAGGGGCTGCGCCGCGCGGGGGTGCCGGAGTGAGACGCGGCCCCTAGTACGCCTTCTCGTGGACGAATCCCACCAGCAGGGTCAGCAGCATGATCTTGAAGTCGAGCCACAGCGACCAGTGGTCGATGTAGTGGAGGTCGTGCTGCACGCGCAGCCGCATCTGCTCGACCGTCTTGGTCTCGCCGCGCAGGCCGTTGACCTGGGCCCAGCCGGTCATGCCGGGCTTCACCCGGTGGCGGCCGAGATAGGCGTCGATCATCGCCGCGTACATCTTGTTGTGGTCGATGGCGTGCGGCCGCGGGCCGACCAGGGACATCTCGCCGCGCAGCACGTTGACCAGCTGCGGCAGCTCGTCGAGGCTGGTGCGCCGCAGCCACTTGCCGACCCGGGTGACGCGCGGGTCGTCGCGGGTCGCCTGCGGCACGCCCGCCTCCTCCTGGCGGACCCGCATGGTGCGGAATTTCATCACCTCGATGACGTTGTTGTGGAAGCCGTAGCGCTTCTGCCGGAACAGCACCGGGCCGGGGCTGTCGAGCCGGATGGCCAGCGCGATGACCAGGCAGAGCGGCAGGAAGATGAGGAACAGCAGCGGCCCGAGCACCCGGTCCTCCAGGTTCTTCACCACCAGGTCCCAGCCGGAGAGCGGGCGCTCGAAGACGTCGAGCATGGCGATGCCGGCGACCGAGGTCAGGCCGCGCACCGGCAGGTAGAGGGTGAAGACGTCGGGGCAGAGCCGGACGTTGACCGACAGGGTCTGCAGCCGGTGCAGGATCTGGCGGATCGCCGATTCCTGGTCCCAGGGCAGCGCGATGATGACCTCGTCGATCTCGCCGTCCTGGATGCGCGGCACCAGCTGCTCGGCGGTGCCCAGCCGCGGCAGGCCCTCGACGGTGCCGTCCGGCCCGCCCTCGCGCGGCTCGTAGAACCCGACCAGCCGCAGCGCCTTGTTGCCGGATTCGCGGAGCTGGCGGGCGACCGCGACGCCGAGCGGGCCGCTGCCGACGATCGCCACCCGGTGGTCGAGCACGCCGCGCTCCTGCCAGCGCTGGATCTGCAGGCTGACCGCGGCGCGCAGCAGCAGGAAGCCGCCCAGGCTGAAGGCGGCCCACAGCATCACCCAGCTGCGGGCGAACACCTCGGCGGTCTGGGTCAGGTAGGAGATCACCAGCAGGCTGGCCATGATGGCGAGCCAGGCCAGCACCACCCGGCCGATCTCCATCGCGGTGCGCTGCAGGTGGCGCAGCGCGTAGACGCTGGCCATGTGCATGAAGTTGGCGGTCAGCAGCGCCCCCAGGATGGTGGCCGAGACGTAGAGCCCGGGCAGCGCGAAGCTCTCGGTGCGCAGGTAGTAGGCGGCCAGCGAGGCGGCCACCACCACCGCGCAGTCGGCGGCCCGCAGCAGCCCGATCAGGACGGTCTGCGAGTCCTTGGTGAAGCCTGGAGCGGTGACGGCCATGCCCGCTTATACGACGGCCGCGGCGGGGGAGGCCATCCCCGGCCGGGCCCCGGACGGGAAGCGCGGCGGCGGGTCGCGCCGCCGCGCCTGCGTCCCGCCGCCACCGCCCGCCCACGGCATTGCGCGGCGGCCGGTTGGCCCTCACATTGCACCGGGTGAAGCCGGACCGGGGGTCGCGGGTGCCGTTGATCGGGTTCAAGGAGAAGGGGCGGGAGGCGGCGCGGCCGCGGCCGCCCGACGGCGAGCGCGTCTATGCGGTGGGCGACCTGCATGGCCGGGTCGACCTGCTCGACGCCATGCACCGGCTGATCCTGGCCGATGCGGCGGCCCGGCCGGCGGCCCGGTCGACGGTCGTCTATCTCGGCGACTACGTCGATCGCGGCCTCGACAGCCCGGCGGTGATCGACCGGCTGATCGACCGGCCGCTCGCCGGCTTCGCCAGCATCCACCTGCTCGGCAACCACGAGGACACCATGCTGCGCTTCCACGACGGCGAGCTCGCCGTGGCGGCCAGCTGGCTGCATTACGGCGGGCAGGAGACGCTGCGCAGCTACGGCATCGAGATCAGCCGCACCGTCTCGCTGGAGACGCTGCGGCAGCGGCTGGTGCATGCGCTGCCGGCCCGCCATCTCGATTTCCTGCGCGGCCTCAGGCTGCAGCACCGGGCGGGCGACTACCTCTTCGTCCATGCCGGCATCCGCCCGGGCCTGGCGCTCGAGCGGCAGCGCCGCGACGACCTGCTGTGGATCCGCGAGCCCTTCCTCGGCTCGCAGGCCGACCATGGCGTGACCGTGGTGCACGGCCACACCATCTCGGCCGAGCCGGAACGGCACGGCCAGCGCATCGGCATCGATACCGGCGCCTACGCCACCGGCCGGCTGACGGCGCTGGTGGTCGAGGGCGAGGAGCAGCGCTTCCTGCAGACCTGATCCCTCGCCCGCGGCCCGGGTTTGAGAACATCCCGGCCGGATGCTAGGGTGCCCGCCCCTTCGGCCTCAGGAAGCCCTGCCCATGATGCTGCGCAAACGAGTGCTGGTGACCGGCGGCGCCGGATTCCTCGGCTCGCATCTCTGCGAGCGGCTGCTCGCCGCCGGCAACGACGTGCTGTGCATCGACAACTACTTCACCGGCACCAAGGACAACATCGCGCATCTCATCGGCAACCCGCATTTCGAGCTGATGCGGCACGATGTGACCTTCCCGCTCTATGTCGAGGTCGACGAGATCTACAACCTCGCCTGCCCGGCCTCGCCGATCCACTACCAGCACGATCCGGTGCAGACGACCAAGACCTCGGTGCACGGGGCGATCAACATGCTGGGGCTGGCCAAGCGGGTGAAGGCCAAGATCTTCCAGGCCTCGACCAGCGAGGTCTATGGCGACCCGCACGTCCATCCGCAGACCGAGGATTACCGCGGCAACGTCAACCCGATCGGGCCGCGCGCCTGCTACGACGAGGGCAAGCGCTGCGCCGAGACGCTGTTCTTCGACTACCACCGGCAGCACCGGCTGCGCATCAAGGTGGCGCGGATCTTCAACACCTACGGCCCGCGCATGCACCCCAATGACGGGCGCGTCGTCTCGAACTTCATCGTCCAGGCGCTCAAGGGCGAGCCGATCACCATCTTCGGCGAGGGCACCCAGACCCGCTCCTTCTGCTACGTCGACGACCTGATCGAGGGCTTCATCCGGCTGATGGCCACGCCCGACGAGGTCACCGGCCCGATCAACCTCGGCAATCCCGGCGAATTCACCATCCGACAGCTCGCCGAGATGGTGATCGAGCTGACCGGCTCGCGCTCGCAGCTGGTGTTCCACCCCCTGCCGGTCGACGACCCGCTGCAGCGCCGGCCCAACATCGGCCTCGCCGAGAAGCATCTCGGCTGGCAGCCGACGGTGCCGCTGCGCCAGGGTCTGGAGCGGACCATCACCTACTTCGACGCCCTGCTGAAGCGCATCGCCTGAGCCACCCCGGTGGGTCCCCGGCCTCGAGCCGGGGATCCAGGCCGACGGTGCCGCGGGAGAGCGAAAGCGCTCGGCCGGCAGCGGAGCCCGCTAGGCCGGCGTCATCCAGCCGACCATGGCGCCGGTCGGCTCCTCCAGGATGGCGATGCGGCCGACGCCCTCGACCGCGAAGATCGGGCGGTGCAGCCTGGCCCCCAGCCGCTCGGCGGCCGCCACCCGGGCCTCGACGTCGTCGACCGCGATGTAGGTGAACCAGTGCTCGGGCACGTTGGCGAACATCTCGCCCTTGAGCTCGAAGACCCCGGCGACCGGCATGTCGCCGGCATGGGCCACCAGGTAGGTGCCGTGCGCCATCGGCATCGCCTCGAAGCGCCAGCCGAGCGCCTGCTCGTAGAAGCGGCGGGCGCGCTCCGGGTCGTGCGTGTTGAGTTCGCTCCAGTGGATGTGTCCGTGTGCGGTCATGGGCGCTCCTCCTGCGGGCCGAGGTCGGCAGCATAGCCCGGGACTGCTCCACCCGGCGGTTGCATTCGCGTGAACTCCGCGCGCGGGAGCTTCAGCCGGCGGCGATGCGATCGCGTCGCAGCCGCAGGATATGGCCCTCGACGGCGGCGGCGAGTCGGCGCGACGGGCCGGCGGCCAGCAGCTCGCGCAGCGCGCGATGGTGGTCGACGATCTCCTCGCGGCCGGTCTCGCTCAGGATCTCGCGGCCGAAGACGATCAGCACGTGGCGGGCGATCGCCTCCCACAGGATGGCGGCGATCTCGTTGCCCGAGGCGAGGCAGATCTCGCGATGGAAGGCGATGTCGGCCTTGTTGACGCCGACCCAGTCGCGCTGGGCGATGCAGCGCTGCATCGCCGCGATCGCGGCGTCGAGCCCGGCGAGCCGCGCCGGCGCGGCGGCGAAGGCGCGCGCCGCGTCGCGCGCCGCGATCTTCTCCAGCGCGGCACGGACCTCGCAGATGCGCTCGATGCGCTGCTCGTCGAAGGCGACGATGTGCGTGCCGCGATGCGGCGCCTGCTCGATGATGCCCTGCGCGGCCAGCGACTTCAGCGCCTCGCGCACCGGCACGCGGCTGACCCGCAGCTGGCCCGCCAGCTCGACCTCGAGGATGCGCTGGCCGGGCAGCAGCGCCCCGGCGGCGATGCCGTCGACGATGGAGTCGGCGACCTGCTCGGCCAGGCTGCGCGGCTGCACCGCGGTCAGCCCGCCGCTTCCGCCCCGCTCCTTGGTTGCCACGCTCATCGGTCGCCGTCCCGGCGATATCTATGTCGCACTTGTATACATTGCACAGCCGCGGCCGGCATCCGTCAAGCGGCCAGGCTCGGCCGCGAGCGGCAGCCCGCCGCAGGCCGGAGAATCAGGTCCTGTTGACCGACAGAGGCGATCAACTATTGTCAATCCACCCGCCCGGGCACGTTGCCCGGTGCGTAGATCAAGACTGGGAGGCTGGAGAAACATGTCTGGACCGTTCGACGACAAGGATACCGCGCATCCGGCCGTGGGCCGGATGGTGGAGGCCCTGGAAGCGCGCAAGATCGACCGCCGCGACTTCCTGCGCACCGTGACCCTGCTTGGCATGTCGGCGCCCGCCGCCTACGCGCTCTCCGGCCGCATCACCGGCGAGGCGCTGGTGCCCGCGGCGCAGGCCGCGGCGACGCCGAAGAAGGGCGGCAGCCTGCGCATCATCATGCGCGTGGTGGCGGTGGACAACCCGCCGACCTTCTCCTGGATCACCGATTCCAACATGGTCCGGCAGTGCAACGAGTACCTGACCCGCACCGGCGCGGACAACATCACCCGGCCCTACCTGGCGGAGAGCTGGAAGCCGAGCGACGACCTGAAGAGCTGGACGATTAACCTGCGCAAGGACGTCAAGTGGTCGAACGGGGACGACTTCGTCGCCGACCATGCGATCTGGAACCTGCAGCACTGGCTGGACGAGAAGACCGGCTCGTCGGTGCTCGGCCTGTTCAGCGGGTTCATGATGAAGGAGGTCGACAAGGGCGAGAAGGACGACAAGGGCCAGCCCAAGAAGAGCCTGGTGCTGTGGGACGCCAATGCGATCGAGAAGGTCGACGACCACACCATCCGGCTCAACGGCCAGTCGCCGCAGCTCGCCATCCCGGAGAACCTGTTCCACTATCCCGCGCTGATCCTGCACCCGAAGGATAACGGCAAGTTCGGCCCGGGCTCGCCCGGCACCGGCGCCTTCGACATGACCTCGATCGAGGTCGGCAAGCGCTGCGAGCTGAAGGCCCGGTCGAGCTACTGGGGCAAGGGTCCCTACCTCGAGAGCGTCACCTTCATCGACACCGGCGACGATCCGGCGGCGGCACTGGCGGCGCTCGCGGCCGGCCAGGGCGACACCATGTACAACCCGCCGATCACCATCCTCGACCAGGTCAAGGCGCTGAAGAACTACAAGATCTTCACGGTCAACACCGGCGACACCGGCGTCGCCCGCATGAAGCAGGGCGTGAAGCCGTTCGACGACCCGAAGGTGCGCAAGGCGATGCGCCTGGCGATCGACCCGAAGGCCATCCTGAAGATCGCCCATCGCGGCCTGGGCGCCCCGGGCGAGCACCACCATGTCGCGCCGATCCATCCCGAGTACGCCAAGCTTCCGACGTGGAAGCGCGACGTCAAGGGGGCCAAGAAGCTGCTCGCCGAGGCCGGCCACCCCAACGGCATCGAGGTCGAGATCGCCTACAAGAAGGATCCCGACTGGGAGGCCAAGGCGGTCGAGGCGATGGCCCAGATGTGGAAGGATGCCGGCATCACCGTGAAGCTCAACCTGATGCCGTCGGCGGCCTACTGGGACAACTGGACCAAGGTGCCGTTCGGCTTCACCAGCTGGGCGCACCGGCCGCTCGGCGTCATGGTGCTGGGGCTGGCCTACCGCACCGGCGTGCCGTGGAACGAGAGCGACTACTCGAACCCGAAGTTCGACGAGCTGCTGACCAAGGCCGAGGGCATCGTCGACGTCGACAAGCGCCGCGAGGTGATGGCCGAGATCGAGAAGCTCATGCAGGAGGACGGCCCCATCGTGCAGCCGCTGTGGCGCGCGCTGTGGGCGCCGATGGACAAGAACTTCGAAGGCTTCGAGGCCCATCCGACGCAGTACATCTTCTGCGAGGAGATCTGGAAGAAGGCCTGAGTTGAGTGAAGGACGGCCCGGTGCCAGGATGGCCCGGGCCGTCACCTTCATGCAGTCTGTATTTTTACTGGCGGATGCGGTTTGATTACCGTTATATGACGGCGACGCATTTCGTTGTAAAAATCTAGATGTCTGTCTATTTTCGGCCACCCGCACATGCTCGGGGGCTGGGACCGCCGGACCGGCGGTGAACAGGGAAGCCAGTGCCAGGGCGCCCCGGCCCGAGCACCTCAACATGGGAGAAGTCGAACAATGCGCAATCGGATCATCGGCACCAGCCGGCGGTCGTTCCTGAGGACGACCGCGGCCATCGGCCTCGGCGCGATCGCCGCGCCCGCCATCGTCTCGCGCTCGGCCCTGTCCTCGTCGGGCGAGGTCAACTTCATGGGCTGGGCCGGGTATCCCGAGCTCGCCAAGACCGTCTTCCCGGAATTCACCAAGAAGACCGGCATCAAGGTGAACTTCACCGAGCAGCCGAGCCAGGACGACTTCTTCGCCCAGGCCAAGCTGGCGATGAAGACCGGCGCCATCGACATGTCGGAGCCGACCGTCGACCGCGCCGCCGGCTGGTACACCAACGGCCTGATCCAGGGCTGGGACACCGGCAAGCTGGCCATGGACAGCTACGTCCCGGGGCTGGCCGACGGCGAGGCCGGCAAGGCCGCGGTGGTCGACGGCAAGCGCCTGATCGTGCCGAGCGTGTGGGGCACCGAGGCGATCGTCTACAGCAAGACCGAGGCCAACACCGCCTACGGCCAGGCCAGCCTGGGCGACCTGTGGAGCGACAAGTACGTCGGCAAGGTCTGCGTGCGCGCCCATTCCTCGCTCGCCGCCATGGGCCGCTGGCTCGACGCCGAGGGCAAGCTGCCGAAGCCCTGGCTCGACAGCTACAAGGACGAGGCGACGATGCGCCAGCTCTGGGACATCGCGCTCGCCGAGGCGACCAAGCACAAGGCCAACGTCGTGCAGTTCTGGTCCGGCGAGAACGAGGCCCAGGCCGCCTACAAGACCAATGGCGCGGTGATCGGCCTGAACTGGGACTCGACCGGCTACAACCTGCGCAACGACGGCTTCGGCTTCATCGCGCCGAAGGAGGGCGCGTTCGCCTGGAACCAGGGCTTCGTGCTGCTGGCCAACGCGAAGAACGCCGAGCAGGCGCACGAGCTCGCCAAGTGGGTGTCGAGCGCCGAGGGCTCGGCCGCCTGGGCGACCGCCTTCTCCGCCAACCCGGTGGGCAAGGGCGGCATCGACCTGACCGCGCCGGACGTCAAGGCGTTCTACAACGCCGCCTACCCGGGCGACGCGCTGCAGAAGCTGTGGTGGTGGCCGGTGCAGGAAGCCTGGTTCATCAAGCTGCGCGGCGAGTACGCCGACAAGTGGAAGGCCGCCTGATCCAGGCCTGAGGGGAGCCGCCGGACGGGACCCGTCCGGCGGCTCTTCCCGACACGCCCGACCGGCGTCAAGATCCGGCGGGTCGACAGAATACGGGAGATCTGGGAGAAGCGATGAGCGGTGCAGTTGAGCTGGACGGCGTGTCCGCCGATTTCGGCAAGTTCCGCGCCGTCGACCGGGCGACGGTGTCGATCCGGTCGGGCGAGTTCTTCTCCTTCCTCGGCCCGTCCGGCTGCGGCAAGACCACCATCCTCAGGATGATCTCCGGCTTCGTGACGCCGAGCGAAGGCCATATCCGCATCGGCGGCCAGGACATGCGCGACATCCGCGCCAACAAGCGTCCGACCGTGCTGATCTTCCAGAACCTGGCGCTGTTCCCGCTGATGCCGGTCTGGGAGAACATCGCCTTCGGCCTCGAGGTGCGCGGGGTGGCCAAGGCGACCCGCCGGGCCAAGGCCGAGGAGCTGCTGAAGCTGGTCGACCTGCCGGGCGCCGCCGACAAGCGGATCAGCCAGCTCTCCGGCGGCCAGAAGCAGCGCGTGGCGATCGCCCGCGCGCTCGCCGTCGAGCCCAAGGTGATGCTGCTCGACGAGCCGCTCTCGGCCCTCGACCTCAAGCTGCGGCAGCACATGCGGGCCGAGCTGCGCGCCATCCAGAAGCGGACCAACGTCACCTTCATCTACATCACCCACGACCAGGGCGAGGCGCTCGCCATGTCGGACCGCGTCGCGGTGATGTCGCACGGCCGGCTGCAGCAGGTGGCGCCGCCGCAGGAGATCTACAACCGCCCGGCCAACGGCTTCGTCGCCTCCTTCGTCGGCGAGAACAACATCTTCACCGGCACGCTCGAGCCGGGCGCCGGCACCTTCCGCACCGCCAGCGGCACCTTCCGGGTGACGCTGGGGCCGGGCGTGGGGCCCGGCACGCAGGCCCGGCTCTATGTCCGGCCGGAGCATGCCCGGCTGGCCGAGACGGCGCCGGCCGGCGCCAACGCCATTCCCGTGACCGTCGCCGACGTCGCCTTCGAGGGCAACTTCATCAACATCCAGCTGCGCGATGCCGGCGGCCACCCGCTGGTCGTCGAGGCGCGCAACGACGGCAGCACCGCGGTGCCTGCGCCGGGCACGGCGGCGGTCATGGCCTTCGACCCGGCGCACGCCGTGCTGCTCGCCGACGAGACGATCTCGGACAAGGTCCTCGCCGCATGAGGGACCTGCTCCGCCGCTACGGAGTGACGCTGTCCGGCGTCTTCGTCCTGCTCACCGCGTTCTGGCTGCTCATCCTCGTCATCCTCCCCTATCTCTACCTCTTCGAGAACTCGTTCCGGCCCTACCTGCCGATCAGCGAGATGGGGGGGCCGAAGGACGTCTACAGCTTCGACAACTACCTGACCTTCTTCCAGAGCCCGATCCACATCCAGGTCTTCGTCTGGACGGTGCTCTACAGCGGGATCGTCACCTTCCTGTGCTTCGCGATCGCCTATCCGCTGGCCTACTATCTCTCGAAGATCGCCAGCCCCTCGATGGTGCCGACGCTGTTCCTGCTGCTGCTCATCCCGCTCTGGGTCAGCGAGATCCTGCGCGCCTTCGCCTGGTTCATCATCCTGGCCTTCAAGGGTCCGCTCAATGCGGGGCTGCTCTGGCTCGGCATCATCGATGCGCCGATCCGCTGGATGAGCGGGTTCCGCAGCATCATGATCGGCCTCGTCTACACCTACGTGCTGTTCATGCTGTTCCCGCTCTACAACGCCATCTCCTCGCTCGACAGCAACCAGATCGAGGCGGCCCAGGATCTCGGATCGCCGTGGTGGCGGACCCACTGGCGGGTGATCCTGCCGCATGCCAAGCCGGGCATCGCGTCGGGCGGCGTCATGGTGTTCATGCTGGCCGCCGGCTCGATCCTGGTGCCGAGCCTGCTGGCCTCGACCAACTCGCGCTGGTTCACCGAGATCATCCAGCAATGGATGTTCGAGTCGCAGGACTGGAACACCGGCTCGGCCTACGCCTTCCTGCTGCTGCTGCTCTGCACCTTCCTGGTCACGGCCGTGATGCGGATCTTCCGCGTCAGCCTGTCCGACATCGCGAAGTGAGGCGGGGATGACCGGGCGCCGCTCCTCGAACTGGCTGTTCCACCTCTATATGGGCCTGTTCATCCTCTACCTGCTGCTGCCGCTGGTGGTGATGGGCGGCGCCGCGCTCAACGATTCGCGGTTTCCCTCGGTCTATCCCTGGGTCGGCTGGACCGACCGCTGGTTCGTCGAGCTCTGGCAGGACGACCGCATGTGGATCGCGGCCCGCAACACCGTGCTGGTGGCGCTCGCGGTGGTCGGGCTGTCGGTGCCGATCGGCACCTCGGCCGCCATCCTGATCAACAGCCTCTCCGGCGGGCTGCGCTCGACCCTCTACGGCCTCATGGTGGCGCCGATCCTCACCCCCGGCGCGGTGATCGGCATCTCGACCCTGCTGTTCTGGAACAAGTTCTCGGTGCCGGCCGGCCTGCACCTCTCGGCGCTCGGCCAGACCTCCTACATCGCCGCCTTCGTCATGCTGCTGGTGCTGGCCCGGCTGCAGAGCTTCGACCGCGGGCTGGAGGAGGCGGCGCTCGACCTCGGCGCCAGCCACGCCCAGGTGATCCGCCGCATCCTGCTGCCGCACCTCTATCCGGCGATCGGCGCCGGCGCGGCGATCGCCTTCTTCCAGTCGGTCGAGAACTTCAACACCACGCTGTTCACCCGCGGCCCCTACGACACGCTGACCGTCTACGTCTTCTCCAAGGTGCGCAGCGGCATCACCCCGACGATCAACGCGCTCGCCCTGATGCTGGTGGTGCTGACCATCGTCTGCGCGACGACCTACGAGATCCGCCGCCGCAGCAAGGCCCGCCGCCTCGCCCGCGAGCCGGTCGAGGAGGTCGGCCCCGCCGCGCTGGCAGTGGCCCAGCCGGCGGAGTGAGGCAACACCCCTGTCATCGCCGGGCTTGACCCGGCGATCCATACTGGCGATGCAATTGCGGTTGCCCTGGATCGCCGGGTCGAGCCCGGCGATGACGATGGAGGGGGCGCCGCTGGCAGCTTGGGAGACTCTGGTGATCTTCGAGATCTGCGTTGATTCGATCGACGGCGTGCGCGCGGCGCGCGAGGCGGGGGCGCAGCGGGTCGAGCTCTGCGCCAACCTGATCGAGGGCGGCACGACGCCGAGCCGCGGCATGATCCGGCGGGCGCGGGCGGTGCCCGGCATCGCCGTCAACGTCATCATCCGGCCGCGCGGCGGCGACTTCCTCTACGACGCCGACGAGTTCGCGGTGATGGAGACCGACGTCGACACCGCCAGGGAGGAGGGTGCCGACGGCGTGGTGATCGGCCTGCTCCAGCCCGACGGCACCATCGACGCGGCGCGCAGCCGGGCGCTGATCGAGCGCGCGCGGCCGCTCTCGGTCACCTTCCACCGCGCCTTCGACATGACGCCCGAGCCCTTCGCCGCGCTCGAGACACTGATCGGGCTCGGCGTCGACCGCGTGCTGACCACCGGCCAGGAGGTCAGCGCGCTGGAGGGCCTGCCGCTGATCGTCGAGCTGGTGCGCCGCGCCGGCGACCGCATCATCGTCATGCCGGGCGGCATCACGGCGCGCAACGCCGACCGCATCTGCGGCGCGGCGCGGCCGCGCGAGGCGCATTCGCCGCGCTGACGCCGGCCGCCGGCGGCATGCGCTTCCGCCGCGACTACGTCTTCATGGGGGGCGAGCTGCGCCCGCCGGAGTACGACCGCCTCGTCACCTCGGCCGCCACGATCCGCGCCGTCATCGCCAAGGCCTCGGGCACGTAGCACCGGCGCCTCCCCTGCGAAGGCGCGGGCGAAGAAAGTCCGCTCCGCGAAGGCGCGAAGCCGCGAAAAATCCTTCGGTCTCGCCGCGCACGCGGCTGTGGAGCTCAGCTCTCGTTCGGCGCGCCGCCCTCGGCGGTGCGCCGCGCGATGAAGTCCTCGACCGCCTCGCGCCGGCCTTCGTCGAAGGGCGGCGGCTCGAAGCCGGCGACGATCTTCTTCCACAGCGCGTTGGCCCGGTCGGTCGCGGTCTTGGCGCCGGTCTCGGTCCAGCGGCCGAAGTTCGACCAGTCGGAGACGATCGGCTCGTAGAACGCGGTCTGGTAGCGCGCCATGGTGTGCTCGCCGCCGAAGAAGTGGCCGCCCGGCCCGATCGCGGCGATCGCCTCGAAGGCGAGGTCGTCGGCCTCGACCGGCACCGGCTGCAGCACCTCGGCCAGGCTCTGCAGCACCTCGACGTCGGTGACCAGCTTCTCGAAGGAGGCGGTGAGTCCGCCCTCCAGCCAGCCGGCGGCGTGCAGCAGCATGTTGCAGCCGCCCATGAAGGCGCCCCAGACGCTGAGCTGCGTCTCGTAGTCGGCCTGCACGTCGGGGCCGTTGGCGGCGGTGCCGGCCGAGCCGCGCCAGGGCAGGCCGACGCGGCGCGCCAGCTGTCCCGCGCAGATCGAGGTCTTGACGTGCTCGGGCGTGCCGAAGGCGGGCGCGCCGGAGCGCATGTCGACGTTGGAGGCGAAGCTGCCATACATCACCGGCCCGCCCGGCCGGACGATCTGGTAGAGCGCGATGGCGGCCAGCGCCTCGGCATGCTGCAGCGACAGCGCGCCGGCGACGGTGATCGGCGCCATGGCGCCGGCCAGGCAGAAGGGCGTGGCGATCAGCAGCTGCCCGGCCTCGGCGAAGTCGATGATGCCGCGGGTCATCGGCACGTCGAGCTGCAGCGGCGAGTTGGTGTTGATGACGGTGTAGCACCAGGGCTCGGCGCGGAACTCGGACTCGCTGAGGCCGCGGCCGAGGCGGAACATCTCGAAGCAGTCCTCGACCTGGCGCCGGCCGCGGCAATAGGCGAAGGGCACCTTGTCCGACAGCGTCAGCTGCACCCGCGCGGTGGCGTAGTGGCGCAGATTGACCGGCACGTCCTGCGGCTCGGTGGCGCCGGTCAGCATGTGCAGCACGTCGAAGCTCTGGGTCAGCTTCATCAGGTCGGTGAAATCGGCGAGCGTGCCCGGCCGCTTGCCGCGGTCGAGGTCGCTCGCATGCGGCGCGCCGGCCACCGACAGGAAGCAGAGATTGCGGCCGCCCAGCCGCACGTCGCGCTGCCTCGTGCCGCCGCGCGCCAGGATCGCGCGCGGCGCGGTGGCGAGCGTCTGCTCGACCAGGCCGCGGTCGAGCCGCACCATCTGCGTGTCCTCGTCGACCGCCGCCCCGGCGGCGCGGAAGCGGGCGCGGCCCTCGGGCAGCAGGACCCGCATCCCGATCTCCTCGAGGATGCGCAGCGCGTTGGCGTGGATCGCCTCGACCTGGTCGTCGGAGAAGATGCGCAGCGGCTCGAACGGGCTGACGAGCTCGCGGTAGTTGGTCGTCCGCCCTGGCGCCGGCTCGCGCGCCGCTCCGCGCCGCCGCCCGCGCCGTTCCGGTCCTGGCATGGCGTCGTTCATCAGCCGCACTCCCTCGTCGCATCGCGTCCTGCCGTCATCCCGGCGCAAGCCGGGATCCATCGCTCCGCGTCGTCGTAGCCGCATCGTGGATCCCGGCCTTCGCCGGGATGACAAGAGAAGATGCACCGCATTCCGGGTCGCGGCCTCACGCCCGCATGCGGCGTCCCGCCGGATCCCAGGGCGAGCGCTCGATCACCCGGGCCGGCCGCTCGACCCCGACGATGTGCACCGACAGCGCCGTGCCGACCGCCGCCGCCTCGCGCTCGACCAGCGCCAGCGCCAGGCTGCGCCCGAGCGCGTGGCCGTAGCCGCCGGAGGTGACGTAGCCGACCCGCCGGCCGTCGCGCCACACCGGCTCGTAGCCGGAGGCGTCGGCGTCGGTCGCGTCGACCTCCAGCGTGACCAGCCGCCGCGCGGCGCCGCTTTGGCGCTCGGCCAGCGCCGCGTCGCGGCCGACGAAGGCCGCCTTGTCGAAGGCGATCCAGCGATCCATGCCGGTCTCGCCCGGCGTGTAGGCCTGGGTGAACTCGCGCGACCAGATGCCGAACGACTTCTCCAGCCGCAGGCTGAGCAGCGCGTTGTAGCCGAACTCGGTCAGCCCGAGATCCCGGCCCGCATGCCGCAGCAGCCGGTAGAGCCCGAGCTGCTCGGCGGCCGGGACGTTGATCTCGTAGCCGAGCTCGCCTGCCACCGACAGCCGCGCCACCCGGGCGCGGCTGAGGCCGACATCGATCGTCCGGCAGGCCATGAAGCGGAAGCCCTCGGCCGAGACGTCGGCGTTGCGCACCACGCGCTCCAGCAGCGCGCGGGAGCGCGGGCCCGCCAGCGCGAACCCGACCCAGGCGTCGGAGAGGTCGGCGACGGCGACGCCGTCCTCGAGCTGGCTCTCGAACCAGCGCAGGTGCCATTCGCGCAGGTAGTAGGAGCCCATGATCCAGAAGCGGCCGTCGCCCCAGTTGAGCAGCGTCAGGTCGCCCTTGAGCTTGCCCGACGGCGCCAGCATCGGCGCCAGCGCGACCCGGCCCGGCCCCGGCAGGCGGCAGGCCATCACCCGGTCGAGCCAGGCGGCGGCGCGCGGCCCGCTCACCTCGTAGCGCGAGAAGCCGCTGATATCGAGCAGCCCGACGCCGTCGCGCACGGCGCGGCATTCCGCGCCCACGATGTCGTGCGCGTTGGAGCGCTTCAGCGTCGGCGCCTCGACGAAATCGGGGGAGGGCGCGAAATAGAGCGGCACCTCCAGCCCCCAGCTGACGCCCCAGCGGCAGCCGGCGTCGGTCATCGCATCGTGCGCCGGCGCCATCTTCAGCGGCCGCCCGGCCGGCAGCTGCTCGTTGGGGTAGCTCATGACGAAGCGGCGCGAGTAGAACTGCGCCGTCGTCTCGGCGAGATAGCGGCGGTTCGCCGCGAAGGCGCCGTAGCGCGCTACGTCCATGCCGTAGATGTCGGCCCGCGGCTCGCCCTCGATCATCCACTGCGCCAGGCTGAGGCCGACCCCGCCGCCCTGCAGGAAGCCCGCCATCACGCCGCAGGCGGTCCAGTAGTTGCGCAGGCCCCGCACCGGCCCGACCAGCGGGTTGCCGTCGGGGGTGAAGGTGAAGGCGCCGTTGACCCAGCGCTTGATGCCGGTCCGCTGCAGGCAGGGGAAGCGGCGGAAGCCCATCTCGAGCTCCGGCCCGATGCGGTCGATGTCCTCCTGGATCAGCTCGACGCCGTAGTCCCAGGGGGCGCCCTCCATGTTCCAGTGCTTCGTGTTCCGCTCGTAGATGCCGAGCAGCAGGCCCTTGCCCTCCTGCCGCATGTAGGTGAAGCCCTCGAGATCGACGACCAGCGGCAGCTCGCGGTCCATCGCGGCGATCTCGGGGATCGTCTCGGTGACGAGGTAGTGATGCTCCATCGGCGTCACCGGCAGGTCGATGCCGGCCATCAGCCCGACCTGCTTGGCCCACAGCCCGCCGCAATTGACCACGTGCTCGGCCTCGATCGTGCCGGCCTCGGTCACCACCCGCCAGCCGCCGGCGGTGGGCTGCAGCTCGAGCACCCGGTTGTGCTCGACGATCTCGGCGCCGCGCTTCCGCGCCGCGCCGGCATAGGCATAGACCGCGCCGTAGGTGTCGAGATGGCCCTCGTTGACGTCGTGCAGCCCGCCCAGCACGTCGCCGACATCCATGATCGGGCACATCGCGGCGATCTCGTCGCGGCCGACCAGCCGGGCGGTCTCGATGCCCATGGTCTGGAAGACGCGATAGGCCGCCTGCAGCCATTCCCAGCGCTCCGGCGCGCAGGCGACGTTGACGCCGCCGGTCATGTGCAGCCCGACCTCCTGGCCGGACTCGGCCTGGATCTCCTTGTAGAGCTTGATCGTGTAGTCCTGCAGCGCGGCGATGTTGGGGTCGGCGTTGAGCGCGTGGAAGCCGCCCGCCGCATGCCAGCTCGAGCCCGAGGTCAGCACGTTGCGCTCGACCAGCAGCAGGTCGCGCCAGCCGAGCTTCGCGAGGTGGTAGAGCACGGAGCAGCCGACCACCCCGCCGCCGATCACTACCACCCGGTAATGCGACTTCAGCGCCATCGCGTCTCCTCCTGTCCCCGTCTTGCCGGTCGAACCTTACCCCTGCCTGGACACAGGTGTCCAGAAGCGGCGGCAGCGGCTATAGTGGGCGGCCCGCCGGGTGCGGAGGAGAGCCCGACCGATGCCTGCCACCGCCGCCGCGCCGGCCCGGCGCGTCGCCCGCGCCGACTGGATCGGCGCCGCGCTCGCCGCGCTGGTCGAGGGCGGGGTCGGCGCCGTCAAGGTGCTGGCGCTGGCCCGCCGGCTCGGCGTCTCGCGCTCCAGCTTCTACTGGTTCTTCCGCAGCCGGGCCGACCTGCTCGACCGGCTGCTCGAGCACTGGCAGGAGACCAACACCCGGGTGATCCTCGAGCGGGCGGCGCTGGCCGCGCCCTCGATCGGCGCCGGCGTGCTCAACATCTTCGCCTGCTGGATCGACGAGAGCCTGTTCGATCCGCGGCTCGACTTCGCGGTGCGCGAATGGGCCCGCCGCGCGCCGACCGTGCGGCGCGCCGTGAACGCCGCCGACCGGGCGCGGGTCGCGGCCATCGCCGGGCTCTTCGCCCGCCACGGCTATGGCGAGCGCGAGGCCTTCATCCGTGCCCGAGTGCTCTACTTCATGCAGATCGGCTACTACTCGCTGGAGCTGGCCGAGCCGCTCGCCACCCGGCTCTCCTACACCCCGGACTATGTCGCCGCCTTCACCGGCCGGGCGGCCAAACCTGCCGAGATCGCGGACTTCACCGCCCTGGTGCGGGCGCGCCGGCCTCAGCGCGGCAGGGCGACCGCCGGCCGGTAGCCGGCGGCGAGCGCCGCCACGCTCGGCGCCGGGGTCAGCACGGTCACGATGCGGCCGGCTTCGAGCGGCTCGGCCGGCCCGTAGCCCTGCCAGCTCCAGGGATGCAGCGCGCCGGCCCAGACCAGCAGCGCGCGGTCCGGCGCCGCCGGGTCGGCGACGAAGCTGCCCTCGGGCAGGTCGCCCAGCCGCGCCGCATGCGTCGCCTGCCGGCCCTGCGCCAGGCGCGCCCGGTGCAGCACGGCGTCGATCTCCGGCGCGGTCAGCCGGGCCTCGGGCGCGATGCCCCGGGCGGTCCGCCAGGCGGCGACGAACCGCCGGTAGTCGGCGCGGCGGCAGAGGGCGCAGGGCCGGTGGCCGGCGGCCAGCGCCGCCGCCTCGTCGGTGAAGAACAGCGGCGTCCAGCGGCCGGCCGTGTCGAACGGGGCGCGCCAGCCGCGGAAGGACAGCGCGCAGGCGATCCAGGCGCGCGCCCTCCAGGCCCGCGCGATGCGTCCCGAGGCATCGTGCAGGTCGCCGCGATTGCCCATCAGCGTGCCGCGCGCCGCCACCGCCTCCAGCGTGCCGAACGGGGTGACCCGGTTACGCCGCGGCATGGCGCCGATCCATGCGCGGAATCCGGGCGAGTGCGGCGGGCGGCCCGCCGATCGAGCCCCCGACCCCGGCAACCCTGAGCGGCCGACCCTCGCGGCGCACGGCGCTTCTCCCGGCCAAGGACGCGAGGCTCCGACCGTCCGCGGCGGCTGCCCGCTGGCCGGCGATCATAGCGCCGGGGCCGCGGCCCCGGAAGCGATGCCCGCCGCCCGGCCGGGCTGCGACAATGCGGCGGCGGCAGGGCTGTTTTGCGCCCGGTTCGGCCCGTGATAGGGTGCCACGGCATTCGGGCCGGCGCGAATCGCCTCCCTGGGGCGCGGCCGGCCTCGGCTTCGGCCATCAGTGGAGACGGCGCTTGGCGAGCCTTCAGGCAAACGGGTCGGTGCGGCCCACCATCTTCATCCAGACCAACGACAAGCAGGCGATCGGGGCGGCGGTGTCCGCCTACTCGATGCACCGCAACTCGGCGCATGCCAATGCCTTCGACGTGGTCGTCATGCATCAGGAGGACTACCCCTACTTCCAGGCGCAGGACGGCAAGCCCTACATCCGCCACGGCGTCCGCCGCATCTGGCGCGAGGACGACCTGCAATCCTTCACCCTGCTGCGCTTCCTGCCGCCGCAGCTGATGGGCTATCGCGGACGGGCGCTGGTGGTCGATCCCGACGTCTTCGCGGTCGGCGACGTCTGGGAGCTGCTCAGCCGCGACATGGGCGGCAAGGCGATCCTCTGCCGCCGCTCCAAGTTCAAGAGCGGCGCCTTCGCCAGCAGCGTCATGCTGCTCGACTGCGCCCGGCTCAGCCACTGGCAGGTGGAGCGCGATTTCGCCGCGATGATGGCCGGCAAGCGCGACTACCACGACTGGATCTCGCTGCTGCTCGAGCCGCCGGAGACGATCGGCCTGTTCGAGGAGGAGTGGAACGACTTCGACCGGCTGACCGAGCGCACCCGCATGCTGCACAACACGCGGCGCCGCACCCAGCCCTGGAAGACCGGCCTGCCGGTCGACTACACCCCGACCGAGTTCTCGCCGGTGCTGGGCAAGGTCATGCAGGTCCGCCGCCGGCTGTTCGGCGAGCATGGCCTGCTCGGCCGCTATGCCCGGCATCCCGACCGCCGGCAGGAGGCCTTCTTCTTCGGCCTGCTGCGCGAATGCGTCGAGAAGGGGATCGTCGACCGCGCCGCCCTCGGCGAGGCGATGAGCCGCAACCACATCCGGCACGACGCGCTCGAGATGCTGGCGCGCGTGCCGCCGCTCGCCGGCCTGGCCGCGGCGGCCGGCTGAGCCGGCCCGGCGCCGCCCGCGCGGCACCGTCCTGCCGGACTAGCGGTACACGCCGGTGTCGCGGATTGTGTCGGTTTCGAAACAATAGAAACCAAAAACCCGCCATTCGCAAATAAGACGTTAACGAACGCCGGCCACCCTCGGAGGCAACGAAGATCGTCCCGGGGTGGGTGTGATGCATGGAATTCGCGAGCGCTCCCGCTCGGCGCTGGCACCGAATCAGGCGGCGGGCTGGATCGATCCGCCGCGCCTGCCGATCCCCGGCCTCGAGGACAGCTGCAGCCGCACGCTCGCGCTGGCCGAGACGCTGCTCGACCCGGCGGCGCTCGCCGCCACCCGGCGCGCCGCCGCCGACTTCCTGGCCGGGCCCGGTCCGGCGCTGCAACGGGCCCTGATCGACTGGGACGAGCGCCAGCCGGGCAGCTACGTCGAGCGCTTCTGGCGCGATCTCTACTTGCGCAACCGGGCGCCGCTGCCGGTCCACCAGAACGTCGCCGGCGGCTTCAGGCTGCCCGCCGGCATCGCCTCGGCGCCGCTCGCCCCGCGGGCAGCCCTGGTCGCTTTGGCGGTGATGGACTTCCTGCGCCAGGGCGAGTCCGGCACGCTCGACCAGGACCGGGAGCATGGCCGGCCGCTCTGCATGCGGCAATATCGCGACATCGCCGGCGCGGTCCGCCTGCCCGGCGCGCCGCTCGACGCGATCCGGCGCAGCGCCGGCGCGGCCCACTGCGTGGTCGCCTGGCGCGACCGCTTCTATCCGCTGCTGCTCGCCGGCCGCGACGGGCTGCGGGCCGCCCCGCAGGTCGCGGCCGATCTCGCCGCGATCCTCGCCAACCGCCAGGCCGGCCCCGGCCTCGGGCTGCTGACGGCGCTGCCGCGTGACGACTGGGCGGCGCTGCGCGAGGCGCTGGCGGCGGCCAATCCGACCAGCCTGGCGATCGTCGAGGACGCCGCCTTCGTGCTCTGCCTCGACGAGGCGGCGGGCGGCGACGCGCCGGATCTCGCGCGCTGGCTGCTCCCCGGCGCCAACCGCTGGTTCGACAAGAGCCTGCAGGTGATCCTGTCGGGCGGCGCGATGGGCGGCTGCAACCTGGAGCACAGCGCGATCGACGGCTTCACCGTCGGACGGCTGGCCCACCACGTCGCCGGGCTGCTCGGGCGCATGACGCTGCCGCCCGCGCCGCCGGCCGCGGCGCCGGCTCCGGCGCTGCGCTGGCGGCTGCCGCCGGCGCTGGTCGCCCGCATCGCGGCGGCGGCGGCCGCCGGCCGTACCGCCGGCGGGCTCGGCATCGAGAGCTTCGAGATCCGCGACGTGCCGGGCGGGCTGCGCGGCGATCTCGTCGTCCAGCTCGCCCTGCAGCTCGCCTATCACCGGACGACCGGGCGGCTCGACAGCGTCTACCAGCCCGTCCACATGCGGCGCTACCGGGCCGGCCGGACCGAGGCGGTGCGGCCGGTGACCGCCAGCTCGGCCGCCTTCTGCCGCTGGGCGGCGGCCGGCGCCGACGATGCCGCCCTGGCGCCGCTGGCCCGCCGGGCGCTGCGCGACATCGCCGCCCGGGCCTCCGACAGCCGCAACGGCCGCGGTATCGACCGTCACCTCTTCGGCCTGCAGAACCTGGCGGCCGCGGCGGGGCTCGCGGTGCCGCTGTTCGAGGATCCCGGCTTCGTGCAGCTGCTCGGCCCGTCGCTGCTCTGCACCAGCTCGGTGCCGGCCACGGCCGACCGGCTGGCCTTCGGCTTCGGGCCGGTGCGGCCCGACGGCTTCGCCGTCGCCTATGCGCTGGATCCCGAGGGCATCGCCTTCTGCATCACCGGCTGGCGGCCCGATCTCGGCGCCTTCTGCGCCGATCTCGCGGCGCTGCTGCCGCGCGTCGGGCGGCTGGCCACGGCGGCGCTGCGCGGCTGCTGAGCCGGCTCAGCCGGCCGGCCTGTCGGCGAAGGCGGCGGCCAGCAGCCGCTCGACCACGGTCGCCATCATGAAGGCCGAGCTGGTGAAGAAGCCGGGTCCCCAGAGCAGCATGCCGGCGACGTGGATCGAGCGTGCGCCGGCGGCCCGGAAGCTGGTCATGTCGACCGCCGCGCCCTCCGCCGCGACGCCGTCCCGGGCATGCGGGCGCAGCAGGCCGCGCCGGTGCAGCGCAGCGATCAGCGGCGGCTGGCCGGGGCCGTCGACCCGCCGGTCGAGCGCGCCGCTGGTGTCGATGACGATGCGCGCCAGGGCGACGCCGTCCCGGTGCTCGATGCGGTAGCGGTCGGAGGCCGGGTCGGGCGTCACCCCGGCGACGCCGCGCAGCACCGCGAGCCGGCCGGCCCGCAGCAGCGCCAGCACCCGCTCGGCGGTCGGCACCGGGCAGGGCGCGGCATAGGTCAGCATCGCCGTCTCCAGCTGGCGGCGATAGCGCCGCTCCTCGGCCGGCGCGAGCGCGCCGGCGGCGAAGCCGTCCCAGATCGTCACCGCCGCGTCGCCGGCGAGATCGACCAGGAAGTTGGCGCCGGGCGTCAGTGCCGCCGTCAGGTCGCGGGCGAGCAGGTCGCCGGCGCGCGCGGTCACTGCGGTGGCATCGGCGCAGCCCTGATAGGGCTCGGCCACCGCCGCCCAGTCGACGGCGGCGCCGTGCGCCTCGGCCTCGCGCCGCACCAGCGCGGCAATGTCGGCGATGCCGCCGCCGCCCGCCGCCGCCAGCCGGGCGAGCGCCGGCAGGGTGAGGTGGCGCCGCTCGAGGGTGCCGCGCCGCCGGCTCTCGACCTTCTTCAGCCGGCCGCTGCGCGAGCACAGCACGACGCGGCGCCGGTTCGGCCCCGGCACGAAGCGCAGCGCGCCGTCGGCCTCGCGCTCGAAGCGGCAGCCGCTCTCCGGCGCGAACAGCCTGTTGACCACGTCGTAGGCGCTGAGCGAGGCGCCGAGCAGGTGGCACTCGGCGTCGAGCGGCACGTCGTCGAGCAGCCGGCCGGGGATGTGCGTGGGGTAGAGCCGCGCCGTCATGCCGGGCAGCGGCGCCGGCGGCGGCGCGCCGGGCGGGCAGCGGCCGGTCGCCAGGATGGCGAGGTCGGCGGTCGCGCTGCCGCCCGCCCAGGAGAGCGTCACCCGCCCATCGGCGTCCTCGGCGATGTCGGTGACCTCGGCCGGGACCAGCCGCGTCGCGATCCCCTTCACCGCGGCCGCCGTGCGGGTGGCGGCGACGACGTCCTGCAGGAAGCGGCCGAACAGGGCGCGCGGCAGGTGGCCGGCGGGATCGGGATTCGCGACGACGTCCGGGCGGCCGCGCAGCCAGTCGAGGAAGGCGCGCCGGTTGCCCGGCTGCAGGCACATCGTGCCGGTGGTGTTGTTGATCAGGTAGTCCGGCGTCTCCGACGGGCGGTAGGGATAGCCCGGCCCGAACTCGCCGGTCGCCTCGAAGAGGGTGATCTCGCGCACCGGCCAGCGGTCGACCAGCTGGAAGAAGGCGCTGGTGCCGGTGAAGCCGCAGCCGACGATGGCGACATGGGCGGGCGGGGCCATCGGCCGGCTCAGGCGGGCGTGGCCGGCCCCGCCGGCCAGGTCGCCTCGGCGACCCTGAGGAAGTTCTCGCCGAGGATGCCGCGCGCCTCGGCATCGCTGTAGCCGTGCTTCAGCAGCGCCTCGGCGATCTCCGGCATCTGCTCGGGCGGCACGATCGCCAGCGTGCCCTGGCCGTAGCCGTGCTCCGGCGGCCACCACGCGGCCGGATCGAGGCCCGGCGGCGAGTCCTTGGCCGCCTGGTCGAAGACGAAGTCGAGCCCGAGCCCGGCATGGGCCGGCCCGACCCGCTCCGCGACATGGTCGATGTGGCGGAGCAGCGACTCGGTGCGGATGTCGTTGTCGCCGATGAAGATGCCGATGCCGCTCAGCCCGATCACCCCGCCGGTCGCGGCGCAGGCGTCGATCTGGTCGTCGCGGATGTTGCGCGGATGGTCCTTCAGCGCGCGCACGCTGGAATGCGAGAAGATCACCGGCCGGCGCGAGGCGGCCATCACGTCCATGCTGGTGCGGTAGCCGGTGTGCGAGCAGTCCATCAGCAGGCCGAGCGCGTTGATCTCGGCG
Organism: Dongiaceae bacterium; assembly: GCA_046349435.1. GTDB lineage: Bacteria > Pseudomonadota > Alphaproteobacteria > Dongiales > Dongiaceae > JAXMCI01. Next base: position 12,577 of record JAXMCI010000031.1, on the reverse strand, counting down.
ACCACCTCGTGCCCGAACGGCGTCAGCGGCACGTCGGCGCCGTGGCAGCCGCCGCCCACTGCATTGTCGCGATTGTAGGCGAGGTGGATCTGCCGCACGCCGAGGTCGCGATAGAGCCGCAGCATGGCGAGGTCGCCGAGCAGCATGTCCGACCCCTCGAGGTCGAAGGCGACCGACAGCTTGCCCTCCGCCTGCGCCCGGCGCACCGCGGCGACGCTGTCGGCGAGCAGGTATTCGTCGGCATGCTGCGCCAGCCACGCCCGGAAGCCGGCGATCACCCGCATCACCTGCTCGACCGGGTTGAAGTCCATCCCGACATTGATCGAGACGTGGTTGATCCCCGCCGCGCGATGGCGCGCCAGCTCCGCCATGCCATGCCCCGGCAGCAGCGGCAGGCAGCTATGCGCGTCCCACACCAGTCCCGGCATCGCGTCCCTCCCTCTCGCTCGATGTGCGCGGGAGTGTAGGGCGCTGCGGCCGAGGGGCCAAGGCGAGTGGCATCGCCACATCGCCTCACGCGAGGCGCGAAGACGCGGAGGGTCGGGATGACGGTGAGAGCTTCGCGCCCTTCACGCCTTCGCGTGAGCCGACGGGGTGGCCCCGCGCTCAGCCGATCGCCGCGAGGCGTGCATCCAGCAGCCGCACGCGGCGGGAGGGGTCGGCGGCCGGGTCGGGGAATCCGCCGAGCTCGAGCCGGCCCGCCACCTCCACCAAGCCACCGAACGGTGGAACATCGGCAAGCGATGCCGGATGGATGGCGACCACGTCCGGCGAGCCGTCGTCGGTCAGCAGCAGGAGCGAAGTCTCGCCCTCCGGTCCTGGCGCCAGCCGGCCGCGCATCGCGACCGTGCGGCCGGCCAGCTCCCGGCACTTCGCGCTGAAGGTGCCTTCGTCGTAGAGCTCGGCGAAGCCGAGGCGCACCGGCTGGGCGGCGCGGACCGGGCGTCTCAGCCCGACCAGGCTGATGGCGGTGAGGCCGGCAAGCACGGCGCGGCGGCGCATGGGTTCTCCTCTCCTCGTCCGCGGCAGAGGCTAGATCCCCGAGGTTACGGCGCCGCGTCGCCGGTGCGACGGTTCAGCGCTCGAACAGGTCGAGCGGCGCGTCGAAGGGCGCGCCGCCGCGGGCGACGGCGGCGCGGTACATCAGGCCGATGCGGCGGTAGAAGTTCTCCCAGGAGAAGTGCTCCGCCCGGGCTCGCGCCGCCTCGGCCATGCGGCGGCGGGCGGCGGGGTCGGCGGCCAGCGCGGCGATGCGCTCGGCCAGCGCGGCGACGTCGCCGACCGGCAGCACGAAGCCCTCGGTCCCGTCGCGCACCGCCGAGCCGGCATTGGCCGAGACGATGCAGGGCAGGCCGCAGGCCAGCGCCTCGTAGATGACGTAGACGCCGCCCTCGGCGAGCGACGGGAAGACGAACAGGTCGGCCTGCTGGTAGACCTCGTGCAGCCGGGCATGCGGCACGAAGCCGAGCGGGCGCACCCTGCCGCGCTGCCGCTTCAGCAGGTCCTGGATGTAGGCGTCGCGCGGCGCGCCGGCGAACAGCAGCTCGGCGTCGGGCAGGTCGAGCCGCGACCACGCCTCAAGCAGGTGGTGCACGCCCTTGCGCACGCTCATCTGCCCGGCGAAGAGCACGCGGAACGGCCGCGCCGCCCCGGCCGCCGCGGGCGGCGCCGGGCGGAAGCGCGCCACGTCGACGCCGAGCGGCATCAGCAGAACGCGCCCCGGGGCCACGCCGTACTCGGCCAGCGAGCGCTGCGCGAAGCGCGACTGCGCCACCACGTAGTCGGCGCGCGGCAGCTCGCCGAGCAGCAGCGCCGAGGGCGCGGACGGCCCCGTCCAGGGCTGGCCGAGGCGGGCATACTCGGCCGCCACCAGCGGCAGGGTGGAGGGCGGCAGGGTCGATTCCAGCAGCGTCACCAGCCCGCGCCGGCGGGCGGTCGCCAGGCTGCGGCCGCAGGATTCCTGGAAGCCGTGGAAGATGCCGCGGCTGCCCGGCCGGACGTGCCGCGCCAGCCAGCGGCTGGCCAGCCGGTCGTGCAGGGCGTTGCCGGCGTCGTAGCCGAGCCAGCGATAGAGCAGCTCCGGCAGCGGCCCGGAGACCATGGTCACCCGCTCGTCGAGCCCGGCCAGCCGGCGCCGCTCCAGCGTCGCGACGGCGCGGTCCCGCCGCGCCGCCGGCAGCAGCCGCAGCGCCTGCCAGGGCAGGTCGCCCGGCCGGTAGTAGAAGCCGGTGAGGAAGTCGGTCGGGATGCCCGAGCGCAGCGCGCCCAGCGGCACCCGGTACATGTTGCCCTGCTTGGAGGGGTGGCTGACCACCGCGCGGAACGGCGCCTCGCTCATGCCGCCAGCACCTTCAGGTAGGCGTCGCCGACCGCTTCGGCGGTGTGGCGCGCGAGGTGCGCCGGCGCGGCGGCGCGCAGCGGCACGGCGGCCTCCGGGTCGCGCAGCAGCCGGGCCAGCGCGGCGGCGAGCGCGGCCGCGTCGCCATTGGGGAAGGTGACGCCGCAAGGGCCGATCGCCTCGGGCAGGCCGCCGCGCTCCGAGCCGACCACGACGCAGCCGCAGGCGATGCCCTCGAGCGCGACGATGCCGAAGGGCTCGGCCCAGAGCGAGGGCACCACCAGGATGCGGGCCTGGTTGAGCAGCCCGGCCAGCTCGGCGCCGCGCCGCGGCCCGGCGAAGCTCACCTGCGGCTCGAGGCCGAGCGTCGCCGCCTGGGCGCGCAGCGCGGCCTCCTCCGGCCCGCTGCCGACCAGCAGCAGCCGCGGCGCCAGCCCCTCCCGGCGCAGTAGCGCCATCGACTCCAGCAGCAGCGCCACGCCCTTGTCGGAGACCAGCCGGCCGACGAAGGCGAGCTCCCAGGGGCGGGGCCCGCCGTCGCCGACGCGGAAGACGTCGTCGCGATAGGGGTTGGGGATGATCGTCGCCGGCACCGGCAGGTCGGCGGCGACGGCGCGCGAGATGGCGATCGAGCGGGCGAAGCGCAGCGCCAGGCGCTTGGCCCGGTCGGCGAGGTCGAGCCGGCCGTCCGGCCGCCGCAGGCCGGTCTGGTGCGCCACCACCCAGCGCCGCGGCCGCAGCAGCAGCGGCCAGGCGGCGCGCAGCGTGATGTTGTTGTGCAGGCAGACCTCGCAGTCGGCCACGGCCCTGAGCAGCTGTCCCGGCCGCGGCCGGCGCAGCACGGGATAGGGCAGGTCGTCCGGCTTGTCCGACGGCGTCTCGGTCGCCACCGTCACCTGGTGGCCGCGCCGCAGAAAGGCGCGCGCCAGCGCGTCGGTCGCCGTCTCGATGCCGCCGAGCAGCGGCAGGAAGGCGTGCGACACGATCAGGATGCGCATCGCCGTCCTCCCCTCGCCCGCGCAGCGGGAGAGGGAGGGGCCCGTCGCGCCAGCGACGGGAGGGTGAGGGCAAGGCCGGCGGCACCACCCTCACCCCGACCCACTCCCGCAAGCGGGAGAGGGAGTGTCCGAGCCATCGCCATCAGCCCACCGGCCGCCGCAGCACGGCGGCCATCGCCTGCTTCAGGCCGGCGATGTCCTGGTCGAAGCCCCAGCCGGCGATGATGCGGCGGCTGGCCTCGCCCATGGCGCGGCAGCGCGCCGGGTCGCCGGCAATCGGCGCCAGCGCGGCGGCGAGCGCGGCATCGTCGCCGACCGGCACGATGGCGCCGTTGACGCCGGGCTGCACCAGGTCGGGCGCCGACCCGACCCGGTCGGTGGCGACGACGGCGCGGCCGGCATTCATCGCCTCGTTGACCACCAGCCCCCAGGGCTCGTGCCGCGAGGGCAGCACGAAGACGTCGCAGAGGTCGTAGAACTCGGGCAGCTCGCGCTGGTTGCGGAAGCCGAGCAGCCGGACGTCGTCGCCGAGCCCGCCCTGGGCGATCGCCGCCTCGATCTCGCCGCGCAGCGGCCCGTCGCCGACATAGAGCAGGTAGGGCGGCCGGCCGGCCAGCGGCCCGGCCTTCAGCCGCGCCACGGCGCGCAGCGGCAGCAGCGGGTCCTTGATCGGCGTCAGCTTGGCCGTGAACAGCAGCACCGGCCGCCCGGGCGCCAGCCCGAGCGCGGCCCGCCGCGCCTCGCGGCCGGGCGCCGCGGCGGCGGCCGCCGCCGCGAAGCGGTCGTTGTCGACGGCGTAGGGCACGTCGAACAGCCGGCGCTCCGGCACGCCGAGCGCCTGCCAGTACTGCCGGTTCAGCGTCCCGATCGGCAGGTAGGCGTCGACCACCTGCCTGAGCCCGGCGAAGAAGGCGGCGCGGGCGACCTGCTTCGGCCCGCTGCGCTCGCGGCTGATCGCCGTCGCCTCGTCGCGCAGCAGCACCTTGAGGCCGAGCGCCTTCGCCTCGGCCATGGCGATCCAGTGGAAGAACCGGGCATAGCCATGCACCCACAGCACCTCGGCGCGGTGCCGGCGCAGCCGGCGCGCCAGGCCGCGGCTGAAGGGCCGCCAGAAGGGCGTCAGCGTGCGGGTGTCGCCGCCCCAGGCCGGCAGGAACTCGTGCTCGTAGCCGTCGAGCAGCGGCACGTCCCACTCGATCCGGCGGCCGAAGCCGGGATCCTGGTAGCCGGCCACCGACAGGTCGCTGCGGAAGAACACCTTGAGGTCGATCGCCGGGTCGGCCGCCAGCCGCTTGAGCAGCGGCGCCTGGTACTGGATCGGGTGGCTGACGAGATAGGCGAGGCGGACCCGGCTCATGCCCGCCGCCTCGTCAGCTGCGGCAGCAGGCCGGCGACGCGCGCCCGGAAGGCCGGCACGGCATAGACCTCGAGGCCGGGCGGCACCCGCTTGGGCTGGGCCAGCGCCCGCTCGATCGCCGCGGCGAGCGCGGCGGGGTCGTCGGGATCGACCAGCACGCCGAGCGCGCCGTCGCGCAGCGCGTCGCGGCCGCCGTCCGTGGCGCTGCCGATCGCCGGCACGCCCGACGCCATCGCCTCGAGCAGCACGATGCCGAAGCCCTCGCCGCGGCTCGGCATGGCGTAGACGTCGGCCAGCCGGTAGTGCGCCGCCTTCTCCGCCTCGTCGATGCGGCCGGCGAAGATCACCTGGCGCTCGATGCCGAGCCGGCGGGCCAGCGCCTCCAGCCGCGGCCGGTCCGGCCCGTCGCCGGCAATGAGGTAGACGAGGTCGCCATGGCGGCGCAGCAGCTCGGGCATGACCGCCATGACCTCGTCCATCCCCTTGGCGCGCTGCTGCGAGACGAGCCGGCCGAAGGTCATGATCACCCGCTTGCCGGCGAGGCCGTAGCGCGCCTCGAGCGCCGGGTCGCGCGGGCCGGGGGCGAAGCCGCCGAGATCGACGCAGCAGGGCAGCTCCAGCATCGCCGCGGCGGGCAGGCCGGCCCAGGCGAGGAAGCGCTCGGTGGTGGCCCGGCTGATCGACAGCACGCGGTCGACGCGGCCGAGCAGCCGGCCGGCCAGCGGCCTCTCCGGCGGCTGCCAGGCATCGATGCCGTAGATCTCCAGCACCAGCGGCACGCGGCGCCGGACGGCGGCCAGCCAGGCCACCGGCAGCAGGCGGAGATGGCCGCACAGCACCAGGTCGTACTCGCCGGCGGCGACCTGGCGGAGCGCCGCCGCGAGGTAGCGGCCGAGGCCGCCGAGCCCGTCGCGGCGGAAGTCGATCTTGGCCGGCACGGTGCCGACCGGGTTGGGGATCAGCCGGGGCAGGGCGGTGATCCGCTGCACCGCCGGCGCCGCCGCCAGCGCCTCGAGCAGGTCGCGGTTGAACCGGCCGATGCCGCCATGGCCGCCGAAGGCGTCGTGGATCAGTGCCAGGATCCTCATGCCCGGCGGCTCCGCGCCGGCGGGCGGGGCGCGCCGGGGCCGGCGGCGGCGGCGGGGATCGGCGGCTCGGCCGCTGCGGTGCTCATCACTGCTCTGGGGGGCTGCTCGATGGGGCTTCCCAGTGACGCGCCCGATCGGCTAGTCCGGGCGGGCGGCGCCGACTGCCGGCCGGCCGCGGGAGATTGTTAGCGGTGAAAATCCTCCACGTCATCGGCGATCTGGCGCCGTTCAGCGGCGGCCCGGCCAAGGCCTGCTTCGAGATGGCCCGCGCGGTGGCCCGGCGCGGCCACGAGGTCGCGCTCTACACCACCGACTACGGCCAGAAGCCGGGATCGGTGCCGGCCGGCGGCGCGCCGCAGCGGCGCGACGGCGTGACCATGCGCTGGTTCCCGCTGCAGCCGCCGCGCTTCTGGCTGACCTCCTGGCCGCTGCGCCGGGCGCTGATGGCCGATGTCGGCGGCTTCGACCTGGTGCATGTCCATTCGCTCTACCTCTTCCACGACTGGGCGGCGGAGGCCGCCTGCCGGCGCGCCGGCGTGCCCTACATCGTCCGCCCGCACGGCACGCTCGACCCCTTCATCCAGCGCCGCCGCCGCGCCAAGAAGGCGATCGTCGAGCGCTGGTTCCAGGACCGCATGCTGGCCCATGCCGCGGCGATCCACTACACCGCAGCCGACGAGATGCGGCTCGCCGCACCGTTCGTGCACGGCGCGCCGGGCTTCGTCGTGCCGAACGGGCTGGAGCTGTCCGACTATGCCCGCCTGCCGCCGCGCGGCAGCTTCCGCGGGCGCCACCCCGAGCTCGCCCAGGCGCCGATCGTGCTGTTCCTCGGCCGCCTCAACTTCAAGAAGGGCCTCGACCTGCTGGCCGACGCCTTCGGCCGGCTCGGCCCGCGGGCCGGCGAGGCCCGCCTGGTCATCGCCGGCCCCGACGGCGGGTTCCGCAAGGAAACGGAGGCGTTCGTCGACCAGGCGGGGATCCGCGACCGCACCCTCTTCACCGGCCTGCTGCAGGGCGAGGACAAGCTGGCGGTGCTGGCCGATTCCGACCTCTTCGTGCTGCCCTCCTACAGCGAGAATTTCGGCATCGCGGTGGTCGAGGCGATGGCCTGCGGCCTGCCCGTGGTGATCTCCGACCAGGTCAACATCTGGCGCGAGATCGAGGGCGACGGCGCCGGCCTGGTCACCCCCTGCGAGGCCGGCGCGGTCGCCGACGCCATCGCCCGCCTGCTCGCCGACCCCGATCTGCGCCGCCGCATGGGCGAGGCCGGCCGGGAGTCGGTCGCCCGCCGCTATTCCTGGGACACGGTCGGCGAGCAGCTCGAGGTCGCCTATACGGCGATCATCGGCAGGACGAGGCCTTGAGGCACTTCACTGCCCCCTTTATTCTGCGAAGAGCCTCGCCAGCCCGCTCATGGGCCGGAAGAGCTTCAACGGCTGCTCCGGGAGGGAAAGGAAGCCCTCACGCGGTCGCCTCGCGATACCGGCGCACGGTTTCGCGCAGCCGTTCATCGACGGGCTTCGGATTCAGCAACGCATCGACGAAGGCCTCGCTGTCTCGCAGGCCGAGGTCGATGCGCTGATGGTCCTCGATTGTCTTGCGGGCAGCATCCTGCACGCTGGCGATCACGAAATCGGTCACGGTTCGGCCTTCCATCGCCGCCGCCCGCTCGATCAGGGCCTTCTGCTCTGCCGTCACGCGCGCCTCCAGCCGTTCGGCCCTGGCGCGCCCCCGCGCAGATCTGGACACTGCTTTCGCCATGCTTCGTGTCCCGTCAATGATGTACGGCCAATAACCGGCCGCTTCAAGGCCGATACCCGCATTCCGCCTGCTATGCCAGCGGCTCCAGGTTGCCGACCAGGGAGGGCAGGTACTCCGAGACGGTCGGATGGACGTACATGGCGCGCTCCATCACCCGCCAGGAGGCGCCGGCATACATCAACCCGAGGATGCCCTGCATGACCTCGTCGCCCTCGATGCCGAGCAGCGCGGCACCGAGGATGCGCTCGCTCTCGGCATCGACCAGCAGCTTCATGAAGCCTTGCGTCTCGCCGCGCTCGCGCGCCCGCCCGACGCCCGACATCTCGTACTTGGCCATCAGCGCCTTGCGGCCGGAGCTTCGTACCTCCGCCTCGGACTGGCCGGCCCGGCCGAGCGGCGGGTCGATGTAGAGCCCGTAGGCCGCGATGCGGTCGCTGACCCGCCGCTTGCCGCCGTCGAGCAGGTTGGCGGCGACGATCTCGTAGTCGTTGTACGAGGTGTGGGTGAAGGCGCCGCGGCCATTGCACTCGCCGAGCGCCCAGATGCCCTCGGCCGAGGTCCGCAGCTCGTCGTCGACCGTGACGTAGCCGCGGCCGTCGACCGCGACGCCGGCCCTGTCGAGCCCGAGATCGCCGGTGTTGGGCGTGCGCCCGACGGCGAGCAGCAGGTGCGAGCCGACCGCCTCGGGCGGCCCGTCGTCGCAGCCGAGCCTGGCCACCACCTTGTCGCCGCGCCGTTCCAGGGCCAGGCATTCGGCATGGAGCCGGACGGCGATGCCCTCCGCCTCGAGGATCGCCTGAACGGCGGCCGAGACGTCCTCGTCCTCGCGCCGGATCAGCCGGTCGGCCATCTCGATGACGGTCACCCGGCTGCCGAAGCGGCGGTAGATCTGGGCGAACTCCAGCCCGACATAGCTGCCGCCGACCACCAGCAGGTGCTCGGGCAGCCGGTCGAGCTCGAGGATCCCGGAATTGGTCAGGAACGGCACCGTATCGAGGCCCGGCATCGCCGGCACGGCGGCGCGCCCGCCGACATTGATGAAGATCCTCTCCGCCGTCAGCACCGCGTCGCCGACCCTGACCTCGCGCGGTCCCGCGAAGCGCGCCTGGCCGCGATGGACGGTGATGCCGTCGGTCGACCGCATCCAGCTCTCGAGGCCGTCGCGGGACTCGGCGACGATGGCGTCCTTGCGCGCCTTGACCCGCGCCATGTCGGTGCGCACCGGCCCGTCCACCGCGATGCCGAGCTCGCCCGCCCGGCCGACCATCCAGGCCGCCCGGGCGCTGGCAACCAGCGTCTTGGTCGGGATGCAGCCGGTGTTGACGCAGGTGCCGCCGAACCACTTGCGCTCGACGATCGCCGTGCGCATCCCGGCCGCGGCCAGCCGCGCCGCCAGCGGCGGCCCCGCCTGGCCCGCCCCGATGATGATCGCATCGAACCGCTCGGTCATGGGCTGCCCTTCCTGTGCTGCCGGTCCAGCTGCTTGGCCATCTCGACCATCTCGAAACCGTGGATCAGCGCCCAGGTACGGAGCTTGCACTTCCGCCCGGACTGGCCGGCCCGGCCGAGCGGCGGGTCGATGTAGAGCCCGTAAGCTGCGATTCGGTCGCTGACCCGCCGCCTGCCGCCGTCGAGCAGGTTGGCGGCGACGATCTCGTAGTCGTTGTACGAGGTGGGTGAAGGCGCCGCGGCCATTGCACTCGCCGAGCGCCCAGATGCCCTCGGCCGAGGTCCGCAGCTCGTCGTCGACCGTGACGTAGCCGCGGCCGTCGACCGCGACGCCGGCCCTGTCGAGCCCGAGATCGCCGGTGTTGGGCGTGCGCCCGACGGCGAGCAGCAGGTGCGAGCCGACCGCCTCGGGCGGCCCGTCGTCGCAGCCGAGCCTGGCCACCACCTTGTCGCCGCGCCGTTCCAGGGCCGTGCATTCGGCATGGAGCCGGACGGCGATGCCCTCGGCCTCGAGGATCGCCTGAACGGCGGCCGAGACGTCCTCGTCCTCGCGCCGGATCAGCCGGTCGGCCATCTCGATCACCGTGACCCGGCTGCCGAAGCGGCGGCAGATCTGGCGAACTCCAGCCCGACATAGCTGCCGCCGACCACCAGCAGGTGCTCGGGCAGCCGGTCGAGCTCGAGGATCCCGGAATTGGTCAGGAACGGCACCGTATCGAGGCCCGGCATCGCCGGCACGGCGGCGCCCGCCGACATTGATGAAGATCCTCTCCGCCGTCAGCACCGCGTCGCCGACCCTGACCTCGCGCGGTCTCCGCGAAGCGCGCCTGGCCGCGATGGACGGTGATGCCGCCGGTCGACCGCATCCAGCTCTCGAGGCCGTCGCGGACTCCGGCGACGATGGCGTCCTTGCGCGCCTTGACCCGCGCCATGTCGGTGCGCACCGGCCTGTCCACCGCGATGCCGAGCTGCCCGCCCGGCCGACCATCCAGGCCGCCCGGGCGCTGGCAACCAGCGTCTTGGTCGGGATGCAGCCGGTGCTGACGCAGGTGCCGCCGAACCACTTGCGCTCGACGATCGCCGTGCGCATCCCGGCCGCGGCCAGCTGCGCTGCCAGCGGCGGCCCTGCCCGCCCGCCCCGATGATGATCGCATCGAACCGCTCGGTCATGGGCTGCCCTTCCTTTGCTGCCGGTCCAGGCGCTTGGCCATCTCGACCATCTCGAAACCGTGGATCTCGTGCGGATAGCGACGGTCCTCGCTCCAGCCATGCCGGGCATAGAACCGCCGCGCGGCGGTGTTTTCGGCGACCACGCGCAACCGTGCCGCCGCGTGACCCCGCCCGGCGATCTCGTCCTCGCCGAGCCGCAGCAGCCGGGTGCCCAGCCCGGCCCGCCGATGGCGCCGCGCGATCCAGAGATCGTCCAGCCAGTCCCGCCCGGTCAGCATGACCCCGACGATCTCGCCGCCGGCGGCAGTGGCGACCCAGGCGGCCGGCCAGTTGTCGTCGGCGTCGAACCGATAGCCCGGCAGCAGATGGCCGTAGCATTCCAGGGCGACGGCGGACACCAGCCGCTCGATCCCGGCGAGATCCCCGCCGCTGAACCGCCTCACCTCGGCAGCCGTCATGGCCAGCCCTCGCCAAGCCCGATCGCTTCGTACCGCGAACGATGTACACCCTCGGCGGCCCCCGCGCCTCCGCCTTGAGCCGTCCCTTCACGGCCCGAGCCACCGCCCCGCTTGTTTCCCGGCGGCCGCAGCCGCTAGAACTTGCGCCTTTGCGGCGGACGGGCGAGGTGGCGGTGGACGAGGCGCGGTGCGTGCTCTGCGGCGGCGGGCTGGAGACGGTGGTGCGCGAGGTCACCGACACCCGCTTCGGCGTGCCCGGCCGCTTCGCCATCGCGCGCTGCCGGGGCTGCGGTCTCGAGCAGACCCTGCCGCGGCCGAGCCAGGCCGAGCTGATCCGGCTCTACGAGGAGCACTACAACTTCACCGGCTCGACCGGCCGGGCCTATCTCGGGCTGCGCCGGCTGCTGCACGCGCCGGCGCTCTACCGGCTGTGGCTGGCGCTCGACGGCGACATCTCCTTCCACGGCCGGCGCGGCCGCGGCCGGCTGCTCGACGTCGGCTGCAACGAGGGTCGCGGCCTCGCCTTCTACCGGGCCAACGGCCACGACGCCGAGGGGCTGGAGGCCAATCCGGTGGCGGCCGCCGCGGCGCGCGCCGCCGGCTTCACGGTCTACGGCGACGACCTCGCCGCCTTCCGCCCGGCCGAGCCCTACGACGTCGTCGTGCTCTCCAACGTGCTGGAGCACTTCCTCGACCCCAGGGCGGCGCTCGCCGACATCGCCCGCATCCTGCGGCCGGGCGGCGAGCTGTGGATCAGCTGCCCCAATGCGCGGAGCTGGCTGCGCGCGCTCTGCGGCGGCGCCTGGATCAACTGGCACGTGCCCTTCCACATCGTCCACTTCACCGGGCCGCGGCTGGCGGCGCTGCTCGCCGAGCAGGGCTTCGAGACCCGCGAGCAGCGCCAGATCACCCCGGCGCTGTGGGTGGCGCAGAGCCTGATCGCGCTCGCCTTCGCGCGGCCCGGCGAGACCACCCGGGCGTTGCGCAACCCGCTGCTCGTCGCCGGGCTGATGGCGGTGGCCCGCGGCTTGGCCTTCCCGCTGCTCTGGCTCGGCAACCGGCTGGGCCGCGGCGACTGCCTGATCTCGGTCTCGGCGCGGCGCTGATGCGGCTGCTGGTCTACGGCCTCAACCACGCGCCCGAGCCGACCGGCATCGGCAAGTACACCGGCGAGATGGTCGCCTGGCTGGCCGCCCGCGGCCACGATGTGCGGGTGATCGCCGCGCCCCCCTACTATCCCGCCTGGCGGGTCGCCGAGGGCTCCAGCGGCTGGCTGTGGCGGCGCGAGCGGCGCGACGGCGCGCGGGTGGTGCGCTGCCCGCTCTACGTGCCGCAGCGTCCGTCCGGCGCGACGCGGCTGCTGCACCTCGCCTCCTTCGCCGCCGCCAGCCTGCCGGTGGCGCTCGCCCAGGCGGTTGCCTGGCGGCCGCAGCTCGTCTTCACCGTCGCGCCGGCGCTGGCCAGCGCGCCGGGCGCGCTGCTCGCCGCGCGGCTGGGCGGCGCGCGCGCCTGGCTGCACATCCAGGATTTCGAGGTCGACGCCGCCTTCTCGCTCGGGCTGGTGGGCGGCGGCGGCGGCCTGCGGCGCACCGCCTTCGGCGCCGAGCGGGCGCTGCTGCGCGGCTTCGACCGGGTCTCGACGATCGCCGAGGCGATGATCGAGCGGCTGGCCGCCAAGGGCGTGCCGGCGGAGCGCCGCGTGCTGTTCCGCAACTGGGTCGACTGCAACGAGATCCGGCCGCTGGAGGGCCCGAACCCCTACCGCGCCGAGCTCGGCCTCGGCGATGCGCCGGTGGCGCTCTATGCCGGGGCGCTCGGCGAGAAGCAGGGCGTCGAGACGCTGATCGAGCTCGCCGACCCGCTGGCCGCCGCCGGCGTCGCGCTGGTGGTGGCCGGCAACGGCGCGGCGCGGCCGCGGCTGGAGGCGGCGCTCTCCGGCCGCGCCCGGCTGCTGCCGG
>JAXMCI010000030.1:0-87175 GCA_046349435.1 Dongiaceae bacterium | reverse complement strand
GTGCGGATCTCGTGGCTGACCGTCGCCAGGAACTCCGACTTGCTGCGGCTGGCGGCCTCGGCCCGGGCGGTGGCCGCGATCAGCGCCTCCTCGGCCTGGCGCAGCGCCGTGATGTCGCGGATCGTGCCCTCGTAGAACAGCGGCCGGCCGCGCGCGTCGCGCACCAGCCGGGCGTTCTCGGAGATCCAGATGCGCTCCCGCGTCTTGTGCCGGTAGATCTCCGAGACGAAGCCCTCGACCTTGCCGTCGGCGTCGAGCAGCCGCCGGAACTCGGCGCGGCGGCCGGGCTCGACGTACCACTCGGTCGCGATGTCGTCGACCGAGCGCAGCATCTCCTCCTCGGTCTCGTAGCCGTTGAGGCGGACCAGCGCCGGGTTGGCGCGCAGCTGCCGGCCATCGAGGCTGGAGCGGTAGATGCCGTCGACCGCGTTCTCGAAGATGCTGTGGTAGTCGCGCTCGGCCGCGGCCAGCGCCCGGCGGGCGTGCCGCGCGGCCGCCAGGCGCCAGGCCAGGATCAGGCAGGCGAGGCCGAGGACGGCGGTGACCACCCCGAGCGGCGAGACGCTGTCCATCGACCGGGCTCCCTTGGCGCCCGCGTCCAGCAACCGGTCCGACCCCACCGGCGACGCACCAGGACTCTAGGCGGCGACGGGAATCCTCCGCAAGGGGTTAGGCCGCGGCGCTGCGGCTGGGCCGGCGCCCCCCTCAGGCCTGGGCCAGCGCCTCCAGCGATTCCGGGATGATCTGGCCGCCATCGACGATGATCGTCTGGCCGGTGATGTAGGCGGCCTCCTTCGAGGCGAGGAACAGGGCGGCGTTGCCGATGTCCTCGACGTCGCCCAGCCGCTTCAGCGGGATCGAGGCGGCCATCGTCTTGAGGTAGTCGGCGCCAAGCCCCTGCAGCCCCTCGGTGACGATGTTGCCGGGCGAGACGGCATTGACGGTGATGCCGTACTTGGCGAGCTCGATGCAGGCGGTGCGGATGAATCCCAGCTGGCCCGCCTTGGTCGCGCCGTAATGGGCCCAGCCGGGATAGCCGGTGACCGGGCCGGTGATCGAGGAGGTCACGACGACGCGGCCCTGGTCGCTCTTCTTCAGCGCGGGCAGGCAGGCCTTCACCGCGATGAAGGTGCCCTTGAGGTTGGTGTCGAGCACCTCGTCCCAGGCCTCCGGCGACATGTCCTCCAGCTTGGCCGAGGGAAAGATGCCGGCATTGGCGCAGAGCACGTCGAGCCCGCCATGGCGGGCGACCGCGGTGTCGGCCGCCTTCTGCATCGATGCGAGGTCGGTGACGTCGGCCGCCGCCGCGGCGGCGGTGCCGCCGGCGGCGGCGATCTCGCCGGCCGCGGCCTCGGCCGCATCGAGATGGCGGGCGACGATCAGCACCTTGGCCCCGGCCCGCGCGAAGACCCGCGCGATGCCCTTGCCGATGCCCTTGCTGCCGCCGGTGACCAGCACCGAGCGCCCGGTGAGCGATGTCGTCAACATGGCCTTCGGCCTCCCCTGCCGCCCGCGCCAGGGGCGGATGATGGCATGGCACGCAGTTGAGCGGAACGGCCGGCCGACCGTCTTGACATCAGGCGGAGCGATCTTGACGGGAGATTGCCGCCGCCGCCAAGCCAAGCGATGATCGCCGCCATGGCCAAGCCGGCGCCCTTCTACGGACCGCAATATTCCCGTTTCGGCGGCGAGCAGGCGATCGCGCTGCGGCGCGAGGTCTATGGCGAGGATCTCGGCCAGCAAGGCTGGCGCAGCCTCGCCGAGCAGGCCGAGCTGCCCGGGCTGCTGCGGCTCGACGCCTCGAGCCGCCTGCTCGACATCGCCTGCGGCTCTGGCGGCCCGTCAGTCGACCTCGTGGCGCGCAGCGGCTGCCGGGTCACCGGGATCGACCGGGAGGAAGGCGGGGTCGCCTATGCCCGCGACCTGGCGGCGGCCCGCGGCATGGCGGACCGCGCCAGCTTCGCGGTAGAGGACGCCGCCGCGCCGCTGCCCTTTCCCGACGGCGCCTTCGATGCGGTGCTGTGCATCGACTCGATCAACCATCTCGGCGAGCGCTTCGTCCGGCTGGCCGACTGGGCGCGGCTGCTGGCGCCGGGCGGCCGGCTGCTCTTCGCCGACCCGGGCGTGCTGACCGGCGGCGTCGAGAAGAGCGAGCTCGACGTCCGCGCCTCGCTCGGCGCGTTCCTGCTGGTGCCGCCGGGACTGAACGAGCGGGCGATCGCCGCGGCCGGGCTGGCGCTGCAGCGGTGCGAGGACCGCACCGCCGCGGTGGCCGAGATCGCCGGGCGCTGGCACGCCGCCCGGGCGCGCCGCGGCGCGGCGCTGCAGGAGGAGGAAGGCGCCGATTGGTTCGCCGAGCGCCAGCGCTTCCTCGCGGTCACCGCCGAGCTGGCCGGCAGCGGGCGGCTGTCGCGCTTCCTCTATCTGGCGGAGAAGCCGGCGGACGGTTGAGTTCGGCGCGGCGGGCCGCAATACTCCGGAGCCGCGGGGCAGCAGCATCGGCGAGGGGCGCCATGGTCTATCGCGTCAGCCACAACCAGAAGCATCTCGCCGACGAGTTCATGGCCGAGCCGTTCGGCCGCGCCAGCCCCGAGCTGCAGCGCCTGCTGATCGCCTTCCGCGGCGAGCCGGTGCCGGGCAAGTACGTGCTGGTCTGCACCAAGCCGAACGAGGAATGGACGCTGGCACGCCTCAGCGGCAAGCGCGGCGAGCCGACCCGGCTGATCGAGGGCTGCACCTTCGGCTCGCTCGAGGAGGCGGAGCGCGCCGTCTTCCGGCTGCGCTGGAAGCAGCATACCGGGCACGAGCTCGGCTGATGCCCGTCCCCACGCTCGGCATCACCGGCTACGCCGACCGGATCAGCGTCCGTCCCGGCGATGAGATCCGCTTCCACGTCAGCCTGGAGCGGCCGGCGCCGTTCCGCGCCGACCTCGTCCGGGTGGTCTGCGGCGACTGCAACGCCAAGGGACCGGGCTTCAAGGAGGTCGAGATCGCCAGCCCGGCCAATGGCCAGTATCCCGGCCGGCACCAGCCGATCCGTGCCGGCTCCTATGCCGTGGTGCCGGGCGCGGCCGGGCTCGACGCGCCGGGCTCCTTCTCGCTTGCCGTCGCCGCCTGGCCGACCACGCCGGGCGGCCGCGAGCAGGCGCTGCTCTCCTGGTGGTCGGAGGACCGCCGGGCCGGCTTCGAGCTGCTGCTCGATGCCGAGGGCCGGCCGGCGCTGCGGCTCGGCGACGGCGCCGGCCAGGTCGCGACGCTCGCCACCACCGTGCCGCTGCGGCCGGCCGAATGGTGCCTGATCGCCGCCAGCGTCGACGTCGCGAGCGGCGCGGTGCGGCTCTGGCAGCAGCCGCTCGCCGCGCATCGCGAGGCGAGGCCGGCCGAGGCCGGCGCGCGGCTGACGCTGCGCCCGGCCGCCGCCGGCACGCCGCTGCTGATGGCGGCGCGCCTCGCCGGCACCGACCGCCGCGGCCGGATCACCACGGCCCACTACAACGGCAAGCTCGAGGCGCCGCGGCTGGCCCGCGGCGCCCTGCCGCTCGCCGCGCTGCTCGAGCTCGCCCAGGATCCCGTGCCGCCGCAGTGCCGCGCGGCCCTGATCGGCGCCTGGGACTTCGCCATCGACATTCCGGGCTGCCGGGTCGCCGATCTCTCCGGCAACGCGCTCGACGGCGAGACCGTCAACCTGCCGGCGCGCGCCGTCACCGGACGCGCCTGGACCGGCGCGGAGATGCGCTGGACGGCGGCGCCGCATCACTACGCCGCCATCCACTTCCACGACGACGACCTCTACGACGCCGGCTGGGAGCCCGACCTCGCCCTCACCGTGCCCGACGACCTGCCGAGCGGCAGCTACGCGCTCAGGCTGCGCAGCGGCGCCGACGAGGACTACATCCCGTTCTTCGTCCGGCCGCCGGCCGGCCGCGCCACCGCACCGGTGCTGCTGCTGGCGCAGACCGCCACCTACCTGGCCTATGCCAACCTCTCCTTCACCTTCCAGGCGGCCGCCGCCGAGCTGATGGCCAACCACCTGGTGGTGATCCAGCCCTGGGAGGAGCATCTCAACCTGCATCCCGAGCTCGCCGGCTCGCTCTACGACGTCCACAGCGACGGCAGCGGCGTCTGCTATTCCTCGCGCCTCAGGCCGATCCTCAACATGCGGCCGAAGGTGCAGATGTCGACCGCCGGGATCGGCTCGATGCTGTGGGGCTACAACGCCGACACCCACCTCACCGACTGGCTGGAAGCGACCGGCCAGCGCTTCGACGTGGCCACGGACGAGGACCTGCATCGCGAGGGCACCGCGCTGCTGTCGCGCTACCGCGTCGTGCTCACCGGCACCCACCCGGAGTACTACTCCGCCGCCATGCTGCAGGCGATGCAGGACTATCTCGGGCGCGGCGGCCGGCTGATGTACATGGGCGGCAACGGCTTCTACTGGCGGATCGCCTACCACCCGACCCTGCCCGGCGTCATCGAGGTGCGCCGCGCCGAGGACGGCACCCGCGCCTGGATCGCCCGGCCCGGCGAGTACTATCACAGCTTCACCGGCGAGTATGGCGGCCTCTGGCGGCGCCAGGGCCGGCCGCCGCAGCTCCTGGTCGGCACCGGCTTCATCGCCCAGGGCTTCGACCTGTCGAGCGGCTATTCGCGTACCCCGGCGAGCGAGGATCCGCGCGTCGCCTTCGCCTTCGCCGGCATCGGCCGCGACGAGACGATCGGCGATTTCGGGCTGATCGGCGGCGGCGCCGCCGGCCTCGAGGTCGACATCGTCGATCCCGCGCTGGGCACGCCGCCGCATACGCTGGTGGTGGCGACCTCGCACGAGCTGCCCGACACCTTCCTGCTGGTCAACGAGGAGCAGGCGATCAACACGCCGGACGTGATGGGGACCAACAACCCGCGCATCCGCTCCGACCTCGCCTTCCACGAGGCGCCCAATGGCGGTGCGGTCTTCGCCTTCAGCTCGATCGCCTGGTGCGGCAGCCTGGCGCACAACGGCTACGACAACAACGTCTCGCGCCTGACCGGCAACGTGCTGCGGCGGTTCATCGACGAGACACCGTTCTGACCTATGCCGCGACCGGGCAGACCGCCTCGGTGCGGTAGCCGGTGATCACCCGGACGTGGCCGACGAGATCGGCGTCGAGCGCCGGGTCGCCGGTGTCGACGCGCAGCGGCCGGCCCTGCAGCGAGGCGAGCTTCTGCGGCGTCGCCACGACGACCAGCCCGGCCCGCCCGATCGCCCGGATGAGGGCCGGGCCGAGCTGCTGGTTGCCGCGGCCGAGCACATGGCCCTGGCCGCCGATCGGGGTGACGACGGCCGTGGCCGGCCGCCCGGCGATCGCGGCGAGCAGCGCCGCCTCGCCGGCATCGGCGGCGATCCGCGTGCCGTCGGCATAGGCGTCGACGCCGAGCAGAGTCTTCGGCCAGCCGAGCCGCCCGGCGATCGCGGCGGTCGTGCTCCCGGGGCCGAGCAGATAGACGCGGCCCGGGCGCAGCCGGTCGCCGACCTCGGCGGCGATGGCGTCGAGCGCCGCCGGCTCGCTGTTGACGCGGCCCGCCTTGGCGCCCTGCAGCAGCTCGCGGTGATAGGGCACGGCAAGGTAGCCGTAGAGGCGCGCCGCTACGGCGCCGGCGCGGAAGGCGTCCTCGTCGATGTCCATCACCTGGGGGGGGCGCACGGGCCGGCCATCGGCGAGGAAGCGGACGGCGAGCTCGCCGGCGGCGCGCGGGCCGGTGGCGTAGGCGGCGGAATGCATCTTCACCCCCGCCGGGATCCCGACCGCCGGCAGCCGCTCGCCGATCGCCCGGCAGACGTCCCGGGCGGTGCCGTCGCCGCCGCAGAACAGCAGCAGCTCCACGCCGGCGGCCGCCAGCGCCGCCGCCGCGCGCTCGGTGTCGGCGGGGCCGGTCTCGCCGGGGCCGGTCTCGCCGGCCGCGCCGCCGCCCGGCAGCGGCTCCACCGCCAGCCCGGCGGCACGCGCCGCGTCCTCGCCCATCGCTCCGCCGGGCGCCAGCACCGTCACCCGGCCGCCGAGCGCCGCGGCGACGACCTGCAGCGCCTGCCCGGCCCGCAGCGCGGCGCGCGGCTGCGCGCCGAGCGCGCGGGCGCGGCTCAGGATCTCCGGCGTGTCGGTGCCCTTGAGCCCGACCGCGCCGCCCATCCCGGCGATCGGGTTGACGACGAGGCCGAGCCGCATCGGGCTCAGCCCCGCGGCGGGCCCTGCTTGCGCCGCCAGGCGCGCTCGGTGAAGGCCCAGCGCGCCGGCTCGTCGGCGGCCGCCATGTCGAGCCGCGGCACCGGGCCGCGATGCGGCGCGGTGCGCACCGTCTCCGGCTCGCTGTAGGCCTCCTCGACGATGCGGGCCATCAGCGCGAGGCACTCGTCGAGCTCGTCGAGCGTGTAGGACTCGCCGGGCTCGATCGTCAGCGGCTGCGGCACCAGCATCGGGACGTGGCTCTCCATGGTGTGCTGCATGCCGTAGTCGATCATCCGCCACTTGACCTCGCTCGAGCTGACGCCGGTCTCGGCGTGCAGCCGCTCCAGGCTGTAGCGCACCTGCTCCAGCCGGTGGCTGTTGTTGCCCGGCCAGGGAATGTCGACGCCGCGCAGCCGCCTGAGGCCGGCCATGACGTAGTTGCTGTTGAGCACCGCCGTCTCGGCGACGGTGCGCAGGCCCTCGGCGCCGAGGCTCATGGTCCAGAGATAGGCCTTCAGCACGGTCTGCAGGTTGCCGAGGAAGCCGCGGATCTTGTCGATCGCGTCGGGCCGGTCGGCGTCGAGGCGGAAGATGTCGCCGTCGCGCACCACCACCGGCCGCGGCAGGAAGCGGGCCAGGGGCGCCTTCACGCCCACCGCGGCGCAGCCCTGGCCGATCGAGGCGTGCGGTGCCGAGAAGGTCTTGTGCAGGTTGAACTGGCAGAGGTCGAAGCCGGCATCGCCGGCGCGCAGGATGCCGAGCACGCCGTTGCCGTTGGCCTGGTCGTAGGCGCAGAGCCCGCCCGCCTGGTGCACGCGGTCGACCATGGCGCGGATCGCCGGGTTGAACAGGCCGGTATCCTCGGGGTTGGCCAGCATCAGCCCGGCGGTGCGCTCCGACAGCGCCGCCTCGAGCGCACCCAGCTCCGGATAGCCCTGCGGCCCCGGCATCAGGGTCAGCACGCGATAGCCCGCCACCGCCGGCGCGGCGGCGTCGATCGGGTGGGAGAAGGCGGTGGTGATGATCTCGTCGCGCCGGTCGCCCTCGCCGCGCGCGGCGTGGTACGCGCGGATGATGCAGGCGTTGGTGTAGATGCCCTGGGCGCCGCTGCCGGCCTGGAAGGTGACCTCGTCCATGCCGGCGATCTCGGCCATCATCCGGCCGAAGCGCCAGAGCAGCTCGAGCGTGCCCTGCATGGTCGACGGGTCCTGCAGCGGATGCAGCTCGGCCACCGCCGGCAGCCGGGCCACCGCGTCGTTGACCTTCGGGCTGTACTTCATCGTGCAGGTGCCCATCATGTCGGGCGTCGCATCGACCCCCATGCACATCTGCGACAGCCGGACATAGTGGCGCAGCACGCGGGCCTGCGAGATCTCCGGCAGGGCCGGCGGGCGCTGGCGGCGCATGGCGGCCGGCAGCGCGGCGAGCGGGTCGGGGATCGCCGCCTCGAGCCCGGCATCGCCGGGCGGCAGCACGCCGCGCTCGCCGGGCGAGCCGAGGTCGGTGACGAGGGGCTCGGCCCAGCGCGCCGCGTGGAAGCTTCCGATGTCCCGCATCATCGCACGATCTCCTCGATGCCGTCGGCCAGCCGGTCGATGTCGGCCTGGGTGACCAGCTCGGTGAAGCAGTAGAGGGCGCTCTCGCCGAGCGCCGGGAAGGCGGCGCCGAGCGCGGCGCCGCCATGGATGCCGCGCTCGAGCAGGGTGCGGTTGATCTCGGCGACGCTGCGGCGGGTGCCGGCGAAGCTCACCACCATCTCCTTGAAGGGCACCCCGCCGAGCGCCGGGGCGCGCACGCCGGGGATGGCGCCGAGCCGCCGCGCCGCGTACTGGGTGCGGCGCATCAGGCCCGCGCCGAGCTCGGCCATCCCGGCCGGCCCCATCAGCGCCAGGTAGACGCCGGCGACGATGCCCCAGAGCCACTGCGTCGTGCCGTAGTAGTCGGTCGCCGCCTCGCGCTTGTCGTAGGAGGTGCGCTCCATGGTCGAGACGCCGAAGCCGAAGCCGTCGCCCCCGAGCGCCGGCACGCGGCTGACCAGGAAGGTCGGCAGCTCGGCGACGATTCGGGCATCGTCGCGGGTCGCGATGAAGCCCGCCAGCCCGCCGCCGCCCAGCATGTGGATGCCGAGCGGCTGCAGGTCGCCGACCACGAGGTCGGCGCCGTAGCCGCCGGGCGCGGCCAGCACCCCGAGCGAGGACGGGTCGACGCCGACGATGGCGAGCGCGCCGCGGCGCTGCGCCAGCGCCACGATCTCCGCCGCGCGCGTCTCGATCGGCCCGAGATAGCCGGGCGTCTCGAAATAGACGGCGGCGGTGTCGGGCCCGATGCGCGCGGCGAGGTCGTCGAGGTCGACGAGCTCGGTCGCCGGGTCGCGCCGTGCCTCGAAGAGGCGCGCCACCGGCAGGGTGAAGCCCTGGATCTGGGAGCGCCGGTCGGGGCCGAGCGCGCCGGCGATGACGATCTCGCGCCGGCCGGTCAGCCGGCAGGCGATGCGCAGCGCGCTGCCCGCGGCGCAGCCGCCGTCATAGGTCGGCGCGGTGACCACGTCCATGCCGACCAGCTCGCCGAGCAGGCTCTGGTACTCGTACATCGCCTGGAACTTGCCGTGGTCGGAGTAGGGGTAGGCGCCGTAGGCGGTGAGGAACTCGCCGCGGTTGGCGATCTCGTCGCAGACCGCGGGCACGGCGTGCGCGGCGCAGCCGCCGCCCAGGAAGCTGAGCGCCGCGCCGGCCGGCCGGTTGCGCGCCAGCATCGCCTCGGCATGGCGGCGCAGCGCCGCCTCCGCCGGCAGCGGCGGCGGCAGGTCGAGCGGGCGGCGCAGCCTGATCTCGCCGGGAATCCCGTCATAGAGATCCTCGACGCTGGACAGGCCGAGGGTGGCGAGCATGCGGCGCCGCACCTCGGGGGCGGAATTGGGGATGTAGGGGTGGGCGGACCTTCCGTCGGCCGGCATGGTGCAACCTCCTCAGGCGGCTGTGGCCGGGATCTCCCCGGCGAGATGGCAGGCGGCGAGATGGCCGGGGCGCAGCGTGCGCAGCGCCGGGGTCTCGGTGCGGCAGCGCGCCACGGCGTGCGGGCAGCGCGGATGGAAGCGGCAGCCGGCGGGCGGCGCCGTCGGGTCGGGCGGCTCGCCCGGCAGCGGCGCATGCCGGCGCGGGCGCACCACGGGCTCGGGCACCGCGGCGATCAGCGCCCGGGTGTAGGGATGCAGCGGCTCGGCGAACAGCGCGCGGGTCGGGCCGAGCTCGACGATGCGGCCGAGATAGACCACCGCGACGCGGCGGCAGAGATAGCTGACGACGCTGAGGTCGTGCGAGATCAGCAGCACCGCCAGCCGCCGCTCGCGCTGCAGCCGGCGCAGCAGGTTCAGCACCTGCGCCTGCACCGACACGTCGAGCGCCGAGACCGGCTCGTCGGCGATCAGCAGCCGCGGCTCCAGCGCCAGCGCCCGGGCGATGCCGATGCGCTGGCGCTGGCCGCCGCTGAACTGGTGCGGATAGCGCTCGGCGAGATCGGGCGACAGCCCGACCGCCTGCAGCAGCTCGGCCACCCGCCCGGCGATGCCGGCGCGCGGCACGGTGCGGTGCGCGACCAGCGGCTCGGCGACGATGCTGCGCACCGTCCAGCGCGGGTCGAGCGAGGCGAACGGGTTCTGGAAGACCATCTGCACCTGGCGCCGCCGGGCCCGGAGCGCCCGGCCGGAGAGCGCCAGCCAGTCCTCGCCGCCGAGCCGGATGCGGCCGGCGGTCGGCTCGGTCAGCCGGGCGATCAGCCGGCCGATCGTCGACTTGCCGCTGCCGCTCTCGCCGACGATGCCGAAGGCCTCCTCCTCCATCAGCTGCAGGTCGACGCCGTCGACGGCGTGCACGACGCGCGGCCGGCCGGCGAACAGCCCCTCGCTGCGCCGCACCGGGAAGTGCTTCACCAGCCCCTCGATCTCGAGCAGCGGCGCGCTCATCGGGCGGGATCGTAGAGGTGGCAGGCGACGGCGCCGTCGGGCTGCGCATGGGCGGCCGGCGCCTCGCTGCGGCAGCGCTCGAAGGCGCGCGGGCAGCGCGGGTGGAAGCGGCAGCCGGGCGGCGGGCGCAGCGGATCGGCGACCGTGCCGGGGATCGGCTGCAGCTCGCCCTCGCCGCCGTCCAGCCGCGGGATCGAGGCGATCAGCCCGGCGGTGTAGGGATGGCGCGGCGCCTCCAGGATGCGGCGGACCGGGCCGATCTCGACGATGCGGCCGGCATAGACCACGGCGACCCGCTCGCAGAGCTCGGCGACGATGCCGAGATTGTGGGTGATCAGGATGATGGCGGTGCCGCGCTCGCTTTCCTGCAGCCGGCGCAGCAGGTCGAGGATCTGCGCCTGGACGGTGACGTCGAGCGCGGTGGTCGGCTCGTCGGCGATCACCAGCTCGGGATGCAGGACGAGTGCGCAGGCGATGATCACCCGCTGCTGCATGCCGCCGCTGAGCTCGTGCGGGAAGCTGTCGTAGCGGGTGTCAGCCGCCGGGATGCCGACCCGCTCGAGCATGGCGACGCCTTCGGCGCGCGCCGCGCGGCGGCCGAGGCCGCGATGGCAGCGCAGCAGCTCGGCGATCTGCTCGCCCACGGTCAGCACCGGGTTGAGCGTGCTGGTCGGGTCCTGGAAGATCATGGCGATGCGCGCGCCGCGCAGGCGGCGCATCGCCGCCTCGGGCAGCGCCAGCAGGTCCTCGCCGTCGAGCCGGATGCGGCCGCCGGCGACGCGGCCGGGCGGCTGCACCAGCCGCATGATCGACTGCGCGATCGCCGATTTGCCGCTGCCGCTCTCGCCGACGATGCCGAGCGTCTCGCCACGCTCGAGCCCGAAGCTGACCCGGTCGACCGCCCGCAGCGCCCCGGCGCGGGTGCGGAACTCGGTGACCAGGTCCTCGACCTCGAGCAGCATGGCGGCGGGCTCTACGACGGTGCCCGCGCCACGCCGGCCCCGGAAGTCATCCCGGCGAACGCCGAGATCCATCGCGCCGCATCACGTCGGTGGCGGCATGGATCCCGGCCTTCGCCGGGATGACAGGGTAGGCGTGGTGGAGAGCTCATTCCCGGGGCCTAGAGATGCGCCAGCCGCGGATCGTAGCTGTCGCGCAGGAAGTCGCCGAGCAGGTTGATGCCGATCGAGGTCAGCAGGATGGCGAGCCCGGGGCCGAGGCACATCCAGTGGCTGTCATAGAGGTAGTTGCGGCCCTCGCTGATCATGATGCCCCAGGACGGGGTCGGCGGCTGCACGCCGAGCCCGAGGAAGCTCAGCGCCGCCTCGAAGATGATCACCCAGGCGATGTCGAGCGTCGCCATGACGATGATCGTCGGCATGACGTTGGGCAGGATGTGGCGCAGGATGATGGCGCCGTCGCCGACCCCGATGCAGCGCGCCGCCTGGACGAACTCGAGCTCGCGCAGCCTGAGCGCCTCGCCGCGCACCAGCCGGGCATAGTTGACCCAGATGGCGATGCTGAGCGCCACGAAGGTGCTGACCAGGCCGGGCCCGAGCACCGCCATGCAGACGATCGCCAGCAGGATGAAGGGAAAGGAGAGCTGGAAGTCGACCAGCCGCATGATCGCCGAATCGGCGGCTCCGCCGAGATAGCCCGCCAGCGCGCCGAGCAGCGAGCCGACCGTCATCGCCGCGGCCACCACGGCGAAGCCGATGGCGATCGAGGCGCGGGTGCCGACCAGCACCCGGCTGAAGATGTCGCGGCCGAGATTGTCGCCGCCGAGCAGGTGGGACCAGCTGCCGCCCGGCGCCCAGGCCGGCGGCAGGAAGCGGTTGGCCACGACCTGGAAGGCCGGGTCGTGCGGCGCCAGCCACGGGCCGAGGAGCGCCGCCAGCACGGCGACGGCGAGAAGGGTCGCGCCGATCATCCCCTTCGGGCTCGACAGCAGCCGCGGCGTGCGCCGGGCGGTGAGGGCGGCGGCGGCCGTGGCGTCAGCCGGCATGGCGGATCCGCGGATCGACCCAGCGATAGATCAGGTCGATCGCCAGGTTGATGGCGAGGAACAGGATGCCGGTGACCAGCACCACCGCCTGGATCACCGGATAGTCCCGCCAGAAGATCGCCTGCACGGCGAGCCGGCCGATGCCCGGCCAGGCGAACACGTTCTCGATGACGAAGCTGCCGGACAGCAGGTATCCCAGCTGCAGCCCGACGATGGTGACCGTCGGGATGATGGCGTTGCGCAGCGCGTGGCGGACCACCACGCGGCTCGGCGGCAGCCCCTTGGCGCGGGCGAACTGGACGTAGTCCTGGCGCAGCGCCTCGACCATCGCCGAGCGGGTCAGCCGGGCGTTCCAGGCCATCACCGAGAGCGCCAGCGCCACCGACGGCAGGACGAGGTAGCGCAGGCTCTTGACCAACGGCGCGGCGGTGCCCCGGCTCAGCGACTGGACGAGCGCGGTCGGCAAAAAGGTGCCGCGGCCCGAGGAGGGCAGCAGCCCGAGATCGACGCTGAGCAGCATGATCAGCAGGATGCCGAGCAGGAAGCTCGGGATCGAGACGCCGACGATGGCGAAGATGCTGGCGGCGTAGTCGGCCGGCCGCCCCTGGCGCAGCGCCGAGACGACCCCGATCGGGATCGCCAGCAGCACCGCCAGCAGCATGGCGACGACCGTGAGCTCGAGCGTCGCGGGCAGCCGCTCCATCACCAGCTGCAGGGCCGGCACGCGGAAGCGGATGGACTGGCCGAGGTCGCCGACCGCGGCGGCGCCGAGATAGGTGACGAACTGCTCGAGCAGCGGCCGGGTCAGGCCGAGCTGCTCGCGCAGCGCCTGCTTCTGCTCGGCGGTGATCCCGGGATTGCCCGCCGCCATGATGTCGACGGGATCCCCCGGGATCAGCTTGATCAGCACCGAGACGATGAAGATGACGCAGAGGATGACGACGAGCGCATGCGCCAGCCGGCGCAGCAGGAAGACGAGCATCGCTGCCCCCGGGTCAGCCGGCGCGCCGGGCGCCGCAGCGCCCGGCGGCAGCCGTTGCGGTCAGGAGGTCTTCCACAGCTCCTGCAGGTGGTGGAAGCCGACGGTGTCGAGCTTGACCCCGCCGACGTCGTCGCGATAGGCGGCGAGATAGACGCCCTCGTAGAGGAACAGCCAGAGCGCCTCGTCGACCGTCCGCTCCTGCACCTTGTTCAGCAGCTCGCGCCGCTTGTTCTGGTCGAACTCGACGCGCTGCTCGTCGAGCAGCTTGTCGAGCTCCGGATCGTTCTGGAACGACCAGCTCATCGCCTGGCCGGTCTTGAGCAGGGCGTAGACGAGGTCCGGATCGCTGTAGGTGTAGTAGAAGAACACCAGCCCGGCCTCGCCCTTAGGCGCCATGGCGAACAGCTCGCCCACCGGATAGGCCTGGATCTCGACCTTGATGTTGATCTGCGCCAGGTCCTGCTGCACCACCTCGGCGACGCGGCGATAGACCGGGTTCTCGATCACCAGGTACTTGATCGAGAAGCCGGCCTCCTGCCCGGCCTCCTTCATCAGCGCCTTGGCCTTCTCGAGGTCGTGGTCGTAGCCGATCTTCTCGACCGCCTTGTCGTAGAAGCCGAAGGCCGAGCCGACCGGGCTGTAGGCCGGCTTGCCGTTGCCGTCGAGCACCAGCGCGATCATCTTCTGCTTGTCGACGGCGTAGTTGATCGCCTTGCGCACGCGCACGTCGTCGAGCGGCTTTATCTTGGTGTTGATGTAGCTGTAGTAGAGCCCGACCGAGGGCCGGGTATAGACCTTGACGCCGTCGGTGTGCTGCAGCTCGCGCACCTTGTCGATCGGCACGGAGTCGGTGCCGGAGATCATGTCGACCTCGCCCGACCCCAGCGCCGCCATCCGCGTGGCGTCTTCCGGAATCACCACGTAGGTCGCGCCGTCGAGATAGGGCGCGCCCTTGTTGGCGTACATCGGGGTCGCCCAGTCATGCTCGTCGTTGCGCGCCAGCGCGATGCCCTTGTCGGGCTCCCACTTGACGAACTTGAAGGGCCCGGTGCCGACCGGGTTGCGGCCGAACTGGTCGCCGGACTTGGCGACGGCGGCGGGCGAGACGGGCGCGCAGTAGGAGTAGCTGAGGCCGACCCAGAGCGCCACGAAGGGCGTCTTGTAGTGATAGGCCACGGTCAGGTCGTCGATCGCCTCGACATGGTCGATCGGGCCGAGGATCCAGCCGGTGGGCGATGCGGTCGCCGGCGCCAGGTGGCGCTCGACGGTGAACTTCACGGCCGCGGCGTTGAAGGGCGTGCCGTCGTGGAACTTGACGTTCGGCCGCAGCTTGAAGGTGACCGTCTTGTTCTCGTTGGAGAAGGCCCAGGACAGCGCCAGGCCGGGATAGAGGGTCCCCGCCTCGTCGAGATAGATCAGCGAGTCGTAGATCTGCCACATCACCTCGTGGGCGACCAGCAGCGCCGACTTGTGCGGGTCGAGCGTGTCGGATTCCTGTCCGCGGGCGATGGTGAGGTTGCCGCCCTTCTGCTGGGCGCGGGCCAGCTTCAGCCCGCCGAAGCCGGCGACTGCCGCGCCGGCCAGCCCGGCGGCGCCGCGCAGGAAGCCGCGGCGCGAGCTCGCCCACTGGCGGGCATAGGCGTAGGTCTGTTCCTCGAAGCTGAGCGGGCCTTTGCCCGGCCCTTCCGATCGGTCCATGGCTGCCTCTCCTGTCTCGCGCCTGGAGCCCCCCAAACTGCGCGCCGGGCGGACCCCGAGCTAACCGCCTCGCCGCGCTGACGTCAAGGTAAGTCGAGCATGCAAGCCGGGGCGCCGGCGGCGCTCAGGCGAGCTCGGTGCTGCGCACCCGCACGGTGAAGCGCCGATCGAGGTCGGGACGCAGCTCCAGCCCGAGGCCGGGCCCGTCCGGGACGGTGATGCAGCCGTCGCTCACCGGCGGCAGGGCGGTGACCAGGTCGCGA
Source organism: Dongiaceae bacterium (assembly GCA_046349435.1). Classification (GTDB taxonomy): domain Bacteria; phylum Pseudomonadota; class Alphaproteobacteria; order Dongiales; family Dongiaceae; genus JAXMCI01. The sequence goes on along the minus strand of JAXMCI010000030.1, from coordinate 72,066 downwards.
TACCAGCCGCGATAGTAGGCGCGCACCGATTCCTGGATCAGCGCGTTGGGGGCGTGCAGCGAGAGATGGGTGGATGCGGCCAGCACCACCGGCCCGGTGCAGTCGTGCGGCGCCACCGGCAGCTGCCAGGCGTCGGCCAGCACGGCGATCTTGCGCGCCTCGGTCAGGCCGCCGCACCAGGAGAGGTCGAGCATGATGACGCCGGCCGCCTCGGACAGCAGCAGGTCGCGGAAGCGGGCCCGCGAGCTCAGCGTCTCCGAGGCGCAGACCGGCGCCCGGCTGCGCTCGGCATAGCGCTTGAGGACCGCGAAGTTGTCCATCTTCAGCGGGTCCTCGTGCCAGTAGGTGCGATAGGGGGCCAGCGCCTCGGCGATGCGGATCGCCGGCTCCAGCCGCCACATCGAGTGGAACTCCATCATCACGTCGATGCGGTCGCCGACCGCCTTGCGGATCCGCTCCACAGGCTCCAGGCCGCGGGCGAGGTCGGCCTCGGAGATCCAGGCGCCGCCGGTCTTCTCGGCGAATTCGTCGAACGGCCAGATCTTCATCGCGGTGATGCCCGAGGCGAGCAGCTCCTCGGCCAGCGTGTCGGCCCGCGTCAGGAAGGCGTGCAGGTCCTCGTAGGGGCCGGCGCCCTCGCCATGGTTCTCGGTGCCGACCTTGCGTGCCCCCTTGGCGTAGTAGCCGGGGCCGGCGCAGGTGTTGTAGGTGCGGATGCGCTCGCGGCAGCGGCCGCCGAGCAGCTGCCAGACCGGCAGGCCGGCGACCCGGCCGAACAGGTCCCAGAGCGCGATGTCGATCGCCGAATCGCCGCGCACCTCGGCCCCGGCGCTGCCGAAGCCGAGATAGCCGACGAGGTCCTGGGCGATCTTCTCGATCGCCAGCGGATCGGCGCCGGCGAGCTTCGCCGCCGCCGTCTCGTGCAGGTAGGCCTCGACGGCGGCGGCGCCGAAGAAGGTCTCCCCCAGCCCGCAATGGCCGCTGTCCGTGTGCAGCCGGACCCAGAGCAGGTTCGGCAGCTCGTCGAGCCGGATGGTCTCGATGCGGGTCAGCTTCATCGCGGGGCCTCGCAGGCCGGGAGAGGGTGCTCAGGCCAAGGCTACTTGACCGGGAAGTACCAGAGGTTGCGCAGCGTCAGGCCGTACTTGGTGATGATCTTGCCGACCGTCTCGTCGCCGCGCATCTCCTCGATCGCCCGCGACAGCGCGTGGTTGAGGTCGACATCCTCCTTGCGCACGGCGTAGCGGGCATAGCCATACTCCTCCGGCCGCGCCTCGTAGCCCGAGGCCAGCTCCATGGCGGCGGTCGGGTGCGCCTTCATGAACTGGCCGATCTTGATGTCGTCCTCCATCAGCACGTCGACGCGGCCGGCGATGAGGTCGGCGAACTCCGCCTCGTTGGAGGTGTAGAGCTTCAGCTCCTTGAGGTCCTTGCGGCCCTCGAGCAGCTGCTGGTTGAAGCTGCCGCGCACCGTGCCGACGCTGTGGCCCTTCAGGTCGTCCCAGCTGTGGATGTTGAGCGGGTTGCCCTTCTGCACGGCGAGCGCCGAGCCGTACCAGTAGACCGGGCTGGTGAAGGCGATCACCGCCAGCCGCTTCGGGTTCTCATGCAGGTTGTCGACGATGACGTCGGCCCGCTTGGCGAGCATGCTCGGGATCAGCGCGTCGAACTGGACGATGTCCCAATGGACGTTCTTGATGCCGAGCCGCTTGGTTGCCTCGGTGAGGATCTCGACGTCGATGCCGCCATACTCGCCGGTCTTGTCGTCCTTGTAGGTGTAGGGCGGATCGGGGGCGATCAGCAGGTTGATGCCGTTCTCGACCGCCCGCTTGTAGGAGCCGTCGCCGCCGTTGAAGGTGACGCCCGGAACGCCGGCGTCATCGGCCCGCACGGCGCCGGAGAGCGCCAGGGCCGAGAGCCCGGCGATCCCCGCCGCGACGGTGATCAGAAAACGCCATGGTGCACGCCGCATCTCTTGTCTCCCTGATTGTGATGGTTCCCTTTACGCCGTCTCACCGGGGCAGGGCCGTGCCGAGCTCCCGGTTTCGCTCCAGTACCGACTGGAGGAACTGCCGCGTGCGCGCATGCTGCGGCGACGCGAAGATCTGCTGCGGGCTGCCGGTCTCGACGATCAGGCCGTCCGACATGAAGACGACGCGGTCGGCGACCTCGCGGGCGAAGCCCATCTCGTGGGTGACCACGACCATGGTCATGCCTTCCTCGGCGAGCTGGCGCATCACCCGCAGCACCTCGCCGACCAGCTCGGGATCGAGTGCCGAGGTGACCTCGTCGAACAGCATCGCCTCGGGCTTCATCGCCAGCGCCCGGGCGATGGCGACCCGCTGCTGCTGCCCGCCCGAGAGCTCCTGCGGGTAGGCGTCGACCTTGTCGGCGAGCCCGACCTTCTGGAGCAGCGCGCGCGCCTCGCGCGCCGCCTGCTCGGGCTTGTGCCCGAGCACGTGCACCGGCCCGACCCGGACGTTGTCCAGCGCCGAGAGATGCGGGAACAGGTTGAAGGACTGGAAGACCATGCCGACCTTGGCGCGGATGCTCTCGACCCGCCGGTCGTCGTCGATCACCAGCCTGCCATCGCGACGATAACGATAAACCGGCGCGCCATCGATGTAGATCGTCCCGTCGTCGATCGCCTCGAGATTGTTGATGCAGCGCAGCATCGTCGACTTGCCGGAGCCCGACGGCCCGATCACGCAGACCACCTCGCCGCGCGCGATCTCGACCGAGATGCCGCGCAGCACCTGGAGCGTGCCGAAGCTCTTGCTGACCTCCTCGAGACGGATCATGGCAGCTGCCCCGCCGGGCCGCTGGCGCCGAGCGGCGTGACCGGCCCGGATGGCCGCCGCCGGCTGCCCACCGCCATGCGCCGCTCGAGGTAGCGGACCAGCAGCGCGCCGGGATAGGACAGGCTGAGATAGATGATGCCGATGATGGTGAAGATGGTGAAGTACTGGAAGTTCATCGCGGCGATGATCTGGCCGGTGAAGATCAGCTCCTTGACCGTCACGATCGAGACCAGCGAGGTGTCCTTGAACAGCGAGATGAAGTAGTTGCCGAGCGGCGGCACGACGATGCGGATGGCCTGCGGCAGCACGATGACGCGCAGCAGCTTGCGCCGCGACATGCCGAGCGCCTTGGCCGCCTCGACCTGGCCCTTGGGCACCGCCTCGATGCCGGCGCGGTAGACCTCGGCGAGATAGGCCGAGTAGTTCACCGACAGGCCGATGACGCCGGCGAGGAACGGATCGAAGCGGATGCCGAGGCTGGGCAGCACGAAGTAGATGTAGAAGAGCTGCAGCAGCGCCGGGGTGCCGCGGATGACCTCGATATAGACGTTGCAGAGGAAGCGGATGACGGGCTGCCGCCCGATCTTGCCGAGCGCCAGCAGCAGGCCGGCGACGAGGCTCAGCAGCATCACGCAGATGGTCAGCTCGACGCTGATCAGCGCGCCGCGCAGCAGGTCGGGCAGGTAGTCGCCGACGTCGGAGAAGTTGAACAGGCTCAGGAACTCAGACATCGAGGTTTGACAGCCTGCTTCTCTCGCAAGGAGGGCGATGAGCCGCGCCTCCCTGCCCGGCCCTCGGCCCGAACCTTCTAGCAGAGCAGCCGGCCCGTCAAGCCGCTCCGGCGTCGCCCGCGCGGCGGCGCGCGCTAGAGCCGGTCGCGCTCCAGCCGGTCGATGTCCCGCAGCTGCGGGAAGCGCCAGGCCCAGAGCACGCAGACCAGCAGCGTGCCGAGCCCGCCGATGACCACGGCCGGCACCGTGCCGAGCCAGGCGGCGGTGACGCCGGACTCGAACTCTCCGAGCTCGTTCGAGGCGCCGATGAAGACCGAGTTCACCGCGCTCACCCGGCCGCGCATCTGGTCGGGCGTGGCGATCTGCACCAGCGTCTGGCGGACGAAGACGCTGATCATGTCGCAGGCGCCGAGCGCGACCAGCGCGGCGAGCGACAGGGCGAAGCTGGTGGAGAGGCCGAAGACGATGGTCGCCACGGCGAAGCCGGCGACGCAGACGAACATCTTGCGGCCGACATGGCGGGTCAGCGGCCGGTGCGTCAGGACCAGCGCCGTGGTCATCGCGCCGATCGCCGGGCCGCTGCGCAGGATGCCGAGGCCGAGCGGCCCGACATGCAGGATGTCGCGGGCGTAGATCGGCAGCAGCGCGGTGGCGCCGCCGAACAGCACGGCGAAGAGGTCGAGCGAGATGGCGCCGAGGATCGCCGGCTTGGCGCGGATGAAGGCGATGCCGGCGAGCAGCGTCGTCCAGCTCACCGGCTCGCGCCGGGCGGGGGCGGCGCGCGCCGGGCGCGGCACCGAGATCATCAGCAGCAGGGCGGCGAGCAGGAAGCTCGCCGAGACGGCGTAGACGATCTGGGCGCCGAGCGCGAAGAGCAGGCCGCCCAGCGCCGGCCCGCCGATCATCGCCACCTGCATGGCCGAGGAGTTCCACGCGACCGCGTTCGGAAAATGCTCCGGCGGCACCAGGTTCGGCAGCAGCGCCTGGCCGGCCGGCATGGCGAAGGCGCGCGCCGTGCCGTAGAGCAGGATGGCGCCGTAGATCGGCCAGGCCCGGGCGTTGCCGCCGGCGGCCAGCGCGAGCAGCAGCAGCGCCGCGGCGAGCTCGGTGGCGTAGGCGACCACCAGGATGCGGCGGCGGTCGAAGCGGTCGGCGACATGGCCGGTGACCAGCGCCAGCCCGATCGCCGGGGTGAAGCCGGCGAGCCCGACCAGCCCGAGCGACAGCGGGTCGTGGGTGATGTCGTAGACCTGCCAGCCGATCGCCACCGCCTGCATCATGATGGCGACGAAGGCCAGAAAGCGGGCCGCCCAGTAGCGGACGAAGGCCGGATGGCGGAAGGCGGCGCGGCCGGCGGTCGGGTTGGCGGCGCTCATCGCCGCCGCGGGGATCGGGAACGCATGGCGGGCGACATTAGCCGGCTTCGCCGCCGCGCGGCAGGCCCGGGCGCCGCCGTCGGGCGCGACGCTGGCCTGTGCCTCGTGCATAGTCGGGCGATCCCGGAGGCCGCCGATGCGCACGCTCGCCCTTTACCTCGCCGCCGCGCTGGCCGAGATCGGCGGCTGCTTCGCGGTCTGGGCCTGGCTCCGGCTCGGCCGCAGCCCGGCCTGGCTGCTGCCCGGCGCGGCGGCGCTGGCGCTCTTCGCCCTGCTGCTGACCCGCAGCGAGGCGGCGGCGGCGGGGCGCGCCTACGCCGCCTATGGCGGGGTCTACATCGCCGCCTCCCTGGCCTGGCTCTGGGCGGTCGAGGGGGTGCGGCCGGATCGCTGGGACCTGCTCGGCGCCGCGATCTGCCTGGCCGGCGCCGCCGTCATCCTGCTCGGGCCCCGCGCCGCCTGACAAGGTCTTCGACAGGTGTATCCTGCTGAAGCTTGGGCTATGCTGCAGCCACCACCGCCGACCCCGGGACGCCGGGGTTTCGAGCCGCGTTGCCGGCCTAGCAAGATGGGGACCACAGGGAAAATGAAGAAGCTCACTGCCACCCTCCTCGGCGCCGGAGCGCTGCTGCTGTCCGCCTGCCAGCCGCCGACGCCGGTGGTCGACACCCAGGGCGTCGATCCCGCGCGCTACCAGGCCGACCTGGCCGATTGCCAGCGCTACGCCAACAGCGTCAACCCGACCAACGAGACGGTGCGGAGCGGCGCCATCGGCGCGCTCGGCGGCGCCGCCCTGGGCGCCGCGCTGGGTGCCATCGCCGGCCGGCCGGGCCTCGGCGCGGCGGCGGGCGCCACCGTGGGCGCCGGCGCCGGTGTCGGCGTCGGTGCCGCGTCGAGCACCAGCGAGCAGGACAGGATCGTCAGGAACTGCATGGCCGGCCGCGGCTACCGGGTCCTGAACTAGGCATCGATCGACCGCCCCGCCCGTCCGCGGGCGGGGCCGTGCGGTCGCATCCTGGAACCGCCCCGAGCCGGGGCGGTTCGCGGGAGTGATGGTCGCAATCCTCGGTCGCAGAAGCCTGCTGGTCGCGGCGGCGGCGCTGCTCGTCGCCGCGCCCGCCGCGGCGACGACGGAGATCGCCCGCTCGGTGGAGCGACCGGCGCTGCGCCTCGGCGACACGCCAAGCCAGGTCCGGCTGCGCCCGGCCGGGACCCCGCAGGGCGGCGGGCCGTTCCGGCTGCTGCTCGAGGGCATCGACGCCCGGCGCGATCCTGGGGTCAACTACTCGATCTTCCTCGACCTGCCGGAGGGCGCGCCGCCCGATCCGGCCGGGCCCTTTTACGTCGGCCGCCTCAGCTTCTTCGGTCGCGTGCCGGGGGAGGGCGGCGCCGGCGGCGACCCTGAGCGCGGCGAGCGCCAGGCCTATGACGTGACCGGGCTGGTCCTGGCCCAGCGCGCCGCCGGCCACTGGCCGACGGGCGGCCCGACGGTGACGCTGGTGCCGGCCGGCGTCCTGCTGCCCGGGGGCGGCCGCGACGTGGGTGCCGGCGATGCCGGCGCCAGCGTGACGCGCATCCGCCTCGTTGCCGAATGACCCTCAGGCCGGCTGCGGCGCGGGATCGAGCGGCCGGAAGGCGCTCTCCGCCACGGTGAGCAGCGTGCCGAGCGCGACGGCCGGCGCCAGGATCGCGTACCAAGCCGGCGCCAGGTCGGAGCCGGTCTGCGCGATCAGGGCGGCGGCCACCAGCGGCGTGGTGCCGCCGAAGACCGCCGCCGTGATGTTGAAGGCGGCGCCCAGCGCGGCGCAGCGCACCGGCTTGGGGAACAGCTCGGCCATGGCCGCCGGGCAGGGCCCGGCATAGGCGCCGAGCAGCACGGCGAATCCCAGCTGGCCGAGCAGCACGAGCTCCGGCCGCCCGGTATGCATCAGCGCGAAGAGCGGCCAGGAGAGCAGGACGAAGCCGGCCGCGGCGGCCAGCATGATCGGCCGGCGGCCGATCCGGTCGGAAAGCAGGGCCGCGGCCGGCAGGGCCAGCAGCAGGGCGATCAGGCTGGCGGTGTTGATGTCGAGCGCCTCGTCGAGCGGCAGGTGGACGTCGAGCCGCAGCCAGGACACGGCATAGATGAAGAGCAGGTAGAAGCAGACCTGCAGCGGCAGCGCCAGGCCGATCAGTTGCAGCATGGCGACCGGCCGGGTGCGCAGCGCGACGAGCAATGGGAAGCCGTGCGAGGCCGGCGGCGCGTCGGCCACCAGCAGCCGCCGGACCACGATGCCGACGCCGCCGAACAGCAGCCCGAGCAGGAACGGCACCCGCCAGCCCCAGGCGACCATCTGGTCCGGGGTGATCAGGTTGGAGACGAGGGCGCCGGTGCCGGACCCGAGCAGGGTGCCGGCGACGCAGCCGACCCCGGCCCAGGCGGCGGCGAGGCCGCGGCGGCGGGCCGGCGCGGTCTCGGCGAGGAAGACGATCGAGGCGGTGTACTCGCCGCCGACGGCCAGCCCCTGCGCCAGGCGCAGCGCCACCAGCAGCAGCGGCGCCAGCACGCCGACGGAAGCCGCGGTCGGCAGCAGCCCGATCGCCGCGGTCGGCAGGATCATCGCCGCCATCGACCAGCGCAGCGTGCGGACCCGGCCGACCCGGTCGCCGAGATGGCCGAAGACGATGCCACCGAGCGGCCGGACCAGGAAGCCCGCCCCGAACACGCCGAAGGCGGCCAGCAGCGAGGCCGTCGGGCTGCCGGCGGGAAAGAAAAGCCGGCCGATGATCGAGGCGGAATAGCCGTAGATGCCGAAGTCGTACCACTCCATCACGTTGCCGACGAGGCCGGCGGCCAAGGAACGGCGATGGGACGGGGCGGGCGATGGCGCGGCAGCGGCGCTCACGGCGATGGGCTCCGGCCGGGATGGCGCGACAAGGCTTCGCAGATTCCGCTTTGCTTGGCAATCCGGGCGCGTTTGCGGGCAGGCGCTCGCCCCCGGTTGAAACCGCATCGGGCGGGGTCATCTGCGGGAGTGTCGGCGATCGCAGCCGAGGATTCTGGTTCCGGGCCGGCGGGCAGCAGACGATGACCGAGCCGAATGGCCTGGCGATGGCCAATGAACATATCGCCGAGGCCGAACGTCGCATCGCCCGGCAGCGCGACCTGATCGCCGAGCTCGAGCGCGACGGTCACCGCACCAAGGAGGCCCGCGAGCTTCTGGCGACGATGGTGAGCCTGCTCGACCAGATGGAGCGGCATCGCGGCCATCTGCTCGCGCTGTCGCGTCGGTCGAAGCCGGGGGAAGCCTAGCCCCTGCGCGGCCGCCCCGCGGGGCGTCACTGCGTCTACGGTCCGTCCTCGGCGGCGGGGTCGCGCTCGTCCGGCGGCGGCCGGTCGTTGATCAGCACCCGGCATCTTCGCCTGACCAGCCTGCTGGCCCGTTCCTGCCAGCGCGCCGCGTTCCAGCCATGACCGGACTCGATCGCCTCGGCCTCCAGCCGGCGCAACAGCATGACGCGCTCGTCGAGCACCCGCAGCGCGCTGCCGAGCGCCCGCCGCAGGTCGTCGCCCAGGGCGGCCTGCAGGGAATCGGCCGTATAGGCATGGCCGGTGTGGCAGCGGAAGCGGATCGGCCCGCCCTCGTCGACCTCGCGCATGGCGCCGTGGCACTCCGGGCAGGTGAACAGCGACGGCCTTCCACCATGCTCGCCGGTCTGCACGGCGGTGCGGCCGTCGGCGGCGATCTCCACCTCGACGCGAAGATCCGGCGGTGCGGGCCGGGGCGGCCCCGCCTGCTGCGCCACCACGTCGACGAGCAGGCCGGCGAGCCGGTCGGCCGCGACGATGCGAGCGCCGCCGGCGAAGCGGAGCGCGTTGCGCGGCATGTCGCCGAAGGCGGCATCCTCGGGATCCTGCACCACGGGGATGCCGCCGCAGCGCTCGATAGCGCGCAGCCCCGAGCTGCCGTCGCTCAGCGTCCCGCTGAGCAGGACGCCGACGACCCGCGGCCCGCAGCTGAGCGCGCAGGACCGGAACAGCGGGTCGATCGCGGGCCGGCTGCCATTCTCCCAGGGGCCGGCCCCGAGCCTCAGCCGGTCGCCGATGATCAGCAGGTGGCGGTCGGGCGGCGCGACGTAGACGCGGCCCCGTTCGAGGCGCTCGCCATCCCGGGCGAACTCGGCCGGCAGCGGGCCATGGCGGGCCAGGATCCTCGGCGTGCGGTTGCCATTGGCCGCGCCGATGTGCAAGGCGACCAGGATGCTGGCTGGGATATCGCCGGGAAGCATTTGCAGCATCCGGGTGATCGCCTCGAGGGCTCCCGCCGAGCCGCCGATGGCGACGATGTCGTGATGCGGCAACGCTTGCTCCCGTCCGGCCTCGTGGACCCGGTGGCCTTCGCTCACCCGGACGGCATTCCCAACAGGGGCGCGGATGGGGGCGTTCCGGTCCTGCGCTCCCGCCTCAGCCGGCGCTGGTCCCGGCGCGCCCCCCGGCCCGCGTCGCCAGCGCCTGGCTGGCCGGGAACTCCAGCGCGCAGCGTAAGCCTGTCCGGGCGAACTGGATCTGGGCGGTGCCGCCCAGCTCGTAGGAGAGGCAGCGCTCGATGAAGGCGAGCCCGAAGCCGCGCCGCTCGGGCTCCTGCGCCGGCGGGCCGCCGCGCTCCTGCCAGCGGATGGTGACGACCGGCTCGGCCCCACTGCCGACCTTCCAGGAGAGACGGACCGAGCCGGCCCGCCCGGCCAGGGCACCATGCTTGGCCGCATTGGTGGCGAGCTCGTGCAGCACCATGCCGAGCATGGTGGCCGGGTGCGCGGCCAGCACCAGCTCGGGCCCCGCGATGCGCACCTGGCCGGCCTCCGTGGCGAACGGCTCGAGCTCGCCCTCCGCGATGCTGCGCAGCGAGACGCCGGTCCAGCCCTGTCGCGTCAGCAGGTCGTGGGTCTTCGCCAGCGCCTGCACCCGGCCCTCGAAGGCGTGCGCGAACTCCTCCACGGTCTGGCTCGATTCGCGTGTCCGTGCCGCGACCGAGAGCACGGTCGCCAGCGTGTTCTTGACGCGGTGCTTCAGCTCGGCGACGAGCTGCTTCAGCTGCTCCGCCGCCGCCTTCTGGGCGGAGATGTCGCGCTCGATCAGCGAGCCGACGACCAGCTGCCCGGCCGCGTTGCGGACCGGCGAGATGGTGAAGGACACGTCGAGACGGCGCCCGTCCTTGGTCAGCCTCTCGGTCTCGACCGGCTGGGGCACCCCCGCGCGGCGCAGCCGGTCGAGCATCCGGCGCAGCTCGTCGCCGCGGTCGGGCGGCATGATCAGCGACAGGGGGCGGCCGATCGCCTCCGGCGCGCCGTAGCCGTAGATCCGCTCCGCGCCGGCGTTCCAGGTCCTGATCGTCCCGTCCGGCGCCACGCCGACGATCGCGTCATAGCTGGAGGCGACGATGGCCGCCAGCTGGGCCATCGCCTCCTCGCCGCGCTTGCGCTCGCTGATGTCGATGAAGGTCACGACGACGCCGTCGATGACGTTGTCGACGGTCCGGTACGGGAGCACGCGCATGATGTAGCTGGCGCCGCCGTCGGCGACCGTCACCTCGCGCTCGACACGGGACAGCGTTCGCAGCACGTGGCGCACGTCGCGCGGCAGGTGCTCGTAGGTGATCTTGGTGGCGATGTCGGTGATCGGCCGCCCGAAGTCGCTCTCGATCAGGTGGAAAATGTCGGTGATGGCCGGGGTGAAGCTCTTGATGCGCAGGTGCGTGTCCAGGAACACGGTGGCGATCTGCGTGCTCTCGAGCAGGTTCTTGCGGTCGCTGATCGCCCGGTCCAGGCTGTCGATCTTGGTGTTGAGCTCGGCGTTGACGGTCTCCAGCTCCTCGTTGACCGATTGCAGCTCCTCCTTGGAGGTCTCGAGCTCCTCGTTGGAGGATTGCAGCTCCTCGTTGACCGACTGGAACTCCTCGTTGGAGGACTTCATCTCCTCGTTGGAGGTTTCGAGCTCCTCGATCGTGGTCTGCAGCCGCTCCCGGGTGGAGATCAGCTCGGACTCCAGGTGGGCGATGGTCTCGTCCTTCTGCGTCGCCTCGCCGGGCTCGGCCGTGACCGGCTCGCGCGCCTTGGCCGGAGCGGATTCCTGGAACAGCACGACGCACAGCCGCGGTGCGCCGTCCGGCTCCTCGGGCAGCGGCTCGACGGTGATCGTCAGGGTGACGTAGCTGCCGTTGACCGGCAGCGCGATCCCGCCATGGACCACCTTGCGGCTCGTGGTCCTGGCCTGGTGCAGCACGCTGCGCAGGTCGGGCCGCAGCGCGGGATCGACGATGTTGAACAGGTTCAGGCTGGCGGTCCCCGTCGAGGGCTGCAGGAAGCGGCCGGTCCGGCCGGAGAAATGCAGGACCTCGGAATTGCCGTCGACGACCACGCAGGCCGGGGCGTAGGCCTCGATGATGCGCTGGGCGCGCATCGCCACCGTGCTCTCGATCCGGGCCGGAGGCCCCGATCGCTCGTTGCTGCCCGCGCGATGCCCCGGGGTGGTGAGCGGAAAGTCGATCTGCGGCCGGCTCGCCTCGGCCGGGCGCGCCTTGAACAGGCGCTGCTTGCCGTCCAGCCGCTGGAACAGCCGGGTGTGCTGGGTGACGTTCTCGGCCGGGCCGAGGAACAGGAAGCCGCGCTGCCGGAGCGCGAAGTGGAACAGCGGGACCAGCCGGTTCTGCAGCGCGGCGTCGAGGTAGATCATCACGTTGCGGCAGGAGATCAGGTCGAGCCTGGAGAACGGCGCATCCTTGATCAGGTTGTGCACGGAGAAGATGCACATCTCGCGGATCACGTTGGCCACCCGGTAGGTGCTCTCCTGCCGCACCAGGTAGCGGTCGAGCTTGTCCGGCGGCAGGTCGACGGCGACGCTCTCCGGATAGATTCCCGCGCGCGCCACCGCCAGGGCGTGGTCGTCGATGTCGGTGCCGAAGATCTGCACCTTCAGCGACAGGCCGTGCGCCGCCATGTAGTCGGCCAGCAACATGGCGATGGAATAGGCTTCCTCGCCGGTGGCGCAGCCGGGCACCCAGACGCGAACCTGGTCCTCGGCCGTCTTGCCTTCGAACAGCTTGGGGATGACCTGCGCGTCCAGCGCCTCGAAGGCACCGGGGTCGCGGAAGAACTGGGTGACCCCGATCAGCAAGTCGCGGAACAGCGCCTCCGCCTCCGCCGGCTCGCGCCGCAGGAGGTCGACATAGGCGGGCACCGCAGCGAGATGGGCGACCTGCATGCGGCGCTGCAGCCGCCGCATGAAGGTGCTCTCCTTGTAGTGGCTGAAATCGTGCCCGGTGTGCGCCCGCAGCAGCTCGCAGATCTCCGGCAGCGCGCGGCGTGTGGCGCGGCGGAAGCCGTCGGCGGCGGCCTCGTCCTCCTTGCGGCGGAGATCCCGGACCAGCTCGACCAGACGGGCCGGCATCTCCTCGACCGGCAGCACGAAGTCGACCAGCCCGGTGGCAGCGGCGTTGCGCGGCATGCTGTCGTAGCGCGAGGAGCCGCCCGCCTGGGCCAGCGTCAGCCCGCCCGCCTCCTTGATCGCCTTCAGCCCCAGGGTGCCGTCGCTGCCGCTGCCCGAGAGCACGATCCCGATGGCGTTCTCTGCCTGGTCGCCGGCGAGCGCGCGGAAGAACGCATCGATCGTCATGCCCTCGGCGCGCGGCGAGACCACGCGAAGCCGGCCCTTGGCGATGGTCAGGGTGGCGTTGGGGGGGATCACGTGGATCCGGTCGGGCAGCACCGGCATCTGGTCGGTGATGGCCACCACCGGCATGGCGGTGTAGCGCTGGATCAGCTCGGTCAGCGCGCTCTTGTGGTGGGCGTCCATGTGGCTGACCAGGACGAAGCCGATGCCGCTGTCGGGCGGCATCTTGAGGAAAAACTTCTCGAACGCCTCGAGGCCGCCGGCCGAGGCGCCCATGCCGACGATCGGCGGGACGGCGGTCCCTCCGGCGTCCTGGCGCGACTCGGCCTTGCGTCTCTTGCCGGCACCAGCTCGGGCGGCGGTCGGCACGGCCTTGGCCTTGCCAGCTCCCATGCGGGTCTCGGATCGCTTCACGTCACGCCTGTCATGGTCGTTGTAGCGGCCATCCAAGCAGCCTGTGGCAACCCGGAGGGGATCGCCGGTATATATTTATCGTGACCCATTCCGGGAGGTGCCGCAATGAGCGAGCCCGATTCGCGTCGGCGCATCCTGGTCGTCGAGGACGAGCTGCTCATCGCTCTCGACCTGGCGGCCATGATCGGCGAGCTTGGCCATGAGGTGGTCGGGCCGGTCGCCCGGGTTGCCCAGGCGATCGGGCTGGCCAAGCGCGAGCGGCTCGATGCCGCCATCCTCGACGTCCAGCTCCGCGGGGGCGAGCGGTCCTACCCGGTCGCCGACTGGCTCATCTCGCATGGCGTGCCGGTGGTGTTCTGCACCGCCTATGGCGATGAAGGGCTGGACGCCGCCTATGCTGCCTGCTCGCTGCTGCGCAAGCCGTTCGCCAACGCTCAGGTCGGCGCGGCGCTGGCCCGTGTGCTGCCGGGGGGCAGAGCGGGGGGCGGCGAGAACCCTCCGCCGATCGTCCGCTAGCCCGCCGGATCCGGGCGTCGGGTCGCGCGCGGCGGCGGCAGCGGCTCGCTGTCGTCGTAGAGGATGCGCTGGGCCGCCCCGTCGAGGTCGTCGAACTGGCCGCTCTTCAGCGCCCAGAGGAAGGCGAAGAGGCCGACCAGCCCGAGGCCGAGCGCGGCGGGGATGAGATAGAGCAGGACGGTCATCGACGGCCGAGCCTCATCGCGTTGCCGATCACCAGCAGCGACGAGCCGGACATGGCGATCGCCGCATAGAGCGGCGTCACCTGCCCGGCCATGGCGAGCGGGATGGTCAGCAGATTGTAGACGAAGGTGAGGACGAAATTCTGCCGCACCAGCCGGTCGGCGCGCCGCGCTACGGAAAGCACCGCCTCGACCGGCGCCAGGCGGTCGCCCTGGAAGACGATGTCGGCGGCCGACTGCGCGATGTCGGCGGCGCCGGCGGGCGCCATCGAGACGGCGGCGGCGGCGAGCGCCGGCGCGTCGTTGATGCCGTCGCCGACCATCAGAACGCGCTCGCCCGTCGCGGCGAGCGCCGCCAGCCGGGCGGTCTTGTCGGCCGGGCTGCAGCCGGCCCGCCACTCGGCGATGCCGAGGGATTCGGCGGCGGCGGCCACCGTCGCCTCGCGGTCGCCGGAGAGCAGCTCGACGCGGTAGCGCCGCGCCAGCGCAGCGATCACCGGGGCGGCGTCGGGGCGCGGCCCGTCGCGGAAAGCGAAGCCCACCGGCGCCTGGCCGGGGCGGGTCAGCCACATCTCCGGCCCGGCGGCGCCGTCCTCGGCGATGCCGCACCAGCGCCGGCTGCCGAGCCGCACCTCGCCCGCCGGCGTCCTCAGGGAGAGCCCGGCGCCGGCCGTCTCGACGACGCCGGCCGCCGGCGGCGCCGGCGGGGCGCCGCGGACCAGCGCCTGGGCGAGCGGATGGCGGCTCACCGCGGCGATCGAGGCGGCGAGCTGCAGGGCGGCGGCCTCGAGCGGCCGCTCGCGCACCAGCTCCGGCCGGCCGGAGGTCACCGTGCCGGTCTTGTCGAGCACGACGCGGTCGATGCGGCAGAGCCGCGCCCGCGCGGTCGCCGACTTGATCAGCACGCCCTGGCGCAGCAGCCGGCTGGTCGCCACCACCTGGACCACCGGCACCGCCAGTGCCAGCGCGCAGGGGCAGGTGACGATCAGCACGGCGATGGCGGCGAGCAGCGCCGCCTCCCAGCCCGCCGAGCCGAGCAGCATCCAGCCGGCGAAGGTCAGCGCCGCCAGGCTGTGCACCACCGGCGCGTAGAGCCGGGCGACGCGGTCGGCGAGCGCGACGTAGCGGGCGCGGCCCTGCTCGGCCGCCTCCATCAGGCGGACGATCTCGGCCAGCAGCGTGTCCTCGCCGGCGGCCAGCGCCTCGACCCGCAGCGGCGCCGAGAGGTTGAGCGAGCCGGCGAAGACGCGGTCGCCCGGCGCCACCTCGACCGGCACCGATTCCCCGGTGAGGTGGCTGGCGTCGACCGACCCCGCGCCGTCGAGCACGCGGCCGTCGACGCCGATCCGCGCGCCGGCCGCGACCAGCACGGTCATGCCGGCCTCGACCTCGGCCGGCGGCAGCCCGACGAGGCGGCCGGCGGCGTCGATCACCGTGACGGCGGTGCCGCCCAGCGCCAGCAGCTGCTCGGCGGTGGCGCGCGCCCGGCCGCGGGCGCGGCTGTCGAGATAGCGGCCGATCAGCAGGAAGAACAGCAGGGTGATCGAGGAATCGAAATAGGCGTGCTCGCCGCCGCGGAAGGTCTCGAACAGGCTGATCGCCGGGGTCAGCAGCACCGCCAGCGAGATCGGCACGTCCATGTTGGTGCGGCGGGCCCTGAGCGCCGCCCAGGCCGAGGCGAAGAACGGCCGGCCGGCATAGAACACCGCCGGCAGCACGATCAGCGCCGAGATCCAGTGGAAATAGGCCCGCGTCGCCGCGTCCATGCCCGCGGCGTGCCCGGCCCAGACCGAGACCGAGAGCAGCATGACGTTGCCGGCCGCGAAGCCCGCCACGGCCAGGCAGCGCAGCAGCGCCTTCTCGCGCCTCGCGCCGTCGCTGGCCAGCGCCGCCGGGTCGAACGGCACGGCGCGGTAGCCGAGCCGGGCGACCGTGCCGACGATGTCGGCGACGCTCGCCTCGCCGGCGCGCCAGGCGACGCGCAGCCGCCGGGTGGTCAGGCTGACCCGCGCCTCGGCGACGGCGGGCTGCCGGCGCAGCGCGCCCTCGATCAGCCAGACGCAGGCGCCGCAATGCAGCCCGTCGACCATCAGATGGAGCTCGGCCAGCCCGTCGGCGCGGCGGCGGACATAGGCGCCGGCGTCGATCGCCGGTGCCGCCTCCGGCCGCGGGGCGCGCTGCGCCGGGTCGAGGCAGCGCTGCCGGTAGTAGTCGCCGAGGCCGAGCTCGCCGATCAGGCCGAAGGCGGCGGCGCAGCCGGCGCAGCAGAACGCCGCGCCGGCGGCGGCAATCGGCTCGCCGCAGTGCCGGCAGGCGACCGGCGCTACTGCAGGTGGACGCGCCGGGTGCTCTGCCATGTGTCGTCCCCGCGGCGGGCCGAGACCGTCAGCAGCCACTCGCCGCGCAGCGGCAGGGCCATCTCGGCAGCGTAGCGGCCGCCGCCGAGGGCGGCCAGGCGGATCGCCCGGTCGTGGCCGGTGCTGGTCGGACGGACCAGGTAGCCCTCGACCATCATGCCGTCGAGCGGCACGCCGGCGCGATCGCGGAAGGCGGCGGCGAGATCGAGCCGGGCGCCCGTCACCCGCGTCGAGACGTCGACCCGCCAGCCCCGTGCCGCCTGGGCCTCGACCGCGGCGATGGTGCGGTTGAAGGTCAGGCCCTTGTCGTAGGCGTCGTTGGTGGCCAGCCCGGAGAAGCTGCTGATCGCGAAGTAGACGAGCGCGCCGTTGACCAGGATGACCAGCAGCATGCCGCCGACGAAGAGCCAGGGGATGAGCCAGTCCGGCCGGCCGCCGCCGCGGCGATCAATGCTCGGGGCCGGAGAAAATGCTGCCATGGTCGACCGTCCTGCCGGAGGCGATGTCGGTGATGCGGAAGGTGAGGCGGTTGCTCTCGTCGTGCAAGGCGCGGCGCGGCGCATGCACCAGGACCCGGAAGCTCCCGACCGAGTCGCCGGCCACCGGCAGCTCGACGGCCTGGGCGTCGCCGGCGCCGTAGCCGATGGCGGTCACCCTGGTCCCCTCGATGCCGTCGACGGTGAGGCGATAGCGCTGCGGCTCGCGCTGCTTGTTCAGGATCTTCACCGTGTAGGCGTTGCGGATGCTGCCGTCGCTGAGCGTCACGAAGAGCGGCGCGCGGTCGGGCAGGATGCTGAGGTCGGTGGTGCTGCGGCCGAGCAGCACGACCACCATGGCGACCGCCACCACCACCAGCAGCGTCGCATAGATGATGGTGCGCGGGCGCACCGGGCGGAAGCGGGTCGGCCGCGCGGCGGCGCGGGCCGCCTGGTTGGCCAGCGAGTCGTAGGCGATCAGGTTGCCGGGCCGGCCGATCTTGCCCATCACGTCGTTGCAGGCGTCGACGCACAGCGCGCAGCCGATGCAGGCGAGCTGCTGGCCGGCGCGGATGTCGACGCCGGTCGGGCAGACCCGTACGCAGAGCCCGCAATCGATGCAGTCGCCGACCTTGGCGTCGGCCGGCTTCGACTTCATGTGGCTGCGCGGCTCGCCCCGCCAGGCCTCGTAGGTGACGAGGAAGGTGTCCTCGTCGAACATCGCGCTCTGGAAGCGCGGCCAGGGGCACATGTAGATGCAGACCTGCTCGCGCGCCCAGCCGGCGAGCAGGTAGGTGGTGGCGGTGAACAGGCCGGCGAAGCCGTAGACGGCGGCACCGGCCTGGCCGGTGAAGATCGACCCGAAGGTGCTCGGCGCGTCGTTGAAGTAGAAGATCCAGGCGCCGCCGGTGGCCGCGGCGATGGCCAGCCAGACGAGATGCTTGGCGACCTTGCGCCACGCCTTCTCGAGCGTCAGCGGGCCCTGGTCGAGCCGCATCCGCTTGTTGCGGTCGCCCTCGATCCAGCGCTCGACCTGCATGAAGAGGTCGGTCCACACCGTCTGCGGGCAGGTGAAGCCGCACCATACCCGGCCGAGCAGCGAGGTGGCGAAGAACAGCCCGATGGCGCCGAGGATCAGCAGCCCCATCAGGTAGTAGACTTCCTGCGGCCAGATCTCGATGAAGAAGAAGTAGGCGCGGCGGCCCGGCATGTCGATGAGCAGCGCCTGGTCGGGCACGCCCGGGCCGCGATGCCAGCGCAGCCACGGCGCGGCATAGTAGAGCCCGAGCAGCCCGATCAGCGCCGCCCACTTGATGCGTCGGAACCGGCCGGCGACCTTCTGCGGATAGACCTTGACGTGGTCCGCATAGAGCCGGCCGGTCGCGGGGGTCGTCGCATCCATGATTGCCGGAACCGTCCTTCCTGGATTCTCTCGCGCCTACTGCCCGCCGCCGAGCGAGTGGACGTAGGTCGCGACCATCTTGATCTGCGCTTCGGTCAGCCGCCCGGCCCAGACCGGCATGACGCCGAACCGCGGGTGGTTGATCTGGGCGACGATGTCCGCCTTGGTGCCGCCGAACAGCCAGTTCTGCCCGTTGAGGCGCGGCACGCCGGCCTCCTGGTTCCCCTGGCCGTTCTCGCCGTGGCAGGAGGCGCACTGCTCGGCGAAGATCGGCTTGCCCTTCTCGGCCGCCGCCTTGTCGGTCGCACGGTCGGTGAGGGACAGCACGTACTCGGCGACGTCGTTGATCTGCGTGGCGTCCAGCGTCTTGTCGGTGCCGAAGCTCGGCATCACCATGCCCGGGCGGGCGCGCTCGTCGCCGTTGCGCACGCCGTAGCTGACGGTCTGCAGGATCGCCTCGGGCGAGCCGCCCCAGATCCAGCTGTCGTCGGCGAGGTTGGGGAAACCCTTCGCACCCTGGCCGCCGGCGCCGTGGCAGGGGGCGCAGTTGGCGGCGAAGACCGCCCGGCCGCCACCCATCGCGAAGCGCAGCAGCTCGGGATCGGCGGCGATCTGCTTGACGTCGGCCGCCGCGATCTTGTCGAGCCACACCTTCTGCGAGTCGGCCACCGCCTGCATGGTCCGGGCGATCTCGCCGCGCGAGGAATAGCCCAGGATGCCGCGCGTGTAGCCGCTCAGGGTCGGCCAGGCGGGATAGAGCACCCAGTAGCCGATCGCCCAGACGATGCAGGCGTAGAACACGTAGAGCCACCATTTCGGCAGCGGCGTGTTGAGCTCCTTGATCCCGTCCCATTCGTGCCCGGTCGTATCGGTGCCGGACACCACATCCTTCTCGACTGTGCTCATGATCCTCAGCACTCCTCGGGTTCGTCGCGCAGCGGGATCCGGCTGTCGGCCTCGAAGCGATCCTTGTTCCGCGGCCAGTAGGCCCAGGCCACGATCGCCAGGAAGAACAGCATCAGCCAGACCACCCACAGCGAGCGAAGAAAGATCATCGTCTCCATCATGGCCGTCGCCTCACTTCGGGGCCGGCAGGGCGTAGCCCGAGTCGTACTTCGAGAAGTCGACCATCGTGCCGAGCACCTGGAGATAGGCGACCAGCGCGTCCATCTCGGTGATCCGGTCCGGCTGGCCGTCGAAGTCGCCCCCCTTGGCGCCGGGATAGCGGTCCTGCAGCGGCTTGAGGTCGGCGTCGGCGGTCGCCTGCAGCTTGAGGTCGGCCTGTGCCTGGGCGATCTCGGCGTCGGTGTAGGGCACGCCGACGATGCGCAGCGTCTTCAGGTGCTCCGCGACGTTGCCGAAGTCGAGGTCGTTGCGCAGCAGCGCGGGATAGCCCGGCATGATCGAGCCCGGCACCACGCTGCGGGGATCGACGAGGTGCGCCACGTGCCACTCGTTCGAGTACTTGCCGCCGACCCGGGCCAGGTCCGGTCCGGTCCGCTTCGAGCCCCACTGGAAGGGGTGGTCGTAGACGCTCTCGGCGGCGAGGCTGTAGTGGCCGTAGCGCTCGATCTCGTCGCGGAACGGCCGGACCTGCTGGCTGTGGCAGTTGTAGCAGCCCTCGCGCAGGTAGATGTTGCGGCCGAACAGCTCGAGCGGCGTGTAGGGGCGGACCCCGGCGACCGGCTCGATGGTCTGCTTGATGGTGAAGAGGGGCACGATCTCGACCAGGCCGCCGATGGCGACCGTGACGATGATCCCGAGCAGGAGCAGGATCGAGTTCCGCTCCATCTTGGCGTGAATCTGCATGTTTCGTACTCCCGCTCAGGCGGTGGCGCCGACGGGGGCGATCGGCAGCGAGGTTTCGCTGCGGACGTCGCCCTTCACCGTGCGGCGCAGGTTGTAGACCATGATCAGCGCGCCGGTGAGGAACAGGATCCCGCCCAGGGCGCGGACGATGTAGAAGGGATGCATCGCCTCGACGGTCTCGACGAACGAGTACTGCAGGAAGCCGAGCTCGTCATAGGCCCGCCACATCAGCCCCTGCATGATCCCCGAGATCCACATCGAGGTGATGTAGAGGACGATGCCGATGGTGGCGATCCAGTAGTGCACGCTGACCAGCTTCAGGCTGTAGAGGCGCTGCCGCTTCCACAGCACCGGGACCAGGTGGTAGATCGCGCCGAAGCTGACGAAGGCGACCCAGCCCAGCGCGCCGGAATGGACGTGGCCGATGGTCCAGTCGGTGTAGTGGCTGAGCGAGTTCACCGCCTTGATCGACATCACCGGCCCCTCGAAGGTCGACATGCCGTAGAAGCCGACCGAGGTGACGAGGAAGCGCAGGACCGGATCGGTGCGCAGCTTGTCCCAGGCGCCCGAGAGCGTCATGATTCCGTTGATCATCCCGCCCCAGGAGGGCATCCACAGCATGATCGAGAAGGTCATGCCGAGCGTCTGCGCCCAGTCCGGCAGGGCGGTGTAGTGCAGGTGGTGCGGCCCGGCCCAGATGTAGAGGAAGATCAGCGTCCAGAAATGGACGATCGACAGCCGGTAGGAGTAGACCGGCCGCTCCGCCCGCTTCGGCACGAAGTAGTACATGATGCCGAGGAAGCCGGCGGTGAGGAAGAAGCCGACGGCGTTGTGGCCGTACCACCACTGGATCATCGCGTCCTGCACGCCCGAGAAGAGGGCGTAGCTCTTGGTCCCGAAGAACGACACCGGCACCGAGAGGTTGTTGCCGAGATGCAGCACCGCGACGGTGACGATGAAGGCCAGGAAGAACCAGTTGGCGACGTAGATGTGCGGCTCGCGCCGCTTGATCAGCGTGCCGAGGAAGACGATGAGGTAGACGACCCAGACGATCGTCAGCCAGAGGTCGGTGTACCACTCGGGCTCGGCATATTCCTTGCCCTCGGTGACGCCGAGCACGTAGCCGGAGGCAGCCAGCACGATGAAGAGCTGGTAGCCCCAGAAGATGAACTCGGCCAGCACCGCGCCGCCGAACAGCGGCGCACGGCAGGTGCGCTGGACAATGAACAGCGAGGTGGCGAACAGCACGTTGCCGCCAAAGGCGAAGATCGCCGCCGAGGTGTGCACCGGGCGGAGCCGCCCGAAGGTGGTCCAGGGCAGATCGAGGTTGAGCTGCGGGAACGCCAGCTGCAGCGCGATGACCACCCCCACCAGGAAGGCGACCACGGACCAGAAGACGGCGGCGATGACGAACTTGCGGATCACCGCCTCCTCGTAGGCAGGCGCGGTGTCGTGCGGGCGGGCGGCGAACGCCTCGGCCATGACGGAGCTCCTAAAGGTCGGGTTGAGGGACGACGCGGCTCAGGCGTGCTGGCCGCCGGACTCCTGGCGGTCGAACGACCGCTTGATCTGCAGGAAGATGAAGAGGATGGCGAAGGCGAAGAGCGCCATGCCGAACCCGGCGAAGATGATGTCGACCGCGCGCGAGCTGAGGAACAGCCCGATCAGGCCGACGATCGCGATGATGCCGCCGACGAGCCAGGCGAAGATGTCCTGCATGATGAACGACCCCCGATTTGACGACCGGCTCAGGCGACCAGGTCGCGATAGGCGTGCCACGAGGCATGGCCGATCAGCGGCCAGGTGAGGGCAAGCCCGATATAGGCGGTGACCAGACCGCCCGCGGTGAACAGGACGATGAGGGCCCCCCAGCCGATCATCACCCGCCAGTTGCGCAGCACCGCGGCGACGCTGGTCGCCATCGCGGTGAGCGCGCCGACATCGCGGTCGAGCAGCAGCGGCGGGGCGACCACGGAGAGCGCGAAGACGCCCGCCGCCAGCACGCCGCCGATGATGGTGCCGACGACCAGGAACGGTATGCCCACGAGGCTGAAGAAGATGCTGTCGACCAGCATCGCGAAATTGGGGTCGGCGGTGCCGAAGAAGAGGGCGAAGACCAGGAAGGCGATGCGGATCCAGGCGAGCATGAAGAGCGCCAGCACCAGGCCCATCGCCGCCAGCCCGCCGGCGTTGCGCCGCCAGGCGCGCACCGCATCCCCCAGCCGGGGCTGCTTGCCCCGCTCCAGCCGGCGGCTGCTCTCGTAGAGCCCGACCGCCAGCATCGGCGCCACCAGCAGGAAGCCGGCGGCCAGCGGCAGCACGAGATAGGTGAGGTCGTAGAGCCACAGCCCGAGGGTCAGCGTGAAGCTGACGACCACGAAGACCGCGCCGTAGGCGAGCGAGACGACCGGCGCGGCGCAGAGATCGCGCCAGCCGGCGGTCAGCCATTGCCAGGGTCGCTCGACATCGACCCGGCGCACCGGCAGCGCCAATCCGCTCGTCGTTTGCAGGGCCTCGACCATCGGCCTTTTCTATCCTTGCTGCAGTGCCGCAGAGGAACGACCCTATGTGAGGCCGTGAGGGCCGCGATGCCTTGATCTGGATCAAGGTCGCGGAGCCTCGCGGCGCCCAGTGTCGCGGCGTTCGGGAACGAGGCGGGCGATGGACCAGGCGGGCATGCTGAGCGCGCTGCTGGCGAGCGGGCTGGCCGGCTGTGGCCACATCGCGTCGGCCCATGGCGGGCTGCTGGCGAGCCTGTTCCTCGCCGGCCTGCTCGGCAGCCCGACCCATTGCGCGGGCATGTGCGGCCCCTTCGTGCTGGCCCAGGCGGGCGGCCGGCTGGCCGGCATGGCGGCCGGTCCCGGCGGCGAGCTGCGCCGGCTCAAGGGCGCCCTGCTGCTGCCTTATCACCTCGGGCGGCTGACCACCTATGCCGGGCTGGCCGCGGTGGCGGCCGGCGCGGCCGGCGGGATCGGCCGGCTGATCGACGCCCGGGCCGTCTCGGCGGCGCTGCTGGTGCTGGCGGCGCTCGGCTTCCTCCTGGTCGGCGCCGCCCGGCTCGGGCTGGTGCCGGCGACGGGCTCTGCGGCGGGTCGGCGCTGGGCCGGGCTGGTCTCGCGGCTCGCCCGGCCGCTGCTGGCGCCCGGCCCTGGGCGCGGCTACGCCCTCGGGCTGCTGCTGGGCTTCATTCCCTGCGGCCTGCTCTACGGCGCGCTCGCCGCCGCGGCGGCCAGCGCCTCGCCCGCTTCCGCCGCCGCCGCGATGCTGGCCTTCGGCCTCGGCACCCTGCCGATGCTGGTGGCGGTCGGCTTCCTCGGCGGCTGGATCGGCCGCTGGCGCGGGCTCGCCGCCCGGCTGGCGCCGGCGGTGATGATCCTCAATGCCGGCCTGCTGCTGGTGCTGGCCTGGCGCTGGGTCGCGTAGCGGTCAGGCGAGCGCCGGCTCGCGCTCCGGGCGGAGCTGCTCCGGCGGGTCCTTCAGCCAGGATTCCTTCTTGCGGTAGATCGTCGAGGGGCTGATCGCCAGCCGGCGCGCGGCGAGCTGGATGTTGCCGCCGCAGATCGCGATGGCCCGCTCGATGGTGCGCTTCTCGGAGAGCGCCAGCGGCTCGATCTGCTCGACCGCCTGGGGCACCGGCAGCGGCGGCGGGCCGGGCGGCGCGGCAGGCACGGCCGGCGCCGCATCGAGCTGCGGCGTGGCGCGGCGGCCGCCCTCGAGCGACGGCAGCATGGCCTCGCCGACCAGCTCGCCGTCATGCAGGACGACGACGTTGCGGACGGCGTTGAGCAGCTGGCGGACATTGCCCGGCCAGGGGCAGGCGAGCAGCCGGGCCTCGACCTCCGGGGCGAAGCCGCGGAATCTCTTCCCCTCCTGCTCGGAGAACTGCGCCAGGAAATGGCGGGCGAGCAGCAGGATGTCGTCGCCGCGGGCGCGCAGCGGCGGCATCTCGACCGGCACCACGTGCAGCCGGTAGTAGAGATCCTCGCGCAGCCGCCCCTCGCGCACCGCCTGCAGCGGGTCGCGGTTGGTCGCGGCGACGAAGCGGATGTCGGCCTGGCGGGTGCGCGAATCGCCGACCCGCTGATAGGTGCCGGTCTGCACGAAGCGCAGCAGCTTGGTCTGCAGCAGCGGGTCCATCTCGCCGAGCTCGTCGAGGAAGAGCGTGCCGCCGTCCGCCCGCGCCGCCGCGCCCTCCTGGTCGGAGCTGGCGCCGGTGAAGGCGCCCTTGACGTGGCCGAACACCACGCTCTCCATCAGGTCCTTCGGGATGGCGCCGCAATTGATCGCGACGAACGGCCGATCGCGGCGCGGGCTGAGGCGGTGCAGCGCCTCGGCCGCCAGCTCCTTGCCGGTGCCGCTCTCGCCGGTGATGAAGACGCTGGCGCTGCTCGGCGCCGCCGCCTCGATGGTGCGGTAGACGAGCTGCATCGGCAGCGAGCGGCCGATGAAGTCGCAGAACTCGGCGCGGTCGATGGTTCGCCGGTAGGTCTCGACCTCGCGCTTGAGCTCGGCCGATTCCAGCGCGTTCTGCAGCGTGGTGAGCAGCCGCGCCGAGGGGAACGGCTTGACCAGGTAGTCGAAGGCGCCGCCCCGGATCGCCTTCACCGCGGTATTCAGCGAGGCATTCGAGGTGATCACCACGACGGTCGGCGCCGCGGGGCGGGCGCGGGCCGCCTGCAGGATCTCCATGCCGTCCAGGTCGGGCAGCTGCAGGTCGAGCAGGACGCAGTCGATCGCCTCGCGTTCCAGGAGATCCAGGGCGGTGCGCCCGTCCTCCGCGGCAAGCACGCGGTGGCCCAGCGGGGCGAGCTGCGCCTCGTAGGTGCGGGCCAGGGATGGGCTGTCTTCGACGAGGAGGATGGTGTGGATCGAGGGCATGGCCGGTCGCTGGTCTAGGGTTGCAGATCGAGCCCGGCGAGCGCGTTCATGGTGCGCCGGGCGAGGTCGGTGAGCGTGGCAACCCGGCGGCGCGCCGCCGCCGGATCGTCGGTGGCAGGGTCGCGCTCGAGCTCGGCCGCGGCGGCCGAGAGCGGCAGGGCGCCGACATTGGCCGCGGCGCCCTTGATGGCATGGGCCTGGCGCGCCAGCGCCTGGCTCTCGCCGACCGCCGCGGCGCTCTCCATGCGCGTCAGCCGCTGCTCGAGCTCGGCGATGAACACCTGGACGATCTCGCGGTAGATCTCGGGCTCCATGCCGCCCCAGATCTCGCCGACCTGGGCGGCGTCGATCAGCGGCGCGGCCGGCGCCGTGGCGGACGCCGGCCGCCGCGCGGCCAGCGCGGTGCCGACGGCGGCGAGGAAGGAGCCGCGCTGCAGCGGCTTGGTGAGATAGCCGTCCATGCCGGCCGCCCGGCAGGCCTGGGCGTCGCCGGCCAGCGCGTGCGCGCTCATCCCGAGGATCGGCAGGCGGCCCGTCGGGCCGCTCAGGGCGCGGATCCGGCGCGTCGCCTCGATGCCGTCCATCTCGGGCATGGCGACGTCCATCAGCACCCGGTCGTAGGGCCGCTCCTGCAGGGCGGCCAGCGCCTGCACGCCGTCGCCGACATGGTCGACCCGCGCGCCCTTGCGCTCGAGCAGGGTGCGGGCGACCAGCGCGTTGGTCTGGCTGTCCTCGACCAGCAGGATGCGCCCCTCCAGGGCGGCCGGCTCGGCCTCCGGCGGCGCGCCCGGGGCGGCCTCGGCGACCATGACCGGCAGCTCGGCCCAGAACCGGCTGCCCTCGCCGGGCGCGCTCTCGACCCCGATGATGCCGCCGAGCAGCTCGATCAGGCGGCGGCAGATGGCGAGACCGAGGCCGCTGCCGCCGAAGCGGCGGCGGCGCGAGGAAT
The DNA here is from genome assembly GCA_046349435.1 of Dongiaceae bacterium. GTDB lineage: Bacteria > Pseudomonadota > Alphaproteobacteria > Dongiales > Dongiaceae > JAXMCI01. Next base: position 46,530 of record JAXMCI010000030.1, on the reverse strand, counting down.
CGAGCTGGGCGAAGGGCTGGAACAGCAGCGTGCGCTGCGCCTCGGCGATGCCGATCCCGGTGTCGACCACGGCGAGCCGCAGCCGGCCCCCCGGGCCGTCGGCTGCGGCGTAGCCGAGCTCGATCGTCACGCTGCCCCGCTCGGTGAACTTGATCGCGTTGGCCGCCAGGTTCAGCAGCACCTGGCGGATGCGGTCGGGGTCGCTGGTCAGCCGCTCCGGCACCGCCGGGGAAACCTGCAGGCCGAAGGCCAGCCCCTTGGCCTGCGCCTGGCAGCGCAGCATCTCGACCACGTCGCCGGCGATCTCCCGCGGCGCGAAGGCGGCGCGCTCGATGTCGAGGCGGCCGGCCTCGATCCTGGCGAGGTCGAGCACGTCGCTGATCAGCGCCAGCAGCGCATCGGCCGAGCGCTGGGCGACCCCGGCGAGGTGCGCCTGCTCCTTGTCGAGCGGTGAATCGGCGATCAGGCCGAGCGCGCCGAGGATGCCGTTCAGCGGCGTGCGCATCTCGTGGCTGATCATCGCCAGGAACTCGCTCTTGGCGGCGTTCGCCGCCTCGGCGTCGTCCTTGGCCTGCCGCAGCGCCGTCTCGGCGGCGGCGAGCGCGCTCAGCGTCTGCCGCAGCTCGATCTCGTCCGCCACCAGGGCGGCGAGGTCGAGCAGCACCGCCTCCTCGCGCGGGCTGAAGGCCTCGCGCGGGGCGGGGTCGATGATGCACAGCGTGCCGAGCGCCTGCCCGTCGCGGTCGGTGAGCGGCGCCCCGGCATAGAAGCGGACGCCGGGGCGGCCCGTCACCAGCGGGTTCTCGGAGAAGCGCGGATCGGCGGCGGCGTCGAGCACGACGAACGGGCCGCGGTCGAGGATCGCATGGGCGCAGAAGGCGAGGTCGCGCGGCGTCTCGGCGACGTCCAGGCCGTAGGCGGACTTGAACCACTGGCGGTCGCGGTCGACCAGCGAGATCAGCGCCGTTCGGGTGCCGAGCAGCCCGGCGGCCAGCCGGGTCAGGCGGTCGAAGCGCTCCTCCGGCGGGGTGTCGAGGAGCGCCGTGCGATGCAGCGCGGCGAGCCGCTCCGCCTCGTTCTCCGGTCGCCCTGCCGGCATGTGACCCATCGCGTCCAGCTCCACATCGTCGCGGCATGGCGGAACGCAGGAATCGAGCCAGCCTCTGCAGGTCGCCGGATGTCCCATTTTCGGCTGAATCGGACCGTCTCCGGCCCGCCGGCTGTCCGCAGGCCTCCCACTATGCACTATTCCATTGCAGAATGGGTCAAAGCCCCAGCCGCAATCGTGGAGGTGGATCGTCGGGGCGGCCGGGGACCGGCCACCCGGCTGCCGCCGGCATCGGCTGTCGCCGGGCCGCGGCCGCGAAGCGGGCGTGGTAGGCGCCGGCGAGCTCGGTCGAGAGCGCGGTGCGGCCGCATTCCGGGCATTCGACCGAAGGGCCGAGCCGCTTCACCAGGAAGCTCCTGGCGGGATGGCCGTGTGCGCAGATCACGATGTAGCCCTGGGGCAGCTTGCCGTCGATGTCCATGGTCCGAGCCTCGCTGACCGGTGTGCGATGGGTGGCGCTCAGTAGGCGCCGCGGCCGCCGAGCACGGCCGGGACGGTGCGCAACAGGATGGCGAGGTCGAGCAGGATGGTACGGCGGCGGAGGTAGTCGACGTCCATCTCGACCTGGCGCTCGAACGGAATCTCGGCGCGGCCGGACACCTGCCACAGGCCGGTCAGCCCCGGCCGTCCCGCCAGCCGCGCCCACTGCGCCGGGGTGTAGCGCGCCACCTCGCTGGGCAGCGGCGGGCGCGAGCCGACCAGCGACATGTCGCCCTTCAGCACGTTCCACAGCTGCGGCACCTCGTCGAGCGAGAAGCGGCGCAGCCAGCGGCCGACCCGGGTAATGCGCGGGTCGCGCTTCATCTTGAAGGTGACGCCCGCCTCGCCATGCTGGTTCTGCGCCTGCAGGGCGGCGCGCCGGGCCTCGGCGTCGACGTACATCGAGCGGAACTTGTAGAGCGTGAAGGTCCGGCCGTTCTCGCCGACCCTGGTCTGGCGGAACAGCGCCGGGCCCTGCGAGTCCAGCCGCACGGCGACCGCCAGGGCCGCCAGCGCCGGCGCCAGCGCCAGCAGCGCGCCGCCGGCGACCGCGACGTCGAGGCCGCGCTTCAGCCCGAGATCGGCGCGGCGGCGGACGGCGGGGGCCGCCTCCCGCACCGCGCGGCCGACGAAGCGCGGGTTGCCGAGGATGTAGCGGCCGAACATGCGGCGCGGCTCCTGCCAGAAGCGCCAGGTCCATTCCAGCCCGAGCCGGCGCAGCGCCCTGGGCGCCCGCGGGATGCGGCCCGACATGAAGTCGAACAGGCCGCCCACGCCCATCACCAGCGGCGCGGCGAGGCGCGCCAGGTTGCGGTCGATCCACAGCTCCTGCCGCGGCACGCCGAAGGCGACCAGCAGCACGTCGGCCTCGGAGCGGTTGACCTGCTCGATCACCGCGGCCTCGTCCTCCGGCGCGAAGTAGCCGTCGCGGGTGCCCGCCACGGTCAGGCCGGGGGCGCGGCGCTGCAGCTCGGCCGCCGCCGCCTCGGCGACGCCGGGGCGGCCGCCGAGCAGGAACACCGAGCGGCCGGCCCGCGCCAGCCGCCGGCAGAGCAGCGGCACCAGGTCGGTGCCGTTGAGGTTGGCGGCGAAGCGCTGGCCCTGCAGCCCGGCCGCAAGGGCGAGGCCGGAGCCATCCGGCAGCAGTCGCGCCGCACGCCCGAGGGCGAGCCGGTACTCCGCATCGCCCTGGGCGACGTTGACGCAATGTGCATTGACGAAGGCGATGTGGCTCTGCGCCCCGGCCTCCAGCCCGACCATGATGTGGTCGAGCGTGCGGCGCATCGGCGCGTCGACCAGCGGCAGGCCGAACAGGTCGACGGTCGGCAGGCCGCCCTGGGCGGAGCTGGCGCCGGCGGCGGCACGGGTCCAGGCGGTCTTGCCGGGCAGCGGGATGGCGGTGGTGAGCATCGGGTCCTCCGGTACAGGCGTGTCGGCGGTCGCTTTCGCATCGCCCGTGCCAGCCGGGCCGGCAGCGATAGAATCCACGTGTTTCGGGCATTGCCGTGCTCCGTCTCCCCGTACCCCCGGCTTGGGTGCGACGCGAGGCGCGATGGTCGGGCCGCGCAGCCTGGGAGGGCTCACCCGTTCCGCGGCGGTCGGGAGCAGCGGTGGCGCCGCGGCGATCGCAGGAATGCCGGCCGGTGCCGCGGCTGGCCCGGAACTTGAAGAGTGGACGCCGCCGAAGCGGCTTTTTCCCGGAGAGTGCCATGCTGTCGCGTTCGCTTGCCGCCCCCTTCGCCCGCCAGACGCATCCCGCCGCAGAAAGCGGCTCGCTCTGGCCGGCCTCGTGGCGCGGCCGGATCGCCGTCGCGCCGGCGCTGGCCGGCGTTCGCGCGCTGCTGGCCAGCCGCTTCGGGCGCAACCTCGGCTCGATGGGCGGGGCGCAGCTCGCGATCCGCATCTCGCGCCTCGCCACCACCGTGCTGCTCGCCCGCCTGCTGACGCCGCACGACTACGGGCTCGCGGCGATCGTCCTCACCGTCTACGAGCTGGTCGCCCTGTTCACCCGCAACGGCATCGCCGCCAAGGTGGTGCAGGCCGGCGAGGACGAGGTCGCCCAGGTCGCCGAGACGGCGCAGACCCTCACCTGGATCGTCTGCGGCGGGCTGCTCGTGCTGCAGGCGATGCTCGCGCTGCCGATCGCCTGGGCCTACCAGGACGGCGATCTCGCCCTCCCGGTGGCGCTGATGGGCCTCATCTATCTCGCCACCCCGCTGTGCAGCATGCAGTGCGCCATGCTGCAGCGCCAGGGCCGGCTCGGCCGCATCGCGCTGACCGGCGCGGTGCAGGTGGTGACCGACAATCTGCTCACGGCCGCCCTCGCCCTGGCCGGGCTCGGCATGTGGGCGATCGTCCTGCCGAAGCTGCTGGTCGCGCCGATCTGGGTGATCGGGCTGCGCTATGCCCATCCCTGGCGCCCGATGCGGCGCTGGTCGCTGGCCGGCTGGCGCGAGATCCTGCGCTTCAGCCGCAGCGTCGTCGGGACCGAGCTGCTGACCACTCTGCAGGCCAATATCGACAACCTTTTCGTGGGCTACCTGCTCGGTGCGCGCGCGCTCGGCCTTTACTACTTCGCCTACAATGCCGGGCTCGGCCTCACGCTCGGCCTGATCGGCTCCTTCGGGGTCGCGATCTATCCACATTTTTGCGAGGTCAGGCATGACCCGGTGGCGCTCGCCGAGCGGTTCCGCCGCACCTTGCGGATCATCGCGCTGCTGACCGTGCCGGTGATCCTGCTGCAGGTGGCGCTGGCGCCGGTCTACGTGCCGCTGGTGTTCGGCGCGCGCTGGTCGGAGGCGGTGCCGGTGCTGATGCTGATCGGCCTTTCCGCCCTTGCCCGGCCCTTCGCAGTCACCTGCTCGCAGCTGATGCGGGCGGCCGGGCGGCCGGAAATCGAGCTGCGCTGGCAGGCGACGCTCACACTGCTGCTGGTCGTCGGGCTCCTCGCCGGCGCCGCGGCGGGCGTGATCGGCGTCGCCGCCGCCGTCCTGGTGGTCCAGGGCGGCGTGCTCACCCTCTACGCGCTGCGTGCCCCGCGGCAGCTGCTGCAGGCAGCCGCGGCGGCGCCCGCCGCGGCTGCGCGTCATGAAGATGAGCGAGGGCGACGCGCCTGATGGTCGGGGCCGCTGGCGCCGCGCCGCCCGCTGCAGCCGATTCGGGTCCTGCCCTCGGCGCCCGGGTCGGCGTCGACCTGGCGGCGGCGCTCGCCGGCAAGACGCCGGACCCGGCCTGCCGCGCGCCGGGCGGCGCGGCCTGGTGGCGCTGTTCCCGCAGCTCTGGCGGCCAGGATCCCGCGCGCTTCGCCGCCTGCGCGGGCGCTCGTCGACCTGCCGCGGGAGGATCCCGGCCTGCTCCGCCGCATGGTGGCCGATGCCGCGCCGGATGCGCTCGCTTCCTGCAACGCAGCCGGTGCAGAAACCGCCGCCTCTCCCGTTCCGCGCCGGCCGGCGATCGGCACGCCCGCGCCGGAAGCGGGGATTCCGGCGATTTCCGCCGGGTCCGGCTCGCGCGCCGGCTGGCCCGCATCTTGAAGACCGGAGCCAGGACCAGCATCCAGCCCGGGAGACCCGCCATGTCGCCGACCTTCTCCGTGATCGTTCCCTGCTACAACGCCGCCGCGACGCTGTGGACGGCCCTGACCTCCGTGCTCGGCCAGAGCGACGGCGACTTCGAGGTGATCGTGGTCGACGACGGCTCGACCGACGGCAGCCACGCCGTCGCCGCCGAGCTCGCCGCCGTCGATCCGCGCATCACCGTGATCCGCCGCGCCAATGCCGGCCCGTCGGCGACCCGCAACCTCGGCATCGCCCGGTCGCGCGGCCGCTTCGTCGCCTTCCTCGACGCCGACGACCGCTGGCACATGGGCAAGCTCGCCGCCCACCGCGCCCATCTCGAGGGCGACGAGTCGGTCGGCGTCTCCTTCGCCCGGATCCAGTTCTTCGACCCGCGCCTCTCGGCGCCCGGGCGCGTCTCCAGCGCCGAGGGCCGGCTGGCGCTGATCGACCTGCTCGGCGAGAACCCGGTCTGCACCACCTCCAACATGGTGGTGCGGCGCGAGCTCTTCGGCGTGGTCGGCAGCTTCGACGAGACGCTGCGCCATGCCGAGGACCAGGAGTGGCTGGTGCGCGTGCTGACCAGCTCGAGCTGGGAGATCGAGGGCATCGACGACGTGCTGGTCGACTACCGTACCTCGGACGAGGGGCTGTCGGCCGACCTCGACCGCATGCTGGGCGGCTGGGAGGCAATGCTGGGCCAGGCCCGGGCCAAGGCGCCGCGCACCGTGGCGGCCGTCGAGCCGCGCGCCCGTGCCCTCTACCACCGCTACCTGGCGCGCCGCGCGCTGCGGCTCGGCAAGCCCGCCGGCTGCGCCGGCCGCCACCTGGCCACGGCGCTGCGCTGCGACCCCCTCGCCCTGCTGGCCGAGCGGCCGCGCCGCACGCTGCTGACCGCGATCGGGGTCGCCGCCAGCCTGCTGATGCCCCGCCAGCTGCTGCGCTCGGCGCTCAGCCGCTAGCCCGCCCCCGTTCAGGAGATCCGTGCCATGCCCCGCGTCAGCGTCGTGATGCCCGTCTACAACGTCGAGCGCTATGTCGCGACCGCCATTCGGTCTGTCCTCGCGCAGAGTTTCGCCGACCTCGAGTTGATCGTCGTCGACGATGGCGGCAGCGACGGCAGCGTCGCGATCTGCCGCGCCTTCGCCGATCCGCGCATCCGCATCGTCGCCCAAGCCAACCGCGGCCTGGCCGGCGCGCGCAACACCGGCATCGCGGCCGCCCGCGGCGACTATGTCGCGCTGCTCGACGCCGACGACGGCTGGCTGCCGGAGAAGCTGGCGCTGCACGTCGCCAACCTCGATGCCCACCCCACGGTCGGGGTCAGCTACGACGGCGCGATCCTGATCGACGAGCAGGACCGGCCGCTCGGCATCGTCCAGGCGCCGGTCGACGGCCCGGTCGACGCCCGGCTGGTCTTCACCGGCCGGGTGGTCAAGAACGGCTCGGTCCCGGTGATGCGCCGCGCCGTCTTCGACGACATCGCCCGCCGGCCGCCAGGCGCCGACCGCACCTGGTATTTCGACGAGAGCCTGCGCCGCTCCGAGGACGTCGAGTGCTGGACCCGCATCGCGCTCACCACCGGCTGGGGCTTCCGCGGCGTCGGCCGCAACCTGACCCTCTACCGGATCAATGCCGGCGGGCTCTCGGCCGACGTGACGCGCCAGCTCGAGAGCTGGGAGCAGGTCTGCGCCACCGTCGCCTCCTATGCGCCGGGCTTCATCGCCATGCACGGCGACGAGGCGCGGGCCCGCGAGCTGCGCTACCTGGCGCGGCGCGCCGTCACCAGCCGCGACCGCCGGGCGGCCCTGCCGTTGCTGGCGAGCGCGCTCCGGCTCCGCCCCGTGCTGCTGCTCGAGGAGCCCGGCAAGACCCTGGCCACCGGCGCCGCCGCGCTGCTGCAGCGGCTGCTGCCGCCCGATCTGTTCGCCGGCCTGTCGCGGCTGGCCCTGTCCCGGAGCTGAGAACCATGACCACCATTGCCCACCTCCTCGACGACGACCGCCTCGGCGGCGTCACCGGGGTGATCCAGCAGCAGCACAAGTCGCTGACGCGCTGGGACCACCGCACGGTCGTGCTGCCCACCGTCGGGCGGCTAGCGCCGCGGATCGACGCCGACCTGGCGATCGTCCACTTCACCGTCGGCTGGCCGAAGCTGCCCTTCCTCGCCAGCCTGCGGGCCCGGCGGCTGCGCCGCCGCGTGATCCTCGTCGAGCACAGCTACACGGAGGGCTTCGAGCGCCACTGCGTGCCCGAGCCGGGCCGCTTCCGGGCCATGCTGCGCCTCGCCTATGCGCTGGTCGACCATGTGGTGGCGGTGTCGCACGGCCAGGCGCGCTGGATGCTCGAGCACCGGCTGGTCGACGAGGCGAAGCTCAGCGTCATCACCCAGGGCCGCGACCTGCCGCAGCTCTTCAACCTGCCGCTGCCGGCGGCGCGTCGGCAGCCGCTGCGGCTGCTCGCCTATGGCCGGTTCCACCGCCAGAAGGGCTTCGACCGGGCGATCGCGGCGATGCGGCTCCTGCCGCCCGGCCTGGCCCGCCTGACGCTCGTGGGCTATGGCGAGGACGAGGCGGCGCTGCGGGCCGCCGCGGCCGGCCTGGAGAACGTCGAGTTCTTCGGCAGGTTCACCGACCCGACTGCGCTGCTCGCCGCGGCCGACGCCGTGCTGATGCCCTCGCGCTGGGAGGCCTTTGGGCAGGTCGCGGCGGAGGCCCGGGCGGCTGGCAGGCCGCTGATCGCCGCCGCGGTCGACGGCATCCCCGAGCAGCTGCCGGCGGAGGCCGGCATCCTGGTGCCGGCGGACGATCCGGAGGCGCTCGCCGCCGCCATCGGCTCGCTCGCCCATCGCGACCTCGCTGCCATGGGCGCCGCTGGCCGGCGCTCGGTCGAGGGGCTGTTCGAGCGGCATTGCGTGGCCTGGGAGGCGCTGCTCGAGAGGATCAGCGGACGCCGCGTGCCGCGGCCGGCGCCGATCGCTGCGGCCGGCGAGCCGGCCTGAGCGCCGGAGGTCCGGCCGGTCCGGCTAGTGGTCGAGCCGCTTGCGATAGGCGCGCGGCGACTGTCCGGTCCAGCGGGTGAAGGCCCGGCTGAAGGCGCTGAGCTCGGAATAGCCGAGCAGGAAGGCGATCTCGGTCAGCGGCAGGTGCCGCTGGCCGAGATAGTGCGCGGCGAGGCCGCGCCGCATCGCCTCGACCGCGTCCTTGTAGGTCAGGCCCTGGTCGGCCAGCTCGCGCTGCACGGCGGTGGCCGGCAGCCGCAGCTCGGCGGCGACCTGCTCGAGCGGCGGATAGCCCGAGGGCAGCCGCATGCGGATGGTGGCGCGCACCCGCTCCAGCAGGTCGTCGCCGTGGTGGCGGGAGCCGAGCTGCTCCAGGCAAGTCTGCATCATCGCCAGCAGCCTGAGGTCGCGGGCCGGCATCGGCCGGTCGAGCAGCTCCGGCCGGAAGACCAGGGCGTTGTCGGCCTGGCCGAAATAGACCGGTGCGTCGAAGGCCGTCTCGTGGTCCTTCCAGAGCTGCGGCCGCGGATGCTCGAAATGCACCTCGTCGGGGACCCAGCGCGGGCCGCAGCATTCGCGCATCAGGTTGAGGAACATGCCGAGCGACAGCTCGGCGTCCTGGCGGCGCGCCAGGATGCGCGACGAGGTGATCTGGTACTCCAGCCGGGCCATCCCGTCGTCGCCGCGGGTGAGCCGCATGACCGAGGATTCCTGGTGGTAGGGCAACAGGTTGACCAGGTTCTCCAGGGCGCTGCCCAGGGTCGGCGAGGAGACCGCGGCGTAGCCCCAGAGGCCGAGGTCGCGCGGCTGGAACTGGTTGCCGAACCAGAGGCCGAAATTGTCGTTCTGGGTGCTGCGCGACGCTTCCTCGAAGAGGCTGCAATAGGCGCTGAGGCGGAGCTTCAGGGTGGGGGAGCCGGCCAGCTCCGGGGCGATCCCGGCCCGGCCGAAGATGCCGTCGACGTCGCCGCCGTTGCGCTCGATGAAGCCGACCAGCCCGGTCGCGGCGGCGGCCAGGATCGTCGGGCCCCCGGTGGCCGGGGTTCCCTCCTCGCGAGCGTCGTTGTCTCCCGCCGACACCTCTCCAGCCATGGCTCCAGCGCCCTTGCCGGGCGACCTTGTCACGCCGCCAAAAATCATTGCATGGCGGGCCCCGGCCGATCAAGCGCGGGGGCCGTCCGCGGTCAAGAGTGGCGCGCCTCCTGTCAAGCGGCCGCCCCGCGCCACCCCCTAGTCTCGGCCGCCGGTAAGGGAAGGGAACGCGGCGCGAGCTTCATGGCCGAGCAAGACGAGGTTCTGGACGGGGTCGACCGGCTGGCCGCGGCGTCGCTCGATCGCTGGGGCCTCGGCGGCGCGCCGCTGCGCATGATCAACCACTCGGAGAACGTCACCTACCTGGTGACGCCGCCGGGCGCGCCGAAGGTCGTCCTGCGGGTCCATCGCGAGGACTACCACACGGTCGACGGCATCCGCAGCGAGCTCGCCTGGATGCGCGCGCTGCAGGCCGAGGCCGGCGTCAAGACGCCGCAGGCGATCACCGGCCGCGACGGCGCCGACATCCAGACGGTGTCCCACCCGGCCCTGCCGCGGCCGCGCAACTGCGTGCTGTTCCAGTTCATCGAGGGCAGCGAGCCGAGCCAGGAGCAGCTGATCCAGCCCTTCCGGCAGCTCGGCGAGGTCACCGCGCTGACCCACCGCCATTCCAGGGGCTGGCGGCGGCCGGCCTGGTTCGAGCGGCTGACCTGGGACTTCGAGCACTGCCTCGGCGCCAAGCCGAACTGGGGCCCCTGGACGGAGGGGCCGGACCTCGACGCGGAGCGCCGCCGGCTGCTGCAGCGGATGGTCGACGTGATGGAGCGGCGGCTCGCCGCCTTCGGCCTGGGGCCGGAGCGCTACGGCCTGATCCACGCCGACTTCCGGCTCGCCAACCTGCTGGTCCACGAAGGCGACGTCCGGGTCATCGACTTCGACGATTGCGGCTTCGGCTGGTTCCTCTACGACGCCGCCACCGCGGTCAGCTTCATCGAGCACCGCCCCGACGTCGACGAGCTGATGCAGGCCTGGCTCGAGGGCTATCGCCGGGTCGGCGCCGTCTCGGCCGTCGAGGAGAACGAGCTCTGGACCTTCATCATGCTGCGGCGGATGAACCTGTTCGCCTGGATCGGCTCGCATTCCGCCACCGAGCTCGCCCGCACCGAGGGCCGCGCCTACTCGCAGCACACCTGCGCGCTCGCCGAGCGCTACCTCGCGCGCTTCGGATGAGCGCGTCCGCGATATCCGCGGCGGTGCCAGGCGCCCCCTCCCCCTTGCGGGGGAGGGCTGGGGGTGGGGGTGCCGCCGCACGGCCCTGGGGCCCACCCCCCACTAACCCCTCCCCCGCAAGGGGGAGGGCACAGCGGGTCAAGGAGCTAGGCCGGCATGGCAAGCCCCGAGAAGCAGGACTTCATCGAGAAGTCGAAGCAGTTCTGGAACCCGGGCAAGACCCAGGCCTGGCAGGACATGGGCGTCGATCTGGTGATCGACCGCCGCGAGGGCTACCTGCTGTTCGACATGGACGGCCGGCGGCTGATCGACGTCCATCTCAACGGCGGCACCTACAATATCGGCCACCGCCATCCCGAGCTGATCGAGGTGCTGCATCGCGGCACCGGCCGCTTCGACATCGGCAACCACCACTTCCCGTCGCTCGCCCGCACGGCGCTGGCCGAGCGGCTGGCCGCCACCACCGGCGGCCTGCTGCAATACACCATGTACGGGGCCGGCGGCGCCGAGGCGATCGACATCGCGCTGAAGACCGCGCGCCACGCCAAGCAGCGGCGCAAGATCGTCTCGGTGATCAAGGCCTATCACGGCCATACCGGCCTTGCCGTGGCGACCGGCGCCGACCGCTTCTCGAAGCTGTTCCTGTCCGACCGGCCGGACGAGTTCGTCCATGTGCCGTTCAACGACCTCTCCGCCATGGAGGACGCCCTCAGGGGCCGCGACGTGGCGGCTGTCATCATGGAGACGATCCCGGCGACCTACGGCTTTCCGATGCCGCTGCCGGGCTATCTCACCGAGGTCGAGCGGCTCTGCCGCAAGTACGACGCGCTCTACATCGCCGACGAGGTGCAGACCGGGCTGATGCGCTGCGGCGAGATGTGGGGCTACCAGCGCTACGGGCTCGATCCCGACATCGTCGTCACCGGCAAGGGCATCTCGGGCGGCATGTACCCGATCTCCTGCGCCATGGTGCGCGAGCAGTATGCCGGCTGGCTCAAGGAGGACGGCTTCGGCCACATGTCGACCGCGGGCGGCGCCGAGCTCGGCTGCCTCGTCGCGATGAAGACGCTGGAGATCCTCGAGCGGCCGGCCGTCCGGCAGATGGTCAACTACATCTCCGAGACGATGCGCAGCGGCCTCGGCGAGATCATGAAGCTCTATGGCGACTTCTTCGTCGGCATCCGCCAGTGCGGCGTGGTGATGGGGCTGGAGTTCGACTATCCCGAGGGCGCCAAGCCGGTGATGCGGCACCTCTACGAGAACGGCGTCTGGGCGATCTTCTCGACCCTCGATCCCCGCGTCCTGCAGTTCAAGCCGGGCGTGCTGATGTCGGCAGCCCTCTGCCAGGAGCTGCTCGAGCGCTGCGAGCGGGCGATCGGGCTGGCCCGCGCCGAGTGCTTTGGCAAGAGCCCGGCCGGCCGGCGCCGGGCGATGGGGCGCTAGGCCATGAGCAGCGCGATCATCGAGGAGCTGCTCGCCGGCGAGAAGCGGGCGACCGGCACCGCCGACATGATGCTGGAGACGGCCGCCTGGGCCGCCGCCAGCTTCGCCCGCTACCGCCGCGACGAGGTCGACGCGATCGTCCGCGCCGCCGCCGAGGCCGGCTTCGCCAAGGCCGGCGCGCTCGCCGAGGCGGCCGTCAAGGAGACCGGCTTCGGCGTCGCCGAGCACAAGAAGATCAAGAACGAGATCACCTCGCGCGGCATGTACGAGCGCTATCGCGGCGAGGATTTCTGCTCGCCGCGCCTGCGCGAGGCCGACCGCATCGTCGAGCTGCCGCGCCCGGCCGGGGTGGTGTTCGCGCTCACCCCCTCGACCAACCCGGTCTGCACCATCTTCTTCAAGATCATGATGGCGCTGCTGACGCGCAACGCCATCCTCGTCTCGCCGCACCCGATGGCGCGGCGCTGCTCGGTCGAGGCCGCGCGGGCCATGGCCGAGGCGGCCGAGCGCGCCGGCGCGCCGTCCGGCACCGTGCAGATCATCGAGCAGCCGAGCCTGCCGCTGATCGAGCACGTAATGAAGTCGCGGCTGGTCAACGTCATCCTCGCCACCGGCGGCAGCCCGATGGTCCGTGCCGCCTACAGCTCGGGCAATCCGGCGATCGGCGTCGGGCCGGGCAACGCCCCGGCGCTGGTCGACGCCAGCGCCGACCTCGAGGCGGCGGCGAAGCGGATCGTGCAGTCGAAGAGCTTCGACAACTCGGTGCTCTGCACCAACGAGAGCGTCGTGGTCGCCGAGGAGGCGATCGCCGACAAGCTGCTCGCCTGCTTCGAGCGCGCCGGCGCCTATGTCGCCAAGCCGGCCGAGGTCGCCGAGCTGCGCGAGCTGCTCTACGGCATGGGCAGCTTCAACACCGCCGTGCTCGGCCGCTCGGCAGCCGAGATCGCCGAGCGCGCCGGCATCCGCCTGCCGCGCGCCGCCCAGATCATCCTGGCGCCGATCGACACGGTCGGGTTCGAGGAGCCGCTGTCGAAGGAGAAGCTCTGCCCGGTGCTGGGCTTCGTGCGGGTGCCGCACTTCGCCGGCGGCGTCTCGGTGGCCCGCGCCCTGATCCGCAGCGCAGGCGCCGGCCACTCCGCCGCCATCCACAGCCGCACCCCGGCCAACGTGCTGGCCTACGGGTCGGCGGTGGCGGCGCTGCGCGTCGTCGTCAACGCCCCTTGCAGCCAGGGCGCCGCCGGCTTCGCCACCCACCTGGCGCCGTCCTTCACCATCGGCACCGGCTTCGCCGGCCGCTCCTCGGTCGGCGAGAACATCGGGCCGCAGCACCTCGTCAACTGGGCGCGGATCGCCTGGAGCGACGAGGCGGCCGAGCGCCCCGGCGACCTCGCCGGGCTGGCGCTCGACGCCGACCGGCCGCCGCTCGCCGTCGGCCGCGAGGCGCCGATGTCGCTCGGCCGGCTGCAGGAGGGGGCATCTGCCGCGCCCGCTCCGGCCGGCGCCGCCGACGAGATCGCCGCGATGCGCGAGGAGATCCGCCGCATCGTGCTCGAAGAGCTGCGCGGCGCGCTGAAGGGTTGAGGGCGATGGCCGAGCTGCGCTCCTTCATCTTCATCGACCAGATGCAGCCGCAGACGCTGTGCTACATGGCGAGCTGGATCCGCGGCCGGCTGCCGCGCGCCGGCATGGCCGCGCAGGTCATCGAGGTGGCGCCGGGGCTCGACATCGAGCCGCTCACCGACGTGGCGCTCAAGCATGCCGATGTCGGCGGCGGCATCCTGGTGGTCGAGCGGCAGTTCGGCTATCTCGAGTTCCACGCCCGCTCGACCGCCACGGTCAAGGCCGCCGCCGACGCGGTGCTGCGGGCGCTCGGCGCCGAGGAGGGCCAGGCCTTGCGGCCGCAGGTGCTGGCCTCCAAGATCGTCACCCGGGTCGATCCGGTGCACGCCTTCCTGATCAACCGCAACAAGATGGGCTCGATGATCCTCGCCGGCGAGTCCCTGTTCGTGCTCGAGATGCAGCCCGCCTCCTACGCCATCCTTGCCGCCAACGAGGCCGAGAAGGCGGCGGAGATCAAGATCATCGACTACCGCATGATCGGCGCCACCGGCCGGGTCTATCTCTCGGGCGAGGAATCCGACGTGCGCATGGGCGCCGCCGCCGCGGAGCGCGCGCTCGGCCAGGCGGCGCGGTGACCGGGATGCTCGACGCCGCCACCCTGCGCACGCTGATCCGCGAGGTGATCTCCGAGGAGGTCGCCGCGGTGAAGGCCGCGCGCGCCGGCGCCGGCCCCGCCGTCGTGGCGCCCGCGCCGGCGGCCCCGCAGTCCATTCCCGTGCCGGCCCCGGCCGCGGTCCAGGCGACCGCGACGCCCGGGGCGCCGCTGCCCGAGCAGCGCGTGCGCATCGCCGGCGACGCCGATCTCGCCGCCTTCGCCCGCCAGGTGCTGATGCTGGCCTCCGATCCGGCCAGGCGCCGGGCGATCGAGGCCGGCCGCTATCCCTTCCGGCTGCAGGCGACGCCCGTCGCGGCGCGCGCCGCCGCCGGCCCGTCGGTGCGCATCGCCGAGGGCGTCGTCACCGAGACGATGATCGGCAAGCTCGCCGCCGGCACCGCCCGGCTCGAGCTGGCGCCCGGGGTCGCCGTCACGCCGCTCGCCCGCGACGCGGCGCGCCGGCTCGGCATCGCCATCGAGAGGAGCAGCCAATGATCCGCGGCACCGTGGTCGGCCGCTACTGGGCGACCAAGCGGCTCGAGCACATCCCGGCCGGCGCCTTCCTCGAGGTCGAGACCGAGGGCGGCAGCCGCCTGCTCGCCTTCGACGTGCTCGGCTGCGGCGAGGGCGAGGAGGTGATGGTGGTGACCGGCTCGACCGCCGCCTCGTGGCTCGGCGGCGGCAAGATCCCGATCGACGCGCTGATCATCGGCCTGATCGACCAGCCGGCATCGCCCGGCAAGACCAAGACCCGCTGAGGAGGGAGAAACCATGTCCAACGCAATCGGAATGATCGAGACCAAGGGCTTCGTCGCCGCGCTGGCGGCGGCCGACGCCATGGTCAAGGCCGCCAACGTCACCATCGTCGGCCGCGAGCAGGTCGGCGACGGGCTGGTGGCGGTGATCGTCAACGGCGACGTCGGCGCGGTGAAGGCGGCGACCGAGGCCGGCGCCGAGGCCGCGACCAGCGTCGGCACGCTGGTCTCGGTGCACGTCATCCCGCGGCCCCATCCCGACCTCGCCAAGCATTTCGGCACGGCCGCGACGAAGTGAGGCGCGCCGCGGCGCGCGGCCGGCCGGCGCCTGAGGAGGCCGGCCGGTGACCGAGCTGCGCGTCTACCTGCTGGTCGAGAGCCTGGCCCGGCAGTTCGCCGCCTACATGGCGACGCCGACCCGGGCGCGCGGCTACCCGCCGCTCGAGGGCGAGCACAGCCTGATCATCGAGGTGGCGCCGGCGCTCGCCATCCACCGCGTCTGCGACCTGGCGCTGAAGCACCTGCCCGAGATGGAGCCGGGCCTGCTCTATGTCGAGCGGCAATACGGCATCCTCGAGCTGCACTCGCCCGACCTGCCGGCGCTGCGGGCGGCGGGGGAGGCGATCCTCGCCGGCATCGGCCGCAAGGCCGCCGACCAGCTGCGGCCGCGCACCCTCTTCGCCGACATCATCGCCGACGTCTCCGACCAGCACGCCATCATCCTCAACCGCACGCGCGAGGCCTCGATGCTACTGCCCGGCCAGTCGCTGCTGCTCTACGAGCTGGAGCCGGCGCTGTTCGCCTCGGTGGCGGCCAACGAGGCCGAGAAGGCGGCGCCCGGCATCACCCTGGTCGACGTCCAGATGATCGGCGCCAGCGGCCGGCTGTTCCTGGCCGGCCGCCGCGCCGACTGCGAGACGGCGCGGGCCCGCATCGAGGCGGTGCTCGGCGGCCTGGAGGGCCGCGCCGCCGGCCGGTGAGCGGGCCCTACTTCGCCTCGGCCCCGGCCGTCCCCGCCCGTGCCGGCTTGCGCTTCCGGAACCAGCGGGATTCCTCGATCGTGCCGACGATGCCCTTCGGCCAGAGCAGGACGAAGAGGATCAGCACCAGGCCGAGCCCGATGTTGCGGTACTCGACATAGTCCTTGAGCTGCTCGTCGATCAGCATCAGCAGGGCGGCGCCGGCGAGCGGCCCCCAGGCGCGGCCGGCGCCGCCGACGATCATCATCGCCAGCAGGAACAGCATCGGCGAGAGATAGAGCGCGTTGGCGCCCATCACCGTGAAGTGGCCGGCATAGACGCCGCCGGCCAGTCCGGTGAAGAAGGCCGACACCGCGAACACCAGCATCTGGTACTTGAAGCGGCTGACGCCGCGCGAGCGGGCATAGCCCTGGTTGTCGCGCAGCGCCTTGAAGGCGACGCCGAGCGGGCTGGCGATCAGCACCAGCGAGACGATGGTGGCGAGCGCCAGCACCGCCAGCGCCAGGTAGTAGTCGCCGATCACCCACTTGTAGCCGAGCAGGTGGCGGAAGCCGAAATCGCCGAACTTGGCCAGGCCGCGCGTGCCGCCGGTGAAGTTGCGGCAGGTCACGCCGTCCATCATGAAGCAGCCGGTGTCGGTGATGATCATCACGTACATCACCTGGGCGATGGCGAGCGTCAGCAGCGCGACATAGGCGCCGCGCAGCCGCAGGCAGGCGGCGCCGACCAGCAGGCTGGCGACGACCGCGACCAGCCCGCCGACCGGCAGGGCCGCCCACAGCGACCAGTTGAGATAGAGGCCCATCATGCCGGTGGCGTAGCCGCCGAGCGCGAACAGCGCCATCTGCGCCAGCGAGAAGATGCCGGCCACGCCGAACACCAGGTTCCACTGGGTGACCACGGTGGCCCAGATGAAGAACAGGGTGAGCTGGCCGATGGCGTAGCGCGAGGGCTGCGCGAACGGAATCGCGATGAAGGCGGCCAGGACGACCAGCCCGATGGCGAGGTCGCGCCACCTCATTGCCGCACCGCCCGGCGCCGGGTGAAGATGCCCTCCGGCCGCAGGATCAGCGCCACGATCACCAGCAGCAGCAGCACCGGGAAGGCGAAGCGCACGCCGAGCAGGAACTGCACGGCGGCCTCCAGCACGCCCAGCCCGAAGGCGGCGATCAGCGCCCCCACCGTGTTGCCGAGCCCGGCGATGACGCAGATGATGAAGGCCTTCAGCATCGGGTCGTAGCCCATGGTGGGCGCCAGCGTGGTGATCGAGCTCAGCATCACGCCCGACACCGCCGCCAGCACGCCGCCCAGCGCCAGCACCTGGGCGAAGACCAGCCGGACCGGCACGCCCATCAGCAGCGCTCCGTCGCGGTTCTGCGCGGTGGCGCGGATCGCCCGGCCCATGCGGGTGCGGCCGATCAGCCAGGCGGTCGCCGCCATCAGGACCAGCGACACGGCGATGATCAGCAGGTTCTGGTAGGGCACGTAGACGGCGCCCAGCCGGAGCCCGTCGGGCAGCTGGAAGGGCTGGCTGAAGGGGTAGGCGCCGAACGCCTTGAGGATCAGGTTCTCCAGCACGATGGCGACCCCGACCGTGGCGATGATGACGTTGGTCTCGAAGGCCGGATCGTTCAGCATGAAGCGGACGATGGCGAAGTAGATCAGCAGCCCGAAGAGGAAGCCGGCGAGCATCGCCACCGGCAGGGCCAGCACCGCCGGCAGGCCGAGCGCGGTGACGGCGGCATAGGCGGCGTAGCCGCCCAGCGCCAGCATCACGCCCTGCGCCATGTTCAGCATGTTGAGCGAGCCCCAGACGAGCGACAGCCCGATGGTGCTGAGCGCGTACATGGCGCCGAGCGTCAGCCCGCTGACCACGACCTGGAGGACGGTGTCCATCGCGCTACGCCCGCCCGTCTGCGGTGCGTCGCGCGTCGCACGCCGCATAAGGCGCTGCGGACCAGATCCTCTCGATGTCATCCCGGCGAAAGCCGGGATCCATCTCGCCGCATCGCGTTGGTGGATCGATGGATCCCGGCTTTCGCCGGGATGACAGACCGGGGATCGCCGTGGGGCGCGTCTGGTCGATCATTGCCCTACCCGCCGAGATAGGTCGCGAGCAGCTCGGGGCGCGAGGCGAGCTCGCTCGCCGCGCCCTGCCAGACCATCTGGCCGTTGTCGAGCAGGTAGACGGTGTCGGCGAGGCCGAGCACGCGGCTCGCGTTCTCCTCGACCAGCAGGATCGTCTGGCCGGCCCGCCGGAGGCCGTCGATCGCCTCGTAGATCTGGTCGATGACGATCGGCGCCAGGCCGAGCGAAGGCTCGTCGATCAGCAGGATGCGGCCTTCGGCCATCAGGCCGCGGCCGATCGCCAGCATCCGTCGCTCGCCGCCCGACAGCGTGCTGGCGGTCTGCCCCTGGCGCTCCTCCAGCTTGGGCAGCAGCCGGTAGACCTCGGCCATCCGGCGCTGCCGCGCCGCATAGGGGCCGGGCAGGTAGGCGCCCATCAGCAGGTTGTCGCGCACCGACATGCCGGGGAACAGCAGGTCGCCCTGCGGGATGTGCACCACCCCGGCGGCGACGACCCGGTCGGGGCGCAGCCGGGTCAGCACGGTCTCGCCGAAGCGGATCTCGCCGGCGCTCGGCCGGACCAGGCCGGAGATGCAGCGCAGCAGCGTCGTCTTGCCGTGGCCGTTCGGGCCGATGATGGTGACGAGCTTGCCGGCCGGCACCTCGAGCGACAGGCGATTCAGCACCTGGGCGCCGTGATAGCCGGCGCAGACGCCGTCAAGGATGAGCGACGGGTCGGGCATCGCCGGCCTGATGGGAGAGGAAGTCGGCGAGCCGGCCCGAGGTGCCCTCGCCGAGATAGACGCCGACCACGGTGCGGTCGCGCACCATGCCCTCGGCGGAGCCTTCGTAGATCTTCTCGCCGTGATGCAGGATCATCACCCGGGTCGAGAGCTGCACCAGGAAGCGCATCACGTGCTCGATCAGGATCAGTGTCACGCCGCTCTCGGCCAGCCCGGTGACGATCCGCAGGATGGTGCCGATCTCCTCGGGGTTGAGGCCGCCCACCGGCTCGTCCATCAGCAGCAGCTTGGGCTCGCTGGCGATGGCGCTGGCGATCATCAGCAGCTTGCGGTCGAGCACCGGGAGGTCGCGCACGGTCTCGTTGCGCCGGTCGGCGATGCCGACCCGGGCGAGCGCGGCATCGGCGCGCTCGGCCGCGGCGCGGCTGAAGCGCAGCCCCGGCACGGTCCGGTTGGAGGCTCCGAAATAGCTGGCGACCAGCACGTTCTCGCGCGCCGTCAGCGTGTCGAAGCCGGCATTCATCTGGAAGGTGCGGGCGATGCCGCGGTGGCAGATGCGCTCCGGCGTCCAGGCGGTGATGTCGTCGCCGTCGAACCCGACCTGGCCGCGGTCGGCCCGGTTGAAGCCGGAAATCACCTCGAAGAGGGTGGTCTTGCCGGCGCCGTTCGGCCCGCCGATGCCGAGCACCTCGCCGCGTGCCACCTCGAAGCTGAGGTTGTTCACCGCCGCCAGCGCGCCGAAGAGCTTGGTCACTCCCCGGCACGCCAGCAGCGGCTGGCTGGTCGTTGCTGCCGTCGTTACGCCTTGATCCACGGCGGCATCTTGAACGAGGTCGTCTCGTAGGGCGAGGGCGCGATCAGGCCCGGCTCCTTGGTGTAGTCCTGGATCTGCAGGTACTGGTGCGGCATGCCGAGCGAGGGGTCGTTGGTGGCGTCCGGATAGGGCGTCGCCGCCTGCTCCGGGATGAACCACTTGGTCGTGCCGAGCACGCCGCGATAGATCAGGTTGCGCAGCCGCGTCGACACCTTCTTGTTCTGCTCGGCCTCGCCCGGCGCGCCGGTGCCGCCGGCGATCGCCGCGGCGAGCGCCCAGTAGTGGCAGGAATCATAGGGCTGCGCGCCGACCAGCGGGCTGGCATTGGCGCCGAACTTGTCCCTGTAGCGCTTGGCGAAGGCCTGGCCCATCTCGTCCTGCAGCGAGGCGACCACGGTCGAGTAGAGCACGCCGTTGGTGGATTCCTTGCCGATCTCGCGGAAGGCCGCCAGCGACGGGCCGTACTGCATGTAGACCAGGCTGTTGGTCGGCGAGGGCACGAACTGCAGCATGAACTGCGCCAGGTCCTGCGGCACCCAGTGGGTGACGGCGATCACCGCCGGCGGGTCGGCGCGCAGCTTGGCCAGCGTCGGGCCCCATTCGGAGATCGGCACGACGACCGTCTCGAACAGGCCGACCTTCCAGCCGTACTTCTCGGCGTTGTCGCGGATCGCCCCGGCGATCACCACGCTGTAGTTCTGCGAGCCGGTGACGATCGCGATCTTGTCGTTCGGCTTCTTCCAGAGGCCCTTCTCGCCCAGCCCGTTGAGGAACTTGAGCAGGCCGGCGCCGTACCAGTACTCGGCCGGGTCGCCCATGAAGATGCCGAAATACTTGTCCGGGTCCTTCTTCAGCGTGCTGTGGTGCGTGATGTCGGTGTTGTGGTGGATGTAGAGGATGCCGGCGTCGGCCACCGTGTCGTACTCGGCGCAGACCGCGCCGGTGTTGTAGCCGTTGATGATGGCGTGCACGCCGTGCTTGTCGATCAGGCGCTGGATCGCCGGGATCAGGTTGTCGGCGCCCTGCTCCTTGGTGTCCTCGAAGACCGGCTCGAGCGGCCGGCCGAGGATGCCGCCGGCCGCGTTGATCTCCTCGCAGGCGAGCTGCAGGCCGCGCTGGAACTCGATGCCGTCGGCGGCCGCCCAGCCGGTGATCGGCACGGCGCCGCCCACCTTGATCGGGTCGCCCGCCGCCTTGGCGCCGTTGTTGAGGCTCGCCAGGATGGCGGCCGAGCCGACGCCGGCCGCGGCGGCGCCCTTGAGGAAGCCGCGACGGCCCGGGGTGCGCATGGTGGAGCGCAGGATCTCCGCGCCCGAATCGGTTGGCTTGGTCATCGTTGTTCTCCCACTCCCTGCCTTCGAGGACGAGGTCGGCCGCCGCTCAGAACGGCCGCTCGTCGAGGAACCGCTTCAGCACGTTGCCGGTGATGCGCGAGACGTTGTTGTCGTAGCCGTTGTGCGACAGGCTGCCCGCCCAGGCGATCGAGCTCGACGAGAACACGGCGCCGCCCGACGGCGTCTCGTAGAAGACCATGTCGGCGCGCACCAGGTCGCTCTGCGAGCCCGAGGTCGCCGGGTAGTTGATCAGGAGCTCCTCGCAGACCACCAGGTAGATGTCGGTGTGGCCCTCGGAGGAGGCCAGCACCAGCGCGTTCGGCGGGGTGCCGAGCAGCCGGTCCGCCCGGTCGAGCTCGAGACCGGCCGCACCGTCGCCGATCAGGCCGAAATCGCCGATGATCTCGTCCTTCCCCACGCCCTCGAAGATGAAGGCGGCGCGCGGGTCGAAGCTGTCCGGCTTGCGCTTGTAGTAGGAGGAGATGTCGAAGCCCTGGGCCGAGAAGCCGGTGCCGGCCATCACCTGCGGCGGCCGGCCCTGGCGGCGCCACAGCCCGCCGAACTCGCCGGTGAAGCTGTGATAGTACTCGCCCGGCTCGGCGGCCCAGGCGCGGATGCCGCCCTCGGCGCGCCGCACCTCCATCATGCCCGGCTTCTCCGGATGATAGGCGACCCGCCAGTACCAGCCGTTGGCGCCGAGATACATCAGCCGGCCGCCCTGCCGCTTGAAGCCGTCGAGCGCGTCCCAGGCCTGCTTCGACCAGTATTCCGGGTGGCTGCCGGTGAGGATGACGCTGTAGCCGGCGATGACGTCGAGCCCCTCGTAATGCAGGTCCTCGTCGGTCACCACGTCGTAGTCGAAGCCCTGCCCCTCGAGCCAGTCGGTGATGTGCGAGTCGGCGTTGAACTGCCACAGCGAGGAGCCGGCGCCGCCCAGCCAGGAGGCGTATTTCGGCCGCATGTTGAGGATCGGCCGGAGCCGCGAGGAGTAGCAGACGCCGCTGCCGTCCGAGTGCGTGTCGTAGTTGGAGGCGCCGTACTCGCGATGCTCGTTGAGGAAGACGTCGTGCGGGTAGAGCACCGCCAGCTGGCCGGTGAGCAGCTCGGCCAGCGTCGCGTTGGTCGGCATGTGCTCGTTGGCATAGGCCATGTAGCTCGCCGTCGGCAGCAGGAAGCAAGCCTTGGCGGTCGGCTTGCCGCGCGGCGGGCGGATGCAGAAGGGCAGGTAGTCCTCGTCGCTGTCGGTCCAGACATGGGCGGCGTAGACGCCGCTCTTCAGCCCGCCCGGCACCACCCACTCGAAATCGACCTCCCAGCCGGAATCGTAGAGGTCGTCGTCGTGGAAGTGGATCGCGCCATACTGCTCGGGCGCGTGCCGCCAGCACATCTCGCTGCCGTCCCAGTTGTAGCCCTTCATGGCGCGGGCCGGCATGTTGACGACCTCGCCATGCAGGCGGTTCGGCGAGGCGTCGCTGACCTTGACCGAGCTGATGTCGGCGGCGAAGTCCCAGGCGGCGACCAGGCCGGGCAGCAGCCGGTCGGGCACCGGACGGCCGTGGATCAGCGACAGCTCGTGGCGCGACAGGGCCCGGTCGGCGAGCCGCGGGCTGTCGATCTTGCCGTTGTAGCAGGCGCCGTAGACCTGGCGCTTGCCGTCGGCGCCCTGGTGCCAGGCGGCCATCGCGAAGCCGGCGGCATTGCGGCCGAGGGCGGCCAGCTTGCTGGTGCCGGCGGCCTCGCCGCGATCGTCGGTGCGGGCGTAGTCGACCACCGGGTCCTGGTAGACCTTCACCGCCTTGCTGGCGGCGTCGTAGGTCGCCGAGACGAGGTACCACTCGCGGGCGACCAGCGCCTTGCCGGTGCTGAAGGTCTCGACCCCGCCCTTGCCGTCGCCCAGCATCAGGGCGACCGCGCCCTTCTCGTCGATGACCAGCGCGAAGCCGCTGCGGTTGGTCTCGCTCCACTTGCCGAGCAGCGCCTGGCGGCCCTTGGCCGGCGTGGTCGGCCAGATCATCGCCGACAGGCTGAAGCTGCCGAGCGCGAGGTGCGGTCCGTCCGGCACCAGGACGTAGGAGCCGGCATGGATCTCCTGCTTGCGGCCGGGGTGGCTGCCCTCGACCGTGGTGCCGGGGATCTTCTCCTCGCGGTAGCCCGGCCCCTTGGGGTTGGTGTCGCCATGGATGATGCGGACGATCTCGGCCCGGTAGGCCTTGCCCTCGATGCTGCTCACCATGAACCGGATCTTGTCGCCGGGCACGGCGCTGATCCTGTCGGAATAGCCAACGATCGTCTTCATCCCCTGAAAATCCTCCGTTGGTGGACGGCGCCGGCCGCGGGGCGGCGGCGCGTCGGTCCGGCGCGGCGGGCGGAAGGGGGCGGCACCGCGGCGGGCGCCGCCCGGCCCGGCCTCGGTCCGGCCCGCCTCAGTCCGGCAGGTCGCGGCCCGTGTACTTCTTCCAGCGCAGCTTGAAGACGTGCCACTCCGCGTCCTCGATGCGGTCGAAGACGTGGTTGGAGAGCTTGACCGGCTTGCCGCGCACGCCGGTCAACTGGGCGAGCACCCAGCGCTCGTGCGGCTTGGTGCAGACCAGCACGTACTTGTCGGCCATCGCCTCGCCGCGGAACAGGTTCAGCAGCCGCTGCAGCTCTGGGCTGTGCTTGCCGATGGGGTTCCCACGGAACTCCTCGGCCAGATGCAGGTCGTCGGGATTGATCTGGTACATGCGCTCACCGTCGAGGGTCGAGCCATCGGCGGCGGTCGCCGCGTCCCTGGGCGGGATCTCCGGCGCCACCATCCCATATCGCCGGGATCCTATGTGCAGCCGCGGCGGGCGGCTTGACCGTGCACGGTGAAGACTTGACATTCTGCTGCGGCGCCTGGCCGACGGCGCGCCCGGCGCCTCCGCTTGGCTGCTGCGGCGGGCCTCGGAACGCGCTATGAAGGATCGCAGCCCCACCCCCTTCCAGCCAGGCCCGCCGATGCGCGACTTACAGCTGCCCGGGCGTTCCCCGGCGCTCGCCCCCGATGTCATGGCGGCGACCCCCAACCCGCTGGCGACCGCAGCGGCGCTCGACATCCTGCGGCGCGGCGGCAACGCGCTCGACGCCGCGGTGGCCGCCGCCGCCGTGCTGGCGGTGGTCGAGCCGCACCAGACCGGCATCGGCGGCGACTGCTTCGTCATCATGGCGCCGCGCGGCGAGGACCGGCTGATCGGCTACAACGGGTCGGGCCGGGCACCGGCCGCGGCGACGCCCGACTGGTATCGCGCCCACGGCATCGCCGCGATCACCGAGCGCAGCCCGCACGCCGTCACCGTCCCGGGCGCCATCGATGCCTGGACCCGGCTGGTCGCCGACCACGGCACGATGGAGATGGCGGCGCTGCTGGCGCCGGCCATCCGCTATGCCGAGGACGGCTTCCCGGTGCACGCCCAGGCGGAGGACAACTGGGCCGGCTCGGTCGCCCATCTCGCCGCCGATCCCGACTCCGCGCGGCTCTTCCTGCCCGGCGGCCGGCCGCTCCGGATGGGCGAGGTGCACCGCAACCCGGCGCTCGCCGAGACGCTGCGCACCATCGCCCGCGAGGGGCGCGCCGGCTTCTACCAGGGCCGCGTCGCGGCCGACATGGTGCGGGCGCTCAAGGCCCGCGGCGGGCTGCACGAGCTCGCCGACTTCGCCGCCGCGGCCGGCGAGTACGTGACGCCGATCCGGACCTCCTACCGCGGCGTCGAGGTCTGCCAGATCCCGCCCAACAACCAGGGCATAACCGCCCTGCTGATGCTGAACATCCTGCAGGCCTTCGACCTCGGGTCGCTGGCGCCGCTGTCGGCGGAGCGTCTGCATCTCGAGATCGAGGCCGGGCGGCTCGCCTATCGCGACCGCGACGCCTTCGTCGCCGACCAGCGCTTCGCCGCGGTGCCGGTCGAGGAGCTGCTGGCGCCCGGCTATGCCGCGGCGCTCGCCGCCACCATCGACCCGGCGCGGGCCGCCGTCGCGCTGCCGCGGCCGCTGCGGACGCGCAGCGACACCATCTACCTCACGGTGGTCGACCGCGACCGCAACGCGGTCAGCCTGATCAACTCCGTCTACAAGGCCTTCGGCAGCGGCATCGTGGCGACCGGCAGCGGCGTGGTGCTGCACAATCGCGGGCTGAGCTTCCGGCTCGATCCCGAGCATCCCAACTGCATCGGCCCGGGCAAGCGGCCGCTCCACACCATCATGCCGGGGATGGCGGTGCGCGACGGCCGGGTGCTTTATTCCTACGGCGTGATGGGCGGCCACTACCAGCCCTTCGGCCATGTCCACCTGCTGACCAACCTGATCGACCACGGGCTCGACCCGCAGGCCGGGCTCGACCTCGCCCGGGTCTTCCACGACGGCGCGGCGGTGGAGGCCGAGCGCGGCGTGCCGGCCGCGTCGGTCGAGGGGCTGGCCGCCCGCGGCCACCGCGTGATCCCCGCCGACGGTGCGCTCGGCGGCGGCCAGTGCATCGCCATCGACTGGCAGCGCGGGGTGCTGACCGGCGGCTCGGACCCGCGCATGGACGGCGCGGCGCTGGGGTTCTGAGCCGCGCTGCCCCGGCGTCGCCGACGCCTCAGCCGTGGCTGGCCGGCGGTGCGGCGAGCCGCGTCAGGCTGACCGCCGCCCCGATCACCGCCAGCCCGCCGGCGAGGAACAGCGCCGGCTGGGCGCCGGCCTCCGGCAGCAGCCCGAAGATCAGCGCCACCAGCGCCGCGCCGGTGGTCTGGCCGAGCAGCCGGGCCGTGCCCAGCATGCCGCTCGCCCCGCCGGTCCGCTCGCGCGGCGCCGAGGTCACGATGGCGCGGTTGTTGGGCGATTGGAACAGGCCGAAGCCGAGCCCGGCCAGCGCCATGCGCCAGGCGATATCGGCGGCGCCGGGCGCCTCCGGCAGCAGCGCCAGCAGCGTCAGGCCGGTGGCGAAGAGGGCGAGGCCGACGCCGCCGAGCAGCCCGGCGGCGACGCGGTCGGCGAGCAGCCCGGCGAGCGGCGAGGTGATCGCCAGCGCCAGCGGCCACGGGGTCATCAGCAGGCCGGTCTCGACCGCGCTCCGGCCGAGCGTGTTCTCCAGGTAGAAGGGCAGCGCGACATAGGCCGCGGTCTGCGCCGCGAAGGCGCCGACCGAGGTCGAGACCGAGAGCGCGAAGGCGGGGATGCGCAGCAGGTCGACCGGCAGCAGCGGCGCCTTGCGCGGCAGCTCGCGCCGCACCAGCGCCGTGGCGGCGACGGCGCCGCCGGCCAGCAGCAGCCCCGCCAGCCAGCCCCGCCCGCCATGGCCGATCTCGTCGACCGTGGCGACCAGCAGGCCGAAGGCGAGCGCGCTCAGGAGCGCGCTGCGCCAGTCGAAGCGGTGGGCGGCGCGCGGCGTGCGCGGCAGGCTGCGCGACAGCGCCAGGGCGGCCAGCCCGGTCGGCAGGTTGACCAGGAACAGCCAGGGCCAGCTCGCCGCCGACAGGATCGCCGCGGCGACGCTCGGCCCGGCCGCCGCCGCGATCGCCACCATCATGGCGTTGACGCCGAGCCCGCGGCCGAGCGCCCGGCGCGGATAGATGAACCGCACCAGCGCGCTGTTGACGCTCAGCACCCCGGCGGCGCCGAAGCCCTGGGCGATGCGCGCCAGGCTGAGGGTGAGCAGCGAATCGGAGAGCGCGCAGGCGAGCGAGGCGAGCACGAACAGCGCCAGCCCCGCCCGGTAGATGCGGGCATAGCCCCAGATCTCGCCCAATGAGGCGAGCGGCAGCAGCGCCACGGTGACCGAGAGCTGGTAGGCGTTGACCACCCAGATCGCGTCGGCGGGGGAGGCGGCGACGCTGCGCGCGATAGTCGGCAGCGCGACGTTGGCGATCGAGCCGTCGAGCACCGCCATGATGATGGCGACGGCGACGGTGACGATTGCCCACAGCCGCCGCGGCAGCGGCAGCCCGTCCGCCGCCGGCTCCCCTCGCTGGCTCATCGGCCGGTTGCGGGGCTCAGTCCTCGAGGGCGAAGACGAAGTCGAAGGCGGTGCCCTGGGCGTCCCGCCAGTGCAGCTTCATCTCGCCGCGCGCCCTGCCGTACCGCCCGGTGCCGCCGGTCACCGCCATGGTCGAATCGCGGCCGTCGAGATAGGGGCCGGCGATGGCGATCTGGCCGTCCGGCAGCATGATCGTGGTGGTGCATTCCCACGCCTTGCCGACGACGGTGCGGATGCACCAGCCATTGTCGCTGCCGACCGCCGTCGCGTTGGCCTCGTCGTAGAGCTGATTGGCGAAGGTCAGCAGGTCGCCGACGCTGTCGCCCTTGGCCCCGGTGTCGGTGACGGTGTCGGATACCGCCCGCTCGACGACGGTGAAGCGCCTGCCCTCGTCGGCCGCAGCGCCGGCGGCGGCGAGGCCGAGCAGGAGCGCGGCCGCTCCGGCCGTGATGACGGTGGTCGTGGTGCGCATGGCGGTTCCCCCTCAGGCAAACGGGCCGCCACTATAGATCCGCGCCGCGTCATGCGCTGCGTTGCGCGGCCGCCACCCCCGCCAGGCGGAAGCAGCGGCCGCGCGGGGCGCCGCTCAGTCCTTGAGGTCGTAGGCGAAATCGTAGGCGCTGCCCTGGGCGTCCCGGGCGTGCAGCTTCATCTCGCCGCGCGCCTTGCTGTACTTGCCGGTGCCGCCGGTCACCGCCAGCACCGAATCGCCGGCGTCGTAGAACGGCCCCTCGACGGTGATCTGGCCGCCCTCCAGGGTCGTCGTCCAGCTGCACTCCCAGGCCTTGCCGGCGGCCGTGCGGATGCACCAGCCATTGTCGCTGCCGACCTTCTTGGCGTTGGCCTGGTCGTAGAGCTCGTTGGCGAAGGTCAGCAGGTCGCCGACGCTATCGCCCTTGGCCCCGATGTCGGTGACGGCGTCGGACGTGGCGCGCTCGACCAGCGTGAACGTCTCGTGGTCGTCGTCGGCCCGTGCCACGGCCGGCAGAGCGAGGCCGAGCAGGGCGGCGAGCCCGGCCGCGGACAGCAGGCGCAGAGTTGCGGGCATGGCGGATCCTCCCTTGTGGTGGACACCCGGCCGATGCGTGGCCGGGCGGCCTGCCGGCGATCATAGCTCAACCTGCGCCAGCCGGCTCGCAGGCTTTGCCGCGGGCACCGCCGCCGTGCTACCCGTCATGGCAGCAATCCGCCGCGCTCGACCCGACGATGCGTTCGACCGCCGTTCATCTCGCATTGCTGCCGTTGCTGGCGCTCGCCGCCTGCAATCCCGCCGACCGGCCGCCGCCGACGAAGCTGCAGGACCGCGACAGCCTCTGCCAGCGTCCGAACCCGGATGCCACCCACCAGGACGAGGTCTACTGCGAGGAGAACATCCACCGCCACGAGCGCATCCGCTGGTGCACGCCTCACTGAGGACCGCGCCCCGGCGCCGGTGCGCCGCAGAGGCGACAAGCCTGGCACGCGGAGACGCGACGACCGGCCGGACGCAAGGTCCGACCGCTCAGATGCGATAGAGCCGCGCCGCGTTGTCGTGGAACAGCTTCGCCCGGTCCGCCGGCGGGAAGTCGCGAGTGATCGCCTTGAAGGCATCGAAGACCGCGTCGTAGCTGCTGAACAGCTTGTCGACCGGAAAATTGCTGGCGAACAGGCAGCGGTCGACCCCGAAGGCCTCGATCGTATCCAGCACGAACGGCCGGATGCTGTCGGCGGTCCAGGTCGTGTCGACCATGCCGAGGCCGGAGATCTTGCAGGCCACGTTGGGCGCCTCGGCCAGCCGCCGCATGCCCTTGCGCCAGAAGGCGATGTCGTCCGCCGTGCGATCGGCCGGCATGCCGGTGTGGTTGAGGATGATCTGGGTGTCCGGGAAGCGCCGCGCCAGCTGCCAGCCATCCTCCATCTGCGACGGGTAGATCTGCAGGTCGAAGGAGAGCCCGAAGTCGCGCAGCAGCGCGTAGCCGGACTGCCATGTCGCGCTGGGGATGATGTCGGGGCTGGCGGTGAAGGTCTTCAGCGGATCGGGGTGCCAGTTGACGATCTGCCGGATGCCGCGGACGTTGCGGTACTGGCAATGCTGCTCGAGCACGCCGCGCAGGCCGGGCGCGGCGAGGTCGGCATAGGCGACGATGCCATGCGGGAAGCCGTGCCGGTCGGCGACGCCCTGCAGCCAGCGGGTCTCGGCCACCGGGTCGGCATGGTCGTACTCGGCCTGCAGGTGCACCGACTTCACCACGTTCTGGTTCCTGGTGTCGGCGAGGAAGTCGTCGATCAGGTAGCTGCGGCGGATCGCCGAGAAGTCGCCGAAGGAGCGCGCCGCCATCGGCCCCTGCAGCCAGGGATAGCGGCCATGCTCGAGGTCCCAGAGATGGTGGTGCGCATCGATGATCGGCAGCTGGTCCATGGCGTCCTCCCGCGGCGGGCGGCCGGTTCGCGCGAGCGCCGCGCCGTCGGCCCGGGGCGGAGTCTGTCAATGGACCGCCCGGGCGGCAATCGCTAGAGTCGGCCGGCCCGCATGCGCCCGCCCCTGCCTCACGCCCGAAGGCGCCACCGCCTCGCCGCCGGCCTTGCCGCGCTGCTCGCGCTCGCCGGCTGCGCCGGCACGCCGCCCGATGCCCATGTTCCGCCCTTTGCGAAGAAGCCGTACGAGCCCTTCTCGCGCGCGGCCGCCGTCGCCATCGCGCTCGCCGAATGGCGCGCCTTCGGCAGCCGCGTCGAGGCGGCGGGTGCGACGCCGCCCGGCAAGGCGGAGCGCGCGGAAGGCCTCTGGCAGCGCATCGGTGAATACTGGTGGCTCGGCCAGGACGCCGGGTCGCCGGAGAGCGGCTGGACCGGCAAGCATGACGCGGACGGCGCAGTCTTCCCGCCGGAGCAGGACGGCGACTATGCCTGGTCGGCCGCCTTCGTCTCCTACGTCATGCGCATGGCCGGGGCGGGCCCGCGCTTTCCCTACTCCTCGGCCCACGCCACCTACATAAACCGGGCGCGCGCCGCCACGCTCGGCCAGGGCGGGACGGTGCTGTGGGCCGAGCGGCCCGCCCTCTACGCGCCCCGGCCGGGCGACCTCATCTGCTTCGCGCGCGCCGGGCGCGAGCGCATGCGCTTCGACGACCTGCCGGCCCGCCGCTTCCCCAGCCACTGCGAGATCGTCGTCGGGACCGCCCCGGGCCGGCTCGACGCCGTCGGCGGCAACGTCGCCGACGCGGTGACCCTGTCGCACGTCCCGGCCACGCCCGACGGCCGCATCGCCGGCGACGACGGCACGCCGCTCGACAAGGACCATCCCTGGTTCGTGGTGATCCGCATCCTCTACGACGACGGGCCGGCCGCGCCGGCCTCATGACCGCTCCGGGACCGCCGGCAGCGCCCACCGAGCCGCTCGCCGGGATCGTCGAGCGGGTGACCTTCCACAACGAGGAGAGCGGCTTCTGCGTGCTGCGGGTCAAGGCACGCGGGCAGCGCGACCTCGTCACTCTGGTCGGCCACGCCGCGACGATCCAGGCGGGCGAGTTCATCCAGGCGACCGGGCGCTGGGTCAACGACCGCACGCACGGGCTGCAGTTCCGCGCCGACTTCCTCAAGGCGACGGCGCCGACCACCGCCGAGGGCATCGAGCGCTATCTCGGCTCCGGCATGATCCGCGGCATCGGGCCGGCCTATGCGAAGAAGCTGGTCGGCAGCTTCGGCGACACCGTGTTCGAGGTCATCGAGCAGGCGCCCGGCCGGCTGCGCGAGGTGCCGGGCATCGGGCCGGTGCGGGCGCGGCGCATCGTCGACGGCTGGGCCGAGCAGAAGGTGATCCGCGAGATCATGCTGTTCCTGCACAGCCACGGCGTCGGCACCGCCCGCGCGGTCCGCATCTACCGGACCTACGGCGCCGAGGCGGTGCAGGTGATCTCGGAGAACCCCTACCGGCTGGCCCGCGACATCACCGGCATCGGCTTCCGCACCGCCGACCTGATCGCCGAGCGGGTCGGCATCGCCCGCACCGCGCCGGTCCGGGTCGAGGCCGGCATCGGCTATGCGCTGGCCGAGGCGATGGGCGAGGGCCATTGCGGCCTGCCGGCCGAGGAGCTGATGCGGCTCGCCCGCGAGCTGCTCGAGGTGCCGGAGGAGCTGGTCGGCGCCGCGCTGCAGAGCGAGCTCGCCTCGGGCGCGGTGGTGGCCGACCGGGTCGAGGGCCGCGACTGCATCTTCCTCGTCGGCCTGCACCGCGCCGAGCAGGTGATCGCCGAGCGCCTGCGGACGCTGGCCGCCGGGCGGCCGCCCTGGGGCGCCATCGACCTCGCCCGGGCGCTGCCCTGGGTGGAGGGGCGCACCGGCCTGAAGCTGGCCGAGAGCCAGGCGGCGGCGCTGCGGCTGGCGGTGGGATCCAAGCTCGCCGTGCTGACCGGCGGGCCCGGCGTCGGCAAGACGACGCTGGTCCGCGCCGTGCTCGCCATCCTGGTCGCCAAGGCCGTCAGGATCGAGCTGGCGGCGCCGACCGGCCGGGCCGCCAAGCGGCTGTCGGAGAGCACCGGCATGACGGCGCGCACCATCCACCGGCTGCTCGAGGCCGACCCCTCGCAGGGCGGTTTCCGCCGCGGCGCCGACAACCCGCTCGACTGCGAGCTGCTGGTGGTCGACGAGGCCTCGATGATCGACGTGCCGCTGATGCGCGCGCTGCTGCTGGCGCTGCCCGACCGCGCCGCGCTGCTGCTGGTCGGCGACGTCGACCAGCTGCCCTCGGTCGGGCCGGGCCAGGTGCTGGCCGACCTGATCGGCTCCGGCGCGCTGCCCGTGGTGCGGCTGACCGAGATCTTCCGCCAGGCCGCCGAGAGCCGCATCGTGGTCAACGCCCACCGCATCAACGAGGGGCGCATGCCGGAGCTGGCCCGCGACCCCGGCAGCGACTTCCACTTCGTCGCGGCGGACGGGCCGGAGGACGGGGTGCGCAAGGTGCTGGCGCTGGTCGCCGAGCGCATCCCGCGCCGCTTCGGGCTCGATCCGGTGCGCGACATCCAGGTGCTGGCGCCGATGAACCGCGGCGCGCTGGGCGCCCGCTCGCTCAACGTCGCGCTGCAGCAGCGCCTCAACCCGCCGGGCGAGGCGCGGGTCGAGCGCTTCGGCTGGGTCTTCGCGCCCGGCGACAAGGTCATGCAGGTCGAGAACGACTACGACAAGGACGTCTACAACGGCGATCTCGGGATCGTCCGCGCGCTCTCGCCCGAGGAGAGCGAGCTCACGATCGCCTTCGACGAGCGCGAAATCGTCTACGGCTATGACGAGCTCGACCAGCTGGCGCTGGCCTACGCCGTGACCATCCACAAGAGCCAGGGCTCGGAATATCCGGCGGTGGTGATCCCGCTGGCGACGCAGCACTACACCATGCTGCGCCGCGACCTCGTCTACACCGCCGTCACCCGCGGCCGGAAGCTGGTGGTGATCGTCGGCGAGACCAAGGCGCTCGCCATCGCCGTGCGCGGCCGCCGCAGCACGCGGCGCTGGTCGAAGCTCAGGGAGCTGCTGGCGGCGTAGGGCGGCCTGTGCGACCCTGGCTGCCGGCGGGGGGAGGAGGTCAGGATGATCGTCACCGGAGGCTGCCATTGCGGCGCCGTCCGCTACCGCATCGAGGGCGAGCCGGTCGCCGCCGCGCTCTGCCATTGCAGCGACTGCCGGCGCCACGCCGGCGCGCCGATGGTCGGCTGGACCATGTTCCCGGAGCAGGCGGTCAAGGTCACCCAGGGCACGCCGAAGCTCTATCGCTCCTCCGAGCACGGCCGCCGGCAGTTCTGCCCGGACTGCGGCACCGGACTGCTCTACAGCAACGCCACGGCGATGCCCGGCATCGTCGACGTCCAGACGGCCACCTTCGACGACCCCGAGGCGGTGCCGCCGCAGGTCCAGGTCCAGACGGCCGAGCGCCTGCGCTGGATGGAGCGGGCGCACGAGCTGCCCGGCTTCGAGCGCTACCCGGCGAAGCTGTAGAGCCCGGCCTCCCTGCTCAGGGACGCGGGCTCAGCGCATCTCCCTCGGGCGGCCAGCTCTTCTCGCCGATGGGGTCGGCGAGCCGGCCTGCGCCGGTCGAAGGCCGCCGGCATCGCGATCGGCGCCGCGGCGGCGATTCCTGCACCAGCTTGCGCCGGATCCTCGGCGAACTGGGCTGCGCACCGGCACGGTGAAGGCCCCCGGGCCGCCGATGACGCAGTCGCGGTAGTAGGCATCGAGCATCTCCGGCTCGGGCAGGCTGCCGAACAAGCCGCGCTTCAGGATCACCGGCAGGCCGTTGATGCTGATGCCGCGCGACAGCACGGCGTCCCGGGCGGCGGTGACCGGCGCGCCGGCGTTGTTCGGCCGTCGCCGGAGACGTCGATCGTACGGCGCATGCCCGGAAGCCGTTGGTCGAACAGCCCGGCGGAGAACAGCAGGGCCGAGGAGATCGAGGTGGCGGCGTGTCTCCGCGACCGACGCCTCGGCCAAGTCGGCCGCCGCGGTCCGTGCCGCGGCCGGACCGTCGATCAGCCGCCACGGCAGGATCACCGCCTGGGAGCCGTCGCCGGCCCACTCGACATAGGCAATGGCGATACGGCCGGTTATGCCCGAGGCGATCGCGGCGATCACCTCGGGATGGGTCAGCGCGTCGACATAGCCATCCCGCTGCAGCGCGAGCTCGTCCTGATC
This sequence comes from Dongiaceae bacterium, assembly GCA_046349435.1. Lineage (GTDB taxonomy): Bacteria > Pseudomonadota > Alphaproteobacteria > Dongiales > Dongiaceae > JAXMCI01. The sequence goes on along the minus strand of JAXMCI010000030.1, from coordinate 13,149 downwards.
CATCGAGCGCGAGACGTCGACCGCGAGCACCAGCTCGAGATCCACCGGCTGCTCCTGCGCTGCCGCGGGCGCAGCGGGCAGCAAAAGGACAAGCAGCAGGCCGGGTCCGATGATGCCAAGGCGCATACCTGCCTCCATGGCGAGTGGCGATAGAGGCCAGATATGGGGATAGCCCGGCGCGCTGTCCCTCCCGCTCCGTCCGATTCTCGGACTCGAGGCGGCGTTCCGCGAGAACGACATCGATGCGACGCCGCTGCCCGGCCTGACCCCGCAGCTCGGCCGCGCCGGCCGCCCGGCGTTCCCCGAGGACTTGGAAGCGTCGCCGACCCCCGTCAATATGGGGGCATGGAAAACGCCGTGACCGCCGCGATCCGCCGCGACCAGCCCTATGAGCGCGCGTCGACCGCTCTGCTGCTGGTCGACATGCAGCGCATCTTCACCGAGCCCGGCCTCGATCCCGGCCATCCCGAGCGCGACGCCGACCACTACTATTTTCGCCGGCTGCGCGACGTGGTGATCCCCAACCAGGTGCGGCTCGCCGGCGCGGCACGGGCGGCCGGCGTCGAGGTCGTGCACACCATCATCGAGAGCCTGACCCGCGATGGGCGCGACCGCTCGCTCGACCACAAGCTCTCCGACATCCACGTGCCGCGCGGCGCGCCGGATGGGCGCATCGTGGCGGCGCTCGGGCCCGGCGAGGACGAGATCGTGCTGCCGAAGACCTCCTCGGGGGTCTTCAACTCGACCGCCATCGACTACGTCCTGCGCAACCTCGGGATCCGCTTCCTGATCGTCGCCGGCATCGTCACCGACCAGTGCGTCGACATGGCGGTGCGCGACGCCGCCGACCGCGGCTACCTCGTCACCCTGGTGTCCGACGCCTGCGCCACCTACACCGAGGCCCGCCACCAGGCGGCGCTCGCCGCCTTCTCCGGCTATTGCTGGACGGCCGACACCGCGACCGTGGTCGGCCGGCTGGAGTCGCTGCCGTGAACTCCAGCCACAGCCACGCGACCGATCCTGGCCAGGCCCGGCTCGACTATGCGGGCGAGCTGGTGGCCGTGCTCACCACCGACATCGCCGGCATCACCCGCGGCCGCGGCGTCGGCCTGCCCGACCTCGGCAGCACGCTCGGCCGTGGCGTCGGCTGGGTGCCGGCCAACCTGGCGCTGACGCCGTTCGACGCCATCGCCCCCGACAACCCCTGGGGCGCGAGCGGCGACCTCCGGTTGATGCCGGACGCCGGCAGCCGCTTCCGCGTCGCCCTGCCCGGCGCCACGCCGCTGCACGGCATGATGAGCGACGTCACCAACCTCGACGGCAGCCCGTGGCTGGGCTGCGGCCGCAGCTTCCTGAGGCAGGCGCTGGCCGATCTCGAGCAGGAGAGCGGCCTCCGGCTGATCGCCGCCTTCGAGCAGGAGTTCCAGGCGCTCGGGACCGGCTGGCCGCCGGCGCCCTGCTTCTCGCTGGCCGCGCTGCGCCGGGCCGACCCGTTCGGGCCGATGGTGATGGCGGCCCTGCGCGAGGCCGATCTCGAGCCGGAGCTGTTCCTCGCCGAATATGGCCGCGACCAGTTCGAGGTCACCTGCCGGCCGACCGCCGGCCTCGCCGCCGCGGACCGCGCGGTGATCATCCGCGAGGTGGTGCGCGAGATCGCCCGGCTGCAGGGCTTCCGCGCCAGCTTCGCGCCGAAGACCGCGCCGGACGGCGTCGGCAACGGCGTCCACATCCACTTCTCCTTCCAGGATGCCGAGGGCAATCCGGTGGCCTATGACGCGGCCCGGCCCGGCGGGCTCTCGGCGGTGGCCGGCAGCTTCGCCGCCGGGATCATGCGCCAGCTGCCGGCGCTGGTCGCGCTGACCGCGCCCAGCCCGGTCTCCTATCTCAGGCTGCAGCCGCATCACTGGAGTGCCGCCTACACGGTGTTCGGGGCGCAGAACCGCGAGGCGGCGCTGCGCATCTGCCCGGTGCCGGCGCTGCCGGAGGTCGACCCGGCGGCCGCCTACAATCTCGAGTACCGCCCGGCCGACGCCACCGGCAGCCCCTATCTGGCGCTCGGCGCCATCGTCCGCGCCGGGCTCGCCGGCATCCGCGAGGGGCTGGCGCCGCCGCCGCTGGTCGACGTCGATCCCTCGACCCTGGACGAATCCGAGCATCGCCGGCTCGGCATCGCCCGCCTGCCGGGCAGCCTGCCCGAGGCGCTGGCGGCGCTGGCGGCCGACGCCGCGCTCGCCGGCTGGTTCCATCCCGACTTCCTCGCCTGCTACCACGCGATGAAGCGGCAGGAGCTGCACCTGACCGCCGGCCTCGCCCCCGAGGAGCTCTGCCGCCGCTACGTCGAGATCTATTGATGGCGCCGGAGGCTGCCGACGCCGCTCCGCCCGCGGTCGAGGCGGTCAACGAGACCGGCCGCTCGGCGATCCTGCTGACCTGCGACCATGCCAGCAACTTCATCCCGGCATCCTACGGCGGGCTCGGCCTCGCCCCGGCGGACCTGGCGCGGCACATCGCCTGGGACATCGGCGCCGCGGCCGTCGCGCGGCACCTGTCGCGCGGCTCGACGCGGCGCTCTTCCTCTCCGGCTATTCCCGCCTGCTGATCGACTGCAACCGGCCGCCGGGCAGCGCCGGCTCGCTGGTGGAGCTCAGCGAGGCGACGCCGATCCCCGGCAATCGCGGCCTCGACGCGGCGGAGCGGGCGCGGCGCGAGGCCCGCTTCTTCCGGCCCTATCACGAGCGCATCGCCGCCCATCTCGACCGGCGGCGCGCCGAGGGGCGACCGACCGTGCTGGTCAGCGTGCACAGCTTCACGCCGCGCTATCTCGGCGAGGACCGCCCGTGGCATGCCGGCGTGCTGTTCGACCGCGGCGCCGCGCTCGGCCGCCGGCTGGCCGCCATCCTGCGCCGCCGGCCGGAGCTGGTGATCGGCGAGAACCAGCCCTACCGGATCACCCGGGACGGCGACTACACCGTGCCGGTGCATGGCGACGATCGCGGCATCCCGGCGCTGCTGCTCGAGCTGCGCCAGGACCTGATCGCCGACGCGGCGGGAGCGGAGCGCTGGGCGGCGCTGCTCGCCCCGGCGCTGGAAGAGGCGGCAGGACAGGGCCGGCCGGCCGCTGATCGAGCCTGCTGCGGTCATGTGCGGCGAGGCCGGGAGCGGAACGCGGCCGGCGTCCAGGACCGCGCGAACAGGCGGCCGTGCGGCGCGGCGATCCAGTGGTCGTCGGTCTTCATGAAGGAAACTCCCCCGCTGAGGAGGGAGTGGGATTCCTTCCTACGCCGGGACGAACGCCGGCGTCGGCGCCGGGGTGCGCTTCCAGCGCGCCGGGCCCTCGGCATGGACCGAGCGGCCGGTCGAATCGACGGCGACGGTGACCGGCATGTTCTCGACCTCGAACTCGTAGATCGCCTCCATGCCGAGATCCTCGAAGGCCAGCACGCGGGCCGACTTGATCGCCTTGGCGACCAGGTAGGCGGCGCCGCCGACCGCGATCAGGTAGGCCGCGCCGTGCTTCTTGATGGCGGCGATAGCGTCGGGGCCGCGCTCGGCCTTGCCGATCATCACCAGCAGGTCGGTGGCCGCCAGCATCGTCTCGGTATAGGGGTCCATGCGGCTGCCGGTGGTCGGGCCGGCCGGGCCGACGACCTCGCCGCGGACCGGGTCGACCGGCCCGACATAGTAGATGGCGCGCTCGCGGAAATCGACCGGCAGGCGCTCGCCGCGCTTCAGCATCTCGTTCATCCGCCGGTGCGCGGCGTCGCGGCCGGTGAGCAGCTTGCCGGAGAGCAGCAGCGTCTCGCCCGCCTTCCAGCTCGCCACCTCGCCGCGGGTCAGCCGGTCGAGATCGACCTTGCGCGCCTCGGCGATCATGCCGTCGAGCGACAGCTCGGGCCAGAGCGACAGGTCGGGCGGGGTGAACACCGCCGGGCCGCTGCCGTCGAGCGTGAAGTGGATGTGGCGGTCGGCGGCGCATTGCGGGATCAGGCCGACCGGCTTGGAGGCGGCATGGGTCGGGAAGGTGCGGATCTTGACGTCGAGCACGCTGGTCAGCCCGCCCAGCCCCTGGGCGCCGATGCCGAGCGCGTTGACCTTCTCGTAGAGCTCGAGCCGCATCGCCTCGAGCGGCGAGGCCGGCCCGCGGGCCAGCAGCTCGCTCATGTCGATCGGCTCCATCAGCGATTCCTTGGCCATCAGCAGCGCCTTCTCCGGCGTGCCGCCGATGCCGAGCCCGAGGATCCCCGGCGGGCACCAGCCGGCGCCGAGCTCCTCCATGGTGCGCAGCACCCAGTCGACGATCGGCTGGGCGGGCCGGAGCGTGGTGAAGCGCGCCTTGTTCTCCGAGCCGCCGCCCTTGGCCGCCACCGCGACCTCGACCTTGTCGCCGGCGACCAGCTCGACATGGGTGACGGCGGGCGTGTTGTCGCGGGTGTTGCGCCGCTCGAAGATCGGGTCGGCCACCATCGAGGCGCGCAGCGGGTTGTCGGGATCGCGATAGGCGCGCCGCACCGCCTCGTCGACCAGCTCGGCGAGCGGCCGGCTGCTGCGGATCCGCGCCTCCATGCCGATCTTGACGAAGGCGATCACCGTGCCGGTGTCCTGGCAGATCGGCCGGCGGCCGATCGCCGACATGCGCGAGTTGACCAGGATCTGCGCGATGGCGTTCTTCGCCGCCGGGCTCTCCTCGCGCTCGTAGCTGCGCGCCAGGTTCTCGATGTAGTCGCGGGGGTGGTAGACGGAGATGAACTGGAGGGCGTCGGCGATGCTGCCGACGAAATCCTCCTCGCGGATCTCGCGGACCAAGGCGGGGTCTCCTGCTGCTGGCGGTGGGCGGCCCGTCACCAGACGGTGTAGCCGCCGTCGATGACGAAGGTGGCGCCGGTGACGTAGCTGGAGGCGGGCGAGGCGAGGTAGACGGCGAGCGGCGCGATCTCCTCCGGCTCGCCCGGCCGGCCCATCGGGATGGCCTCGACGAAGGTCTTGATGACCTCGGGGTTGCTCTTCGCCCAGATCTGGTTGGGCTCGGTCATGAACAGGCCGGGGCAGATGGCGTTGACGGTGACGCCGCGCGGCGCCCAGTCGCTGGCCGTCGCCCGGGTGAAATGGATCACCGCCGCCTTGGAGGCCTCGTAGTGCCGGCCGCCGATGCCGCGATTGGCGATGATGCCGCTGATCGAGGCGATGTTGATCACCCGACCCCAGCCCCGCTCCAGCATCGGCCCGCCGATCATCTTGGTGCAGATGAAGGTGTGGGTCAGGTTGAGGTCCATGTGGCTCTGCCAGGTCTCGACGCTGCTCTTCTCGACCGGCACGTCGACCCGGCGGCCGCCGACATTGTTGACCAGGATGTCGATCGGCCCGGCCTCGGCCAGCACCCGGCGGCAGAGCTCCTCGCAGGCGGCGGGATCGCCGACGTCGCCCTCGAAGGTCCAGGCCTGCCGGCCGCGCTCGCGCACCTCGGCGGCAGTCCGGGCCAGCGACTGGGGATCCCTGGCGTTGAGCGCGACGTCGGCGCCGGCCTCGGCGGCGGCCAGCGCGATCTCGCGGCCGAAGCCGCGGCTGCCGCCGGTGATGAACAGGCGCTTGCCGTCGAGGCGGAAGCGATCGAGCACGGACATGGGGTAGTTCCCGGGCTGGGGTGAGGGGGCGGCGCCCGGCACCGGGCGCCGCGCGCCATCATAGCGGCCGCGCCGGATTATCCCACTCCCTTCCGGTCAGGGCTGGATCTGGACGTAGCCGTCCTGGACCAGCTGGAGGATGCGGAAATTGGCGCCGGCATTGATCTTGACCCCGGGCAGGAACTCGGCGTTGACCCAGCCCTCGTCGCGCGCGGTCTGGCCGCACTCCTCGAAGCGGATGCCGTCCTGCTGCAGCTCGGCGATCGTCTTGCGGTAGAGGTTGCCGGTCGCCGTCTTGCGCACGCGGTCGTAGGCGGCGTCGTCGAGCAGCATGTAGCCGGCTGCCCCGTGGAAGATGGCGACGATCTCCGCCCGGGTGTGGTCGGCCCTGAACTGCGCCAGCATCACCCGCATGAAGTTGAGCCCGGTCGGCTGGTCGCCTTCGAAGGCGAGGTGATCCATGTTGAAGACTACCTTCGCCGCGCTGAGCGTGACCGGTATGTCGATCCTGAGCTCGTCCGCCGCCGCCCGGCCGGCGCCGCCGAGCCCGGCGACGAGCGCGATGGCGACGGCGATCCGCCTGATTCCCCGCATCTGCCCTGGTCCTCCCTCCGTGTCCGGGAGGCGCGACCATACACCAGGCCGGCGCACCGGCGCACCGCCTCCCGCGGCCCTCAGTAATCCCATTGCCAGTTGACGCCGACCTCCGGGCTGCCGGTGGCGCCGATCGAGGATTCGACGGAGATGTGCGGCGTCACCTGGTAGGTCACGCCGGCCCGGCCGCTGGTCGTCGAGGTGCCCTGCTGCGCCGAGACGTAGAGGCCGTCGCCGACATACTTGCCGACCTTGAGCGCGCTGTTGCCGGTCTGGTCGGTGGTCATGCCCAGCGTGTCGAGCCCGGTGGCGCGCCGGATCTGGGTGAGCAGCCCGCTCGGGCCGGTGCCGCCGGTGAGGGTCTGCACGCCCTCGGCGAGCTGGATCGCCTCGGTCGGCGAGAGCTGGCTGACGCCGCGGTTGAACAGCACGTGGGCGAGAATCTCGTCCTGCGGCAGCGGCGGGTTCGAGGAGAGCTCGATGACCGGCCTGGAGCCGGTCCCGGTGACGGTGATCGTCGCGGTGAGGTCGCTCGACGGCGCGGTCGCCTTGAGCGCCAGCTCGGGGTCGATGCGGTCGCCGCCGGGGAAGGTGATCGTGCTGTCGTGCAGGTTGAAGGTCTTGCCGAGCAGGTCGAAATTGCCGCGCACCAGGGTCAGCCTGCCCCGCAGGTCGGGCGCGTCGGCGGTGCCGCCCACCTTGAGGTTGCCGCGCCACTCGCTCTCCAGCCCGCGGCCGCGCACGAAGACGCGCCCGGGCATGTCGATGGCGATCGCCAGGCTCACGGTGATCGGCGCCGGGGCCTCGGGCGTGCCCGGCCGCGGCGCGCCTGCCGCCTGCGGCCGCGGCGGGCCGTTGATCTCGATGACGTTGATCTGCACCACCGAGGCCGGGATGCGGTCGGGGATGGTGACGTCGGCACGATCCACCTTGATGCTGCCCTCGACCTTGGCCGCGTCGACCGTGCCGGACAGGGCGAGCTTGCCGTCGAGTTGCGCCGCCGAGCCCATCGGCGAGACCGTCAGGTTGTTGAGCGTGATGCCCGCCTGGAAGGGCAGGCCGGCCTTGGCCAGCTCGACCGCGCCGCTGCCGGTGATCGTGCCGCCCTTGCCGTCGCCGGCGGAGAGCTTGGTGACGCTGAAGCGCTGCCCGTCGCCGGCCACCTCCAGCGCGATGTCGCGCAGGCTGAGCCCGCTGGTCAGGTCGTCGTAGCGGCCGTTGGCGAGGCTCGCCGTACCGGCCGCCTGCGGCGCCCGCAGCGTGCCGGCGACCCGCAGGTCGATGCTCGCCTTGCCGGAGGCGCTGATGTCCTGCCCGGCGGCCACCAGCATGGCGCCGAGGTCGAGCGTGCCGGAGACCCGGCCGGCGATCGGCCCGTCCGGCGGCAGCGCGACGGCGAACGGCTCGGCGCGATAGGTCAGCGGCAGGCTGGCCTCGACGGCCAGCGGCGGGCTGCGCTTCTCGGTGACGGTGCCCTTGATGGCGAGCCGGTCGTCGCGCCAGTCGCCGGTCGCCTGCATGGCCAGGTGCAGCGGTCCGTCGGCCCGGCCGAGATCGCTGCCCTCAGCGGTCAAAGCGAGGTGCGGCCGCGCCAGCGTGCCGTCGAGCGTCGCGGTCGCCTGCAGGGTGCCGCGCAAGGGCGGCGTCCCGGCCAGCGCCTGCAGCAGCGCGGCCTTGAAGTTGGCCAGCGCCAGCCGGCCGCTGACGCTGCCGCCGGCCAGCCGGCCGCCGCCGGACAGCGTCGCCTCCCCGACCGCGAGGTCGAGTCCGTCGACGGCGCCGCCGTCGGCGAGGCGCTTCAGCTGCAGCGGTTGGCGCAGCCTGACCGGCAGGTCGCCATAGCGCCCGGTGAGCTTCTCGATCCGCGCGGCGTCGGGCGTCGCGTTGCCGGCGAGCTCGATCTGCACCGGCTGCCCGGCGGCCTCGCCGCTGGCGGCGAGGCTGACCCGCGCGCCCTGCAGCCCGCCGTCGAGCGCGACGCTGGCGCGCTCGATCCGGGTGTCGCCGACGGCGACGCCGGCGAGCTCGGCACTGGCCTGGCCGTGCGGCTTGCGCAGTGCGTCGGCGAGGGCGAGCTTGAGACGGGCCTGGCCGACCGAGAGTCCGGCATAGGCGAGGCCCGTGCCGCTGAGCTCGGCGGAGACCGCCTGGCCGTCGGGACGGGCCGCCAGGGTGATCCGGCCGCTCGCCCGGCCGGCGGCGCCGGCGAGCAGCGGCCCCGGCTCGGCATTGGCGACCTGCAGCTCGGCATCGACCAGGCCGCTGGCCAGCTGCAGCGCGGCCCGGCCGGTGAGCCGGGTCGGGCCAAGGGCCAGGCTGGCATCCTCGACAGTCAGCCGCTCCGCCTCGAGCGCCAGCCGCGCCGCCGCGGCCAGCTTCTGGCGGGCGACCGTCCCTTGCGCCCTCATGGTGCCGGCCCGGTCCTGCAGGGCCAGCGTGACCACCGCGTCGCCCTGCAGCCGCGGGTCGAGCAGGGCCAGCCGCGGCAAGGTCACGGTGAGGTCGGAGGCGGCATGGCCGTCGGCCAGCCGGCCGCTGCCCTTGACGGAGACATTGGCGGCGGCGAGGTCGGCCGCCTCGATCGCGATGGCGCCGTCGGCGGCGCGCGCCACCGTGAAGCTGCCGCCGAGCCGGCCGCCGAGCAGCCGGTCGGCGACCGGCTGGCCGAGCGCCAGCCCGGCCGCGTCGATCGTGCCGGAGAGCCGCTGCGCCGTCTCGTCGCCGGTCAGGTGGGCGGTGAGGTCGGCATGGCCGGCGAGTTGCTGGCCGGCGGCGGCGGCGAGCGGCGCCAGGTCGGGCAGGGCGGCGGTGACGTCGAGCGCCAGGGTCGGGCTGACGCTGCCCTCGGCGAAGATCTGGCCGAGCGGGCTGTCGATCCCGGCATGGGCGATGCGGATGCCGTGGCTGTCGAGGCTGCCGGCCAGCGCCAGGTCCGCCTGGGCAACCCGGCCGAGCTGCGGCAGCACCAGGTCGTGCAGGGTGGCGCCGCCCTCGACGGCCAGCGCGGCGAAGCTGCCGCTGAGCTGGAGGTCGGCCTCGGCGCGGCCCGGCAGCCCGGCCAGCGGCGCCAGGTCGGCGAGGCTCGCCTGGACGCGGAGCGCGAGGTCGGGCTGGACGCGGCCGCTGGCGGTCAGGCTGGCGGCCGCCGAATCGAGCTTCACCGGCTCGAGCAGGATGCGCTCGCCGTCGCGCCGCACCGCGCCGGCGATGTGCAGCTCGCCGGCCGCCAGGCTGGCCCAGGGCGCCGGCAGCCGCATCCCGAGATGGGCGGCGAGGTCGAAGCCGAGCCGCTGGCCGGCGACGGTGACCGGCCCGGCCAGGTCGGCCAGCCCGGTGGCCTCGGCCTGCAGCCGGCCGCGCCAGTCGGAAGCCGGCCCGCTTCCCTCCAGCGCGATCCGAACCGGCGGCTTGCCGGGCAGGTCCAGCGCGCTCGCCAGCAGGCCGCCGGCCGGCTCCTCGGCATGCAGCGCGAGCTGGAAGCGGTCGAGCCCCTCGGGCGCCTCGAGGCGGACGCTGGCGCTGCCCGGCGCGTCGAGCCGGGTGCCATCGAGGCTGACCGCCGCATTGCGCCAGCCGCGATCGACCCGCAGGCTGCCGGCGAGCCTCGCGGCACCGGGTCCGGCCTCCAGCCGGTCGACCGCCAGCCGGTCGACGGCGAGGTCGAGCGGCAGGCTTGGCAGCCCGCCCTGGCTCGGCTGGTCGCTCTCGGGCGGGCGCCGGTAGGCGACCGTGGCGGCCGCCAGCCGGTCCACCGCCAGGCGGCGATGCAGCAGCGCCAGCGGGTGCCAGTCGGCGGCGAGCCCCGTGGCCTCGAGCCAGACGCCCTTGCGGTCGGCCAGCGTCACGCGGTCGACGCGCAGCCGGGCGATGCCCTGGATGCGGCCGATCTCGATGCGCTGGTCGGGGGTGCTGAGCAGGGCGGAGGCCTGGCGGCCGAGCCAGGCGCCGTCGACGGTGGCGAGGAACAGCGCGGCGGCCGCCGGCGGCAGCAGCAGGACGAGCAGGGCGACGAGGAGCCAGCGGCGGCGCATCAGAAGGCCTGCCCGATGCTGACATAGACCTGCACCGGCGCGTCGAACGAGCGGCGCGGCGAGATCGGCGTGGCGACGTCGAGGCGGACCGGCCCGATCGAGCTGTAGTAGCGCAGCCCGACGCCGGCCCCGACAAACAGGTTGGAGAGGGTCGGCATGCTGGTGTCGCCGACCGACGCCGCCTCGATGAAGGGCACCACGCCGATCGTTTCGGTGATCCGGATCCTGAGCTCGGTGCCGGCCTCGACCAGCGACAGGCCACCGACCGGGTCGTGGTGGCGGTCGACCGGGCCGGCGAACTGGTAGGCATAGCCGCGCACCGAGCCGCCGCCGCCGGCGAACAGGCGCTGGCTGCGCGGCAGCTGGTTGCGCTGCGGCCCGACCACGCTGCCGAGCCCGACCCAGCCGGCGAGGATCCAGTGGCCGTCCTCCGACAGCGACTGGTAGACCGTGTCGCGGGCCCGCAGCGTCAGGAAGCTGGGCCCGTCGCCGAGCGAGGCGTAGGGCGTGGCGCTGAGGCTCAGCCGCATGCCGTGCTTGGGGTCGAGCGGGTCGTCGCTGGTGTCGCGCCTCAGGGTCAGCGGCACGCCGAGCAGCAGCTGGTCGTAGCGGGCATCGCGCTCCTTGGTGATGTCCTTCTCCAGCGACAGCGCGACGCCGCCGATCCAGCGGCCGAAGAGCGGCCGCTCGATGCCGACCGAGCCGCGCGCGCTGTCCAGCCGGTAGGCCGGGAAGTCCTGGTCGAGCAGAGCGAGGTCGATGTTGAGCGTCTGGTCGATGCTCAGCCAGTCGGGCTTGCGGAAGGTGGCGGTCAGGCTGCGGTCGGTCTGGCCGAAGCGGCCCTCGAAGCGGAGCAGCTCGCCGCTGCCGAACAGGTTGCGGTCCTCCCAGAAGGCCCGCGCCGTCGGGCCGAGATCGGTCGAGTAGCTGAGGCCGCCGCCGAAGGAATGCGCCTTGCGCTCGGTCAGGGCCACGGTGAGCGGCAGGCTGCCGTCCGCGGCGGCGTGGTCGGGCCAGCTCAGCTTCACCGCCGAGAACAGGTTGGTGCCGACCAGGTTGGTGCGCGCCGTCTCGATCGCGCCGCGGGTGAAGGGCTCGCCGGGGGCGAGATGCAGCCGGCCGCGCACGAAGGCCTCGTCGACCGCCTTGAGGCCGGTGACGGCGATCGCGCCGATCGTCGCCTTCGGCCCCGGCTCGATCGTCTCGGTGACGTCGGCGCTGCGCGCCGCGTGGTCGATCACCACCCGCCGGTCGGTCGCCTTGGCCAGCGGGTAGCCGGCGTCGAAATAGGCCTGGAGGACGCGCCGCTCGGCCTCGACGATGACGGCGCCGCTGGCCGCCGTGCCCTGCGGCACGCCGAGCGCCTTGCGGTCGACGGCGATCCGCGGCGGACCTCCGCCGGCCTCGACCACGCGGTAGGCGGTGATCCTGTAGAGCGGCCCGGGGTGCAGCCGGATCGTGACGTGCCGGCGGGCCTCGTCGACCTCGATCTTCACCGTCCCGTCATAGTAGCCGAGGCCGCGCAGGATGCCCTCGATCTTGGCCTGGTCGGCTCGCGCCCGGCCCTGCAGCTGGGCGAGGCTGAGCAACGGCTCGCGGCGCCGGCGGTAGAGGTCGGCGGCATCGTGGATCGCCCGCGACAGCGTCGCGTCGTCGGTGCCGACGGTGTCGACCTCGTAGGCGTCGGTCGCCGCCGCGGCCGCGCCGGCGATGCAGGCGGCGGGCAACAGGATCCCGAGGGCCAGCGCCAGCCACCGCAGCACGGCCGCAGAGAGGTCCCGCTTCATCATTTGAAAATGCGACTCCGGCCAGGATAGAGTGTGGCATTTTCCGGGTTATCCAGCCGGAACAATGGGTGTTCGTCAAAGGTTGTTACAATGCCGGCGCCGGGGCGACGCAGACCGTCGGAGGGCCGCCGGGTGCCGCTTGCGCCCGCCGGCCTGACCACCCTAGGCTGTGCCGGGCGGCAAGACAGGTGAGGGCTCGCACCCAATGGCTTCCCGGGCTCGATGCTGTCCGTCCCGCTGCGCCGGCCGTGCCCGGCCGGCGGCGCATGCACGGCCCAGCCTCGATCCGGCAAATGCCACCACTCCGCTCCGCCCCCATGCTGGGAAACCATTGACAGGACAGGACGATTTGACCACAACTCCGGCTCCGCCGCGCGGTTCCCGGCCGCTCGCCTCCGCCGCGTCGGGCCGCGTTGGACAAGCCTGCCGCAAGGGTTCGCCGTGGCGCGCCCGGGGGGAATGGGGACAGGACCGGGACATGCCGCACAGCCTTTCGACCCTGCTCGCCGGGAGCTGCGACCGGTCTGCAACCGGTGGTGGAACATTGTCCGGGCCGCGAGCCCCGGCCATGGGGTGGACGATCCTCCTCGCGCTCGTCGTCCTGCTGCTTGCCGCGCACGGCGCCTCGGCGAGCGAGACGGGCATGCCGTGGGAGAGCCCGCTCAATCGCATCCTCAACTCGATCACCGGCCCGGTCGCCAAGGGGCTGGGGGTGCTGGCGATCGTCATCGCCGGCATCGGCATCGCCTTCGGCGAGGGCGGCAGCGGCGTGCGCCGGCTGCTGCAGATCGTCTTCGGCCTGTCGATCGCCTTCACCGCCTCCAGCTTCTTTCTCGCCCTGTTCGGCTTTTCCGGAGGGAGCGCGTTCTGACACCGACGCCGGGCTTCAAGATCCCGCTGCACGGGGCGCTGACCACGCCGATCATGATCGGCGGCGTGCCGCGCCGGCTCGCGCTGCTCAATGGCACCGCGGCGGCGGCGGTCGTGCTCGGCCTGCATTCGCTCTGGTGCCTGCCGCTCTTCGTCATCATCCATCTCGTCTCGGTGGCGCTGGCTAAGCGCGACCCGTACTTCCTCGAGGTGATCGTCCGGCACCTGCGCCACCGCTCCTATTACGGG
>JAXMCI010000029.1:0-88140 GCA_046349435.1 Dongiaceae bacterium | reverse complement strand
GCCGAACAGGCCCGAGAGCGCGCCGACGTCGGGGAGCGTGTTGGCGGCCACTTGGGCGCGTGGGGGCAGCGGGTCCTCGCCGACGCAGGGTGCAGCCCTGACCTTCAAGGCGCGGGTGCGTCGCGTCGGAGAGATTGCGGATGCTGACGGCGAGCGGCCAGGTCCGGGCTCACCGGGTCCCGATGTGCCGGATCTCGATCTCGCCCGTCTCGTACTGCTTCTCGTAGCCATTGTCGGGCGGGTCGTCGGCCGTGATGACCTGCGGTCCGCACTTGAACGAGCCGCGCCAGGCAGGGCTGCCGGGGACGCCGAGCATCGGAACGGTCAGGAAGCCGCCCGCGGCCAGCATCCTGTCGAGGCAGCCCAGCAGCGTCATCCTTCCGCCGCCTTCATCGCCGCAGTAACGCTCGCCCTGGTCCACGCGGCAGATGTAGCGCGCGATATCCTGCGACACGGCGCCGGTGAAGGAGAGGCGCTCCAGGGTTCGGCCCGCGAAGGCGAGGTCGCGGAGGCCGAGCCCGATGACGGTCGGATCGTCGATCTCGAACCGCCGGCATGTCCGCATCGTGCAGCTTTCCAGGTGCCCCGGCACAAGGATCGTGCAGTCACAGCCGCTGACCTGCCCGTCCTGCGGCCCCCTGATGATTCCGCCCAGCACCGGGTCGCCCGGGCCGAAGGAAGCGAATCTCGCGACGGCCGTGCCGTCCCAGTGCCACCGGTACGAGACTTCATCCGGCGGATCCAGCCCGCCCGTGTTGGCGACATAGCTGTTGCGGTGGCGGGCTTCGCTGTCGACCTTGAGCTTCACCTCGTACACGGCACATCGCCGCAGCGCGTCCAGCACCTTGCCCGTCAGCGCGGAGAGCTTGTCGGGGCCGGGCAGGTCGATCTGCTCCAGCGTCCCGGCACCGGCGCTGGAGACCAGCCAGCCGTAGAGATCGACGACGATGCGATAGTCGCCATAGCCGAAGCAGCGCTCGATCGCCTCGTCCAGGGTGATCTTCGGCTTGCAGGCGGCGAGCCGCGCGGCGACGTCCGACCAGCGGCCGCCCATGGCCTCCTCGCCGCCGAGCAGCACGCCGAGCCGCGTGATGGTCAGGATCTCGCGCGGCGCGATGATCTCGGCCCCGCAGCGTCTCGCCACGTTCTCCCCGAACCTGACCAGCAGATCGAGGATCTCCCCGAGATTGCGGCCGCTGCCGGGGCGATTGAGGATCTGCTGCTGCCGCTCGAGGCCGATCCATTCGCCGATGGCATCCAGGAGCAACCCGCGATCCATCCAGTTGCCGGCCTCCGCCACCGCCTCGGCATTGGCGATGGCGACGTCCTGCCTCTTCGCGCCCTGGTCGGCGGCCTGGTCGACGATGGCTTCGCGCCGGTCGGCGCCGGCCTCCCAGGCCTGCTGCATCATGTGGTCGAGGATCCGGAGCTGCTCCTCGGCCTTGAAGTCGCCGATCCGGCCGGCCTGCCGGTCCTGACGGACCCGGCGCTGCCAGTCGCCGATCCGGCCCATCACCTCCTCGTAGCCGAGGCCCGAGACGCGCTCGCGGTGGCTGAGGTCGAGGAAGCCGTCGAGCTGGCCGGCCGGCGGGATGAAGAACTTCTCGACCTGGGCCGCCCCGGCGAACGCGCCGCCCCCGGAGAAGTGGAAGAGGTAGAGGCCGAAGCCGTCGTCCGGCGTCAGCGCCACCCGCGCGCGCTGGTCGATCGTGCCGCTGGTCTCGAAGAGCAGGATGTCGCCGCGCGCCGCGTGCCGCACCGCGTTCTCGCCCGGCTCGATGTAGACGAGGGCCGGGTTGAACAGGATGGTGCCGCCCGGCTGCACGTCGAAGCCGATGGATGGCGCGCCGTCGAACCCGTCGGCGCCCCCCGACCAGGGCGTCAGCGTCACCCGGGTGTCGGCGAGCAGCGAGTTCCTCGGGAAGACGAGGCGATAGCGCGTGCCATCCTCGGCCGTCGCGACGATCTCGCCGCCCGCGGCGGCCTTGATTTCCGCCGAGACCGCCCGGGAATCGTCGCCGAACGCCATGATCTTCACCGGCGCCGGCGACAGGGGAGCGGGAGACGGCTCCTCCGCGCGGGCAGCCAGGCCCGGGCCGAGCACAAGCACGCCCAGGACGGCCACCAGAGCACGCGCCAGCATGTTTCCCCCCGATCGGCCGCGTCTCGCATATCGCGACACGAGGAGCGGCAGGGTTCAAGCGAAAATCGAAGCGGCGAGCCTCCAGCGCGGCGATGCGGCGGTGGCTCAGGGAGATGCGGGCAGCGGATCGGTGCCTTCGCCGAGAATGGCGAGGTAGGTGCGATAGCCGAAGACGCGGCCGCGCTTTCGTCCGGTCGTTTCCTCGACGATGCCGAGGCGCACGAGCGCGGCGAGCGCGGCGTTGACCGTCGGCGCGGTGAGGCCGGTCCGCTGCACGAGCTGGCCCGAGGTCGCGAACGGGCTCCGCTGCAGCACGTCGAGCAGGACCAGCATGTCGAGGGGCGGGCTCGGCGCCAGAGGCGGCGGCAGGAACGCGCGGACGGTTTCGCCTCCGGCGGAGGTCGCAACGAAACGGCCCAGGCGCGAGCCGGGCGGGTCGGCGGCGGCAGCCATTACCCGACTATGGGCGGACATCATTATTCAAGCGATGGACGCTTCGCTTAAATAACGTACGCGCTTGATAAAGCGCCTTTCACCGGCCATGGAACAGGGGCTCGCCAGCCGCGCAGCCCTGAAGGCCCCCGACACGACTAGCTCTGCTGAGAAACTGGAGCGGGCGAAGGGATTCGAACCCTCGACCCCAACCTTGGCAAGGTTGTGCTCTACCCCTGAGCTACGCCCGCATCCATGAGGCCGGCCGCCTGGGTTGGGCGGCCGCCGGAAGGCCGCGATCATAGCCAGCGGCGGCGCTTTTGCAAGCGCCTCCGTGGCGGGGTTGCGAGCGGCGATCTCGAGGTCGCCGTTCTCGAGGTCGAGGGACGCGACGACCGACCGGGGAAGGGATCGCCGGGCGGCCTCCCCACCGCGCCGCCTGCAAGGGCGATCCATGGACGGGCCGCATGGCTTGGGCGCGCGTCCGATGGCGGCGGCAGCCGCCTGGATCGCCGGGTCGAGCCCTGGGTCGAGCCCGGCAATGACAAGAAGCTGCCCTCACCATCCCGGCGGCGGCGCTCGCTTGAGCGCGGTGGGCGGCGGCCTTATGGTGCGCGGCCATGGCCGAGACCGATCCTGTTGCCGCCGGGGCGAGCGCCGCCGGCGCCGCGGTGCCGCTGCCGTCGTCGCGGCCGGCGAGCGCGGACGAGCTGTACGAATATCTGGCCGGGCTGGGCATCGACCAGCGCACGGTCGAGCATCCGCCGGTCTTCACCGTCGAGGAGGCCAAGGCGCTGCGCGGCAGCCTGCCGGGCGGGCATGTGAAGAACCTGTTCCTGCGCAACAAGAAGGGCGCCATGTGGCTGGTCGTCGCCGAGGAGGACCGGCCGATCGACCTCAAGGCGCTGGGCGAGGCGATCGGCGCGGGCCGCGTGTCGTTCGGCAGCCCGGAGCGGCTGATGGCGCATCTGGGCGTGATCCCGGGGGCGGTGACGCCGCTGGCGCTGGTCAACGACCGGGAGCGGCTGGTGCAGCCGGTGATCGACGAGGGGCTGCTGGCGCACGAGCTGGTGAACGTGCACCCGCTGCGCAACGACCGGACGACGACGATAACGACGCGGGACCTGCTGCGGTTCGTGGCGGCGCTGGGGTACGAGGCGCGGGTGATGGGGCTGCCGGGGTAGGCGGGACGGCGGCGGGCGGCCGAGCGGCTGCACCCCCCACCCTACCCTCCCCCGCAAGGGGGGAGGGAACCGTTGTCAGGCTTGCCGCGGAGCCGCGACCGCGCCATCTATTGGCATCACGGGATCGAAAGGACGGACGGGACATGGAGCAGCTGATCGGCGGCGGGGCGGGCGCGGCGGGGGCGGCCGCGGCAGGCCTGATCAAGGACGGCGACACGCAGACCTTCATGGTCGACGTGATCGACGCCTCCAACGACGTGCCGGTGATCGTCGATTTCTGGGCGCCCTGGTGCGGGCCGTGCAAGCAGCTCGGCCCGGCGATCGAGAAGGCGGTCAAGGAGGCCAAGGGCGCCGTCCGCCTGGTCAAGATCGACATCGACCAGAACCAGGAGCTGGCGGCGCAGATGCGCATCCAGTCGATCCCGGCGGTCTACGCCTTCTTCCAGGGCCGGCCGGTCGACGGCTTCGTCGGCGCCCTGCCGGAGAGCCAGGTCAAGGCGTTCGTGCAGCGCCTGATCAAGCAGACCGGGGCGCAGCCGGGCGGCGCCGCGGCAGGCCCGTCGCCGATCGAGCAGGCGATGGAGCAGGCCGAGGAGGCGCTGGCCGAGGGCGATGCCGCGACGGCGTCGGCGATCTTCGGCCAGATCCTGCAGCACGAGCCGGGCAACCTGCCGGCCACGGCGGGGCTGGCCCGCGCCCACCTCGCCGCCGGCGACGTCGAGGGCGCCAAGGCGGCGCTGGCCAAGGTGCCGGCCGACAAGGCCGCGGACAAGGCGATCGCCGCGGCCCGCGCGGCGCTGGAGCTGGCCGAGCAGGCGGCCCAGGCGCAGGGCGCGGCGGGCGACCTCAAGGCGCGGCTGGCGGCCGACGCCAACGACCACCAGGCGCGCTACGACCTGGCGCTGGCGCTCTACGGCGCGGGCGAGCGCGAGGCGGCGGTCGACGAGCTGCTCGAGGTGGTGCGGCGCAACCGCGGCTGGAACGAGGAGGCGGCGCGCAAGCAGCTGGTCAAGCTGTTCGAGGCGATGGGCCCGACCGACCCGCTGACCATCTCGGCGCGGCGGCGGCTCTCCTCGATCCTGTTCGCCTGAGCGGCGGGAACGGAGGGCGCGGGGTGGCGGACGACGGGACGGAAGACGTGGCGCGCGGGCCGTTCGAGCCGGGCTTCGCCGAGCTGCCGGCGGAGCTGCCGATCTTCCCGCTGCCGGGCGCGCTGCTGCTGCCCGGCGGCAAGCTGCCGCTCAACATCTTCGAGAAGCGCTACCTCGCCATGACGCGCTTCGCGCTGCGCTCGGCCAGCCGGATGATCGGCATGATCCAGCCGCGCGAGGAGGGCGACGAGGACCGCCCGGCGGTCTACCAGACGGGCTGCGCCGGGCGCATCGTCGCCTTCAGCGAGACCGACGACGGGCGCTATCTGATCGCGCTCGGCGGCGTGGCGCGCTTCCGCGTCGTGCGCGAGCTCGAGATGGTCGAGGGCTTCCGGCGGGTGGCGGCCGACTTCGCGCCGTTCGCCGCCGACCTCGAGGACGATACCGAGACGGCGATCGACCGCGACCGGCTGATCAACGCGCTGAAGGCCTATTTCACCCAGGAGAGCATCAGCGCCAACTGGGAGGCCATCGTGCAGGCGCCGGACGACAAGCTGGTGACGACGCTGGCCATGGTCTGCCCGTTCGCCAACCAGGAGAAGCAGGCGCTGCTCGAATCGCCCAATCTCGGCGAGCGCAGCCGGATGATGACGGCGCTGATCGAGATGGCGGTGCTGGGCAGCGCCGCGGCCGGCCAGGCGGCGCGGCACTGAGAGCCGGGAGGAAACGGGCATGGAGCGGCGCACCCAGTTCGACCGCAAGCTGCTGGAGATCCTGGTCTGCCCGCTGACCAAGGGGCCGCTGGAGTACGATTCGGAGAAGGGCGAGCTGGTCAGCCGGCAGGCGGGGCTGGCCTACCCGATCCGCGACGGGCTGCCGATCATGCTGCCGGACGAGGCGCGGCCGCTCGAGGATGCGCGGTGAGCGACGGCCCCTGGCCGACCGAGATCCGGCTGAAGACGGCGGAGAAGGCGCTCGAGGTCGATTTCTCCGACGGGAAGCGGTTCCGCTATCCCGCCGAGTTCCTGCGCGTCGAGAGCCCGTCGGCCGAGGTGCAGGGGCACGGGCCGCACCAGAAGACGCTGGTGGCCGGGCGGGCGGCGGTCGGCATCCTCGGGCTGGAGCCGGTCGGCAACTACGCGGTGCGGATCCGCTTCGACGACCTGCACGATACCGGGATCTTCAGCTGGGCGTACCTCTACGAGATCGGGGTGCGGCAGGACGAGCTGTGGGCGAAGTACCTCGCCGGGCTCAAGGCGCAGGGGCTGTCGCGCGATCCGGGCTCGGTGGTGCCGGGGGCGAGGGCGTAGGCTTGGCACGCGACGGCGCGGAGGCTTCCCGGCCTTGAGCGACGGGCTGAGCGACGGGGAGGTTTGCCGGCTTCTCGGGCTGGAGGCCAATGCGACCTGCGGGTTCGTGCGGGTCAGCTTCGTCAGCGCGCGCCGCATCGGCGAAGGCGGGCTGGCGGCGCCGCTCGAGGCGGCGCGGCCGCTGGGGTCGGCGCTCTATTTCCTGGTGACGCCGGCGGCGCCGGTACGGCTGCACCGGATTCGCAACGACCAGCTCTACCACGCCTATCTCGGGGATCCGCTCGAGGTCTTCCTGCTGCCCGAGGGCGGCCCGGCGGAGCGCGTGGTGGTCGGCAGCGACCTCGGGGCCGGGCACCGCCTCCAGCTTCTGATCCCGGGCGGCACCTTCCACACCGCGCGGCTGCTCGGCGGCGGCGCGTGGTTCCTCGGCGCCAGCACGGAATGGCCGGGGGTGATCCCGGCCGATGTCGAGCTCGGCGACCTGGAGGCGCTGGCGGCTCGGCACCCGACGGTGGCGGCGGAGCTCCGGGCGATCGCCGCTTCGGTCCGGCCGCCGCCGGCGTAGCGCCTCAGAGGCCGAGGGCCGAGGCCAGGAAGGCGGCGGCGAAGCCGGCGGCCAGCGCCGCCCATTCGCGGCGGGTCAGCGCCATGGCCAGGATCCCGGCGGCGCAGCCGAGCGCGCTGACCCAGCCGGCGGACCAGGCGCCGGCGGCGACGAAGGCGACCAGCATGTTGGCCGGCAGCAGCCGCAGGATACGGCCGGCGAGGCTCGATTCCGAGATCAGCCCGGCGGCGAGGAAGCCGCCGGCGCGCATCGCGTAGCTGGCGGCGCCGACCGCCAGGATGGTGGCGGCGAGCTGCCAGTCAGTCACGGTCGCCCCTGAGCGCGCAGAAGAGCGTGCCGAGGCCGCCGCCGATCAGCATCGCCCAGCCCTGGCCCGTGAAGGGCAGCACGACGACCGCGGCGGCGGCCGACAGCGCCCAGGGCGGGAGGCTGCGCCGGCCGCGCCAGCGGCTCGGCAGCAGGGTGGCGACGAAGAGCAGCGGCAGCAGCGCGGCGGCGGCGGCGAGCGCGCCCTCCGGCCGGAAGGGCAGCACGCAGCCGAGCGCGGTGCCGCCGATCCAGCCGATCGCCATCGGCAGGCTGCAGCCGAGCAGGTAGCCGGCATCGGGGCCGCGTCGCTCCGCGTCGGTCGCGGTCATCAGCCAGGCGGCGTCGCCGAGCAGGAACAGGATCGGCAGCATCAGCCGGAACGGCGCGCGGCGGAAGAGGCGCCGCAGATGCGCCCCCATGACGAGGTAGCGGGCATTGGTGGCGACCGCCGCCGCGACCATCGCGGCGATCGGCGGCGGCACCGCCCAGAGGCCGAGCGTCACCGCCTGGGCGGTGGCAGAGTAGACGACGACGCTGAAGGCCACCGCCGGCACGGCGCCGAGCCCGACGCCCTTGTAGGCGACCGCCATCACCATCCCCGCCAGCCCGTTGCTCAGGATGAAGGGCAGCGCGGCGACGAAGCCGCGGCGGAATCCGTCGGCGGTGAAGACCCGTGGCGTCACGGTGCGAGCTATACGCGTTCCCGCGCGGCCGCGAAAAGCGATTGGCACGCGGAGGCGCGGAGGACGCGGAGGATCCGGGCCGCTGCGCCCTCCGCGCCTCCGCGCCTCCGCGTGAATCCTTCTTGTGGCGATTGCCACGGCACCGGCGGCGGGGTAGACCCGCGGAAGCTCACCGCCTCAGGGAGGCCCGCCTTGTCGCCTGAATCATCGCCCGGCCCGGCCGCGCCCGCGGCGCACTCGATCCATCGCGCGCGGAACAGCCCAGGGATGGGCCTGATCGACTGCAGCGGGCAGCCGGACATGCGGCGGATGCGGACCTGGCGGCTGGCGCGGTTCCGGGCCGAGCTGGCGGCGCGCGACTGCATGGGGGCGGTGCTGTTCGACCCGCTCAACCTCCGCTACGCCACCGGCAGCCGGAACATGGCGGTGTGGACGCTGCACAACGCGGCGCGCTACGCCTTCGTGCCGGTCGAGGGGCCGGTGGTGCTGTTCGACTTCCACGGCTGCGGCCACCTCTCCGAGGGCATCGAGACGATCGCCGAGGTGCGGCCGGCGATGAGCTGGTACTTCTTCGGCGCCGGCACGCGCATGCAGGAGAAGGCGAAGCGCTGGGCGGCCGAGATCGCCGACCTGGTGGCGACGCATGGCGGCGGCAACCGGCGGCTGGCGGTCGACCATTGCGACCCGCCCGGCGCGGCGGCGCTGGCGGCGCTCGGCATCGAGGTGGTCGACGGCCAGGAGCCGGCGGAGATCGCGCGCTCGATCAAGTCGGCCGACGAGATCGCCTGCATGAGCCACTCGATCGCCGTCACCGAGGGCGGCATGGCGAAGATGCGCGACGCGCTCAGGCCCGGCATGACCGAGAACGAGCTGTGGTCGATCCTGCACCAGGCCAACATCGCCGGCGGCGGCGAGTGGATCGAGTGCCGGCTGCTGACCTCCGGCGGGCGCACCAACCCGTGGTTCCAGGAATGCTCCGACCGGGTGATCCGGGCGGGCGAGCTGGTCGCCTTCGACACCGACCTGATCGGGCCGTTCGGCTACTGCGCCGACATCTCGCGGACCTATCTCTGCGGCCACGGCAAGGCGAGCCCGGAGCAGAAGCGGCTCTACGGCCTCGCCTGGGAGCAGATCCACGCCAACATGGAGAAGCTGAAGCCCGGCATCGGGCTGCGCGAGTTCTCCGAGATCGCCTGGCAGATGCCGGAGAGCTGCGCCCCCAACCGCTACTCGACGATCATCCACGGCGTCGGGCTGGCCGACGAGTACCCGTTCTGCGGCTACATCGAGGATTTCGACCAGGCCGGCTACGACGGCGTCTTCCTGCCCGGCATGACGGTCTGCGTCGAGAGCTACATGGGCGAGGTCGGCGGCCACGAGGGGGTCAAGCTCGAGCAGCAGGTGCTGGTCACCGAGACCGGCATCGAGCTGCTCTCCCCCTTCCCCTTCGAGCCCGAGCTGCTGCCCGGCCGCTGGGTGTGAACGGCCTCCGCCTCCGTCATGACGCGACAGGCCTGGGCGAGGAGAGGAGACGGCGGCGCCGCATCGCCCCTCGCCCACGAAGTGGGAGAGGTCGGGGTGAAGGGTGGTGCCGCGGTAGAAGCGCTGCCGTGAAGGACACCATCCGCCCGAGGGCGCAACGGACAGCCCCCGAGCAGGTGCTCTGGCAGCATTTGCCAATCGGCAGGTCGCCGGTGCGAAGTTCCGGCAACACCTGCACGTCGGTCGGTACATCGTCGATCTCATGGAGCGGGCTTGGTGATCAGGTCGACGGCGTGCAGCATGGAGGTCGAAGGACGAGCGCCGGGATGCGGAGCTTCAAAGCATGGGCTTTCCGCGCTGCGGATCGCGAACGGCGATGTGCGCGAAGGCACAAGGAGTTTGTCGAGCACATCGCGCGAGCGCTGCAGGAGAAGAGCATGATGGGCGGTAGGCACTGGCCCGGGGAGCGCCGGCGCGGGAATTCATGGTCGAGCACGCCGGCGGGTGCGGCTGCGGAGCGGTGCGCTACGTGCTGCGGGGCGCGCCGATGATCGTGCATTGCTGCCACTGCCATGACTGCCAGCGGCAGACCGGCAGCGCCTTCGTGATCAACGCGCTCTACGAGACCGACCGGATCGGGCTGCTGTCGGGGGCGCCGGAGCCCTCGGCGATGCCGACCGACAGCGGCCGGCCGCACGACATCCATCGCTGCCCGCGCTGCGGCACGGCGGTGTGGAGCGACTATGGCCGCCGGCCGGCGCTGCGCTTCGTGCGGGTCGGCACGCTCGACGCGCCCTCGGCGCTGCCGCCGGACGTGCACATCTACACCCGCTCGAAGCTGCCCTGGGTCGGGCTGCCGCCGGGGGCGCGGGCGTTCGCGGAATATTACGACCTGCCGGCGGTCTGGCCGGCGGAGAGCCTGGCGCGGCGCCGCGCCATCCTGGGCGCGGGCTGACGGGGGGAGCATGCGGGGGCTGCTGACGGCGGGCCTGGCGGCGGGCCTGCTGCTGCTGGCGGCGGGCGCGGGCGCGGCCGACGATCCGGCGACGGCGCCGGCCGGCTGGCGGCCGCCGGCGATCCAGACCTTGCCCGACGACGCGTTCGGGCGGGCGGTGCGGCTCGGCCGCGAGCTGTTCCAGCACAGCTCGGCGCTGATCGGGCCGGACGCGCCCGACCCGGGCAGGCGCTATGCCGGCAACGGGCTCGACTGCCGCAACTGCCACCTCGATGCCGGCCGCCAGCGGCTCGCCCTGCCGCTCGCCGGCACGCACGGCGTCTATCCCGACTTCAGCGGGCGGGCCGGGCGCGTCCTGGACCTGGGCGAGCGCATCCAGTCCTGCATGGAGCGCAGCATGAACGGGCGGCGCCTGCCGGAGGACGGGCCGGAGCTGGTCGCCATCCTGGCCTATCTGCGGTTCCTCGCCACCGGCCTGCCGACCGGGGCCGAGCCGCCCGGCCGCGGCACGCCGCCGCTCGCCCTGCCGGAGCGCGCCGCCGACCCGAAGCGCGGCGCCGCGCTCTACCAGCAGAACTGCGCCGCCTGCCACCAGCCCGACGGCCAGGGCGTGCGCTACGGCGCCGCCGACGCCGCGCAGCAGCGCCAGCGCTACCAGTTCCCGCCGCTCTGGGGGCCGGACAGCTTCAACGACGGCGCCGGCATGGCGCGCACCATCGCCGCCGCCCGCTTCATCCGCGCCAACATGCCGCTCGGCACCGATCCGGCGAACCCGTCGCTGGCGCCCGACGACGCCTTCGACATCGCCGCGTTCCTGGCCGGGCAGCCCCGGCCGCGGCTGGCCGGCACGGAAGCCGACTTTCCCGACCGCCGGCTGAAGCCGCCGGACGCCCCCTACCCGCCGTTCCTCGGTCCGTTCCCGCCGGCGCAGCACCTGACCGGCCCGTGGCAGCCGATCCTGGAATGGCAGCACCGGCATCTCGGGCCGGGCGCCGGCGCCGACCTCGCCTCGGCGGTTCCCGGACGGTAGCGGCTAGAGCGGCTCGCCGCGGATCAGCCGCGGCAGGGCGCCGGTGACGCCCATGGCGTCGCGCATCAGGAAGCGCTTGAGGCCGGGCAGCCGGTCGACCGCGGCGAGGCCGAGGTCGCGGGCCAGCCGCAGCGGCCCGAGATCGTTGGAGAAGAGCCGGTTGAGGCCGTCGGTGACGGCGGCCAGCATGACCGTGTCGAAGCGCCGCCAGCGCTGGTAGCGCTCGAGCACCGGGGCCTCGCCGATGTCGAGGCCGAGGCGGCGGGCGTCGGCCACCGCCTCGGCCAGCGCCGCGGCGTCGCGCAGCCCGAGATTGAGGCCCTGCCCGGCGATCGGGTGGATCAGGTGGGCGGCGTCGCCGACCAGCGCCAGCCGGCGGTCGACATAGCGCTCGGCATGGTGCAGCCCGAGCGGGTAGGACCAGCGCCGGCCGCGCAGCCGGAGCCGGCCGAGCGAGCCGCCGAAGCGGCGCATCAGCTCGTCGGCGAAGTCCTCGTCGGAGAGCGCCAGCATCGCCGGGGCGAGCGCCCGGCGCTCGGTCCAGACCAGCGAGGAGCGGTGGCCCTCGGCGTCGTCGGTCATCGGCAGCATGGCGAACGGGCCGGCGGGCAGGAAGTTCTCGTGCGCCACCCCGTGATGCGGCAGGGCGTGGCCGACGGTGGCGACCAGCGCGGTCTGCGGATAGGCCCAGCGGGTGACGGCGATGCCGGCGGCCTGGCGCAGCGCCGAATCCTTGCCGTCGGCGGCGACCAGCAGCGGCGCGCGCAGCCGCCGCCCGTCGGGCAGGGTCACCGCGACGCCGGCAGCGTCGTGCGCCGGCGGGCCGGCGATGCGGCCGGCGAGCAGCGTCACCGACGGCAGGGCCGCGACCCGGGCCACCAGAGCGCGCCGGATCACCCGGTTCTCGACGATGTGGCCGAACGGCGCGGCCGGGCTGGCGGCGGCGGCGAGCGCGCGGTGATCGTAATGCAGGAAGAAGGGCGAGGCGCGCCGGCCGGGGCGGCCATCGGAGACGCGGATGTCGAGGATCGGCTCGGCCTCGGGCGCCATGTCGGCCCAGGCGCCGGCCCCCTCCAGCAGGTTGCGCGAGCCGGCGGCGATGGCCGAGGCCCGGCCGTCATAGATGGGATCGAGCCGCGCCGATTCGGCGGCCGGCTCGATCACCGTCACGCCGATGCCGGCGCCGCCCAGCGCGGCCGCCAGGGTCAGCCCGACCATGCCGCCGCCGGCGATCAGGACCTCGGTGTCGAAGGTGGCTGCCATGGGCGCGCAGGATCGCGCGCGGCGGGGTCCCTGTCCAGGGCGCGGGCGATCTCTGCCCAGGAAATGTGCAGCACGGAAATCCTGCTGCCTTTTTGGGCGGCCGAAAAAACCGCCGCCGCCGGAAATGGCGGGGAATTGTGCGACGCAGCACACGCGGCACGATTCTTGATACCCCCGGTCGGAGGCGAGGATCGAGCCGAGCTCAAGAGGGGCGATGATGCGTTTCGGGTGGCGTACCAGAGCACTGGCAATCGGAGGAATCGCGGCGGCGCTGCTGCTCGCCGCCGGGGGCGCGGCCTGGGCCCAGGACAAGCCGGCGCTCGATCGCGGCGACACCGCCTGGATGCTGACCTCGACGGCGCTGGTGCTGATGATGACCGTGCCGGGGCTGGCGCTGTTCTATGCCGGCATGGTGCGCAAGATGAACGCGCTCGCCACCATGATGCAGAGCTTCGCCATCTGCTGCCTGGTGACGGTGCTGTGGATGGTGGCCGGCTACTCGCTGTCCTTCACGGAGGGCAATGCGGTGATCGGCGGCTGGAGCCGGGCGCTGCTCGCCGGCATCACCCCGAACGGGGCGAGCCCGCTGGCGCCGACCATCCCCGAGACGGTCTACATGACCTTCCAGATGACCTTCGCGATCATCACCCCGGCGCTGATCGCCGGCGCCTTCGCCGATCGCATGAAGTTCTCGGCCCTGCTCTGGTTCGTCGGGCTGTGGCTGATGTTCGTCTACTGCCCGATCGCCCACATGGTGTGGGGCGGCGGCTGGCTCGGCAGCATGGGCGTGCTCGACTATGCCGGCGGCACCGTGGTGCACATCAATGCCGGCATCGCCGGCCTGGTGGCGGCGCTGGTCATGGGCAAGCGCAAGGGCTACGGCCGGGTGCCGTTCCCGCCGCACAATCTCGGCCTCAGCCTGATCGGCGCCTCGCTGCTCTGGGTCGGCTGGTTCGGCTTCAACGCCGGCTCGGCGGTGGCCGCCGACGGGCGCGCCGGCATGGCGATGGCGGCCACCCAGGTGGCGACCGCCGCGGCGGCGCTGGCCTGGATGGCGGTCGAGTGGGCGACCAAGGGCAAGCCCTCGGTGCTCGGCATCATCTCCGGCGCGGTCGCCGGGCTGGTCGCGGTGACGCCGGCCTCGGGCTTCGTGCTGCCCGGCGGGGCGCTGATCATCGGCATCGCCGCCGGCGCGGTCTGCTTCTTCACCTCGACGGCGGTGAAGAACGCGCTCGGCTACGACGATTCGCTCGACGCCTTCGGGGTGCACGGCATCGGCGGCATCGTCGGCGCCATCCTGACCGGCGTCTTCGCCACCCGGGTGGTGACCGGCGCCGAGGCGCCGCTCGGCCTGGTCGACGGCAATGCCGGCCAGATCCTCACCCAGATCGTCGGCGTCGCCATCACCATCGTCTACTGCGCCGTGGTCACGCTGGTCATCCTCAAGCTGGTCGACGTGGTGATCGGCCTCAGGGTCAGCGAGGAGGTCGAGCGCGACGGCCTCGATGTCGGCCTGCACGGCGAGGCGATCCCCTAGCAACTTCTTCACGAGTTCCTCCGCCCGACTGGGCCCGGAAGGCACCCGCCTTCCGGGCCATTTTCTTGCCGATCAGCAGCGACCGGCGCGGCGCAGCCGCCACAGCGCGTGGCGGAGCTGTGCGGCCCGGCGCGAGCCGTCATGGTCGAACAGCGCCACCGCGTCGGCGAGCTCGCGGGTCTCGCGCACATAGCGCTCGCGCCAGGCCGCGGTGCCGGCCGAGCGCTGCACCCTGGTTTCGACCAGCCGGCCCGCGTCGAGGCCGGCCGGCAGCTTCGTGCCGAGGAAGCCCGCCACCGCCTCGAGCGCGCCCTGCGGGTCCTGCTCGACATCCTCGTAGACGAGCTCGAGCGGGACCTGGCCGCGCTCCGCGAAGAACTGCTGCCAGCTGGCGTTCTGCCGGGCCGCCAGCCCGACGCGCCAGGCGATCTCGTGCCGGCTGTAGGCGGCGGCGCCGCGCCTGGCCCAGTCGCTCTTCCACGCCCCGGTCTGGGCGGCCGCCGTCCAGGACAGGGCCTGGGCCAGCAGGTCCCGCCGGCGCAGGAAGACGAACCGCCAGTCGCCGCGCAGGAAGCCGGGCCCGATCTCGGCGACGGTCGCCGGCAGGCTGGCCCGGTCGATCTTGATCCCGAGCCGGCCGTTGGCGCCGGTCCGCCGGCCCTCGAGGAAGCGGATCACGGAGCCGAAGCCCTCCGCCTCGGCCCGCCGGCGCCAGATCGGCAGGTACTCGCCGTGGAAGTACTCCAGCGGGCAGCCGAACAGCCCGGTGTTCTTCATCATCAGCGCCAGGAAGTGGCTGCCGGACCGGGGCGTCGTGCAGATCGCGTAGCGCACCGCCGGCGGCGGGCCGGCCAGGTCGTAGGCCGGCGTGAACTGCTCCGGCCAGGCCGGCGCGTCATGCCATGGCGGCACATCCTGATTCATGGCCGTACCCCGCCTCGCTCCCGCGTCATCGCGCGCGGTCCCCACCTGACACGCCGTTCTTGCTTGCTCCCGAGAACCGCCGCCCGCGGGGCCGGTTCCAGCGGCGCGGCGGCGCGGCCGGCGGGCGAGCGGCCGGTGGGCGAGCGGCCGGTGGGCAAGCGACCGGTGGGGCGCAAGCGACCGGCGGGCAAGCGACCGGAGAGGGCGCGCTTGTGGCGGCCCGGCCCGGGGTCTAGAATCCAGGCTTCCATCGGCGACGGCGGACCGGCACCGACGCGGAGCACGGGCGCCGCCGCCGGCCGGCTACGGCGAGCCCGACTTGACCGACCGCCTCGACCCGCTGCTGCAGTTCCATCCCTTCACCCGGCTGGCCGGGCTGCTGAAGGACATCGCCCCGGGCGGCCCGCTGGTGCAGCTCGCCGTCGGCGAGCCGCAGCGCCAGCCGCCTTCCTTCGTCGCCGAGACGATCGCCCGGCACGCCGCCGAGTGGTCGCGCTACCCGCAGGCCCAGGGCACGCCGGAGTTCCGCCGCGCCGCCGCCGCCTGGCTCGCCCGGCGATTCGGCCTGCCCGCCGACCTGGTCGACCCGGACCGCCACCTGATGCCGGTGGCCGGCACGCGCGAGGCGCTGTTCATGACCGCGCTGTCGGCGGTGCCGGAGCGCCGCGACGGGCCGCGCCCGGCGGTGCTGATGCCCAACCCGTTCTACCATGTCTATGCCGGAGCGGCAGCGGTGGCGGGCGGCGAGCCGGTGTTCCTGCCGGCGACGCGGGAGACCGGCTTCCTGCCCGACCCCGACGCGATCCCCGCCGCGACGCTGGCGCGCACCGCGCTCGCCTATGTCTGCTCGCCGGCCAACCCGCAGGGCGTGGTGGCGACCCCGGCCTATCTCAGGCGCTGGATCGAGCTGGCGCGGCGGCACGGCTTCGTCGTCGCCTTCGACGAGTGCTACTGCGAGATCTACGACGGCGCGCCGCCGCCGGGCGCGCTCACCGAGTGCGCGGCGCTCGGCGACGGCCTCGGCCAGGTGCTGGCCTTCCACTCGCTCTCCAAGCGCTCCGGCGCCGCCGGGCTGCGCTCCGGCTTCCTCGCCGGCGACGAGCGGCTGATCCGGCGCAACCAGCAGCTG
The DNA here is from genome assembly GCA_046349435.1 of Dongiaceae bacterium. GTDB lineage: Bacteria > Pseudomonadota > Alphaproteobacteria > Dongiales > Dongiaceae > JAXMCI01. Next base: position 72,103 of record JAXMCI010000029.1, on the reverse strand, counting down.
GTCAATTACGGCGGCGTGGCGCCGCCCTACCCGATCCTCGCCGCCTCGACCGCGCTGTGGCAGGACGAGGCCCATGTCGAGGCCGGCCGCGCCCTCTACCGCGCCAATTTCGACCTCGCCGAGGCACGGCTGGGCAACCGCTTCGCCTGGCGCCGGCCGGCCGGCGGCTTCTTCCTCTGGCTCGAGGTCGGCGACGGCGAGGCCGCCGCCCGCACGCTGTGGGCGCGCGCCGGCATCCGCGTGCTGCCGGGCGGCTACATGGCGCAGCCCGACTCGCACGGCCGCAATCCCGGCGCGCCCTACATCCGGGTCGCCCTGGTGCAGGAGCCGGAGCAGACGGCCGGGGCGCTCGACCGGCTGGTCGAGGTGCTGGCCGGGATGCCGGCCGGGGTGCCGGCCGGGATGCCGACCGGGGCCGAGCCGCGGCGCGCCGCGGCGGCCGGGTGACGGGGCGCCGGATGAGCGAATCGGTCGGCAATCTCGGGCGGGCGGCGTTCCTGCCGCCGGGCGCCCGCGACTTCCTGCTGCGCCGCCTGACCGAGCTGCTCGGGCTGGCGATGATCGGCGGCGCGCTGTGGCTGGCGCTGGCGCTGCTCAGCTTCCACAGCGACGACCCCGCCTTCGACAAGGCCACCGGCCAGGCGGTGCAGAACCTGATGGGCGGCGCCGGCGCGTACGCCGCCGAGCTGCTGCTGCAGGGGCTGGGCATCGCCAGCGCCCTGTTGCCGGCCGTGCTGCTCGCCTGGGGCTGGCGGCTGCTGCGCCATCGCCGGCTGGCCCGCTTCTGGCTGAAGGCCGCCGTGCTGCCGCTGGCGCTGGCCGCGCTGTCGGTCGCGGCAGCGGCGCTGCCGACCCCGGCCGGCTGGCCGGCGCTGCTGGCCAATTGCGGCATCGGCGGCTGCATCGGCCGCCAGTCGGTCGGGCTGCTCGGCCGTGCCGCCGGCTGGGGCGGCGGGCTGGTCAGCCTGGGCGGGCTGATCGCCGCGCTGCTGCTGCTCTACGCCTCGGCCGGCATCCCCTGGCGCGCCTACCGCATCGCCGGCGGCCATGCCGGCCGGCTCTCGGCTCGGGCCGGGCGCGGCGCCGCCTGGCTCTATGCCCGGCTGCGGCGCTCGGCCGCCGCCGCGGCAGAGCGGCGCGCCGAGCGGGTCGAGGCGGCCCGCCAGGCGCCGGTGCTGGCGCGCGAGCCCGAGCTCGACATGGACGAGCCGCCCGGGCTCGAGATTCCGGAGGCGATCGCCCCGCCGGACGAGCTGCGGCCCGAGCGCAGCGATCGGCTCGAGCGAAGCGAGCGGCCCGAGCGCCTCGACCGGCCTGAACGCCAAGACCGGCCTGAACGCCAAGACCGGCCTGAACGCCAAGACCGGCCGGAGCGCGCCGCCGAGCCGCGCATCTCGATCCCGGCGCCGCCGGAGGCGCGCGAGGAGCGGCTGGTGGCGCAGCGCAAGCCGCGCGCCAAGCCCGGCAAGCGGGCGGCCAGCGCCGAGCAGCCGACCCTCGACCTGGTGCCGAGCGAGGACTACGCCCTGCCGCCGCTCGACCTGCTGGCCAAGCCCAACCCGGCGGCCGCCCAGCAGGCGCGGGTCTCCGAGGAATCGCTGGAGAAGAACGCCCGGCTGCTCGAGTCGGTGCTCGACGATTTCGGGGTCAAGGGCGAGATCGTGAAGGTCCGCCCCGGGCCGGTGGTGACGCTCTACGAGCTCGAGCCGGCGCCCGGCACCAAGACCAGCCGGGTGGTCGGGCTGGCCGACGACATCGCCCGCTCGATGAGCGCGCTCGCGGTGCGCGTCGCCGTCATCCCCGGCCGCAGCGTCATCGGCATCGAGCTGCCCAACCAGCAGCGCGAGACGGTGCTGCTGCGCGAGCTGCTCGCCTCGGCCGACTACGAGCGCACCTCGCACCGGCTGTCGCTGGTGCTGGGCAAGGACATCGGCGGCACGCCGGTGATCGTCGACCTCGCCCGCATGCCGCATCTGCTGATCGCCGGCACCACCGGCTCCGGCAAGTCGGTGGCGATGAACACGATGATCCTGTCGCTGATCTACCGGCTGCCGCCGGAGACCTGCAAGTTCATCATGGTCGACCCGAAGATGCTGGAGCTGTCGGTCTATGACGGCATCCCGCACCTGCTGGCGCCCGTCGTGACCGACCCGCGCAAGGCGATCGTCGCGGTGAAGTGGGCCGTGCGCGAGATGGAGAACCGCTACCGGGCGATGTCCAAGCTCGGCGTGCGCAACATCGACGGCTTCAACCAGCGAATCGCCCAGGCCCGCGCCTCGGGCGAGGTGCTGACCCGCAAGGTCCAGACCGGCTTCGACGCCGAGACCGGGGCGCCGATCTACGAGGAGGAGCCGTTCGACCTGGTCGAGCTGCCCTTCATCGTCGTCGTGGTCGACGAGATGGCCGACCTGATGCTGGTCGCCGGCAAGGAGATCGAGGCGGCGATCCAGCGGCTGGCGCAGATGGCCCGGGCCGCCGGCATCCACATCATCATGGCGACGCAGCGCCCCTCGGTCGACGTCATCACCGGCACCATCAAGGCCAACTTCCCGACCCGGATCAGCTTCCACGTCACCTCGCGCATCGACAGCCGCACCATCCTGGGCGAGACCGGCGCCGAGCAGCTGCTCGGCCAGGGCGACATGCTCTACATGGCCCAGGGCGGCCGCATGACCCGGGTGCACGGGCCCTTCGTCGGCGACGCCGAGGTCGAGAAGGTGGTGGCCTATCTCAAGGAGCAGGGGGAGCCGACCTACATCGAGGAGGTCACCCGCGACGACGAGGAGACCCCGGCCAGCGGCGGCGAGGATGGCGGCGAGGGCAGCGACGACCTATATGATCGGGCAGTGGCGCTGGTCTGCCGCGAGCGCAAGGCGTCGACCAGCTTCGTGCAGCGCCACCTGCAGATCGGCTACAACCGTGCCGCCAGGCTCATCGAGCGCATGGAGAAGGAGGGCGTGGTGACCGCCGCCAACCATGTCGGCAAGCGCGAAGTGCTGGGCCGCGACATCGACCGACCGGAGTAGAGATGAGCAAGATTGACCGTGATCCCGCCTTCCGCCGCGGGCCGAGCCGGCGCGCCCTGCTGCGCGGCAGCGCGCTCGGCCTCGCGGCGCTGACGCTGGCCGGCGGCCCCGTCGCGGCGCTGGCCGCCCCGCCGCCGGGGGCCGCGCTGACCCCGCAGGACATCGCCGACCTCCACCGGGTGGAGGATTATCTCAACAGCATCAAGACCCTGCGCGCCCGCTTCCAGCAATATTCGGACAATGGCGGGCTGGTCTACGGCAACATCTATCTGCGGCGGCCGGGCCGGCTGCGCGTCGAGTACGACCCGCCGGTGCCGGTGCTGGTCGTCGCCGACGGCACCTGGGCCAGCTACTACGACAGCGAGCTCGACCAGCTGAACCAGCTGCCGCTCGGCTCGACCCCGGCCTGGTTCCTGCTGCGCGACCCGGTCAGCCTGACCGACGGCATCACCATCACCTCGGTCAAGCGGGCGCCCGGCGCCCTGCAGATCGAGATGTACCAGACCAAGGATCCCGATGCCGGGGTGGTCCGGCTGATCCTGGCCGACGACCCGCTGGAGCTGCGCCAGTGGTACATCATCGACAGCACCGGCAAGCAGATCCATATCGGGCTCGACCAGGCGAGCATCGGCGCCGAGCTGCCGAACAGCCTGTTCGTCGCGCCGACCCCCAAGCACACCATCGACCGCCGCAACAAGTAGCGGCGCCGCCCTCCGCCGGGAGAGTAAGGCCATGCTGCTCGACCATCGCGCCCCGCTGATCGGCGTGCCCGCCTGCGTCAAGGACGTCGACGGGCTGCCCTTCCACGCGGTCGGCGACAAGTACGTGACGGCGGTGGCCGAAGCGGCCGGCGGCCTGCCGATGCTGCTGCCGGCGCTGGGCCCGGCCTACGACGTGGCCGATCTGGTCGAGCGGCTCGACGGGCTGATGCTGACCGGCAGCCTGTCCAACGTCGCCGCGCACCATTACGGCGGCCCGCAGGACCGGCCGGAGAGCCCGCAGGACCCCGCGCGGGACGCCACCACCCTGCCGCTGATCCGCGCCGCGCTGGCCGCCGGCCTGCCGCTGTTCTGCATCTGCCGCGGCCTGCAGGAGCTCAACGTCGCGCTCGGCGGCACGCTGCACCAGCAGGTCCACACGGTGCCCGGCCGGCTCGACCATCGCAGCGTGCCGGACGTGCCCTACGAGGAGAAGTACGGGCCGCGTCATCCTGTCGCAGTCGTTCCAGGCGGCCGGCTCGCCGCCCTGGTCGGTCCCGGCCCGGTCGAGGTCAACTCGCTGCACTGGCAGGCGATCGACCGGCTGGCGCCCGGCCTGGCCGTCGAGGCCGAGGCGCCGGACGGCACCATCGAGGCGGTCAGCGTTCGCGATGCCAAGGAGTTCGCGCTCGGTGTTCAGTGGCACCCGGAATTCCGCGCGACCGCGAATCCGGTGTCCCGCGCGCTCTTCGCCGGCTTCGGCGACGCCGCCCGGGCGCGCGCCGAGCGTCGCGCCCGGCGCCGCCAGGCCGCCTGAGCGCGGCCGCCTGCGACAGACCGCCCCGTCCCCGGGGAGAGGTTGAAAAGCCGTTACCGCTCCCTTATCTCAAGGTCTGACAGTGGTCGAGGCCGCAACGGTCTTGATCGTCCGGGGTGGGTTCCCCTACCGCCACCGGACTCCCATAGAGGAACTGAGAACGCGACGGTCCCCCCCTAACCGCGCGTTCACACAAAAGAACGCCCGGCCGCCCCCCCGGCCGGGCGTTCGCTTTTGGGGCGAAGCCTGGCGGCATCGGCTATAAGAGCGGGCCTCGCCCGACTTGCTCCGGGCCCGCCTGCTCCACGCCTGCCGCCCCGAGCCCTCCCTTGAGCCTGCGCATCGTCACCTGGAACATCAACTCGCTGCGGCTGCGCCTCGACAACGTCGCGCGGCTGGCGGCGACGCTGGCGCCCGACGTGATCTGCCTGCAGGAGACCAAGGTCCAGAACGAGCACTTCCCGCTCGAGCCGCTGCAGCAGCTCGGCTATCGCGACGTGCTGCACCGGGGGATGAAGAGCTATAACGGGGTCGCCGTGCTGTCGCGCGTCGCGCTGGCCGGCCAGGCCACGCTCGACTGGTGCGAGCGGCAGGATTGCCGCCATGCCGTGGTCCGGCTGCCCGGCCGCATCGAGCTGCACAATTTCTACGTTCCGGCCGGCGGCGACGTCGCCGATCCCGAGGCCAACCCGAAGTTCGCCCACAAGCTGCGCTTCCTCGACGAGATGACGGCCTGGTTCGCCGCCGAGCGGCGGGCGCGCGACCGGCTGGTGCTGGTCGGCGACCTCAACATCGCGCCGCTCGAGACCGACGTGTGGTCCCACAAGCAGCTGCTCGACGTGGTCAGCCACACGCCGGTCGAGGTGGCGCGCATGGCCGCCCTGCAGAAGACGATCGGCTGGGTCGACGCGGTGCGGCACTTCGTGCCGCCGGAGCGGCGGCTCTACAGCTGGTGGAGCTACCGGGCGCGCGACTGGGCGGCGTCGGACCGCGGCCGCCGGCTCGACCACATCTGGGTCAGCCCGGCGCTGCAGCCGGCGCTGCGCCGCGCCGAGGTGCTGCGCGAGGCGCGCGGCTGGAACCAGCCCTCCGACCACGTGCCGGTGATGATCGAGCTCGGCTGAGCCGCCTCAGCCGGCGCGGCGGCGATAGAGAAAGTAGCGGCCCTCGGGCACACCGGGCGGCAGCGCCTCGGGCGCCAGCCGCGGCTCGGCCATCGGCTGGTCGCTGAGCAGCAGCCCGCCGGGCGCCAGTGCCGCGGCGTAGAGCGCCGCCATGGCGGCGGCCAGCGCGGCGTTGGCCGCCGCCTCGCCGCTGCCGATGTCGCTGTGGATCAGCACGGCCGGGCCGAGGCGGGCCGCGGCCGCCGGCACGGTCTGGCGGATGTCGCCGAGCAGCAGCAGCCCGTCCGGCGGCACGCAGGCCGGGTGAGCGGCCAGCTGGCGGTCGAAGGCGTGGATGGGGCGTCCCGGCAGGCGGTCGCGCAGATGGTCGTAGGTCCGGCCGTTGCCGAGCCCGACCTCGAGCACCGGCCCGGGACGGTCACGGACCTCGGCGGCGACACGGTCGAGGCAGGCGCGCTGCGCCTCGAGCCGGCGGATGAAGCTGTCGAGCCGGCTCACGCGGGGGTCGCGGCGGGCAATGGCAGGGGGGCGGGCACGCCGAGACGGCTGCGGGCGACGGCCGGGGACATCCCTCTGTCGCGCTATTGCGCGCCGCGGGCGAGCGCCTCGCGCAGCTGGCTGGTGGTGTGCTCGAGCCGATGGGCGAGCACCCGCATGACCTCGACGCCCATCGCCGGGAAGTCGGTGATCATGTTGAAGAACAGGTCCTTGGTGATGCGCAGCGTGGTCAGCGGGCTGGACGCCTTGACGGTGGCGGTTCGCGGCACGTCGCACAGGATGCCGATCTCGCCGACGAAGTCGTTCTTGCCGACCCTGGCGAGCGTCAGCGGCCCCTTCGGCGTTTCCACGATCACGTCGGCATTGCCGTCGACGATGATGTAGGCGGCATCGGCCGAATCCCCCTGGTGGAACAGCTCCTGCTGCGGCGCGAAGGTCACCCGCTCGCTGGCGAAGGCCAGCAGCTTGAGCTTGGCCGGCTCGACCCGCTGGAACAGCGGGATGCGGCGCAGCAACTCGACTTCTTCCTTGAGACCCACGGGGGCGCGCCCTCCACTGGCGTTGCTCGTTAAGTTGTTTCCAATTCCTGTGCAATCTTGCCGGCAGGGTCCGGTTCCGGAGAGCGGACCGAGCGCTCGACCTTGCCGTTGCGGATCTCCAGCACCCGGCCGAGGCGGCGGGCCATGTCCTCGCGATCCAGCACCCAGACGACGCCGCGGTCGCGGCGATGCTCGAGAATCCGTTCCAGGACCCGCATCTGGGCGGCGCCGTCGAAGACGGCCGTCGCCTCGTTGACGACCAGCAGGTCGGGCTGCTTGATCAGGCCGCGGGCCAGCCCGATCTTCTGGCGCTGCGCCGGCGTCAGCCGCTTGCCGGCGATGCCGACGGGATAGTCGAGGCCGACCTCGAGCACGGCGCGGCGCAGCCCGAGGTGGCTCAGCACCTCGGTGATCAGCCCGCCGATGCGCGGCGCCGCCTGGGCCTGGCCGTAGGACAGGCGTCCGAACAGGATGTTGTCCTGCAGCGAGGCCGCGGCGTTGTAGCGGCCTTCGTCGTAGAACTCGATGGCGCCGGCCAGCTCGCCGGGCAGGCCCTCGGCGAAGGCGCGCCGGGCGGCGAGCAGACGCTGCTCCAGCGCCGCGTCGATCTGGTCGAGGCGGTGGCGGGCCTCGACATAGGGGAAGGCCAAGGCCAGGAAGCGCTGCCGGTCGCCCTCGGAGAGCTTGGCCTTGCCCTCCTTGTCGATGCGCGAGACGAGCGCCTGGAATTCCGGCAGGTCCTCGGCGGCGATGAAGCTGAACTGCTCGAAGAAGGGGTGGCCGGGCGGCAGGTCGGCGAACAGCTCGACCATGGTGCGGGCGATGTCGATGCCGATCGCGACGAGGTCCTCGGTCAGGCCCTGCTGGTCGAGGACGCGGCGCAGATAGGCGTTCTCCGCCAGGCGGTCGGGCGCCAGGGTCGGGCCGACCGGCGTGCCGAACAGCAGGTTCTCGGCGATCGACATGTTGCGGTTGTAGCGCTCCTGGTCGAACGGCTCGACCAGCGCGGCCATGGCCGGGTCGGACAGCCGCTCGCGCAGCTCGTGCCGCGCCTCGATCACCCGCTCGGCGAGATCCGGCCGGAGCTCGGGGTTGATCGTGCCGCGCAGCCCGAACTGGTAGACGTCCTCCTCGAGGTCGACGACGTCGAGCACCGCGACGATGCGGTCGTCGATGTCCTGCGGACCGGTGGCGCCGGCGGCGGCGTAGTCGGTCCAGTCGGCGCCGATCTCGAAGGTCGGATTGCCGGCGCGGCGCGCTTCCAGCATCGCCCGCTCGCGCCGCCGCTGCTCCGCCTCGTCGTACTGCGGCGACTGCATCGGCTGGTGGCGCAGGCCGTAGAGGATGTTGTCGCGCACGCTGAGCGGGAAGAGATAGACGTCCTGGCCGACATAGGAGAGGCGGCGGCCGCTGACCGCTTCCGGCAGCTCCGTCAGGTCGCGGCCGGCGATGCGGATCGAGCCGCTGGCCGGCCGCGCCAGCCGCGCCAGGGTCATGGCCAGCATCTCCTTGCCGCCGCCGCCCGGGCCGGTGACGGCGAGATGCTCGTCGAGGCCGAACTCGGCGGTGACGCCGTCGAGCACCTTGCGCTCGCCGTCCTCGAGCACCACGACGTTGCTGAAGGCGATCCGGCCGGCCAGCGGCGAGACCTCCTGCGGCGCCTGGAAGTCGTGCGGCAGCATGCCCTCGGGCGTGAACTGCTCGATCACCTGCTCGTACTTGATCTGCACGTCCTGCAGCTGCTGGTACCAGTCGATCAGCTCCTTCACCGGCCCGGGCAGGTCCTTGTAGGCGTTGATCACCGCGAGCAGCCCGCCGAGATCGAAGCGGCCGGTGATCGCGAGATAGCCGCCGATCAGGTAGAAGAGGTAGGGCGTCACCTGGGCGAGCAGGTTGTTGAGCGCCTTCACGGCGAACTTGCGCTGATAGATCTCGAAGCGGATCCGGTAGATCAGGCCGAGCCGCTCCGAGATCTCCGCCCGCTCGAAGTTCGAGGTGTCGTTGACGTGGATCTCGGCGCCGCCGTCGACGCATTCGGCGATCCGGCCGGCAAGCTGGCGGGCCGTCACCTGGCGCCGCCGGCCGAGATCGAGGATCGGCTTGCGCAGCGCCGGGATGATGCCGATCTGCATCGCCAGCACCACGACGGTGACGCCGCCCAGCCACCAGCTCTGGCCGAGGATGAAGATCAGGGCGGTCAGGGCCTGGCCCCCCAGGAAGGCGGGCTGGACGAAGGCGTCGCCGATGAAGCCGCCGAGCGGCTCGACCTCGTCCTTGATCATGGTCGCCATCTCGGCCTGCTTGACGCGGCGCAGATGGCTCGGCGGAAAGCGCAGGATGCGGTCGAGCAGCTCGAAGCGGAGCCGGCGCAGCATGCGCTCGCCGAGGCGTCCCTTCTGGGTGTTGATCTGGTATTTGAAGGCGTTGTTCACCAGCACCATGAAGAGGAACAGGCTGGTGATGGCGACGAGGTAGGGAATCCGCTCCAGCTCGATTCCGGGGAACAGCACGGCGCGGCCGCTGAGCCCGATCGGCGCCAGGAAGGACGGCCAGTCGAACTCCATCACGAAGAAAGGCAGCGACGCGGTCGGCGAGTCGAAGCCCTTGCCCTGGATGGCCTTGTTGACGATGGTCTTGGGAATGTCGAGCGACACGAAGTAGAAGACCTGGGACAGGACGACGATCAGCAGGATGACCAGCTGCTCGCCGCGGCTGTGCCGCAGGATGTACTTGAACAGGCTCCGTTCCATTCCGGGACTCCGGCGCGACCCCCACCCCCGCTCGCGCGCCGGCTAATGTAGCCGACTTCGGCCAGTCGAGTAAGGCCGCCGTCCGGCGCCGCCCGGCCGGCCAGGGCGCGGCAAAGCGTCACGAAAACTGCACTTTCCGCCCCTCGCCGCTCTGTGGCATAGTTCCAGTCCGTCAGGCGGGGGGGTCCGCCGGGGGCGGCTTGCAGGGACCATGAGCGTCAAGGATCGAGGCGCCAGCGGAAGCGCGCGCGTCCTCATCTACAGCCACGATACGTTCGGTCTCGGCCACCTCCGCCGTTGCCGCGCGATCGCCCATGCGCTGGTCGAGCACAACAAGGACATCTCGGTCCTGATCATCACCGGCTCGCCGATCATCGGCAGCTTCGACTTCCGCGCGCGGGTCGATTTCGTGCGGGTGCCCGGCGTCATCAAGCTGCGCAACGGCGACTACACCTCGCTCAGCCTGCATATCGACACGCAGCAGACGCTGGCGATGCGCAGCTCGATCATCCACCACGTGGCGGAGATCTTCGATCCCGACCTGTTCATCGTCGACAAGGAGCCGCTCGGGCTGCGCGGCGAGGTCGAGGAGTCGCTGCACCTGCTGAAGGCGCGCGGCACGCCGCTGATCCTCGGGCTGCGCGACGTGATGGACGAGCCCAGCCTGCTGGCGCCGGAATGGAAGCGCAAGAACGTCCTGCCGGCGCTGCGCGACCTCTATGACGAGATCTGGGTCTACGGCCTGCCGCAGATCTGCGACCCGCTGGCCGGCATCGAGCTGCCGCGCTCGGTCCGGCGCAAGATGACCTACACCGGCTATCTCCGGCGCAGCCTGCCGCAATCGGCCGCGCAGCAGCCGGCGCCGCTGCAGAAGATCAGCGAGCCGTTCCTGCTGGTCACCACCGGCGGCGGCGGCGACGGCGACGGCATCATCGACTGGGTGCTGCGGGCCTACGAGACGGACCGCACCCTGCCGCTGCCGGCGCTGCTGGTGCTCGGGCCCTTCATGCAGTCCGAGCGGCAGGCGGAGTTCGTCGCCCGCGCCGCCAAGCTGCGCAAGGTCGAGGCGATCACCTTCGACGCCCAGCTGGAGCAGCTGATGGCGCGGTCCGCGGGCATCGTCGCGATGGGCGGCTACAACACCTTCTGCGAGATCCTGTCCTTCGACCGGCGGGCGCTGATCGTGCCGCGCACGCGGCCGCGCATGGAGCAGGCGATCCGCGCCGCGCGCGCCCAGGAGCTCGGGCTGGCGCAGATGCTGCCCGAGGACGGGCCGCACGATCCGCGGGTCATGGCCACCGCCCTGCGCCAGCTGCCGCAGCAGCGGCGGCCGTCGCAGGTGGTGGTGCCCGGCCTGCTCGACGGGCTCGCCAACGTCAACCGGCTGGTCGACCACTGGCTGGCCCGCGGCCGCCAGCCGCAGCTCCGCCTGGCGACGCGGAAGTCGCGCTGATGGATTCGGCCTCCCCCTCTCCCGCGGCGCGGACGCGGGCGAGGGGCTAGAACGGCCCGTCATGCCGGCGCCGGTCGCGTTCGTCCTCAAGGGCTATCCGCGGCTCAGCGAGACCTTCATCGCCCAGGAGATCCACGGGCTGGAGGCGCGCGGGCTCGACATCCGCATCGTCTCGCTGCGCCATCCGACCGACCGGGTGCAGCATCCCGTGCACGGCCAGATCCGCGCCCCGCTGCTCTACCTGCCGGAATACGTCCTGCACGAGCCCTGGCGATCGCTGAAGGGCTGGTGGCGGGCCCGCCGTCTGCCCGGCTACCGCCGCGCGCTCGGGCTGTGGCTGCGCGACTTCCGGCGCGACCGCACGGTGAACCGGGCCCGGCGCCTCGGCCAGGCGCTGGTGCTGGCGGCCGAGCTGCCGGCCGAGATCGGGCGGCTGCACTCGCACTTCCTGCACACGCCGGGCTCGGTGGCGCGCTACGCCGCCGTCATGCGCGGCCTGCCCTGGAGCGGCTCGGCGCACGCCAAGGACATCTGGCTGCTGCCGGACTGGGAGATCCGCGAGAAGCTGGCGGCGATCGAGTGGCTGGTCACCTGCAACCGCTACGGCCTCGCCCGGCTCGAGGCGCTGGCGCCGGAGCCGGGGCGGGTGACGCTGCTCTATCACGGCCTCGACTTCGCGCGCTTCGCCGCGCCGCCGCCGCGGCCGGCCGGCGCCGACGGCAGCGACCCCGGCCGGCCGATCGCCCTGCTGTCGGTCGGCCGGGCGGTGCCGAAGAAGGGGCTCGACGACCTGCTGGCGGCGCTGGCGCGGCTGCCGCCGGGCCTCGCCTGGCGCCTCGTCCATGTCGGCGGCGGCCCGCTCGCCGCCGGGCTGAAGCAGCAGGCGGCGGCGCTCGGGCTGGCCGAGCGCATCGAATGGCTGGGCGCGCAGCCGCAGGAGGAGGTGCTGCGCCGCTACCGCGCCGCCGACCTCTTCGTGCTGGCCAGCCGGATCGCCGCCGACGGCGACCGCGACGGCCTGCCCAACGTGCTGCTCGAGGCGCAGAGCCAACGCCTGGCGGTGGTCTCGACCGCGGTCGCCGCGGTGCCCGAGCTGGTGATCGACGGCGAGACCGGCCTGCTGGCGCCGCCGGGCGAGCCGGCGGCGCTGGCCGCGGCGCTGGCCCGGATGATCGGCGACCCGGCGCTGCGGCAGCGGCTGGGGGAGGCCGGCTTCGCCCGGGTGCGGCGCGACTTCGACGAGGCCGGCGGGCTCGACCGGCTGGCCGCCCGCTTCGGCCTGGCGCCGGCGGCAGGCCGGGGAGCGGCGCAATGCGCGTAGCCTTCTACGCGCCGCTCAAGCCGCCCGACCATCCCGTGCCGTCGGGCGACCGGCGGATGGCCCGGCTGCTGATGGCGGCGCTGGCGCTGGGCGGGCACGAGGTGACGGTGGCGAGCCGGCTGCGCAGCTACGAGGGAAGCGGCGAGCCGGCGCGGCAGCGCGCCATCGCCGGCCGCGGCGCCGCGCGCGCCCGGGCGTTGATCGCCGGCTGGCTGGCCGCCCCGCCGGAGGGGCGGCCGCAGGCCTGGCTCACCTATCACCTCTACCACAAGGCGCCGGACTGGCTGGGGCCGCCGGTCAGCCGCGCGCTCGGCATCCCCTATCTCGTGGCGGAGGCCTCGCATGCGCCCAAGCGGGCCGGCGGTGCCTGGGACCTCGGCCACCGGGCTGCGGCGGCGGCGATCGCCGGCGCCACCCTGGTCCTGATGCTCAACCCGGCCGACGGCGAGTGCCTGCTGCCGCTGCTCGAGGGCCCGGAGCGGCTGCGCCGGCTGCCGCCCTTCATCGACACCGCGCCCTACCGCAGGGCCCGGTCGGTCGCACCCGTGGCGCGGGCCGCCAGGCGCATCTCGCTCGGGCTCGACGTGGCGACGCCGCTGCTGCTCAGCGTCGCCATGATGCGTCCGGGCGACAAGCTCGCCTCCTACCGGCTGCTGGCCGATGCGCTCGGCCGGCTTGCCGACCGGCCCTGGCACGTCCTGCTGGCCGGCGACGGTCCGGCGCGGCCGGATGTCGAGGCCGCCTTCGCCCGGTTCGATCGGCGCGTCACCTTCCTCGGCGCGCTCGGCGAGCGGGAGCTGCCGGGCACCTACGCCGCCGCCGATCTCTATGCCTGGCCGGCGATCAACGAAGCCTGGGGCATGACGCTGCTGGAGGCCCAGGCGAGCGGCCTGGCGGTGGTGGCCGGCGCGTTCGGCGGCGTGCCGGCGATCGTCGCCGACGGGGTCACCGGCCTGCTCACCACGCCGGGCGATGTCGGCGCCTTCGCCGCGGCGCTGGGGCGCCTGCTGGACTCCCCGGAGGAGCGCAGCCGTCTGGGAACGGCAGCCGCGGCCCGCATGGCCGCCGAGCACGACATTGCCGCCGCGGCGCGGCGTCTCGACGCGGCGCTCTCCGACGCGCTGGCGATGCCCCGGCCGGCGGCCGCCGCATGATCCGCCTGGCGCTGCTCCGCCATGCCGCGACCGCCTGGAACGAGGAACGCCGGCTGCAGGGCGGCACCGACCTGGCGCTGAGCCCGGGCGGGCGGGCGGCGGCGGCGGCCTGGCGGCTGCCCGGCTGGCTGCTGCGGCCGGGCGTGCGCTGGCTGGCCAGCCCGCTGGCCCGGGCCGGCGAGACGGCGGCGCTGCTGCACGCAAGCCATCCCGGTGCGCCCGCGCCGGCGATCGAGCCGCGCCTGTCGGAGATGAGCTTCGGCCGCTGGGAGGGCTGCCGGCTCGCCGAGCTGCGCGCCGCCGATCCGGAGGGCGTCGCGGCGCTGGAGGCCCGCGGCCTTGATTTCGCCGCGCCGGGCGGCGAGAGCCCGCGCCAGGTGCAGGCGCGCCTGGCGCCGCTGCTCGCCGAGCTCGCCGCCGCCGGCCGGGACACGCTGGCGGTCACCCACAAGGGCGTGATCCGCGCGCTCTACGCCCGGGCGACCGGCTGGCCGATGCTCGGCCGCCCGCCCGACCGGCTCGACCTCGGCCGGCTGCAGGTGCTGCGGCTGGCTGCCGACGGCACGCCCGCGCTCGAGCAGCTCAACCTCGCCATCGAGCCGCCCCCGGGTCCGCCGCCATGAGCGCCAGGGTCTTCTTCTACGTCCAGCACCTGCTCGGCATCGGCCATCTCCGGCGCGCCGCGGTGATCGCCCGGGCGCTCGACGCCGCCGGCTTCGACGTGCTGTTCGTCACCGGCGGCGCGCCGGTGCCGCACCTCTCGATCGGCGGCGCCCGGCTGCTGCAGCTGGCGCCGGCGCTGGCCGGCGACGAGGGCTTCGCCACCATCCTCGACGCCGCCGGCCGGCCGATCGACGACGCCTGGCGCATGGCGCGGCGCGACGCGCTGCTCGCCGCCTTCGCGGCCGAGGCGCCCGACATCCTGCTGATCGAGCTGTTCCCGTTCGGCCGCCGGCCCTTCCGCTTCGAGCTGCTGCCGCTGCTCGAGGCGGCGGCGGCGCGCCCGACGCCGCCGCGGGTCGCCTGCTCGGTGCGCGACATCCTGGTCGACAAGCCCGACCCGAAGCGCCAGCGCGAGATCGTCGCGCTGGTCGAGCGCTTCTACGACCGGGTGCTGGTGCACGGCGATCCCCGGCTGTTCCGCATCGAGGAATCTTTTCCGGCCGCCGCGGCGCTGGCCGACCGCATCGAATACACCGGTTACGTCGTCGAGAGCGGGTCCGCGGACCCGGCGAGCGCGGCCGGACGCGGCGAGGTGGTGGTCTCGGCCGGCGGCGGCGCCGTCGGGCTGCCACTGCTGCGCGCGGCGCTGGCGGCGCGGCCGCTCTGCCGCGCCGCCGCGGCGCCCTGGCGGCTGATCGCCGGTCCCAACCTGCCCGACGCGGCGCTGGCCGGGATCGCCGCCGCCGCGCCGCCCGGCGTCAGCGTCGAGCGCTTCCGGCGGGACTTCCCGACCCTGCTGCGGAATTGTCTGATATCCCTGTCGCAAGGCGGCTATAACACCGTCATGGACTTGCTGGTCGCGGGCGCGCGCGCGGTCATCGTGCCGTTCGCCGCCGGGAACGAGATGGAGCAGACCCTGCGCGCCCGGCGGCTCGCCGCGCGCGGGCTGGTCGGGCTGGTCGAGGCCGCCGACCTGACGCCGGAGCGGCTGGCGGCGGCGCTCGACGCCGCGCTCGACCGGCCGCCGCCGCCGCTGGCCGGCCTCGATCTCGACGGGGCCGCCGGCACGGCGCGTTGCCTGCAGGCGCTGGCGGTGCGATGAGCAGCTGGGCGCTGCTCGCCGCCGAGCTGGCGCTGTGGCGCGCGGACGGGCTGGTGCCGACCCTGTGGTGGCGCGACGACGACGCCACCGAGCCCTCGGCCGCGCTCGACCGGCTGCTCGCCGAGGCCGGCCGGCTGCCGCTGGCGCTGGCGGTCATCCCGGCGCTCGCCACCCCGGCGCTGGCCGAGCGGCTGGCCGGCGAGACCGCCGCGGTGCTGCAGCACGGCTATGCCCACCTCAACCACGCGCCGGCCGGCGCCAAGAAGGCCGAGCTCGGCGCCGAGCGGCCGCTGGCCGCGGTGCTGGAGGAGCTCGGCCGCGGCGCCCGGCGGCTCGTCCGCCTGTTCGGCGCCCGTTTCCGCCGGGTGCTGGTGCCGCCCTGGAACCGCATCGACCCGGAGGTCGCCGCGGCGCTGCCCGCCGCCGGCTATGCCGGCCTCTCGACCTACCGGCCGCGCCGGGCGGCGAGCGGCGGCCCCGGCCTGGTCCTGGTCAACACCCATGTCGACATCGTCGACTGGCAGGCCCGCGGCTTCGTCGGCGAGGCGGCGGCGCTGCGGCTGACCATCGACCATCTCTCGGCCCGGCGCGGCGGCCTGGTCGACCGGACCGAGGCCACCGGCCTGCTGACCCACCACCTGGTGCACGGGGCCGACGCCTGGACCTTCGTCGAGCGCTGGCTGGCGACGCTGATCGAGGGCGGCGCGCGCTTCCTCTCGGCCGACGAGCTGTTCGGGGCCCGGTCGTGAGCACCGCGGGCGAGGAGCTGCGCTATCCCTTCGCGGCGCTGCTGCCCGACTATGCGCGCGGCGGGGTGGGCGCGGCGCTGAGCGGCGGCGCCTGGGCGCTGGCCCCGACGGCGCCGGCCGCCATCGTCATATTTGGCGGATTGACGGGCCTGTTTCTCGTCTTCACATTGCGCAACGTGTGGCGCCAGCGGACGCGGATCATCCTCAACGACGAGGCGCTGGCGGCCGGTGGGGCGGGCATGCGGTCGGTGCGATGGCGGGATCTGTCGGGATTGCGGCTGCGTTACTACTCGACCCGGCGCAATCGCCAGGGGGGATGGATGGTGCTGCAGCTGACCGGAGCCGGCACCCGCATCGCGGTCGATTCCACCCTTGAAGGATTCGACCGCGTGATCGAGCGCGCCGTGCTGGCCGCGCGCGACAACGACCTGGTGCTCGACGAGATCACGCTCGCCAACCTCGCGGCGCGCGAGCCGGCCGGGGCGGCCGCGGAGGCGCAGCCATGACCGACCTGCTCACCGTCCGCAGCCTGGCGGTCTCCTTCCGCGTCGATGGCGGCGTCATCGACGCGGTGCGCGGCGTCTCCTTCCGGGTGGCGCCCGGCAGCACCGTGGCGCTGGTCGGCGAGTCGGGCTCGGGCAAGTCGGTGGTGAGCCAGGCGATCATGGGGATCCTGCCGCGCTCCGCGGTGATCCGCGACGGCCAGATCCTGTTCGCCGACCCCAACCTGCCGGGCACCGTCACCGACATCGCGGCGCTGCGCCCGAACAGCCGGGTGATGCAGGCGATCCGCGGCGGCCGCATCTCGATCATCTTCCAGGAGCCGATGACGGCGCTGTCGCCGGTGCACACGATCGGCGACCAGATCGGCGAGGCGCTGCACCTGCATCGCCGGGTCGGCAAGACGGAAGGCCGCGAGCTGGTGCGCGACATGCTCCGGCTGGTCGGGTTCCCCGACCCGCTGCGCGCGCTCGACACCTATCCTTTCGAGCTCTCCGGCGGGCTGCGCCAGCGCGCGATGATCGCCATGGCGCTGATCTGCCGGCCGGCGCTGCTGATCGCCGACGAGCCGACCACCGCGCTCGACGTCACCATCCAGGCGCAGATCCTCAAGCTGATGGGCGACCTGCAGGCCGAGCTCGGCATGGCCCTGCTGATGATCACCCACGACCTCGGCGTCGTCGCCAACATGGCCGACGAGGTGGTGGTGATGTATCACGGCCGGGTCATGGAGTGCGGCACGCTCGACGACATCTTCCGCGCGCCGAGCCACCCCTATCTGCGCGCCCTGCTGAACGCGGTGCCGCGCTTCGACATGAAGCCGGGCGAGCGGCTGGTGCCGATCCGCGAGATCAAGCCGGCGACCGGCCAGCTGCTCGCCGCCAAGGAGCCCTGGCCGGAGGGCGCCGACGAGGTCGGGCCGCTGCTCTCGGTCAACCGCATCACCAAGCAGTACCTCGTGCGCAAGGGCGGCTTCTTCGGCGGCCAGAGCAAGGGCGTGCTGGCCTGCGACAATGTCGGGTTCGACATCGCCCGCGGCGAGTGCCTGGGGCTGGTCGGCGAGAGCGGCTGCGGCAAGACCACGCTCAGCAAGATCATCATGCGGGCGCTGACGCCGGACAGCGGCAAGATCATCTACAACGACCGCGGCACGCTGGTCGACCTGCTGGCGCTGGAAGGCGAGGCGCTGATGACGTTTCGCCGCAAGATCCAGTTCATGTTCCAGGATCCGTTCAGCTCGCTCAACCCGCGCATGACGGTGTTCGACATCATCAGCGAGCCGCTGATCATCCACAGGATCGGCAATTCCGAGACGCGCAACGAGATGGTCAAGGAGCTGATGGAGCTGGTCGGGCTCGACCCGCGCTACCTCAAGCGCTATCCGCACAGCTTCTCCGGCGGCCAGCGGCAGCGCATCGGCATCGCCCGCGCGCTCGCCCTCAAGCCCGACTTCCTGATCTGCGACGAGCCGGTCTCGGCGCTCGACGTCTCGATCCAGGCGCAGATCCTCAACCTGCTGAAGGACCTGCAGGACAAGCTCGGGCTGACCTACCTGTTCATCTCGCACAACCTGGCGGTGGTCGACTACATCGCCGACCGGATCGCGGTGATGTGCGCCGGCCGGCTGGTCGAGCTGGCGCCGCGCGCGCTGCTCTTCCGCAACCCGGTGCATCCCTACACCCGCGCGCTGCTCGCCGCGGTGCCGGAGCCCAACCCCGACCATCCGCTCGACTTCACCCGCCTGATGGAGGGCAAGGCCTCCAACCCGGCGGCCTGGCCGGCGCCCTTCACCATCGACGCCAGCCGGCAGCCGCAGCTGATGCATCTCGGCAACGGCCACTATGTGCGCGCCACCGAGGCGCCGGCCGAGCTCGACCTCGCCTCGTGACGGTGCCCTGATGTTCGCCTACCTGCTGCGCCGGCTGTTCACCATGATCCCCACGCTGCTGGTGATCAGCTTCCTGATCTTCGCCATCATCCAGGCGCCGCCCGGCGACTACCTCTCCAGCTACATCGACGAGCTGCAGAGCCAGGGCGAGGCGGTCAACCCGGCGAAGATCGAGTTCCTGCGCAAGCAGTACGGCCTCGACCGGCCGTTCTACGAGCAGTACTTCGTCTGGGTGACGAACCTGCTGCAGGGCGACATGGGCTACTCCTTCGAGTACAGCCTGCCGGTCAACAAGGTGGTCGGCGACCGGCTGCTGCTCACCGCCCTGGTGTCGATCGCCACCGTGCTGTTCGTCTGGGTGGTGTCGTTCCCGATCGGCATCTACTCGGCGACGCACCAGTACAGCCTCGGCGACTACGGCCTCAGCGTGCTGGGCTTCATCGGGATGGCGACGCCGAGCTTCCTGCTGGCGCTGGTGCTGCTCTACTTCGCCAACGTCTGGTTCGGCACCTCGATCGGCGGGCTGATGGACCCGAACTACATCGACCAGCCCTGGAGCTGGGGCAAGCTGCAGTCGGTGCTCGCCCATCTCTGGCTGCCGGTGGTGGTGATCGGCGCGTCGGGCACCGCGGCGCAGATCCGCCGGCTGCGCGCCAACCTGCTCGACGAGCTGCAGAAGCAGTATGTCGTCACCGCCCGCGCCAAGGGCCTGCCGCGCGGCCGGCTGCTGGTCAAGTACCCGCTGCGCATGTCGCTGAACCCGTTCATCGCCGACATCGGCACGCTGCTGCCCGAGATGGTCTCCGGCGCGGTGATCGTCTCGGTGGTGATGTCGCTGCCGACCACCGGGCCGATGCTGCTCGACGCGCTGCGCAGCCAGGACATGTTCCTGGCCGGCTCCTTCCTGATGTTCCTCGCCATGCTGACGGTGATCGGCGTGTTCGTCTCCGACGTGCTGCTGGGATTGCTCGACCCGCGCATCCGGCTCGGCGCGGGAGCGACGAAGTGAGCGTCGCCGACGGCAGCGTGCCCGGCCGCGGCGAGCCGCGCCGCCGGCTGCTGCCCGACCCGGTGCCGCACCAGGTCTCGACCGAGCCCTTCGACCCGGCCTCGGTGGAGCGGCTGACGCCGCAGCAGGAGCGCTACTACCTCGCCTCGCAATGGAAGATGATGTGGTGGAAGTTCCTCCGCCACCGGCTGGCCGTGGTCTCCGGCCTCTTCCTGCTGATCAGCTACCTCTCCATCCTGGTGAGCGAGTTCCTGGCGCCCTACAACCTGCACGCCCGGCACGTCGACTACATCTACGCGCCGCCGCAGAGCGTGCACCTGTTCCACGAGGGGCGCTTCCTCGGCCCCTTCGTCTACGACTACAGCTATCAGCTGAACCGCGAGAACCTGCAGCGCGTCTACACCGAGGACCGCAGCAGGCCGCAGCCGATCCGCTTCCTCTGCCGCGGCGATTCCTACTACTGGTGGGGGCTGGTCCCCGGCAACCTGCACCTGATGTGCCCGAGCCAGGGCGGCACGCTGTTCCTGCTCGGCACCGACCGGCTCGGCCGCGACATGCTCTCGCGCATCCTCTACGGGGCGCGCATCTCGCTCACCATCGGGCTGCTCGGGGTCAGCGTCAGCTTCCTGCTCGGCGTCAGCATCGGCGGGCTGGCCGGCTATCACGGCGGCTGGATCGACAACCTGTCGCAGCGCCTGATCGAGGTGCTGCGCTCGCTGCCGCACATCCCGCTCTGGCTGGCGCTGGCGGCGATCCTGCCGGTGACCTGGAGCCCGCTGCTGATCTATTTCGGCATCACCATCATCCTGGGATTGCTCGACTGGACCGGGCTGGCGCGCGCCGTGCGCTCCAAGCTGCTGTCGCTGCGCGAGGAGGATTTCTGCGTCGCCGCCCAGCTGATGGGCGCCCGGCCGCGCCGCATCATCACCCGTCACCTGCTGCCGAGCTTCACCAGCCACCTGATCGCCTCGGTGACGCTGGCGGTGCCGAACATGATCCTCGGCGAGACGGCGCTGTCCTTCCTCGGCCTCGGGCTGCGCCAGCCGATCACCAGCTGGGGCGTGCTGCTGAGCGAGGCGCAGAACGTCAACGTCGTGGCGCTCTATCCCTGGCTGCTGTTCCCGGCCCTGCCGGTGATCCTGGTGGTGCTGGCCTTCAACTTCTTCGGCGACGGGCTGCGCGACGCGGCCGATCCCTATAAGTAGCCCCAGGCGCCCGCCGCACCGCCTGGCCGCCGCGCTCGCCGAGCACCGCGCCGGGCGGCTGAAGCCGGCCGCCGCCAGCTATCGCGCCGTGCTGGCGCGCCATCCCGACGACCCCGCCGCGCGCTGGCTGCTCGCCGCCGCCGAGCGCCGGCTGCCCCGGCTGCCGCCGCCGCTGCCGCCGGACGTCCTGGAGCGGCTGCGCTACGCCGCCGCGATGATCGGGCGCGGGCGGCTCGGCGAGGCGCTCGACATCCATCGCCAGCTGCTGCTGCGGTCACCGGTCGCGCCGGTGCTGCTGCAGGCCGCCGACCTGCAGCTGCAGGCGGGACGGCGGGTCGAGGCGGCGACCTGCTATGCGCAGGCGCTGGATCTCGCCTGGGACCTGCCGGACGCGCACCGCAACCACGCGGCGGCGCTGGCCGGGCTCGGCCGCGGCGACGAGGCGGCCGAGCGGCTGCAGATCGCCGTCGCGCTCCGCCCGGAGCGGGCCGACTGGCTGGGCGAGCTCGGCAGCGTGCTGGCCGGGCTCGGCCGCGGCCCCGAGGCGATTGCCTGCTTCCGCGGCGCCATCGCGCTGGCGCCGGACCTCGCCGAGGCGCATGCCCAGCTGGCGCTGGCGCTGGCCGAGGCGGGCGAGGGCGAGGCGGCGCTGGAAGGCTTCCGCACGGTGGTGGCGCTGCGGCCCGAGCGGCCCGAGACGCACTACAATCTCGGCAATGCGCTGCGCGCAGCCGGAAGGCCGGGCGAGGCGGCGGATGCCTTCCGCCGCGCCGTCGCGCTCAGGCCCGCCTTCGGCGAGGCCTGGAACAATCTCGGCTCCGCCCTGCGCGATTGCGGCGAGATCGCCGAGGCGGTGGCCGCGTTCGAGCGCGCCGTCGCGCTGCTGCCCGCCGCGACCTCGGTGCGCAGCAACCTGCTCTGCGCGCTGCAGTACGATCCGCGGCAGACGCCCGACGGGCTGCTCGCCGCGCATCGCGCCTATGGCGCGCTGTTCCCGCCGGCGCCGGCACCGCCCTTCCCCAACCCGCGCGACCCCGACCGCCGGCTGCGCGTCGGCCTGCTCTCGCCCGACCTGCGCGCCCACCCGGTCGGCTATTTCCTGCAGCCGGTGCTGCCGGCGCTCGACCGCGGCGCGGTCGAGGTCACCTGCTACAGCGACCGCGGCCGGGCCGACGGGGTGACCGAGGCGCTGCGCGCCGCCGCCGACCGCTGGCGCGACACCGCCGGCAGCAGCATCGACGCGCTCGAGGCGGCGATCCGCGGCGACGGCATCGACATCCTGGTCGATCTCGCCGGCCACACCGCCGGCAACCGGCTGCCGCTGCTCGCCCGGCGCCCGGCGCCGGTGCAGGTGACCTGGGCCGGCTATGTCGGCACCACCGGCCTCGCCCAGATGGGCTGGCTGCTGTCCGATGCGGTCGAGAGCCCGCCGGGCGCCGAGGCCTTCGCGGTGGAGCGCATCCACCGCCTGCCCGACGGCTATGTCTGCTTCGCGCCGGCCGCGGCGCCGCCGGTGGCACCCCCGCCGCTGCTGGCGGGCGGCCGGGCGACCTTCGGCTGCTTCAACAACCTGGCCAAGATCAACGACGGCGTGCTGGCGCTGTGGGGCCGGCTGCTGGCCGCGGTGCCGGAGGCCCGGCTGCTGCTCAAGGGCCACGGGCTGGGCGAGGCGGCGACGCGGGCGCGCGTCGCGGCGCGCGCCACGGCCGCCGGCATCGCGCCGGAGCGGCTGCTGCTGGAAGGCCCGGCGCCGGTCGCCGAGCTGCTCGCCGCCTATGGGCGGCTCGACGTCGCGCTCGACCCGTTTCCCTATTCGGGCGGGCTGACCACGCTGGAGAGCCTGTGGATGGGCGTGCCGGTGGTGACGCTGGGCGGCCCGACCTTCGCCGGCCGGCACTCGATGACCCACCTGACCCAGGCGGGGCTGCCCGAGCTGATCGCCGACGGGCCCGAGGGCTATGTCCGGATCGCCGCCGGGCTGGTCGCCGACGGCGAGCGGCTGGCCGGGCTGCGCGCCGGGCTGCGGCAGCGGCTGGCGGCCTCGCCGCTCTGCGACGGCCGGCGCTTCGCCGGCCATCTCGAGGCTGCGTTCCGGCGGATGTGGGCAGCCTGGTGCGCGGCGCCGGCCGGCGCCGGAGACGGGCCGGCCGGCTGAGGTCGCGTCAGGCGGCAGGCGTCAGGCGGCAGGCGGCCCGTCGGTCGGGGCGGGGCGGCGCCGCTCGGCCATGAACTGGTCGAACTCGGCGCGGTCCTTGGCGTGGCGCAGCCGCTCGAGGAAGTCGAGGAAGTCGCGCTTCTCCTCCTCCAGCCGGCGCAGCGCCTCGTCGCGATAGTCGTCGAAGGCGCGATTGCCGGTCGCCTCGCGGCGGCGACCGCCGCAGGACCAGGCCCGTCCGGCCCCGTCCCGTCCGGCCCCGTCCCGCAGGTTGTGCCAGCGCCCGTTGCCCTGCTTCCAGCAGCTCATTCGTCCGCTCCATATCAGGTAGGCGAGGATCGCGAGGCCGACCGGCCAGAACCAGACGAAGCCCGCCACCATCAGGCCGATCCAGACCGGACGGGGCAGCTGCTCCAACCGCGCTGCGATGTGCATCGTGAACCTCGGCTCGGGTTGTGAATGTTATTAACATTCACATAGGTGGCCGCGCCGCGCCGCGATGTCAAGGCCGCGCTGCGGGCAGCGCACCGCCGGCCAGCCCGAGGCCCTGGAGATAGACCAGCACGCCGGCCTCCAGCAGATCCTCCGGCGACATCGGCACCGGGTGCCGCCCGGGGCCGCCGAACAGCGAGGCGATGCCGTGGGCGAGCGCCCAGACATGCAGCGCGACCATCAGCGCCGGCGGCCGCCGCTCCGGCGGCAGCGCGGCGCAGACCGCCTCGGTGGCGCGGCGCAGCACGGCGAAGGCGCGCTCGCCGGCCGCCGCCAGATCCGGATCGTCGAGCGGGATCCCGGCCTGGAACATGGCGGCGTAGTAGGCGGGCTCGTCGCCGGCGAAGGCGAGATAGGCGCGGCCGACCCGGTCGAGCGCGCCCAGCGGCTCGGGCCGGCCGCCGTCCCAGGCGGCCTCGAGGGCGCCTCGGCGAAGCGCTCGAAGCCGCGCCGGGCGACGTCGGCGACCAGCGCCTCGCGGTCGCGGAAGTGCCGGTAGGGCGCGGCCGCGCTGACCCCCGCCGAGCGCGCCGCCTCGGCGAAGGTGAAGCCCGACGGGCCCTTGGCGGCGATCAGCGCGAGCGCCGCATCGACCAGCGCCTCGCGCAGGTTGCCGTGGTGGTAGCCGCGGCGGCCGCCGCGATGCCCGGACCAGCTCATGGCCGGCGCTCTAGCACGGCGACGGCGCGGCCACGAGCCGCAATCGCGCTCACCAGGGACCGCGCAGGCCGCGCAGCAGCGGGCTGTCAGCGACCTGCCACAGCCGGGCATTGTCGCTGTCGACGCTGACCGGAGCGCCGTTCCAGCGGATCGCCGCCTGGCTGTAGGCGCCGATCAGCTGCACGCCGAGGGAGAAGGCGAGCACCAGGGCGAGCGCCGCGCCCGCCGCCCGCCGCGGTCCGGGCTCGGCCGGGAAGGCGAGCCCGAGCAGCAGCAGGATGGGCGCCTGGATCTCGCTGAGCAGCCGCGGCCCGAAGCAGAAGCCGCCCCACCACATGTCCCAGGCGGCGATCATGACGACCTGCAGGGCCGAGCCCGCGACCAGCGCCGGCACCAGCGCGTCGCGCCAGACGGCCGGGCGCCGGAGCAGCAGGACCATGGCGAGCAGCGTCGCCGGGAAATAGATCAGCAGCCCCCGCCCGGGGCTGACAAGGACGCCGGCGAGACCGGTCGCGAACTGCGCTGCGCCGTGCCAGCCGAGCTCCCCGGCATAGCCGCCGAGCAGCGTGCCGAACAGCCAGAGGTTGTAGAGGCCGAACGGCGCGCCGGCCAGGGTCGCGGCGAGCGCGGCCAGGACGGCGGCGCGCGGCGCCCGCGGCACCGCCGCCAGCCACAGCGGCCCGGCGAGCAGCAGGTTGGTCGGCCGGACGGCGATGGCGAGCCCGAGGCAGAGGCCGAAGCCGAGCGCCGCCGGCCACCGCCCCCGCGGCAGCCGCAGCAGCAGGGCCATGGCAGCGAGCAGCAGCAGGATGCCGGGACCGTGCTGCCACAGGGCCTGCGAGACCGTGGACATCATCTCGCTGCCGAAGGCGAACAGCGCGGTCAGCGCGACGGACAGCCACCGCGCGAACCCGAGCATCCGGCAGAGCTGGCGGAACAGGACCACGGCGAGGGCGGCGATCAGCGCCGCGGTGATGCTCTGATAGGGACCGACCGCAAGGTCGCGCCAGGCCTCGACGGTGAGCGGGTGCCACCATTGCTGCAGCAGGATCGGCCCGGCGAGGATCGGCGTCACCAGCAGCGGCGTGGCGATCGGGTAGAAGGAAGCGGTGCCGTGCGGGGTGTCGACCAGCCAGTAGGGGTGCACCGGGCGGCGATGCTCCTCGGCGGCGAAGCGGTCGAGCAGCACGGTCTCGTCGAGCACCAGGACCACCGGGATCAGCGCGGCCGGGACCGAGTCCCCGCCGCCGGCCGCCTTGTGGTTGCCGGCATAGACGAGGAACGGCACGACGAGCCAGAGCAGCAGCGCGAGCCTGTCGCGCCACCGCGGCAGCCCTCCGGTGCTGGCGGCCATGCCCGGCCCTACCGCCGCAGCGGCGCGCCGAGGAGCCGGCCCTCGATCTCCAGCTCGCGGTCGGAGAGCCGCCGCAGCCAGGCGAGGAAGGCGCCGCCGTCGATGTTCGCCTTGGCGTCGGGCGGCGGCTCCTCGCCGAGCGCCCGGTAGACCGCCTCGTAGCGGCAGAGATAGTTCACGGTGGCCCGCCGGGTGACGGCCGCCACCAGGCCGCGCTGGCGCAGCGACTGGTAGAACAGCCGGTCGCAGACCGGCCCGGCCGCGTCCGGCATCAGCGCCCAGCTCGCCAGCGTGTGGAAGGCGCCGCGCAGCAGGAAGAAGCAGCTGGTGTCGACATGGTCGCCGACCGGCTCGTCGGGGACCGGCATCAGGCTGCCGTCGGGGCGGCGGAAGCGGCGGCGGGCGATGACGTAGTCGCAGACGCCGCGCGGCATCGCCCGGGCGGCGGCGACGCAGGCCTCGACATGGTCCGGCTCGAGCCAGTTGTCGGCATCGAGCAGGGCGATGCCGTCGCAGCGCTCGGCCGCGGCCAGCAGGCAGCCGACGCCGCGCGGCGTGTTGCCGAACGGGCCGTGCGAGCGGTCGAGCCGGAGATGGCGGACCTTCTCGCCGTCGATCCAGTCCTGCGGGTGGCCGTCGGCCACCATGATGTGCTCGGTCGGCACGCTCTGCCGGCGCACGCTGTCGATGCAGCGCTGCAGCATCTCGCGCGGCTCGCGGTAGTAGGGGCTGACGACGACGTAGCGGCGGGCCTGGGCGCTCATGCCGTGCGCTCCATCCACAGGCTCGATTCGCGGGCGCCCGCCACCAGCGGCAGCTCGGCCGCGAGGCTCGCCGCCAGCCGGTCGGCCATCCGGGTCGCCACATAGTGGCTGGCGAAGCAGGCGCGCCAGCCGCCGCCCGTCAGCAGCGCCGCCACGGCGAGCTGCTCGTTGTAGCCCCGCCACGCCCACTCCGCCGGGTAGTCGTCGGGCAGGAAGACGTCGTGGACATGGACCAGGACGCCCGGCGGCAGCCCCGGCAGCACGCGGTTCAGCAGGAAGTCGACGTCGCTGCCCGGCATCAGCACATGGCTGGAATCGATGACCAGCGCGTCGCCGGCCGCCAGCGCCGCGAACTCGGCCTCGCCGATCGCGGGCACCGCACCGCGGCGCAGCTCGACCGGCAGGCCGGCGAGGTCGGCGCGCGGCGCCGGATCGAGCGCGACGTGCCGGGTGGCCAGCCCGCCATCGGCGATGGCGCGGGCGATGAAACGGGTGGAATGGCCGGAGCCGACCTCGAGCACCAGGCGGGGCCGCCGCTCGCGCACCATGAGATAGGCGATCGCCGCGTCGAGCCGGGGAAACCAGTCCTGCGCCCAGCGCGGCGCCGGCGGCGCCTCCCGGCCGATCCGGGCGAGCTCCGCGCGATAGGACGCCAGCCGATCCAGCTGGCCGGCGAAGATCCCGGCCGACGCCGCGAAGCGCGCCTCCAGCGCGGCATAGGGCGGACGGGTCCCGGCCGGCGGCAGCCGCCCGGCATAGCGATAGGGGATGAAGTAGCCGCCGCCGCCGAGGCCGAGCAGGGCCGGCAGGCCGAGCCGCAACCGGCGCCAGGCGGCGCGCCGCGCCACGCTCACGGCGACAGCGTCAGCCCTTCGCGGGCGACGCGGGAGCCCGGACGCAAGGAGTCGAGCTCGGCCGCGATGCGGTCCATGGCGTCGTCATCGTGGCTGGGGTCGTGGTGGAACAGCACCAGCCGGCCGACCCCCGCCGCATCGGCCAGCCGCACCGCTTCCTGCCAGGTCGAATGGCCCCATCCGACATAGCGCGGATATTCCTCGTCGGAGTAGGTCGAGTCGTAGATGAAGAGGTCGGTGCCGCGAATCAGCGCCAGGATGTTCTCGTCGAGCATGCCCGGCCGGTGCTCGGTGTCGGTGACGTAGCAGACGGAGCGGCCGTTATGCTCGACCCGGTAGCCGGTGGCGCCGTTGGGATGGTTCAGCGGGGCGGTGCGCAGGACCACGCCGGGATGCGGGGCCAGCGTCTCGCCGACCGGGAAGTCGATGTAGTCGGTGGCCGCGGTGAAGATCTCCGGCGGCACCGGGAAGAGCGGCGCCACCATCATCGTGCAGAGGACGTTGCGCAGCGAGTTGTCCGGGATCAGGTGCCCGGCCCACAGGCGGAAGCGGTTGGCCGGGTTGAACAGCGGCATGAAGAACGGGATGCCGGCGATGTGGTCGAAATGGGTGTGGCTGAAGAAGAGGTCGGCGTCGAGCGGCTCCTCCTGCTGAAGATGCAGCCCGAGCGGCCGCAGGCCCGTGCCGCCGTCGAGAATCAGCAGCCGGCCACCGCAGCGCACCTCGATGCAGGAGGTGTTGCCGCCATAGCGGATGTAGCGCGACCCGGGACAGGCGATGCTGCCGCGCACCCCCCAGAACCGGACAGTGAACTGGTTGTCGGACACCGCCTGTTCCCTTCCGGCGGGCAGTGTATGTAAGATGGCCTTGCCGCTCAACCCGAGTAATCCGGCAGGCTTGGCCGCGACGAATCCCGGCCCGCTCGCTCGTGGGCCACAGGGATCGATGGAGCGAGAACGCACGGATTGGACCGCCGTTGCCTACGGCGTGCTGGTGGGCTGCTTCGTCGCCTACCAGCAGTTCAAGCTGCCGCCGGTGCTGCCGGTGCTGCTGCAGAGCTATGGCTACGACCGCACGGCGGCCGGCGCGCTGATGTCGGTCTATGCGCTGGCCGGGCTGCTGCTCTCGCTGCCGCTGGGCCGGCTGATCGACCGCGACGGGCCGCGCCGGCTGATCTGGCTCGCCCTCGGCGGCACCGCCGCCGGCAGCCTGCTGATGCTGGCCGCGCCGCAATCGCCGGCCGTGGCGCTGCTCGGCCGGCTGCTCGAGGGCGCCGCCTTCGCGATCGGCGCGATCGCCGCCCCGATGCTGGCCACCCGCGCCGCCGCGCCGCGCCATCTCGGCATCGTCATCGGGCTGTCCTCCGCCTGGATCCCGATCGGCCAGCTGGCCGCCAGCGGGCTCGCCTCGACCATGCTGGCGAGCGTCGGCTGGCGTGGGCTGTGGCTCGCCGGGCTGCTGATGACGCTGGCCATGGCCGCCTGGACCGCGGCGCTGGGCCGGGCGCGGCTGTCGCCCGCGGCCGGCGGCGGACGCCGCGCCGTGCCGCCGCCGAGCACCGCCGAGCGCCGGCAGCTCGCCATGGGCGCGGCCATCTTCCTGCTCTGGTCGGGACAGTACTACGCCTACATGACCTGGCTGCCGCAGTACCTGGTGGAGGTGCTGGGAATTCCCGCCCAGGGGGCGGCGATCGGCTATGCCGTGCCGGTCGCCACGCTGCTCGGTTTCAACCTGCTGACCGGCATGGCGCTGCGCGCCGGGATCGCGGTCGGGCCGCTGCTGGCGGCGGCGCTGCTGTCGCAGGCGGCGGTCTGGTGGACCATCCCGCTGACCGGCAGCGGCTGGGGCGGGGTCGTCTCGCTGATCTGCTACGGCGTCGGCGCCGGGGTGACGCCGACCTGCCTGTTCGGCGTCCCGGCGGCGGTGGTCGGGCCCGGCCGCGTCAGCGGCCGCGTCTACGCCATCCTGATGACCGGGCGCAACGTCGGCGTGCTGCTCGGCCCGATCGTCCTGGCCGAGATCAGCAAGCGGGCCGGCGGCTGGTCGCTGTCGGTGCCGGTGTTCGGCGGCGTCACGCTGCTGGCCGCGGCGATCGGGGCGGCGCTCGCCTGGCGGCTGCGCCGCCGGGCCGACTGAGCCGGCAACGGGGGAGTACGACGATGCGCGACATCGGCAGCTTCGACTACGTCATCGTCGGCGCCGGATCGGCCGGCTGCGTGCTGGCCAACCGCCTGTCGGCCGATCCCGACGTCTCCGTGCTGCTGCTCGAGGCGGGGGGCGCCGACCGCTGGATCTGGATCCACGTGCCGATCGGCTATCTCTACACCCAGAACAACCCGCGGACCGACTGGTGCTTCCGCACCGAGGCCCAGCCCGGGCTGGGCGGGCGCGCCCTCAACTACCCGCGCGGCCGGGTGCTGGGCGGCTGCTCCTCGATCAACGGCATGATCTACATGCGCGGCCAGGCGCGGGACTACGACCAGTGGCGGCAGCTCGGCAATGCCGGCTGGGGCTGGGAGGAGGTGCTGCCCTACTTCAAGCGCTCCGAGCACCATGCCCGCGGCGCCGACGACTTCCACGGCGTCGGCGGCGAGTGGCGGGTCGAGGATCCGCGGCTGCGCTGGCCGATCCTCGACGCATTCCGCGCCGCCGCCGCCGAGGCCGGCATCCCGCCGACCGACGACTTCAACCGCGGCGACAACGAGGGCTGCGGCTACTTCCAGGTCAACCAGCGCCGGGGCGTGCGCTGGAACACCGCCAAGGCCTTCCTGCGGCCGGTGCTGGGGCGCCCCAACCTGCAGCTGCTGACCGGCGCCCAGGCGACCCGGCTGCTGCTGTCGGACGGGCGGGTGACCGGCCTCGAGCTGCGCCAGGGCGGCGCGCCCGCCACGGTGGCGGTGCGCGGCGAGCTGATCCTGGCGAGCGGCGCGATCGGCTCGCCGCAGCTGATGCAGCTTTCCGGCATCGGGCCGGGCGCGCTGCTGGCCGGCCACGGCATCGCGCCCGTGCTCGACCTGCCGGGGGTCGGCGAGAACCTGCAGGACCACCTGCAGCTGCGGCTGGTGTTCAAGGTCGCGGGCACCCGCACGCTCAACCAGCAGGCCCGCCACCTGCACGGCCGGGCCTGGATGGGGCTGCAATACGCGCTGCTGCGGCGCGGCCCGCTGACCATGGCGCCGAGCCAGCTCGGCGCCTTCGCGCGCAGCGACCCGGCGCGCGAGACGCCCGACCTCGAGTACCACATCCAGCCGCTCAGCCTCGACCGCTTCGGCGAGCCGCTGCACGACTTTCCCGCCTTCACCGCTTCGGTCTGCCATCTCCGGCCGGAGAGCCGCGGCTTCGTCCGGCTGCGCTCGCCGGACCCGCTGGCGCCGCCGCTGATCCAGCCCAACTACCTCGCCACGCCGGGCGACCGGCTGGCCGCCGCGGCGGCGATCCGCCTGACCCGCCGGATCTGCGCCCAGCCGGCGCTGCGCCGGTTCTCGCCCGAGGAATTTCGTCCGGGGCCGCGCTGGCAGAGCGACGCCGAGCTGGCCGAGGCGGCGGGTGCGATCGGCACCACCATCTTCCATCCGGTCGGCACCTGCCGGATGGGCAGCGACCCGCTGGCGGTGGTCGACGAGCGGCTGCGCGTGCGCGGCCTGCCCAACCTGCGCGTGGTCGACGCCTCGGTGATGCCGACCATCACCTCGGGCAACACCAACGCGCCGACCATCATGATCGCCGAGAAGGGCGCGGAGATGATCCGCGCCGACCGCAAGGCCGGCTGACGGGCCAGCACGACAAGACGGGACGAGAAGAGCGGTCCTGCCGGCTACGGCACCAGCCGGTAGCCGCCGGGCTCGGTGACCAGGATCTCGGCCTGCGAGGGATCGCGCTCGATCTTCTGGCGCAGGCGGTAGACGTGGGTCTCCAGCGTGTGGGTGGTGACCCCGGCATTGTAGCCCCAGACCTCGCCCAGCAGCACGTCGCGGCCGATCACCCGGTCGCCGGCGCGGTAGAGGTACTTGAGGATCGCCGTCTCCTTCTCGGTGAGGCGGATCTTGCGGTTGCCCTGCTCGTGCAGCAGCAGCTTGGCGCTCGGCCGGAAGCTGTAGGGGCCGATGCTGAAGACCGCCCCCTCGCTGTGCTCGTGCTGGCGCAGATGGGCGCGCAGGCGGGCCATCAGCACGTTCAGCCGGAACGGCTTGGTGATGTAGTCGTTGGCGCCGGAGTCCAGCCCGAGGATGGTGTCGGCGTCGGTATCGGCGCCGGTCAGCATGATGATCGGCGCCGTCGAGCCGGCGCGGCGCAGCAGCCGGCAGACCTCGCGGCCGTCGATGTCGGGCAGGCCGACATCGAGCAGCAGGGCGTCGAAGTGGTCGACCTTGGCGATCTCCAGCGCCTTGCTGCCGGTGGCCGCCTCGATCACCGCAAACTCCTCGAACAGCCGGAGCTGCTCGGCCAGCGTCTGGCGCAGGCTGTCGTCGTCGTCGACCAGCAGCACTTTCTTGACGGGGGCGGCACCGCGACCGCGGTCGGGCGGCGTCGAGGCAGGCATGGTGGGAGTCACCGCGGACGCTTCTCCTCGGCCCTGCGGCGCGCCCGGGCAGGCTCGCCACGCGGCTGGCATAGCACCGGCCCGCCGCCGAGGCAAGCCGGGCTGCCGCTGGCTTGCCGACGCCCGACGCCGCTGCATGGCACGTCTGCTCGCCGCATCGCGTGCCAGGCCGTGCCGAGGTCTGCTAGAGTTCGCCGCATGTCGGACCTTGCCGCACAGCGCCGCCGTCCCGCCCAGGGCGACAGCCATGTGCTTGTGGCGGTCGACCGGGCCGTCGGCGAGCTGCGCCGCGGCGGCGCGGTGCTGATCGAGGACCGCGCCGGGAGCGCGGCGCTGGCGCTGGCCGCCGAGACGGCCGAGCCCGAGGCGCTGGCCGCGCTGCGCGGCCTGGCCGAGGGCGAGCTGGTGCTCGCGGTGACGCCGAGCCGGGCCCATGCGCTGGGGCTGACTGGCGGCGACGACCGCCCGGCCCTGCTGCCGGTGGACGAGACGACCGCGGCGGCGCTGCTGCGGCGGCTCGCCGACCCGACCGCCGCCGCGGTGCCCGGCGAGGCGGCCGGGCCGCGCGGCTCGCCGATCGCCGACGGCGCCGAGCTGATCCCGCTGGCGAGCGCCGCCATCGAGCTGGCCAAGCTGGCCCGCCTGCTGCCGGCGGCGCTGGTCGGCCGCGTCGCCGCCCCGTCCGACCCCGGCAGCTTCGCGCGGAACCACGATCTGCTGCGCGTGCGCGTGCCGGACATCGCGCTCTACCGGACGCTGGCGGCGCGCTCGCTCCGGCCGGTGAGCGAGGCCGCGGTGCCGCTGGCCGGCGCGCCGGAGAGCCGGATCGTCGCCTTCCGGCCGAACGACGGCGGCATCGAGCATCTCGCCATCATCATCGGCCGGCCGGCGCCCGATCGTCCGGTGCTCGCCCGGCTGCATTCCGAATGCTTCACCGGCGACCTGCTCGGCAGCCTGCGCTGCGACTGCGGCGACCAGCTGCGCGGGGCCATCGCGGAGATCGCCCGGCAGGGCAGCGGCGTGCTCGTCTATCTCGCGCAGGAGGGCCGCGGCATCGGCCTGGTCAACAAGCTGCGCGCCTACCAGCTGCAGGACGACGGCGCCGACACGCTGGACGCCAACCGGCAGCTCGGATTCGACGCGGACGAGCGGATCTACCTGCCGGCGGCCGAGATGCTGCGGCAGCTCGGCTTCCTCAGCGTGCGCCTGATGACCAACAATCCGGAGAAGGTGGCGGCGCTGACCCGCTGCGGCATCACCGTCGCCGAGCGGGTGCCGCACGTCTTTCCGGCCAACGACCACAACGAGCGCTACCTCGAGACCAAGGCGGCGCGCTTCGGCCACCTGCTGTCGGATTGAGCGATCTCGTCGTCCGTCCCGGCCAACCGGCACGCTGGCGCGGCCGCGAGCTCGCCTGCGCGATCGGCCGCGGCGGCATCCGCGCCGACAAGCGCGAGGGCGACGGGGCGACGCCGGCGGGCCGCTTTCTCTTCCGCCGGCTGCTCTATCGCGCCGACCGGGTCGGCCGCCCGGCCACCCTGCTGCCGGCGGCGGCGATCGATCGGCGCGACGGCTGGTGCGACGATCCCGGCGACGCGCTCTACAACCGGCCGGTGCGGCTGCCCTACGCCGCGCGGCACGAGGCGCTGTGGCGCGAGGACGGGCTCTACGACCTGATCGTCGTGCTCGGCCACAACGACGATCCGGTGCGTCCGGGCCGCGGCAGCGCGGTCTTCCTGCATGTCGCCGCGCCGGGCTGGACGCCGACCGAGGGCTGCGTCGCGCTTGCGAACGACGAGCTGCTGCGGCTGCTCGCGGAGAGCGGGCCCGGCGACGCCCTCGTCGTTCACACGGATCCCGCGTAGGAACAGGACCCTAGGCCGGGGGTCGCGCGCCGAAGATCGCGCTGCCGACCCGGACGTGGGTGGCGCCGAGGCGCACCGCGATCTCGAAATCGCCGGACATGCCCATGCTGAGCACCGGCAGCCCGTGGCGGCGGGCGAGCTCGGCGAGCAGGGCGAAATAGGGTGCCGGCGGCTCGTCCACCGGCGGGATCGCCATCAGGCCGGCGACCGGCAGGCCGAGCTCGACGCGGCAGGTCGCCAGCAGGGCGTCGAGGCCCTCGGGCATGACGCCCGCCTTCTGCGGCTCCTCGCCGATATTGACCTGGACCAGGCAGTCCGGCCGCCGGCCGCTGCGCGCCATCTCGGCGGCGAGCGCCCGGGCGAGCTTCTCGCGGTCGACGGTCTCGATGACGTCGAACAGCGCGACGGCGTCGCGCACCTTGTTGGTCTGCAGCGGCCCGATCAGGTGCAGGCGGAGGTCGGGCCAGCGCGGGCGCAGCGCCGGATACTTGTCGCGCGCCTCCTGCACCCGGTTCTCGCCGAAATGGCGCTGGCCGGCGGCGAGCGCCGCCTCGATGGCGGTTGCGGGATGGGTCTTGCCGACCGCCACCAGCGTAACGGCTGCGGCGGACCGGCCTGCCGTCTCGGCGGCGGCGCGGATGCGCGACCGGATCTCGGCGAGGCGGGCGGCGATGTCGGACGGCGTCGTCATGATGCAGAAATGGAAAGGGAGGGTGGCATGGCCACCCTCCCCCCGAGGTGCTGTCCGCAGAAGCGGAAGCTTAGAACGTGATGTAGGAGCCGAGGCCGACGGAGACCGAGTTCGAGGTCGCCTTGCCGAGGTTCGGGCTCTTGTTCACGTAGTCCTGATTGTAGTTGTAGTACGCCACTTCGCCTTCCAGCCGGATCCCCGGCCCGAGCTTGTAGGTGCTCTGGAGCGAAACGGCCCAGTAGGTGTCGTGGCCGGGCTGCGTCTCGAAGTTCGCATACGCGCCTTCGAGGCCGACGGTCCAGGCGTCGATGCTGTAGCTGCCGCCGAGGGTTGCCACCCAGGCGTCGTTGCTGCCGCCGCTGAAGCCGTTGCCGAAGCCCTGCTGGACGTAGTTCTGGTACCAGTCGAACGAGCCACCGACCGCGAACCGCCCGAAGCCCAGCTGGATGCCGCCCTGATACTGGGCGGGCTTCGGATTGTTGTTGGTCTCGAAGCCGTAGTCGAGACCCGCGCCGGCGGTCAGGCTGACCGCGCCGAACGAGTGGTTGTACGTGACGTAGGCGGAGAAATCGTTCCGCACGTTCACGTTGTTGCTCTGCGTGCCGGTGTACGGACCGTTGCTGCGGCCGCCCGGGCCACCGTTGTTGGTGGTCGGAGCGTACGACAGAGCGAGCTGGAGGCCACCGAACACCGGCGAGAAGTAGACCGCCTTGGTGGAGTTGCCGAAGCCTTCGCAGGTACCGATCGAGCCCAGACCCATGACGGCGTTGCGGCCGACGTTGGAGAACGAGTTGTTCGGGCTGATCAGGCCGAAGTTGTTGGTGATGGCGCCGGGGTCGACGATGCAGCTCTTCGCGAGAGCGCCGCCGGTGTCGCCGAAGCGGAACTCACCGAAGCCGCCCTTGAAGTAGCTGTACACTTCGTCGATCGTACGGCCCGAGGTGTTGTTCGCCTCGAGCTCGATGTGCGCGCCGACGGTCAGACCGTTGTCGAGAGTGGTCGAACCGTTGAAGTGCACTTCGACGTTCTGCTTGAACGCGCCAGTCTGCCGGTTCTGGCTCGGAGCGCCGTTGCTGTCGTTGCCCCCGATCTCGACACCGGCGGCCGCGCCGTAGAAGCCGCCAAGGGTCAGCTTGATCGGGTCAGCCGCTTGGGCCTGCCCGGCAGCAAACCCGGCGGCGACCAGCGCGGTCGTACCCAGGAGTACCTTCTTCATAGCCTTCATTCCCTTTCTAAGCGGGTCTGCCGGTGCCGAGAGGACCGATCGACCGCCCCCATTTGCCGAGCCTGCGACCTTCGGTTGCGAAATCCGATCCCATCACCCTGACGGCAAAAGGAAATCGGAACCGCTCCCCTCGGCTCGTGGACCAGATCCTACGAGGCCATGCGAACCGGTCAAGCCCGTTTCAGGTCGATTTGTTGTTTTTGCACACCACTGTAGCAAAAATGGCACAGGGTCCGATGGGCCAAGTGCTTGATATCAAAGGAAAACGATCCGGGCGCGGCAGCGGCCCCGTCGGCAGCGCGCCCCCTTGACGACCCGAAAAAGCCGCGATCGGGGGCACGACGGCTATTTCGGCCGGTAGCCGAAGCGGTCCATCTGCGCGCCGTGCCGCGCCACCACGCGCTCGATCTGCGCCGGCGACAGGGCGCTGCGCCATTGCCCGGCCTTGCCGGCGCGGAAGAAGCGCTCGGAGGTCTCGGTCCGCTCGCGGAAGCCGTGCCGCTTCTCCTGCTCCTGCAGGACGCGGAACGAGCAGTGGCGGATCGCTCGCTCCAGCCGGCCGCGCGCGACATCGAGCCGCAGGAAGCGGGCGATGGCCGCGAAGCTGCGGTTCGGGGTGAGCAGCAGGTCCTCGTAGCGCACCACCAGCAGCCCGGGGCTCGGCACCGAGGTCCAGCTCGCGACATGGGCGGACCAGGAGCTGTGGTACTCCGGCACGTGCGTCTCGCTCGCCCGGGTGATGGTGTCGTCGGCGGCGAGCAGCTCGATCGTCCGGTCGAGGTCGTTGCCGTAGTGGTGGCTGTGCGAGACGACCACGTCGAGCGGGTTGCGCACAATATAGATGGCCGCGACCGTCTCGCTGACGGTGATCAGCGGCGTACCGCCGAGCTCGGCCGCCGCCATGTGGGTCTTGACGAAGATCGGGCCCTGGCCGAGCTGGGTGAAGAGGTGGTGGACGCGCGGCCGGAGCGCGGCGATCTCCTCCAGGCTCAGCGCGGTCGGCGGGCGCGGGTCGAACCGCTGGTACCACTGCGCCTGCGAATCGCTGACCGCGAAGGTGTCGAGCTCGTTGATGTCGTAGGGCCGCTCCGCGTCGGTCAGCAGGTTGTGCAGGAAGGCTCGCACCCAGGTGTTGCCGGACTTCGGGAAGGAGGCGAGCCAGACGATCTTGCCCATGGGCTGTTCCCTGCGGGAGGGGACCGGCGGCGGCGCCGGCGGAGCGGGGCCGGGCTCGCCCCGCAGGGGGAGGCCCGGCCGCGCCGGCTATAAACCAGCCTGGCAGCGGGGAAAAGCGGCAATTCGCCCAATCTTGCCTGCCCCGCGCCGTCTGCTATAAGTTCCGCCTTCGCAAGCGAGATCGGGGGTTTGTCGACGATGATCAACGGGTCGCCGGCCGGCCTGGGACGCCACGTCCGTGCCGCCGCACTGATCGCGGCGGCGATCGCGCTGAGCAGCCTCTCCGCCTGCTCCTGGTGGCAGACCGGCGAAGCGAACTATCCCGCCCAGCGGTCCAAGGCCAATCGTGGCGTCGATCCGAGCAAGCCCAACTACGAGCAGCCGGAATCGATCTTCGGGCCCGGCGGCCTGACCCTGCTGGGCGGCAGCGACCAGAAGAACCAGCCGCAGGACGGCTCGAGCGGCGGCATCGGCGTCAACAGCTTCCTGTGGCGCGCCTCGCTCGACACCGTGGCCTTCATGCCGCTGGTCTCCGCCGACCCCTTCGGCGGCGTCATCATCACGGACTGGTACTCGCCGCCGCAGTCGCCCAACGAGCGCTTCAAGGTCAACGTCTTCATCCTCGGACGCACGCTGCGCGCCGACGGCGTGCGCACCGCCGTGTTCCGCCAGCAGATGGCCAGCGCCGGCTGGGTCGACGCGCCGGTGGCGCCGACCACCGCGACCGACCTCGAGAACGCCATCCTGGTGCGGGCCCGTCAGCTGCGCATCGCCCAGGGCGGCGGCCAGTAGCGGCGGCCGGCAGCGGCCCCAGACCTCGGCGGGCGCCCGCCCGCCCGCGAACCGAAACGGCGGAGACCATGTCGCGCTACAACTTCAGCGAAGCCGAGCCGCGCTGGCAGGCGGTGTGGGCCGAGCATGGCTGCTTTGCCGCCGGCCGCCGTCCCGAGCGCCCGAAATACTACGTCCTGGAGATGTTCCCCTATCCCTCGGGGCGCATCCATATGGGCCATGTCCGCAATTACACGCTGGGCGACGTGGTCTCCCGCTTCAAGCGGGCGCGCGGCTTCGATGTCCTGCATCCGATGGGCTGGGACGCCTTCGGCCTGCCGGCCGAGAACGCCGCCCGTGACCAGGGCGTGCATCCGGCCGACTGGACCTACAGCAACATCGCGACGATGCGCGGCGAGCTGCAGCGCATGGGCCTGTCGCTCGACTGGGACCGCGAGATCGCCACCTGCCATCCCGGCTACTACCGGCACCAGCAGAAGCTGTTCATCGACTTCCTGGCGGCGGGCCTCGCCTACCGCAAGGAGGGCTGGGTCAACTGGGACCCGGTCGACCACACCGTCCTGGCCAACGAGCAGGTGATCGACGGGCGCGGCTGGCGCTCCGGCGCGGTGGTCGAGAAGCGGCAGCTCTCGCAATGGTTCCTGCGCATCACCGACTACGCCGAGGACCTGCTGCAGGCGCTGGCCGGGCTGGAGCGCTGGCCGGCCAAGGTCCGGCTGATGCAGGAGAACTGGATCGGCCGGTCGGAGGGCGCCCGCTTCCGCTTCGCGCTGGCCGGCCGCAGCGACGAGATCGAGGTCTTCTCGACCCGCCCGGACACGCTGTTCGGCGCCAGCTTCGTGGCGCTCTCGCCCAACCATCCGCTGGTCGCCGGCCTGGCGGCCGGCAATCCCGAGCTCGCCGCCTTCGTCGCCGAGTGCAACCGCATGGGGACCAGCGAGGCGGCGCTGGAGACGGCGGAGAAGATCGGCCTGCCGACCGGCCTGCAGGCGATCCATCCGTTCGACGAGAGCTGGCGTCTGCCGGTCTATGTCGCCAACTTCGTGCTGATGGAGTACGGCACCGGCGCCATCTTCGGCTGCCCGGCGCACGACCAGCGCGACCTCGACTTCGCCCGCAAGTACCGGCTGCCGGTGCTGCCGGTGGTGGCGCCGCGCGGCGAGCCGGCCCCGACCGACGCGGCGATCGGCGGCACCGCCTTCACCGACGACGGCGTGCTGGTCAACTCGCGCTTCCTCGACGGGCTCGAGGTCGAGGCCGCCAAGCGCGCGGCGGTCGACCGGCTGGTGGCGCTCGGCCGCGGCGAGCGCACCGTCGCCTACCGGCTGCGCGACTGGGGCGTGTCGCGCCAGCGCTACTGGGGCTGCCCGATCCCGGTCATCCACTGCCCGTCCTGCGGCATCGTCCCGGTGCCGGAATCCGACCTGCCGGTGCTGCTGCCCGACGACGCCACCTTCGACAAGCCGGGCAACCCGCTCGACCACCATCCGACCTGGAAGCACGTCGCCTGCCCGGCCTGCGGCGCCGCCGCCCGGCGCGAGACCGACACCTTCGACACCTTCGTCGATTCCTCCTGGTACTTCGCGCGCTACTGCTCGCCGCGCGCCGACGTGCCGGTGGAGCGCGGGCCGGTCGATCGCTGGCTGCCGGTCGACCAGTATGTCGGCGGCGTCGAGCACGCCATCCTGCACCTGCTCTATTCCCGCTTCTTCCTGCGCGCGATGCGGCGCTGCGGCTATGTCGACGTCGACGAGCCCTTCGCCGGCCTCTTCACCCAGGGCATGGTCTGCCACGAGACCTACCGCGACGAGAGCGGCGAGTGGCTCCATCCCGAGCAGGTCGAGAAGCGCGAGGGCGGCGCGGTCCATGCCCGCACCGGCCGGCCGGTGACGCTCGGCCGCTCCGAGAAGATGAGCAAGAGCAAGCGCAACGTCGTCGACCCGGCCAGCATCATCGACCGCTACGGCGCCGACACCGCGCGCTGGTTCATGCTCTCCGACAGCCCGCCGGAGCGCGACATGGAGTGGACCGAGGCCGGGGCGGCGGGCGCCTGGCGCTTCACCCAGCGTCTCTGGCGCGTGGTCGACGAGGTGCTGCCGCGCCTGCCCGCGGCCGGCACGCCGCGGCCGGCCGGCTTCTCCGCCGCGGCCCTGGCGCTGCGCCAGGCGGCGCACCGGGCGGTCGCCGGCGTCACCGACGACATCGAGAAGTTCCGCTTCAACCGCGCGGTGGCGCGGCTCTACGAGCTGGCCAACGCCATGGATGCGGCCTTCGCCGCGCTCGGCGACGACGCCGGCGACGGCTGGGCCCGGCGCGAGGCCTGCGAGCAGCTCGCCCTGCTGATCGGCCCGATGATGCCGCACCTGGCCGAGGAGTTGTGGCAGAGGCTGGGCCACGCTACGCTGGTCGTCGACAGCGCCTGGCCGGAGGCCGATCCCGCCCTGCTGGTCGACGACCAGGTGACGGTGGCGGTGCAGGTCAACGGCAAGCTGCGCGGCACGGTGGTGCTGCCGCGCGGCGCCGATGCGGCGGCGGCCGAGCAGGCGGCGCTGGCCGACGAGGGGGTCCGACGAGCGATGGCGGGCAAGGCGGCGCGCAAGATCATCGTGGTGCCAGACCGGGTGATCAATGTGGTGGTCTAGGGCGGTCCGTCCCGCCCTTCTCGGGGTGCTGCTGGCGCTGGCCGCCTGCGGCTTCCATCCGCTCTACGGGCCGGTGGGCGACGGGCCCGGCGCGCCCAGCGTCCAGGCCCAGCTCGAAGCCATCCACATCGTGCCCTCGGCGGACCGCACCGGGCAGATCCTCTACAATGCGCTGCGCGACCGGCTCAATCCGCGCGGCGTTCCGGAAAAGGCGCGCTACGAGCTGACGGTGCAGCTGCGCGAGGAGCAGATCGAGCTGCTGCTGCAGCAGGACGAGACCGCCAGCCGTTCCAACATCACGCTCTATGCCGAGTACATCCTGCGGGCCCGGGCGGCGAAGCGGCAGGTGCTCGTGCAGGGCACCGCCCGGGCTCGCACCGCCTACAACGTGCTGAATTCCGAGTACGCCACCCGCACCGCCGCCGGCGACGCGCGGACCCGCGCCGCCACCGAGCTCGCCGAGAGCATCCGCGAGCGGCTCGGGGTCTATTTCTCCGAGGCGCTGGCGGCGGCCCCCGCGCCGAAGTGACGTGAAGCTGGCGGCGCGCGCCATCGAGCGTTTCCTCGCGGCGCCCGATCCGGAGGTCGCCGCCGTGCTGCTGTTCGGCCCCGATGCCGGGCTGGTGCGCGAGCGCGCCGAGCGCCTCTGCCGCGCCGTCGCCGGCGATCTCGGCGACCCGTTCCGCCTCACCGAGCTGAGCCCGGCCGCGCTGCGCGAGGTGCCGACCCGGCTGGCCGACGAGGCGGCCGCGCTGTCGCTCGGCGGCGGCCGCCGGGTGGTGCGGCTGCGCGAGGCGGGCGACACGCTGACCGGCCGGCTGGCGGAGGTCCTCGAGGGTACCGCCGCCGCGCTGGTGGTGGCCGAGGCCGGCGAGCTCGGCACCAAATCGACGCTGCGCAAGCTGTTCGAGACGGCGCCGCGCGCCGCGGCGATCGCCTGCTATCCCGAGGAGGGTGCCGATCTCGGCCGCTTCATCGCCGGCGAGCTCCGGCGCCAGGGCGTCGCGCTGGCGCCGGAGGCGCTCGACTATCTCCTCGTCCAGCTCGGCCAGGACCGCGCCCTCAACCGGGCCGAGCTGGAGAAGCTGGCGCTCTACGCCGGCGGGCAGGCGGCGCCGCTGAGCCTCGCCGAGGTCGTCGCCTGCATCGGTGACGGCGCCGGCCTGGCGGTCGACGAGCTGGCGCTGGCGGTGGCCGATGGCGAGCCGGCGGCGGTCGACCGGGCGCTCGCCCGCGAGCTCGCCGATGGCGGGGCGCCGATCTCCCTCCTGCGCGCCGTCTCGCGCCACTTCCAGCGGCTGCACCTCGTCGTCGGCATGATGGCCGAAGGCGCCGGCCTGGAGCGGGCGCTGAGCGCGCTCCGGCCACCGCTGTTCATCCGGGTCCGCGACCGCTTCGTCCGCCAGGCCGGCCGCTGGTCGCCGGCCGAGCTGGCACAGGCGCTCGACCGGCTGCTGGCCGCCGAGCTCGCCTGCAAGCGGACCGGCGCCCCCGACGAGGCGATCCTGTGGCGCGCCCTGACCGAGATCGCGCGCGCCCGGCCG
This sequence comes from Dongiaceae bacterium, assembly GCA_046349435.1. Lineage (GTDB taxonomy): Bacteria > Pseudomonadota > Alphaproteobacteria > Dongiales > Dongiaceae > JAXMCI01. The sequence continues at coordinate 30,852 of JAXMCI010000029.1, read as the reverse complement.
CGGGACCGCCGCCGCGCCTGACGGGGCCTGCGCCCGTTTACGCCGGCCCGGCTACGCCGGCCCGCCGCGCAGCCGGGCGAGCACGTCGTCGAGCTGCTCCAGGGTCTCGTAGCGGATCGTCAGGCTGCCGCTCTCGCCCTCTGACCGCAGATGGACCGCCAGGCCGAGCCGGCCGGTCAATTCGCGCTCCAACGCCGCGATGTCGGGATCGGGCGCCGCGGGCTGGCGGCTCGCCTTACGGCGCGGCTGCGGCCTGGCGCCGCCGGCGAGGCGCTCGGTCTGGCGCACGCTCAGCCCCTCGGCTGCGACCCGCCGGGCGAGCCCCGCCGGATCCGCGGCGGAGAGGAGCGCCCGGGCATGGCCGGCGCTGATCGTGCCCTCGTCGAGCAGGCGGCGCACCGGCTCGGGCAGCTTGAGCAGCCGCAGCATGTTGGCGATGTGGCTGCGGCTCTTGCCGAGCTGCTGGGCCAGCGCCTCCTGGGTGTAGGCGAACTCCTCGATCAGCCGGCGATAGCCCTCGGCCTCCTCGAGCGGCAGCAGGTCCTGGCGCTGGACGTTCTCGACCAGCGCGATCTCGAGCGCGGCGCGGTCGGACAGCTCGCGCACCACCACCGGCACCTCGTGCAGGCGGGCGAGCTGTGCCGCCCGCCAGCGCCGCTCGCCGGCGACGATCTCCCAGGCGCCGGCCAGCCCGGGATGCCGGCGGACAACCAGCGGCTGCAGGATACCGTTCTCGCGGATCGACTGGGCGAGCGCCTCGATCGCCTCGTCGGCGAAGTGGCGGCGCGGCTGGAAGCGGCCGGGATGGAGCTGCTCGATGGGCAGGGCGCGCGGCACGCGCGGCGCCTCGTCGCGCGGCGGCTCGGGCGCGCCGCCGAGCAGCGCCGAGAGGCCGCGGCCGAGATTGCTGCGCTTGCCGCCTTCGTCCGCCACGTCCGCCTCAGGCCGCCGCCGCGGCGCGCTCCGCCTCGCGGCGGAGCAGCTCGCTGGCGAGGTGGATATAGGCCTGCGAGCCGGCGCAGCGCATGTCGTAGAGCAGCACCGGCTTGCCGTGCGAGGGCGCCTCGGAGACCTTGACGTTGCGCGGCACCACGGTGTCGAACACGGCGGCGCCGAGATGCCGGCGGACGTCGGCGGCGACCTGCTCGCTGAGGTTGTTGCGGCGGTCGTGCATCGTCAGCACGATTCCCGCGAGCTGCAACCTGGGGTTGAGAGCCGCCCGGGTCCGCTCGATGGTCTGCATGAGGTGGCTGAGGCCCTCCAGGGCATAGAACTCGCTCTGCAGCGGCACCAGAACGCCGTCGGCCGCGACCAGGGCGTTGAGGGTCAGCAGGCCGAGCGAGGGCGGGCAGTCGATCAGCACGAAGTCGTAGCTGCCATGCGCCGCCTCGAGCGCCTCGGCCAGGCGATGGGCGCGGCGGGGCTGGTCGATCAGCTCGAGCTCGGCACCGAGCAGGTCGACGGTGGCCGGCACCACGCAGAGGCCGGCCACCTCGGTCGGCTGGGCCGCCTCGGCGAGGCGGGCCTCGCCGAGCAGCAGCTGGTAGGTGCCGACGCGGCGTGCCTCGCTCTCGAGGCCGAGGCCGGTCGAGGCGTTGCCCTGCGGGTCGGCGTCGATCACCAGGACGCGCTGGCCGGCCGCCGCCAGCGCGGTGCCGAGATTGATCGCCGTGGTGGTCTTGCCGACGCCGCCCTTCTGGTTCGCCAGCGCAAGGATGCGGGCACGCGACGGCGGCGAGCCCGGTCTAGCGACTTCGTTCACGCTGAACCCCCGTCAGCCTCAGGATCGTCCCGGTGGGATCGGATCGGCTGGGAAACTGCTCGACGGTCATCCTCCAACTTTTGCCCGCGCGGGTCAATTCCTCGGTCGCCCGAAGTCCCTTGTGGAACAGGCAGATGGTGCCGGCGGACCGAAAGCGCTCGGTCGCCTCCAGCAGCTCCGGCAGGTCGGCGACGGCGCGCGCCGTGACGAGGTCGGCAGCGAAGGGCGGAACCTGCTCAAGGCGGCGATTGACGATGGAGACGTCGCGCTCGAGCGCCAGCCCGGCGGCCCGCGCCGCCTCCCGCAGGAAGGCGCATTTGCGGGCATCGGCCTCCACCAGCCGCAGGCCGGGCACCCCGAGGATGGCGAGCACCAGGCCGGGGAAGCCGGCGCCGCTGCCGAGATCGAGGGCCGCGAAAGCGCGCGCGGGGTCGGCCGGCGGGACGAGCGGCAGCAGCTGCGCGGAATCGAGCATGTGGCGCCGCCACAGATCGGCGACGCTGTCGTTGGCCACGAGATTGATGCGCGGCTGCCAGCGCCGGAGCAGCGCGGCATAGGCTTCGAGCCGCGCCAATGTTTCACGTGAAACACCGGCCGCCGCAGCGAACCCCTCGGGGGTCAGCGGCTCAGGCCGCCTGCTCGCGCCGGCGGACATGGGCAAGCAGCGCGGCGAGGGCCGCCGGGGTGACGCCGGGAATCCGGCCGGCAGCGCCGAGCGTGGCGGGCCGCACGGCGGCCAGCTTGTCGCGGATTTCGTTCGACAGGCTGCCGATCGCGGCATAGTCGAGCCCGGCGGGCAGCTGCAGCGACTCGTCGCGGCGAAAGGCCCGGATATCGGCCGCCTGGCGGTCGAGATAGCCGGCATAGCGCGCATCGGTCTCGAGCTGCTCGGCGATCTCGGCCGGCAGGCCGCACAGCGCCGGCCAGAGCGCCGCCAGCCGCGCCAGGTCGATCCCGGGGTGGCCGAGCAGCTCGGCCGCACTGCGGCGAACCCCGTCCTGGTTGATCCGCAGGCCGTGCCGCGCCAGCGCCGCCGGCGTCGCGGACAGGCTGTCGAGCAGCGCTCGCCCGGCGGCCAGCGCCGCCTGCTTGGCCGCCAGCCGGGCCGCGCGCCCGCCGCCCACCAGCCCGATCTCGACGCCGGCCGGGGTCAGCCGCTGGTCGGCATTGTCGGCGCGCAGGGTGAGCCGGTACTCGGCGCGCGAGGTGAACATGCGATAGGGCTCGCTGGTGCCGCGGGTCACCAGGTCGTCGACCAGGACGCCGATATAGGCGCGCGCCCGGTCGAGGGTGAAGCTCCGGCCGCCGCCGGCCGCGGCGAGCGCGGCATTGGCCCCGGCGATCAGCCCCTGGGCCGCCGCCTCCTCGTAGCCGGTGGTGCCGTTGATCTGGCCGGCCAGGAACAGGCCCGGGACGCGGCGTGCCTGCAGCGTGGGCTCGAGCTCGCGCGCATCGACGAAGTCGTACTCGATGGCATAGCCCGGCCGGATCATCCGCGCCCGCGACAGTCCGGGAATCAGCGCCAGCAGCTCGGACTGGATCTCGCGCGGCAGCGAGGTCGAGATGCCGTTGGGATAGACGGTGTCGTCCTCGAGCCCCTCCGGCTCGAGAAAGATCTGGTGCCGCTCCCGCTCCGCGAAACGGACCACCTTGTCCTCGATCGACGGGCAGTAGCGCGGGCCGGTCCCCTCGATCTGCCCGGAATAGATCGGTGCGCGGTGCAGGTTGGCGCGGATCAGCGCATGCACGGCCGGGGTGGTCGCGGTGATGTGGCAGTCGATCTGCGGGGTGGCGATGCGATCGGTCATGAACGAGAACGGCACCGGCGGATCGTCCCCCGGCTGCCGCTCCAGGGCGGCCCAGTCGATCGTCCGGCCGTCGAGCCGCGGCGGCGTCCCGGTCTTGAGACGGCCGAGCCCGAATGCGAGCCGCTCCAGCGTCCGCGACAGGCCCAGCGAAGGCGCCTCGCCGACGCGGCCGGCGGGGGTCCGCTCCTCGCCGATGTGGATGAGGCCGCGCAGGAAGGTGCCGGTGGTCAGCACCACGGCGCCGCAGGCGATGCGCTCCCCGGCCGCGGTCAGCACCCCGGTCACCCGCCCCGCCGCGTCGAAGCTGAGATCCTCGACGGCCTGCGCGGCCAGGGCCAGGCCGGGCTGACGCTCCAGCAGGTCGCGCACCGCCGCCGCGTAGAGCCGCCGGTCGGCCTGCGCCCGCGGCCCGCGCACCGCCGCGCCCTTGCTGCGGTTGAGCATGCGGAACTGGATGCCGGCGCGGTCGATGGCGCGGCCCATGATGCCGTCGAGCGCATCGATCTCGCGCACCAGATGGCCCTTGCCCAGGCCGCCGATGGCCGGGTTGCAGGACATCGCGCCGACGGTGTCGAGCCGGTGGGTGAGCAGCAGCGTGCGGGCACCGAGCCGCGCCGCGGCCGCCGCGGCTTCGGTGCCGGCATGGCCGCCGCCGATGACGATGACGTCGCAGGAGCGCATGGCGGAGGAGTAGCGCCGGGGCGCGGCCTGAGTCAAAGCTCGCATCGCGGCCCGGACTGTTTCACGTGAAACATCACTTGCCGATGCAGAACTCGGCGAAGATGCGGTCGAGCAGGTCCTCCACGTCGACGCGGCCGGTCAGCCGCCCCAGCTCGCGCACGGCCAGGCGCAGATCCTCCGCGGCGAGCTCGGGCAGCGCGGCATCGGCGGCCCGTGCGAGCGCCGCCCGGCACGCCGCCAATGTCGCGCGATGCCGGGCGCGCGTCAGGCTCGGCGCCTCGGTCAGCCCGATCCGCTCCGCGACGCAGGCCGCGAGATGGGCGGTCAGTGCGGGAAGCCCGTCGCCGGTCGCGAGGCTGAGCGGCCAGACCGCCCGGCCGGCGATGCGGGCGACAGGCGGCAGGCCCGCGAGATCGGTCTTGTTCAGCACCACCACGGTGTCGCCGTCGACCAGCGCCACGGTCCGCGCGTCGAGGTCCGGCCAGGTGCCGGCATCGAGCACGGCGATGCGCAGGTCGGCGCTGGCGGCGCGGGCGCGGGCGCGACGCACGCCCTCGGCTTCCACCGGGTCGGCACTGTCACGCAGCCCGGCCGTATCGGCGAGCGTCACCGGAAATCCGCCAAGGTCGAGCTGGACCTCGACGACGTCCCGGGTGGTCCCGGGAATGGCCGCCACGATGGCCGCATCGCGTCGGGCCAAGGCATTGAGCAGGCTCGATTTCCCCGCGTTGGGCGGGCCGATCACGGCAATCGCGAAGCCGCCGCGCAGCCGTTCTCCCCGATGGCCGTCGGCGAGATGCGCATCGATCTCGGCGCACAGCGCCGCCAAGGCCATGTTCCTGTTTTGTTCCAGATCGGCGGGCAGCTCCTCGTCGGCGAAGTCGATCGCCGCCTCGGCATGGGCGAGCAGCCGCGTCAGCCGCTCCGCCCAGCCGCCATAGAGCCGGCCGAGCGCGCCCTCGAGCTGCCGCAGCGCCTGGCGCCGCTGCATCTCGGTCTCGGCGGCCACCAGGTCGGCCAGCCCCTCGGCCGCCGTCAGGTCGAGCCGGCCGTTCATCACCGCCCGCCGGCTGAACTCGCCCGGCGCGGCCGGCCGCAGCCCGGGCAGCCCGGCGAGCGCGGCCAGCACCGCCGCCACCACGGCCCGTCCGCCATGCAGCTGCAGCTCGGCCATCGCCTCGCCGGTGAAGCTCTGCGGCGCCGGGAACCACAGCACCAGAGCCTGGTCGAGCAGGCGGCCGGTCGCCGGCTCGGCGAGCCGGCGCAGGCTGGCGCGGCGCGGCGGCGGCGGCCCGCGGCCGGTGAGCGCGCCGATCGCCGCCGCGGTCGCCGGACCGGACAGGCGGATCACCGCGATCCCGGCGGGACCCGGGCCGCTCGCCGGCGCGAAGATGGTCTCCGCCACCCCCGCCCTCAGCCCTTGGCCGGCCCGTCCTTGACCGGCGCGTCCTCGGGCCGCAGCAGCAGCCGCGCCACGCGGCCGCCGTCGCGCACATGGGTGGTCAGGATCTCGTCGATGTCGGCATTGCTGCGGTAGGCGTACCAGACCCCCTCGGGATAGATCACCATGGTCGGGCCCAGCTCGCAGCGGTCGAGGCAGCCCGCCGCATTGATCCGCACATCGCCGAGGCCGAGCTCCTTGGCGCGCGCCTTCATGTAGTTGCGCAGCTCCTCCGAGCCCCTGCGCTTGCAGCTGCCGCGCGGATGCCCGGCCGGGCGCTCGTTGGTGCAGCAGAAGACATGGACGCGGTAGTAGGGCGGCGGGTCGGCGACGTCCCGGCGCTCCGGCGCCGCGTCGTTCACGGCTTGCCTGCCCTGGCGCCGCCGAGCTGCGCCCAGAACGCCTTCTGCATCTGCTCCCAGCCCTCCCGGCCGGCCGGGAACCACTGCTTCATCAGCGTCTCGGGATCCATCCGCCCGATATTCTCCATGAGCTTGCTCTGCATTTCCTGCAGGACCGCCTCCTGCATGGCGGCCACCGCCGGCAGGCCGAGGAAGGCCCGCGCCTCCTCCGGCGTGCAGTCGATGTCGATCGTCACCTTCATCCCGGACCTCCTCGGCGCCGGCCGGTGTTTGCCCGAGTGATTTCCGTCGAGCCGGCGGTGCCTGTGCCACAATGTAACGGCCGACTATATAGGGATCGTCGGCCGCCCGCGCCCCTGCCCCACCGCGAAGGACGATTCAGCGCCATGCCCAACCGCCTTGCCGGGGAGACCAGCCCCTACCTGCTGCAGCATCGCGACAACCCGGTCGACTGGCGCCCCTGGGGCGAGGCGGCGCTGGCCGAGGCGCGCGCCACGGGCAAGCCGGTGCTGCTCTCGGTGGGCTATGCCGCCTGCCACTGGTGCCACGTCATGGCGCATGAGAGCTTCGAGGATCCGGCGATCGCCGGGCTGATGAACGAGCTCTTCGTCAGCATCAAGGTCGACCGCGAGGAGCGGCCCGACCTCGACCTCATCTACCAGCACGCGCTGGCGCTGCTCGGCCAGCCCGGCGGCTGGCCGTTGACGATGTTCCTGACGCCGGACGGCGAGCCCTTCTGGGGCGGCACCTACTTCCCGCCCGCGCCGCGCTACGGCCGGCCCGGCCTGCCGCAGGTGCTCCACCAGATCGCCGCCATCTATCGCGACGAGCCGGCCAAGGTGACGCAGAACGTCGCGGCGCTGCGCGAGGCGCTCGCCCGCCTGGCCACGCCGCAGGCGGCCGACGGCGTCGACCGCGACCTGCTCGACCGCATCGCCGCGCGGCTGCTGGAGAGCGTCGATGCCGTCCATGGCGGCATCGAAGGAGCGCCCAAGTTCCCGCAATGCGCCATCTTCGCGCTGCTCTGGCGCGCCTGGCGGCGGACCCGCCGGCCCGAGTACCGCGACGCGATGACCGGCACGCTGACGGCGATGTCGCAGGGCGGCATCTACGACCATCTCGGCGGCGGCTTCGCGCGCTACTCGACCGACGCCGAGTGGCTGGTGCCGCATTTCGAGAAGATGCTCTACGACAATGCCCAGCTCGTCGAGCAGCTGGGCGAGGTCTGGGCCGAGACCGGCGAGCCGCTCTACGAGGCGCGGCTGCGCGAGACGGTCGGCTGGGTGCTGCGCGAGATGCGCTCCGATCCCGGCGCCGGCGGCCGGCGCGCCTTCGCCAGCGCGCTCGACGCGGACAGCGAGGGCGAGGAGGGCAAGTACTACGTCTGGACCGCAGCCGAGATCGAGACGCTGCTCGGTCCCGACGCCGACGCCTTCGCCGCCGCCTACGACGTCACGCCGGGCGGCAACTGGGAGGGACACAGCATCCTCAACCGCTCGCAGCGTCCCGCCCTCGGCGACGCGTCCGCCGAGGCGGCGCTCGCCCGCAGCCGCGCCGTGCTGCTCGAGGCCCGCGCGCACCGCGTCCCGCCGGGCCGCGACGACAAGGTGCTGGCCGACTGGAACGGGCTGATGATCGCCGCGCTCGCCCGCGCCGCGCTCTGGCTCGAGGAGCCGGCCTGGCTCGCCGTCGCCGAGGAGGCCTTAGCCTTCGTCAGCAGCGAGATGGTCGAGGGCGGCCGGCTGCGCCACAGCTGGCGCGGGCGGGCCCGCCATCCCGCCACGCTCGACGACTACGCCAACCTGTCGCGCGCCGCCCTGCTGCTGCACGAGGCGACCGGCAACCCGGCCTATCTCGCCCAGGCCGAGGCCTGGGTCGGCATCGTGGAGCGGCACTACGCCGATCCCGAGGCCGGCGGCTGGTTCCTCTCGGCCGACGACACCGGCGACGTCATCGTCCGCGCCAAGACGGCCGCCGACCATGCGGCGCCGTCCGGCAACGGCACCATGGTCGAGGTCATGGCGAGGCTCTTCTACCTGACCGGCGAGGAACGCTACCGCGCGCGGGCGACGGCGGCGGTCGCCGCCTTCGCCGGCGAGGTTGCCCGGAATTTTTTCCCGCTCGCGACCCTGCTCAACGCCGCCGAGCTGCTCGCCGACGCGCCGCAGCTGGTCGTCGTCGGGCAGCGCGGGGCGGCCGACACAACGGCCCTGCTGCGGGCGGCGCGGCGCGCCCCGCCGCAGCGCATCCTGCAGGTCGTGGCGCCGGGCGAGGCGCTGCCGGCCGGCCATCCCGCCGCCGGCAAGCCGCAGCAGGGCGGCCGTGCCACCGCCTATCTCTGCCGCGGCCAGACCTGCTCGCTGCCGATCACCGAGCCGGCCGGGCTCGAGCGGGCGCTCGCCCATGGCTGAGCCCGCCACGGCCGCGCAGGGCGCCGCGACGCGGCGCCTCACCATCGCATCGCCGCTCGGCCCGCTCACCATCGCCGAGCGCGACGGCAGGATCGTCGCGCTGGAATGGGGCGATCGCGGCGGCACCGACGAGTCGCCGGTGCTGCTGCGCGCCGCGCAGCAGCTCGATGCCTACTTCTACTGCGAGCTGAAGCGCTTCGATCTGCCGCTCGACCCGCCCGGCAGCGCCTTCCAGAAGTCGGTGTGGGACGCCATGCTGAAGATCCCGCGCGGCCGCACCCAGACCTACGGCGCGCTCGCCGCGGCCATCGGCAGCGTGGCCCGCGCGGTCGGCGGCGCCTGCGGCCGCAACCCGATCCCGATCATCATTCCCTGCCACCGCGTGCTGGCCGGCGGCGGCGCGCTCGGCGGCTATTCCGGCGAGGGCGGCGGCGCCACCAAGCGCTTCCTGCTCGAGCTCGAGGGCGCGCCGCTGCCGCCGGAGACGCCGGGCCTGCTCTGAATCCATGCCGTCCTCCGCGGGACGGTGACAGCCGGCGGGTCGAGCGGCTATCGTGCCGACCGCCCGAACGAAGGCGACCTCGACAGGCAGGGGAGAGAAACCATGGCGGACATCACCATCAGCGGCCCGGACGGCAGCTTCGGCGGCTACCTTGCGCTGCCGCGCGGCCGCGATCGCGGCCCCGGCATCCTGGTCATCCAGGAGATCTTCGGCGTCAACCAGGTGATGCGCGCACTCTGCGACGGCTTCGCCGCCGAGGGCTATGTCGCGCTCTGCCCCGACCTCTTCTGGCGGCAGGAGCCGGGCATCCAGCTGACCGACAAGAGCGAGGCCGAGTGGGGTCGCGCCTTCCAGCTCTACCAGGGCTTCAACGAGGCCAAGGGCGTCGACGACCTGATCCTGGCGCTCGATCACCTGCGCGCCCGCAAGGAGTGCGCCGGCAAGGTCGGCAGCGTCGGCTACTGCCTCGGCGGCAAGCTCGCCTACCTGATGGCGACCCGCTCCAACGCCGACGCCAATGTCGGCTATTACGGCGTCGGCATCGAGAAGGCGCTGAACGAGGCGGCCGCCATCACCAGGCCGCTGATGCTGCACATCGCCGGCAAGGACCAGTTCTGCCCGCCCGAGGCGCAGGATCAGATCAAGACCGCGCTGTCGCGCAACAGCCACGTCACGCTGCACGGCTATCCCGACTGCGACCACGCCTTCGCCCGGGTCGGCGGCGCGCACTACGACGAGTCGGCGGCGACGCTGGCCAACCGGCGCACCGCCGAGTTCTTCCGCAAGCATCTCGCCTGACAGAGCAGGAGCATCCCGGCATGGCCAGCACGCACGCGATCCGCTTCCACGAGACCGGCGGCCCCGAGGTGCTGCGCTGGGAGGAGGTCGCGGTCGGCGACCCCGGGCCCGGCGAGGTCCGCATCCGCCAGTCGGCGGTCGGCCTCAACTTCATCGACACCTATCACCGCACCGGCCTCTACAAGGTACCGCTGCCCTCGGGCATCGGGCTGGAGGCGGCGGGCACGGTCGAGGCGGTCGGAGCGGGGGTCGCCGACTTCAAGGCCGGCGACCGGGTCGCCTACTGCACCGGGCCGCTCGGCGCCTATGCCGAATCCCGGCTGTTCCCGGCCGAGCGGCTGGTCAAGCTGCCGGCCGGCATCGACGACCGCAGCGCGGCGGCGATGATGCTGCAGGGCCTGACGGCGCAGTACCTGCTGCGCCGCACCCACCGCGTGAAGGCCGGCGAGACGATCCTGGTGCATGCCGCGGCCGGCGGCGTCGGCCTCATCCTCTGCCAGTGGGGCAAGCATCTCGGGGCCACGGTGATCGGCACCGTCGGCTCGGAGGACAAGGCGAAGCTGGCCCGGGCCAATGGCTGCGACCACGTCATCCTCTATCGCCAGGAGAAGGTGTCGCAGAAGGTGCGCGAGCTGACCGGCGGCACCGGCGTGCCGGTGGTCTATGACGGCGTCGGCAAGGACACCTTCATGGACTCGCTCGACTGCCTGGCGCCGCTCGGCATGATGGTGACCTTCGGCAACGCGTCGGGCGCGGTGCCGCCGGTCGAGCCGGTGCTGCTGTCGCAGAAGGGCTCGATCTTTCTCACCCGGCCGACGCTGATGCACTACGTGGCCAAGCGCACCGACCTGCTCGCCGCCGCCGCCGAGCTCTTCGAGGTGGTGCAGAAGGGCGCGGTGCGCATCGCCGTCAACCAGACCTTCCCGCTCAAGGACGCGGCGGCCGCCCACCGCGCGCTGGAGGCGCGCCAGACCACCGGCTCGACCCTGCTGCTGCCGTGACCCCGGTCCCCGCCCGCGACCGCACCGTCCTCTGGGCGCCCTGGCAGGGCGCCGGCCTGGAGCATCTCCGGCTGCGCCGGGTCGAGGAAGGCTATGTCGCCGACGGGCTGGTGATCGGGCTCGCCGGCGGGGTTCCCTTCCGCCTGGCCTATCGCATCAAGGCCGACCCGGCCTGGGCGACGCGCAAGGCCGAGCTGGTCTGCGTCACCCCCTCGGGCGAGGCGAGCCGGACGCTGCGCAGCGACGGCGCGGGGCGCTGGACCGGCGCCGTCGCGATGCCCGAGCTCGAGGGCTGCCGCGACGTCGACATCTCGGTCACGCCCTTCACCAACACGCTGGCCATCGGCCGGCTCGGGCTGGCGCCCGGCCAGGCGGGCGATCTCCGCGCCGCCTATGTCGCAGTGCCCTCGCTCGCCATCCGGCCGGTCGACCAGCGCTATCGCTGCCTGGAGCGCGGCCCGCGCGGCGGCCGCGTCGTCTACGAGGCGCTGTTCCGCGGCTTCTCCGCCGAGCTGGCGCTCGACGGCGACGGGCTGGTGCTCGACTACCCCGAGCATTTCCGCCGCGTCCATCCGCGCGACTGAGGCCGGCGGCGGCATGCCGGCCGAGGCGGCGCCGCCGCCCGCCGCGGGCGATCCCTTCGCCTTCATCGACTTGGCGCGCCTCGGCCGCAACCGGCCGCGCCACTATCTCGCCGGCCTGCTGATCATCGCCGCCGGGTTCCTGCTCGCCGGGCTCGCCATCGCCGGCGCCGCCGCGCTGTTCCGCATCGAGGCGATGCCCGGCCTGCTGCTGATCACTACCGCGGCCACCCTGCTGCCGGGCGCCGCGGTCCTGCTCGCGGTGCGCCTCGTTCACCGGCGGCCGGCGATGTCGCTGGTCGCGCCCGATCTCCGCCTCGACGGGCGCCGCCTGCTGATCGGCGGCCTCGCCTGGCTGGCCGTCGCCGGCGGCCTGCCGCTGCTCGCGGTCCTGGCCGGCGCGCCGCTGCCGCCCCTGCGGCTCGATCGCGGGCTCCTCCTGTTCGCGCTCGGCGCCCTGCTGCTGGTGCCGCTGCAGTCGGCCGCCGAGGAGCTGATCTTCCGCGGCTATCTGACGCAAGGCCTGGGGCAGCTGGTGCGCCATCGCGGCGCGCTGGCGCTGCTCGTCGCGCTGCCCTTCGCGGCGATGCACGGCAACATCTACGGCCCGCTCAGCATCCTCGCCTACATCGTGCTGGCGCTGGCCTTCTCCTGGGTCTCGCTCGGCGACGGCCGGCTCGAGCTGGCGATCGGCGCGCACAGCGCCAACAACCTGCTCGCCTTCATCGTCGCGCGCGCCTCGACCGAGCCCTCGCTGCTCACCGGCGAGCCGGGGACGATCCACCTCGCCGCAATCGCCGGCACCGCGCTGCGCGCCGTGCTATTCTCGCTGCTGGCCCTGTGGCTGGCGCGTCGCCTGTCGACCCGCCGCCGCGGGCCTGCGGCGTGGCCGGCCGATCGCTGAGATCGCTGTCCGCGCCCCAAGGTCGGCCGGCCGGCCGATCCCATCGATCATCGAAGAGGCAGCAATGGGCTTCAAGGACATCCTGGTGAGCGTCGATGCGTCCGATCGCGGGCGCGAGCGGATGGAGTTCGCCATCCGCCTGGCACAGCGTCATCGCGCGCACCTGGTCGGCTACTACACCTCGCCGACCACCGGCCTGCTGACCGGCGAGGCGCTGCCGCACGGGGCCCCGCCCGAGACGGCCGCCGAGAGCCTGGCCGAGGCCGCCGAGCAGTCCTTCCAGGAGCATCTCGATCTCTACGGGCTGCAGGGCAGCTGGCTGCTCAGCGCCGACCCCGTCGCCGCCGACGTGGTGCGCCGCATCCGCGTTGCCGATCTCGCCATCCTCGGCCTCGGCGATCCCGACCGCGCCGGGCGCGATCCGCAGGGCTTCCACGTCGAGGACATCGTGATCGATTGCGGCCGGCCGGTGCTCGGCCTGCCGGTCGCCAACCTCCCGGCGGAGATCGGCCGCAGCGTGCTGGTCGCCTGGGACGGCAGCCGCGAGGCGTGCCGCGCCCTCAACGACGCGCTGCCGCTGCTCGGCGGCGCCGGGCAGGTCGTGGTGCTGTCGGTCGACGCCGACGAGCGGCAGGGCCTTGCGGGCGAGCTCGCCGCCGAGCATCTGCGCCGCCACGGCATCGGGGCGCGCGCCCAGGCGGTCGAGAGCGCCGGCCTCGATGTCGGCAGCGCCATCCTCTCCCAGGCCGACCACCTCCAGGCCGACCTGGTGGTGGCCGGCGCCTACCACCACTCGCGGCTCAGCGAGGCGGTGCTGGGCGGCGCCAGCCGCAGCCTGCTGCGGCAGATGATGGTGCCGGTGCTGACCTCGCACTGACTCCGGCTCCCGCCCCGGCCGCGCTGCCGGGTTGATCTGGCTCAAGGCCCCGGAGCGGCCGCATCGCCACCATGGCTGATGCGGCCCCCGGGCCGCGACCCGGCATCCGGGCCCCGGCATCCAGGCAAGGAGCGGTCGCGATGGCGCACAAGCAGGTGCTGTTCCGCTCGGCGGCGCGCGAGAAGATCCTGCGCGGCACGAGCCAGCTGGCGGACGCGGTCCGCGTCACCCTCGGACCGAAGTCCAAGGCGGTGCTGATCCAGCGCAGCTGGGGCACGCCCCTGGTCTGCAACGACGGCGTCACCATCGCCAAGGAGTTCGACCTCAAGGACCCCGAGGAGAATCTCGGCGTCCAGATGCTGCGCCAGGCGGCGGAGAAGACCGGCGAGAGCGTCGGCGACGGCACCAGCACGGCCACCATCCTGGCCCAGGCGATCTTCGCCGACGGGCTGCGCAACGTCGTCGCCGGGGCCAGCGCCGTCGACCTGAAGCGCGGGCTCGACGCCGCGGCGAAGGCGGCGGTGGCGGCGCTGAAGGCGCAGTCGCGGCCCGTCGCCTCGCGCCGCGAGAAGGCGCAGGTGGCGGCCATCTCGGCGCACAACGACGCGGCGATCGGCGAGCTCGTCGCCGACGCCATGGAGAAGGTCGGCGGCGACGGCGTCATCACCGTCGAGGACTCGAAGTCCACCGAGACCGTGCTCGAGGTCGTCGAGGGCATGCAGTTCGACCGCGGCTACATCTCGCCCTATTTCGTCACCAATGCCGAGAAGATGGTGGCCGAGCTCGAGGACCCCTACATCCTGATCCACGAGAAGCGCCTCTCGGCCCTGCAGGCGATGCTGCCGGTGCTCGAGGCGGTCGTGCAGTCCGGCCGGCCGCTGCTGATCCTCGCCGAGGACGTCGAGGGCGAGGCGCTCGCCACGCTGGTGGTCAACAAGCTGCGCGGCGGGCTGAAGATCGCCGCGGTCAAGGCGCCCGGCTTCGGCGACCGCCGCAAGGCGATGCTCGAGGACATCGCCGCCCTCACCGCCGGCCAGGTGATCAGCGAGGATCTCGGCATCAAGCTGGAGAGCGTCACGCTCGACATGCTCGGCCGCGCCCGCAAGGTGCGCGTCGAGAAGGAGGCGACCACCATCATCGGCGGCGCCGGCACCAGGGCGGCGATCGACGGACGCTGCAACCAGCTGCGCCAGCAGCTCGCCGACACGACCTCGGACTACGACCGGGAGAAGCTGCAGGAGCGGCTGGCCAAGCTCGCCGGCGGCGTCGCGGTGATCCGCGCCGGCGCACCCTCCGAGGCCGAGCTCAAGACCAAGCGCGAGGCGCTCGACGACGCCATCAGCGCCACCAAGGCGGCCGTCGCCGAAGGCATCGTGCCGGGCGGCGGGCTGGCCCTGCTGCGCTGCATTCCCGCGGTGGCCCGGCTCGAGCAGGAGCGCCAGGGCGACGAGCGCACCGGTGCGCAGATCCTGAAGCGCGCGCTGGAGGCGCCGGCGCGCCAGATCGCCGAGAACTCGGCGGCCGATGGCGGCGTCGTGGTGGCGCGGATGCTGGCCGGCCAGGGCAACGAGGGCTTCGACGCGGCGCGCAACGAATATGTCGACCTGCTCGAGGCCGGCATCGTCGACGCGACCAAGGTCTCGCGCGTCGCGCTGGAGAACGCGGTGTCGGTGGCGAGCGTCCTGCTGCTCACCGAGGCGACGCTGACCGAAATCCCCGAGCGTCGGCGCGAGCCCGCGCTCGAGCCCGAGCGGGAAGCGCTGTGAGCCGCCGTCGCACGGCGGCGGCCGCGCTGGCGCTGACGGCGCTCGCCGCCGTGCCGGCCCTGGCGCAGGACCCGCTGACCGGCGGCGACCCCAAGGCGGGGGAGCGCTTCGCCCGCGAGACCTGCACACCCTGCCATCTCGTATCGCAGGAGCAGCTCTCGCCCCTGCGCTTCGCGCTGGCGCCCAGCTTCGAGCAGATCGCGCGCAGCGAAGGCATCACCGCGACGGCGCTCGTCGTCGTCCTCACCTCGCCGCACAAGCTGATGCCGAACCTGGTGCTGAAGCCGGACGAGACCGCCGACGTGATCGCCTACATCCTCAGCCTGCGCGACCTGCCGTGACGGCGAAGTGGTTCCAGCCGGCCTGCCCGAGCGCGAGCGGGCGGCCTGCGGGATCGACCACCGTGACGCCCGGCCCGTCCGGCCCGGGCGCTTCCAGCCGTCCGATGCAGGCGAGCGGCACCCCCGTCTCGCGCGACAGCGCGGCGAGCGCCGTTGCCGCTCCGGGCGGCGCGGCGAGCAGGATCTCGTAGTCGTCGCCGCCGGTGATCGCCGCGGCGAGCAGGCCCGGCGTCGCCGCGATCGCCTTGCGCGCCGGCGGCGACAGCGGCACCCGTCCCGCCGCAAGCCGGGCGCGGAGGCCCGACACCTCGGCGAGGTGGCCGAGATCGGCGACCAGCCCGTCGGAGACGTCGAGCGCGGCGCTCGCCAGGCCGATCAGCCCGGGCCCCAGCGCGGTGCGCGGCTGCGGCAGGCGGTAGCGGCCGGCGAGATACGCGCTTTCCCCGGCATCGAGCCCGGCGAGCGCGCCGCGCAGGGCCAGCAGCCCGAGCGCGCCGTCGCCGATGCTGCCGCTGACCCAGATCTCGTCGCCGGGCCGCGCCCCGCCGCGGCGCAGGATGCGCCCCGCCGGGACGTCGCCCAGCGCCATGACGGCGATGGCGAGCGGCCCCGGCGTGCGGTCGGTGTCGCCGCCGATCAGGTGGATGCCGTACTCGGCCTGGTCGCTGGCGAGCCCGGCGGCGAAGCCGGCGACCCAGGCCTCGTCGGTCTCCGGCGGCAGCATCAGGTCGAGCAGGTAGGCGCGCGGCACCGCGCCCTTGGCGGCGAGGTCGGAGAGGTTCACGCGCAGTGCCTTGCGCGCCACCAGGTCGGCCGGATCGTCCGGCAGGAAGTGCACGCCGGCCAGGATCGCGTCGGTCTTGGCGACCAGCTCGCAGCCCGGGGCGGGGACGATCACCGCAGCGTCGTCGCGCAGCCCATAGGCGCCGGGGAACCCGGCCGCCAGCGGCGCGAAGTAGCGGTGGATCAGGTCGAACTCGCCGGGCAGCGGACGGGACATCGCGGGCGATGATAGACCGCGGCCAGAGCCCGCGGCACTGCTATGATGCCGAACGGCCAAGCCTGGAAGGGAGCGACCCCGTCATGCGCCGCCTGCTGCCGCTCGCCTTGTTGCCCCTGTTCGCAAGCCCGGCCGTCGCCGATGACGAGCCGCCCTACGCGCTGCTCCTCAGGAACCGCACCTGCGGCGAGATCACGGTGGCGCTGCACAGCCGCATGGACTGCGGCGATCTCTCGACCGGCTGCCACTTCACGATCCCGCCGGAGCGCTACCGGGAGGTCAAGCTCCGCTTCCGCGAGCGCGTCGAGTGGATGACCGTGAAGGTCCAGGGCAGCTGCGCCGAGCAGCCGCCCTCGGTCACCGTCGGGAAATGCGCGCTGCCGATGGGCAAGCTCTTCCCCTGGAACGACATGCAGCTCGAGGCGGGCTACGCCACGCCGCTCGGCAGCGACATGCAGACCTACACGCCGGCCGACAACGTCGCGACCGGGTTCTCGAACCCGGTCGAGATCGACGTCATGCTGGCCGAGTGCGACGCCGACCAGAAGCCGGCAAGCTGCCGCGTCTTCTGCCGCAATCCCAATGCCAGCGACGGCGGCTTCGGCGACGAAGGCAGCGACAGCGACGGCAGCGGCGATTTCGAGTGAGCCGCCGCCCGCGGCCGCCGGGCCGGTTTGCTACGGCGCGTCGTTGCGCAGCACGAAGACCGGCTGGTGGTGATCGGCCGGCGGCCGCCTCAGGTCGCCGCGCTTGAAGCCGGCGGCGGCGACCAGCGACCAGCCCTGCAGCAGCCGCGGGAAGCGCAGGCGGCCATAGATGCGATGGGCGTTCCAGACCACGGCATCGGCACCGACCGGGACGGCGAGGTAGAGCAGCCCGCCGCGCGCGACCTGGTCCCGGGCGGCCGCCATCGCCGCCAGGTCGCCCTCGGGGTTCAGGGGATCGCCGTAGCGGCCGAGCCCGTCATGCTCGAAGGAGGAGATCGAGAGCGCGCAGTCGAAGCGCCGGCCGCCGAGCTGGTCCGGCTGCAGATAGCTGACGGCGGGATGCGGGCTGGTCCGCGGATTGTATTCGGAGACGATCACCGCGCTCGCGCCATGCGCCAGCGCGACCGCCTCGTACCAGGGCGTCGCCGACCCGTAGACGAGGACCTGCTTCCCGCGGATCGGGAACTGGTCGAGCGCCGCATGCAGCCACTGGTCGGTGACGCCGTAGTAGCGGGCCTGGCGCCGCCGCGCGGCGTCCAGCAAGCCGGCGAAGTGCTGCGGCGTATAGGGCTCGTGCGGGCGGCCGTCGGAGTCGTCGAACCACCAGGAGAGCACGGGCACGCGCCCGCCCATGGTGTAGCCGGCCACCAGCTCGTCCGGGATGCCCTTCGGTGCGGCCATGCCAGGCGGCCGCGGGCTCCGGGCGGCTGCCTACTGGTTCATCGCCGCGAAGAAGTCCGCGTTGCTCTTGGCGTGCTTCAGCTTGTCGATGAGGAACTCCATCGCGTCGACCACGCCCATCGGCATCAGGATGCGGCGCAGCACCCACATCTTCGACAGCACCGCCTTGTCGACCAGCAGCTCCTCCTTGCGGGTGCCGGACTTGGTGATGTCGATCGACGGGAAGGTGCGCTTGTCGGAGAGCTTGCGGTCGAGGATGATCTCGGAATTGCCGGTGCCCTTGAACTCCTCGAAGATCACCTCGTCCATCCGGCTGCCGGTGTCGATCAGCGCCGTGGCGATGATGGTCAGGGAGCCGCCTTCCTCGATGTTCCGGGCGGCGCCGAAGAAGCGCTTCGGGCGCTGCAGCGCGTTGGCGTCGACACCGCCGGTCAGCACCTTGCCGGAGGACGGCACCACGGTGTTGTAGGCGCGCGCCAGGCGGGTGATGGAATCCAGCAGGATGACCACGTCGCGCTTGTGCTCGACCAGCCGCTTGGCCTTCTCGATCACCATCTCGGCGACCTGGACGTGGCGGGCGGCCGGCTCGTCGAAGGTCGAGCTCACCACCTCGCCATTGACCGAGCGGGCCATGTCGGTGACCTCCTCGGGCCGCTCGTCGATCAGCAGCACGATGAGGTAGCACTCGGGGTGGTTGGCGGCGACCGCGTGCGCGATGTTCTGCAGCATCACCGTCTTGCCGGTGCGCGGCGGCGCCACGATGAGGGCGCGCTGGCCTTTGCCGAGCGGCGCGATCAGGTCGATGATCCGCGTCGTGATGTCGGTCTTGCGGCTCGGCATCGTCGTTGCCCGCTTGGACAAGTCCATGCGGCGGCTGGTCCGGCCGGCCGAGGAGGTCGCCTCGGAGACGACCTGCAGCGGCGGCGGCGCGGCAGCGGCGACCGCCTTCTTCTCGAGCCGCGCCTTGAGCGGCGTCACGTCGCTGAGGTCGGTGTCGGTGAGCTCGAGGCTGAGCCGCTCCTCGGGATAGAGCGGCGTCAGGTTGTCGAAGTTGATGCGGTGCCGCACCTTCTCCGGCTGGTCGAAGTTGATGGTGTTGACCTTGAGCAGGGCGAAGTAGCGCTCCCCCTCCTTGGGCGAGCGGATCTGCCCCTCGACGGTGTCGCCGGTGCGCAGGCCGAAGCGGCGCACCTGGCTGGGGCTGACGTAGATGTCGTCGGGGCCCGGCAGGTAGTTGGCCTCGGGCGATCGCAGGAAGCCGAAGCCGTCCTGCAGGATCTCGAGCACCCCGTCGCCGAAGATCGGAACGTCGTTCTCCGCCAGCTGCTTCAGGATCGCGAACATCATGTCCTGCTTGCGCAGGTTGCTGGCGTTCTCGATCTGCAGCTCCTCGGCATAGGCGAGAAGCTCGGCGGGGGACTTGCGCTTGAGTTCCTGGAGATTCATGGGGATCTGGGGGTTATCGTTCTACGACGGGGCGGGGGACGGGGGGTGATCCAGCCAGGGGGACGATCGGGCGATCGCCGGGCGTTCGGGGACGCCCTGGACTCGAAGCCGGTGCTGGACGAGCGAAAGCGGAACGGCTTGTTGGGCGGGAAACCGGCGCGAGCGATGCTGAACGGGCCACCGGCTGCCCGAGAGATAATCAATCGGCACCGGCAAGTCAACGAGTGAAACAGGCGGCGGGCGTTCCGGTTTCCTCGGGCCGGCCCGCCAGCCCGGCTCAGAACGGCTTCACCACGACCAGGATGACGATCAGGACCAGCAGCAGCGTCGGCACCTCGTTGAGCATCCGGTAGAAGCGCTGGCTGCGCTGGTTGCGATCGGCCTCGAAGTCGCGCCGGCAACGCGACAGGAAGCCGTGCATCCCGGTCAGCAGGACGACCAGCAGCAGCTTGCCGTGCAGCCACCCGGCCGTCCACCAGCCGCCCTGCTGGGCGAGGATCAGCCCGAAGACCCAGGTGGCGATCATCGCCGGGGTCATGATCGCCTTGAGCAGGCGGCGCTCCATGACCTTGAAGGTCTCGGACTCGCGCGAGCCCGGCGGCGCCGCCGTGTGATAGACGAAGAGCCGCGGCAGGTAGAGGATCGCCGCCATCCACGCCACCATGGCGATGACGTGGCCGGCCTTGATCCAGAGATAGAGCGCGTCCATCAGGCTGCCTCCTCGATTGCCGGCGCCGCCAGCGGGCAGCAGGCGCGATCGGCGGTGCAGCGCCGGCCGCCTTCGCCGCTGCCCGTCTCGCCAGGCTGCTGCAGGGCCTGGCGCACCAGCCGGGCAAGCCCGGCGACGAAGGCCGGCGCAATGCCGACCGTCGGCACCCGCAGATAGGCGGGCACGCCGCATTCCTCCGCCAGCCGGCGATATTCGATGTCGAGCTCGACCAGCGTCTCGGAATGCTCCGAGACGAAGGCCACCGGCACCATGACCACCGGCCGGCCCTCGGCGCCGGCCGCCTTGATCTCGGCGTCGGTGTAGGGCCCGACCCATTCGAGCGGCCCGACCCGGCTCTGGAAGCAGAGCCGCCAGGCATCGTCCGGCAGGGCGAGGCGGCGCGCCACCGCGGCGACCGTCGCCTCGACCTGCGCCACATAGGGGTCGCCGCGCTCGACCACCCGCTTGGGCAGGCCATGGGCGGTGAACAGGATGCGCGCCTCCGGTCCCTCGGCGGGCAGCGCTGCACGGGCCGCGGCGACGCCGTCGGCGATCGCCTCGATGAAGCCGGGCTCGACCGGGTAGCAGCAGATCGCCCGGCCCGGCTCGGCGAGCCCGGCGGCCCTGGCGGCCCGGCGCCAGGCGGCCAGCGAGGAGCCGGTGGTCGTCGAGGAGAATTGCGGATAGAGCGGCAGCAGCACCGTGGCGTCCGGGGCGAAGCCGCGCACCGCGGCGGCGACGTCGGCGCTCAGCGGGTGCCAGTAGCGCATGCAGGGAAAGGCCCGCACCGTCCCCAGCCCGGCCAGCGCCTGCTCCAGCGCGCGGGCCTGCGCCTCGGTGTTGGCGAGCAGCGGCGAGCCGCCGCCGAGCTGGGCGTAGATCTCCCGGGCGAGCGGCGCCCGGCGGCGGGCCACCAGCCAGGCGATCAGCCGCCGCGGCAGGCTCGGCAGCGCGATGATCGCCGGGTCGCTGAACAGGTTGAAGAGGAACGGCCGCACCGCCTCGGGCCGGTCCGGACCGCCCAGGTTGAACAGCACGACGGCGATGCGGCGCGCAGCCATGGCCGCGATATGGCTCAGCCGCCGCCGCGGACCAGGGCGGCAAGCGCCGCGACATGCTCCGGCGGCGTCTCCGGCAGCACGCCGTGGCCGAGATTGACGATCAGCCGCGATGGCCCGAGCCGCTCGAGCACCGCCCGGGCCGCCTGCTCGAGCGCCGCGCCGCCGACCAGCAGCGCCACCGGGTCGATATTGCCCTGGAGCACGAATTCCGGCTGCAGGGTGCGCGCCGCCCAGGCGAGCGGCACCCCGGTATCGAGCCCCAGCGCCGCGGCGCCACAGCCTGCATAGGCGGCATAGGCGGCGCCGGCGCCCCGCGGGAACAGGATCACCGGCACCTCGGGATGGCGCGCCCGGAGCGCCGCGATGATCGCCCGGCAGGGGGCGACGCCCCAGCGCTCCAGCCCGGAGGCGGGCAGCGCCCCGATCCAGCTGTCGAACAGCTGCACGAGGTCGGCGCCGGCGGCGATCTGCGCCGAGAGATGCGCCACCGTCGCCTCGACCAGCAGCCCGATCAGCCGGTCGAAGCCCGCCGGGTCGCGATAGGCCCAGCCCTTGGCGGCGATGTAGTCACGGCTGCCGCCGCCCTCGATCATGTAGCTGGCGACCGTCCAGGGCGCCCCGGCGAAGCCGATCAGCGCCACCTCCGGCGGCAGCTGGGCGCGCAGCCGGCGCACCGTCTCGTAGACCGGCGCCAGCCGCTCGACCATGCCGTCGAGCGACAGCCGGGCCAGCCCCTGCGGGCCGCCGAGCGGCTCCAGCACGGGACCGTGGCCTTCCGCGAAGGACACCTGCTGGCCCAGCCCGTGCGGCACGATCAGGATGTCCGAGAACAGGATCGCCGCGTCGAGCGGGAAGCGGCGCAGCGGCTGCAGCGTCACCTCGACCGCCAGCTCGGGCGTCAGGCAGAGATCCATGAAGCTGCCGGCCTCGGCGCGCACGCGGCGATATTCCGGCAGGTAGCGACCGGCCTGGCGCATCAGCCAGAGCGGCGGACGGGCCAGCCTCTCGCCGCGCAGGGCCTGCAGGATCGGGCGAACGGGTGCGGTCGGGGACACGGGCGGGCTCGCGGCAACAGGGTCCCCCTCCCTTACTATGAAAACTTGAATCCTTCTTGGTTTTTGTAGTGGGGGCGGGAAAAGCGGGGATCCCGATCCCTCCCGGATCGATCCCCGGATCGATCGGGAGCAGCAGCTCTGCCGCAGTCGCTGTGGGCAGCCCTGGTGATGACTGCGGCCGGAGGGCCGCCGGACCGCCGCCCGCTCTGCCCGGTGGAAAGCGGGGATGAAGCGGCAGCTGCCGGACTCGTCCCCGCTTTGCGCATTTGCCTTGCCGGAGGCTGCCCGCTGGGACAGAACAGGTCGTTCGGCGAGGCCCAGCGGGGAGCGTTCCGCGAGCCCGGCGGAACGACCGGCAGTTATCCCCTGCCGGGGACCGGTTCACCCACAGGCGACGAGGGACAAGTGCCGGCAGCGTCCAAGCATCTGCATCTGGTGAGCGACGCCACCGGCGAGACGATCAACTCGGTGACCCGGGCCTGCCTGGTGCAGTTCGAGGGCGTCGAGCCGGTCGAGCACCACTGGAACCTGATCCGCACGCCGGGCCAGATGGACAAGGTGCTGCAGGGCATCGAGAAGGAGCCCGGGCTGGTCCTCTTCACCATCGTCAATGACGGGCTGCGGGCCATGCTGCAGGAAGGCTGCCGGCGACTGCAGACCCCCTGCATCCCCGTGCTCGAGCCGGTGATCGCCGCGCTCGGCAGCTTCTTCGGGCTGACCAGCCGCGGCCTGTCGGGCCGCCAGCACGAGCTCGACGCCGAGTACTTCGCCCGGATCGACGCGATGAGCTTCGCGCTCGCCCACGACGACGGCCAGGCGAGCTGGAACTACGAGGAGGCCGACGTCGTGCTGGTCGGGGTGTCGCGGACCTCGAAGACGCCGACCTGCATGTATCTCGCCAATCGCGGCATCAAGGCCGCCAACGTGCCGATCGTGCCGAACTGCCCGCTGCCGCCCGAGCTGATGCAGCTGCGGCGGCCGCTGGTCGTCGGCCTGACCAAGGATCCCGCACGGCTGGTGCAGATCCGCCGCAACCGCCTGCTGATGCTCTCGGAAGACCACGAGACCGACTATGTCGACATCGACACGGTGCGCGACGAGGTCGCCGCAGCGCGCCGGCTGTGCGGCGAGCAGGGCTGGCCGATCATCGACGTGACCCGCCGTTCGATCGAGGAAACCGCCGCCACCATCGTCCAGCTGCTGGACAAGCGGCGCGCCGGCCGGCCGGTGGCCAATGGCCGGTGAGGCCGGCAGCGACCTGGTGCTGGCCTCCGGCAGCGCCACCCGCGCGGCGATGCTGCGCGCCGCCGGCCTCGACATCCTGGTCGATCCGGCGGCGGTCGACGAGGACGAGGCCAAGGCGGCGCTGAAGGGCAGCGGCGCCGATGCCCCGGCGGCCGCCGAGGCGCTTGCCGAGCTCAAGGCGCAGCGCGTCTCGCGCCGCCGTCCCGGCGCGCTGGTGCTGGGCTGCGACCAGCTGCTGGAATGCGACGGCGCCTGGTTCGACAAGCCGGGCGACAGGGCGGCGGCGGCACGCCAGCTGCTGGCCTTGCGCGGCCGCGCCCACCGGCTGCACAGCGCCGCGGTGGCGGTGCGCGACGGCAGCCGGATCTGGCACCATGTCGGCACGGCGCGCCTGACCATGCGGCCGTTCGGCGAGAGCTTCCTCGAATCCTACCTCGAGCGGGCCGGCGACGCCGTGCTCGGCTCGGTCGGCGCCTATCAGCTCGAGGGCCTGGGTGCGCAACTCTTCGCCCGGGTCGAGGGCGACTGGTTCACCATCCTCGGCCTGCCGCTGCTGCCGCTGCTCGACTTCCTGCGCGACCATCGGGTGCTGCCCGCATGACCATTCTCCTGCCATGCCGATCCTGATGCCATGCCGATCCTGACTGGCCGGGCGCTGCTCGCCGGGGTGATCGGCTGGCCGATCGCCCATTCCCGCTCGCCGCGGCTGCACGGCTTCTGGCTCGACCGGCTCGGCATCGACGGCGCCTACCTGCCCTTCGCGGTGCGGCCGGAGCGGGTCGCCGAGTCGCTGCGGGCGCTGGCGCTGCTCGGCTTCCGCGGCGTCAACGTCACCCTGCCGCACAAGGAGGCGGCACTGGCAGCCGCGGACGAGGCGACCGCCAGCGCGCGGCGCATCGGCGCCGCCAATACGCTGAGCTTCGATGCCGAGGGCCGGATCGGCGCCAGCAACACCGACGGCTACGGCTTCCTCGAGAACCTGCGGGCCGGGCACCCCGGCTGGCGCGCCGAGGCCGGGCCGGTGCTGCTGCTCGGGGCCGGCGGCGCCGCCCGCGCCATCGCGGTGGCGCTGGCCGAGGCCGGCGCGCCGGAAATCCGCATCGCCAACCGCACCGCTGGGCGCGCCGTCCGGCTGGTCGAGGAGCTCGGACCGCCGCTGCGCCTGGTCGACTGGCAGGACCGTGGCGCGGCGCTCGCCGATCTCGCGCTGCTGGTCAACACGACCTCGCTCGGCATGGCCGGCCAGCCGCCGCTCGAGCTCGACCTCGCCGCGCTCCCGGCGCGCGCGCTGGTCAACGACATCGTCTACGTGCCGCTGGAGACCAGGCTGCTGGCCGCGGCGCGGGCCCGCGGCAATGCCGTGGTCGACGGGCTCGGCATGCTGCTGCACCAGGCCCGGCCGGGCTTCGCCGCCTGGTTCGGCCAGACCCCGCAGGTCACCGAGGAGCTGCGCCGATTCGTCCTCGCCGACATTCCGCGCTGAGCCGGCGGCGCGGCGGCGGCATGCTGGTGATCGGCCTCACCGGCTCGATCGGCATGGGCAAGACGACCGCGGCGGCGATGCTGCGCCGGCTCGGCCTGCCCGTGCACGACGCCGACGCCGCGGTGCACCGGCTCCAGGCACCCGGCGGGGCGGCCCTGCCGGCGATCGCCGCCGCCTTCCCCGGCACGGTGCGCGACGGCGTGCTCGACCGGGAGGCGCTGCGCCGCTCGCTGGCGGCCGATCCGGCCGGCTGGCGGGTGCTCGAGCGGATCGTGCATCCGCTGGTCCAGGACCTCGGCGGACCGCTTCCTGGCGGCGGCCCGAGCGGCGCGGCGGCCGGCCGCCGTGCTCGACATCCCGCTGCTCGTCGAGAGCGGCGCCGAGCGCCGTTGCGACGTCGTCATCACCGTCACCGCACCGCCGTTCGTGCAGCGGGCGCAGGTGCTGCGCCGGCCCGGCATGAGCCCGGCCCGGCTCGCCGCCATGCTGGCGCGCCAGACGCCGGACGCCGAGAAGCGGCGCCGGTCGGATTTCGTCGTCGATACCGGCCATGGCCGCCGCCACACCTTGCGGGCGCTGGCAAAAATCCTGAGAATCCTGGCGATTCGCGGCAAGGGGGCGGACGCCTAGCGGTCATGCGCGAGATCGTCGTCGACACCGAGACCACCGGGCTGGATGCGCGCGGCGGCGACCGCATCGTCGAGATCGCCGCCGTCGAGCTGGTGAACCACCTGCCGACCGGCCGGGTCTTCCACCGCTACCTCAACCCGGAGCGGGCGATGTCGTCCGGCGCCTACGAGGTGCACGGGCTCAGCGAGCAGTTCCTGATCGGCCAGCCGCGCTTCGCCGAGATCGCCGACGAGCTGCTGGGATTCCTCGGCGAGGACCGGCTGGTGATCCACAATGCCGAGTTCGACATCGGCTTCCTCAATGCCGAGCTGCAGCGGGTCGAGCGGCCGCCGCTGCCGCGCGAGCGGGCGGTCGACACGCTGGCCCTGGCGCGGCAGAAGTTTCCCGGCGCGCAGGCCAGCCTGGACGCGCTCTGCCGCCGCTTCGCGATCGACAACTCGGCCCGCACCAAGCATGGCGCGCTGCTCGATTCCGAGCTGCTGTCCGAGGTCTATCTCGAGCTGATCGGCGGCCGCCAGGCCGGCTTCGACCTGCAGGCGACCGCCGCGGCGATCGAGGTCAGCATCACCCCGCGCCGCTTCCGCCCGCCCCGCCCGCACGCCGCCAGCGAGGCCGAGCTGGCCGCCCACGCCGCCCTGCTGGCGACGCTGAAGCAGCCGCTCTGGCTGGCATAGGAAGGATGGTCCCGGTTCTCCCCGCGCCGGTCATTGCCGGGATCGAAGCCGGGCAGTCGACGAGGAAGCCCGCCTAGAACGCGCCCTGCAGGCTGGTGGCAGGGGCCTGCTGCTGGCGCACGCGGCGGGCCCGGTAGAGGGCGGCGAAGTCGATCGGGGCCAGGATCAGCGCGGGGAAGCCGCCTTCCCGGCTGACGTTGGCGATGATCACCCGGACGAACGGGAAGAGCAGGCGCGGCGCCTCGACCATCGCCAGCATCTCGAGCACCTCGGTCGACATGTCGGCATAGGCGAAGCGGCCGGCATACTCGACCTCGATGATGTACGCCGGATTGCCGGCGACCGTCGATTCCACCCGCAGATGCAGGATGACGTCGATCGTCTGGTCGTCGACCTGGCCGACCCGCAGGTCGACCTGCACCACGCCGTGCGGCGTCTCGGCCGGCTGGCCCTCGGCCGCGGGCGGGTCGATGTTCTCGAAGGAGAGATCCTTGAGGAACTGCGAGACGATGCCGAAGCGGGAGCGCGGCGCCGGGTCATCGGCGGCGGCATCACCGGCTTCGTAGGGGCTGTCGGCCATGAGAGATCCTAGCGAACGGGGGGCGCCGGGGGCGGCGCGGCGGGCCCCCGCGTATCACGGATCCCGCCCCGGCTCAACGCTCGGCTGCCGCGTCCTCGTCGGGCAGGGGATGGCCGTGCGGATCGAAGCGGAACAGCTCGCCGTTGCGCAGCTCGCGCCCGGTCAGGCCGCGGACGAAGCCCCAGTGGGTGACGCAGGCGACCTCGCGCCAGTCGGCCATGGCGCGGGCGGCGCGGTGGAAGCTGCGGCAGCGCAGCGCCAGCAGGTCCTCGGTCTCCTCGAGCTCGGGCCACCAGCGTTCCTCGACATGGTCGAAGCTCAGATGCGGCCAGCGCAGCGCCAGCTGCGAGCGGAGCGAGCCGATGTCGCAGGTGAAGGCCATGCGCTCGCGGATCATCGGCTCGATGACGATCGGCAGGTCGAGCGCTGCGGCGATCACCTCGGCCGTCTCCAGCGTCCGGCGATAGGGGCTGACCAGCAGCCGGCGCACCCCCTCGCGGGCGAGCTGCCCGGCGGCCTCGGCCGCCTGCTGCCGCCCGAGCTCGGTCAGCGCCGGATCCTCGATCCCCGGATCGATCCGCGTCCGGTTGTAGTGGACGTTGAACTCCGACTGGCCGTGACGGACCAGGATCATGGTTGTCCTCCCGGCAGGCGGCCTCCCGGCAGATGGCCGGTGCCCTGCCCCCAGCGCGATGGCTCGGGCGGCGGCGGCTCGTCGGTGACGTCGCGATACTCGCCGGCGATAACCGGTCCGGCGCCCGGCGCCGGCCGCCGCGGGTCGGCAGGGCCGGCCGGCCGGCGCCGCTGGCCGCCGAGCAGCCGGCCGGCGAGCGCCCGGCGCATAGGCCGGACCAGCAGCGCGATCGCGGCGAGGTCCGACAGGAACCCCGGCAGGATGAGCAGCAGCCCGGCCGCCATCGCGCAGGCGCCGTCGAGCAGCGCCTCGCCCGGCGCCTCGTTGCGCGCGAGCGCGGCCCGCACCGCGGCCAGGCTGGCCAGCGACTGGTGGCGGATCAGCAGGATGCCGGCCAGCGCCGCGGCGATCAGCAGCAGCAGCACGGGCATGGCGCCGCCGAGCAGGCGCCCGGCCTCGATCAGCAGGGCGATCTCGGCGAGCGGCAGGCCGATCAGCAGGAGGGGGAAGAGACGAGGCATGCTTGCTCTTTGTCGAAGCCTTCCTTATCTAGTGGGGCAGGCGGCGCCGGGCAACCGGCCCGCTGGGACCGGCCCGTGCGCGACGGACGGCGCCCGACGACGGCAGTTTCCGGCGGCACTCCCGGCGCGAGCGATGGGCCAGGATTCTCAAGTGCTCGATATCATCATCTTCGCGGCGATCGCCATCTTCCTGGTGTGGCGGTTGCGCAGCGTGCTCGGGCGGCGCACCGGCAACGAGCGGCCGCGCCCCGACCCGATCTCGGTCCGCCGCGAGGCCGACCAGCGCCGCGCCGACGCCAAGGTCGTCAGCCTGCCGGAGCGCGGGCCCGCCGCCGAGCGCCCGGCGCCCGCGCCGCCGACCCCCGGTCCCGCGGCCGCCGACGTGGTGGATGCCGGCGCCCAGCCCGGGCTCGACCGCATCATCGCCGCCGAGCCCGGCTTCGCGCCGCGCGCCTTCCTGGACGGCGCCCGTGCCGCCTTCGAGATGATCGTCAACGCCTATGCCGCCGGCGACAGCGGCGCGCTGAGGCCGCTGCTCAGCGACGACGTCTTCGCCCAGTTCGACAGCGCCATCCGCAACCGCGCCCAGGCCGGCGAGACGCTGGCCACCACCCTGGTCGGGATCGACGAGGCGACGATCGCCGAGGCCGAGCTGCAGGGCCGCACGGCGCTGGTCACCGTGCGCTTCGTCTCCCAGCAGATCAACGTCACCCGCGACGGCGAGGGCCGCATCGTCGACGGCGACCCGTCGAGCGTGACCCGGGTCACCGACATCTGGACCTTCTCGCGCGACACCCGGGCCCGCGATCCCAACTGGACGCTGGTCGCGACCCGCAGCCCGGCCTGAGCCGCCGGCCGATGCCGGCCAATCCCCGCCGCCGCGCCGCGGCAGCGCTGGCCGGGCTGGCTGCAATCGTCCTGTCGCTCGCCGCCTGCGCCCCGCCGGCCAAGAAGCCGGCGACCCCCGCCGCGGTGCTCGAGCTGCGCCCGGTCGAGTTCGCCGCCCTGCCCGGCTGGCAGGCCGACCACCCGGCCGAGGCGCTGCCGGCGCTCGCCCGCTCCTGCGCCCGCTTCGCCAAGCTGTCGCCGGGCCGCTCGGTCGGGCCGGCGGCGCTGGCCGGCACGATCGCCGACTGGAAGCCGGCCTGCGATGCGCTGGCCGCCGTGCCGGCCGGCGACGACGCCGCGGCGCGGGCCTATCTCGAGGCCTGGTTCGCGCCGTTCTCGGTGTTCGCCGCCGGCAGCGACGGCATCGGCACCTTCACCGGCTACTACGAGTCCGAGCTGAAGGGCAGCAGGACGCCCGACCCGGCCTATCCAACGCCGCTCTACGGCATTCCCGACGACATGATCACCGTCGAGCTCGGCGACTTCCGGGCCGACTACAAGGGTCAGAGCGTGGTCGGCCGCGTCGACGGCCACAAGCTCAAGCCCTATTGGAGCCGCGCCGACATCACCAAGGGCGCACTGGCCGGCCGCGGCCAGGAGCTGCTCTGGGTGCAGAGCCCGGTCGAGCTCTACTTCCTGCAGGTCCAGGGCTCCGGCCGCGTCGAGCTGCCCGACGGCAGCACAATGCGGGTCGGCTATGCCAGCCAGAACGGCCAGCCGCTGACCCTGGTCGGCCGCACCCTGGTGGAGATGGGGGCGATCCCGCGCAAGGAGGTCTCGATGCAGACCATCCGGGCCTGGCTCAACGCCCATCCCGACCAGGCGCAGCAGGTCATCGACAAGGACCGCAGCTACGTCTTCTTCCGGGTGATCGAGGGCGACGGGCCGATCGGCTCGCAGGGGGTGGCGCTGACCGCCGGGCGCAGCCTCGCCATCGACCCGGCCTACCTGCCGCTCGGCGTGCCGCTCTGGCTCGACACCACCTGGCCGAACGGCACCA
This sequence comes from Dongiaceae bacterium, assembly GCA_046349435.1. Taxonomy (GTDB): domain Bacteria; phylum Pseudomonadota; class Alphaproteobacteria; order Dongiales; family Dongiaceae; genus JAXMCI01. Next base: position 1,303 of record JAXMCI010000029.1, on the reverse strand, counting down.
AGCAGGCGGGCCAGCCGCTGCAGCGGCTGGTGGTGGCCCAGGACACCGGCGGCGCCATCAAGGGTGTGGTGCGCGGCGACGTCTACTGGGGCACCGGCGAGCCGGCGCTGGCCGTCGCCGGCTTCATGAACCAGAGCGGCCGGTACTACATGCTGCTGCCCAGGCCGGTCGCCGAGAAGCGCCGGGCGCTGATCGCCCAGGGCATGCTGCCGTGAGGCCGGCCCCCGGCTTTCCTTGCCTTCCCGGCCGCGCCTCATCATCTTAGGCCCTTCCGCAGCCCGCCCACCCGAAAGCCCGAGATGCCCGACTCGCCCCGCGTCGCGCTGTTCGTCACCTGCCTCGTCGACCTCTACCGCCCGACGGTGGGGTTCGCCGCCGTCAAGCTGCTGGAGCAGGCGGGCTGCCGGGTCGAGGTGCCGGACGCGCAGGTCTGCTGCGGCCAGCCGGCCTACAACTCGGGCGACCGGGCCGACGCCAGGGCGGTGGCGCGCCAGGTGGTCGACGCCTTCCAGGGCTACGACTACGTGGTGGCGCCGAGCGGGTCCTGCGCCGGCATGCTGCGCGACCACTATCCCGCCCTGCTGGCCGACGATCCCGCCTATGCCGGGCGCGCCCACGCGCTCGCCGAGCGCTGCTGGGAGCTGGTCTCCTTCCTGGTCGACGTGCGCGGCGTCGAGGCCACCGGCGCCGCCTTCCAGGGCAGCGTCACCTACCACGATTCCTGCTCCGGCCTGCGCGAGCTCGGCGTCAAGGCGCAGCCCCGCCGGCTGCTCGCCGCGGTCGACGGGCTGAGCCTGGTCGAGCTGCCCGGCGCCGAGACCTGCTGCGGCTTCGGCGGCACCTTCTGCGTCAAGTATCCGGAGATCTCCAACAAGATGGTCTCCGACAAGACCGCCGACATCGCCGCCACCGGGGCCGGCACGCTGCTCGCCGGCGACCTGGGCTGCCTGCTCAACATGGCCGGCAAGCTGAGCCGAGAGGGCCGCGCGGTGAAGGTGCGCCACGTCGCCGAGGTGCTGGCCGGGATGGCCGACCGGCCGGCCATCGGGGAGGGCTCGCGATGAACGCGCCGACCGGCCCGGTGGTGGTCGAGAGCCACCCGCCGACCAGCCACCGCTTCAAGGAGAACGTCCACCAGGCGCTGGGCGACGCCTCGCTGCAGAAGGCGCTCGGCCATGTTCGCGTCAACTTCATCAAGAAGCGCGCCGACGCGGCCGCCCGACTGCCGGAGTTCGAGGCGCTGCGCGACAAGGCGCGCGACATCAAGAACCACACGCTGGCCAACATCGACTTCTATCTCGAG
>JAXMCI010000028.1:0-89383 GCA_046349435.1 Dongiaceae bacterium | reverse complement strand
GTCTCGCTCGACAAGATCGACCGCTCGGTGCTCGAGGCGGCGACCGACCTCGGCGACGGGCCGCTGAAACGCCTGCTGCGCGTCACCCTGCCGCTCGCCGCGCCCGGGGTGATCGCCGCCGCGCTGCTGGTCTTCATCCCGACGGTCGGCGACTACGTCACCCCGGCGCTGGTCGGCGGCACCTCCGGGATCATGGTCGGCAACCTGATCCAGGCGCTGTTCGGCCGGATGAACGACGCGCCGCTCGGCGCCGCGCTCTCGGTCGTCATGATGCTGACCGTGACGCTGCTGGTCTCCGGCGTGCTCTGGCGCGCCGGCGGCCGGCGCCGCGCCCCGGCGGGGCCGTAGCCGGCATGGCGGGACCGCGGCGCCTCCCGGGCCTGACGGCCTATGCCAGCCTCTACCTGCTGTTCCTCTACGGCCCGGTGCTGCTGCTGCCGCTCTTCTCCTTCAACGACAGCTTCTACGTCGCCTTCCCGCTGCGCGGCTTCACGCTCGCCTGGTACCGCGAGATGGCCGGCAACGCGCCGCTGATCGAGGCGCTGCAGGCGAGCCTGGCCGTGGGCGCCTTCGTGGCGCTGGCGAGCACGGCGCTGGGCGTGCTGGCGGCCCGCGCGCTGACCCGCTACGCGCTGCCCGGGCGGGCGCCGATCCTGGGCTTCCTGCTGCTGCCGCTGGTCGTGCCGACGCTGGTGCTGGCGCTGGCGCTGCTGGTCATCCTGCGCCGGGTGCTCGACGTCGAGCTGTCGCTGCTCACCGTCGCCGCCGGCCACGTCATGCTCTGCCTGCCCTATGCGACGCTGGTGATGATCTCCCGACTCGAGGGCTTCGACCCGAGCCTGGAGGAGGCCGCCCGCGACCTCGGCGACACCGCCTGGCAGACCTTCCGCCGCATCGTCCTGCCGCTCGCCTGGCCGGGCATCGTCTCCAGCCTGCTGCTCTGCTTCAGCGCGTCCTTCGACGAGTACGTGCTGGCCGCCTTCCTCAGCGGCAACCAGGCGACCCTGCCGGTCTTCATCTTCAGCCAGCTGCGCTTCCCGCAGCGCCTGCCCGGCGTGCTGGCGCTCGGCAGCTGCATCATCGCCGGCTCGGTCGTGCTGGTCGCCTCGGCCGAGTGGCTGCGCCGCCGCGGCACCGGCGCCAGCGGCTTCGGCTGGCGGCTCGCCCGATGACCGCCCCCGCCGAGAGCCTGATCGCGATCCGCGGCGTGACGCGGCGCTTCGGCGCGCTCACCGCCGTCGACGACCTGACGTTCGACATCCCGGCCGGCGAGTTCTTCTCGCTGCTCGGCCCGTCCGGCTGCGGCAAGACCACGCTGCTGCGGCTGCTCGCCGGCTTCGAGCGGCCGGACGCCGGCGAGATCTTCATCGACGGCCAGCCGCAGTCGCGCGTCCCGGCGAACCGCCGGCCGACCAACATGGTGTTCCAGTCCTACGCCATCTTCCCGCATCTCGACGTCCGCCAGAACATCGCCTACGGGCTGCGCAACCAGGGCCTGGGCAAGGCGCGGATCGCCGCCGCGGTCGACGAGGCGCTGGCGCTGATCAAGCTGCCCGGCCATGGCGACCGGCGGGCCGACCAGCTCTCCGGCGGCCAGCGCCAGCGCGTGGCGCTGGCCCGCGCGCTGGTCTGCCGGCCCAAGGTGCTGCTGCTCGACGAGCCGCTCGGCGCGCTCGACAAGAAGCTGCGCGAGGAGATGCAGCTCGAGCTGCGCGCCCTGCAGCGCTCGGTCGGCATCACCTTCGTCTTCGTCACCCACGACCAGGAGGAGGCGCTGACGCTGTCCGACCGCATCGCGGTGATGTCGCGCGGCCGGATCCTGCAGATCGACAGCGCCGAGCGGCTCTACGAGGCGCCGTCCTGCCGCGAGGTGGCCGCCTTCATCGGCACGATGAACTTCATCGACGGGACGGTGCGCGGCGTCGAGCAGGGCTGCGCGGTGGTCGAGGCCGGCCCGCTCGGCCTGCTGCGGGTCCGGCTGGAGCCCGGCGCCCGCCTGGCGGCCGGCCCGGTCACCGTCGCGATCCGCCCGGAGAAGCTGGCGCTCTCCGACCGGCCACCCTCCGGGCCGGTCGAGAACAGCCTCGCCGGCCGGCTGGACGCCCGCGCCTATCTCGGCGACCGCAGCCACTACCACGTCGCGGTCGAGGGCCTGCCCCGGCCGCTCGCCGTCGCCGCCCAGAACGTCGACCGCCGCGCCGATCCCGGCGGCGCGGCCGGCCAGGCGGTCTGGGTCAGCTGGCCGGCCGACGCGGCGCTGCTGCTGCCGGCCGAGGGGCCGTGATCCTCCTGGACTGCCCGACGAGCAGCCGGACGACCACGGCGGCGAGCACGATGCCGCCGCCGGCGAAGGTGGTGGGGGCCGGCACCTCGCCGACCCCGACCCAGGCCCACAGCGCCCCGACCGGGGCCTCGATGGTGCCGATCAGCGCCGCCAGCGCCGACGGGATCATCGCCGAGCCCACGATGTAGAGCATCATGCCCAGCGTCATCGGGCCGAGGCCGAACCCGGCGGCGACCAGATAGTCGCGCGGCGTCAGGTCGGCGAGGTGCTGGGCGAAGGGCAGCGCCACGGCGATGCTGAGCAGCATGGCGAGCAGGGCGGCCGGCAGCATCTCGACCTCCCGGCCGCGCCGGCGCACCGCGACGGTCATCACCGCCGTCGCTGACGTGGCGAGGATCGCCAGCCCGTCGCCCAGCCGCGGGCCGCCGGAGCCCGGCCCGACCATCACCAGGATACCGATCACCACCATGAGGCTCGCCACGAGGGTGGCGGCGGAGGGCCGCTCGCGCAGCCAGGCCCAGGCGACCGCGGCGGTGAAGAACGGCGCGCCGGCATAGATCGTCATCGCCCGGGCCACGCTGGTGTGCTGGAACGCGGCGGCGAAGAGGGTGATGGTGGCCGTGGTGCAGACCACCACGACCAGGCCCGTCCCGCCGATGGCCCGGATGCGGGCGAGCGTCCGGCCGCGATAGCGCCAGACCACGTAGAGCCCGACGAACAGGCCGCCGAAGCAGCCGCGCCAGAACACGATGGTCCAGAGGTCGTAGGGCAGCAGCCGCACGAACAGCCCGCCCGAGGCCCAGACCAGCGCCGAGAGCCCGACCAGCGCGACGCCGAGGCCGCGACGGTCGCCGGCGGGCGAGGCGGTCATTCCGGGTCCGGCCGGACGTTCTGGTTCAGCCGCACGCGGCGAGGTCCCCTGCCCTACCACGCGCCGGTCCCCGTCGCGGCCCGGCGATACTCGGCGATGCGCCGGCCGGTGGCGGGCGACAGCAGCTCCGGCAGGCGGTCGAGGGCGAACCATTCGGCGGCGGCGATCTCCCAGCCGTCGGCAACGCGCACGGCGGCCGCGGCGGCCGCGTCGAGGCGGACGACGAGCACCAGGATGTGGTCGTCCTTGCCCTCGCGGCGGCTGTGATAGGCGCCCAGCAGGCGCTCGACGGCGAAGCCGGCGATGGCCAGCTCCTCGCCGAGCTCGCGGGCCAGCGCGGCGGCGAAGCCCTCGCCCTTCCTGACGCCGCCGCCCGGCAGGCCCCAGAGCCGCCCGCCGACATGGCGGACCAGGACGATGCGGTCGTCGGGATCGAGCACCAGCGCCCGCACCCCGAGCGTCCGCGGCCGCGCCACCCGCCAGTAGAGCCGGGCGGCGACGCCGAGCAGCCGGTGGGCGAGGGTCACTACACGTCGAGGTTGGCGACGTTCAGCGCGTTGGCCTGGATGAACTCGCGGCGCGGCTCGACGACGTCGCCCATCAGCGACTCGAAGACGTTGTCGGCCTCGTCGGCATGGGCGACCTTGACCTGCAGCAGCGAGCGCACCTCGGGATCGAGCGTCGTCTCCCAGAGCTGCTCCGGGTTCATCTCGCCCAGCCCCTTGTAGCGCTGGATCGAGAGGCCGCGGCGGCCGATCGCCGTCACCTTGTCGACCAGCTCGGTCGCCGAGTGCAGCGTGAACCGCTCCTCCTTGCGCTCCAGCACCGGCGAGCCGCCGTAGACATGGGCGAGCTCGGCGGCGACCTCGGCGAGGCGCCGGGCCTCGACCGAGCGCAGCAGCGGCAGGTCGAGGGCGGCACTCTCCGGCATGCCGCGGATCCGGCGGCTGACCCGGATGGCATCCACCGTGGCCTCGCCGCGCCAGCCGCGCTCCGGCGCGGCGGCGATCTGGTCGAGGCGGCGGGCGAGCGTCTCGGCGGCGGCCTGGGCCTGCTCCGGCGTCGCCAGCCGGTCGGGCGAGAGGATGCCGGCGATCGCCGCCTGCTCGACCACGACGCGGTCGTAGCGGCGGCCGAGCGAGGCTGCCAGCCCGCGCATGGCCCGCGCGCGGTCGACCAGCCGGCGCAGATCGGCGCCGCCGATGCGGCTGCCGTCGCCCAGCGCCAGCACGGCGCCCTCCAGCCCCTCGTCGATCAGGAAGTCCTCGAAGGCCTTGTCGTCCTTCAGGTAGCGCTCCGACTTGCCGCGCACGACCTTGTAGAGCGGCGGCTGGGCTATGTAGAGGTAGCCGCGCTCGATGATCGCCGCCATCTGGCGGTAGAAGAAGGTCAGCAGCAGGGTGCGGATGTGCGAGCCGTCGACATCCGCGTCGGTCATGATGATGACCTTGTGGTAGCGGATCTTGGCGGCGTCGAACTCCTCCTGGCCGATGCCGGTGCCGAGCGCGGTGATCAGCGTGCCGATCTCGGCCGAGCTCAGCATCTTGTCGGGCCGCGCCCGCTCGACGTTGAGAATCTTGCCGCGCAGCGGCAGGATCGCCTGGAAGCGCCGGTCGCGGCCCTGCTTGGCCGAGCCGCCGGCGGAATCACCCTCGACGATGAAGATCTCGGCGCCGGCCGGGTCGCGCTCCTGGCAGTCGGCGAGCTTGCCGGGCAGCGAGGCCATGTCGAGCGCGCCCTTGCGCCGCGTCAGGTCGCGCGCCTTGCGCGCCGCCTCGCGGGCGAGCGCCGCCTCGACCACCTTGCCGATCACCTTCTTGGCGTCGGCCGGATGCTCCTCGAACCACTGGCCGAGCCGGTCGGAGACGATCTGCTCGACCACCGGCCGGACCTCGGAGGAGACCAGCTTGTCCTTGGTCTGCGAGGAGAACTTGGGGTCCGGCACCTTGACCGAGAGGACGCAGGTCAGCCCCTCGCGGGCGTCGTCGCCGGAGAGCGTCACCTTCTCCCGGCGCGCCAGCCCGCTGTCGTTGGCGTACTGGTTGACCTGGCGGGTCAGCGCGGCGCGGAAGCCGGCGAGGTGGGTGCCGCCGTCGCGCTGCGGGATGTTGTTGGTGAAGCACAGCATCGTCTCGTGGTACGAGCTGGTCCACTCCATCGCGACCTCGACGGTGATGCCGTCGCGCGCCGCCGCCAGCGTGATCGGCTCGCCGTGCAGCACCTCCTTGGTGCGGTCGAGATAGCGCACGAAGGCGGCGAGCCCGCCCTCGTAGAACAGCTCGACGGTGACCGGCTCGACGCCGCGCGCGTCGGTCAGGAAGAGGCGCACGCCGGAGTTCAGGAAGGCGAGCTCGCGCAGCCGGTGCTCCAGCGTCGGGAAGTCGAACTCGGTCTTGGTGAAGGTGCGCGTCGAGGGCAGGAAGGTGACCTCGGTGCCGCGCTTCGGGCCCTTGCCCTCGATCAGCGGCGCGGATCCTACCCGGGCGAGCGGCGCCTCCGGCTCGCCGTCGCGGAAGCGCATGAACCACTCGGCCCCGTCGCGCCAGATGCGCAGCTCCAGCACCTGGGACAGCGCGTTCACCACCGAGACGCCGACGCCGTGCAGGCCGCCCGAGACCTTGTAGGAGTTCTGGTCGAACTTACCGCCGGCATGGAGCTGGGTCATGATGACCTCGGCGGCCGAGACCCCCTCCTCCTTGTGGATGTCGGTCGGGATGCCGCGGCCGTTGTCGGCCACGGTGACCGAGCCGTCGGCGTTGAGCGCCACGTCGATGCGGTCGCACCAGCCGGCCAGCGACTCGTCGATGGCGTTGTCGACGACCTCGTAGACCATGTGGTGCAGGCCGGAGCCGTCGTCGGTGTCGCCGATATACATGCCCGGCCGCTTGCGCACGGCGTCGAGCCCGCGCAGCACCTTGATGGAATCGGCGTCGTAGGCGGCCGGCGGCAGGGCGCCGGGCAGCGGCTCGGCGCGGGCGGCTTCGGCGGTCATCGCCTGATCTCCTCGAGACGGGCCTCGCGCACGCGCACGAGCTGCGCCGCGCCGGCCAGGGGTTGGAACAGCGCCTCGTCGGTGCCGGTCAGCCAGACCTGGCCGCCGAGCGCCAGCAGCTCGTCGAACAGGGCGGCGCGGCGCCCGGCATCGAGGTGCGCGGCGACCTCGTCGAGCAGCAGCACCGGCGGCGCGCCGCGCTCGGCCAGCTGCAGCCGGGCATGGGCCAGCACCAGCGCCAGCAGCAGCGCCTTCTGCTCGCCGGTCGAGCAGTCGGCGGCCGGCATGCCGGTGCGGCGGTCGGCCACCCGCAGGTCGCTGCGCTGCGGCCCGGCGACGGCGCCGCCGGTGGCGGCGTCCTGGCGGCGGCCGGCGGCGAGCTCGGCGCGCAGCCGCTCCTCGGCGGCCAGCGCCGGCATGGCGCCGAGCCAGCCCTCCAGCGCGCCGGTCATGGCGATCTCGGGCACCGGGAAGGGGCCGACGGTCTCGGCGGCGGCCAGCGCCAGCCGCTCGACCAGCGCCAGGCGGGCGGCGGCGATGGCGACGCCGCGGGCGGCCATCTGCTCCTCCAGCGCATCGAGCCAGGCGGGATCGGGCCGTGCGACCTCGCCGCGCAGCAGGCGGGCCCGCTCGCGCAGCGCATGGTCGAAGGCGGCGACGCGGCCGGCATGCTCCGGGTCGAAGCCGTAGACCAGCCGGTCCAGGAAGCGGCGCCGGTCGCCGGCCCCGTCGAGGAACAGCCGGTCCATCTGCGGGGTCAGCCAGGACACCGAGAGATGCGCCGCGAGGCTGGCCTGGCCGCGCATGAAGGCGCCGTCGACCTTGACCAGCCGGCGCGGCCGCGGCGCGTCGGCCGGGGCGGCGGGATCGCGGCCGGTGCCGATCTCGACCGGCCCGTCCGGGCCGGCGAGCCGGGCGGCGACGGCCCAGGGGCCGGGAGCCGGCACGGGAGCGGCCGCCGTCGCCGGCGTGCCGGCATGCCCGCGGCGGTCGACCGCGCCGATCAGCGCGCGGCGCAGGCCGCGGCCGGGCGCCAGGAAGGAGATCGCCTCCAGCAGGTTGGTCTTGCCGGCGCCGTTCGGGCCGGTCAGCACGACGGCGCCCGGGGCCGGCGCCAGCTCGGCCCGGACGTAGCAGCGGAAATCGGTCAGCGCGAGACGCGCCAGCACCGGCCCGCGGGGCGCGGGGGCCGGGGACAGGGGCAATGACGACACGGGCCGGGCGACAGCCGGCGGCTGCGGCGAGATCAGAATCTTTGCCTCACTGGCGAACGCGATCACACCCGCATGGGCATCAGGACGTAGAGCGCGCTGGCGTCGGCGACGTCGCGGACGATCGTCGGGGAGCCCGAGTCGGCAAGCGAGAACTGGGCCCCGTCGCCCTGGATCTGCTGGGCGATATCAAGGAGATAGCGAGCGTTGAAGCCGATTTCCAGGGCGCTGCCGCCATAATCGACCTCGAGCTCCTCGCTGGCGCTGCCGTTTTCCGCGCTGGTCGCCGAGAGGACCAGCCCCTGCGGCCGCAGCGCCAGCTTCACGGCGCGCGACTTCTCGCTGGAGATGGTCGAGACGCGGTCGACCGCCTCGGCGAAGCTGCGCCTGTCGACCTTCAGCACCTTGTCGTTGCCGGTCGGGATCACCCGCTGGTAATCGGGGAAGGTGCCGTCGATCAGCTTGGAGCTCAGCACGACGGTGCCGAAGGCGAAGCGGATGCGGCTGTCGGAGAGCGAGATGTCGACCCGCTCCTCGGTCTCCTCGATCAGCTTGCGCAGCTCGCCCACCGTCTTGCGCGGCACGATGACGCCCGGCATCTCGGCGGCGCCGAGCGGCAGCGGCATCTCGAAGCGCGCCAGCCGGTGGCCGTCGGTGGCCACGGCGCGCAGCACCGGATGCTCGCCGGTCTTGGCGGCGTGCAGGTAGATGCCGTTCAGGTAGTAGCGCGTCTCCTCGGTGGAGATGGCGAAGCGGGTGCGGTCGATCAGCGTCCTGAGGTCGGTGCCGGCGAGCGTGAACTGGTGCGGCAGGGCGGTGCCGCCCGGCGCCGGGAAATCGTCCTTCGGCAGGGTCTGCAGCGCGAAGCGCGAACGCCCGGCGCGCAGCGTCATCTGGCCGCCCTCGCCGCCGGCCTCGAGCTGGATCTGCGCCCCGTCGGGCAGCTTGCGAACGATGTCGTAGAGGGTGTGCGCCGGCGCCGTGGTGGCGCCGCCCTCGGCGACCGTCGCGGGCAGCGACTCGACGATCGTCAGGTCCATGTCGGTGGCGGTCAGGCCGAGCGTGCCGTCCCCCGCCTCGAGCAGGACGTTGGAGAGGATCGGGATGGTGTTGCGCCGCTCCACCACGCTCTGGACATGGGCGAGCGACTTCAGCAGGGCACCGCGTTCGATGGTGAGTTTCATGGCGTCACGGAGGTCTCAAGGCGTGGCTCGGATGTCCGCGGCGCCCGGACGGTTCGATCGGCGGTGCTCCGGCTCCCCCGACGCCGGCGGAAGGCCCCGCCCGGCGCGCACCCGGGCGGACCACGGATTATAGCCGGATATGCCCGGAAAAGTAACTAAATTGCAGTCGCCGCCGGCCTCGGCCACCAGCCGCTAAGCCGCTGTAAAAACAGGCAGAATCCCAGCCGTCGGGGAACCGGCGGCGGCTCAGGCCTCGAGCATGCGGCGGAGCAGCTCGATATCCTCCGAGAAGCCGCTGTCGAGCAGCCGCAACTCCTCGATCTTGCGCACCGCGTGCATCACCGTGGTGTGGTCGCGGCCGCCGAACTTGCGGCCGATCTCCGGCAGCGACCGGGTGGTCAGCTGCTTGGCGAGATACATCGCCACCTGGCGCGGCCGGGCGACGGCGCGGGCCCGCCGGGCCGAGTGCATGTCCGCCAGCTTGACGTTGAAATGCTCGGCCACCCGCTTCTGGATCTCGTCGATGGTGACCCGCCGGTCGTTGGCCCGGAGCAGGTCGTTCAGCACCTCCTGGGTGCTCTCCAGCGTGATCGGCCGGCCGATCAGGGTGGCGTGGGCGACGATGCGGTTCAGCGCCCCCTCCAGCTCGCGGATGTTGGAGGTGATCTTGTGGGCGAGGAACTCCAGCACCTTGCCGGGGATCTCGGTCTTCAGCTGCTCGGCCTTGGCGTGCAGGATGCCGAGCCGGAGCTCGTAGGTCGTCGGGTGGATGTCGGCGACCAGGCCCCAGCCGAGCCGGGAGCGCATCCGCTCCTCCAGCCCCTCGAGGTCGGAGGGCGACTTGTCGGCGGAGATCACCACCTGGCGGTTCTGGTCGACCAGGGCGTTGAAGGTGTGGAAGAACTCCTCCTGGGTGGAGTCCTTGCCGCTGATGAACTGGACGTCGTCGATCATCAGCACGTCGACCGAGCGGAACTGCTCCTTGAACGCCATCGTCGTCTTGTGCCGCAGCGCCCGGATGAACTGGTACATGAACTTCTCGGCCGAGAGATAGATCACCCGGCGCTGCGGCGTGCGCCGGCGGATGTGCCAGGCGATGGCGTGCATCAGGTGGGTCTTGCCGAGCCCGACCCCGCCATAGAGGAACAGCGGGTTGAAGGAGACCGCCGCCGCCTCGGCGACGCGGTGCGCGGCGGCATAGGCGAACTCGTTCGACTTGCCGGTGATGAAGTTCTCGAAGGTGAAGCGCGGGTCGAGCGGGGCGCTGAACTCCTCGTGCGGCCCGGGCGGCGGCAGTCGGCGCTGCTCGTCAGGCCGCCGAAGCGGCCTCGGCGGGCGGCGCGGCCTCGAAGGCCCGGCCGCCGACCGGCGGGCCGGCGGCGGGCTGGTCGCCCGCGTCGCCTGCGGCTTGGCGCCGTCGACCACCAGCTCGACGCTGCGCACCGAGCCGTTCTCGCCGGCCCACAGCACGCGCAGGCGGTCGGCATAGTGCGACATCACCCAGTCGCGCATGAAGCGCGACGGCACGGCGATGCGCACCTCGGCGCCGCGCTGGCCGAGCAGCACCAGCGGCTTCAGCCAGCTGCGGAAGGCGGCCTCGCCGAATTCCGCCCGCAGCCGGCCGCGCACCCGCGCCCATTGCTGGGCGAGCTCCTCGCCGGTGGCCTCGGCCCGCCCGACGGCCTGGGCCGGCTCGACGGTCTCGGATCGGGTTGGCGGGCGGCGGTCTTCCGGGTTGGCCGTCGTCCGCTTCGGCCCGCTCACTCCTGCACCCAGGGCAGGCCGTCGGCCTTCCAGCCGGCGCGCTGTCCACGGTGCCCGTCGGCATCGAGGCCGCCCTCGAAGCCGTTGGCGATGTTGTAGCAGCGGCTGTAGCCGCGGCCGGTCAGGGCGATGGCGGCGGCCTTGGAGCGGGCGCCGCTGCGGCACAGGAACAGGATCGGCGCGCCGCGATCGGCGACGATGCCGGCGAGGCGGTCGGCGAAGGCGGCATCGACCTGCATGCCGGGATAGACCTGCCAGGAGAGCGGCACGACACGCTTGCCGAGCTTCGTCAGGTCGGGCTGACCGACGAAGCTCCACTCCGGCTGGGTCCGCACATCGACCAGGACCGCATTCGCCTCGGTCGCGAGCAGGTCCCACGCTTCGCGCGGACTGACGTCACCGGCATAGGCCCCGCTTACCATGTCGACCCCCGCTTACCCCCCAGAAGGCAAGGCTTCAGCGTTTCGGCTGACAGGGCGCCAGCCGCCGGTCTGCTCCGGCCGCGTTACAATTCCTTTGCCACTCTCCCCGATCATGTCCTCGGGATGATTTGCCGTGGCGAGCAAATCCGAGGCTACTGGCCCGTCTTTATTTGAAGACTACTTGGTCGGGCCGCTCCACCCCAAGAGGAAACCAAGGAGGGCATCATACCCGTGGGTCCCGCAGGATGGCAACATGACCGAAAGAAGAACGCAACAAATGTACCGGGAAACAAGCCGCGCGACGGCGGCGGGCGGAACCTGCGGGGCAGGCCCGCCGCACCGGCCGCTAGAGGGAACGCACGCGCGCGGTCAGCCGCGAGATCTTGCGGGCCGCGGTGTTGCGATGCAGGACGCCGCGGCTGACGCCGCGATGGATCTCGGGCTGCGCCTCGACCAGCGCCTGCTGGGCGACGTCCCGGTTGCCGCTCGCGATGGCCTGCTCGACCTTCTTGATGAAGGTGCGGACGCGGCTCACCCGCGCGCGGTTGCGCTCGGTGCGCGTCTCGGTCTGGCGAATGCGCTTCTTCGCCGATTTATGATGGGCCATCTCTCGATCTCGTCGGTTTGGAAAGGCGCGGGGTTATAGCGCCGGGGTCCCTCGGCGTCAAGCCGCGGGACCCCCGTCGGCGCGTGACTTTTCAGCGGTTGCGGAAAGCCGGCTTGCGCTTCTCGACGAAGGCCGCCATTCCTTCCTTCTGATCCTCCGTCGCAAAGCTGGCGTGGAACAGCCGGCGCTCGAAGCGAATCCCCTCGGCGAGCGTCGTCTCGAAGGCGCGGTTCACCGCCTCCTTCACCATCGTCGCGATCGGCTGCGAGAAGCCGGCGATCTTCTCCGCCACCTTGACCGCCTCCTCGACCAGCCCGTCGGCCGGCACGATGCGGGCGACCAGCCCGGCGCGCTCCGCCTCGGCGGCGTCCATCATGCGGCCGGTGAGGCAGAGCTCCATCGCCTTGGCCTTGCCGACGGCGCGCGTCAGGCGCTGCGTGCCGCCGGCCCCGGGCAGCGTGCCGAGGCCGATCTCCGGCTGGCCGAACCTGGCCGTGTCGGCGGCGAGGATGAAGTCGCACATCATGGCGAGCTCGCAGCCGCCGCCGAGCGCGAAGCCGGCGACCGCGGCGATCACCGGCTTGCGGCACTGCGCGACGCGCTCCCAGCCGCGGGTGATGAAGTCGCTGCGGTAGACGTCGACGTAGTCGCGGTCCTTCATCTCCTTGATGTCGGCGCCGGCGGCGAACGCCTTCTCGCTGCCGGTGATGACGATGGCGCCGATCGCGGCATCGGCCTCGAGCTCGTCGAGCGCGTGGCCGAGCTCGGCGACCAGGGCGTCGCACAGCGCGTTCAGCGCCTGCGGCCGGTTCAGGGTGACGAGGCCGACGCGGCCGCGCCGCTCGAGGCGGATGTTGCTGTACTCCATCGCCGATCTCCGGGGACTGGGCTTGCGAGGCGGCGTATCTAGCCTAGCGCTGTCGCCGCGGACAATAGAAAGTCGAGCGCCCGGCCTGGGCGATGCGTCTGATACCGCCGGTCTGGGCTGCGTCGCAATCGCAGCCGGGGCAGGGCCGGCCCTCGCGGTCATAGACGGCGAAGCGGTGCTGGAAGTAGCCGAGCTCGCCGGAGGCCTGGACGTAGTCGCGCAGGGTCGAGCCGCCGGCGGCGATCGCCTCGCGCAGCACCTTGCGGATGGCGGCCGCGAGCCGCTCGGCGCGCTCGCCCTGCACGGTGCGGGCGAGCCGGCGCGGCGAGATGCCGGCCCAGAACAGGCTCTCCGAGACGTAGATGTTGCCGAGCCCGGCGACGACGCGCTGGTCGAGCAGCGCCGCCTTGATCGGCGTCGCCTTGCCGCGGAGCGCATCGGCCAGCACCGGGCCGCTGAAGGCGTTGCCGAGCGGCTCCGGGCCGAGGCCGCGGAGCAGCGGGTGCGAGTCGAGGCCGCCGGGCTCGATCAGGTCGATATGGCCGAAGCGGCGGGCGTCGTTGAAGCGGATCACCGCGCCGTCGTCGGTCTCCAGGATGAAGTGGTCGTGCCGGTCGGGCGGGCCGTCGTCGCGGCCGCCGATCACCATCCGCCCGGACATGCCGAGATGCAGCATCAGCACCGGCCCGTCCTCGAGGTGGATCAGCAGGTACTTGGCGCGGCGGTCGAGCCGCGCCACGCGGCGGCCGGTGAGGCGCGCCGGCAGGTCGGGCGGCAGGGCGCGGCGGAGGTCCGGCCGGCGCTGCTCGACATGGGCCAGCCGCCGTCCCTCCAGGCGGAGGGCCAGGCCGCGGCGGATCGTCTCGACCTCGGGAAGCTCGGGCATCGGGCCAAAGTAGCGGAGCCCCGGATGCCGCGCTATGTTCGCCGCCATGACGAGCGATCCGCAGGCGCCGGTCCCGCCGGAGCCCGGCGCCGAGCCGGCCTGGTTCGGCGACCGCACCGTTCCGGCGACCGAGAAGCCGGCGCTGGTGCGCGGCGTGTTCGCCAGCGTCGCCGGCCGCTACGACCTGATGAACGACCTGATGTCGGGCGGCATCCACCGGCTGTGGAAGGCGGCGATGATCGACGCCCTGATGCTGCGGCCGGGCCAGGCGGTGCTCGATGTCGCCGGCGGCACCGGCGACATCGCCCAGCGGGTGGTCGAGCGCTGGGGCGGGCCGGAGGCCGCGGTCGCGGCGGGCGGCCGGGTCGTCGTCTGCGACCTCACCCCCGACATGGTGGCGCAGGGCCGCGACCGGGCGATCGACCGCGGCTGGCTCGGCGGCATCGAATGGGTGGTCGGCGACGCCGAGCACCTGCCGCTGCCCGATGCCAGCGTCGACCGCTACTCCATCGCCTTCGGGCTGCGCAACGTCACCCATCCCGAGCGGGCGCTGGCCGAGGCGCGCCGCGTGCTGCGGCCGGGCGGCCGCTTCGTCTGCCTGGAGTTCAGCAAGGTCGCCCTGCCCTGGCTGGCGCGCGCCTACGAGCTTTATTCCTTCCAGGTGCTGCCGATGCTGGGCCGGCTGGTGGTCGGCGACGCCGAGTCCTACCGCTACCTCGCCGAGAGCATCCGCCGCTTCCCGGCGCCGGAGACGCTGGCCGCGATGATGGCGGACGCCGGGCTGGAGCGGGTCCGCCACCGCCTGCTCAGCGCCGGCATCGCCGCGCTGCACACCGGCTGGCGGCTCTGAGCGCGATGCGCCGCCCGGGCGGGCGCGGCGAGCCGGGCGCTCCGCGCTAGCCGCCCGCGATGTTCCGCTCCGCGCGCAACCTGGTGCGGCTGCTGGTGATCGCCCGCACGCTGGCCCGCCCGACGCGCTCAGGCCGCTGCAGGAGGCGCTGTCGGGCGCGGGCTGGCGCCGGCGGCTCGCGGCGGGCCGCGCGTTCGCCCGCCGCCCGGTCCGCTCGCGCCCCGGGGCGCCGCGCCCCGGCGAGCGGCTGGCGGCGGCGCTGAGCGCGCTGGGACCGGCCTTCATCAAGCTCGGCCAGATGCTGTCGACCCGCTCCGACCTGATGGGCGAGCAGATGGCGGCCGACCTCTCGCGGCTGCAGGACCGGCTCGCCCCCTTCCCGACGAAGGCGGCGCGGGCCACCCTCGAGGCCGAGTTCGGCCGGCCGATCGGCGAGCTGTTCCTCAGCTTCGAGGACCGCCCGGTGTCGGCCGCGTCGATCGCCCAGGTGCACTACGCCACGGTGCCGGGCGAGACCCCGGACGAGGTGGTGCCGGTCGCGGTCAAGGTGCTGCGGCCCGGCATCGAGCAGGCCTTCGCCCGCGACCTCGACCTGATGATGTGGCTGGCCGAGGTGATCGAGCGCACCCAGCCCAAGCTGCGCCGGCTGCGGCCGGTCGAGGTGGTGCAGACCTTCGCCAACACCGTCGCCATCGAGATGGACCTGCGGCTGGAGGCGGCGGCCGCCTCCGAGCTGGCCGAGAACTTCGCCGGCGACCCGACCTACCGGGTGCCGGCGATCGACTGGCGGCGCACCGCCCAGCGGGTAATGACGCAGCAGCGCCTGACCGGCATCCCGATGGGCGACCGGGCCGGGCTGGTCGCCGCCGGGCTGGAGGTCGACGCCGTGCTGGAGAAGGCGGCGACGATCTTCTTCAAGCAGGTGTTCCGCGACGGCTACTTCCACGGCGACCAGCACCCCGGCAACATGTTCGTCGATGCCGAGGGCAATATCGGCGCGGTCGATTTCGGCATCATGGGCCGGCTCGACCGCAAGACCCGCTACTACCTCGCCGACATGCTGCTGGCCTTCCTCGAGCGCGACTATCGCCGGGTGGCGGAGATCCACATCGCGCTCGGCTACGTGCCGGCCAGCCAGTCGGTCGCCGAGTTCGCCCAGGCCTGCCGGGCGATCGGCGAGCCGATCTTCGGCCGGCCGCTGGCCGAGATCTCCTTCGCCCGGGTGCTCGGCCAGCTCTTCCGGCTGGCCGAGACCTTCGACATGCAGGCCCAGCCGCAACTGATGCTGCTGCAGAAGAACATGGTGATGGCCGAGGGGGTGAGCCGCCAGCTCAACCCCGAGCTCAACATCTGGACGCTGGCCCAGCCGCTGATCGCGGACTGGATGCGGGAGAATCGCGGGCCCGAGGCGCGGCTGCGCGACGCCGTCATCGAGACCGCCCGGGCGCTGGAGCGGCTGCCGCGCTTCATGACCGACCTCGAGCAGGCGGTCGGCATGGTCGCCCGCGAGGGGGTGCGGCTGCACCGCGACACGCTGCAGATCTACGAGCGCATCACCGACGTGCGCCGCCGCCTGCCGCTCTGGCTCGCCTTCGGCGCGGTCGTCCTGCTGATCCTCCTGCTGCGCTGAGCCGATGTCGCTGAGGGCGATCGCGGCTCGCAGCGCGCTCTGGTCGGCGGCCGAGACCTGGGGCGTGCGCGGCGTCTCGGCGCTGGTCTTCCTGCTGCTCGCCCGGCTGCTCGAGCCCGCCGCCTTCGGGGTCATGGCGCTCGCCTCGGTCTATCTGATGATCCTGCAGATGCTGGCCGACCAGGGCTTCGCCGAGGCGATCATCCAGCGCCCCGAGCTGGAGGACGCGCACCGCGACTCGGCCTTCTGGGCCAATGTCGCGATCGGCCTGCTGCTGATGCTGGCCACCATCGCGCTGGCGGAGCCGCTGGCCCGGCTCTACGGCGAGCCGCTGCTGGTGCCGGTCCTGCGCGCGCTGTCGGTGGCCCCGTTCCTCGCCTCGCTCACCGTGGTGCAGCAGGCGCTGCTGCGCCGCGCGCTCGCCTTTCGCGCGCTCAGCGTCCGGCAGACCGTCGGCTCGCTCGCCGGCGGCATCGCCGGCATCGGGCTGGCGCTGTGGGGCGCCGGGGTCTGGGCGCTGGTCGCCCAGCAGCTCACCGCCCAGGCGGTGGCGCTGCTGGTGCTCTGGCAGGTCAGCCGCTGGCGGCCTCCGGCTGCGCTTCTCGCCGCGGCATTTCCGCGAGCTGTTCCATTTCGGCGCCAGCGTGCTCGGCGCCGGCCTGCTGCGCATCGTGGGATTCCAGGCCGACCGGCTGATGATCGGCTACGTGCTCGGCACCACCGAGGTCGGCTACTACAGCGTCGCCCAGCGGCTGCTGCTGATCGTCAGCGACCTGCTCTCGGGCAGCGTCGAGCGCATCGTGCTGCCGCTCTTCGCCAGGGTGCAGCACGACCCGGAGCGGGTGCGCCGCGGCCTGTTCGCCGCCGGCCGCATCCTGTCGCTGGCGGCGATCCCGGCCTTCGCCGGGCTGGCCGCCACCGCCCCGGAGGTGATCGATGTCGGGCTCGGGCCGCAATGGCGGCCGGCGCTGCTCGCCACCCAGCTGCTGGCGCCGCAGTCGCTGGCCTTCTCGCTCAGCTTCTTCTTCGCGCCGCTGATGACCGCGCTCGGCAGGCCGGCCTGGCGGCTGGGCGTGGTGGCGGTCCATGCCTGCCTCAACCTGGTCGCGATCCGCCTGTCGCTCGGCTACGGCATCGCCGGGGTTGCCGCCGCGCTCAGCCTGGTGCAGGTCGGCATGTACTTCGTCGAGCTCGCGCTGCTGCACCGGCTGGTCCGCTTCTCCCTGCCGCGCTACCTCGCCGAGGCGGTGCCGCCGCTGCTGGCCGCCGCGCTGATGGCCGCCGGCGTGGCGGGCCTGCAGGCCTGGCTCGGGCCGTCCGTGCCGCGGGCGGCGCTGCTCGGGCTGGAGATCCTGGCCGGCGCAGCGATCTACCTGACCGTCATGCTGCTGGTCGCCCGGGGACGGCTGAAGGAGGTCCTCGATCTCGGCCGCGGCTTGCTGCGCCGCGGCACGCCGGCCGGCTGAGCCCTGCTTGCGCCGGGCCGGACCGGTGTCTAGGTTCACCCGATGCTCCAGGGCAAGCGCATCCTGCTGGTGATCGGCGGCGGCATCGCCGCCTACAAGGCGCTCGACCTGATCCGCCGGCTGATGGAGCGCGGCGCGGCGGTGCGCTGCGTCATGACCGAGGCGGCGCAGCGCTTCGTCACGCCGCTTTCGGCTGCCGCCCTCAGCCACGACAAGGTCTACACCGACCTCTGGTCGCTGACCGACGAGAGCGAGATGGGCCATCTCCGGCTGGCCCGCGACTGCGAGGCGATCGTCGTCGCGCCGGCCAGCGCCGACCTGCTGGCGAGGATGGCGCACGGGCTGGCCGGCGACCTTGCCGCGACGCTGCTGCTCGCCACCGACCGGCCGGTGCTGGTCGCCCCGGCGATGAACTGGCGGATGTGGCAGCACCCGGCGACCCGCGCCAACCGGGCGCGGCTCGAGGCGCGCGGCGTCGGCCGGGTCGGGCCGGGCGAAGGGGCGCTGGCCGAGGGCGAGAGCGGGGTCGGCCGGATGGCCGAGCCGCTCGAGATCGTCGCCGCCCTCGAGACGCTGCTGGCGCCGGCGGGCGCGCTCGCCGGGCGGCGGGTGCTGGTGACCAGCGGCCCGACCTACGAGGCGATCGACCCCGTGCGCTTCATCGGCAACCGCTCCTCCGGCCGGCAGGGCCACGCCATCGCCGCGGCGCTCGCCCGGCGCGGCGCCGCCACGCTGCTGGTCACCGGGCCGACCGCCGAGCCCGACCCGCCCGGCGTCGAGGTGCGGCACATCGAGAGCGCGCGCGAGATGCTGGCCGCCTGCCAGGCGGCGCTGCCGGTCGCCGCCGCGGTCTGCGCCGCGGCCGTCGCGGACTGGCGTCCCGCCGCCGAGGCCGGCCAGAAGATGAAGAAGAAGCGCGGCGCCGCGCCGCCGGCCATCGCGCTGGTCGAGAACCCCGACATCCTCGCCACGCTCTCGGCGCCCGGCAACGCCCGGCCGCGGCTGGTGGTCGGCTTTGCCGCCGAGACCGAGAACCTGGTCGAGAACGCGCGCGCCAAGCGGCTCGCCAAGGGCTGCGACTGGATCCTCGCCAACGACGTCGGCGCCGGCAGCGGCACCTTCGGCGGCAGCGAGAACACCGTCCACCTGGTCACCGCCGAGGGCGTCGAGGACTGGCCGCGGGCGAGCAAGCAGGCGGTGGCCGAGCGGCTCGCCGAGCGCATCGCGGCGGCGCTGGCCGGGAGCCCGGCGTGAGCAGCCCGACGTGAGCAACAGCGTCGCGGTCGCCATCCATCGCCTGCCGCACGGCGCCGACCTGCCGCTGCCCGCCTACGCTACCCCCGGCAGCGCCGGGCTCGACCTGCTGGCCGCGATCGCCGAGCCGCTGACCCTGGCGCCGGGCGAGCGCCGCGCGGTGCCGACCGGCATTGCCATCGCGCTGCCCGAGGGCTTCGAGGCGCAGGTCCGGCCGCGCTCCGGCCTGGCGCTGCGCCAAGGGGTCACGGTGCTGAACAGCCCCGGCACGATCGACGCCGACTATCGCGGCGAGATCCAGGCGATCCTGATCAACCTCGGCGCCGGGCCGGTCAGCCTCGGCCGCGGCGAGCGCATCGCCCAGCTGGTGGTGGCGCCGGTCACCCGGATCGCCTGGGAGGAGACCGGCGCGCTGCCCGCGACCGGGCGCGGCGCCGGCGGCTTCGGCTCGACCGGGCGTGGCGGGTCGTGAGCCTCAGCGACGCCCAGGTCGAGCGCTACGCCCGCCACCTGATCCTCGACGAGATCGGCGAGGAGGGGCAGGAGAAGCTGCTCGCCGCCCGCGTGCTGGTGGTCGGGGCCGGCGGGCTCGGCGCGCCGCTGCTGCTCTACCTCGCGGCCGCCGGCATCGGCACGCTCGGCGTGATCGACGACGACGCGGTCGACCTCTCCAACCTGCAGCGCCAGGTGATCCATGGCGAGGACCGGCTCGGCCGCAACAAGGCGGAGAGCGCCGCCGAGACCCTGGCGCGGATCAACCCCGAGGTCCGCGTCGAGGTGCATCGCGCCCGGCTCGACGCCGGCAACGCGCGGCGGCTGGTCGAGGCCTACGACCTGGTGGCCGACGGCAGCGACAACTTCGCCACCCGCTTCCTGCTCAACGACACCTGTCACTTCGCCGGCCGCACCCTGGTCTCGGCGGCGCTGCTGCGCTTCGACGCGCAGCTCGCGACCTTCAAGTCGCATCTCGGCCCGCCGCACCCCTGCTACCGCTGCATCTTTCCAGCCCCGCCGCCGCCGGGGCTGGTGCCGCGCTGCGAGGAGGCCGGCATCCTCGGCTCGCTGGCCGGCACCGCCGGCACGCTGCAGGCGACCGAGGTGGTGAAGGAGATCCTCGGCCTCGGCGACAGCCTGAGCGGCAGCCTGCTGATCTACGACGCGCTGGCCACCGAGTTCCGCAAGATCCGCGTGCCCCGCGACCCCGCCTGCCCGCTCTGCGGCGAGGCGCCGACGATCCGGGAGGGGGATCGGACGAACTGAGAGCTGTGGGGGTGCGCCCTCGGCTCGCCCTGACTCGCTCGCACTTGTACGGACAGCGTCCGTACATCATCTTGCACGGGAGCAAGGGAGAGAGCCATGGCCCGTCCTGCACCGACCCGCGATGATCGCCTCGAGTTGCGCACGACGAAGGAGGAGAAGCGCCTCCTGACGGCAGCCGCAGCCTATGAGCGGCTCGACGTCACCGCCTTCGTCATGCGCTCGGCTCTGCCGGCGGCGCGCGACGTGGTCGATCGCAACGAGCGCATCGCCCTGTCCGAACGCGACACGCTCCGGGTGCTGGATCTGCTCGAGAACCCGCCCGAGCCGACCGCGGCTCTTCGCGCCGCCGCGCGCCGCCACCGCGAGCAGACCGGGGAGTGAGCGCATCGCCCTGGCGCGAGGAGCCGATCGGCCGACAGCACGACCGGAACGCGTTCGATTGCGGTTCGCCGGCCCTGAACGACTGCCTGCGCCGCTACGCACGGCAGAACCATGAGAGCGGCGGCGCCAAGACCTTTGTCGCGGTCCCGATCGACGAGCCTGCGCTCATCCTCGGCTACTACGCCATCAGCCCCGGAGCGATCGAGTTTGCGCGGGTGCCGGCCGTGCTGACCCGCAAGCTGGGACGCTACGAGGTCCCGGTCTTCCGGTTGGGCCGCCTGGCGGTGCGGATCGCCAGTCAAGGACGGGGGCTCGGCGCGGCCCTGCTCATCGCTGCCGGCCGCCGCGCAGTGGCGGTCGCCGGCGAGGTCGGTGGCGTGGCGCTGGCGATCGACGCGAAGGACGAGCGCGCCGCACGCTGGTATCGACAATTCGGCGCGCTGCCGCTCCTCGACGATCCCCTCCGCCTGGTGCTGCCCCTGGCCACCCTCGCCGCCGCGATCACGTCGGCGGGGCGTGCGCCCGACTGAGCCGCGGGGTCGCTACGCGTCGCGCTCTCCGTCCCCGCCTCCCGGCCACGTTTCCCATTGACAAGGGGGCCGGTGGACCCAATTGTCCGCTCCGGGGTGCAGCATCCGATGCGCCACCTGACCGCCATCGCACGACGACGTACAGGCGCGCCGCTGAGCAGCGGCGCGGTCGTGCGCGCGCGGGCAGGATCCCCTCGTCCCTAGAAGCGCGCTGGAGCCCGGCCGGAGACGCGGCCGGCACGTCCGCTTCCACCCAGGACGAGACCGATGATCACCATCACCGAGGAAAAGCGGGCGCACGGCGCCCAGATCGAGGCCATGCTCGACGCCGGCTTCGGCGCCGACCGCCGGCGCAAGCGGTCCTACGACTATCGCGCCGGCGTGCCGCGGATCGCGCCGCTCTGCCTGGTGGCGCTGCGCGACGGCAAGCTGGCCGGCAGCATCCGCTTCTGGCCGGTCGTCGTCGGCGAGGCGCGCACCCCGGCGCTGCTGCTCGGGCCGCTGGTGGTCCATCCCGACCACCGCAAGTCCGGCATCGGCTCCGCCTGATGCGCGACGGGCTGGCGCGGGCCAAGGCGCTCGGCCACCGCGTCGTGCTGCTGGTCGGCGACCAGGGCTACTACGAGCGGTTCGGCTTCGCGCTCGCGGCGCCGCGGGGCATCGAGATGCCCGGCGAGAGCCCGCTGCGGCTGATGGCGACGGAACTGGTCGAGGGCGGGCTGGAGGGGGTGTCCGGGGCGGTCCAGTCCTGGAGGTCTCTTCGCGGTGGCCGGCTGGCCCGCGCCGCCTGACGCCGCCGCGGCATCCCGCCGGCCCTCCGGGCCGGCGGCGCGCTGATCCTTCCGGCCGTCAGGCCGGCAGCTCGATGACCCCGCCGGCCGTCAGGCCGGCAGATCGATGACCCGGTCCGGCGGCGAGTGGCCGTCGGCGAAGGTCTTGATGTTGATGATCACCTTCTCGCCCATGTCGATGCGGCCCTCGATGGTCGCCGAGCCCATGTGCGGCAGCAGCACGACGTTGTCGAGGCGCAGCAGCTTCGGATTGACCGCCGGCTCGTGCTCGAAGACGTCGAGGCCGGCGCCGGCGATCTCGCCCTTCTCCAGCATGCGGGTCAGCGCCACCTCGTCGATCACCTCGCCGCGCGAGGTGTTGACGACATAGGCGTGCTTCTGCAGCAGCTTCAGGCGCCGCGCCGAGAGCAGGTGGAAGGTCGCCGGGGTGTGCGGGCAGTTGACCGAGATGATGTCCATCCGGGAGAGCATCTGGTCGAGGCTCTCCCACCAGGTCGCCTCGAGCTCGTGCTCGAGCGCCGGGTGGACGCGGCGGCGGTTGTGGTAGTGCACCGCCAGCCCGAAGCCGCGGGCGCGCCGCGCCACCGCGCTGCCGATGCGGCCCATGCCGACGATGCCGAGCCGCTTGCCCCAGATGCGGTGGCCGAGCATCGAGGTCGGTCCCCAGCCCTTCCACTCGCCCGAGCGCACCAGCCGCTCGCCCTCGGCCAGCCGGCGCGGCACCGAGAGGATCAGCGCCATGGTCATGTCGGCGGTGTCCTCGGTCAGCACCCCCGGCGTGTTGGTCACGCTGATGCCGCGCCGCCGCGCCGCCGCGAGGTCGATATGGTCGACCCCGGTGCCGAAGGAGGCGATCAGCTTGAGCCGCGGCCCGGCGGCGTCGATCACCGCGGCGTCGATCCGGTCGGTCACCGTGGGCACCAGCACGTCGGCCTGCTGCACGGCGGCGATCAGCCGCTCCTGGGAGAGCGGCGCGTCGTCGAGGTTCAGGCGGACGTCGAACAGCTCCATCATCCGCGTCTCGATCGGGTCGGGCAGCTTGCGGGTGACCACGACGAGGGTCTTGGCGGGCATCGGGGCTGGGCTCGCGACTGGGGCGGCGGACGAGGACGGGCTTAGCAAGCCCGTCCGTGCTTGTCCAGACGGGGTCCCTGAAGCGATCCCCGGCTCGACAGGGCGATTGACCGCGGGCGGCGCGGGGCGATAGGGAGAAGGCCGGATCCGGGCAAGGCACGAGGGGTCGCCGGGGCATGCATCGAATCCCGCTGCGCAGGGTGGCGCTGGCGGCCGCACTCGCCATGCTGGCGGGCGTCGCCGGCGCCGCCGAGGATCTGCCGCTGCCGCGCTTCGTCTCGCTCCGCTCCAACGAGGTCAACCTGCGCACCGGGCCGGGCACCAACTACCCGGTCGACTGGGTGATGGTGCGCAAGGGCATGCCCGTCGAGGTGCTGGCCGAGTTCGACATCTGGCGCAAGATCCGCGACTGGCAGGGCACCGTCGGCTGGGTCCACCAGAGCATGCTGGCGGGTGCCCGCACCGCGCTCGTCACCGGCGCGACGCGCACCCTCCTGAGCGAGCCGGAGCGCGGCCGGCCGGTGGCCCGGATCGAGGCCGGGGTGATCGGCAAGCTGCTGGAATGCGTCCAGGACTGGTGCCGGCTCGAGGTCCAGGGCCACCGCGGCTGGCTGAAGCGCGGGGAGTTCTTCGGCGTCTACCCGAACGAGACGGTGAAGTAGGACGGGACGCCATCGTGCGGGCCCCATCCTTCGACAAGCTCAGGATGAGGCCGGAGAGATCGCACCCTCCCGAACCTCGTCCCGAGCCTGTCGACGGGCGAGGTCGGCACGGCCTCTCCTACGCGAAATCCTCGGCGAGCGCGGCGCGGACCGCCTCGGGCATGACAGCCATGTGGCCGTAGGCGGGGTGGCGGAAGCCCACCAGCACCTGCGTGCCGGGCGCGCGGAACCTGGCGATCTGCGCCGGGGTGAAGCGGAAATGCAGGAAGTGCACGGAGGAGGTCTTGCCCTCCTCGTTGGTGCGGTCGAGATCGCCCTCGGGCTCGCCCGCGACGCTCTCGCCGGCGAAGTCGATGAAGGCGGTGGCCTCGACCCCGCCCATGCGCGCCAGCATGGTCTTGCGGCGGACCGGGTCGTCGATCTCGAACATCACCGTGGCGACCAGCTCGCTGCCCTGCGGGATCAGCGGGTTGTAGGCGGCGAGCTCGTCCTCGACCTGCGCCTCGCCGCCCTTCTCGATGTAGAGCATCTCCTGGATCTGCAGCAGCATCGTCTCGAAGCTCTCGAACATGAAGGTGGCCACCGGGCCGACCTCCAGGCGACGCAGCTTCTTGCGCCCGACCACCGCCTGGCGGCGCTCCTTGCGCACCTTGACGTACTCGGGCAGCGGCAGCAGGTCGGCGCGGGTGATCCGGCGCTCGGCAGCACTCATCATGGTCACTCCGTCACTCCGGCAGCACGCCGTAGGCGCGCGCGACGAGCTCGATCGGGTGGGCGATCAGCTCCATCTGCGGCGGCGGCTTGTCGCCGCCCAGCCGCTCGATGCCCTGCTGGATGTGCACGCCGGCCAGCGGGCACTCCGAGGCGAGGAAGGCCTTGCCGCCCTGCGCCGCCTGGCGCGCCACCGGCTTGCCGACCTTGAGGGCGACCGGGAAGTTCTCCTTCAGCACGCCCCAGCTGCCGCCATGACCGGAGCAGCGCTCGATCACGGCAACGTCGGCGCCCGGCAGCAGCCGCAGCATCTCCGCCCCCTTCTGGCCCATGTTCTGGGCCCGGGCATGGCAGGCGATGTGCAGCGCGATGCCGCCGGGCACGGGGCTCATGCCCAGCGCCAGGCCCTCGCGCTTGGCGATGTCGACGACGTACTCGCTGACGTCGAAGGTCGCCTTGGCGAGGCGCTCCACCGCCGCGTCGCCCGGCACCAGCAGCGGCCATTCGAACTTCAGCATCAGCGCGCAGGAGGGCACCAGCGCGACCACGTCGTAGCCCCGCTCGATGTACGAGCCGAGCGCGGCCGCGACGCGGCGCGCCTTGTCGGCGACGGCGGCGCAGTCGCCCTGCTCGAGCTGCGGCATGCCGCAGCAGCCGGGATAGGCGACCTCCGTCTCGACGCCGTTCCTGGCGAGCACGGCGCGGGTCGCCTCGCCGATGCGGGGGTTGTTGTAGTTGACGAAGCAGGTGGCGTAGAGCACCGCCTTGCGGCCGAAGGCCGGCGCGGCGCGGTTCACCTCGGGCGCCGCGCCGCGGGCGCGCGCCGTGAAGCTGCGGCCGTGGAACTTCGGCAGCGCGGCCTCGCGATGGATGTCGGCGACCTTTTCCATCGCCGGCCGGGTGAGGCCGTTGGCCGTGTCGGTCGCCCAGTTGGCGAGCGGCGCCACCATCCCGGCGAGCCGGCCATTGCGGTCGGTGCGGGCGAGCTGTCCCTGGATGCCCGAGCTGCGGCCGGCCTTCAGGTCGGCGGCGCGGTAGCGCAGCATGAGGTGCGGGAAGTCGAGGTTGAACGCGTGCGGCGGGACGTAGGGGCACTTCGTCAGGAAGCACATGTCGCAGAGGGTGCAGGCCTCGACGACCGGCCGGAAATCCTCGCTCTTCACCTCGTCGAGCTCGCCGGTCGGCGAGGCGTCGATCAGGTCGAACAGCTTGGGAAAGGAATCGCACAGGTTGAAGCAGCGGCGGCAGCCATGGCAGATGTCGAAGACGCGCCGCATCTCGGCGTCGATCTTCTCCGCGTCGTAGAATTCCTCCTCCTGCCAGCGCACGGGGTGGCGGGTGGGAGCGTCGAGGCTGCCTTCGCGCATGGGGTCTCGTCTGGGGCGGACCGCCCGCCGAGGAACGGCATCGGGCTCCGGCCGTTCGGGCCGGAGCCCCGCCGTCCTCGCCGGGCTGCCGGATCAGGACAGGGTGTCGAGCGCCTTCTGGAAGCGCCCGGCGTGCGACTTCTCGGCCTTGGCGAGCGTCTCGAACCAGTCGGCGATCTCGTCGAAGCCCTCGTCGCGGGCGGTGCGCGCCATGCCCGGATACATGTCGGTGTATTCGTGCGTCTCGCCGGCGATCGAGGCCTTCAGGTTGAGCTGGGTCGAGCCGATCGGCTGCCCGGTCGCCGGGTCGCCGACGGCCTCGAGGAACTCGAGATGGCCGTGCGCGTGGCCGGTCTCGCCCTCGGCGGTCGAGCGGAACACCGCGGCGACGTCGTTGTAGCCCTCGACGTCCGCCTTCTGCGCGAAATAGAGGTAGCGGCGGTTGGCCTGGCTCTCGCCGGCAAACGCTTCCTTGAGATTGTTGAAGGTCTTGGAACCCGAAAGCGACGGCATCAGCATCCTCCTTGCTCGGGGGTGGCGAAGCATGTGGCGGCATCGGCGCCGCCCGGCGTCTTTATGCGCCCAGCCCGAAGCCCGAGTCAACTGCGTAGAATGATTCTAAACAACCGCCGAGACGGTTGCGCTGCCGCGACTTATTCGCGCGGCGTGAGGCGCACGATGACGTCGACCCGGCTGACCTCGGTGCCGTCCGGCGGGGTCGGCAGGATGGGCAGGCGGATGGCCTCGCCGGGGATGTCCTGCAGCACGCCGGTGCTCTCGTAGAAGAAGTGGTGGTGGTCGCTGACGTTGGTGTCGAAGTAGGACCGGCCGGGCTCCACCACGACCTCGCGCAGCATGCCGAGCGCGGTGAACTGGTGCAGCGTGTTGTAGACGGTGGCGAGCGACACGCGGACCGCGGCCGCCAGCGCCTCGCCATGCAGCTGCTCGGCGCTGACATGGCGGTCGCCGCGGTCGAACAGCAGCCGGGCCAGCGCCAGGCGCTGCCGGGTGGGCCGCAGGCGGACCGCCTTCAGGCGGTCCATGGCGTTGCCGTAGGTATAGCGGGGAGCGCTCATCGGCGGGGATATTGGCATTCCATCCGGAAATGTCGAGGGCCAGTCTGCGCGGGAGCCGCGCGCCGGCTCAATCGCCGGTCCGCAGCCGCTCGACCAGCTGCCCGACCGTCGGGATGAAGCCGCCGGCATAGAACGGGTCGTCGCCGAAGCGATAGGCGTTGTGGCCGGCGAACATCAGCTGGTGCTCGGTGTCGTCCGAATGGCTGATCGCCTGCAGCGTCTTCTGGATGCAGTAGGAGCGCGGGTCCGCCTTCTTGCCGGTACTGCCGGCCTCGTTCTGCGCCCAGTTGGAGAAGGCGCAGGCGCTGAGGCAGCCCATGCAGTTGATCTGGTCGGTCAGGATCTCGTTGGCCTCGGCCGGGGTGACGAAGATCAGCGTCGAATCGGGCGTGCGCATCGCCTCGGTGAAGCCGTGGCCGACCCAGGCGGTGGCGCGCAGCTTGTCGGCGGCGGTGAGATAGACGAGGCGGCCGCGGGCGCCGACCGGGAACGCCCATTCATGCTCGCCGACCGGGGCGCTGCTGTAGGCGACCTGGCGCTCGGAGCGGCCCCGGAGCTCGGCGATGAACGGGTTGATCACGGCCGAGGAGTAGAAGCCGGTCGGGCTGAAGCGGTTGAGGTGGACGTCGCCCTCCTTGAGCTGGAGCAGGCGGCGCTTCCAGGCGTCGGAGATCGGGCTCTCGCGGGTCAGCAGCGGCCGCGTGCCGAACTGGAAGGCGACCGGCCCGATCTCCGGATTGTCCAGCCAGTGAGCCCATTCGCGCAGGTACCAGACACCGCCGGCCATGAAGATCGGGGTGTCCGGCAGGCCGCATTCCGCCGCCATCGTCCGGCGCAGATCGACGACCCGCCGATAGGGGTCCTCCGGCCGCTCCGGATCCTCGCTGTTCGACAGGCCGTTATGGCCGCCGGCCAGCCAGGGGTCCTCGTAGACGACGCCGCCCAGCCCGTCGCGGAACTTGTGGTAGGCGCGCTTCCACAGCGCCCGGAAGGCGCGCGCCGAGGAGACGATCGGATAGTAGTAGACCTTGTAGTGGGCGCAGATCTCGGCGATCCGATAGGGCATGCCGGCGCCGCAGGTGACGCCGTTGATCAGGCCGCGGGCCCCCTCGAGCACGCCGTGCAGCACGCGCTCGGCGGCCGCCATCTCCCACAGCACGTTGATGTGGATGCGGCCGCGGCCGCCCGAGACCTCGTGCGCGATGCGGGCCTGCTGGATGCCGCCCGAGATGGCGAAGGCGACCAGCTCCTCGTGGCGCTCGCGGCGGGTCTTGCCGCGGTAGATCTGCGGGATCAGCCGGCCCTCGGGGTCGTAGGAATCGGCGTTGACGCCGGAGAAGGTCCCGACGCCCCCCGCCGCCGCCCAGGCGCCGGAGCTTTCGCCGTTGGAGACCGAGATGCCCTTGCCGCCCTCGACGAGCGGCAGCACCTCGCGTCCCGATATCACCAGCGGCTTCAGTTCGAACACGCGTCCTCCGTCGACGCCGCGGCCGCACCGGCGGGCGCGGGCGCCCTCTCGGCGTCTCCCGCCGGGTTATAGGCCGGGGCGGCCGGATGGCTCAAGCGGCCGGGTGGGTCAGCACGCCGCCCGGCCGAGCGCGTCCGGCCGGTCGGTGAAGATGCAATCGACGCCCCAGCCGCGCAGCAGCCGGGCGCGCGCCGGGTCGTTGACGGTGTAGATGCCGAGCGCGAAGCCGGCCCGCCGGATCGCCGCCGCCCAGCCCGGCGTCATGAACTCGTCGGCGCAATGGACCGAGACGCAGCCGAGCGTCCGGGCCCGGGCTTCCCAATCCGCCGCATCGTCGGTGACCAGCCAGCCGCGCGGCAGCTCGGGGGCGACGCGCGCCGCCTCGGTCATGCTGTCCCACTCGAAGCTGGACAGCAGCAGCGGCCGCGAGGCCGGCCAGAGCTGGCGCACCACCTCGAGGGTGGCCCGCGCCGTCTCGGCGGCGCGGCCGGGGCAGGGCTTGATCTCGATGTTGGGCGAGAGGCCGAGCTCGAGCAGCCGGTGCAGCGTCTCGTCGAGCCGCGGCACCCGCACGCCCCGCCAGAGCGGGCCGAACCAGCCGCCGGCATCGAGATCGCGGATCGCCGCCCAGTCGGCCAGCGCCACCGGGCCGCGCCCGTCGGTGGTGCGGTCCAGCCAGTCGTCGTGCATCACGATGACGACGCCGTCGCGGGTCAGCTTGGCGTCGAGCTCGACCCAGCCGGCGCCGGCCCGCGCCGCCGCCTCGAAGGAAGGCAGCGTGTTCTCCGGGGCCAGCGCGGCGGCGCCGCGATGGCCGACCAGCGGCGGCAATCGCGACGCCATCGCCCGAGAGCTGGGCCCGAGAGCGGCCGGCCTACGCCGCCGGCGCGCCCGACGCCTTCGCCTGCAGGTCCTCGCCGGTGGCCTGGTCGACCGCCTTCATGCTGAGCTTGACCTTGCCGCGGTCGTCCATGCCGATGACCTTGACCTTGACGCTGTCGCCGACGGCGACGACGTCCCCGGTCTGCTTGACGCGCTGCGGCGCCAGCTCGCTGATATGGACGAGGCCGTCGCGGCTGCCGAGGAAGTTCACGAAGGCGCCGAACTCCATGATCTTCACGACCTTGCCGGTGTAGATCACGCCGACCTCGGGCTCCGCCACGATGCCGCGGATCCAGTCGATGGCGCGCTGCGCGGCGTTGCCGTCGACCGCCGCCACCTTCACCGTGCCGTCGTCCTCGATGTCGATCTTGGCGCCGGTCGTCTCGGTGATCTCGCGGATCACCTTGCCGCCCGAGCCGATCACCTCGCGGATCTTGTCCTTCGGGATGTGGATCACGGTGATCCGGGGGGCGTTGTCGCTCACCGCCTCGCGCGAGTTGCTGATCGCCTTGCCCATCTCGCCCAGGATGTGCAGCCGCCCGGCCAGCGCCTGGTCGAGCGCGATGCGCATGATCTCCGGGGTGATCGAGGTGATCTTGATGTCCATCTGCAGCGCGGTGACGCCGCGATCGGTGCCGGCCACCTTGAAGTCCATGTCGCCGAGATGGTCCTCGTCGCCGAGGATGTCGGAGAGCACGGCGAAGCCGCTCTGCTCCTTTATCAGGCCCATGGCGATGCCGGCCACCGGACGCGGCAGCGGCACGCCGGCATCCATCAGCGACAGCGAGGAGCCGCAGACCGTCGCCATCGAGGAGGAGCCGTTGCTCTCGGTGATCTCGGAGACGACGCGCAGGGTGTAGGGGAACGCCTCCTTGGCCGGCAGCAGCGGGTGGATCGACCGCCAGGCGAGCTTGCCGTGCCCGACCTCGCGGCGGCCCGGCGAGCCCATGCGGCCGACCTCGCCCACCGAGTAGGGCGGGAAGTTGTAGTGCAGCAGGAAATTCTCCCGGTACTCGCCCTCGAGCGCGTCGATGATCTGCTCGTCCTGGCCGGTGCCGAGCGTCGCCACCACCAGCGCCTGGGTCTCGCCGCGGGTGAACAGGGCCGAGCCATGGGCCCGCGGCAGCACGCCGATCTCGCAGACGATCGGGCGCACCGTCCTGGTGTCGCGGCCGTCGATGCGCCGGCCGGTCTCCAGGATGCTGGTGCGCACGATGTCGCTCTCCAGCTGCTTGAACTGCTTGCCGACCAGCTCCGGCTTGAAGCTCTCGGCGACGAGCGCCTCGACCGCCTTGGCCTTGACCGCCGAGATCCGCTCGTGGCGGGCCTGCTTGCGGGTCTCGCCATAGGCCTGGCGCAGCTCCGCCTCGGCGACGGCACGCAGCCGCTCGGCGCAGCGGCCGACCTCCGGATCGGCCTGGGGCAGGGCCCAGGGCTCCTTGGCGCAGCGCTCGGCGAGGTCGATGATGGCGTTGATCACCGGCTGGAAGGCGGCATGGCCGAAGGTGACGGCGCCGAGCATCACCTCCTCGCTCAGCTCCTTGGCCTCCGACTCGACCATCAGCACGCCGTCGGCGGTGCCGGCCACCACCAGGTCGAGCTGCGTCCCCTCCATCTGGTCCTGGCGCGGGTTGAGCACGTACTGGCCGTCGATATAGGCGACGCGGGCGGCGCCGAGCGGGCCGAGGAACGGAATCCCGGAGATGGTCAGCGCCGCGGAGGCGCCGATCAACGCGATGATGTCGGGATCGTTCTCCATGTCGTGGCTGAGGGTGGTGCAGACGACCTGCGTCTCGTTGCGGAAGCCGGCCGCGAACAGCGGCCGGATCGGCCGGTCGATGAGGCGGGAGGTCAGCACCTCCTTCTCGCTCGGGCGACCCTCGCGCTTGAAGAAGCCGCCCGGGATCTTGCCCGCGGCGAAGGCCTTCTCCTGGTAGTTGACGGTCAGCGGGAAGAAGTCGATGCCGGGCTTGGGCGTCGGGTCGGCGACGGCCGTGCACAGCACGATGGTGTCGCCGTAGGTGACCAGCACGGCGCCGTCGGCCTGGCGGGCGATGCGTCCGGACTCGAGGGTGAGCTTGCGCCCGCCCCACTCGATCTCCTTGCGATGGATCTGAAACATCAATTCATCCTTCGGGTAGCGGCCGGATGAAGACGCGCCGGACCCGCGCAAGGGGCGGCAGCACCGCCCCTTGCGTCGGCCCGGCTGGGAGCGCGCCCGGCACCGGCCGGTCGCCGGGCACGCTTGCTGGTTGTTGAGAAAGCCCGCGCTCCGCCGCGGCGACCATGGGGCCGCGCGGCGGGCGACGGACGGAAATCAGCGGCGCAGGCCAAGTCGCTTGACCAGCTCCTGGTAGCGCGCGGCGTTCTTGCGCTTGAGATAGTCGAGCAGGCGACGCCGCTGCCCGACCATCACCAGCAGGCCGCGCCGGGAATGGAAGTCCTTGTCGTGGGTCTGCAGATGCTCGGTCAGGTTCTTGATGCGCTCGCTCAGCACCGCGACCTGGACCTCGGGCGAGCCGGTGTCACCGTCCCGGGTGGCGTATTCGGAGATGAGCGCCTGCTTGCGCTCGGCAGTGATCGACATCGGGCAAATCCCTTCCGCTAGAGGTTGAGCACGCGGACGGGGCGAAGCTCGCCGGCCTCGAAACGTGCCAGAGCCACCGGCTTGCCAGCACAGGTGGCACAGACCATGGCACCGCTTTCGAGAGTGCCGATGCGTTCCAGGTCGCTGCGGCGGATCAGGCCCACCGATTGACCGCAACGCAGGCGGTTCGCCTCGTCGACGGACAACGCCAGCGCCGGGATGTCGTCCAGCGCGGTCGCGACCGCCATGAGATGCTCTGAGGCGGCGGCACTATGCCCCAGGGCCTCGAGCTTTGCCAGTGAAATCGCCTGGGCCTCGCGGAACGGCCCGACCGCGCTGCGGCGCAGCGCCACGATGTGGCCGACCGTGCCGAGCGCCAGGGCCAGGTCGCGCCCGAGGCTGCGCATGTAGGCGCCCTTGCCGCATTCGACCTCGAAGGTGGCGTGGTCGGCGTCGGGCCGCTCGACCAGGCGGAACCGGTCGATGCGAACGGCGCGGGGCGCGAGCTCGGGCGGCGCCCCCTCGCGCGCCAGGTCATAGGCGCGCGCGCCGTCGACCTTGATCGCCGAGTAGGCGGGCGGCACCTGCTGGATCAGGCCGTGGAAGGCGGGCAGCGCCGCCTCGATGGCCGCCGCATCGGGCCGCACCGGGCTGGTGGCGGTGACCTCGCCCTCGGCGTCGTCGGTCGAGCGCGCCTCGCCCCAGCGCACGGTGAAGCTGTAGCGCTTGGCCCCGTCCATGACGTAGCCGACCGTCTTGGTCGCCTCGCCCAGCGCGATCGGCAGCAGCCCGGTGGCCAGCGGGTCGAGCGTGCCGCCATGGCCCGCCTTGGCGGCGCCGGTCAGCCGGCGCACCGCCGAGACCACCTGGGTCGAGGTCATCCCGGCCGGCTTGTCGATGACCAGCCAGCCATTGAGCGGCAGGCCGCGCCGCCTACGACCCACGGCCGCCCTCCGGACCGTCGTCCGCCGCCGGCCCGCCGCGCTCCGGCTCGTCCTCATCCGCCGCCTCGTCCGGGGGGCCGAGGTCGCGCGCCACCGCCGGGTCGTGCAGCAGCGTCTCGATGCGGCGTGCCGCCTCGAAGGAGCGGTCGGGCTCGAAATGCAGGGTCGGCGCGAGGCGGAGCTGCACGGCGCGCACGAGACGGCCGCGCAGGAACGGCGCCGCGTGGTTCAGCGCCTTGACCAGCGCGGCGAGGTCGCCGCCGCCGAACGGCACGACGAAGGCGGTGGCGGCGCGCAGGTCGGGGCTGACCCGGACCTCGGTCACCGTCACCATGGCGGACTGCAGCTCGGGGTCGCGCAGCTCGCCACGGCGCAGGATCTCGACCAGCGCATGGCGCAGCTCCTCCCCGACGCGCAGCTGGCGCGCCGAGGGCTGGCGGGCTCGGCTCATCGGTGCGTCCCCTAGGAGACCGCCTCGCCCGCGCCGGCGGGAGAGGGCCGAGCCCGTCGCGCCGGCGCCGGGAGGGAGAGGGAGCGCTGCGGCATCCTAGGCAAGGGCGCGGGCGACCTCTTCCATCTCGAAGCACTCGATGACGTCGCCGGCCTGGATGTCCTGGTAGTTCTCGAAGGCCATGCCGCACTCGTAGCCTTCCTTGACCTCGCGGACCTCGTCCTTGAAGCGCTTCAGGGTCCGCAGCGAGCCCTCGTGGATCACCACGTTGTCGCGCAGCAGGCGGACCTTGGCGCCGCGGCGGACCATGCCCTCGGTGACGAAGCAGCCGGCGATCTTGCCGACCTTGGTGATGTTGAAGACCTCGCGGATCTCGGCGTTGCCGAGGAACTTCTCGCGCAGGCTCGGCGCCAGCATGCCCGAGAGCGCCGCCTTCACGTCGTCGACCACGTTGTAGATGATCGAGTAGTAGCGGATCTCCACCCCGTCGCGCCGCGCCATCTCGCGGGCCTGCGGGTTGGCGCGGACGTTGAACCCGATGATCATCGCCCCCGAGGCCCGGGCCAGCGTCACGTCGGACTCGTTGATGCCGCCGACCGCGGCGTGCAGCACGCGCACCGCGACCTCGTCGGTGCTGAGCTTGGCCAGGCTGTTGGCGATCGCCTCGAGCGAGCCCTGCACGTCCGACTTGACGACCATGGCGAGCTCCTTGGCCTCGCCGGCCGCGATCTTGGAGAACATCTCGTCGAGCGTGCCGCGGGCGCCGATCTTGGCCTGCGCCTCGCGATGCTTGCGCTGGCGGAACTCGCTGATCTCCCGGGCCCGCGTCTCGTTCTCGACGGCGGTGAACTCGTCGCCCGCCATCGGCGTGCCCTGCAGCCCGAGCACCTCGACCGGGCTCGACGGGCCGGCGCTCTGCACCTGGTTGCCGCGATCGTCGAGCAGCGCGCGCACCCGGCCCCACTCGCTGCCGGCGACGAAGATGTCGCCGACCTTGAGGGTGCCCTTCTGCACCAGCACGGTGGCGACCGCGCCGCGGCCGCGCTCCAGCCGCGCCTCGATCACCGCGCCGGTCGCCGGCCGGTCGGGATTGGCGCGCAGCTCGAGCACCTCGGCCTGCAGCGAGATCGCCTCCTCGAGCCGGTCGAGTCCGGCCTTGGTCTTGGCCGAGACCTCGACGTCGAGCACGTCGCCGCCCATCTCCTCGACCACCACCTCGTGCTGCAGCAGCTCCTGCCGCACCCGGCCCGGATTGGCGTCGCCCTTGTCCATCTTGTTGATGGCGACGATCAGCGGTACGTCGGCCGCCCGGGCGTGGCGGATCGCCTCGACGGTCTGCTGCATGATGCCGTCGTCGGCCGCCACCACCAGCACCACGATGTCGGTGACGTTGGCGCCGCGCGCCCGCATCTCGGTGAAGGCGGCGTGGCCCGGCGTGTCGATGAAGGTGATGCGCTGGCCGTTCGGCCGCACCACCTGGTAGGCGCCGATATGCTGGGTGATGCCGCCCGCCTCGTGCGCCGCCACGTCGGTCTGGCGCAGCGCGTCGAGCAGCGAGGTCTTGCCGTGGTCGACATGGCCCATCACGGTGACCACCGGCGGCCGGGCGAGCAGGTGCTCGTCCTGGTCCTCCTCCCCGCCCAGGCCGATCTCGACGTCGGCGGCCGAGACGCGGCGCACGCGATGGCCGAACTCGGTGGCGACCAGCTCGGCCGTGTCGGCATCGAGCGTCTGGTTGATCGTCGCCATGATGCCCATCTTCATCAGCGCCTTGATGACGTCGGCGCCGCGCACCGCCATGCGGTTGGCGAGATCCTGAACGGTCATTGCTTCGGGGACGATCACGTCGCGCACCACCTTCTGGCCTTCGCTGCGCAGCTCGCGGACGCGCTGCCGCTCCTTCTCGCGGGCCCGCCGCACCGAGGCGAGGCTGCGCATCCGCTCGCCCCCGGAATCGTCGCGCGCCGGGGTGATGGTCAGCTTGCCGGTGCGCCGGCGCGGCTCGCCGCGGCGGGCCGGCGGCGGCGGCCGCACCAGGGTCGGGCGCGGCGCCACGGCGGGCGTGCCCAGGCGCTTGGCCCGGGCCGCGTCGGATTCCTCGGCCGGCGCGACGGGCGCGGCCGCCGGAGCGTCGGCAGGCGCGGCGGCCGGCGGCGCGGCCGGTGCCGGCTCGCTCGCCACCGCCGCGGCGGCCTGCTCGCGGCGGCTGGCTTCCTCGGCGGCCGCCACGGCGGCAGCCTGCTCGGCGGCGCGGCGCTGCGCCTCGAGCTCGGCGGCGCGGCGGACCTCCTCGTCGCGGCGGGCATCCTCGAGCGCCCGCTGGCGGGCGGCGCGCTCGCCGGCGGTCAGCTGCCGGCCGTGGATGGTGGTGCGCTCCTCGGCGACCGGCTCGACCGGTGCCGGCGGCGGCGCCTCGATCGGCTTGGGCGCGGGCTTCGCCGCCTCGGCCGCCGGCGGCTGCGGCGCGGCGGCGCCCGGCGCATAGGTGCGTGTCCGCTTGACCTCGACCTGCACGGTCTTGGTGCGGCCGTGCGGGAAGCTCTGCCGCACCGAGCCGGCGTCGACGGTCTTCTTCAGCTCGAGCCGGCCGGGACGCGACAGGCTCAGCGACTTCTTCGGTTCGTTCTCTTTGATGTCGGTCATCGTCAATCCGTCAACTGTCGCGCCCGATCGCGCATTCCCTGCAGCCGTGCCGCCGCCAGCGCGAGCCGCTCGGCAAAGCCGCCGCGGCGGACCGCGGCGTGAACCACGGTGTCGCGGCCGAGCGCCGCGGCGAGCTCCGCGGAGGTCAGCCAGTCCACCTCCGGGATGCCGCCGGAGAGCGCGCGCAGCTTGCGCCGCCCGTCCTCGGCGCCATCCGCGGCGGCGAGCAGCAGCCCTGCCCCGCCCTCGACCAGCAGCGCCCGGACCTGCTCGAAGCCGGCGACCACCTGGCCGGCGCGGCGCGCCAGGCCCAGCCGGTCGAGAAGGTCGCGGGCAAGCAGCGCCTCGACCCGGTCGGCCAGATCGGGCGGCACCACCACGCGGGCCTTCGCCGCCTTGGCGAAGAGGTTACGGGCCGCTGCGCCGGCCACTATATCGCGCGCCGGCGTGATCCACAAACCGCGGCCCGGCAGCCGGCCGGCGACGTCGGGGACCAGCGCGTCGCCGGGCCCGACGACGAAGCGCAGCAGCTCCGTCTTCGGCCGGACGGCGCGGGTCGCGAGGCAACGGCGCAGGGGGCCCTCGGCCGCGGGCTCAACGTCCCGCGGCGTCGCCTCCTCCTGCGATGCCGTCTCGGCCAGCGCCGTCATCGGCTCTCCGTCCTAGGCTCCGGCCGCCGCGCCGTCGTCGGCCGGCGGCGCCGCCGGTGCGGCGGCGGCGGCCTCGCCGTCCTGGAACCAGTGGGCGCGGGCGGCCATGATCACGGTGTTGGCCTCGGCCTCGCCGATCCCGAAGCCGCGCAGGATGCCCTCGCTGCGGTCGACCAGCTCGTCGCTGGCGAGGTCGGCGAGATCGTCCAGCGTCTTGACCCCGGCCTCGCCGAGCGCCACCAGCATCCCCGGGGTGAGCTCGCGGATCGCCGCCACGGCGTCCTCGACGCCGAGCTCGCGCCGGCGCTGGGTCAGCTTCTCGTCACGCTCGGCCAGGAAGGCGCGGGCGCGCTGCCTCAGCTCGTTGGCGACCTCCTCGTCGAAGCCCTCGATGTTGGCGATGTCCTCGATCGGCACGAAGGCCACCTCCTCGACCTCGGTGAAGCCCTCGGTCACCAGCAGGTGGGCGATCACGTCGTCGACGTCGAGCGCCTCCATGAACATCTGCGAGCGCTTGCGGAACTCCTCGGAGCGGCGCTCCGACTCCTCGGCCTCGGTCAGGATGTCGATGTCCCAGCCGGTCAGCATCGAGGCGAGCCGGACGTTCTGGCCGCGCCGGCCGATCGCCAGGCTGAGCTGGTCGTCGGGCACCACCACCTCGATGCGGTGGGCATCCTCGTCGAGCACCACCTTGGCGACCTCGGCGGGCGCCAGGGCGTTGACCACGAAGGTGGCGGGGTCGTTCGACCAGGGGATGATGTCGATCTTCTCGCCCTGCAGCTCGCCGACCACCGCCTGGACGCGGCTGCCGCGCATGCCGACGCAGGCGCCGACCGGGTCGATCGAGCTGTCGTTGGAGATCACCGCGATCTTGGCGCGGCTGCCCGGGTCGCGCGCCACGGCCTTGATCTCGATGATGCCGTCGTAGATCTCCGGCACCTCCTGGGCGAACAGCTTGGCCATGAACTGCGGATGGGTGCGCGACAGGAAGATCTGCGGGCCCCGCGGCTCCTCGCGCACGTCGGCGATGTAGGCGCGGACCCGGTCGCCGTTGCGGAAGTTCTCGCGCGGCAGCAGCTCGTCGCGCCGCAGCATCGCCTCGGCCTTGCCGAGATCGACCGTGACGTTGCCGAACTCGACCCGCTTGACCAGGCCGTTGACGATCTCGCCCTTGCGGCCCTTGTACTCGTCGTATTGCCGCTTGCGCTCCGCCTCGCGCACCTTCTGCACGATGACCTGCTTGGCGGTCTGCGCGGCGATGCGGCCGAAATCGATCGGCGGCAGGTCGTCGATCAGGAACTCGCCGACCTTGGCCTCATGGCCGTGGCGTTTGGCGTCGGTCGGGCTGATCTGGGTGATCTCGTTCTCGACCGGATCGGCGACCTCGCGGAAGCGCTGCAGCTTGATCTCGCCGCTCTTGCGGTCGATGAAGGCGCGGATGTCGTGCTCGTGGCCGTATTTCGAGCGGCCGGCCTTCTGCACGGCCTGCTCCATCGCCTCGAGCACCTCGTCGCGCTCGATCCCCTTCTCGCGGGCCACCGCCTCTGCAATCTGCAGCAGCTCGTGCCGGGGAACCGCAATCGTCGTTTCCATGGCGTCCTCAGTCGCTCTTCAGCTCTTGTCGTTGCGTCGCTTGGCCGCTGCCAGGATCTCGTCGGTGACCAGCAGCTTGGCGCGCTGGATCGCCGCGAACGGCACGACCACCTCACCTTCGTCGAGCAGCAGCCTGACGCCGCCCTCGACCAGCCCGCCGAGGCGGCCGCGGAAGCGCTTGCGCCCGTCCACCGGCCGCGCCGTCTCGACCTGCGCCGTCTCGCCGGCGAACCGCTCGTAGTCGGCCGGCTTCACCAGCGGCCGGTCGAGGCCGGGCGAGCTGACCTCCAGCAGGTAGGCGCCGGGCAGCGGATCCTCGACGTCGAGCAGCGCCGACAGCGTGCGGCTGATCTCGGCGCAGTCCTCGACCGCCATGGCGGCGCCGTCGATGCGCTCGGCCATGACCTGCAGGGTCGGCCGGCCGCCGCCCGAGAACCGGACGCGGACCAGCGCATAGCCCATCGCCTCCAGCGTGGGCGCGATCAGCGTCTCGATCGCCGCCAACTTCTCCATCGATCCGTCCATGAGGGCGGGAAAGGCACCCACGACCGCTCGCGCTAACAAAAAAGGCGGGCCGTTGGCCCACCTTTCTTATCGTTCCGTGCGTCTCACGGTGTGAGATATGCAGCCAATATAGGCATTTCCTCGCCTGCTGCAAGCCGATTCTAGGGCTGCTCCAGGGCTGCGGGCCCGGGCGGGCGTCCGGCGCCGGCCCGGCGCTCGAACGTCAGGTAGGCGGGCCGGCGCCCGGCCGCCAGCGCCTTCTGCTCGTAGCGGGTCGGCGGCCAGCCGGCCGGGCGGACCCGCCAGTCGCCGGGCCGGCGGGCGGTCCAGGCGAAGGCCGGGTGCGGCAGCACCTGCTGCAGGGTCCAGGCGACGTAGCCGGGCTCGTCGCTGGCGATGCGCAGCTCGGCCCCGGGGCGCATGGTGCGGGCCAGCTCGTCCAGCGTCGGCCGGCCGACGAAGCGGCGGGCGGCGTGCCGGGCCTTCGGCCAGGGATCGGGAAACAGCAGGAAGACGCGGTCGAGCGAGGCCGCCGGCAGCGCCGGCAGCAGCAGCCTGGCGTCGTCCGGGAAGATCCGGACGTTGCCGATGGCGCCGCGCTCGAGGTGGTCGAGCAGGCTGGCGATGCCGTTGACGAAGACCTCGGCGCCGATCAGCCCGATCCCGGGATGCGCCGCCGCCTGGGCGGCGAGATGCTCGCCGCCGCCGAAGCCGATCTCCAGCCAGACCGCGGCCGGCGCCGCCGCGAAGCAGGCCTTCGGATCGAGCGGCGCGCCGCCGTCCGGCAGCGTCAGGGTGAGCTCGGGCAGGCGCTGCGCGAGCAGGCCGCGACGGCCCGGCCGCAGCCGGCGGCCCTGGCGGCGGCCGTAGAAGTTCGGCCGCCCGCCGGGCTGCACTCCCTGGTCCGGGCCGCCCTGGCCGGGGTCCTCCTGGCCGGGGTCGCCCTGGCCGGAGTCGCCCTGGTCCGGGCCGCTCAGTGGAGCGCCGACTTCAGCCCCTCGACGAGGTCCAGCCGCTCCCAGGAGAAGCCGCCATCGGCATCGGCCGGCCGGCCGAAATGGCCGTAGGCGGCGGTGCGCGCGTAGATCGGCCGGTTGAGCGCGAGATGCTCGCGGATGCCGCGCGGGCTGAGGTCCATCATCTCCTGCAGCACGCGCGACAGGCGGTCCTCGTCGACCTGGCCGGTGCCGTGCGTGTCGATATAGACCGAGAGCGGCCGCGACACGCCGATGGCGTAGGAGAGCTGGATGGTGCAGCGGTCGGCCAGGGCGGCCGCGACCACATTCTTGGCGAGGTAGCGCGCCGCGTAGGCGGCCGAGCGGTCGACCTTGGTCGGGTCCTTGCCGGAGAAGGCGCCGCCGCCATGCGGCGCCGCGCCGCCATAGGTGTCGACGATGATCTTGCGGCCGGTGAGGCCGGAATCGCCATCCGGCCCGCCGATCACGAAGCGGCCGGTCGGGTTGACGTAGAAATCCTTCTCCTCGCACATCCAGCCGGCCGGCAGGACGTTGAGCACGTGCGGGCGGACGATCTCGCGCACCTGCTCCTGGTCGAGCTCGGCACCGTGCTGGGTGGAGACCACCACCGAGGTGGCGCGCACCGGCTTGCCGTGCTCGTAGAGCAGGGTCACCTGGCTCTTGGCGTCGGGCCCGAGCCCCGGCTCGGCGCCGGAATGGCGCGCCTCGGCGAGCGAGCGCAGGATGTTGTGGGCGTAGTAGAGCGGCGCCGGCATCAGCCGCTCGGTCTCGCGGCAGGCATAGCCGAACATGATGCCCTGGTCGCCGGCGCCCTCGTCCTTGTTGCCGGCCGCGTCGACGCCGATCGCGATGTCGGCCGACTGGGCGTGGACATGGCACTCGACGTTCATCTTCTGCCAGTGGAAGCCGGCCTGCTCGTAGCCGATCTCCTTCACCGCATGGCGGGTCACCTCCTCGAGCACCGCCGGGGTGATCGAGCCCGGCCCGCGCACCTCGCCCGCCAGCACCACCCGGTTGGTGGTGGCCAGCGTCTCGACCGCGACCCGGGCATGGGGATCGGCGGTCAGGAAGGTGTCGACGATGGCGTCGGAGATGCGGTCGCAGACCTTGTCGGGATGGCCCTCGGCAACCGATTCGCTGGTGAAGAGATAGCTCGTCCTGGCCACGCCTTGTCCTCGTCGCTGGGTCTACGCCGGAACGCAAAGGGAGAAGGGCGCGAACGGCCGCGCCTTATCATGCCCTGCCCCCTTCCGGATTGGCCGGGGATCATCGTCGCCCGACCCTGGCAGGTCAAGGCTCTTGCGGTCGGGGCAATGGCCAGGGCAATGGCCGGGGCAGGAGGGGCACCCGCCGGCGGCGGGCGCCGGATCAGGCGCCGGCCTCGGCCTTGCCGGCGGTGGCCAGCGACTTGGTCAGCTCGAAGATGCGCTTGCGCACGCGCGGGTCGGTGATGCGGTAATAGGCCCGAACCAGCTCCAGCGTCTCCCGCTTGGCCATCGGATCGGGCTCGAAGGCGGGCGGCGGCGCGTCGGCCAGGCCGCGCATGCGGCTCGGCGAGCGGGCGCTGGTGGTCGGCGACATCTCCTCGAAGAAATAGGCGACCGGCACGTCGAGCACGCGGGCCAGGTCGAACAGGCGGCTGGAGCCGATGCGGTTGGCGCCGCGCTCGTACTTCTGCACCTGCTGGAAGGTCAGCCCGATGGCGTCGCCGAGCTTCTCCTGGCTCATGCCGAGCAGGGTGCGGCGCAGGCGGACCCGGCTGCCGACATGAACATCGATCGGATTCGGATTTCCCAGGCTGGCCGTGCGACCAGACGATTTACGACCACGAGGCATTTCATACAGTCCCTGATCCAGCTCACCGGCGCGCTGCGCATGCGCCACGCATACAATCTAACGATTCGGTTCATAGCATACGTTTGTATGCGGTCAATAGAAAAGTCCCGATTGCCCTTCGCCTAGAAGGTTCCACCGCCGGACGATCTCGTCCGATAGGAGAGGCCGGCCGCCATCGTGGCGGCCAGCAGCAGGGCGAGCGCGAGAGTCCAGTCGCCGTAGCGCGCATAGGGGGTCAGCCCGGGGGCGGGCCGCGGCAGGGCGCCGTCGACGATGCCGGCCCGGCCGAGCCCGAGCACGGCGGTCACCCGGCCATAGGGATCGACGATCCCCGAGATGCCGTCATTGGCGGCGCGGACCAGCGGCAGCCCCTCCTCGACGGCGCGGAACCGGGCGCTCGCGAAGTGCTGGTAGGGGCCGCTGCTCATGCCGAACCAGGCATCGTTGGTGATGTTGACGATCCAGCCCGGCCGGTTGGCGCGGTCGACCACCTGGCCCGGGAAGATGACCTCGTAGCAGATCAGCGGCGCGGCCGGCGGCGCGCCCGGGATGGCCAGCGTGCGCGGGCCGGAGCCGGCCGAGAAGTCGAAGTCGCCGGGCGTGATCTTGGAGAGGAACGGGAACAGCCCGCGCAGCGGCACGTACTCGCCGAGCGGCACCAGGTGGAACTTGTCGAAGGTCTCGATGCGGCCCTGGCGATCGATCACCTCGAGGCTGTTCCACAGCTGCTCGATGGGGCCGTCGAGGGGCGCGGCGCGCGGCGCGCCGGTGATCACCGCCCCGCCCGGCGGGGCGAGCTGGGCGAGCGCGTCGCGCACCGCCGGCTCGCGCTCGACCAGGAAGCGGGTGGCCGTCTCCGGCCAGACGAAATGGGTGATGCGGTCGACCCCGGGCGAGCGGCTGAGCGCCAGCTGGTAGCGGAAGTCGGCGACGCGGCGGTCCTGGTCGGCCTTCTGGGCGACGCTGATCGCCGGCTGCACCAGCCGCAGCCGGACGCCGGGCACCTCGCCGCCCGGGGCGGCGGCCAGCCGCATCGCCCCGCCGGTCCACAGCAGCGCCACCAGCGCCAGCGCGGCGCCGATGGCGAGCCCGCCGCCATGCGGCCGGAGCCGGGGCGGCCGCACCTCGCCGCCCGGCGCCGCGGCAGCCGGCAGCGGCGGATCGACCAGGGTCGCCGGCAGGCCGGCGATCACCACGGTGACCAGGCTGAGGCCCCAGGCGCCGGCCAGCACCGCCGACTGCATGACCGCGTCGGAGAAGGCCCCGCTATAGCCGAGCAGGTCCCAGGGAAAGCCGGTGGCGACCCGGCCGCGCAGCCATTCGCCGCCGGTCCAGGCGATCGCCAGCACCAGGACGCGGCCGGCGCCGCCCGGCCAGGCGAGCCGCGAGAGGCCGCAGGCCGCGGCGGT
Source organism: Dongiaceae bacterium (assembly GCA_046349435.1). GTDB lineage: Bacteria > Pseudomonadota > Alphaproteobacteria > Dongiales > Dongiaceae > JAXMCI01. The sequence goes on along the minus strand of JAXMCI010000028.1, from coordinate 47,298 downwards.
GAACAGCGCCATGTAGGCGGCCAGCCCGCCGACCGCGAAGGGGATCATCCAGCCGAAGCGCCAGGGATCGGTGAGCAGCGCCTCGGCGATCCAGTAGAAGCCGACCAGGAAATGGCCAAGGCCGAACCACCAGCCGGTGGCGGCGGCCGAGCGCCAGCCGCGGCCGTCGAGCAGCCAGATCAGGCCGGTGAAGGCGACCCAGAGCAGCGGCACGGCATGGACCGGCGGCAGGGCCAGCGCCGCCAGCGCGCCGAGCAGCGCCGCCACGCCGGCGCGCCGCCAGAAGCCGAGCGCGCGCAGCCGCGCGGCGAGCCGGCCGGCGGCAAAGGCGAGCCGCGCCGCCGGGCTGGCCGAGCGGCGCCAGCCCGGGAGGCTGGCCTCAGCCGGCGTCGCCATGGCGGGGGGCCGGCAGGTTGCGCACCCTGAGCCGCTTGACCCGGCGCGGATCGGCGTCGAGCACCTCGAAGGCGATGCCGGAGGCATGGCTGATCAGCTCGCCCCGGCTCGGCACCCGGCCGGTCAGCGAGAAGACCAGCCCGCCGAGCGTGTCGATGTCCTGCTCGCGCTCCTCCGCGGTCAGCACCGGGCCGACCTTCTCCTCGAACTCCTCGATCGTGGTCCGGGCATCGGCGACCAGCGTGCCGTCCGGGCGGGCCACCAGCTTCGGCCCCTCGGCGACGTCGTGCTCGTCCTCGATGTCGCCGACGATCTCCTCGACCACGTCCTCGATCGTCACCAGCCCGTCGATGCCGCCGAACTCGTCGACCACCAGCGCCATGTGCACCCGGCTGAGCCGCATCTGCAGCAAGAGGTCGAGGGCGCGCATCGACGGCGCCACGAACAGCACCTCGCGGGCGATGCTGGGGAGCGCGTACTCGCGGTCGCCGGCGACGCAGGCGAGCACGTCCTTGATGTGGACCATGCCGATGACGTCGTCGAGCGTGTCGCGGAAGATCGGCAGCCGGGAATGGCCCTGCGACACCAGCGCCCGGACCAGCCCGTCGAGCGCGATGTCGGCCGGCACCGCGACGATGTCGGCGCGCGGCACCATGACGTCGTAGGCGGTGAGGTCGCCGAGCTTGAGGATGTTGAGCAGCAGGCTGCTCTCGTCGCGGCCGAGCGGCGCGCCGTCCGGCTCGCCCTCGCTCTCCTCGATCAGCTCCTCGATAGCGTCGCGCAGCGAGCCCTCGCCGTTGCGCCCGCGGGTCAGCCCGCGCAGCCAGCTGCGCAGGCCCTGCAGCGGCGAGCCGTCGTCGCCCGACGCGCGCGGTCCCGGCTCGCTCATCGCTCCTCACGCGTCGGCCGGGCGCCCGCCGGCCTCTGCGGCGCGCGATAGGGATCGGCGACGCCGAGCCCGGCCAGCAGCGAGGTTTCCAGCGACTCCATCATCTCGGCCTCGGCCGCCTCCTCGTGATCGTATCCCAGCAGGTGGAGCACGCCGTGCACGGTCAGGTGGGTGACGTGGTCGGCGAGGGTCTTGCCCTGGAGGTCCGCCTCGGCGGCCACCGTCTCGCAGGCGAGCACGACGTCGCCGAGCATGACCGCCGGCGCCGCCCGGACCGCGGCAGCGTCCCAGGAACCGCCGAATGATAGCACATTCGTCGGCTTGTCGATCCCGCGATAATCCCGGTTCAGGACGCGCACCGCGGCGTCGTCGGCGAGCGCCACACAGAGCTCGACGGGGCGGCCGCGCAGCGCCGCCGGCGCCGCCGCGGCGAAGGCCGCGCGCGCGGCGCGGCGGACCAGCGCGACGGCCCCCGGCAGGCGGCCGCGCCAGGCCGGCGACAGCCGCCGGACGGCGACCGTCGGGACGGACCGCGCCGGCGCCGCCGCCTCGGGGGCGGCGGCCTCAGCGGGGGCGGCTCGGTGGGACTGCCTGCCTCGTGCGCGTCATAGGCCCGGACGATGCGGGTGACCAGCGGATGGCGCACCACGTCGGCGGCGGAGAAGCGGGTCAGCGCGATCCCCTCGACCCCCTCGAGGATGCTGACCGCCTCGGCCAGGCCGGACCGGCTGCCGCTCGGCAGGTCGATCTGGCTGAGATCGCCGGTCACCGCCATGCGCGCGTTCTCGCCCAGCCGGGTGAGGAACATCTTCATCTGCACCGGCGTGGTGTTCTGCGCCTCGTCGAGGATGACGAAGGAGTTGGCCAGCGTGCGGCCGCGCATGAAGGCGAGCGGCGCGACCTCGATCTCGCCGCCCGACAGCCGCTTCACCACCTGGTCGGCCGGCATCATGTCGTAGAGCGCGTCGTAGAGCGGCCGGAGATAGGGGTCGACCTTCTCGCGCAGGTCGCCGGGCAGGAAGCCCAGCCGCTCGCCGGCCTCGACCGCCGGGCGCGACAGGATGATGCGGTCGACCCGGCCCTTGGCGAGCTGCGCCACGGCGACGGCGACGGCGAGATAGGTCTTGCCGGTGCCGGCCGGGCCGAGCCCGAAGACCAGCTCGGCCTCCTGCAGCGCCCGCAGGTAGCGCGCCTGGGAGGGGGTGCGCGGGGTGACCAGCCGGCGCGGGGTGCGCACCGCGCTGCCGTCGGCGGCGGCGCCGAACAGGTTGGGCTCGGCGCCGGCCTCCTCGGCGCGGGCATGGCGCAGCGCCGCGTCGACCTCCGGCCGGTCGACCTCGAGGCCGCGCTTGAGGCGCTGGTAGAGCGCGGCCAGCGCGCTGCGGGCGGTCTCGACCGCGGCGGGCGGGCCGGAGATGGCGAGCTTGTTGCCGCGCGACACCAGCGAGACGCCGAGCTCGCGCTCGATCAGGGCGAGATGCTGGTCGTGCTCGCCGAACAGCCCGGGCAGCAGACGGTTGTCGTCGAAGCTGAGATGCAGCGGCGGCGCGATGGCGGGGCCGGCCGTCTCGTTCAAGCCGCCCCCCTCCGGTCCGCCGGGCGGCCGGCCGGGCCGGCGGCCACGGTGCCGCCCAGGCTGTTGGGCTCCGCCGCGGCGATGGCGACCGGCAGCAGCGCGCCGATCGCCGCCTCGGGCGCCGCGGCGTGAACTGCCTGGAGATAGGGGCTGCGGCCGGCCAGCTGCCCGGGATGGCGGCCCGGCCGCTCGAACAGCACCGGCAGGGTGCGGCCGACGCAGGCGGCGTTGAACGCGTCCTGCTGGCGCCGCAGCAGCGCCTGCAGCCGGTCGAGCCGCTCGGCCTTGACCGGCTCGGCGACCTGGGCCGGCAAGCCCGCCGCCGGCGTGCCGGGCCGGGCGCTGTACTTGAAGGAGAAGGCCTGGGCGAAGCCCACCGCCTCGACCAGCGCCAGGGTGGCGGCGAAATCGGCCTCGCTCTCGCCGGGGAAGCCGACGATGAAGTCGGAGGACAGCGCCAGGTCCGGCCGCGCCCGGCGCAGCCGGTCGACCACCCGCCGGTAGTCGTCGACGCCGTGGCGGCGGTTCATCGCCGCCAGGATCCGGTCGGAGCCCGACTGCACCGGCAGGTGCAGGAAGGGCATCAGCGCCGGGACCTCGCCATGGGCGGCGACCAGCTCGTCATCCATGTCGAGCGGGTGCGAGGTGGTGTAGCGCAGGCGCCAGAGGCCGGGCAGCTCGGCCAGCGCCCGGATCAGCCGGCCCAGCCCCCAGGCGCGGCCGTCCGGCCCGGCGCCGCGCCAGGCGTTGACGTTCTGGCCGAGCAGCGTGATCTCGCGCGCGCCGCCCTCGACCAGGCGGCGCGCCTCGGCGAGGAGGTCGGCCGCCGGCCGGGAGTATTCGGCGCCCCGGGTGTAGGGCACGACGCAGAAGGTGCAGAACTTGTCGCAGCCCTCCTGGACGGTGAGGAAGGCGGCGAGCCCGGGCGGCGCGGCGGGCGCCGGCAGGTGGTCGAACTTCGGCTCGGCCGGGAACTCGGTGTCGAGCACGGCGCCGCCGGCCCGCGCCGCGCGCGCCACCATCTCGGGCAGCCGGTGATAGGTCTGCGGGCCGAGCACGATGTCGACGAAGGGGGCCCGGCGCTGGATCTCGGCGCCCTCGGCCTGGGCGACGCAGCCGGCCACCGCGATGATCATCGGCGCGTCGCCGCCGCGCTGGCGCTTCAGCGGCCGCAGCCGGCCGAGCTCGGAGAACACCTTCTCCGCCGCCTTCTCGCGGATGTGGCAGGTGTTGAGGATGACCATGTCGGCCTCGGCCGGCCCGTCGGCCGGCGCATAGCCGAGCGGCGCCAGGACGTCCGCCATGCGCGCGGAGTCGTAGACGTTCATCTGGCAGCCGTAGGTCTTGATGAAGAGCTTCTTCGCCACGATCGCGTCGCGGGTCCCGGGCCGTCGCGCACCAAGCGCCGTCCGCGGGATCAGCGATCGGTCCCTTCGATCAAGCGGCTGGCACTCCTCGATCGGAGACTACCAGCCCGCCCGCGACATTTGTACTGCTTTCGGCCGTGCCGCCCCGGCCCGCCTCGCCGGCACCGGGCCTGGCACCGGGCTTGGCACCGGGTCCGGCACCGGGCTCGGCCGGGACCGCCGGCCGACCGGCCAGCGCCGCGGCGACGCCGCGCGCCACCAGCCGGTGGCAGTGCTCGGCCATCGCCTTGCGCGAGCGGAACTCGGCGATGGTCACCGGCGGGTGGAACTCGAGCACGGCGGTGAGCTTGCCGAGCCCGACCAGGCGCCAGAGATGGCCGCCCATCGCCATGTCGCCGTACCAGGCGACCAGCGGCCGGATCGCGTAGCCGAGCGGGAAGCCGTCGAGCCGGGTATAGGCGAGCGACACCGGCTGGACGGTCAGCGGCTCGTCCCCGACCGGCCGCTCGGCGACGCTGAACAGCGCGCTGCGGAACGGCAGCATCCGGTTGCCGTCGTTGCTCGTGCCTTCGGGAAACAGCACCAGGTTGTCGCCGGCGGCGAGCCGCTCGGCGATGCCGTCGCGCTGCTCGCGGGTGCTGCCGCGCCGGCGGTCGACGAAGACCGTGCGCTGCAGCTTGGCGAGCAGGCCGAAGAGCGGCCAGCCGGCGACCTCCGCCTTGGCGACGAAGGAGACCGGCAGGACGGTCGAGAGCACCTCGATGTCGATGTAGGAGCTGTGATTGGCGACGAACAGCGTCGGCCGCCCCGTGGACGGCGTGCCGCGGACCTCGATCCGCAGGCCGAAGATGCGGCAGCACAGCCGGTGATAGAAGACCGGCAGCCGGTCGGTGAAGCCGCGCCGGCCGAGCGCCAGGCCGAGCGCCTGGACCGGGATCAGGCTGAAGGTGAGCGTGAGATAGGCGACCAGCCGCACGGCGCCGCGCAGCGGCGAGCCGAGCGCCAGCTCGTCGCGCACCGATTCCCTGGCGCCCGCCGCGCCCTTGGGCGGCGCGGGGGCGCGGCGGCGGACGACCAGCCGCCCGCCGATGCCGCTCGCGGTCAGGGTCATTCCAGCGGCGCGCGCCCCCCGGCCTCGTCCCGGGTGTAGTGCCGGAAGTACTTGCTGGTGACCCAGTCGGTCTTGACGATGACGCAGACGTCGGTGGTGTGGAACTGCGGGTCGACCACCGCCCCGTCGCCGACGAAGCCGCCCAGGCGCAGATAGCCCTTGATCAGCGGCGGCAGCCGCAGCAGGGCCGCCTTCTGGTCGATCGCGCCGGGCTCGATCATCCGCATGTCGACGTAGCGCTCGGGCAGCGCGCGCGGGCGCAGCTCGGCCGGCGCCAGGTGGTGGTGGTAGAGATAGGAGAGCGGCAGCGCATGCCTGGCCGGATCGACGCCGGGCAAGCTGGCGCAGCCGAACATCAGCCCGATCTCGTAGTACATCACGTAGTCGGCGATCGCCCGCCACATCAGCTGCATGGCGGCGCGCGAGCGGTGGTCGGCGCCGATGCAGGAGCGGCCGAGCTCGAGGATCTCGCCGGGATGGGCGAGCAGCGGCGCAATGTCGTACTCGTCGATCGAGTAGAACTGGCCGCGGGCGGCGGCCAGCTCGCGCCGCATCAGCCGGTAGGTCCCGACCACGCCCTCGGCGCCCTTGCCGCGGGCCCGGTCGATGACCAGCAGATGGTCGCAGAACGGATCGAAGCTGTCGAAGTCGCGGCGCGAGGCCGCCATCTCCGGCGTCGGGTTGGCGCCCATCTCCTCGTAGAAGATGCGGTAGCGCAGCGCCTGGGCCGCGGCAACCTCGGCCTCGCTCTCGGCCAGCCGCAGCTCGAGGTCGCCGACCCGGATGTCCACCGGCCGTCCGTTGTCGGAATGCGCGACTGCCATGGGCACCCTCCCTCGGCTGGTTGGCGGCGCGGCGGCTCAGCTCTCGCCGGGCGGCTCGGCCTTGCCGGCCAGCGGCACGGCATAGAGCTCGAGCCGATGGTCGATCAGCCGGTAGCCCAGCTTCTCGGCCACCCGGCGCTGCAGCGCCTCGATCTCGGGGTCCTGGAACTCGAGCACGCGCCCCGACTGGACGTCGATGAGGTGGTCGTGATGCTCCTCGGGCGCCTCCTCGTAGCGGGCCCGTCCGCTGCGGAACTCGTGCCGCTCCAGGATGCTGGCCTCCTCGAACAGGCGCAGCGTCCGGTACACGGTGGCGATGCTGATGCGCGGGTCGATCTGCGCCGCGCGGCGGTGCAGCTGCTCGACATCGGGATGATCCGCGGCGTCGGACAGCACCTGGGCGATGACGCGGCGCTGCCCGGTCATCTTCAGGCCCCGTTCCATGCACAGCCGCTCAAGACGTGATGTCATCGTTCGCTGCCCGCAGCCTCCGGTTCGATCGGAGGCCCACTATAGACCATGCGACCGCGCCAGCCTACCCGGTGCGGATCGCCGGCCGGGCACCGCGCGGTCAGCCGCTGCGCCGCCGCCCCGACCGGGTCCCGAGCCCGATCTCCTTGGCCAGCCGGCTGCGCTGGCGCGCATAGTTCGGCGCCACCATCGGGTAGTCCGGCGGCAGCTCCCAGCGCTGGCGGTACTCTTCGGGCGACATGTTGTAGGCCGTGCGCAGATGCCGCTTCAGCATCTTCAGCTTCTTGCCATCCTCGAGGCACACGATGTAGTCGGGGGTGACCGACTTCTTCACCGGCACCGCCGGGCTCGGCCGCTCGGTCGCCGGGGCCGGACCGTTCCCCACCGTCGCCAGCGCGTCGTAGACGTTGCGGATCAGCTGCGGCAGGTCGGCCATGGCCACCGTGTTGTGCGAGAGGTGGGCGGCCAGCAGGTCGGCGACCAGCGGGAGGATCTCCTTGGGGCTCGGTTGATCGGCCATTGCGACGCCATGCTGAGTTGCGAGTCGGGACCTCGCACATATAGACAATCTTCCTCAGAAAGCAACTAAGTCTCACAGAAAAACTGAAAGACAGCAGCGAGCAGCCGGCTCAAAAGCCGGACCGGAACCGAGAATTCGAATATTGACAGTCGATTGGCCACTTTCGCAGCGGAAACTTCGCGGGCAGAGGAGGGCCCGGCCGGCAGTGTCAAGCCGACCCGCCGGTCGCGGATGCCGGGCGCGGTTATTGTCAAGCTAGCAGCCGATTCGCGCGGCTCGGCGCGCCGCGACTGGCCGGTCGCAAGTATTCAAGGGGCGCCGGGGACCCCCAATGCTTGCGGTTCAGCCGGCACTATCGAGATTGCGCGCCATGATCAGCGCCGCCACCAGCCGCGGGCCCTGGCGATAGTAGCCGGGGCGGCGCCCGACCTCGGCGAAGCCGGCACCGGCATAGAGGCCGCGCGCCGCCGCGTTGTTCTCGGCCACCTCGAGCACCAGCCGGCGGACCCCGGCCTCGACCAGCCGGTCGATGGCCTCGGCCAGCAGCTGCCGGCCGACGCCGCGCCGCCGCGCCGCCGGCAGCACGGCGAGCGACAGGATCTCCGCCTCGTCGGCGGCGGCGCGCAGCAGGATGAAGCCGGCCGGCCCTTCGTCGGCGGCGCCGTCGCCGGCGCCGGCGAGCAGGCCGAAGGCGCCCGGCGTCGCCAGCATCGCGCCGATCGAGCGGGCGCTCCAGGCGTCGTCGAAGCAGGCGGCATGCAGGGCGGCCAGCAGCTCGAGATCGAACGGCCCGACCGGCCGGATCCCGCTCACGGCGGGGCGGCGGGCCGGGTGACCTCGGCCGGGCGCAGATAGAGCGGCGTCGGTGGCAGGCCGAGCACGCCGCCCGGGACCAGCGCGGCCGGCGCCGCCGCCGCCAGCCGCGCGGCGAGCACCGCGACGGCGGCGGCGTCGGGCGCCGGCAGCTCGATCAGGGCGAGCCCCGGCCGGCCGGCCAGGACGGGGCGCAGCAGGCCGGCGGCATCGCCGGCGATCGCGGCCGGCCCGGCCGGCAGCGCCGCCGCCAGCGCCGCCGGGGCCAGGATCGCCGGCGGGCCGGCCGGCGCGCCGTCGCGGAAGCGCTGCACGAAGAGGTCGCCGCGTTTGCTGTCGAGCGCCACCCACAGGCCGGCAGCACCCGGCCTGGCCAGGGTCGCCGCCGCCTCGGCGATGGCGGCGAAGCTGGTCACCCCGGCGAAGGGCAGGCCGGCGGCGAGCGCGATGCCGCGGGCCGCCGCCAGCCCGATGCGCAGGCCGGTGAAGGCGCCCGGCCCGACCGTGGCCGCGACCAGCGCCAGCCCGGCGAAGCCGAGCCCGGCCTCGGCCAGCACCGCCTCGGCCATCGGCAGCAGGGCGGCGCCGTGGCCGCGCTCCAGCGCCTGCCAGCGCCGGGCCGCGACCGCGCCGTCCCGCCACAGCGCCGCCGAGCAGGCGGCGCCGCTGCAGTCGAGCGCCAGGATCGGGCCGGGCGCCGTCATCGCCGGGCCGCCGCCAGGGCGCAACGCCCGGTGCCACGACCGCTGCCGCGACCGGCGCCGGCCGTGCTAGACCGGTGCCCGAGCAACCCCGACCCGCTGCGGAGACCGTCATGAGCCTCGTCCCGATCGCCGCGTCCGCGTTCGACGTGGAGATCGCGCTCGCCTATGCCACGGCGGACAACGTCGCCGGGCGGCCGGTCTACGCCCGCGCGCTGGCCTATCTGCACGAGGACGCCGCGGCGGCGCTGGCCCGCGCCGTGGCGCTGGCCCGGCCGCTCGGCTACCGCCTGAAGATCTTCGACGCCTTCCGGCCGACCGAGGCGCAATGGGCGCTGTGGCGCCAGCGGCCCGATCCCGAGTTCTTCGCCGATCCGCGGCGCGGCTCGCCGCATTCGCGCGGCGTCGCGGTCGACGTCACCCTGATCGACGCCGCGGGCCGCGCGCTCGACATGGGCACCGGCTTCGACGCCTTCACCCCGCTCTCCTACCACGGCAGCCTCGATGTGCCGGCCGAGGCGCAGCGCAACCGCGCGCTGCTGCTCGGCCTGATGACCGCCGCGGGGTGGGATTTCTATCGCAACGAGTGGTGGCACTACCAGCTCTTCAACGCCCGGCGCTACCCGCTGTGGAGCGACAGCGCGCTGCCCCTCGGGCTGATGGGCTAGACCGGCTTCATCGCCGCGGCGATGACGCGCCGGCGACCGTTCTCTCGCCGGGCTAGGCCGCGCGTTGGCGACCCCGATGGATTGCCGGGTCAAGCCCGGCAATGACAGGAAAAAGCGAGACGCGAACCGCCCTGTCCCCGTCACGCCCCGGCGCGACCCCGTCAACGACCCGAGACGGCGAGGCACCGGCCACTCTCTGCTTGCCATGCCCGGGCTTGACCCGGGCATCCAGCTTGCGGCTGCCATGGATTGTCCGGTCGAGCCCGGCGATGACAGGGGAAGGCGAGACACGGACCGCCCTCTCCCCGCCATGCACCGGGGCGACCCCGGCAATGACCGGAGACGGCGAGGCGCCAGCCATTCCCTCCTTGTCAGGCCCGGGCTTGACCCGGGCATCCAGCTTGCGGCTGTCATGGATTGCCGGGGCGAGCCTGGGAGCGACGGGGGAAAGCGAGACGCGGCCCCGTTCCCCGTGATGCTCCGGCGCGACCCCGGCAATGGCCGAAGACGGCGAAGCGCCGGCCACTCTCTCATGCCCTGCCTCGAGCCGGGCATCCAGCGGCGCGCGGCACGGCCGGGGAGATCCCGCTCAGAGGACGACGCAGGCCTCCTCGAAGCTGAGGCGGGGATTGCGCGGCCGCAGCTTCAGCCCGTCGCCATAGCCGAGATTGATCAGGAAGTTCGACTTCCACTTGCCGTCCGGGAAGAACTCGGCATCGACCTTGGCGTTGTCGAAGCCGGACATCGGGCCGCAATCCCGCCCCATCGCCCGGGCGGCGACGATGAAGTAGGCGCCCTGCAGCGAGCCGTTGCGGAAGGCGGTGGTGCGGATCGCCTCCGCGCTGCCGGCGAACCAGCCCCGCGCCTCGGCCGAGAACAACCGCGGCAGCTGCTCGTAGAACTCCAGGTCGTAGGCGACGATGGCGGTGACCGGCGCCTTCATCGTCTTGTCGAGGTTGCCCTGGGAGAGCGCCGGCCGCAGCCGCTCCTTGGCTTCCTTCGAGCGCACGAAGGCGATGCGCATCGGGCTGCTGTTGGCGCTGGTCGGCGCCATGCGCGCCAGCTCGTAGGCCTGCCGCAGCACCGCATCGGGGACCGGCTCGTCGGTCCAGGAATTGTGGGTGCGGGCGTTGCGGAAGAGCAGGTCGAGGGCGTCGTCGGCGACGCGTGCGCTCATCGGGGATTCTCCTGCCGGGCGGTCGGTCTCAGGTGCTCGGTATCACCAGCCGCGCCCGGCTCGCCCGGTCGAGCACGGCGCCGTCCAGCCGGCCGAGCCGGTTCTCGCGGATCAGCTTCTGGACGTCGGCGATGTAGTCGGTGCCGCGCTCGGAGTAGCGCAGCAGCGCGGCCATCAGGCGGGAGCCGTCGAGCGCCTCGCCGCGGGCGCGCTGCTGCGCGCGCGCCTGGCGGAACGGCGCGAAGGCCGGGTTGGTGTTGAGGTTCTCGACATAAGCGCGGACGCAGTTGAAGAGGTCCCCGAAGGGCTGCACCACGAGCGTCGGCGGCGAGCCGTCCTCCGGGGTCGGGCCGGCCTGGATCATCTGCCCGAACAGCGCGTTGTCGCGGCGCGCCGGCCGCGACGTCCCCCAGCCCGTCTCGATCGCCGACTGGCCGAGCGCCATCGAGGGCGGCACCATGTCGACCCGGGCGACCAGCTCGTCGAGGTCGCTCGCCCGCACCTTGTAGCGCCGGGCCAGCGCGAACACCCAGGCCTGGTCGGCGGCGTGCAGGTTGAAGCCGGCGGCGGCCTCGCCGCGCAGCGCCAGCAGGCGGCGCCGGTCGGCCATCACCTCCTCGTTGGCCAGCAGGACCAGGGGCAGCTCCGCCTTGAGGAAGGCGACCCGCAGCTGGTCGAAGCCGCCGACGCGGTCGAAGTCGGCGGGCAGGCTGGCGAAGAAGAGCGGCGGCACGGCGGCGCTGCCGGACAGCACCTTCTCCAGCTCGAAATCGGCGAAGTCGACCAGCTTGGGCAGGCGCCGCGCGCTGTCGACCCGCAGGATGGCGGTGGCGAGCTCGACCGGCGACGGCTCGGCATCGACCGGGGCGGCGGCCTCGAGCGCGGCCAGCGCCGCCGCCCGGTCGAGCTGCCAGATCTGCAGCGCGACCGCCGCGGCGAGCAGCGCCGGCAGCAGGGCGAGCGACAGCGGCCGGCGCAGATGGCGCCAGGCCGCGGACGCGGCGCGCTGGAGCGCGGACGAAGCCATGGCTCTCCCTGCGGCGCGGCCGAAGGGCGGCCTGCCGTCGCGGTCGGTTTCCTCGCCGCCCAGGAAAAGTCAGCGCCGGCCGGGAGTCAAGGCGGCCGGGAGTCCAAGGCGGGCGGGAGTCAAGGCGGGCGGCCCGGGCACGGAGCCCGGCACGCCCGCGGCGCTACTGGACGGCGCGGACCTCGACGACCTCCGGCACGTAGTGCCGCAGCATGTTCTCGATGCCCATCTTGAGGGTCGCCGTCGAGCTCGGGCAGCCCGAGCAGGCACCCTGCATGTGCAGGTAGACGATGCCGCCCTCGAAGCCGCGGAAGACGATGTCGCCGCCGTCCTGGGCCACCGCCGGGCGCACCCGGGTGTCGAGCAGCTCCTTGATCTGGGCGACCACCTCGCTGTCCTCGCCGCCCTCGTCGGCATCGTCGGCCGGCCCCTCGATGATCGGGCGGTTGCCGGCGAAATGCTCCATGATGATGCCGAGCAGCGCCGGCTTGATCAGCGCCCAGTCCTTGTCGTCGCGCTTGGTGATGGTGATGAAGTCGCTGCCGAGGAAGACGCCGGCGACGCCGTCGAGCTGGAACAGCCGCCGGGCGAGCGGCGAGCGGCCGGCCTGCTCCGACGAGGCGAAGTCGGCGGTGCCCCGCTCCATCACCGTCTCGCCGGGCAGGAACTTCAGCGTCGCCGGATTGGGGGTCTGCTCGGTCTGGATGAACATGGGAAACTCCTCCGGCCCAGCTGTCGCACGGCTCAGCTATCGCGCCCGGGGCCATTGCGCCCGGCCGCGCCAGACATAGGTTAAGTCGAGCGCCGGTTCAACCGCCGGCCGCCGCGATCGCCGTGCCGGCCCCGTGCTGGCCCAACCTGCTTGCCCGGCTGGGCGGGTTCACGTAGGAAGCGCAGGAGGAGCCCGACCCGAATGGCCGAGATGGCGATCATCACTGCGGAGCGGTCCGAGGCCGCCTCCCCCGCCGCGCCGCGGCCGCCGGCCGACCCGATCGCCCGCTGGCTGGTCGACCAGGCGCCCGACCTGCCCTCGACCCGCTTCGTGATCGGCGAGTTCTGCCGCCGGCTGGTCGCCGACGGCATGTCCCTGGCCCGCTCGCTGGTCAGCATCCGCACGCTGCATCCGCAGCTCGAGGTGGTCGGCTATCTCTGGAAGAGCGGCGTCATCGAGGTCAACGAGGTGCCGCGCGAGCGCGGCATCCTGGCGACGCCGCTCTATCTCAAGAGCCCGTTCCGGCTGATCTACGAGGGCGCGCCGGAGATCCGCCGGCGCGTGCCCCCCCTCGGCACCGAGGTCGAGTTCCCGATCCTCGCCGACCTGCAGGAGCTCGGCGCCACCGACTATATCTGCCTGCCGCTGCGCTTCAGCCGCGGCCGGATCAACGTGATGTCCTTCGCCACCGACCGGCCGGGCGGCTTCAGCGACGCCGAGCTCGACCGGCTGCGGCTGCTGCTGCCGGTCCTCGCCGTCGTGCTGGAGGTGCAGGCGACCAACCGCGTCGCCGAGACCCTGCTCGACACCTATCTCGGGCCGGAGGCCGGGCGGCGCGTGCTGAGCGGCAGCATCAAGCGCGGCGACGGCACCACGGTCGCCGCCGCGCTCTGGTACTGCGACCTCTCCGGCTTCACCGCGCTGACCGAGCGGCTGCCGCCCTACGACGTGATCGAGCTGCTCGACGAGTTCTTCGGCTGCATGGCCGAGCCGGTGCAGTCGCGCGGCGGCGAGGTGCTGAAGTTCATCGGCGACGCCATGCTGGCCATCTTCCCGATGGCCGACGACCTCGACCGCGACCGCGCCTGCCTCGCCGCGCTCGATGCGGCGCGCCAGGCGCTGGCCGACTTCGACGCGCTGAACGAGCGGCGCCGGGCGGCCGGCAAGGAGACCCTCGGGGTCAAGATCGCGCTGCATGCCGGCACGGTGATCTACGGCAACATCGGCGCGCCAACCCGGCTCGACTTCACGGTGATCGGCCCGGCGGTCAACATGGTGACGCGGCTCGAGGGGCTGGCCGGGCGGCTCGGCCTCCGGCTGCTCGCCTCGGCGCCCTTCGCCGCGCCGTGCAACGTCGAGCTGGCCTCGATCGGCTACCACCCGCTGCGCGGCATCGCCCTGCAGCAGGAGCTGTTCACCTTGCCCGACGACGCGCAGCGCCGCGGCAGCGCGGAGGCCGGCGATGGATGAGGGCGTGCTGTCGCCGGACGGCGCGGCGGGCGCGGCGATCGCCGGCTGGCTGCTCAGCGAGGGCCGCCGCATCGCCGCGCCGGAGGAGCTGCTCGACCAGCTCTGCCGCCGGCTGCTCGACGCCGGCGTGCCGATCGACCGGGTCGGCCTGCATGCCCGCACCCTGCATCCGCTGGTCGCCGGCACCCGGGTGCTGTGGCGCAGCGGCGAGCGCGCCGTCGAGGAGACCGCCTACGCGCACGGCCCCGAGCTCGACGAGGTCTTCCAGAGGAGCCCGCTCTACGTCGTCTACACGACCGGCCGGCCGGTGCGCCGCCGCCTCGAGGGACCCGATGCGGTCCTCGACTTCCCGGTGCTGGGGGAGCTGCGCGACGAGGGCCTGACCGACTACCTGCTGCTGCCGATGATCTCGATCGACAACGAGGTCCGGGCGCTGACCAGCTGGGCCTCGCGGCGGCCGGGCGGCTTCTCCGAATCCGACATCGCCACCATCGCCGGCCTGCTGCCCGCCTTCGCCGCGCTGGCCGAGATCCAGGAGCGGCGGCGGATGACCTCGACCCTGCTCGACACCTATCTCGGCAGCGACGCCGGCCGGCGCGTGCTGGGCGGGCTGGTCCGGCGCGGCGACGGCTTCGCCATGGCGGCGGCGCTGTGGTTCTGCGACCTGCGCGACTTCACCCGGCTGTCCGACGAGCTGCCGGGCGAGGCGGTGATCGGCCTGCTCAACGATTATTTCGGCTGCATGAGCGAGCCGGTCCAGGCGCGCGGCGGGCAGGTGCTGAAGTTCATCGGCGACGCCATGCTGGCGATCTTCCCGATCAGGGACGACCTCGACCGCGACCGTGCCTGCCACACCGCGCTGGCCGCCGCGGTCGCGGCGCTCGAGGGCCTCGACGCGCTGAACCGCCGGCGCGAGGCGGCCGGCGAGCCGGCGCTGCGGGTCGGGCTGGCGCTGCACACCGGCTCGGTGATGTACGGCAACATCGGCGCGCCCAACCGGCTCGACTTCACGGTGATCGGCCCGGCGGTCAACCTGGTGACGCGGATCGAGAGCCTGTGCAAGCCGCTCGGCCGCCGCCTGCTCGCCTCGGCCCGCTTCGCCTCGCCCTGCGGCTCCCGGCTGGTCTCGCTCGGCCGCCACCCGCTCAAGGGCATCCCCGAGCCGCAGGAGATCTTCACCCTGCCGGAGGTGGGGTAGACGCGGTTGCAAGGCCGTGCCGACCTCGCCCTTCGACAAGCTCAGGCCGAGGCTCGGGGAGCGGGCGCGGTCTCGGGGGCCTCATCCTGAGCTTGTCGAAGGATGAGGCTCGCACGGCGCCTCAGGCGATGCGGTCGATCGCCTCGACCGAGAGGTTGCCGGGGACGATGGTGACCGGGATGCGCAGCCGGCCGACCAGCTTGCCGGTCAGCTCGGAGACCAGCGGGCCCGGGCCCTTGTTGCCGATGGCGGCGCCCAGCACCAGGATCGAGATGGTCGGGTCCTCGTCGATCAGCTTGAGGAGCTCGTCGCGGCGCGAGCCCTCGCGCAGCACCAGCACGGGGATCTTGCCGGAGATCTTGTAGACCTCGGCGGCCATCTTCTGCATCAGCTGCTCGGCCGCCTGGCGCGCCTCGTCGCGCATGATCTCGCCGACCCCCATCCATTGCTGGAAGCCGGCATCCTCGATGACGTAGAGCAGCGCCACCCGGCCGCCGGTCTTCTGCGCCCGCTGGCCGGCATAGCGCAGCGCCACCTTGAGCTCCGGCGTGTCGTCCAGCACGACCAGGAAGACGCGGTCGGGACCCTTGTCGGCGACGGCGGGCGCGGTGTCCTCGGCGGCCAAGCTGGCGCCTCAGCCGGGATGCCGCGCCGCTTCTCTTCCTGTCATGCCCGGCCTTGAGCCGGGCATCCATGGTGCGGTGACCCTGGATTGCCGGGTCAAGCCCGGCAATGACACGAGGGGAGAACGGCGATGGCGAATGCCTGGCACGAGCAACGGCGACCTACCTAGGCGCGGCGGAAGGCGAGATGGGCGAGCCATCCTGCCATCAGCGCCGCGAGGATCGCAACCACGCCATAGAGCGGCCCCTGCTGGTGGGCGAAGTCGAAGATCGACGCGCCGACCCCGAGCTTGCTGATGAAGAGCGGCGTGGTCTGGGCGCTCGCCACGGTGCGGTCGCGCACCAGCAGCACCTCGACCAGGTAGTTGCCGGTCGGGACGTTGGCCGGGAAGCCGAAGGTCGTGCGGAACAGCCGGTTGCCGAGGAACGAGACCTTGCCGACCTCCGGCGCGAACAGCCCCTGGCGCTCCTTCTCGCGGATCAGCGCCCGGCGGAAGAAGGGCACGTCGGCCGGGTCGACGTCGGTCTCCAGCGTCGCCAGCTTGAGGTGGTCGAACCCGACCTCGTGCAGGTCGAGCAGCTCGGGCGGGCCGATCGCATCGAGCGGCCGGGAGCTGGCCACCGCATAGAAGCTCGGCACGTTGCCGAAGGTGATGCGGTCGCGGTTGACCCAGAGCCCGGCGATGCGCGCCTTGCGCCGCACCGCCACGTCGGTCGACGGGCCGCGCACGATGATGACCACGTCGCCCGGCCCCTCGATCGCCCCGAACAGCACCACCGAGGTGCCGGTGAAGCCGGTGGTGATGGCGATCAGGTGGCTGGAGAGGTCGGCGACCAGCTCCTGCGCCGCCGCCGGCCGCGGCGCCGCCGCCAGCCCGAGCAGCAGCAGCAGCGGCAGGACCCGGCGGGCCCAGGCGCGGTGCCCCGGCCGGCTCATTGCGCGGGCTCCGCCGGCGCCACCGGCGCCGACACCGCGATCGAGTAGAGGTCGTCCGGCGTCGTCACCAGCTGCCAGCCGAGCCTGAGCCCGACCGCCAGCACGAGCAGCGCCAGCAGGACCCGCAGATGCTCGGCCGGCAGCTTCGCCCCCACCCGGCCGCCGAACTGGGCCCCGATCACCCCGCCGATGGTCAGCATCAGCGCGAGCACGACGTCGACCGTCTGGTTCTGCGCCGACTGCAGGAAGGTGACGTTGGCGGCGACGAAGATGATCTGGAACAGCGAGGTGCCGACCACCACCAGCGTCGGCATGCCGAGCAGGTAGATCATCGCCGGGACCATGATGAAGGCGCCGCCGGTGCCCATGATGGCGGCGAGCAGGCCGACGCAGGCGCCGACCGCCAGCGGCAGCAGCGCGCTGATGTAGAGGCGCGACTTGCGGAAGCGCATCTTGAGGGGCAGGCCGTGCATCCAGATGTGCTGGTGCAGCTTGCGCGGCGGGCCGCGGCGGCGCCGGCGCAGCAGCGCCCGCGAGCTCTCGGCCAGCATGGTGACGCCGATGAAGCTCAGCATCACGACGTAGGCGAGCCCGATCACCAGGTCGACCTGGCCCAGCGTGCGCAGCAGGCTGAACAGCCCGACGCCGATGGTGGAGCCGACCAGGCCGCCGACCAGCAGCACCGCGCCCATCTTGAAGTCGACGTTGCCGCGGCTCCAATGGGCGAGCACGCCGGAGACCGAGGAGGCCACCACCTGGTTGGCCTGGGTCGCGACGGCGACCGCCGGCGGCACGCCGATGAAGATCAGCACGGGGGTGAGCAGGAAGCCGCCGCCGACCCCGAACATGCCCGACAGGAAGCCGATGCCGCCGCCGATGCCGAGCAGCAGGAAGACGTCGAGCGACAGCTCGGCTATCGGCAGGTAGATCTGCATCGCCGAGCGCTTAGTGAGCAATCGCCATGGGGGCGCTGCGCGAGCTTCTTTTCCGGCGGCCGGTTCGCGGCGACCCAGCCCACCCGACGGCCAACCTACACCGCGCCCCGCCGCCGGGGAAGCCGCCGCGCCGACGCAGCCCGGCGAATCCGCGCCGCCGGCGCGGCCAGACCGCGGCTCAGCTCGGCGGTCGTCCCGCCTCGGCGTCGGCGGCGGCCTCGATCCGCTCCATGTCGTCGTCGCTGAGGCCGAAATGGTGGCCGATCTCGTGGATCAGCACGTGGC
This sequence comes from Dongiaceae bacterium, assembly GCA_046349435.1. GTDB lineage: Bacteria > Pseudomonadota > Alphaproteobacteria > Dongiales > Dongiaceae > JAXMCI01. Next base: position 29,598 of record JAXMCI010000028.1, on the reverse strand, counting down.
GGACGACGTGGGTCAGGTCCTCGCCGGTCTCGCACCAGAAATCGAGCAGCGGCCGGCGGTAGAGGAAGATGTGGTCGATGTCGCTGGAGACCTGGCCGACGCTCTTGTGGGCGAGGTCGACGCCGCGATAGAGGCCGAGCAGGTCGAAGGGCGATTCCAGGCCCATCTCCTGCTCGGTCTCGGCGTCCGGGAAGTCCTCGACGTGGATCACCACGTCGCCGACATGGCGGCCGAGCTCCTCGGGGATGGTGTTGAAGGCCTGCGCCGCGATCTCCTCGATGTCGGAGAGGCTGGGCGGCTCGGTGAAGGGGCGGACGGCGCCGTTCTGCATGGACATGGAAGCGGAACTCCGGCCGGTCAGCGCGGTGCCATGCGCAGCGCGCCGTCGAGCCGCACCACCTCGCCGTTCAGCAGCACGTTCTCGATCATGTGCTGGACCAGGCGCGAGACCTCCTCGGCATGGCCGAGCCGGCTCGGGAAGGGCACCGACTGGGCGAGGCTCTGCTGCACCTCGGGCGGCAGGTTGAGCATCATCGGGGTGGCGATCAGCCCGGGGGCGACGGCCAGCACCCGGATGCCGCTGCGCGCCAGGTCGCGCGCCGCCGGCAGGGTGAGGCCGGCGATGCCGGCCTTGGAGGCGGCATAGGCGGCCTGGCCGATCTGTCCCTCATAGGCGGCGACCGAGCTGGTCGAGACGATCACCCCGCGCTCGCCGTCGGCCAGCGCCGGCAGCCCGGCCATGTCGGCCGCGGCCAGCCGCATCATGTTGAAGGTGCCGACCAGGTTGACCTCGATCACCCTGGCGAAGCGGTCGAGCGGCAGCGGCCCGTCCTTGCCGAGGATGCGCCCGGGGATCAGGATGCCGGCGACGTTGACCAGGATGCGGGCCGGCCCGTGCGCCGCCCGCGCCGCGGCGACGGCCGCCTCGCCGCTGGCCGCGTCGGCGACGTCGCACTCGACCGCCAGGCCGCCGATCGCGGCCGCCACCGACCGGGCGCCCTCGAGGTTGCGGTCGAGCACCGCCACCTTGGCGCCGAGCGCCGCGAGATGGCGCGCCACGTCCGCCCCGATGCCCGAGCCGCCGCCGGTGACCAGCGCCGCCTGTCCCTTGATCTCCATCCTGCCTGCATCCCGAAGGTCGTCAATCCGGGCGGGTGATAGCAGATGCAGACGGGCTTGGCGACGGCAGGGGTCAGGCGGGCTCGCCGACCAGCCGGCAGAACCGGTCGATCTCCGCCTCGCTGTTGTAGGCGTGGACCGAGGCGCGGACCACGGCATCGAGGCCGCGCGCCTGCATGTCGAGCAGCGTGCTGGCCGCGGTGGAGACCGAGACGTTGACCGCCCGGGCCCGCAGCCGGCGGCGGAGCCCGTCCGGGCTCTCTCCCGCCCGGGTGAAGCTGACGATGCCGCAGCGCACCCGCCCGCGATCGCGCACCGTCACGCCGGGGATCGCCGCCAGCCCGTCGCGCAGCCGCCCGGCCAGCGCGCCGATCCGGGCCGCGATGGCCTCCAGCCCCAGCTCGAGGGCGTAGTCGACCGCCGCGCCGAGGCCGAGCCGGCCGGCGACGTAGCTCTCCCAGTTCTCGAAGCGGCGGGCGTCGGGGCGGACCTCGTAGCCGTCGCGGCTGGTCCAGCGCGCCGCGTGCAGGTCGAGGAAGGGCGGCTCCAGCCGCGCGATCCAGTCGCGCCGGACATAGAGGAAGCCGGTGCCGCGCGGCCCGCGCAGGTACTTGCGCCCGGTCGCCGAGAGCATGTCGCAGCCGATCGCCGCGACGTCGACCGGCAGCTGGCCGACCGACTGGCAGGCATCGAGCAGGAACGGGATGCCGTGGCGGCGGGCGACGGCGCCGATCGCGGCCGCCGGGTTGACCAGCCCGCCATTGGTCGGCACGTGGGTGACGGCGATCAGCGCCGTGCGCTCGTCGACCAGGGCCTCGAGCGCCGCCACGTCGAGCTGGCCGTGCGCGTCGCTCGGCACCACCACGATCTCCGCGCCGCTGCGCCGGGCCATCTGCAGGAAGGCGATGACGTTGCTGGCATATTCGGCCTCGGCGGTGAGGATGCGCCGGCCGGGGGAGAGCTGCAGGCCGTAGAACGCCATGTCCCAGGCGCGCGTGGCGTTCTCGACCAGCGCGATCTCGTCCGGCGCGGCGTTGATCAGGCGGGCGACGGCCCCGTAGACCGCCTCCTGCTGCGCCGCCATCCGCTCGGCCGCCTCGTAGCCGCCGATCTCCGCCTCCAGCCGGAGATGCCCGATCACCGCGTCGAGCACCGGCCGCGGCGGCAGCGAGGCGCCGGCGTTGTTGAGATGCAGCACGCGCTCGCAGCCGGGCGTGTCGGCGCGCAGCCGGGCGAGGTCGAGATCGGTCATCGTCGGGGCCGCTCCTCCGGGTGGTCGGGTGCCGAGCATGGCCGATCGACCCCCGCCTCGGCCAGCGCCGCCGGGTTGCGGTGCCGGCGGGGCCCGCCCATATTCCGGCACATGGCCAACGAGCTCGCCCCCGTCGATCTGGTTCGCCTCGGCCGCGACGAGGCCGAGGTCGCGGACGGCTTCTGGCGCAAGCTGCGCCGGCACGCCGACAAGGTGCCGTTCATCGAGGAGGCGGTCGCCGCCTGGTACTGCGCGACCGACCGCAGCACGCCGCTCAGGGTCAAGGCGGTGCTGATGGGCGCGCTCGCCTATTTCGTGCTGCCCGGCGACCTGATCCCCGACATCCTGCCGGTGCTGGGCTTCACCGACGACGCCGCGGTGCTGCTGGCCGCGCTGCGCGCCATCGGGGGCGCCATCCACGACGACCACCGCGACCGCGCCCGGGCGGCCATCGCCCGGCTGGCAGGCTGATCCTTCAGCTGCCGCCGCAGCCCGGCAGCCTTACTGGCCTGGCGTAGCCGGCCAGCGCCTCGGCGCGGGCGCAGAGCGGGAAGCCGGCCTTGGTCATGGTCTCGGCGAGATGGCGGTGCTCGGCCTCGCTGTAGCCGTCCTCGTTGGCCATGGTCTCGACGGCGAGGCCGGGAAAGCGCTGCAGCGCGCGGCCGACCCAGTCCTTCGCCTCGTCGGACCGGCCGAGCGCGGCCAGCGCCGCCGCGCGGATCACCAGGCTCTCCCGGCCGTAGCCCTCGGGCGGCAGGCGCTCGAGCAGGCGCAGCGCGTCCTCGTAGCGGCCGGCGGCGAAGTAGGCATAGGCGAAGATGGCGGCGGCGGCCGGGCTGTAGCCGGGGTCGAGCCGGATCGCCCGGTCGGCCATCGCCGCGCCGCGCGCCGGGTCGCCGAAGGTGGCGCCCCAGTCGGAGTAGCGGGTCAGGATGTCGGCGTCGTTCGGCGCCAGCCGCAGCGCGCCGTCGAGCTCCGCCCGGGCGCGGGCGAAGTCGTTGGCGTCGCCGAGCACGGCGCCGAGCGCGGCATGGGCCTCGGCGTCGCCCGGATCGAGCGCCACGGCGCGGCTCGCCGCCTCGAGCGCCGCCTGGGCCGCCGCGGCCGGATCGGCGGCGAAGCTCTCCGAGTCGCGCCGGGCATGGGACAGCGCCACCCAGGCGCGGGCCAGCCCGGGATCGAGCTCGATCGCCCGGTCGAGCAGCCGGATCGCCTCCTCGACCGCGGGGCGGCTCGGCTGGTCGAGCTTCTCCTCGGCCAGGAGGTAGAGCTCGTAGGCGCCGAGATTGCCCGGCCGCCGGCGCCGGGCGGCGCTGCGCTCGGCCTGCTGGATCAGCCCGCCGCTGCCGCCCAGCCGGTTCACCACCTGCTCGCCGATCTCGGTCTGCACGGCGAACAGGTCCTCGGCCGGGCGGTCCCAGCGCTGCGACCAGAGCCCGCGGCCGCTCCGCCCCTCGACCAGCTCGGCGGTGACCCGCAGCCGCCCGGCCTCGCGCTGGATCGTCCCCTTCAGCAGGTAGCGGACGCCGAGCTTGCGGGCGATCGCCTGCGGGTCGCCGGTGCGGCCCTTGTAGCTGTCCGTCGAGTTGCGGGCGATGACGTCGAACTGCGGGAAGCTGACCAGGTCGCTGACGATGTCCTCGGTCAGGCCGTCGGCGAGGCGGACGGTGGCCTCGTCGGTGCCGATGCTGGCGAAGGGCAGCACCGCCAGCGACGGCCTGACGGGGCTCGCCGCCGGCCACAGCCACCAGGCCGCGGCGCCGGCCAGCAGCAGCGCCAGGAGGCCGGCCAGCGCCGCCGGCAGCAGGATCCGGCGCCGTCCTGCCGCCCGTCCTGCTGCCCGGCCCGCTGCCCGGTCTGCGGCCCGGCCAGTTGCCCGGCGCGGCGGCGCGGGCGGGGACTGGCCCTCGAGCCGCAGCCGGTAGACCCGCACCGACCGGGCGATGTTCTTGACCTGGTGCTCGCCGGCGAACTCCAGCGGCAGGCCGAGCGTGCCGTGCAGCTGGTCGTAGGCGGTGCCGGAGACGGCGACGCCGCCCGGCTCGCACAGCGACTCGAGCCGGGCGGCGATGTTGACGCCGCTGCCGTAGATGTCGTCCCCGACCAGCACCACGTCGCCGAGATTGACGCCGATGCGCAGCCGGACCCGGTCCGCCGCCGCGGCCGCCGCATTGTGCGCCGCCTGCGCCTTCTGGATCGCCGCGGCGCAGGCGACGGCGTCGACCACGCTGTCGAAGGCGACCAGCATGCCGTCGCCCATCAGCTTGACGATGCGGCCGCGGTGGCGCGCCACCGCCGGGTCGAAGCGCTCGGCGCGCAGCCGGGCGAGCCGGGCCAGCGTGCCGGCCTCGTCGGCCTCCATCATGGCGGAGTAGCCCACCAGGTCGGCCGCCAGGATGGCCAGCAGCCGGCGCTCCCCGCTGAGGGGAGGATCGTCCGCCGGGCCGGTTCCGTCGCGCGTCACGTGGCGGGCGCCGTCGTCCGCCGCGCCTGCAGCCGCTCGCGGTGGGCGATGTAGAGGGCGGAGGCGGCGATCACCGCGGAGCCCAGCATGGTCCAGCCGTCGGGCACCTCGGCGAAGCCGTACCAGCCGAGCAGGGCGGCGAGCGGCATGCGGACATAGTCGTAGGGCAGCACCGCCGAGGCGTCGGCCAGCGAGAAGGCGCGGACATAGAGCAGGTGCCCCAGCGTGCCGAGCCCGCCGATGGCGATCAGCCACGGCCAGAGCGCCGGCGCCGGCCAGTCCCACACCGCCAGCGCCGGCGGCAGCGACATCGGCACCAGCAGCAGCACCATGTAGCTGGCGATGGCGCCCGGGGTCTCCGTCCGGGTGAGCTGCTTGACGATCAGCTGGGCGATTGCCGAGATCGCCGCCGCGGTGATGCCGAGCAGGGCGCCGAACGCGCTGCCGCCGCCGGCCCCCAGACCGGCACCCAGCCCGGGCCACAGCATCAGCAGCACGCCGACGAATCCGACGATGGTCGCCGACCAGCGCCGCGCCCGCACCGTCTCGCGCAGGATCAGCGCGGCGCCGATGGTGCTGAAGAGCGGCGTGGTGAAGCTCAGCGCCACCGCCTGGGCGAAGGGCAGCAGGGCGAGCGCCGAGAAGCTGCACAGCATCGCCGCCAGGCTGACCAGCGCGCGCCAGCCATAGAGCCAGCGCCGGCCGGAGCGCAGCCCGCCCAGCCCCGCCTGCCACAGCCAGGGCAGCAGGAAGGCGAGCCCGAACAGGTTGCGGAAGAAGGCGACCTCGAAGGGATGCAGGCGCAGCGCGGCATAGCGGATCGCGGCGTTCATCACCGCGAAGACCAGGGAGGCCGCGACCATCCACAGCGCGGCCTCGATCGCCTGCCCCGGCCGTCGCAGCGCCGGCCGACTTGCCCCCGACATGGCGCCAACCTAGCCGGGATCGGCCGCCGCGGGAATGGCCGGCCGCTGCCGGCTACTGGCCGGTGCGGGCGGCGATCACCCGGTCGAGGATGTTGCGCAGCAGCCGGGCGCCCTCGGCGTAGCGCCCGCCGTTGCAGGCGTCGTCGGCCTTCAGGCGCTCGCGGCGGATCTCCGCCGCCAGCGCATCCTCGACCGGGCTGATCTCCAGCGTGTCGTCGAGCTGGGCGTTGAGATCCTGGCAATCCTCGTCGCTGTAGGTGCGCGGCAGCGATTCCGGCAACGCGTCCTCCTGCGCCCATGACGGCGCCGGCAGGGCGAGCAGGGCGAGGATCCCGGCGAGCAGGATCGGCTTCATGGCGCGTCTCCCCACGGCTCCATCTTCCCCAGGCGGCCGCCCCGGGCCCCGGGCGACGGCTCGAGGCGTTAACAATCTGTCTTGGCAGGAAATCCCCGCGGCCCTGCCCGCCCGATCCACCGGCAATCCACCGGCAATCCGCCGGCCAGGGCCGCCGGCCAGGGCCGCCGGCCAGCGCCGATTGACCGTCCGCGGGCCCGCATGGCACGGTCCGGCCAGCCCGGTTCCCCTGGGAGGAGACGATGTCCGAGCCGCTCTGGCGGCCGAGCGCCGAGCGGATCGCGGCGGCCAACCTGACCTGCTTCCGCGCCGCCGCCGGGGCGGCGGCCGGCCGTCCCCTGCCCGACTACGCCGCGCTCCATGCCTGGTCGATCGCCGAGCCGGCCGCCTTCTGGCGGCTGGTCTGGTCGTTCTGCGGGGTGATCGGCGAGATCGGTACCGAGCCGCACCTGGTCGACGGCGAGCGCATGCCGGGGGCCCGCTTCTTCCCGGCGGCACGGCTCAACTACGCCGAGAACCTGCTGCGCCGGCGCGACGCGGGCGAGGCGATCGTCTTCCGCGGCGAGGACAAGGTCGAGCGGCGGCTCAGCCGCCGGGCCCTCTACGACCTGGTGTCGCGGCTGCGCCAGGCGATGGCGGCGCACGGCATCGCGCCGGGCGACCGGGTGGCGGGCTTCGTGCCGAACCTGCCGGAGACGCTGGCGGCCATGCTGGCGACCGCCAGCCTGGGGGCGGTCTGGACCTCCTGCTCGCCCGATTTCGGGGCGCGCGGGGTGGTCGACCGCTTCGGCCAGACGGCGCCCCGGCTGCTGGTCACCGCCGACGGCTACCACTATGCCGGCAAGACCTTCGATTCCGTCGCCCGGGTGGCCGAGTTCCTGCCCGAGCTGCCGAGCGTCGAGCGGGTCGTCGTGCTGCCCTACCTCGCCGAGCGTCCCGACCTCGCCGCCCTGCCGCGGGCCGTCTCGCTCGCCGACTTCGTGGCGCCCTTCGCGCCGGGCGAGATCGACTTCCCGCGCCTGCCCTTCGACCACCCGCTGGTCATCATGTACAGCAGCGGCACCACCGGGGTGCCGAAATGCATCGTGCACGGCGCCGGCGGCACCCTGCTGCAGCACCTCAAGGAGCATGTGCTGCACAGCGACGCCAAGGCCGGCGACCGTGTCTTCTACTTCACCACCTGCGGCTGGATGATGTGGAACTGGCTGGTCTCGGCGCTCGCCGCCGAGGCCACCCTGCTGCTCTATGACGGCTCGCCCTTCCACCCCACGGGCAACGCACTGTGGGACTTCGCCGCGGCCGAGCGCTGCACCTTCTTCGGCACCTCGGCCAAGTACATCGACGCCTGCGCCAAGGCCGGGGTGGCGCCGATCGGCACGCACGACCTGTCGGCGCTGCGCACCATCGCCTCGACCGGCTCGCCGCTGCTGCCGGAGAGCTTCGACTACGTCTACCGCGCCATCAAGCGCGACGCCTGCCTGTCCTCGATCTCGGGCGGCACCGACATCATCTCCTGCTTCGCGCTCGGCGACCCGACCGGGCCGGTGTGGCGCGGCGAGCTGCAGGCGCGCGGCCTCGGCATGGCGGTCGAGGTGCGGGACGAGACCGGCCGCCCGGTGCGCGGCGAGAAGGGCGAGCTGGTCTGCGTCCGGCCGTTCCCCTCGATGCCGGTCGGCTTCTGGAACGACCCGGACGGCCGCAAGTACCGGGCCGCCTATTTCGAGCGCTTCCCCGGCATCTGGTGCCACGGCGACTATGCCGAGCTGACCGGGCATGACGGGCTGGTCATCTACGGCCGCTCCGACGCGGTGCTCAATCCCGGCGGGGTGCGCATCGGCACCGCCGAGATCTACCGCCAGGTCGAGCAGCTGCCGGAGGTCGAGGAGAGCATCGTGATCGGCCAGGACTGGCAGGGCGACGTGCGCGTCGTGCTGTTCGTCAAGCTGCGCCCGGGCATCGCCCTCGACGCGGCGCTGGTCGAGCGCATCCGGCAGCAGATCCGCCACAACACGACGCCGCGCCACGTCCCGGCGCGGATCCTGCCGGTCGCCGACATCCCGCGCACCCGCAGCGGCAAGATCACCGAGCTCGCGGTGCGCGACGTGGTGCATGGAAGGCCGGTGAAGAACCGCGAGGCGCTCGCCAACCCCGAGGCGCTCGAGCTCTACCGCGACCGGCCGGAGCTGGCGGTCTGAGCGCCGCCATGACGCGCAAGCTCTTCTGGGAGGATCCCTACCGCACCACCCTCGACACGGTGGTGGCGGAAGTCGCGGGCGACGAGCTGCAGCTCGCCGAGACCATCCTCTACGCGCTCTCCGGCGGCCAGGAGAGCGACCAGGGCAGCATCGCCGGCCGGCCGGTGCTGACGGCGCGCTGGCAGGGCCGCGACCTCCTCTACCGCCTGCCGCCCGGGCACGGGCTCGCCGCCGGCGACCCGGTCGCGGTGCGCCTCGACTGGGACCGGCGCTACCGCCTCATGAAGCTGCATTTCGCCGCCGAGCTGGTGCTCGAGCTCTGCACCCGCACCCTGGCGCCGATCGAGAAGGTCGGCGCCCACATCGCCGCCGACAAGGCGCGCATCGACTTTGCCCGCGACACCAGCCTCGCCCCCGCCCTGCCCGGCCTCGCCGCCGCGGCGGCCGAGATCATCGCCGCCGACCGCCCGATCGTCAGCGCCTTCAGCGACGCGGCCGCCGAGCGCCGCTACTGGGAGGTCGAGGGCTTCGCCCGGGTGCCCTGCGGCGGCACCCACCTGCGCCGCACCGGCGAGGTCGGCCCGATCACGCTGAAGCGACAGAACCCCGGCCGCGGCAAGGAGCGGATCGAGATTCGCCTGGCCGAGGGCGCCCCACCGGGCGACCGATGACGCCGGAGCCGGCACCGGCCATCCTCGGCATCGACCACGTTCAGCTCGCCATGCCGGCCGGCGGCGAGAGCGCGGCGCGCGACTTCTACGGCGCCCTGCTCGGGCTGCCGGAGATCGCCAAGCCGCCGGCGCTGGCCGCGCGCGGCGGCTGCTGGTTCGGCTGGCCGGGCGGGCTGCAGCTCCATCTCGGGGTCGATCCGGACTTCCGGCCGGCCCGCAAGGCGCATGTCGGGCTGCGGGTCCGGGGGCTCGCCGGGTTGGCGGCCCGGCTGGACGCGGCCGGACATGCGACGACAGGCGACGCGCCGCTGGCCGGCTACGAGCGTCTCTTCGTCAGCGACCCCTTCGGCAACCGGCTCGAGCTGCTCCAGAGAACGGATTCCTGAGCCGGCAGGATGACAGGAGGGTTCGCGCCGGCGGCGCGGCATCGCCCCCTCTCCCGCTCACGCGGGCGAGGGGATAGGGCGTCAGCGCGGCCTCGGCCGCAGCAGCATCGGGCCGTAGGCGGCGAGGAAACCGCCGAAGGCGGCGAGCCAGGCCACGCCGGCGACCCACAGCAGCGGCAGCGTCTGCGACGGCAGCAGGGCGGCGGCGACGCGGGCGAGCGCCGCCACGGTGATCGCCAGGTAGATCGCGATCGTGGCGGCGTCGGCGGTGAGCGGCCGGCCGGTATGGCCGCGGGTGGCGCGGGTCATCACCGCCAGCATCATCGTGCCGGCGGCGCCGGCGCCGAGCGCGTGCAGCGCGGCGGCGAGCGGCAGGGCCGGCCACAGCAGGGCGAGACCGAGCAGCCCTGCGCCCAGCGCCAGCCAGAGATATCCCAGATGCAGCACCAGCAGCAGCGGCTCGGGCCGGGTGGCGAGACCCTGCCAACGCGCTAGCCGCCACAGATTGACGAGCGCCGCCGCGACCAGCAGCGCGCCGACCGGCGCCGCCCCGGGGAACGCCACCCAGGCGAACAGTCCTGCATGCAAGGTGCCGAGCGCCAGCCGGTCGACGATGCCCTTGCCGGCGGGGCGCCGGTCGATGCCGCGGGCGGCCAGCCAGTTGCCGGTGAAGGCGGGGATGATGCGGCCGCCGATCACCGAGATCAGCGCCAGGGTGGCGGCGAGGCCGACGCGCCAGCCGATCCCGGCCGGCACGGCGAAGCCCTCGGCCTCGAGCTGCATCAGCAGGCTGCCGGCGCCCAGCACCAGCGGCGGCAGCAGCAGCGGCAGGTTGCGCCAGTGCCGGCCGGCGACCAGCTCGTGCGCGGCGGTGGCCGAGAGCGCCAGCGGGAAGGCGAGGTCGAGGGCGAGCGCCGCCGCCAGCGGCAGCTCGGCCGAGACCAGCGCGTCGACCCGGCCGGCCAGCCAGAGCAGGGCCAGCACCGCCAGCGGCAGGCCGGCGACCGGCGGCCGCTTCGTCCAGTTCGGGATGGCGGTCAGCAGGAAGCCGCCGACCCCCGCCAGGACGAAGCCGAACAGCATCTCGTGGGCGTGCCAGGCGAGCGGCGGCAGGCGGCTCGGCAGCTCCAGCCCGCCGAGCAGCATGGCGAGCCACAGGACCAGCGCCACGACCGCCCAGCCGGCGGCGGCGAGGAAGAAGGGACGAAAGCCCGCCTCGAGCAGGGCGGCGGGCGAGCGGGAGCCGAGGGCGGCGACGGCGCCGGTCATGGCGGACCTCCGGTGATGGCTGCCGGATTGTCGGGCCGCGCCGGCGGCAGGAGCTTGCGCTGGGTCAACCCGGGCGCCGAATCCGGCGGCGGGCCGACGTGCGATCTCACGCATGCACGCAATATGCTCCCTTGATCCTTCCCCATACAGTGCTGCATTGTCGGACCGACGGACGGCTCGAGCCCCGCGCCGCCCGGAGCCCCTGGGGAGGTGTCATGAACGACATGCCGAGGACCCACGCCCACAACCACACCATCCACAATCACGACCAGCACCTCAGCTGGGACAATTCCCGCAAGCCGGCGATCACCATCGCCCCCGGCGACACCGTCGAGTTCAAGGACATCGACGCGACCTGCGGCCAGCTCACCGCAAAATCGACGGTGGATGCGATCCCGACGCTGGACTTCGCCCGCATCAACCCGATCGCCGGCCCGGTCTATGTCGACGGCGCCGAGCCGGGCGACACGCTCAAGGTGACGCTGCTCGGCTTCGAATCCTCGGGCTGGGCCTGGACCGCGATCGTGCCGGGCTTCGGGCTGCTCGCCGAGGACTTCCCCGAGGCCTCGCTGCACATCTGGTCCTACGACAAGAGCTTCAAGTCGCCGGCGGCCTACGGCTCGATGGCCAAGGTGCCGCTGAAGCCGTTCTGCGGCACCACCGGCGTCGCCCCGGCCGAGCCGGGCGCGCACAGCACGATCCCGCCCTATGCCTCGGGCGGCAACATGGACATCCGCGACCTGACGGTCGGCGTCGACCTCTATCTGCCGGTCCGGGTCAAGGGCGCGCTCTACTCGATCGGCGACACCCACGCCGCCCAGGGCGACGGCGAGGTCTGCGGCACCGCCATCGAATCGCCGATGAGCGTCACCGCCAAGATCGACCTGGTGAAGGGCGGCCACCAGAAGTATCCGCGCTTCGTCACCCATGGCCCGGTCAGCCGCCATCTCGACGGCGCCGGCTACGAGGTGACCACCGGCATCGCGCCGGACCTGATGGTCGCCACCAAGGACGCCGTTCGCAGCATGATCGACCTGCTCGGCAAGCAGCACAAGTTGAGCCCCGAGCACGCCTACATGCTGTGCAGCGTGTGCGCCGACATGCGCATCAGCGAGGTCGTCGACCGGCCGAACTGGGTGGTCTCCTGCTACCTGCCGCGGCTGGTCTTCGGCTGAGCGCATCGCACTCGAACAGGGAAGGACGCGAACCATGAAAGCAACGAGACTGGCCGGGATCGCCGCCGCGGCGGCGATCCTGGCGGCGGGCTGGCTCGGCGCATCGCCGGCCGGGGCCTGGACGCTGGCCGAGGCGGCCAAGCCGTACGCCGGGACGACGATCAAGTGCGTCGGCGACGGCTATGCCCCGTTCATCGCCTACCAGAAGCTGGCCAAGGAGAAGTTCACGCCGCTCACCGGCATCACCGTCGAGTGGGAGGTCGGCGACGTCGGCGCCGCGCTGCGGCAGAAGATGACCGCCGACGCGATGAACAAGACCGGCATCTACGACTGCGTCGAGCTGCCCTCGCTCGATGTCGGCCTGTGGGTCGCCCAGGGCTTCGCCAAGCCGATGTACGAGCTGCTGGCCGACGAGAAGCTGCGCGACCCGACCTTCGACCCGAAGACCGCCTACGTGCCGCAGACGCTCGAGTTCTCCTCGATGCAGGACGGCAAGATCTACGGGCTGCCCTATCACTTCATCCCGCGCTTCATGGTGGTCCGCACCGACCTCGCGACCAATCCCGAGGAGCAGGCCGCCTTCAAGGCGAAGTACGGCTACGACCTGCCGCTGAAGCCCGACACCTGGGAGCAGTTCAAGGACGTGGTCGCCTTCTTCACCCGCAAGGCCGGTGACAAGCTGGCCGGCCAGGTGCTGAAGGAGGACTTCTTCGGCACCGCCGTGTCGCTCAAGCGCCACTGGGCGACGCAGTACGACTTCGAGATGTTCCTCAACGGCTTCGGCGGCGTCATGTTCGACGAGAAGGGCCAGGTCGCCTTCGACAGCCCGACCGCCGTCAAGGCGCTGGAATACTGGCTGTCGCTGCTGCCCTACGTGCCGAAGGGCTATATCGAGTACACCTGGGACAACACCTACGCCGACATGTGCCAGGGCAAGCTCTACAGCTACGGCACCTGGGGCGACACCACGCCCTATCTCGAGGACAAGGGCGACCAGGGCTGCCCGAAGGTGGCGGGGAAGTTCACCTACTACCCGGTGCCGGGCACCCACCAGACCGGCGGCGAAGGCCAGGCCTGGCTGATCCCGGCCTCCTCGAAGCACCAGGAGGCGACCTTCCTGTTCCTGCAGTGGCTGGCCTCCTTCGAGGTCCAGAAGGAATGCCAGAAGATCGGCTGCACCTCGCCGCGCAAGGACGTCTGGTTCGAGAAGGATTTCGACGGCATCGGCGCCGTCGAGATCACCCGCTGGCTGATCAGCAATGACAAGGTGATCGCCCGCGCCCACCCGGCGGCCCTCTCGGAGATGTCGACCATCCTGATCGACGAGCTCCAGGCCGCGGCCCTCGGCAAGAAGTCCGCCGCCGAGGCGCTGAAGACGGCCGGCGACAAGAGCCGGGCGCTGATGCAGGAGTAGCCCCGAGGGCACGGCCGGGAGCCCAGGCGGGCTCCCGGCCGCGTCCGCCGCACACCCCCCGCCCGAGAATCTCTCCTCCCGGATGTCCTGCCCGGATCCTTCATGACCGCATCCCGCGCCACCCGGCCCGCGCCGCGCTCGACGGCGATCGTCGACCCCCGCGCGCGGCGCTTCCTCTGGGTCTGCATCCTGCCGGTGATCGGCTTCCTGGTGCTGGTCTCGGTGGCGCCGATGATCATCGCGCTGACCGACAGCTTCCGCGAGATGAACCTCTCGGCGGTGCTGCGGCACGGCAAGTTCCTCGGCCTGACCAACTACATCGAGGTGCTGGGCGGCGACACCGACCTCTACCGCGCGCTGCTGCTGACCGCGCTCTTCGTGCTGCTCGCCGTGCCGCTGGAGTTCGCGCTCGGCCTGATGCTGGCGATGATCCTCAACCGCGAGTTCCGCGGCCGCCGGGTCTGGGTCACCATCCTGCTGCTGCCGACCATGGTGGCGCCGGTGGTGGTGGGGCTGATCTGGGACTTCCTGCTGATGCCGAACTTCGGCCTCTTCACCTACGTCCTGACCGAGCTCGGCATCCTCCAGGGCACCCCCGTCTTCTCCAGCGCCGCGACCGCCTTCGCGGCGCTGGTCGCGGTCGACGTCTGGGAATGGACGCCCTTCATGATGCTGTTCATGCTGGCCGGGCTGCTCAGCATGCCGCAGGAGCCGATCGAGGCCGCCCACATCGACGGCGCCTCGGCCTGGCGGGTGTTCTGGCACGTGCAGCTGCCGCTGCTGCGGCCGATGATCGTCGTCGCCGTGCTGTTCCGCACCATCGACGCCTCGAAGACCTTCGACACCATCTACGTGCTGACCGGCGGCGGCCCGGGCGGCGCCACCGAGCTGATCAGCCTCTACGCCTACCGGATCGCCTTCCAGAACTGGGACCTCAGCAACGCCGCCGCCATCTGCCTGGTGCTGGGATACTTCTCGCTGGTGGTCGCTTCGCTGTTCTACAAGGCGATCTCCCGCCAGTCTGTCGAGAAGGCGCCGCGATGAGGGTCTCGCACCTGCGGCGCACGCCGCTGATCTTCTGGTTCGTGCTGGTGCTGATGGCGGCGATCGCGCTGCTGCCCTATGCCTGGACGCTGGCCACCAGCTTCAAGGGCCGCGCCGACATCCTTTCGACGCCGCCGGTCTGGATCAAGAACCCGAGCTGGTTCAACTACGAGAACATGCTGATCGGGCGCGGCTTCGACCGCTACCTGCTGAACAGCCTGATCATCGGCCTGACCAGCACGCTGATCGCGCTCGGCGTCGGCACGCTGGCCGCCTACGCCTTCTCCCGCTTCAAGGTGCCGGCCGGCAACCATCTCTTCTTCTACATCCTGGCGACCCGCCTGGGGCCGCCGATCGCCTTCGCCCTGCCGATGTACTTCCTCTATTCCCGGCTCGGGCTGCTCAACACCCATCTCGGCGTCAGCATCGCGCACGCCGCCTTCAACCTCGTCCTCGTCGTCTGGATGATGAAGACCTTCTTCGACGAGATCCCGCTCGAGCTGGAGGAGGCGGCCAAGCTCGACGGCTGCAGCGCCGCGCAGATCTTCCTGCGCATCTCGCTGCCGCTCTCGGTGCCCGGCCTCGTCACGGTCGCGATCTTCGTCTTCATCTTCTCCTGGAACGAGATGCTGTTCGCGATGATCCTCTCGGCCGGCGACACCAACACCCTGCCGGTGATGATCCCGACCCTGGTGCAGCACACCGGCACGCTGCGCGGCGAGGTCGCCGCCGCCGCCGTGGTCCAGACCATCCCGGTCATCGTCTTCACCTTCTTCGCCCAGCGGCACCTGATCCGCGGGCTGACCTTCGGCGCGGTGAAGGGATGAGCGCCCCGGCCGAGACCGGCGCCCGGCAGCAGGCCGCCCCGCGCGTCCGCACCGCCGACGCGATGGCCATGCTGTGGGCGGTGCTGTGCTGCTGGACCGCGGTCTGGGGCAACTACCTGCTGCTCGACCTCAAGGTCCCGATCTTCTGGATCGTGCCGATCAACATGTTCGGGGTGCCGGCGCTGGTGACGCTGGTGCTGGCGGGCTTCGGGCGCCTGGGCGGGCACCTGAGCTGGGGCCGCCGGTGAGCGCGACCACGCCGCTCGCCCACCTGGCGCTGCTGCTGCTGGCGCTGCCGCTGCAGGCCGGGCTGGTCCTGATCAACGCGCGGCGCGACTGGTTCACCCCCGGCGAGCTGCGCTTCTGGGGCGTCGCCGTGTTCGTGATGCTCGAGCTCGCCTACCTGGCGACGCTGTAAGGGAGGGGACGTGGCGGAGATCGTGATCGACGGCGTGCGCAAGAGCTTCGGCAGCACCGTGGCGGTGGCCGGCGTCTCGCTCGCGATTCCGGACGGCGCCTTCGTCATCCTGGTCGGGCCCTCGGGCTGCGGCAAGACCACGCTGCTGCGCATGCTGGCGGGGCTCGAGGAGGTCAGCGACGGCCGCATCCACATCGGCGGCAAGGACGTGACGCAGGCGCACCCGCGCGACCGCGACATCGCCATGGTGTTCCAGAGCTACGCGCTCTACCCGCACATGACCGCCCGGCGCAACATGGAGTTCGCGCTGGAGATGCGCCACCTGCCGCGCGCCGAGATCGACCGGCGGGTGGCGGCGGCGGTCGAGATCCTCGACATCGGCCACCTGCTGGAGCGGCGGCCGCGGCAGCTCTCCGGCGGGCAGCGCCAGCGCGTGGCGCTGGGGCGCGCCATCGTGCGCGAGCCCGCCGCCTTCCTGTTCGACGAGCCGCTCTCCAACCTCGACGCCAAGCTGCGCACCTCGATGCGCGGCGAGCTCATCAAGCTGCACAAGCGGCTCGGCGCCACCATCGTCTACGTCACCCACGACCAGGTCGAGGCGATGACCATGGGCGAGCGCATCGTGGTGATGAAGGACGGGGTGGTGCAGCAGCAGGGCTCGCCGATGGAGGTCTATGGCGATCCCGACAACCGCTTCGTCGCCGACTTCATCGGCAGCCCGGCGATGAACTTCATCGAGGGCCGGCTCGAGGGCGGCCGGGCCCGCGCGTCGCGCGGCGCGCTGGCGCTGCCGCTCAGCCCGGCGCTGGCCGCGCTCGGCGACCGCCCGGCGACCTTCGGCATCCGGCCGGAGCACATCGCCGTCGAGCGCAGCCCGGGCGCGCCCGGCGCCGTTCCCGCCGTGGTCGAGGTCGTCGAGCCGCTCGGCGCCGAGACGGTGGTCGAGGTCACCGCCGCCGGGGAAACCCTGGTGGTGCGGGTTCCCGGCGAGCTCGGCGTCGGGATGGGCGCCGCCATCGGGCTGCGGATCGACCCGGACCGGCTGCTCGCCTTCGACCATGCGACCGGGGCCCGGATCCGGGCCGCCTGAGCGGCCGCGGGCGATGCCGCGTCGCCCCGCCCGTTCGGCGCGACGGCCGCCGGCCGGGCGGACCGGCCCCGCCGCGTGGCTGGCGGCGGCCCGCGAGATGCTGGTCGCCGACGGCGTCGACCAGGTCCGCATCGACCGCATCGCGCGGCGCATGGGCGTGACGCGGGGCGGCTTCTACTGGCACTTCCGGGACCGGCAGCAGCTGCTCGACGCGCTGCTGCACGACTGGGAAGAGAGCTGCATGATCCCCTTCGCCGCCATGGCGGCGGCGCCGCTCGATCTCGAATCGGGCATCCTCCGGCTGTTCTCGTTCTGGCTGGAGGCCAGCGACTTCAACCTCCGCTTCGACGCCGCCGTGCGGGACTGGGCGCGCAAGTCGGACCCGGTCCGCGCCGCGGTCAGGCGCGCCGACGAGCGGCGGGTGGCCTTCATCCGCGGCCTCTTCGCCGGCGCCGGCTATGGCGAGCCCGAGGCGCTGGTCCGCGCCCGCGTGCTCTACTACACCCAGGTCGGCTACCACACGCTCGAGGTCGAGGAGACGCTGGCCGCGCGCACGGCGCTGGCCAGCCTCTACTACGCGGTCTTCACCGGCCGTCCGCTCGATCCCGCCCGCATCCGCCTCCTGCCGGGACCGTCGCCGGGACCCGCGTTCACCTGAGAGTCGGCCGGCGCCGCGCAGGCTCGGCCGTGGCAGAACCGTGTCAGCCAAGCTTGTGGCGGTTCGGTGGCCTTGGCGGGCCCACGCCGAATTATTCCCCCGCGACAGGCACTTGCCGCCGGCCGCCAGGACAATATAGGACCGGGGTCCTGTCATCATCTATGTACGATCCGTGCGAATTTCGGCCTTCTCTGCTTTTCGGTTTGGGTCGCCGCACGCACCCGCGCTAGCACTCTGCTCCTACCCGACGCCGATATAGGAACTTTTTCAGCAAGGGGGGACATCCGGTGCTCACCATTACTGGCAAGATCCGCGCCATCGCGGCCGCGGCGATGCTGGCCTGCGGGCTGGCGGCGGGGGCCGAGGCCGCCGAGCTCGGGAGCTACAAGGGCGGCGGCAGCTGGGGCCGCAGCCAGATGCCCAAGTTCGAGAGCTGGCTCGGCCACCAGGTGCCGAGGGCGATCGACTTCATCGGCTTCGGCAGCTGGGCGCAGATCATCAGCGAGAGCAACTACGTGGCGACCTCATGGCGCGGCTCGCGCTGGCACCTGACGGTGTCGGTGCCGATGCTGCCCAATGACGGCGTCAGCACGCTCTCGAAGGGCGCCTCGGGCGCCTACAACGCCAATTTCCGCAAGGTCGCCCAGAACCTGATCGCCAAGGGCTTCGGCGGCGCCGTGGTCCGGCTCGGCTGGGAGTTCAACGGCGGCTGGTATCCCTGGCACGCCTCGAAATGCGCGAGCTGCTTCGTCGCCTACTGGCGCCAGATCGTCACGGCGATGCGCTCGGTGAGCGGCGCGCAGTTCAAGTTCGACTGGACCATGGCGCTCGGCTACCTGCAGATCCCGGCCGAGAAGGCCTATCCGGGCGACGCCTATGTCGACATCATCGGCGTCGACGTCTACAACGAATCCTGGGATCCGGCGAAGCGGACCCCGACCCTGCGCTGGTCGAACCTGGTCAACCAGGACCACGGGCTCGCCTGGCACGCCAAGTTCGCCGCCGCGCACGGCAAGCGCCTGTCCTTCCCGGAGTGGGGCACCGGCGTGCGGCCGGGCTATCCCGGGGTCGGCGGCGGCGACGACCCCTATTTCATCCAGAAGATGAACGCCTGGATCGCCGGGCACAACGTCGCCTACCACGACTACTGGGACTACCAGGCGCCCGACTTCCGCGCGCAGCTCTCGAACAACCAGTATCCGAAGGCCGGCAGCTCCTTCCGCACGCTCTGGTAGGGCCCTCGGGCGGGGCGGCTCAGGCGGCCGGCAGGAAGCGGCTGCGATAGCCGTCGCGGGTCCACAGGATCGGGAAGAAGCTCTCGTCCATCGTCTCGTCCCCGGCCCGCTTGTAGCGGCTGTAGATGTAGCTGATCTCGGTGGGATGGAAGCGCGCCGCCGAGCTGAGGCAGTGGGCGACCAGGGCGCGGCGCGGCCGCTCGGCGCGGTTCCAGCCGGAACCGTGCCAGGTCCGGCCGTGATGGATGGCGCAGCCGCCGGCCGGCACCTCGACCGGCACGATCTCCGGGCGCTCGCCGATGGCGGCGGCGGCGGCCTCGAAATCCTCGCGGTAGTTCTCCGGCGCGTGGAACTGCCGGATCGGCGGGAAGACGCCCCAGCGATGCGAGCCGCGGGCATATTCGATCGTGCCGCCCGCCGCCGTGGTGTCGTCGAGCGCCAGCCACACCGTGCAGAAGCCGGCCGGCACCACCCAGTGGCAGTAGGAATCGTCCTGGTGGAAGCCGAGCGGCCGGGCGCCGGGCGGCTTCCACAGCACGTTGTCCTGGCCCATCCGCGCCCCCGGCCAGCCCATCAGCCCCGCGACCAGCCGGCCGATCGCCGGCTGCAGCACGACATCGGCGATCGCCGGGTCGGACTTCCAGGCATTGCAGATCTGCCGCGTGCGGTCGGCCGGGTCGCGGCCCTCGCGCCAGTTCCACTCGTCGGGATAGAGGCCGGTGGCGAACTCGCCGCGGAACAGCGGCTCGAAGCGGGCGCGCGCCGCCGCGACCTGCGCGGGCGGCACGAAGCGCTCGAGGATGAGGAAGCCGTCGGCCTGGAAGCGGGCGACCTGATCCGGGGTGAGATCGATCATGCCGGGATCATAGCCGCCCCCGCGCCCGCTGGTGAATCCCCTCGCCCGCGACGTTGGGGACGGGCGTCCCGCTACGAGCGGAACAGCCGGCTCTCCTGCGTCTCGTGGCGCAGGCTGCACCAGTCGACCATCGGCGCGGCGCCGCCGAGCCGGTCGAGATCGGCCGCCAGCGCGGCCGTCACGGCGCGGTCGATCGCCGGCGCGAGCGCCGCGAGCAGCATCTGCCCGGCAGTCTGGCCGAGCGGCATCAGCCGGATCGCCGCCGAGATCAGGTTGGCGACCAGCGATGCCAGATGGGCGGTCAGCGCCGGGCCGAGCTCGACGCCGTGGCAGGCGGCCGCCAGGCCGGCCGCCACCGGCAGGGCGGCACGGCCCTGCCAGCGCAGCGCCGCGGCCTCGAGCCGCGGCTCCGGCCAGGCGCGCCGCGTGACGGCCAGGAAGGCGGCCCCCTGGCTGGCCGATTCCAGCGCCAGCTCGCCGCTGCCGCGCCAGGCGAGGGCGAGCTCGGCGACGCCGTCGAGCGCCGCGTCGTCGCCGGCCGCCGCCGCCCGCCAGGCGGCGGCGAGGAAGGCGCCGTCGATCCGCCCCGCGCCCTGCGCCAGGATGCCCTCGAGCCAGCGCCCGAGCCCCGCGGCGTCGGCCACCAGCCCGCATTCGACCGCCCATTCCAACCCGTGGCTGTAGACATAGGCGCCGATCGGGTAGGCGGGCGAGCTCCAGGCGAGGAGCCGGTGCAGCGCGTCCCGCTCCATCGCCGGTCAGAACAGGAAGTAGCGCTGCGCCATCGGCAGGATGTGCGCCGGCTCGCAGGTCAGCAGCACGCCGTCGGCCCGCACCTCGTAGGTCTCCGGGTCGACCTCGATGCGCGGCAGGGCCGCGTTGCGCACCATCGCCGCCTTGGAGAGGCCGCCGCGGGTATCGCGCACGGCGACCAGCGGCCGGGACAGGCCGTAGCGGCCGGCGAGGTCGCGCCCGGCGGCGGCCGCCGAGACGAAGGTCACCGCACTCTCCGTCATCGCCCGGCCGAAGCCGGCGAACATCGGCCGGTAATGCACCGGCTGCGGCGACGGGATCGAGGCGTTGGGATCGCCCATCGGCGCGGCGGCGATGGCGCCGGCCTTCAGCACCATCTCCGGCTTCACCCCGAAGAAGGCGGGATGCCAGATCACCAGGTCGGCGAGCTTGCCGACCTCGACCGAGCCGACGAGATGGGCGATGCCCTGGGCCAGCGCCGGGTTGATCGTGTACTTGGCGACGTAGCGCTTGGCCCGCTCGTTGTCGTTGTCGCCGCGCTCCTCCGGCAGGCGCCCGCGCTGCCGCCTCATCTTGTCGGCGGTCTGCCAGGTGCGGATCACCACCTCGCCGACCCGGCCCATCGCCTGGCTGTCCGAGGACATCATCGAGATCGCGCCGATGTCGTGCAGGATGTCCTCGGCGGCGATCGTCTCCTTGCGGATCCGGCTCTCGGCGAAGGCGATGTCCTCCGGGATGTGCGGGTCGAGATGGTGGCAGTGCATGAGCATGTCGAGATGCTCGTCGAGCGTGTTGCGCGTGTAGGGCCGCGTCGGGTTGGTCGAGGAGGGCAGCACGTTGGCCTCGCCGGCCAGGCGGATGATGTCCGGCGCGTGGCCGCCGCCGGCGCCCTCGGTGTGGAAGGCGTGGATGGTGCGGCCCTTGAAGGCGGCGATCGACTCCTCGACGAAGCCGGATTCGTTGAGCGTGTCGGTATGCAGCCCGACCTGCACGTCGAAGCGGTCGGCCACCGACAGGCAGGTGTCGATCGCCGACGGCGTGGTGCCCCAGTCCTCGTGCAGCTTGAGGCCGCAGGCCCCCGCCAGCACCTGCTCCTCGAGCGCGCCCGGCAGCGAGGCGTTGCCCTTGCCGAGGAAGCCCAGGTTCATCGGGAAGCCCTCGGCCGCCTGCAGCATCCGCATGAGGTGCCAGGGCCCCGGCGTGCAGGTGGTGGCGGCCGTGCCGACCGCCGGACCGGTGCCGCCGCCGATCATCGTGGTGATGCCGGAATAGAGCGCCTCCTCGATCTGCTGCGGGCAGATGAAGTGGATGTGCGCGTCGATGCCGCCGGCGGTGACGATGCGGTTCTCGCCGGCCAGCACCTCGGTGCCGGGGCCGATGACGATGTCGACGCCCGGCTGGATGTCGGGGTTGCCGGCCTTGCCGATCGCCGCGATGCGGCCCTGGGAGATGCCGATGTCGGCCTTGACGATGCCCCAATGGTCGAGGATCAGCGCGTTGGTGACGACGCTGTCGACGGCGCCCTCGGCGTTGCGCCGCTGGCTCTGGCCCATGCCGTCGCGGATCACCTTGCCGCCGCCGAACTTGACCTCCTCGCCATAGAGGGTGCGGTCGGCCTCGACCTCGATCAGCAGCTCGGTGTCGGCGAGCCGGAGGCGGTCGCCGACGGTCGGCCCGAACATCTCGGCATAGGAGGCGCGCCCGATGCGCTCGACCATGGCTCAGCCCTCCAGCGGCCCGCGGACGGCGCCGCGGAAGCCGTGCACGATGCGGTCGCCGCCGAACGGCACCAGCCGGACGGTGCGCGTCTGCCCCGGCTCGAAGCGCACCGCGGTGCCGGCGGCGATGTCGAGGCGGTGGCCGCGCGCCAGGGCGCGGTCGAAGAGCAGCGCCGGGTTGGTCTCGGCGAAGTGATAGTGGCTGCCGACCTGCACCGGCCGGTCGCCGCTGTTGGCGACCGCCAGCTCCAGCGTCGGCCGGCCGGCATTGAGCTCGATGTCGCCGTCGGCCGGCAGCAGCTCACCGGGGATCATGGCGTGGCCTCCTTCGCGCTAGCGGATCGGGTGGTGGACGGTGACCAGCTTGGTGCCGTCCGGGAAGGTCGCCTCGACCTGGACCTCCTCGATCATCTCGGGGATCCCCTCCATGACCTGGCCGCGGGTCAGCACGGTGGCGCCGTCGCGCATCAGCTCGGCGACCGGGCGGCCGTCGCGGGCCCCCTCGACGACGTAGTCGGTGATCAGCGCCACCGCCTCGGGGTGGTTGAGCTTCACCCCGCGCTCCAGCCGCCGGCGCGCCACCTGGGCGGCCATGGCGACCAGCAGCTTGTCCTTCTCGCGCGGCGTCAGGTTCATCGCTCCCTCCCGTCCCCGGCATCACACCAGCCAGACCCGCGGCAGCGCCGCCGGCCCGCCGAGCGCCGCGGCCCTGAGCGCGGCGAGCAGCCGCACCAGGGCGGCGCGCAGCGCCGGCCCGTCGCCGACGAGGCGGGCCAGCAGCAGGCCGTTGACCAGCCCGGCCGCGGCGCGCAGCCCGGCGCCTTCCAGCTCCCAGCGGGCCAGCGCCAGCAGCCCGGCCGCATCCTCGCCGGCATAGACGACGCTGCCGACGGCCGTGGCGCCGGCCAGCCCGCTCGGCGCGGCCACCGCGGCGGCGACGTCGCCATCGAGCCGCAGCCCGTCGGCCCAGGCGAGCCGCCCCTCGCGCGCCACCTCCCAGCGGTCGAGCAGCAGCCCGCGCGCGAAGCGCTCGCCCCGCGCCGTGCGGCCGAGCAGCACCGCCTCGCAGCCGAGGAAGCGGCCGCCGGGGGCGATGTCGACGCGGGTCCGCCGCTCCAGCCCGGCGCCGTCGAAGAGGATCGTCTCCTGCGGCAGCCAGGCGAGCCGGGCGCCCGCGCCCACCGTCAGCCGCACCGCCATGCGGGCCGGCGCGTCGAGCGTGCGATAGACCTTCTCCATCGCCTGCCCCGCCACCACCGCGCCGGCGCCGGGGCCGACCTCGACGGCGATCGCCACCCGGTCGCCGCCGGCCAGACCGCCCGAGGTCAGCGCCAGCACCGCTTCCGGGTCGCCGTGCGGCGTCGGGAACAGGAGCCGCGACGGCGCACGCTGGTAGAGCCGGTCGAGCACGGTGCGTCCGCCCTCCCGGCGGAAGGCGAGATCGACCGCGCCGTCGCAGCGCTGCAGCCGGGGCCCGGGCGCGCCGTCATCCATGCCGGGCGGATCCGGCCGGTCCCGGCGGACCGGCCGGCCCGTCACCCCCGTCTGATCTCTCGTGGGCCAATCTCTCGCAAGCCGGACTCTCGCGGGGCGGCGAAGGGGCGAGGTGCGCCGCCTGCGGCCGCGCCCCTCGCCACCCCCGCCATCGGCCACCCCGAGGCCGACTCCACGAACCCGGCGAGCTGCGTCGAACCCTCGTCATCCCCAGCCGGCACGCCTCCCGACGACGCGCCGGTCCTAGCCTCTGCTGTACCGCGGCCGGTCCGGCCGCGGACGCCTCTGCGGGCGCAGGGTGGAGGATTGCACGGGCCGTGCCAGGGCCGGGGCGGGGCCGGCGGCGCGGAAAATCGCTGGCCGGCGGCAGCACGGCGTCGCCCGGCTGCCCCGCAGCCGGGCATATGCCGCCCTATTGTGCAGCGCGGACGGGCGCTGCCGCGGTCAGGCCGGCTGCTTCTGCCGCGCCTTCTTGGCGCGCGGCTCCGGCACGTTGGTGGTGGCGGACCTGCTGCGGTCCTCGGCGCCGGTCACCTGGTCGGCCTCGGCGGGCGCGAACTGCACCTCGATGTGGTTGCCGTCGGGGTCGAGCACGTTGACCTGGATGATGCCGGTGAGCGGCACCTTCACCAGCGTGTAGTCGACGTCGTTGGCCTTGAGGTGCGCGACGAACTTGCCGAGCCCCTTGGCGCGGAAGGCGAAGTGCTCGACCTTCGGGTCCTTGCCGGCCGGCGTCTTCGGCACCTCGACGAGATGCACCGCGGCACGGTCGCCGCAATAGTGCCAGGCGCCGCCGAAGCCGAAGGGCGGCCGCTCGCCGGAGGGCAGCCCGAGGATCTTCTCGTAGAACGCCGACAGCGCGCCGACGTCGGAGGTGCGGATGTTGACGTGGTCGAGCCAGACCATGGGCATGGGGGCGTTCTCCCTGGCATTGTCGGGGGCATTCACCGGGCGGGGAGTGTGCGCCACCCCCCGGCGGGGCGCAAGCGAGCCCGCCCTCAGCGCGGCGCCTTGTCGGTGCCGCGATAGAGCACCTGGTTGGCCCGGTTGAGCACCGCGTGGTGATAGGCGCGGGCCGCCGCCGAGTAGTCGGCGTCCGGCGGCTGCTCGGCCGCGAAGTTGCCGAAGCGGTCGACGCCGCGCACCAGGGTGGCGCTGTCGGTGCTGCCGACCACCTGCCGGACATGGGTCGGCAGGTAGCGGATGGCGACGCCGATGCGGCGGCCGGCCGAGGGGTTGGGGTCGGAGCCGTGCACCAGCCGGACATGATGCAGCGACATCTCGCCCGGCTGCAGCTCCAGGGCGACGGCCTGCCCGACATCGACCGCGACGGCGACCTCCTGGCCGCGGCTCAGCAGGTTGTTGGGCGCGAAGGTGTCGCGGTGCGGCAGCTGCTGCGCCAGGTGGCTGCCGGGGATCACCCGCATGGCGCCGTTGGCGACATTGCTCTCGCTCAGCGCCACCCAGGCGGTGACGATGTCGGCCGGCTCCAGCCCCCAATAGGTCGAATCCTGGTGCCAGGAGACGAAGCTCGGATCCTGCGCCTCCTTGATGAAGAAGCTGGTGCCCCAGGCCAGGATGTCGGGCCCGATCACGTCCTCGACGGCGTCGAGGATCCCGGGATGGCGGATCAGGGCATCCATCCAGGTGAAGAGCAGGTTGGTCTTGTTGCGGTCGTTGCCGGCGAGCCGGCCGTGCGCCGCCTCGTGCGCCTCGAGCCGGCGGCGCAGCGCCAGCGCCTCCGCCGCGGGCAGCGCGCGGATCGGCGCGACATAGCCCTTCTCCTGGTACTGCCGGACCTGATCGGCGGAAAGGACCTTCATGGGGGCACCTCGGGCAGGGCGTTCTCGACCGGCGATCTCGGGTGGCAATTCGTGCCGGCGGTTCGGGCGGCACGATGGGACCGGGCGCCGGCCGCGGTCAAGGGCTGCGGGCGGCGCTTCGCCGGGACCGTGACAGGCCGGCGTGGGTCGGCTACACCAAGCGCCATGCTGCCGCGCGCCAACCCGCTGCTCGCCGCCGTCGCGGCGCCGCCCATCGCCGAGGCCCATGGCTGGATCGCCGGCCGGACCTTCCCCGCCGACAAGCCGCTGATCGATCTCTGCCAGGCGGTGCCGGGCTATCCGCCGCCCGACGAGCTGACCGGCCACCTGGCGAGCCGGATCGGCGAGCCGGCGATGGCGCGCTACACCGAGATCCTGGGACTGCCCGAGCTGCGGACCGCGCTGGCCGAGGATGCCGGCGCCTTCTACGGCACCGTGATCGACCCCGCTGAGGTGGCGATCACCGCCGGCTGCAACCAGGCCTACTGCCTGGCGCTGATGGCGCTCGCCCAGGCCGGCGACGAGGTCATCCTGCCGCTGCCCTACTACTTCAATCACCAGATGTGGCTCGACATGCTCGGCGTGCGCGCCGTGCACCTGCCCTTCCGGCCGGAGCGCGGCGGCGTGCCCGACCCGGCCGAGGCGGCCGGGCTGATCGGGCCGCGCACCCGGGCCATCGTGCTGGTCAGCCCGAACAACCCGACCGGCGCGGTCTATCCCGCCGCCTCGATCGCCGCCTTCTTCCAGCTGGCGCGCGACCGCGGCATCGCCCTGGTGCTGGACGAGACCTACCGCGACTTCCTGCCCGGCGCCGAGCCGCCGCACCGCCTGTTCGACGAGCCCGGCTGGGCCGACACGCTGGTCCATCTCTACAGCTTCTCCAAGGTCTACTGCCTGACCGGCTACCGGGTCGGCGCGGCGCTCTGCAGCGCGCCGCTCGCCGCCGAGATCGCCAAGGCGATGGACTGCGTCTCGATCTGCGCCCCGCGGATCGGCCAGGAGGCGGCGCTCTACGGCATCCGCCGGCTCGGCGCCTGGCGGGCCGAGAAGCGGCGGCTGATGGGCGAGCGGCTCGGCGCCCTGACCCGCGCGCTGACGCGCAACAGCACCGGCTACGAGCTGGTCAGCGCCGGCGCCTACTTCGCCTATCTGCGCCACCCCTTCGGCGCCGAGCCCGGCATCGACGTCGCCCGCCGGCTGGCCGCCGAGCAGAACCTGCTGTGCCTGCCCGGCTCGATGTTCGGGCCGGGCCAGGAGGGCTACCTGCGCTTCGCCTTCGCCAATGTCGAGGCGTCGGTGATGGAGGAGGTCGCGGCGCGGCTGGCGGCGAGCGCGCCGGGCACGTGAGCGCCGAGGCCCGCAAGCGGGCGCTGCTCGACGCCTATCACACCACCCGCTACGTCGCCTATGACGGCGGCACGGAGATCGCCTGCACCGTCGGCGCGCCGCAGCCGGCGATGGCCGCGCTGCTCGCCCGCCACGAAAGCCGCGGCCAGCGGCGTCTTCATCACCGCCTGGAACCCGCGCAGCGAGCCGCTCTCCCGCGCCGAGAACGAGGCCGCGCACCGCCGCCTCGAAGCCGAGGTCGCGGCGCTGGGCCTCCCCGCCCTGCCGCATCGCGGCTTCGGCGCGGACCCCGCCTGGGAACCCGAGGAAGGGCTGCTGGTGCTCGGCCTCGACGCGGCGGCGGCGCTCCGCCTCGCCGAGGCGCATGGCCAGAACGCCATCGCCACGGTCGACGCCGCGGGCAGCGTGACGGTGCTGCCGACCCGCCTGATGCAGGAGGGCCGGTAGCCCGCCCGGGTTGCACGCGCGGCCCGTTCCGTGCCATGCATCGCGCCGACCATCCCCAACGGACGAGCCCGCAATCGTGACTGCCCCCGACGACCGGGTGGCCGGCGGCACCCGGCTTCCTCCCATCCGACCGGCGATTCACGACCTCGAGGATTCCAAGATCGTCGAGGTCTGGAAGATGGGCTTCACCACGCCCGACGTGATCGGGCTGTGGGTCGGCGAGGGCGACCAGCCGACGCCCGCCTTCATCTGCGAGGCGGCGGCCGCCTCGCTCAAGGCCGGCGAGACCTTCTACACCTACAAGCGGGGCATCCCGGAGCTGCGCCAGGCGCTGGCCGCCTACTACAAGCGGCTGCACGGCGTCGCCATCGCCGACGAGCGCATCGCCATCACCAGCGCCGGCATGAACGCCATGATGCTGGTGATGGAGACGATCGTGGCGCCGGGCGACAACGTCGTCGCGGTGACGCCGGTCTGGCCGAACATCTTCGCCACCGTCGAGATCATGAACGGCGAGGTGCGGCAGTTCGCGCTGGACGCGACGCCGGCCGGCTGGCGCCTCGACCTCGACCGGCTGTTCGCCGCCTGCGACGAGCGCACCCGGGCGATCTACGTCGCCTCGCCCGGCAACCCGACCGGCTGGGTGATGCCGTCGGAGCAGCAGGCGGCGCTGCTCGCCTTCTGCCGCAGCCGCGGCATCTGGCTGATCGCCGACGAGGTCTATGCCCGGCTGATCTACGACCGGCCGGTGGCGCCCTCCTTCCTCGAGCATGCCGGGCCCGACGATCCGCTGTTCATCGTCAACAGCTTCTCCAAGACCTGGGCGATGACCGGCTGGCGGGTCGGCTGGCTGATCCTGCCGCAGGGCCTGGCGCCGGTGTTCGAGCGGCTGCTCGAGTACAACACCTCGGGCGGCCAGGCCTTCCTGCAGCGCGGCTGCGTCGCCGCGATCGAGCAGGGCGAGCCCTACGTCGCCGAGACGGTGGCGCGCTACCGCGCTGCCCGCGACCTGGTGGTGCAGCGGCTGGCGGCGATGCGCCGGGTCAGCATCACCCGGCCGGACGCCGCCTTCTACGTCATGCTGCATGTCGACGGCATGGGCAACGCGCTCGACTTCGCCAAGCGGCTGGTCACTGAGGCCCATGTCGGGCTCGCCCCGGGCAGCGCCTTCGGCGCCGGCGGCGAGGGCTTCCTGCGGCTCTGCTACGCCAGCTCGCTGCCGCGGCTGTCGCAGGCGATGGACCGGCTGCAGGCGGTGCTGGACTGAGGCTCAGCGCCGCGTCAGCGCGGCGTACTGCGCCGCGACCGCCGCGGTGAGCCGGGCCGCCCCGGCGGCGTCGTACCAGAGGATCCGGCGGTCGCCGAAGCCGGGGCCGAGCGCGGCGCAGTCGAGCACCGCGTCGGGCGCGCCGTAGCGCGCCCGCACCCGGGCCTCGTCGAGGTCCCGGCTCAGGACCACGAAGCTGTAGGGCGGCCGGCCCGGCCCCGGCGCGAACCAGGCGATGTTGTTGATCCAGTGGCGGATCGACCCGTCATGGTCGATCGAGCGCACCTTGATCGAGCGCGTGCTGAAATAATCGACGACGTAGGTGTCCCAGTGGAAGCCGAGCCCGAGCGCCATGGCGCGGCCCTCGGCGAGCCGGTCGAGGCAACGGGCCAGCGGCGGCGTCGGGATTCCCGGCAGGCGGGCCGGCAGCGGCACCAGCAGGGCGGCGGCGCAGGCCAGCGCCGCCAGCCGGCGGACCCGGATCGCCGGCCAGGCGGCGGGAATCGCCTCGCCCAGCCACGCGGCCAGCGCCAGCAGCGCGGCGAGCAGGCCGGGGTAGGCGTAGCGCATGTGCGCCGGCGCCCGCAGCAAGCCGAACGCCGCCATCTCGAGCGGCTGCAGCACCAGGATCGCCAGCAGGAAGACGAGCATCGCGTCGGCCTTGGCCGATCGCGCCGGCGCGGTGCGGCCGGCGAAGCCGCGCACGAAGCGCAGGACCAGCCGGGCCGCCAGGCACAGCGCGGCGCCGAGCAGCGGCAGGACCGCCAGCCACTGGAGCGGCAGCGCCGCCGGGAACAGCATCCGCAGCACGAAGCCGAGCTGCCGCGGGATGGCCGCGAGCTGCAGGCGCTCGTCCATCGCGTGGAGCCGGGCGATCTGGCGCCAGAACGCGTCGTGGCCGAGCAGCACGGCCAGCGCCGTCGCGGCGACCGCCGCCGCCGCGACGGGAAGGCCGGGACGGATCGGCCGCGCCACCACGGCCTGGAAGAGGCAGGCGGCGAGAAAGGGCAGCAGCGGCGTCATCAGGGCGAAGCGGTCGCTGAGCCCGCAGGCGAGCAGCAGCAGGACCGCCGGCAGCAGCCGGCCGGCGATCCCCGCCGGCGTCCGGTCGAAGGCGTCGATGGCCAGCCCCACGGCCAGGATCGTGGCGAGGCATGCGTTGTAGTGCCGGGACGGGAAGTCGATGGCGCCGAGGAACGGATCGAGCAGGCCCCAGCTGCGCACCGCCAGCGGCAGCAGCGCCGCCGGCAGTGCCACCAGCAGCGAGAGCTCGGCCGCGCGCCGCGGACCGCAGGCGGCGCGGCGATGCAGGAGCAGGATCGCCCAGAAGACGGCCAGCAGCAGCAGGCCGTCGAGCGCGCCATAGGCGAGCAGGAACCCGGCCGGCCGCGGGTC
>JAXMCI010000027.1:0-96850 GCA_046349435.1 Dongiaceae bacterium | reverse complement strand
AGCTGGGCGGCATCGATCGGACCGAAGGAAGGCCGCTCGCCGAAGCAGCGATGGGCGAGCAGGATGATGAGGGCGGGATCCCACCAGGAGGGGTGGTTGAGATAGACGATCGCCGGCCGGTCCGGCGGCAGGACCGGCGGGCCGGGCGCGGCGACCCGCACGGCGTGGAAGCTGCGGCCCATGGCGCGCGCCATGACGCCGGCGAAGAACCCGAACAGCCGCGGCGAGCGCAGCCGGACGGGATCGCCCGCCGGCGCCGCCATCAGGCGGCGGCCGGCTCGCCGCCGATGTCGCGGTCCAGCGCGTCCGCGGCGATCCAGCCGGACATCAGCACCATCGGCATGCCCGGCCCGGGATGGGCGGCGCCGCCGGCGAGGTAGAGGCCGGGGACGTCGCGGCTGCGGTTGCTCGGCTTGAAGGCGCCGAGGAAGCGGCCGTGGCTGGCGAGGCCGTAGATGGCGCCGTCGAGCACGCTGTAGCGCTCATGGATGTCGGCCGGGGTCAGCGCCCGCTCGAAGACGATGCGCTGCTCGATGTCGGTGAGGCCGGCCGTGCGCTTCAGCTTGTCGAGGATGACCTGCCGGTAGCGCGGCAGCATCTCCCGCCAGTCGTGATGCGGCCTGAGATAGGGCGTGTGCACCAGCACATAGAGCGCCTCTCCGCCCGGCGGCGCAACCTCCGGCTCGGTCTGCGCCGGCGCCGCCAGGTAGCAGGTCGGATCGGGCGCCGGCTCGCCCTTGCGGTAGATCCAGTCGAACTCCTCCTCCGGGTCGGCGGAGAAGACGAAGTCGTGATGCAGCAGCTGCGGGTAGGCGCGGTCGAGGCCGAGATAGAGCACCACCCCGCTGCAGGCCGGCTCGTAGCGGCGGCGGCGCAGGAAGTCGTCGGCCGCCGGGCCGCCGAGCAGCTCGCGATGGGTGCGCACCGAATCCATGTTGGAGACCACGGCCGCCGCCGGGATGATCTCGCCGCCGTCGGTCTCGACGCCGCGCACCCGGCCGTCGTCGACGATCAGCCGGCGCACGCCGCAGCCGAGCCGGACGGTGACGCCGAGCTCGTCGGCGAGCCGGGCCAGCGCCTCCGGCACGGCGCGGGTGCCGCCGCGCGGATACCAGACGCCGTCGCGGACCTGCATGTGGGCGATGGCGCAGAGCACGGCCGGCGAGCCGTAGGGCGAGGAGCCGACATACTGGGTGAAATGGTCGAGCATCTGGGCGACGCGCGCGTCGGGCACCTGGCCGCGGATGGTGCTCGCCACCGTCTTGCCCATGCGCAGGCTGAGCACGTCGGACAGGGTCTGCGCCTTGAGGTTGGCGCGCAGGTCGATGGTGTCGCGCAGCCCCTCGACCGGGCGCCAGAAGAAGAACCGCTCGGAGACCTCGTGCAGCCGCTCGGAGATCGCCATGAAGCGGCGATAGCCGGCGCCGCTGCCGGGGGCGTAGCCCTCCAGCTTCGCCGCCATCGGCTCGATCGAGGACTGCAGGTCGAGCGTCGTGCCGTCGGCGAAGAAGCAGCGCCATTGCGGGTCGAGCGGGATGAGGTCGAGCTCGTCCTCGAGCCGGCGGCCGGCCTCCTCGAAGATGCGGCGCAGCACCCGCGGCACGGTCAGGATGGTCGGGCCCATGTCGAAGCGGAATCCCGCCTCCGACAGCACCGCGGCCTTGCCGCCGAGCCAGGGGTTGCGCTCCAGCAGGGTGACGCGGTGGCCGCGCGCGGCCAGCGTGCAGGCGGCGGCGAGGCCGCCGAGCCCGGCGCCGATGACGACCAGCGATGCGGATGTGCTGCTCATGCCGGCTCTCCGAGATGGCCTGCCAGCGGCGGCGCGGGGGCCGGCCGGGCCGCCGCCTCCGCCGCCGGGCGCAGGCCGAGATCGGCCTGCAGCAGGCGGGTTGCGATGCGGGCGGATTCGAAGATCACCGGCAGCCCGCTGCCGGGATGGGTGCCGCCGCCGACGAGATAGACGCCGTCGAGGTCCTCGAAGCGGTTGCGCGGCCGGCGATGCAGCATCTGGTCGAGCGAGTGCGCCAGGTTGAAGGTGGCGCCGCGATGGATGGCGAGGTCGTCGCGCCAGTCGACCGGGGTGACGATGCGCTCGAAGCGGATCCGCCGCTCGATGTCCTCGATCCCCAGCGCGGCGAGCCGCTGCAGCACGGTGCGCCGGTAGGCGGGCTTGATGCCCTTCCAGTCGACCCGCCCGTCATGGTTGGCGACCGGCACCAGCACGTAGAGCGTGCTGCAGCCCGGCGGCGCCAGGCCCGGCTCCGTGACGCAGGCGTTCTGGACGTAGAGCGAGGGCTCCTGCGGCGGCGGGCCGCCGGCGTCGATCGCCGCCACGTTGCCCATGTAGTCGCGGGCGAGCAGGATGGTGTGGTGGGCGAGATGGTCGAGCCGGCCCTCCAGCCCGAGATACATCATGAAGGTCGAGCAGGAGAACTTCTTCTCGCCGATCCGCCGGTCGGTCCAGCGCCGGCGCAGCCGGTCGGGCACCAGCCGCCGCATCGACTGGGCGAAGTCGGCGTTGATCACCATCGCCGAGGACCGGTATGTGGCCTGCGGCGTGCGCACGCCGACGGCGCGGCGGCCCTCGAACAGGATCTCCTCGACCGGCTCGCCCAGCCGGATCTCGGCGCCGAGCTCGCGCGCCACCTCGGCCATCCGCTCCATCACCGCGCCACAGCCGCCCTGCGGGTGGAACACGCCGTACTCGTGCTCCATGAAGGCGAGGATGGTGAACAGGCTCGGGCATTGGAACGGCGACATGCCGAGATACTTGCTCTGGAACGAGAAGGCGAGCCGGATGCGCGGGTCGGCGAAGTAGCGGCCGAGATCGGCATCGACCGTGCTGCCCGGCCGCATCAGCGGCAGCGCCTTGAGCATCGAGGGCCGCAGCACCGCCGCCGGGCTGGCGAAGGGCGTCTCGAAGATCGGGCGGAAGGCCGCCAGCTTGCGCCGGTTGTCGGCCATGAAGCGGCGATAGCCCGGCGCGTCGCCCGGGGCGAGGCGCGCGATCGCCGCCTCCATGGCCGGCGGGTCCGCCGTCACCGAGAGCTCGCCGCCGCCCTCGAACACCAGCCGGTAGAGCGGGTCGAGCCGCAGCAGCGGCACCTCGCGCCCGAGCTCGCGGCCGCAGGCGGCGAAGATCTCCTCGAGAACGCGCGGATAGAGGAAGAAGGTTGCGCCGGTGTCGAAGGTGAAGCCGTCGGCCCGCAGGCTGCCGGAGCGGCCGCCGACCCGGTCGAGCCTTTCCAGCACGGTGACCGGGACGCCGCAGCGGGCCAGCAGCATGGCGGCCGCGAGCCCGCCGGGACCGGCTCCGATGATGACGACCCGCTCGGCCACGCTGGTGTCTCCCCCGCCTCTGCCGCAATCGGACGGACGACTGCCGCCCGTTTGCCAGATATGCACGTCGCGGACCCCGGCAGGATCGGGAAGAACCCTGAGCACACCGGGGAAATTGCTGTAGGCGGTTGACCCTCGCTTGACCTCGCCGGGTGCCGGCCCTTACTTGGCTCCCAGGTGCAACGGCGGGCCCCCGAGCCAGCAGGCATGACCGACGCGACCGCCACCGCCGCCCTGCTCGCCCAGGCGCGTGCCGCGCAGGCCGGCTGGGCCGCCCTGCCCGTCGCCGCGCGGCTCGCCGGCATCGCACGGCTGCGCCGCGCCATCGCGGCAGAGGGCGCCGCGCTGGCCGACGCCATCGGGCCGCGCCCGGGCCGCAGCCTGGCCGATACGGTGGCCTGCGAGATCATCCCCCTGGCCGACGCCGCCCGCGTCCTCGAGCGGCGCGCCGGGCGGCTGCTGGCACCGCATCCGCTCGGCCGGCGCGGCCGGCCCTGGTGGCTGGCCGGCTGCTCGGCCGAGCTGCGCCGCGAGCCGCTCGGCCTGATCCTGGTGATCGGCCCGGCCAACTACCCGCTGTTCATCCCGGGCGTGCAGCTGCTGCAGGGGCTGGCGGCGGGCAACGCCGTGGCGCTCAAGCCGGGCGCCGGCGGCCGCGCCGTGCTGGCGGCGCTGGTCGCGCTGGCCGAGCGCAGCGGCATCCCCGGCGCGCTGATGCCGCTGCTGCCCGAGACGCCGGCCGCGGCCGAGGCGGCGATCGCCGCCGGGGTCGACAAGGTGATCCTGACCGCGCGGCGGAGACCGGCGCGCCGGGTGCTGGCGGCGCTGGCGCCCGGCCTGACGCCGGCCGTCATGGAGCTCTCCGGCAACGACGCGGTGATCGTGCTGCCCGGCGCCGACCTCGAGCTGGTCGCCGGGGCGATCGCCTACGGGCTTCGGCTCAATGGCGGCGCGACCTGCATCGCGCCGCGGCGGATCTTCGTGCCGGCCGCCGACCAGGGCCCGCTGGCGGCCCGCATCGACGAGCGCCTCGCCCGGGTGGCGCCGGTGCCGCTCGAGCCCGGGCTCGCCCGGCGGCTCTCCGGGCTGCTGGCGGCGGCGGTGGCCGAGGGGGCGCGGCTGGTGCGCGGCACGCTGCCGCTGGGCGCTTCCACCGGGCCGCTGCTGCTGACCGGCGCCGATCCGGCCTCGCCGCTGCTGCGCGAGGGCGCCTTCGCGCCGCTCGCCTGCCTGGTCCCGGTCGGCTCGACGGCGGAGGCGCTGGCCGGCGCCGCGCAGTCGCCCTATGCGCTCGGTGCCGCCGTGTTCGGCCCGGCCGGCGAGGCGCGGGCCGTGGCCGGCGCGCTGAAGGCCGGGCTGGTCACCGTCAACGACCTGATCGTGCCGAGCGCCGACCCGCGCCTGCCCTTCGGCGGCCGCGGCCGCAGCGGCTTCGGCACCACGCGCGGCGCCGAGGGCCTGCTGGAGATGACCGCCCTCAAGGTGGTGACGGCGCGCAGCGGCCGCTTCCGGCCGCACTACCGGCCGGTGCGCGACGCCGACGGGCCGCTGTTCCTGGCGGCGCTCGCCGCCACCCACGGCGGCGGCGCCGGGGCGCGGCTGCGCGCGCTCGCCGATTTGCTGCGCGCGGCTGCCGGCCGCCGCCGGCCGGCGGCGGTCGCGGCGGCGGATCCGCCATGACCGCGCGGGCCCGGGTTCCGGCGCCGCCGCGCGACATGGCGGCGCTGCTGCGCTCCACCATGGACGGGCTGTCCGCGCATGTCGCCGTGCTCGACGAGACCGGCACCATCATCGCGGTCAACGAGGCCTGGCGGCACTTCGCCCGCAGCACCGGCTTCCGCGCCCGCAACGAGGGCGTCGGGATGAACTATCTCGAGGTCTGCGAGCGGGCGGCCCCGGCCTCCGCCGAGGCGGCGCGCACGGCGGCGGCGCTGCGCGAGGTGCTGGGCGGCCGGTCGCGCGACTTCCGGCTGGAATATCCCTGCGCCGGCCCGGACGGCATCCGCTGGTTCCAGCTGCGCATGACCAGCCCGCCGCAGGACGGGCCGCCGCGCATCGTCATGGCGCACGAGGAGATCACCGAGGCGAAGAACGCGCAGGAGGCGCTGGCCCGGCTCTCCGCCCGGCTGCTGCAGCTGCAGGACGAGGAGCGGCGGCGCATCGCGCGCGAGCTGCACGACAGCACGGCGCAGAACCTGCTCGCCATCGTCTTCAACATGACCCGGCTGCAGGAGCCGCTGCGCGAGGCCCGGGCGCCGGTGCCGCGCATCCTGGCCGAGACGCTGGGCCTGGCCGAGCAGAGCCTGCAGGAGATCCGCACGCTCTCCTACCTGCTGCATCCGCCGCTGCTCGACGAGATCGGGCTGGCCTCGGCGGTGCGCTGGTACGCCGAGGGCTTCTCCGAGCGCAGCGGCATCGCCGTCGCGGTCGGCGTCGACGCGGCGCTGGAGCGGCTGCCGGCGGAGGTCGAGACGGCGCTGTTCCGCGTGCTGCAGGAGGCGCTGACCAACATCCACCGCCATGCCGGCAGCCCGTCGGCCGAGGTCGCGCTGCGCCGCCTGCCCGCGGCCGTGACGCTGGAGATCGCCGATCGCGGCCGCGGCATCCCGCCCGGGGTGATCGCCGAGGGCGCCGACGCCGGCACGGTCGGCGTCGGCATCTCCGGCATGCGGCTGCGGCTGCGGCAGCTCGGCGGGCGGCTGGAGATCCGATCCGGCCCGGGCGGCACCACGGTGGCGGCATCGCTGCCGCTGGCGGCGCCGCCGCGGCCGCGCAAACGAGGAGCCAAGCATGCGCATCCTGCTGGCCGATGACCACGAGGTGGTCCGCCGTGGGCTCAAGGAGCTGCTCGAGGAGCGCGCCGGCTGGACGGTGGTGGCCGAGGCCGGCAACGGCCGCGCCGCGGTCGAGCTCGCCCGGCAGCACCGCCCGAACGTCGCGGTGATCGACATCTCGATGCCCGAGCTCAACGGGCTCGAGACGACGCGGCGGATCCGGCACGAGCTGCCGGACACCGAGGTGCTGGTCTTCACCATGCACGACAGCGAGGAGCTGATCCGCGAGGTGCTGAGCGCCGGGGCGCGCGGCTACCTGCTGAAGTCGGAGGCCGCCCGCCACATCGTCGCCGCGGTCGAGGCGCTCGGCCAGCACCGGCCGTTCTTCGCCGGCAAGGTCTCGGAGACCGTGCTGAACGGCTTCCTGCGCGGCAGCGCGGCGGAGCCCGAGCCGGCCGGCCAGCGGCTCACCGGGCGCGAGCGCGAGATCGTCCAGCTGCTCGCCGAGGGCAACAGCAACAAGCGGATCGCCGGGCTGCTCGCGGTCAGCGTCAAGACGGTCGAGACGCACCGCGCCGCGATCATGCGCAAGCTCGGGCTGGCCTCGCTGCCCGAGCTGGTGCGCTTCGCCATCCGCAAGCGGATCATCGAGCCGTGAGGCGGCGTGCGACGGCGGCACCCGGCGGCGCAGCGCTCGCGACACCGTTGCCCGCCACGCAATGCCATCCCGGCGAAAGCCGGGATCCATCCATCCGCCAGCGCGCTGCTGCGACATGGATCCCGGCTTTCGCCGGGATGACAGACAAGGTACGCGCCCCAGACAGGGTACGGGCGACAGATAGGGTACGGGCCGCAGACAGGCGACGGGCGACAGACAGGCTATGGGCGACAGACAGGCTACGGACCGATGTCGCGCAGGGTCACGGCGGTGCTGCCGCCGTCCGGCGGCAGGGTGGCCTGCGCGTGACACCGTTGCCCGCCACACGATGTCATCCCGGCGAAAGCCGGGATCCATCGATCCGCCAGCGCGAGGCTGCAACATGGATCCCGGCTTTCGCCGGGATGACAGGCAGGGTACGGGCCGCAGGCAGGCGACGGGCCGCCAACAGGCTAGGGGCCGATGTCGCGCAGGGTCACGGCGGTGCTGCCGCCGTCCGGCGTCAGGGTGATGGCGGCGTCCTCGAAGCCCGGCGGCCCGAACATCATCTTCGCGTCGTTGCCGAAGCCCATCCGCTCGGTCGGGAATCCCAGGAAGTTGCGGTCGATGTCCAGGTTGTCGTTGGCGTCGTGGAAGGCCTGCAGCGCGTAGCGGCCGGGCGGCGCCTCGACGGTCACCACGGTGGTGCCGGCGCGGGCCGGCGCGCTGCCGTGATAGGGGCAGCCCGGCCCGAGGAAGCTGTCGCGGGTGCACAGCGCGACCAGCACATGGCCGCGGCCGTCGGGCACGCCGGCGACCGTGACCGTCAGGGCGGCGGCGCGCGCCGGCACGGCGGCAGCCAGCAGCAGGGCGAGCCCGGCCATCATCCCGCCCACCGCACCACCGTTCCACACCATGTCCCGTCCCCCGCGCTCCGGCCGGCGCCGTCGCGCGGCGCCGTCAGCCTAGATGGGGTGCCGGGGGCGCGCCCGGCAAGGGATGCGAAGAGGAACCGCGCATGACAGGCGATCCGTTCAGCACCACCGACCGTCGCCCGAACCGCTGGCGGGTGGCGCCGCCCGATTCGGGGCTCCCGGCCGACGCGCCGAGCCCGGTCTTCCCGGTGCCGGCCGACCGGCTGCGGCAGGCCTGGGAGCGGCTGGCCGCCGACGAGCCGCGGATGCGGCCGCTCGGCCGCGACGGCGACTGGCTGCGCTACGTCGTGCGCACCGCCGTCTTCCGCTTCCCCGACGACGTCGCGGTCCGCTTCCTGCCGATCGAGGGCGGCTCGACGCTCGCCCTCGGCGCGGCGGCGCGCTACGGCTACTCCGACCTCGGCCTCAACCGGCGGCGGGTGACGCGCTGGCTGGCGCGGCTCGCCGCCGAGCTGCGGCGCTGAGGCCTCAGGGACCGAACAGGGCCTTGTACTTCGCCGCCGCCTTCGGGAACTGGTTGTTGGAGAGCTGCGCCTTGAAGTCGGGCGCGTTGTAGTCCCAGTAGTTGTGGTAGGCGACGTTGTGCGCGGCGATCCAGTCGTGCATCTTCTGGATGAAGTACGGGTCGTCGCCGCCGCCGACGCCGGGATATCCCACCCGGATGCCGGTCGCCCATTCCGGGAAGGAGACGGGCTTGCCGTGCGCGCTGGCGAAGCTCGCCAGCCAGTTGAGGCCGTGGCTCTGGGTCAGCTGCCAGCTCCAGCGCGCGGTCGGCGACTGGGTGCTGGGATCCCAGGTCTGGTTGTAGATGTCCATGCCGACGATGTCGACATAGGCGTCCCCGGGCCAGACCTTCTCCGCCGCGATGCCGTTGGTGCCGATGTTCATGCACCAGTCGAACTTGAAGGCGGCGCCGCCGACCGAGCGCATCGCGGTGACGATCTGGCGCCAGGCCTGGACGAAGCAGGTCGGGCACTTGCTGGCGGCCCAGGGATACCAGTTGCCGTTGAACTCCCAGCCGAGCCGGATCACCGCGTTGCCGTAGCCGCGGCCGATCAGCGCCGCGGCGATCTTCCTGAAGTTATCGTTGTAGGTGCCGCTCGCCGCCTTGGCGAGCGTGCTGACGCCGTCGGCCGGGATCATCGGGATGGAGACGGTGAGCCGCCAGCGGCTGCCGGCCCAGGACTGGCCGATATAGGTCGCCGAGTTGAGCACGCTCGACCAGGTGTCGTGGGTGGTGAAGTCCAGGGCGCGCGGGATCTTCTCCCCCAGCCAGCCCTCGAAGTTCGGGATGCGGCTGCGGCCGACGCTGCCGCCGCCCTTGTAGACGCCGGTTCCGGCGGCGACGGCCGGCCCGGCCAGCAGCCCGAGGGCAAGGAGGCCGACGAGCGCGAGCGCCCCCCGACGGAGCCGTGCACCATCCTGGTTCATGTTCACTCCCCCTGGTCCGAAGATCCGCCCCTGCCGCCGGCATAGGCAGGTCGCGCCGGAGCGGCCAGCGGCAAGGAATGCCACAGGGCGAATAAGACGGAATCGAATGTAGAAGCTGCCGCCCGCCGATGCCGGCCGATCCTCGCGGCCTTCGTCGCAAGTCCTTGCGGAGCGGGGTTTCCCGCCGGCGCCACCGGCCGATCGAGCCCGATCCGCCGCGGCCTGGGCGCCACAGGGCTGCCACAGCCCGTCCCGGCACCGCTCGCCCATGACGCGACCCGGGGCCGCCGCTATGATCCGCCGGCCACTCCCCGACGAGGCTCGAGATGACCGACGATACCGACCGCCAGCGCCAGCAGCTGGCCAGCGCCGCCTTCGACGGCGCGGCCCGGCGCTTCCTCGCGCTGAAGGCGGAGGCCGCCACGGTGGCGCGGGCCGGCGGCATGCTGGTCGACTGCTTCGAGGGCGGGGGCAAGGCGATGTTCTGCGGCAATGGCGGCTCGGCCGCCGATTCGCAGCATCTCGCCGCCGAGCTGCTCGGCCGCTACATGAAGGACCGGCCGCCGCTGCCGGCCCTGTCGCTCACCGTCGACACCTCGGTGCTGACCGCGGTCGGCAACGACTACGGCTATGCCGAGGTGTTCGAGCGGCAGGTCCGCGGCCTCGGCCGGCCGGGCGACGTGCTGGTCGGGCTGTCGACCAGCGGCAACAGCGAGAACGTGCTGCGCGCCTTCGCCGCGGCCCGCGCGCTGGGCGTCCGGACGATCGGGCTCACCGGCCAGGGCGGCGGCCGGATGGCCGGCGCCGCCGATCTCTGCATCCGCGTCCCCTCCGGCCGGACCAACGAGATCCAGGAGATGCACATCGCCATCGGCCACCTGCTCTGCGAGATGGTCGAGACGGCGCTGTTCCAGGACATCGGAGGCAATTGACAGCCGGGGCGGTCCCCGACAAGGTCCGGACGCTTCCTGGACCCCGCCGCTGGACCCGTCACCC
The DNA here is from genome assembly GCA_046349435.1 of Dongiaceae bacterium. GTDB lineage: Bacteria > Pseudomonadota > Alphaproteobacteria > Dongiales > Dongiaceae > JAXMCI01. Next base: position 86,738 of record JAXMCI010000027.1, on the reverse strand, counting down.
ATGAAATACTCCGCCCTCAGCCTCGCCCGGCAAGCGCTGGCCCGCCACGAGGGCTGGCCGCGCGCCTGGCGCTCGCCGGAGCCGAAGAAGAGCTACGACGCCATCGTCATCGGCGGCGGCGGGCACGGGCTGGCCACCGCCTACTACCTCGCCGCCAATCACGGCATGCGGAACGTGGCGCTGCTCGAGCGCTACTACATCGGCTCGGGCAATGTCGGGCGGAACACGACGATCATCCGCTCCAACTACATGATCGACGGCAACACCCAGTTCTTCGAGTTCTCCCTGAAGCTCTGGGAGGGGCTGGCCCACGCCCTCAACTTCAACATGATGGTGTCCCAGCGCGGCCAGCTGGTGCTGGCGCACAACCCGGGACAGCTCGACGGGCTGGCGCGGCGCGGCAACCTGATGCGGCTCAACGGCATCGACGCCGAGCTGCTCGACCGCAGCGAGGTCATGGCGCTGGTCCCCTTCCTCGACTACTCCGCGGACACCCGGTTCCCGATCTGCGGCGGGCTGCTGCAGCGCCGCGCCGGGACGGTGCGGCACGACGCGGTCGCCTGGGGCTATGCCCGGGCCGCCGACAGCCTCGGCGTCGACATCATCGAGAACTGCGAGGTCACCGACTTCGTGCGCGACGGCAAGGCGGTGATCGGGGTCGAGACCAGCCGCGGCCGCATCCTGGCCGGGCGCACCGGCATCGCGGTGGCCGGCCACAGCTCGCACCTCGCCGCCAAGGCGGGCCTCAGGCTGCCGGTCGAGAGCCACATCCTGCAGGCCTTCGTCTCCGAGCCGATCAAGCCGCTGGTCCACCACGTGCTCTCCTCCGGCGCCTCCGAGCTGTTCTACATCTCGCAGTCGGACAAGGGCGGGCTGGTGTTCGGCGGCCATATCGACGGCTTCAACACCTACACCCAGCGCGGCCAGCTGCCGAAGATCCAGTCGGTGATGGAGGCGGCGGTGGCGATGATGCCCTGCATCTCGCGCCTCCGGCTGCTGCGCCACTGGGGCGGCATCATGGACATGACGCCCGACGGCAGCCCGTTCATCACCCGCACCGACATCCCGAACCTCTACCTCAATGGCGGCTGGTGCTATCAGGGCTTCAAGGCGAGCCCGGCCTCGGGCTGGACCTTCGCCCACACCATCGCCAACGACGAGGAGCACGAGCTCAATCGCTGCTTCAGCCTCGACCGCTTCGCGCAAGGCCGCGAGATGGACGAGCACGGCGTCGGCAACTGGACCTACAAGCAATAGCGGATCCCCCCATGCTGCGGATCACCTGCCCCTGGTGCGGCGAGCGCGACTACACCGAGTTCCGCTATGGCGGCGACGCGGAGAAGGAGCGGCCGCGGCCCGGCACCGCCGACCCGACGGCGTGGCACGACTACGTCTTCCTGTTCGACAACCCGAAGGGCCCGCACCGCGAGTTCTGGCAGCACGTGCTGGGCTGCCGGCAGTGGCTGCTGCTGGAGCGCGACACGGCGACCAACCGGGTCGGCCGCTCCGCCCCGGCGCGCAACGGAGCCGGGCGATGAGCGAGGCGACCCGCACCCCCTTCCACCGGCTGGCCCAGGGCGGCCGGATCGACCGGGGGCGCCCCCTCTCCTTCCGGCTCGACGGCCAGGCGGTCTGGGGCTTCGCCGGCGACACGCTGGCCTCGGCGGCGCTGGGCAGCGGCATCTCGCTGATCGGCCGCAGCTTCAAGTACCACCGGCCGCGCGGCGTGGTCTCGGCGGGGATCGAGGAGCCGAACGCGCTGCTGACGCTGGGCGAGGGCGGCCGGCGCGAGCCCAACATCCCGGCCACCGCGACCGAGCTGGTGCCCGGCATCGTCGCCGAGACGCAGAACCGCTGGCCGAGCCTCGACTGGGACGTCGGCACGGTGAACGCGCTGGCCTCGCCGGTGCTGGTGGCGGGCTTCTACTACAAGACCTTCATGGGGCCGCGCACCGATTCGTGGATGTTCTACGAGCCGATGATCCGGCGCGCCGCCGGCCTCGGCCGCCCGGGCGAAGAGCGCGATCCCGACCGCTACGAGCACCGGCACGCCTTCGCCGACGTGCTGGTGGTCGGCGGCGGCCCGGCCGGGCTGGCGGCGGCGCTCGCCGCCGGGCGCACCGGCGCGCGGGTGGTGCTGGCCGAGCAGGACAGCGCGCTCGGCGGCTCGCTGCTTTCCGAGCCGGCCGGCGGGCCGGGCGATGCGTGGCTGGCCGGGCAGGTCGCCGAGCTGCAGGCGATGGCCAATGTCGAGATCCTGCTGCGCACCACCGCCTTCGGGCTCTATGACGGCAGCATGGTGGCGCTCATCGAGCGCCGCGACCATGCCGCGCCCGACCCCGCCAGGGGCCAGCCGCGCCAGGTGGTGATCAGCCTGCGGGCGCGATCGATCGTCTTCGCCACCGGCGCGCTGGAGCGGCCGCTGGTCTTCGCCAACAACGACCGGCCCGGCGTCATGCTGGCCTCGGCGGTGCGCACCTACCTCAACCGCTTCGCGGTGGCGCCGGGCGCCCGCGCCGTGGTGGCGGCCAACAACGACACGGCCTACCGCACCGCGCTCGACCTCGCGGCGGCCGGGCTGGCGGTCACCCTCGCCGACATCCGGCCGGCGATCGACCCGGTTCTGGCCGACCGGGCGAAGCGGGCCGGCATCGAGCTGCGGCTCGGCCGCACCGTCGGCGACGTCGGCGGCCACCGCTTCGTGCGCCGCGCCTATCTCGTCGACCCGCGCGGCAATGGCGGCTCGGGCGACAAGGTCGCCTGCGACGTCGTCTGCATGGCCGGCGGCTGGTCGCCGGTCGTCCACCTGACCTCGCACACCGGCATCAAGCCGCGCTACGACGACGGCATCGCCGCCTTCGTGCCGGGCGGGTTCGCCGCCGGGCATTTCGGCGCCGGCGCGGCGATGGGCCGCTTCGGGCTCGAGGAGGCGGTGCGCGAGGGCGCCGATGCCGGCCTGCGCGCCGCCGCCCATGCCGGCCACGAGGCGCCCCCGGCGCCGCTGCCGCTGCCCGGGATCGAGCCCGTCGGGGGCTACGGCATCGCCCCGGCCTGGGAGATCCCGGCCAAGCCGGGCGCCAAGGCCTTCGTCGACCTGCAGAACGACGTCACCGCCAAGGACGTCCACCTCGCCCATCGCGAGGGCTACGTCTCGGTCGAGCACCTCAAGCGCTACACCACGCTCGGCATGGGCACCGACCAGGGCAAGACGAGCAACGTCAACGCGCTCGCCATCATGGCCGACCTGCGCGGCGTCGCCATCCCGGAGGCCGGCACCACCACCTTCCGGCCGCCCTACGCGCCGATCGCGATCGGCGCGCTGGCCGGGCGCACCGTCGGGATGCATTACCGCCCGACCCGGCTGACGCCGATGCACGAATGGCATCGCGCCAACGGCGCGACGATGATCGAGGCCGGCCCCTGGCTGCGCCCCTGGTTCTACGCCTGGGCCGGCAAGGATGCCGGCGAGGCCTATCTCGAGGAGATGCGGCTGGTGCGCCGCGGCGTCGGGCTGGCCGACGTCTCGACCCTCGGCAAGATCGACGTCCAGGGACCCGACGCCGCCGAGCTGCTCAACCGCGTCTACGTCAACGGCTTCGCCAAGCTGCCGGTCGGCAAGGCGCGCTACGGCGTCATGCTGAACGACGACGGGCTGGTGCTCGACGACGGCACCACCACGCGGCTCTCCGAGAGCCGCTACTTCATGACCACCACGACGGCGCAGGCCGGCGAGGTGATGTCCTGGCTGGAGTACCTGCTGCAGACCGCCTGGACCGACCTGCGCGTCCACCTCACCTCGCTGTCGGACGAGTGGGCGGCGATGGCGGTGTCCGGCCCGAAGGCGCGGCAGGCGCTGGCGCTGGCCTTCCCCGGCGCCCCGGTGGGCAACGACACGCTGCCGCATATGGGCTGCGTCGAGATCGAGCATGACGGGGTGCCGGTGCGGATCATCCGCCTCAGCTTCTCCGGCGAGCTCGCCTACGAGGTCTACGTCCCGGCCGATTGCGGCACCGCGCTCTGGCAGCACCTGCTCGACGCCGCGGCGCCGCTCGGCATCCGGCCATACGGGCTCGAGGCTCTGGCCTCGCTGCGCATCGAGAAGGGCCATGTCGCCGGCATGGAGCTCGACCACCGCACCACGCTCGACGATCTCGGGCTCGGCCGGATGGCGGGGCGGGACAAGGACTATGTCGGCAAGGCGCTGCGCTTCCGGCCCAACCTGCAGTCCGAGCGCCGCCCGACGCTGGTCGGGCTGGAGTGCCTGGAGCCGGAGAAGCGGCTGCGCGGCGGCGCCATCCTGTTCGCGGCCGGCGAGCCGGTCCAGGGCCATGGCCGCGGCCACGTCACCTCGGTGACCTGGTCGACCGAGCTCGGCAAGTGGATCGCGCTCGGGCTCTATGCCGGCGGGCTCCGGCACGAGGGCGCGGAGGTGGTCTGCGCCTATCCGCTGAAGAACGAGTTCGTGCGGGCGCGCATCGTCTCGCCGCACTTCGTCGATGCCGAAGGGAAACGCCTCAATGCTTGAGCGACGCTCCGCGCTCGAAACCGTGATCGCCGCCGGCGGCCGCGACGGCGCCGACGGCCGCCGCGCCTGCCGCCTCGGCGAGATCCGCGGCTGGTGGCTGGTGCAGCTGGCCGGGTTCGCCTGGACGATGACCGAGGTCGAGCGGGCCCTGGCACCGGTGCTGGGCGGCCGCCTGCCGGCCCGCGTCGGCGAGACCGCGCCGCTCGACGGCCGGCTGGTGCTGCGCACCGGGCCGGAGCAGCTCTGGGTGGCCGGGCGCGAGGGCGACAAGGCGGCGTCCAGCCTGCTCGAGGTGCTGTCGCCGGCGACCGGCGCGGCGACGCCGCTGTCGCACAGCCGCACCCGCATCCTGGTCGAGGGCCGGCCGGCCCGCGCGGTGCTCGCCAAGGGCATCCCGCTCGACCTGCATCCCGAGGCGTTCGCGGTCGGCCAGGCCGGGCTCATCGGCCTGCACCACACGCCGGTGCTGCTCTATCGCGCCGCCGACGACCGCTACGAGGTCTGGGCGATGCGCAGCTTCGCCCAGACCTGCTGGGAGTGGCTCGCCGATTCCGCGCTGGAGTTCGGCTACGAGACGGCGACCGAGCAGGCCTAGGTGAAGACGCACCAGGGCATCCTTTCAGTCGTCATCCCGGCGAATGCCGGGGGGTGCGGCAGGGTTCGCACGAGAAGGAACAGCGTCCCATGAAATCGCATGCGCAAGTCGTGGTGATCGGCGGCGGCGTGGTCGGCTGCAGCGTGCTCTACCACCTGACCAAGGCGGGCTGGCGCGACGTCGTTCTGGTCGAGCGCGACCAGCTGACCTCCGGCTCGACCTGGCACGCCGCCGGCGGCTTCCACACGCTGAACGGCGATCCCAACGTCGCCAAGCTGCAGGGCTACACCATCGGGCTCTATGACGAGCTGGAGCGCATCTCCGGCCAGTCCTGCGGCCTGCACCGCTCGGGCGGGCTGATGCTGGCCGACACGCCGGAGCGCATGGAGTGGCTGAAGATGGCGCACGCCCGGGCGCGCTATCTCGGCCTCGAGACCGAGCTGCTCAGCGTCGCCGAGGCCAAGAAGCTCTTCCCGCTGCTCGAGGAGCGCTACTTCGTCGGCGCCATGCTGGACGCCGCCGACGGCAACCTCGACCCGGCCGGCACCACCCACGCCTACGCCAAGTCGGCGCGCATCGCCGGCGCAGAGATCTACCTGCAGACCCGGGTCACCGAGCTGGCGCCGCGCAAGGACGGCGGCTGGGACGTCGTCACCACCCAGGGCACCATCGCCGCCGAGCACGTGGTGAATTGCGGCGGGCTGTGGGCGCGCGAGATCGGCCGCATGGTCGGGCTCGAGCTGCCGGTGCTCGCCATGGAGCACATGTACCTCGTCACCGAGGACATGCCGGAGGTCGTCGCCTTCAACAAGGCGGAAGGCCACGAGCTGCCGCACGCCATCGACTTCAAGGCCGAGATCTACATGCGCCAGGAGCGCAGCGGCATGGTGCTCGGCACCTACGAGAAGGCCTGCGTGCCGTGGCAGCCGCGGACCACGCCGTGGGACTTCGGCACCGAGCTGCTGGCGCCCGACCTCGACCGCATCGCGCCCTCGCTGGAGATCGGCTTCCAGCACTTCCCGGCGATGGCCAAGGCCGGGATCAAGCGGGTGATCAACGGCCCGTTCACCTTCTCCCCCGACGGCAACCCGCTGGTCGGGCCGGTGCAGGGCCTGCGCAACTTCTGGTGCGCCTGCGCCGTGATGGCGGGGTTCAGCCAGGGCGGCGGCGTCGGCCTGGCGCTGTCGCAGTGGATGGTCAACGGCGATCCCGGCTTCGACGTCTGGGCGATGGACATCGCCCGGTTCGGCGAGTGGGCGACGCGCTCCTACACCAACGTCAAGGTGCGCGAGAACTACGCCCGCCGCTTCTCGATCCGCTTCCCCAACGAGGAGCTGCCGGCCGCCCGGCCGCAGCAGACCACCGCGCTCTACGACGTGCTGGTGGCCCAGGGCGCGGTGATGGGCGACAGCTGGGGGCTGGAGGCGCCGCTCTGGTTCGCGCCCAAGGGCGTCGAGCCGCGCGACGTCGTCTCCTTCCACCGCTCCAACGACTTCCCGCACGTCAAGGCGGAGTGCCTGGCGGTGCGCGAGGGGGTCGGCGTCACCGAGATCGCCAACTTCGCGAAGTACGAGATCACCGGCGCCGGCGCCGAGGCCTTCCTGTCGCGGCTGATGACCAACCGGATGCCGCGCCAGGGCCGCCTCGTGCTGACCCCGATGCTGAACCCGGCCGGCCGGCTGATCGGCGACTTCACCATCGCCAAGGCCGGGCCGGAGCGCTTCCTGATGTGGGGCTCCTCGCAGGCGCAGAAGTACCACATGCGCTGGTTCGAGGGGCAGCTGCCGGCCGACGGCTCGGTCGCGGTGCGCCGCTTCGATCTCGGGCTGGTCGGGCTGTCGCTGGCCGGCCCGCGGTCGCGCGACGTGCTGCAGGATCTCACCGACGAGGACGTCTCGAACGCGGCCTTCCGTTTCCTCGACCACCGCGCCATGGACATCGCCAACGTCCCGGCGCTGATCAACCGCGTCACCTACACCGGCGACCTCGGCTACGAGATCTGGGTAGCGCCGGAGTACCAGCGCCGCCTCTACCACGAGGTGATGGCGGCGGGCGCCGCGCACGGGATCGTCAATTTCGGCATGCGGGCGCTGCTGTCGCTGCGGCTGGAGAAGAACTTCCCGACCTGGTTCCGCGAGCTCCGGCCGATCTACGGCCCGTTCGAGGCCGGGCTCGACCGCTTCGTCGACCTCGCCAAGAACGACTTCGTCGGCCGCGCCGCGGCGGCGGCCGAGAAGCAGAGTGGCGGCAAGCTCCGTCGCGTCACCTTCGATGTCGACGCCACCGACGCCGACGTGCTCGGCGACGAGCCGGTCTGGCACGGCGGCAAGGTGGTCGGCTGGGTGACCTCCGGCGGCTACGGCCACTATGTCCGCAAGTCGCTGGCCCAGGGCTACATCCCGCGCGAGCTCGCCGGCGCGGCCGGCAAGGGCGCCTTCGAGATCGAGATCATCGGCGACCGCCGCCCGGCCACCATCCTGACCGAGCCGCCCTTCGATCCCGAGGGCAAGCGCATGCGGATGTAGCCGGGATGACCGCCGGGCGGCCCGACCGCACCGCGCTCGCTCCCGGGCTGGAGATCGCCCGGGTGGTGACCGGCCTGTGGCAGGTCGCCGACATCGAGCGCCAGCAGGGGCCGCTCGATCCCGACCGCGCCGCGCTGGATCTCGCGGCCTATGCCGAGGCCGGCTTCGACAGCTTCGACATGGCCGACCACTACGGCAGCGCCGAGATCATCGCCGGGCGCTTCCTGGCGATGGTTCGCGAGGGCCGCGTCGCCCTGCCGCCGGGCGCCCGCCCCGCCGCCTTCACCAAATGGTGCCCCGAGCCGGGCCCGATGACGCGCGAGACGGTGCGCGCCGGCATCGCGCGCAGCCTGGAGCGCATGCGGCTCGACCGCATCGACCTGCTGCAGCTGCATTGGTGGAGCTTCCAGCATCCCGCCTATCTCGACGCCATGGCGGAGCTGGTCCGGCTGCGCGAGGAGGGCTGCATTGGCCATCTCGGCGTCACCAACTTCGACGCCGACCATCTCGGGCTGCTGCTGGCGCACGGCATCCCGATCGCTAGCAACCAGGTCTCCTTCTCGCTGCTCGACCGCCGGGCAGCCGGGCGGCTGAGCGAGGTCTGCGCCCGGCACGGCGTGCGGCTGCTCGCCTACGGCACGCTCGCCGGCGGCTTCCTGTCGGAGCGCTGGCTGGGCGCGCCCGAGCCGAACGCCGCCGCGATTCCCGACTGGAGCAAGATGAAGTACCGCCGCTTCATCGATGCGGCGGGCGGCTGGCCGGTGCTGCAGTCGTTGCTGCGCGCGCTCGACGGGGTCGCCCGGCGGCACGGCGTCTCGATCGCCAACGTCGCGTCGCGCTGGGTGCTGGAGCAGCCGGCGGTGGCGGCGGTGATCGTCGGCGCCCGGCTCGGCGAGCGCGAGCACCGCGCCGACAACCTCCGCGTCTTCGACGTCGCGCTCGACGCGGCGGACCGGGCGGCGATCGACGCGGCCCTGGCCGACGCCCGGCCGATCCCCGGCGATTGCGGCGACGAATATCGCCGGCCGCCCTATCTCACCGCCTCTGGCGATCTCAGCCACCATCTCGCCGCCCTGCCGAGCGCCTATCGCGCCACGCCGGTGCCCGGCCGGCCGAGCCGCCAGCGGGTCGACACGGGCAGCGTCTGGGAGGGGATCGCCGGCTACAGCCGGGCGGTCCGCCACGGCAACCGCGTGCTGGTCAGCGGCACCACCGCCACCCACGGCGACGGCACCGTGGTCTGCCCCGGCGACCCGGCGGGCCAGGCCGTCTACATCATGGACAAGATCGCGGCCAGCCTGGCGGCGCTCGGCGCCGGGCTCGAGGACGTGGTGCGCACCCGCATCTACCTGCGCGACGCCGATCAATGGGAGCCGGTGTCGCGCGTCCATGGCCGCTATCTCGGCGAGGTCCGCCCCGCCAACACGCTGGTCGAGGTGTCGCGCCTGGTCGGCGACTACCTGGTGGAGATCGAGGCCGAGGCGGAGCTCGATCCGTGAGGCGGCCGCGGCGGCGGGCGGCGGCGCTGGTGCTGCTTCTCGCCGCTGCCCTCGGCGGGCCGGCACGCGCCAGCCTGCTCGACAGCTGGATCGGTCCGCACGAGATGCGGCTGCTCGGCGGCGGCACCGAGATCGAGTATGTCGGCGGCATCGCCGGGCCGGCGGTGGCCGAGCTGGCCCGGCTGCTCGACGCCAATCCGCGCGTCGCCGTGCTGCAGCTGACCAGCCAGGGCGGCGACACGCTGACCGCCATGGGCATGGAGCAGCTGGTCCGCCGGCATCGGCTGGTGACCTACGTGCCGCGCCTCTGCGCCTCGGCCTGCGCCTACGTCTTCCTCGGCGGCCGCGAGCGCTATCTCGCCCGCGGCGCGCGGCTCGGCTTCCACGCCAGCTTCGGGCTCGACGACTCGCCGGAGGCGGAAGCCGCCCAGGCCGGCGCCACCCGGAGCTGGCTGGTCCAGCGCGGCATCGCGCCGGCCTTCGCGGAGCGCGCGGTCACGACGCCGAGCAGCACGATCTGGTACCCCACCGCGGCCGAGATGGTGCGGGCCGGGGTCCTCACCGCCGCCGCCAGCCCGCGGCGCTTCGCCCCGCCGAGCTTCGGCAGCGGCACGCCCCGCCTGCTGCGCGGCACGTCGCTGCGCGACGACCCGCTCTTCGCGGCCAGCCGCGCCCTGCTGAAGGCGATCCGCCGGGCCGATGCGGCGGCCTTCGCCGCCATGCAGGCCAGCGTCGCCGAGGCCCTGCGCACGGGAACCTACGACCCGGCCATCGGCGGCGCGGTGACGGAACGACTCGCCGCCCTGCTGGAACGGGCGGCGGCGGTGGGGTCCGACGCCTCGGTGATCGCCTTCACCCGGGCGCGGGCCGACGAGATGGAAAGGCTCGCCGGAATCGATCCCGCCGTCTGCGTCGACCTGCCGGCGGTGACCGAGGCGGAGCGCGACGCAGCCGACGCGGCGATCCCGGCCGAGATCACGCTGCGCCAGGTCCAGGCGCTGACCGAGCTGCTCGGCTCGAGCGTCGACCGGCCGCAGCCGCCGCCCTCCCCGGCGCAGGCGAAGGCGATCTACGACGCGCTGCTGCGGGCCAAGGGCCGCGAGCTCGGCGGCGACCTCCGCCTCCTCGGGCGGCCCGAGCTGCAGCCCGCCGCCGCCTGCCGGCTGCGCGTCGCGGTCATGCGGGCGATGCTGGCGCTCGACCCGGGGCCGCGCTCGGTCGTGCTCCGCGCCGCGGTCAGCGGGCGGCTCTGAGCCGGCGCAGCTGCTGCTCGCGGCGGACGATGTAGAGGCCGCTGGCGATGATCAGGGCCGCCCCGAGCCAGCTCCAGGCGTCGGGAAACTCGGCGAAGATCACCCAGCCGAGGATGGTCGAGCCGATCAGCTCGCCATAGCCGAGCGGCGCCACCGCCGAGGCCGAGCCCCATTGCAGGGCGCGGATCACGAAATAGTGCCCGAGCAGGCCCCACAGCCCGATGGTGAGGAACAGCGCGATGTCGCGCGCGCTGGTCGGGATGGTGATGTCGGCGAAGAGCAGCAGCGGCGTGGCGAGCAGCACGCCGCCGACCCCGACCAGGGTGATCAAGACCTCGGCCGGGTCGCGGCTGCCGGCCTTGCGCGAGAGGATCTGGTAGAGGGCGTAGAAGAAGGCGTCGAGCAGCACCAGCACGGCGCCCCACTGGATCAGGTCCGGGCTCGGCCGGATGATCACCAGCGCGCCGAGGAAGCCCACCGCGACGGCCGTCCAGCGCCGCGGCCCGACCCGCTCGCGCAGCAGCGGCACCGACAGGGCGGTGACCAGGATCGGGCTGACGAAGGTGATCGCCGTCGCGGTCGGCAGCGGCAGCATGCGCAGGCCGAGGAACATGAAGGCCGAGCAGCCGAACAGCAGCACGGCTCGCACCGCATGCAGGCCGAGCTGGCGGGTCTGGAACACCGCCAGGCCGCGCTGGGGCAGGAACACCGCCAAGCAAATGACGGTGTGCCCGGCATAGCGCATCCAGAAGACCTCGGGGAAGGAGTAGCGCTCCGCGAGCAGCTTCACCGTCGCATTGAGCGCCGCGAACATGCAGACGGAGAGGCCCATGAAGAGCACGGCGCGGGCCATCGACTCGCCGCCGAACCGGCGGGACGCCATCGCTTCCGTGTTCGACATCGAGGTGAGCGGACCGCGCGGATGCCAGGGACGCGGCCGATCCTAGCAGCGCCGGCCGTGCCGACCCGCTGCTATTCCTGCATGCAGGGTGCGCGCGCCGGGCGGGGCCGCGGCCGGCCGATCCGGGGGGCCGGGTCAGCCCTTTCGCTTCTCCAGCGCGGCCTGGAGCGCCGCGACGGCTTCCTGCAGGGGCTCGCGGTGGGCGGTGTCGATCGGCGGACGATGCTTCACCGAGCGGGCCAGCTCGGCGACGATCTCGGCCAGCAGGTAGTAGTGCAGGTGCAGCTCGACGACGCGCTTCTCGCCGCCGTGCCGGGCCAGCTTGAGCACGATGCCGGCCTCGTCGGCATGCGCCTCGTAGGCGCTGCCCCGGCCGAAGGAGCCCATATAGGCCTTGTCCGGAAAGTCGATCGACACCTCGGCCTTGTCGGTGATCGGCTTCATCGTCATCGGGATCGCTCCTCCGTTTCGGCGCCGGCCGGTCTGGGTCGTGGACCCATATCGCCGCAACCAAAGCCTTGTAGCGGCGAGGGCGACGGCGGCAACGAAAATTCGTGCGCGCTTTTGAAGACAGGATCCGAGGATGTTGCTTGAGCCAATCCTTACGGGGCGCGGCGCGGCGATCGGCCAGCGGTCCGTTCGGCTCGCGAAGGACACGCGCCGGCAAGGCGGCATCGCCGGAATGGAACGCGGGCTCACGCCCCCCGGGGGCTGGCACCCGCGATTTCCCGAAGCCAGGGGCTTCGTTCCACGGTGTGACGGCTCAGGGCGGCTTGCCGGTCTCTGCCTGATCCGGACCGGCTGATCCAGGCCGGGGGTCGGAACCCATCGTCCCGACAGTGTCGACGACGAGCAAGCCCGCGCATTTGCCGCGGCCATCGACCGCTGCAAGAATGATGTCGGGCCGGAAGACGGGGGGCGTCGACGTGGCGCGAGGGGCGGGCAGCAAATGGGAGGTCTGGCCGGCGGTCGGCACGGCCGTGGCGGCCCTGATCGTCGCCGGTTGGCAATACCATCTCTTCCTCGACCAGGCGCGCCAGCGCTGGAACGGCATCATCAACGATCGCAACGCCCACTACGAGTTCGCACTCGATCTCGCGCTCGCCATCCGCCACGCCAGCCCGGTCGACTTCGTCGCGACGCTGCTGCGGTCCAAGACATGGCCGCCGATCCATGGCCTGTTCGCCTCGCTCATCCTGGCCATCGGCGGGCCGGACTGGCGGTTGGCGGTCCTGCCGAGCCTTGTCGGCTTCGTCATGACGGCGACCTGCGCGTTCCTGCTCGCCCGACGGATCAGCCCAGCCAGCGGCAACGCGGCCGGCTTGCTGGCCGCCGCAATGGTGCTGGCCAGCCCGGCGCATCGGGCCTTCGCCGCCGACGTCATGCTGGAGAGTCTCGGCGCCGGCCTGACCATGCTGGTCTTCTACCTGTACGTAGCCAGCCGGCAGGACCAGAGCATCCGGACCTGGCGCTGGCTCGCCATCACCCTGACGCTGCTGTTCTTCGAGAAATACAACTACTGGACGCTCGCCGTCATCGGGCTGACGGTGGCGGAGCTGGTCGACCGCCATCGCGAGCTGTGGGAGCGTGGGCGGGAATTCGTCCGCGCTGTGCCCTGGCGGGACTGGGCTCAGCGTCAGTTCCGCCACAAGCCGAACTGGCTCGTGCTGCTGGCGTTGCTCGTGCCAGCGGCGATCTTCGCGATCAGGCCGGCGCCGCTCGAGATCGCCGGCAGGAGCGTCGGGCTCTATCCGCCATACAACCTGACGACCGTTGCCTTCGCTCTGCTCGCCGGCCGGCTGCTCCTCGGCTGGCGCTCGGTCCGCGGCGAGGCGGCGCGGCTTCTCGGCCCGCGATTCCGGGTAATGCTGCACTGGCTCGCCGTGCCGATCGCAATATCCTGGCTTCTGCCACAACGCTTGGCCTTGTTCGTCGCCTACAACCTGCCGGGGTGGCATCCGGCGCGCCGCGGCAGCATCCTCGACACGGCCTCCTTCTATCTCGGCACGGCGGCCGCGGATTATCACGTCGGCTCGTGGAGCGCCGCGCTGGTGGCGGTGCTCGTGGCTGCCGCCGCCGCGACCGTCCGGCGATGGCGGCCGGGCGGCCTCGGCATCTTCATGTTCGTGCTGATCGCCGCGACCCTCAATATCGCCTTCTCCTACGCGATGAGCCGGTTCCTGCACAGCTGGATCGCGCTCGTCTGGGTCACCGCCGCGGTCGGGCTGGTTTCCGCGATCGGCTGGCGGACCGGGCCCGCCGCAAGCCGGCTTGCCGGTGTCGCCGCACTCACCCTGGCCGCCCTGCAGCTGCCGGCGATGATCGCGCCCGGTCATTCGCCGCAGAGGGGCCATCGCGGCGAGGCGACGAGCACTCTCGACATCGCCGACGCCTACCTCCCGCTCGCGGCCGATGCAGCATCCCTCGCCGGCTTCGGAACCGAGCCGGCCAAGGCGTTCTTCCGCTGGACCTATCGCGAGCGCTTCCGGCGCAAGGATCGCGACGAGTGGGTTTTCCGCGGCGATGTCTACGATGCCGAGGGCGTCCGCCGCGCCTTTGCCGCCTGGCGGCAGAGGACGACGGCCGATACGGTCGTGTTCATCGATTTCCCGCCCGGCTCGCCGGAGTACAGCGGGCTGTGGAACTACGCCGCCTTCGCGCAGATCCCCGGGCTGATGGACGCCGATCCCGAGTTCCGGCGCGCGCGGCAATGGCGCTTGTCGGCGCTCGGCGCCATCGTGACGCTGTGGACGAAAGCGTCGCTGCCGCCGGTGAAAACCGCAAGGCTGGAGGGCTGCCGCCCTCAAGCCGGGGGCGCCGCGGTCTCGCCACCCGCGGCTGCAAACCTGGTCCGCACGACGGCGGGGCGGTCGGTCGGAACCCGTTACTCTTCCTTCCCGCCCGGTTGCTAGCGCCTTCCGGCGCGGCAAGCCGCCGCTCCCTCTTCCCAAGAGCCGGCCGCTGGGTCAGTCTTGGCGGCATGAACCGCGCTGCTGCGATCGCGATCCCGATGGCGCTCTTGCTTGCTCCCGTGGCGGCGCGCGCCCAGGGCGACGCCGCCAACGGCCACGTGCTCGCCCGGCACTGGTGCACGAGCTGTCACGTCGTCGAGGCGGGCGGCCCGGGATCCGACACGGCGCCGAGCTTCGCGGCGATCGCCGCCGACCCGAAGATGACGCCGGAGCGCATCCGCGGCTTCCTCGCCAAGCCGCATCCGCCGATGCCGAACCCGCCGCTGGCCAACAGCGAGATCGACGACCTCGCCGCCTACATCCTGTCGCTGCGCAGATCCTGAGCCGGTCCTGAGCCGCCTGGGCTGGACTTTGCCCGTCGCCGCGCCACCTTAGTGGGCGCGCCGTCGCCCGTGCGGCCAGCGAAGGAGCGAGACCCCTTGGACCCGATCCGCGCCGTCCCGGTCGATCTCGGCGCCGCCTTCCCGGCGGCCGTCCTCAGCGACAAGCTGCTCGCCGCGGTGGTCGATTCCTGCCCGATCAGCGTCGCGGTCGCCGACCCCTTCGCGCCGGACATGCCGCTGCTCTACGTCAACGACGCCTTCGTCGCCACCACCGGCTACGCGCGCGAGGCGGCGCTCGGGCGCAACTGCCGCTTCCTGCAGGGCCCCGAGACCGACCCCGCCGCCGTCGCCGCGCTGCGCGCCGCCATCGCCGAGCGCCGGCCGATCACCGTCGACCTGCTCAACTATCGCCGCGACGGCACGGCCTTCTGGAACCAGCTGGCGGTCGCGCCGGTGCACGACGCGGCCGGCCGCCTCACCGCCTTCCTGGCCTTGCAGCGCGACGTCACCGAGGACCGCCGCCGCGCCGCGGCAGCACAGCGGCGCAGCGCCATGGAGGCGACCGGGCGGCTCGCGGCCGGGCTGGCCCACGAGATCCACAACCTCGTGCAGCCGGTGATCACGCTGACCGACCTGGCGCTGGAGCGCGGCGATCTCGACCCCGCGCTGCGCGAGCATCTCGGCATCGTGCGCGACAGCGGCCGGCGCGCCCGCGAGCTGATGCGCGACGTGCTCTCCTTCGCCCGGCCCGAGCCGGCCGCCGTTCCCGGGGCCGTCGTGGCCCCTGCCCTGCGCCGGGCCGTCGCCATGGCGCGCGCCACGCTGGGCGGGCGGCGGCTGGAGTGCGACATCCCCGAGCTGCCCGACCGCATCCGCGCCGAGGCGGCGGCGATCGAGCGGGTGGCGCTCAACCTGATCGGCAATGCCCGGGACGCCACCGCCGCGGACGGCACCATCGCGATCGGCCTGCAGGCCATGGATGGCCCGGACGGCCGGCGGCTGCTGCTCGCCGTGGCGGACGACGGCGTCGGCATGGACGCCGCCACCCGGGCCCGCGCCTTCGAGCCGTTCTTCTCGACCCGGCTCAGGCGCGGCGGCACCGGCCTCGGCCTTGCCATCGTGCGCGAGCTGGTCGAAAGCTGGGGGGGCAGCATCGCCGTGCAGAGCGCCCCCGGGTCCGGCACCCGGATGGAGCTCAGCCTGCCGGTGCTGCCGGCGAGCAAGGGAGAGGCGATTGGCTGACATCGTCGTCATCGACGACGACCCGGGCGTGCTGGCGGCGGTGCGCGCCATCCTCGAATCCCGGGGCCACCGGGTGAGCGCGCATGGCGACGGCAGCGCGGCGCTGGCGGCGATCGAGGGCGGCCGGTTCGACCTGGTGGTGACCGACGTCTGGATGGCGCGGCCCGACGGCATCGAGATCCTGAAGCGGCTGCGCGAGACCCGGCCCGAGCTGCCGGTGGTGGTGCTGACCGGCGGGGCGCCCGACGCACCGCTCGCCTACGGCGCCTCGCTGGCCGGCGCCTTCGGCGCGGCGGCGGTGATCTACAAGCCGTTCGAGAAGGAAGACCTGATCGCGGCGGTCGAGGACAGCCTCACGCCGCCGAATCCGCCCCCGGCCTGACCCCCTCCTCGCCGCGCCGCTGCTCGAGCAGCCCGCGCAGCAGCTGCTCGAGGATCGCCGACAGCGAGCGCTGCTGGTCGGCGGGCAGCCGCTCGATCGCCTCGGCGACCGCGAAGAGCGGATCGCGGCGCAACATCTCCAGCCCGGCCGGGGTCAGCTCGAGCAGCCGGGTGCGGCGATCGCGCTGCTCGGCCGCCGGCGCGAGCAAGCCCTTGGCGACCAGCGCACCGACGGTCTGCGAGGCGGTGCCCTTGGTGGTGCCCTGGAAGCCGGCGAAGCCGCCCGGGGTGCGCGCCATGCGCGAGGCGCGGCGGAAATAGCGGAGCGCCGCCCACTGCGCCGGGTTGAGGCCGCCGCCGAAGCCGAGATTGAACGCCGCCCGAGCCACCTGATCGAGCAGCTCGGCGATCCCGACCGCATCGGAACGAGCCGCAGGCGCCATGGACACTGAAAATAGCGACCCGATACCTTCTTGACAATGGTATCGAGCCACAATAGTTGTTAGTCGCTACCTTAAGGGAGGAGCAGGATGCGCGACGGGGGACAGCGTGGAGGCGGCGAGGACCGGGCGTTGCGCCGCTATGTCGATCGGATCATGGCCGAGCCGCTGCTTTCGGCCGAACGGGAGCAGGCGCTGGCCCGCCGCTGGCGCGAGGCCGGCGACGAGACGGCCCTGGGCGAGCTGGTGCGGCCCTATCTGCGGCTCGCCGCCACGGTGGCGCGGCAGGCGCGCCGCTACGGCGAGACCGACGAGCTGCTGCAGGAGGCTAGCCTCGGCCTGATGGAGGCCGCGCGCCGCTTCGACCCCGAGCGCAATGTCCGCTTCGGCACCTTCGCGGTCTACTGGATGCGGGCCTGCGTGCAGCACTACCTCGTGCGCAGCTGGTCGATGGTGCGGCTGAGCAGCACCAATGCCGGCCGCACCCTGTTCTTCAATCTCCGCCGGCTGCAGCGCCGCGAGGAGGCGGCCGACCCCGGCGCCGGCCGCGACGTAGTGAACGCCCGGGTGGCAGCCGCGCTCGGCCTGCCGGTCGAGGAGATCGAGCGCGCCGACCAGCGCCTGTCCGGCTTCGACACCTCGCTCGACCAGCCGGTCGGCGACGAGGACGGCGCGGCGCTCGGCGACCTGATCGCCGATCCCGGCCAGTCGCCCGAGGAGGTGGTGGTCGGCACCCGCGACGCCGCCGCCCGCTCGCGCTGGCTGCGCGAGGCGCTGACCCAGCTGCCGCCCCGCGAGCAGCGGATCCTGGAGCGCCGCTGGCTCGCCGACGCCGGCAACGAGGCGCGACCCTCGCTGGAGATGCTCGGCCACGAGCTCGGCATCACCAAGGAGCGGGTCCGCCAGCTCGAGACCCGCGCCCTGAAGCGGATCCGCGCCTGCCTGCAGGCCCGCGAGCAGGTCGCGCCCGCCGCGTCGCTGCGCGCCTGACGCAGCGCCATCCCCCTTCGTCCCGTTCGAGAGGAACCGTCCCATGGAAATCGCCACCCTGCCCGCCCCCGCGCTCCGCCACGGCGATCCGCACGCGGCCTGCAGCTGCGCCGAGCATCCCCTCTCCGGGCGCCGGCCGAGCCGCGCCGAGGCCGAGGCCGCGGTGCGCACCCTGCTGCGCTGGGCCGGCGACGACCCGACCCGCGAGGGCCTGCTCGACACCCCCGCCCGGGTGGCCCGCGCCTACGAGGAGTTCTTTCAGGGCTACCGCACCGACCCGGTGGAGCTGCTGCAGCGCACCTTCGAGGAGGTCGAGGGCTATGACGAGATGGTGGTGCTGCGCGACATCCGCTTCGAGAGCCACTGCGAGCACCACCTCGCCCCGATCATCGGCCGCGCCCATGTCGCCTACCTGCCGGACCGGCGGGTGATCGGCATCTCGAAGCTGGCGCGGCTCGTCGAGGTCTACGCCAAGCGGCTGCAGATCCAGGAGAAGATGACGGCCCAGATCGCCGGCACCCTCAACGACGTGCTGCGCCCGAAGGGCGTCGGCGTGGTCATCGAGGCGGCGCACGAATGCATGACGACGCGCGGCGTGCACAAGCCCGGCGTCAGCATGGTGACCTCGACCATGCTGGGCGCCTTCCGCAGCGACCCGGCGACCCGGCGCGAGTTCCTCGCCCTGGTCGGCAGCCCGGCCTCGCGCGGCGAGGCCTGAGCATCACGTTGGCGTGAGCCGCTTGCCGCCGCCGCGACGGCATTTACCTTAGGTTGTGTCACCGGGCGCAAACTCGCCCTCTTCCAAACCAGCCCCAGGAAGGAAGACTTCAATGATCTCGATCTCCCGCATGATGAAGGCCGGCGCGCTCGCGCTCACGCTCGGGCTCGCCGCCGGCGCGGCCAAGGCCGCCGACATCGTCGACACCGCGGTCGGCGCCGGTCAGTTCAACACGCTGGTCGCCGCGGTGAAGGCGGCCGGCCTGGTCGACACGCTGAAAGGCCCCGGGCCGTTCACCGTCTTCGCGCCCACTGACGCCGCCTTCGCCAAGCTGCCGGCCGGCACCGTCGAGATGCTGCTGAAGCCGGAGAACAAGGAGAAGCTGGTGGCGATCCTGACCTACCACGTCGTCCCCGGCGCGGTGATGGCCAAGGACGTCACCGGCAAGCTGCGCGAGGTCAAGTCGGTCGAGGGCGACGTGCTCGTGATCGACGGCACCGGCGGCAGCGTCAAGGTCGACAACGCCACCGTGGTCGGGGCCGACGTCATGGCCTCCAACGGCGTCATCCACGTGATCGACACGGTGGTGATGCCGAAGATGTAGCGCGATGCGGGCCGGCGCCGCGGCGCCGGCCCGAGGTTTCCCGCAGTCCGGCGCGGCGCGATCCCCCTCGCGCCGCGCCGTTCCGTTTCAGCCGGGCGCGACCCGCCCTTGCCGACCTCCGGCACCTGGCCTAAGCGGTTGCCATGCGCATCCTCCTCACCGGCTCCTCGGGCTGGCTCGCGCGGGCGCTCGTGCCGCGCCTGCGCCGCGACGGCCACGACATCGTCGGGCTCGATCCCGTGCCCGGTCCCTTCACTGACCGCGTCGGCTCGATCGCCGACCGGCCGCTCGTCGAGCGCGCCATGGACGGCATCGACGCGGTGATCCATGGCGGGGCGCTGCACAAGCCGGACATCGCCCGCCATCCGGCCGGCGCCTTCGTCGACGTCAACGTCCAGGGCACGCTGAACCTGCTAGAGGCGGCGGTGGCGCGCGGCGTCGGCCGCTTCGTCTTCACCTCGACGACCTCGGTGACGATCACCCGCCGGACCCGCGCCGGCCGGGCCGGCGGCGCCGCCCGCGCGGCCTGGATCACCGAGGCGCTGCAGCCGCTCGAGCCGCGCAACATCTACGGGGTCACCAAGCTGGCGGCCGAGCATCTCTGCCGCATGACCGCGGAGGAGCACGGCCTGCCCACCGTCGTGCTGCGCACCGGCCGCTTCTTCCCCGAGGCGGACGACATGGCGCACGCCATCCCGCACTCCGACGAGAACACCAAGGCGAACGAGTTCCTGTTCCGCCGGCTCACCGTCGAGGACGCCGCCGAGGCTCATGTCGCGGCGCTGGCGCGGGCGCCGGAGGTGGGATTTGGCACCTTCATCGTCTCGGCGCCGCCGCCCTTCCGGCCGGAGGATTGCGAGGCCCTGATCGCCGACGCGCCGTCTGTGGTAGCCCGCTACTTTCCCGACTATCCCGCGATCTACCGCCGGCGGGGCTGGACGATGTTCGCCTCGATCGACCGCGTCTACGACCCCAGCCTGGCCGAGCAGCGTCTGGGATTCCGCTGCCGCACCGGGTTCGCCGAGATCCTGGCCGCGTTGTGATGTGGCCGCCCAGTTGTGGTGGTGTCAGGTCGTGTCCGCCGTATCCATCCGGCGACGGCCACGGGGTTGACCGCCCTCGCCGGGTGCCGACGGTCGTCCTGCTTCAGGCGGCTGCGGCTTGGTGGGCGCCGGGCTTGGTCCAGTTCCAGGGTAGCAGTTCGTGCAGCCTGGATGCCGGGTGGTCGTTGATGCGTCGCAGGACGTCGGCGAGCCAGGCCTCGGGGTCGATGCCGTTGAGCTTGGCGGTGGCGATCAGGGTGTAGAAGGCGGCGGCGCGCTCGCCGCCGCGGTCGGAGCCGCAGAAGGTCCAGTTCTTGCGGCCGAGGGCGACGGCGCGCAGCTCGCGCTCGGCGGCATTGTTGGTCAGGATCAGCGCGTGGGCTTCGGCAAGGTCGGCGGGAAGCGCATCCGTCACTTGAGGGGATCGACTGGCGCCATCCGCTTCGCACTTGGCGGCCGGAGACGGCGGGCTGAGCCTGCGGCACTTTGACTCGGGAAGGCTGCCGCCGCGCGACGGCTGGCCCGTGCGACCCACTCGTGTCCGTAACCCCGGTCGTGGACACAACCTCACCCTCGAGAGCCGATCCAAGCCGTCAGTCTCCCAGATGCAGGCCATCGGACGGTAGGTGGCCTTCGCCGGCTTTCAGTTACCCACAAGCCCGGCCCCGAGCGCAGCGCCCAACTTGATGTCGGTCAGCCGAGAGAGCCCTCGCCACATGACCGTGTTGCCGGGCGGTGGATCGCGGGTCCGGGCGAGATAGCCGCCGAGGCGAGCTATCTTGGTGAGGTACACCGATAGCGTTTTGCTGGAGCGCTCATTCTCCTTGTCGGGGACCAAGCGGTCGAGCAACGCGGTCTCGACATTCGTCAGGGCAAGACTGGGCGCGGGGTTCGCGACCGACCGGTTGATCATGGTCATCCAGAACACCCGCCAGGACAGGATGCAGAAGACCGAGAGGAGCTTGACCAGGCGCTCGGCGGCGCGGAGCCGGGCCTCTTCGGCTCGGCAGCCGGATTTCAGGATCTTGTGGAACACCTCGATCTTCCAGCGCAGCGCATACCAGCGGAGCTTTTCGACAGCGTCGTCATGGGACTCGACCGGGAGGTCAGTGATCAGCTTCCAGTCGATCCTGGGGCGGTCCGTCGGCTCCTCGCTCTCTTGAGCGTGGAGCACGGTAAGAGTGAGCGCTGGATACCGCCGTTGCTTTCCGATCGGCGGCAGAACGCGGATGCGGCGATACCGGATTTCGAGGGCGGCGGTGCCGATCCGACCCTTGCTGTCGCGCACCTCGACGCGATGCCGCCCACCGACAGCGACCTCGTTCATCTCGTCGGCGATCGTATGGGTCCCGTCCCCGGCCAGACGATCGACGCAGCTTCGGACCAGGAAGTGCGTGCCGAGCTCCTGCGCCGTGGCGAAGAGTTCATAGATGTCACTCTCGCGATCGCCGACGTGAACACACCGCGCGGGATCGCCGAACAGCGCCGTGGATTGGCGAAGGTTCTCCAGCCAGCGAAAGCTCTCCTTCTGCTCGATCGGGACCCGCGTCGGATTGATCTTCTTCTTCAGCGCGGCAGTCCCCTTGAACTTCTGCCTCGTCCAGAATTTGACGGCGGCCAAGCCCAATGGCAACCCGTCGGTCGTTACAGCAAGGCTCGAGTGCATCAGCAGTCCGCAGACCGTGTGCATCCGATCCCGGCCAGCTTTGTCCTTGCCGCTGTTGACCCGGTAGGTGATCCCGATGCGATCGGGGTGCGCCCTTTGATAGGAGAACTCTGTCGTGTCCTGGAGCACCAGAACCGGCCCCTCGGCAGCGGCGAAGCGGTCGAGCGTCGATTGGAAATGCCCGGCGAGGATCTCCGCCTCGCTGATCCGCTCGTTCGAGAAGAAGCGGTAGGCTGCCTTCGTGTTGGCCCAGTCCTGGCAAGCCAGAGGAATGCTCGCCCCCATGGCGCCGTCCATCTGCTCCAGCAGCTTGCGCAGCCGCTTGTTCAGGCGCTCGTCCGCCAAGCTGCAGCCCGCAAGCTCGCGATCGAACCACGCGCCACTCTCCTCGTCCATCGGCACCGCCCTCGCGATTCGGTGCCAGACAAGGAATCACGGCCGATTCCTCAGACGCAAGCCGTGGGGGCGTGCGGACCACCCCACGCCCTAAATGTGGGTAATTGAAAGCTTCGCCGGATGAATACGATTCAGGAGGCCTACGTGCAGGGGGGTGTCAACCCGCTCGGTCGACGATCTCGCCCAAGCCATGGGCATGAGGTGGATAAGTAGCCCGCCGCCGCCTGACTCGTGGCGGTCGCTGCGGCGGGCTACTTACCCACAGCTCCCACACCACTCAGGGGGACACGACCTCGGGAATATGATCTGCTCTGCGGAGCAGGTCAGCCATTCCATTTGCAAGACGTTGCTCCTCATCGGATGATATAGGTCTCCCTTGGCTCCGCCGAGTTAGGAGTCTCCGTAGTGGTAGCACCAGGGCGGCGACAGCAGAAATTCCGACATCTGCCCTGGCCCCACACCGGCTATTGCATCCCTCCGGGATAGAAGATCGACGTTAACTGCGCGTCCAAACGCTCCGTCAGGGCCGTTTGCGCGGTGGTCACCTGGTCGATATCGCGTGCGGTCAGCGCGCGCCGAAGATCTTCGGTCGCCGCACGGATTTGGAACGGATCCATCCCCTTCATCTTGGCCAGATGCGCCTCGACGATGGCATCGATCGCCTTGCCGTTCTTGTCCAGGAACTCCAGGTACTCGGGCTTGGAAGGTCTTTTCGAAAGATCCGATACGCGTTCGGCCAACTTGGCGGCATCCGGGCTGTCTTCGATATTGGCCATCCGCAGCAACACGTTTCTGAACCCGAAGAGGTCGTTTGCGATCACGCGTTCGGTCTTGTCGGCTTGCAGTTGAATGGTGAAGCCGTTGCCGGGCGGTTTGGTATCGTCGTACACGCTGATGGAAACAGGTTTCTCCAGGCCTTTCAGACTGGGGGCGCGGAACCGTAGCCAGCGCACCTCCCCCGGCTTGAGCACACCTGTGTGGATCACCGTCTCCCGCGTGATCTTCATCGGCTTGGCAGGTTCGCCGCCACGCACATCGATGAGATCGAACGTGCCTTCCAATTGCTCTAACCCCCGAGGAACCACGCGCAGGCGCATGTCGCGCTCTTTCGGCAACCAGTTGCGCACCAAGGCAATCACCTCGGCGCCCCCGGTCCCGGTCCCGGTCGTCTCCAGCAGGTTGCGCTGTGCAATGTTGTTGTCAGCCATGACGCCTGTGCCCGGCGAACTTCCGGACAGCGACGGGAAGGCCGAGACGTCGCCATCCGGCCCGGCTAGTTGAACCGCCACACACAGATGGCCTGACGCGCTCGCAGGGACCGACCACATGTGCCCCGGCGTCGTCAGGCCAACGTCGGTTGCGCCGAACGTGACGCTTTCGCTGCCGAGCGAACTGAAGTTCGTGCCCAAGCCGTAGTCCGCATAGAAGAAGTTCGCCGTGACTCCGATCGATGGGGCGGTCGACGCGGCGGGAGCGCGGCGGTTTATCGTAGCAAAAAGAAAGTTGGAGCCGCCACGATCCGGCGGATCGCCCACCACCCAGCCGCTCGGCCCGGCGGCCACCGCCGTGGATGTGCTCTGGTTCCACACGCCGCTCGTCGACCAGAAGTTGCTCTGGGTAGACGGCTGCTGGCCGTTGTCGAAGGTGGCGCCTGCGTTCCAGTCGCGGACGTAGAAGTCGGATGGAATACGATCCGCCGAGGAATACACGCGCAGCGTTCCAGCGGTCCCGCCAGCGCCGGCCGGCGGCACGGACGAGGCCCATGCTGAGAACATCCGACCGAGCCCTGCCGCGTTGCCGTTGTAATCACCGTATTTTGGGGCGCCGCGATCGAACTTGCAGATCTGGCCGGCCGGGCAAATCGTCGACGTAAAGTCGCACGGCGTATAGCCGGAAGGCGGCGAAGTGGTCGTGGGGGTCGCACAATACCCGGCGAGTTGCGGCTGGACCGAGCAGCTTTCGGAATCTGTGGTGGCATTCGTCGGCCACGGCCAGAGCGAACACTGATTGTCGTCGGCCCCCGACAGATCAGTCTCGGTGAGAGCCACGAGATTGGGCCCGCGAACCGCCGCCCCGCCGATGAAAAAGCGCGCCAAATCGTTGTTCGCCGCGGTCGCGTTTCGGCGGTCGTACCAGGACACCACCGCCATGCCGCCGTAGGTGGATGCCCAGGATAGATAACGCCGTGCACTGACACCAGAATTTGCAGTGACCGAACGCGGGAAGGTGGCCCCTCCATCGGTCGAATCGAAGATCATGACGTTCTCGTTTCCGGCGCCGCTCGATGTCGTGAACGTGTAGTAGATGTGGTCGGCTTGCAGGTCGTCGCCGACGACAACCGGGCTCGACAGGATGTTCCGGCCGTTGCAACGGTCTAACCCGGCGGCGGGACAAACGACGTTCGCGAATGCCGCAACCGTGAGAGGCCAGCCGGGCTGCGCCACGAGGCCGGTATCGCAACTGCTATATTTGTGCAGCATCATGTTGCCGCCGCTGGCCCAGGCGACGTAGACGAAGCCGTCGCGGCCCACTGCGACGCGCGGGAAATCGCCTGCCCCGATTGCGACGCTGGCGGCCCAGGTCGACGCGTTGTCGGACGAACAGGTAATCCGGATCGAGCCGAGGCCGCCTGCGGCAAGAAAGTTTCGCCAAACCGCATAGACACGATCGTTGCCGCTCGGCGCGGAATTGAACCGGTCCGCGGCGATATGCTCCTGGTCGGCGACGCTACAGGCCGTGGTGCCGGGGCACGCGACTGCCAACGACTGGAACGGGAACGTGTGCCCGTTGTCGGTGGAGCGTGAAACACCGTCACCTAACTGCGTGTTTGTGGGGCCGCCGATCCACGCGTAGTAGATTGCCCCGCTGGCGCCCACGGCCAGCGACGGATCGCCATCGCAGCGGGTCTGGTTGCAGGGCGTCCCGCCGCCAAACGTGTAGGAGCCGCCGGAATTGTCCGAGAACGAAAAACCGCTGTTTGCGGCCACGACGACATGCTGCCCGTCGTTGGTTGCGACCTCCAGTTCGCCGACGCCGGTCTGGACCGTGATCGGAACGCCCGGCGCCGCCTTGTTCGGACGAAGCTCAGTATGATCGCCCTTCGGCGCGTTCGAGGGCGCAACGGCCTTGGGCGCTAGCTGTTCGATCAGCGGAAGCTCGGCTGCTGCGGCATCGCCATTGCCCGCGGGGAGCTTCAGGTTCCGGACGATGTTCGCCGCCGCTGCGACGGACTTTTGGTCGGCGCCCGGCCCGAACATCGTGTTGAGCCGGACGAGCAGCGTGTCGACTGCAATGGCGGTGGTGGAAAAGACCGCCGTGAGTTTGCCCGCGGGTCCTTCACTTTCTCCGGGTTGAGGCATGTAGTCGCTGTAGGTGCGCTCGATTGCCGGCCAGCCGGAAATCACGAGCGTCTTTGCGCGCTCGGGAAATTCGACTGAAATTTCGGCAAGTCGTTTGAGAGCATCGCGATGGTCCCTGCGGTGCTCGACCGTTATCAGCGTTCCTGCATCAGGCGGCGGAATGTACTCCGGCTTCGGATTGGTATCGCCGCCGTCCCGTTCGGGTCCGGGCTTGACCGCGCTGCGCAAGTAGAGCTCCAGGGAATCGCGCGATTGATTGGCAATCTCCCAGTCCGGTGGAACGACGACCAAAACGCCTTTCGCGATCTCGACGATCCGCTGATCCTGAGAGAAAGCGGGCACCGCGATTGCAATGCAAATTAAGGATGCCGCAGTCAATGCGCAGAGAACGGCAAGGATTCTCCCAAACCGCGCCATATTAATCCCCCTATCCATTATCTGCCTGCGGGCTCTCCCAAAACGCGGGCCGTGTTATTGCATGCCCATCCGCCATAGCTCCGCGACGTCTGCCCTGCGCGTCGCCGATCCGCATCGAAACGGCGAAAACACGTGCAACCGACACCCACCGGATGACCGGGTTCTTTGGGCTGATATTGATCCCATGCGCGGACAGCGGCAAGCCCGGTGTCAGGCGACATGGAAAACTGACCCCGCATTGCCTCATCGAAAATGTTACCGCCTGATGTTGGCGGGCAATCCACGAAGCTGCTGTCGAGGCGGCGGCTTCGGGGTGGGGCATGGCGAGGCGGGTCAGCATGTCGACGAGTGCCGAGCTGGTCATGGCGGTTGGCGAGCGGTACCGACGGAGCCGGAGGATCGAGCGATCGGCGATCCTCGACGAGTTCGTGGCGGTGACCGGCTCTCACCGGAAGCGATCGTGTCCCCTGTGGTGGTGTAGGAGCGCGGCGTCTCGGCGCTCTCCGGCGGGGTTTGGCCGGTTTTCTCAGGCAGGCACGGCGGCCAGCTTGACCATGGGATCGTCACCCGCAGCGGCGCGATGGTGATCGAAGCCCTGGAGCGAGCGACCGGCCTGTTCCCGTTCCCGTTCCCGCTCTGCGGCGTGGACTTCGACAACGACGGCTTGTTCATGAACGAGCCCGTAGTAGATTGGTGCCGGCAGCGTGGCCTCGAGGTCACGCGGTCCCGGGCCTATCACAAGAACGACCAAGCCTGGGTCGAGCAGAAGAACGGCGCGGTGGTGCGGCGCTTGGTGGGATATGGCCGCATGGACGGGCTCTCGGCCGCGCGCTGCCTGGCTCGTCTCTACGCCGCGGCACGGCTCCACGGGAACCTGTTCCAGCCGTCGTTCAAGCTGAAGGAGAAGAGGCGGATCGGCGGGCGTGTTCGGAAGCGCTATCACCCGCCGGAGCCGCCGGTCGCCCGTGTGCTGGCGCACGCCGCCGTCAGCGAACAGATCAAGCAGGGGCTGAGGCGGCTCTACGCCAAGGCCGATCCAGTCTTGCTCCTGGTCGAGATCCGCGCGGCGCAGGCTGAACTCGGGGAGCGGGTCGACCACCGCGGCACGAAGCCGCCGACCCTACGCAGCGAAGTCGATCTCAATCGCTTCGCCGAAAGCCTGAAGACGGCTTGGCGAGACGGCGAGCGACGTTCGATCCACCGCCGTCCCTATCACCGGCGCAAGCCGGTGCCCCGTCGGCCCTCGGTGCTGCACGCAGTGCGAGTCGACAGAAGCCGGACAGACCGGTGTTATTCCGGTCAAGCCTGACGGAACGCCAATCGCGCCATCGCAACTCGCGCGATCTGTCGCGATACGGATTTCGCTAGAGCACCGGCCCGTCCGCCTCCGTCAGCAGCCAGCTCGCGAGAGCGGCGACGGCGGGATCCGCGCCGCGCCCGGCCGGCGCGACCAGGTACCACGCCGTGCCGCGGACCCAGGGCGGCGCCTCGCAGGGCGTGACCAGCCGGCCCTCGCGCAGCGGTTCCTCGACGAGGCGGCGGTCGGCCAGCCCGACGCCCAGCCCATTGAGTGCGGCCTGGAGGACCAGCCCGTCATCGCCCAGCACGAGGCGGCGCGCCGGCTCGTCCGCAACGCCGCTGGCGGCGCACCATTCCGGCCAGACCTCGGCGGCGCTCTCCGCCACCAGCAGCGTGTGGCCGGCCAGCGGCGGCAGGCGGGCCGGCGCGTAGGCCGGGCTGCAGACCGGCAGGAGGGCGTCGTTGAAGAGGTAGATGCAGGTCGCATCGCCCCAGCCGGCGCGGCCGTGCCGGATGGCGGCGTCGATCCCCTCGGTGCCGGGCTCGGCCAGCCGATGGCTGCTGCTGCAGCCGCAGCTCGATCGCAGGGTGGGCGGCGTGGAAGCGCTCGAGCCGGGGCATCAGCCAGCCGGCGGCGAACAGCGCCGGCATGGCGACGGTGATGATGGCGCGGCGGGGCGGCGGCGCGAGCCGCCGCGTCGCCTCGGCGATGGCGTCGAAGGCGTCGGTCAGCGGCGCCGCATGGCGCCGCCCGGCGGCGGTCAGGGAGAGCGATTGCGGCCGCCGCTCGAACAGCGCGAGGCCGAGATGCCGCTCGAGCGCCCGCACCTGCTGACTGACCGCGCCGGGGGTGACGCCAGCTCGGCCGCGGCGGCCGCGATGCTGCCATGGCGGGCCGCCGCCTCAAAGGCGCGGAGACCACCCAGCGGTGGGAGCTTGCGGGCCATCAGCATCCAGTCCCGGCTATCGCTCTCGGCGCAGAATATCTGGTTTGCGCGGCCGTTGGAGGGGTGAAACGCTTGACGGCATGAGTCCCCCTGCTTCTCGACCGGCCGACCCCGCCAGCCCTGCGCTGTTCGCGCTGCTCTGCCTGGTGTGGGGCTCGACCTGGCTCTCCCTGAAGCTGGGCGTGATGGCCGTGCCGCCCCTCACCTTCGTCGCCGCCCGCTTCCTGCTGGCGGCGGTGCCGCTGCTCGGCTGGGCGGCCTGGCGCGGCCGGCTCGCCGTGCCGGCCGCGACGGTGGCGCCGGGGGCGGTGCTGATGACGGCGGTCAATTACGGCCTGATGGGCTGGGGCGTCGCCCGGGTGCCGAGCGGCGTCGCGGCGCTGGTCAATCTTTCGACCGTGCCGGCCGCCACGTTGCTGCTCGCGGTGGCATACCGGCAGGTGCGCTGGTCGGCCCGGGCCGCGGCGTCGCTCGCCTGCGGCGGCACCGGGCTGGCCCTGCTGCTCGCCCCCGGCGGCGGCGCGCCCATCGCCATCGGCGGCGCGGCGATCGCCGCCGGGGCCGCCTGCTACGCCTGGGGCGGCGTGCTGACCAAGCAGCGGCCGGCGGCCGACCCGGTGGCGCTGGCCGGCTGGCAGAGCCTCGCCGGCGGCATCCTGCTGGCGGCCGCGGCGCTGGCGCTCGAGCCGCGGGGCATGGCCGCGCTGGCGGCGCCGGCGGCGCTCGCCAATCTCGGCTTCCTCGCGCTGTTCGGCTCGGTGATCGGCGGCTCGGTCTACCTCGCCCTGCTGGCGCGCTGGAGCGCGCCGCGGCTCGCCTCCTACGCCTTCGTCTGCCCGCTGGTGGCGCTCGCCGAGGGTGCGCTGCTGGCCGGCGCCGTCCCGCGCCCCGCCGAGCTCGGCGCCGCGTTGCTGCTGCTGCTCGCCACCGCGCTCGGCCTCGCCGCCCGCAACCCGGCGCAAGCCCGGAGGACCCGATGACCGCACCGCTCGTCCGCGCCGCCGCCGCGGCCGACTTCCCGGCGATCGCCGCGATCTACGCCCATCATGTGCAGACCGGGCTCGCCACCTTCGAGGAGGTGCCGCCGAGCGCCGAGGAGATGCTCCGCCGCTGCCACGGCGTGCGGGCGCGCGGCCTGCCCTGGCTGGTCGCCGAGCTCGGCGGCCGCATCGCCGGCTACTGCTATGCCAGCCCCTACAATGCCCGCTCGGCCTACCGCTTCACCGTGCAGGATTCGGTCTATGTCGCCGAGGACTGCATCGGCCGCGGCGTCGGCACGGCGCTGCTCGGCGCCGTCCTCGAGCTCTGCGCGGCGCAGGGCTACCGGCAGATGATCGCGGTGGTCGGCGACAGCGGCAACGAGGCGTCGCTGCGGCTGCATGCGCGGCTGGGCTTCCGCACCATCGGCCAGGCCCTGCGGGTCGGCGTCAAGTTCGGCCGCTGGGTCGACATCGTCTACCTGCAGCGGCCGCTCGGCGAGCAGGGCACCCGGCCGCCCGCCGAGGACCCGCTCGGCTACGGCCCGGGCGCCGACCAGACCGGCCCCTGAGCCGGGGTCAGGCGAGCCGCTCGGGGAATCCCGGCGCGCGCAGGTCGGTGCCGAGCGCGTCCTCCAGCAGCTTCACCACCATGGTCGACCAGGCCGGCCCGCCATACTGGGCGCGGGCGCGGATGAAGGTCTGTTCGACCAGCCCGGCGATCTCCAGCGGCACCCCGAAGGAGCGGCCGAGCCCGAGCGCCAAGCCGAGATCCTTGCAGGCGAGGTCCATGGTGAAGCCGATGTCGTAGCTGCCGTTGAGGACCAGCTGGCCTTCCGTCTCGTGCACGAAGCTGTTGCCCGAGCTCGCCTTGATGGCGGCGAAGGACTGCGCCAGGTCGAGCCCGCCGCGCTTCGCCAGCATCAGCGCCTCGCCAGTGGCGACGAGGTGGATGAAGGCCAGCATGTTGGTGATGACCTTGATGATCGAGGCGCTGCCGAGCGGGCCCATATGGAGGATCTCGCCGCCCATCGCGGCCAGCGCCGGGCGGTGCCGCTCGAAGACGTCCTTGTCGCCGCCGACCAGCACGGTGATCTCGCCGGCCGCGGCGCGATGCACGCCGCCGGTGACCGGCGATTCCAGGGTGGCGATGCCGCGCCCGGCGGCGAGCCCGGCCAGCCGCAGGATCTCCTGCCGGTCGGTGGTGCTCATCTCGATCCAGCAGCCGCCCGGCGCGAGCCGCTCGAGCACGCCGCCCGGCCCGCCGACCACGGCGGCCGAGACGGAGGGCGACGGCAGGCAGGTGATCACCGCGTCGACCCCGGCGGCGAGCGCGCCGGCGCTGTCCGCCCAGGACGCGCCCAGCGCCAGGTGCCGCTCGGCAGCGGCGCGGTCGAGGTCGTGGACGGTCACGGCGAAGCCGCCGCGGACCAGGCTGGCGGCGAGATGGCCGCCGAGATGGCCGAGGCCGATGAAGCCGTAGCGGGGCTTGGGATCGTGGCTCATGTCAGTCGCCCCCGTCAGTCGATCGGATCCTGTGAGATCAGCAAATGGAGGTCGTCGTCGCGATAGGGATGGGCGAGCGCCACCGCCTCGTCGAGCTCGACGCCGAGGCCGGGCGCCTCGGGCGGGATGACATAGCCCTTCTCCCAGCGCACCGGCTGCTTGAGGATGCGGGCGTGGAAGCCCTGCCAGGTCTCGATGCTCTCGAGGATCAGGAAGTTGGGGATGCAGGCGCTGAGCTGGATGTTGGCGGCGCCGACCACCGGCCCGCAATAGAGGTGCGGCGCCAGCTGCGCGTAGTGGGCCTCGGCCATGCCGGCGATCTTCTTGGCCTCGAGCAACCCGCCGACCCGGCCGAGATTGAGCTGCAGGATCGAGGCCGCCCCCGCCGCCAGCACGCGGGCGAACTCGTACTTGGTGGCGAGCCGCTCGCCGGTGGCGATCGGAATCGTCGTCTGGCGGGCGACCTTGGCCATCTCCTCGGGCATCTCCGGCGGCGTCGGCTCCTCGAACCAGAGCGGGTCGTAGGGCTCCAGCCGGCGCGCCAGGCGCAGCGCGCCCGAGGCGGTGAACTGGCCGTGCGTGCCGAACAGCAGGTCGCAGCCGGTGCCGACCGCCTCGCGGATCTTGCGGCAGAAGGCCTCGCTCAGCTCGAGCCGCTCCAGGCTGGGCTGGCGCGGGTCGAAGCTGCCATAGGGCCCGGCGGGATCGAACTTCACCGCGGTGAAGCCCATCGCGGCGCACTCCTTCGCCCGCTTCGCGGCGAGGTCGGGGTCGCGATAGACGGCGGCGTCGCTGTGCGCGTCGGCCTCGTCGTCGCGCGGGTAGAGGTAGGTGTAGGTGCGCAGCCGGTCGTGCACCCGGCCGCCGAGCAGCTCGTAGACCGGCTTGCCGAGCTTCTTGCCGACGAGGTCCCAGCAGGCCATCTCGATGCCGCTCATGATCGCCAGCAGCGAGATGTCCGGCCGCATGCTGTAGCCGCGGCCATAGATGCGGCGCCACAGGGTCTCGATGCGGAAGGGGTCGGCGCCGGCGACGTTGCGGGCGAACACGTCCTCGATCATCCGCACCAAGGCCTGCGGCCCGAAGGTCGCGGTGTAGACCTCCCCCAGCCCCTCGCTGCCGTCGTCGGCGACCAGCTTGAGGAAGACGAAGTAGCGCCCGCCCTTGCGCGGCGGCGGATTGCCGACCACGAAGGTCTTGAGGTCACGGATCTTCAAGCGATGCCCCCTGCTCCAGCGGCTCGCCGCGGCCCGGGCGGCGGCGCGGCCGGCAAGCTAGGAGAGAGCCGCGCCCGGCGCAAGCGCCGGCGACCCGGCGCAGCCCTGCTGCGGGGCGCCCGGCTCGGCGACCTGCTCGGCGGTGATGCCCCAGAGCGCCAGCGGCTCGCGGCGGCCGCGCAGCATGTGGCTGCCCAGCGCACGGAAACCGGCCAGCACGCCCTCCCCGCCCTCGCGCCGCACCGCGTCGACCACCGCCCCGGTCGCGACGACCGCGCTCTGCAGCGTGCGGCTCATCGCCTCGACGCGGCTCGCCACGTTGACGGTGTCGCCGACCACGGTCAGCTCGAGCCGGCGCCGGCTGCCGATGTCGCCGAGGATGACCTCGCCGAAATGCAGCCCGACGCCGAGATGGGTCGGCGGCTGGCCGGCCGCGGCGCGCCGCCGGTTCCACTGGTTGAAGGCGGCGATCAGGGCGCGGGCGCAGGCGACCGCGTTCGACGCGTCGCGCGGCCCCGGACGCGGCGTGCCGAAGATCGCCATGACCCCGTCGCCCATGTACTTGTCGAGCGTGCCCTCGCTGGCGAACACCGCCTCCTCGACGATGCCGTGGAACTCGCGCAGGAAGGCGATCACCTCGGGCCCGGTCATCCCGGCGCTCATCGCGGTGAAGCCGATGATGTCGGCGAACAGCACGGTGGCCGGCAGCGTGCGGGCCGCGCCGATGCCGCCGCCGGCCCGCATCATCTCATCGACCATGTTGGGCGAGAAGTAGCGGGCCAGGCTGGCGCGCTGCTTCTCCGCCTCGGCGAGGCGCTGCTCGAAGCGCTTGCGCTCGGAGAGGTCGCGCAGGATGGCGGTGAACAGCCGCCCGGCAGGCAGCGGCACCTCGGTGACCGACAGCTCGACCGGCAGGGGCGTGCCGTCGGCGCGGCGGCCCTCGACCTCGACCGAGCGGCCGAGCACCCGGGGATCGCGACGCGCCAGATAGGCGTGGAGCCCCTCGGGCAGCGCCTCGCCGAGCGGCTCGCCCAGCAGGGTGCGGCCGATCGGCCGGCCGAGCAGCGCCTCGGGGGCGTAGCCGAAGATGCGGGTGGCGGCGGCGTTCAGCTCGACCACCGTCCCGGCCTCGTCGAGCGAGACGATGGCGTCGAACGCCGTCTCGAGGATGGCGCGGACCCGCACCTCGCTGTCGCGCAGCTCGGCGCTGGCCTGCTTGAAGTCGGTGATGTCGCGCAGCGAGCCGACGACGCGCGCCGCCCCGCCCTCGTCGAGCACGATCATGCCGCGGGCGACCACCCAGCGGCGCGGCCGGGTGCCGTCGTCGACCAGCCGGCACTCGAACCGGAACTTGCTGCGGCGCAGCCGGAAGCGACGGTCGAGATAGGCCCGAACCTCGACCGCGTCCTCGGGATCGAAGCGCGCCAGCAGCCCGGCGATGCCGGGCGCCAGAGAGCCCTCGGCGACGCCGAGGATCTCGTGCAGCCGCGGCGAGACATAGGCGCGGTCGGCGCGCACGTCCCAGTCCCAGAGCCCGTCATTGGCGCCGCGCGCCGCCAGCGCGTAGCGCTCCTCGCTGAGCCGCAGGCGCTCGCCGCTGGCCGCCCGCTCGATCGCGCCGGCGACCAGCGCGGCCGCCGTCTTCAGCACGTCGATCTCGAGCGCGCTCCATTCGCGCTCGATCCGGCACTCGTCGAAGCCGAGAAAGCCCCAGCAGCCGCCGGGCAGCATGATCGGCACCGAGACGAAGGACAGCGTGCCGTGCTCCAGGAAGATCTGCCGGTCGTAGCCGGTGAGGTCCTTGAGCCGCGCCTGGATCACCTCGCCGCGCTGGCGCCGCTGCGTCCAGTCGTCGAGCGTGCCGTCCTCGGCCTGCATCGGCATGTTCCGGTAGCGCGGGTCGCCGGCCAGCCGCGCCAGCCGCGGCTCGGCCCAGTCGTAGCGGCAGCTCTCGACCAGCCGGCCCTGCGGCCCGGGATGCAGCTCGAACAGGGTGACCCGGCTGACGCCGGTGGCGGTGCCCAGCCGGTCGAGCAGCTCCTGGATGCCGGCGCGCCAATCGCCGGCGGCGACGATCTGCGTCGCCGCGTAGCCGATGGCGTCGAGCATGGCGGTGCGCCGCGCCAGCTCGGCCAGCGCGCCCAGCATGTCGCCGGCGACGAAGCGACGGCGGGGGCCGTCTGCGCTCTCTGACATCCCTCCTGGTCCCCGTACGCCGGCCGCGTTCTGCCAGTCCCGGCAAGGGGATAGCATGACGGACCGGGCACCGGAACGGGATCCTTGCCCGGCCCGGCCGAGGGTCGACGCCCCCGCCGCCGGTCGGGGCGGTCCTGCCTGGACCGCCCCGTCGCGGGCTACTGGCCGGCGATCGCGTTCCAGCCCTCGGCGATCCGCTTGATCGCCGCCGAGAAGGAAGCCACGTCCGAGGGGAAGTGGATGGTGCCGTAGGCGCTCTCCGGCAGCAGCTTGGCGGCCACGTCGGCCGGCAAGGCCACCTTCTGGGCCGGGTGGGCATAGCCCGTGGCCAGCAGGATCTGCCCCTCGTCGGAATGCAGGAAGTCGATCGCCGCCTTGGCCGCGTTGGGATGCGGGGCCACGGCGCTGATGTACTGCGCGAACAGCATGCCGACGGTGCCCTCCTTGGGGATGATCACCATCAGAGGCAGGCCGGTCGCATCGCGCTTGGCGAAGCCGTCGAAGTCGTAGACCAGCGAGATCGGGCACTCGCCCTTCTGCACCGAGGCGACGTTGAGCACGACGCCCTTGCGCAGGTTACCGCTGTCGCGCAGCTTCTTGAACCAGTCGAGGCCAGGCTGCACGTCATGCTCGCCGCCGCCGTTGGCGTAGGCCGCGGCCAGCACCGAGGCGGTGGCGTAGGTCGAGACCCGCGGGTCGCGGCTGCACACCATGTCCTTGTACTCGGGCTTCAGCAGGTCGTTCCAGCCGGCCGGCGCGTTCTTCACCTTGTCGGTGTTGACGAGGAAGCTGATCGCCCCCCAGTAGGCCGCCGACCAGTTGCCGTCCTTGTCCTTGAAGCCATCCGGAATCTTGTCCCAGCCGGCGGCCTTGTAGGGCATGGTCAGCTTGTTCTCGAGCAGCCGGCCGACGAAGTCGTAGCCGATGTCGGCGATGTCCATCACCGGGGCATCCTTCTCGGCCAGGAGGTGGGTGATCTCCTCGGCCGAGGTCATGTCGGTGTCGGTGTGCTCGACCCCGTACTTGCTCTCGATCGCCTTGAACACGTTCTCGAAATTCACCCAGTCGTCGGACATGCCGTAGCTGACCAGCTTGCCCTCCTGCTTGGCGCCGGCGACGACCTCGGGGCTGGATTGCGCCAGCGCCCCCGGTATGGCGGTGCCGACCGCCAGCCCGATGGCCAGGGCACCCAGCGCGCTCATCCTTCCTGCGAATCCCATCTGCGTTCCTCCTTGTCGTAGCGGCCGCCGCTTCCGGCGGCCGATGGCGCCCGGCCCGGTCGGCCGGCACGGCCATTCCCGCCGCCCGCTAGCGGGCGGCCATCGTCTCCCTCGGCTGGCCGCTCCGTCCGGCCACCCACAGCACCGCCAGCGAGATCGCCCAGGCGAACAGGAAGCTGATCACCGCCAGCGCGCTGGCCTGCCTCGCATCGAAGCGGGTGAACTCCACCAGGTAGATCGGGAAGGTCTTGAGCCGCGTCCCGGTCAGCAGGTTGGCGAGCGTGAACTCGGCGAACACCGTCGAGAAGACCAGCAGGCAGCCATTCACCGCCCCCGGCAGGATGTTCGGCAGGATGACCAGCAGCAGCGTCCGCCAGCCGGTGCAGCCGAGGCTCTGCGCCGACTCGGTCAGGGTCCGGGCGTCGATCGCCTCCAGCCCGTTGGCGATGGCGCGGTACATGAAGGGCAGCGTCAGCACGATGTAGGACGCCACCAGGATGTTCGGCGTGTTGACCAGCGGCACCGGCACGCCGGAATAGACCCGGATCAGGCCCAGCGCCAGCACCACCCCCGGCAGGCCGAACGGGACGATCGCCAGCAGCTCGATCCAGGGCTTCGCCCGCCGCACCCTGAGGTGTGCCCAGTAGGCGGTCGGCAGGATCAGCAGCAGCGACAGGGCCACCGTCGCGGCCGCCACGCCGAGCGAGTTCATCAGCGTGGTGCGGAAGGCGGTGCGTCCGGTCACCTTCACCCACCAGGCGAGCGTGAACCCCTCCGGCCAGATGGTGCGGTCCCAGCGCACCGCCACGGAGAACATCGCCGTGGCGACCACCGGGACCGCCATGAAGAGCAGGAAGAGGCCGAGCACCGCCAGCCGCCAGGAGAGCCTGCCCTTCATGCCGACCTCTGCCGCACCAGCCGCGACAGCCACTGGTAGCCGGCGACGCAGGCCCCCATGACGGCGAGCGAGAGCAGCGCCAGCGCGTCGGCGAGGCCGGGATCGAGCTGCACCTCGCCGCGCACCAGGGCGGCGATCTGCACGGTCACCAGGTTGACGTCGGGCCCGGTCAGCGTCCAGGCGGTGGCATAGGCGCCGAAGGCGTTGGCGAACAGCAGCAGGAAGCTGCCGAGCAGCGAGGGGGCGAGGATCGGCAGCGCGACCTGCAGCCAGTACTGCCGGCCGGTGGCGCCGAGGCTGGTCGCGGCCTCCCGCCACTGGCGCTGCAGCCCGAGCAGCGCCGGGATGATCAGCAGGACCAGCAGCGGCGTCTGGAAATAGACGTAGGCGATCGCCAGCCCGGCCACCGAGTAGACGCGGAATTCCGGGTAGAGGGCGATGCCGATCGACTGCAGCAGCAGCGTCACCACCCCGGTCGAGCCCAGCGTGATGATGAAGGCGAAGGCCAGCGGCGCGCCGCCGAAATTGGCGGTCACCTCGGCGAGCGCGGTGAGCCCGTGCCGGACGAGAGCGCTGCGGCTGGTGATGATGGCGTAAGCCACGACGGTGCCGAGCGCGACGCCGAGGCCGGCGGTGATGAAGGAGAGCTGCAGGCTGTTGGCGAAGGCGGTCAGCATGACCGGGGTCAGCGCCCGGCGGAAATTGTCGAGCCCGAGCCCCGACGCCGTGGTCAGGCTGGAGCGCGCCAGCACCGCGATCGGCGCCACCTCGAAGGCGAGCGCGAAGGCGAAGAATGGCACCAGCGCCAGCCAGGCCGGCGCCCGCGCCGGCCGCCGCGCGGTCCGGGCCGCGGCAGGCATCGCTCCCGCCTCCCTCAGACCTCGACCGCGGTGCCGTCGACGGCGACGATGACCTCGCCCTCGTAGGCGGCACGGGCCTGCCCGGCGACGTCGGCCTCGATCGCCGGCGGATAGAGGTGCGAGAGCGCCAGGCGGCGGGCCTCCGCCTGCTGCGCCATCCGCCCGGCACCGTCGGCGGTGCAGTGATCGCAGGTCTGCCAGCCGCGCGGGAACGAGCATTCGCAGACGAAGAGGTCGGCGCCGCGGGCGAGCCGGGCGAGGGCGTCGCTCTCCACCGCATCGCCGGAATAGACGAAGGACCGGCCCTCCGCCTCGACCCGGAAGGCGATGGCGTCGGGCGTGTGCCCGGTCAGCGTCGTCTCCAGCGACCAGTCGCCGAAGTCGCGGCGCTCGCCGGCCATCTCGGTCACCACCACCGGAAAGCCCTCGGGCGCGGTGTCGAAGAGGTCGATGACGCGCTGCACGAAGGCACCCAGGCCGCGGCAGCCGATCAGCTCCAGCGGCGCCTCGCGGCGCCAGCCGGGGGTGGCGCCGCTGGCCTGCAGCAGCGTCACGAGATCGAGCACGTGATCGGAATGGAGATGGGAGACCAGCACCCACCGGAGGTCGCGGTAGCTGGCGCCGGCCGCTTCCATCCGTGCCAGCGTGCCGGGACCGAGGTCGAGCAGCATGGTCTCGCCGGCGGCCCGCAGCAGGTAGCCGGCCGGGCTGCGGCCCCTGACCGGCAGGGCGGTCCCCGCCCCCAGCACCGTGAGATGCATGTGCCCCCCCCGACGCGGCTCAGCCCCCGCCGGCCACGCCGCCTTCGTCAACGATGACACGGCAGGCCTCGGCGGGAAAGCCGAGCGTGACCTGATCGCCGCGCTTCAGCGCGGCGCCGCCGACGGCGGCCACGTCGGCGGTCAGGTGCTGGCCGGACGCCTCAAGGCTGACGCGGCGGACCGAGCCGAGGAAGCTGACGCCGTCGACCTGCGCGGCGAGCCGGTTGCCGCTCGCGCCGCGGTCCGCGCCCGGCGGCCCGATGGCGACCGCCTCGGGCCGGACCAGGACGATCACCGGCGCCCCGGGAGCCAGGCTGGCGAGCGCGGCCGGGGGCACTGCGAGGCGGTGCGGACCGCAGGCCACCGCGCCCCGGGCCGGATCCTCGATGCGTCCGGCGATCTGGTTCATCTTGCCGATGAAGCCGGCGACGAAGCGCGAGGCCGGCTCGGCATAGATCTGCTCGGCGGTGCCGGCCTGCTCGATCCGGCCGTCGCGCATGACGACGATGCGGTCGGAGATGGCGAGCGCCTCCTCCTGGTCGTGGGTGACATAGAGGGTGGTGATGCCGAGCGAGGTCTGGATGCGGCGGATCTCGTCGCGCAGCGCCACCCGCACGACGGCGTCGAGCGCGCTCAGCGGCTCGTCGAGCAGCAGCATGCGCGGCTCGATGGCGAGCGCGCGGGCCAGCGCGACGCGCTGCTGCTGGCCGCCGCTCAGCTCGCGCGGGTACTTGCCGGCCGCCTCGGCGAGGCCGACCAGGCCCAGCAGCTCGGGCACCCGGCGGCGGATCTCGGCGGCGCTGCGGCCGGCGATGCGCATGCCGAAGGCGACGTTGCGCGCCGCCGTCAGATGGGGGAACAGGGCGTAGTGCTGGAACACCACGCCCATGCCGCGGCGGTGCGGCGGCACCTGCAGCAGGTCGGTCCCGTCGATGCTGACCGCGCCGGAATCGGGCATCTCGAAGCCCGCCACCATGCGCAGCGTCGTGGTCTTGCCGCAGCCCGACGGTCCGAGCAGCGAGACGAGCTCGCCGCGCTCCAGGGTGAGATCGAGATCGCGCACCACCGGGCGTCCGGCGAAGGCCTTGTTGATGCCGCGCAGCTCGACCTGGGCCATGGCCTCAGCCCCAGTGCTCGAGGCCGGTGGCCGCCAGCAGCGCGTCGCGCACGCCGGGCGCCGCCGCGATCATCGGGTTGCCGCGCTGCAGCCCGTCCCCGGCCAGGAAGTCGCTGGCCCAGCCGCCGGCCTCCTCGACCAGCACGATGCCGGCGACCACGTCCCAGGGCTTCAGCCTGAGCTCGACGAAGCCGTCGAGCCGGCCGTCGGCGACATGGGCCAGGGACAGCGCCGCCGAGCCGTTGCGGCGATACTCGCAGCCGCGCGCCAGCACGGCGGCGACGTGCCCGGCATGGACCTCGCGCGGCTCGCTGAAGGAGTAGTCGAGCCCGACGGTGGCGCCATCGAGCGAGACGGCGCCACTGACCCGGATCGGCTCGCCGTTGCGCCGGGCACCCTGCCCGCGGCCGGCCGAGAAGAGCTGGTCGGCCGCCGGGTGATAGATGACGCCGAGCGCCGGCCGGCCATCGGCCACCAGCCCGATCGACACGCACCATTCGGCCCGGCCGCGCACGAAGTTGGCGGTGCCGTCGATCGGGTCGACCACCCAGAGCCGATCCGCCGCGCCGCCGCCGCCGCCGACCCCCTCCTCGCCGAGGAAGCCGTCATCGGGAAAGGCGGCGCCGAGCCGCTCGGCGATCAGCCGCTCGACCGCGCGGTCGGCGGCGGTGACGAAATCCTGCGGCCCCTTCAGCTCGACCCCGAGCCGCTCCGGCGCGGCGCGCAGCCGCGCCGCGAGGCCGCCCGCCTCGCGGGCGACCGCCATGGCGACCAGCAGGCGATGGATCACGGCGCGGCCTCCGCGGCCCTACTCCGCCGCCTCGCGCCGGCCGCGGCCGTAGAGGCGCGCGGCGGCCTCCGGCGTGACGAACCCGGCGCGCACATCCTCCTCGATCGCCGCGCGGTCGCGCTCGGCCGGGTCGCCGTAGCCGCCGCCGCCGGGCGTGATGAGCAGGACGCGGTCGCCAGGCCGGAACTCGACATTGGAGTACTTGCTGGTCGAGACCTTGCCGTAGAGCTCCTTCACCGTGGTCCAGCGCTCCATCCCGGCCTTGCGGATGAAGGTGCCGCCATTGCCGCCGGGCTCGCCGCCGAACAGCGCCCAGGGCTTGACGACGTGGCGGTCGCTGCACTGGCTGCCGGTGATCGGCACCTCGGTGACCAGCAGGGTGCGGCGATAGCCGAGCCCGCCGCGCCACTGCCCGGCGCCGCCGGAATCGGCAATCAGCTCGCAATTCTCGACGCGCAGCGGGAAGCGGGTCTCGAACACCTCGGTCGGGTTGAAGCGGCAGTTGCCGTTGATGGCGATGACGCAGTTGTTGCCGTCGTTGCCGTGCCGCCCGCCCCAGCCGCCCGACATGATGTCGTAGCAGGCGAAGTACTCGTCATGCTCGGGATGGTGGCCGCCGAAGACGAAGTTGGTGCCGGTGCAGCTCTCCGACGCCATCGCCCGCTCCGGCACGCAGGCGGCCATGGCGCCGATCACGATGCAGGCGAGCCGCGGATGGGTCTCGGTGTTGCCGGCGACCAGGGGCGCGGGATAGTCGACGTTGGTCACCAGCCCCGGCGGCGAGACCACCCGGATCGGGCGGAAGCAGCCGGAGTTCTTCGGGATGGTCGGGTCGGTGACGTGCAGCAGGCCGTTGTAGACGGCGCCGGTGGCGACCCCCAGCGTGGCGTTGATCGGGCCCCGGGCCTGCGGCGAGCTGCGGCCGTAGTCGGCGACGATCTCGTCGCCCTGGACATGGATGTCGATGGCGACGGTGAAGCGCTTGTCCTCGATGCCGTCGTTCTCGATGACGTCCTCGAAGGAATAGGTTCCGTCGGGGAAGTCGGCGATCTCGGCGCGCATCCTGCGCTCGGCGTAGTCCATCAGATCCTCGCAGTTCTGCTGGAAGGTCGCCTTGCCGTACTTGCGGACGATCTGGCCGATGCGGTCGACGCCGAGATTGACGGCGCCGATCATCGCCCTGAGGTCGCCGTAGTTCTGCCGCGGCGTGCGCACGTTGGCGAGCAGCAGCTTCCACACCTCCTCGACGTCCTTGCCGGCCTTCTGGATCTTCACCGGCGGCACGCGCAGCCCCTCGTGGAAGATCTCGGTCGCCTCGCCGCAGAAGGCGCCCGGCACGCTGCCGCCGATCTCGGCGATGTGGCCGATGCAGACGGCGAATCCGAGCAGCTCGCCATCGACGAAGAACGGCTTGAAGAAGGTGTGCTCGGGGACGTGCAGCCCGCCGCGATAGGGATCGTTGTGGACGATGACGTCGCCCTCGACCAGCGTGTCGAAGGGGATCTCCTGGGCGCAGGTCTTGATCAGCAGCGGCATGCCGCCGATCATCGTCGGGCAGAACTCCGCGCAGGCGATCATGTCGCCCTTGGCGTCGGCCAGCGCGCAGGTGAAGTCGAGCCCCTCGTTGAAGATCGTCGAGTAGGACGTCTTCATCAGCAGGATGCCCATCTCGCGGCAGATCGACACCATGGTGGAGTCGAGGATGTTCATCATCACCATGTCGGCGGTGCCGCGCGGCACCGCGCGGCGGCCCGCCGCCTCCTCCACCGGCAGCTTGGGATGGACGATCGGCAGCCGCCGGGTCGGGATTCCCGCCGCCTTCATGTCGGCCCATTCCAGGCACCAGTCCGAGCAGAACAGGGCCGGCTTGCCGGCCAGCGTGCCGGGCACCCCCTCGCCATAGACGAGCAGGCCGCAATTGCGGCACTTGACGTACCGCTCGACGTAGAAGCCGTTTTCCGAGAAGCGCATGGGTCCGGTCCTCAGGCCTGGATGAAGAGGTGGCCGTAGGCGTCGACGGCGAGGCGCTGGCCGGGGTTGACGATGGTGACCGAGGCCGCCTCCTCGACCACCGCCGGCCCGTCGATCACGTGGCCGTCGCGCAGCGCGGCGCGGTCGTAGACCGGCACCTCGAAGCTGCCGGCGGGATAGCCCACCCGACGGCGGCCGGTCGGCACCGCCGGACCGTCGGCGGCGGCCAGCCGCGGCAGGTCGGGCTTGGCGGTGCGCGAGATCGCGGTCACCGAATAGGTGACGATCTCGATGATCTCGCCGGGCGTCTTGAAGCCGAAGCGGGCCTCGTGCGCGTCGTGGAAGGCCCGCCAGAGCTGCGCCACCCGGTCGGCGCCGAGCGCATCCGCGCCGATCGGCAGCTCGAGCTCGTAGTTCTGCCCGAGATAGCGCATCTCCAGCGCGCGATAGACCTCGATGCCCTCGCGATAACCCTGCTCGCCGAGCTCGGCCACCGCCTCGGCGACCAGCGTCTCCATCACCCGGGCGCCCTTCTCCGGATCGAAGCTGCGGCTGGTCAGCTGGGTGGTGCGCTGGCGGTCGACCCGGGCGTCGGTCATGACGAAGCCATAGGCCGAGAACTGGCCGGGATGGTTGGGGATGATGGCGCGCGGGATGCCCATCTCGGCGATCAGCTCGCTGGCATGGGGCGGGCCGGCGCCGCCGAAGGCGCAGAGCGTGAAGTCGCGCGGGTCGAGGCCGCGCTCGATCAGCACCGAGCGCAGCGCGCCGATCATGTTGTTGTTGGCGATCCGCACGATCGCCATGGCGGTGGCCTCGACGCCCTGCCCGAGCTGCGCGGCGACCCTGGCGATCGCCCGCTCCGCCGCCGCCCCGTCGAGCCGCATGCGGCCGCCGAGGAAGTTCTCCGGGTCGATGCGGCCGAGCACGACGTTGGCGTCGGTCACGGTGGCGTTCTCGCCGCCGCGGCCGTAGCAGGCCGGGCCCGGCGCCGCCCCGGCGCTGTGCGGGCCGACCCGCAGCATGCCGCCCTTGTCGATCCAGGCGATCGAGCCGCCGCCGGCGCCGATGGTGCGGATGTCGATCATCGGAATCTGGATCGGCACCCCCCACTCGATCTCGAAGGCGGTGGTGAAGCTCTCCTTGCCGCCGAGCACGGTCGAGACGTCGGTCGAGGTGCCGCCCATGTCGAGCGTCACGAGGTGGTCGATGCCGGCCAGCGCCGCGACATGGCGGCTCGCCACCACCCCGCCGGTCGGGCCGGAGACCATCATGTTGACCGGCGACTCGGCGGCGGCGGCGAGCGTCATCTCGCCGCCGTTCGACTTGATGATCACGGTCGGCGCCGCGATGCCGCCTTCGTCGAGCCGCTGGCGCATCGCCGAGAGCCGCCGCATGACGACCGGCTTCAGGTAGGCGTCGGCGATGGTGGTCGAGGCGCGCTCGTACTCCTTCCACTTCGGCAGCACCTCGTAGGAGATCGAGATCGGCCGGTCGGGCAGCGCCGCGGCGAGGATCTCCCGGGCGCGCAGCTCGTGCGCCGGGTTGAGGTAGGAGAAGAGCAGGCAGACGGCGACCGCCTCGATCTCGGGCGCCGCGGCGATGCGGCGGGCGACTTCCGCCACCTCCGCCTCGTCGAGCGGCTGCAGCACCCGGCCATGGGCGTCGATCCGCTCGCCGACCTCGAAGCAGTGCCAGCGCTCGACCAGCGGCTTGGGCTTCACCCAGCTCATGTCGTAGTGGTACTTGCGGTTGCCGCGCTGGATGAACGGCACGTCGCGGAAGCCGCGCGTCGTGACATAGGCGACCACCGCGCCCTTGCGCTCCAGCACC
The DNA here is from genome assembly GCA_046349435.1 of Dongiaceae bacterium. Taxonomy (GTDB): domain Bacteria; phylum Pseudomonadota; class Alphaproteobacteria; order Dongiales; family Dongiaceae; genus JAXMCI01. Next base: position 43,297 of record JAXMCI010000027.1, on the reverse strand, counting down.
GCGTTGGTGGCGATGGTGGTGCCGAGGCGGATGTTGGCGATGTCGTCGCGGCCGCGATGGCGCTCCAGCCCGCCGAGGATCCCGGCCACCGGATCGGCCGGCACCGAGAGCTCCTTCCAGACCCGGATCGCGCTGGTCTCGCGGTCGTAGGCGACGAAGTCGGTGAAGGTTCCCCCGACGTCGATCCCCAGCATGTGCCGCATCGCTGCCTCTGTCCTCCCTCGCCTGCCCCGCGGGCCCTCGGCCGCCGCGGCGGGCGCCATGATGGGTCGATCGCTCCGCCGGCCGCAAGGGCCCTCTTGCCCGCCCGCTCCGGGCTCAGGCGAGCGGCTGCAGCAGCATGCGGTCGAGCCTGAGCTCGGCGGGCTCGCGGAACTGCGGCAGGCCGATGGTCATGCCGAGCTGGCCGGCCTCCGGCGCCGCCCGGTAGGTGCCGAGCAGCCGGTCCCACCCGCTGAGGCAGAAGCCGAAATTGCTGTCGGTCTCGGCCCGCAGCACGGAGTGGTGGACCCGGTGCATGTCGGGGGTCACCAGCAGCGTGCGCAGGGCCGCGTCGAGCGGCGCCGGCAGCCGGAGGTTGGCGTGGTTGAACATCGAGCTGGCGTTGAGGATGACCTCGAACAGCAGCACCCCGGCGGCCGGGGCGCCGAGCGCCGCGACGAGGGCCAGCTTGATCAGCATCGAGAGCAGGAGCTCGACCGGGTGGAACCGCACCCCGCTGGTGACGTCGAGGTCGAGGTCGGCATGATGCATGCGGTGCAGGCGCCAGAGCAGCGGCGCGGCATGGAAGACGCGGTGCTGCAGGTAGATGGCGAGGTCGAGCAGCACGACGGTGAGCAGCAGCGCGGCCCAGCCCGGCAGCGCCAGCGCGCTGAGCAGCCCCCAGCCGTGCCGCGCGGCGACGGCCGCCATGCCGACGGCGCCCAGCGGCACGGCCAGCCGCAGCAGCAGGGTGCCGATCGCCACCACGCCGAGATTGCCCGGCCAGCGCCTCAGCCGGCTCTGGCTGCGCGGCCGGCGCGGCGCCAGCGCCTCCCAGGCCGCCATCAACGCCAGCACGCCGAGGAAGCCACCGAGCCGCAGCGCCGGCTCGTGCGCCAGCAGCCAGCCGGGCTCGCCGGCATCGCTCATGGCGCCTCGGCGATGGCGATGCGGAAGGCGGCCCGGTAGGTGCCGCCGGGCGGCACGAGCTGCAGCCCGCGGCCGCTCGCGAGCGCGTTGGTCGGCGCGGTCATCGGCTCGAGCGCGATCAGCGCCTTGCCGGGCGGGGCGAAGACCTGGGCGAAGCCGTAGCCGGCGAGCGGCTCGACGGCGATCCGCAGCCCGCCGCCGGCGATGGCGAGCTGCGGGGCGCCGCCGGGCAGCGCGAAGCCGTCGTCGAACGTGATGTCGTCCAACGCCCCGGCAAAGCCCCGATAGTCTTGCTCGTCGCCGGTCGGGATCCCCTGCCCGTCCGCCACCAGCCGGCGCATCCTGGGCAGCTCCAGTCGCCACTGCTCGCGCGGCAGGCCGGGCAGCCCGAGATAGGGGTGGAAGCCGAAGCTGACCGGCACCGGCCCGGTCCGGTCGGCAGTGAGGCAGACCTCGACGGTCAGTGCGCGCGGCGACAGCTGCGCCGTCAGCGCCAGCCGATGCGGATAGGGGAAGACGGCGAGCTGCTCCGGCGACCCCCAGCGCAACGCGGCGGTGACGGCGTCGGCGGACTGCGTCCCGATGCTCCAGGCAAGCCGCGACCACGGCACGCCGTGGATCGGCAGGCCGCTGCCGTCGAGATGCAGCAGCGGCGAGGCCGGGTCGCGCGTGACCCGGTGGCCGGCCGCGGCATCGCCGAGGCCGGCCAGACGGTTGGCCCAGGGGTGCAGCAGCGGGATGCCTGCGGTGCTGCCGGATGCCGCGGCGGCGGCGAGGTCGTCGACGCGCCGCAGCAGCTCGACGCCGCGCCAGGTCAGCGAGGCGCCGAGCATGCCGAAGCCCGGCAGGAAGGTGGCGGCGAGCGGGCCCGCCGCCAGCCGCACCGCATCCGGATCCCGCAGCGGATCCATGCGCCGGCTAGGACCCGGACGGCTTCTCGACGTGGCCGCCGAACTCGAAGCGCATGGCCGAGAGCAGCTTGTCGGCGAACTCGGCCTCGCCGCGCGAGCTGAAGCGCTCGTAGAGCGCCGCCGTCAGCACGTGCGCCGGCACCGCCTCGTCGATCGCCGCCTTGATCGTCCAGCGCCCCTCGCCCGAGTCCGAGACCCGGCCGGCGAAGCCGGCGAGCGCCGGATCCTTGATCAGCGCCGAGGCGCTGAGGTCGAGCAGCCAGGAGGCGATCACGCTGCCGCGCCGCCACAGCTCGGCGATGTCGGGCAGGTTGAGGTCGTACTGGTAGTGCTCGGGATCGCGCAGCGGCGTCGTCTCGGCGTCGACCGCGTGGTCGGCCTTGCCGACATTGGCCGAGCGCAGCACGCCGAAGCCCTCGGCATAGGCGGCCATGATGCCGTACTCGATGCCGTTATGGACCATCTTGACGAAATGGCCGGCGCCGTTCGGCCCGCAATGCAGATAGCCCTGCTCGGCGGTGCCGCCGGACTTGTCCCGGCCGGGGGTGCGCGGGATCGAGCCGATGCCGGGCGCCAGGGTGGCGAAGATCGGGTCGAGGCGCCGCACCACCTCGGTCTCGCCGCCGATCATCATGCAGTAGCCGCGCTCCAGCCCCCAGACGCCGCCGCTGGTGCCGACGTCGACATAGTGGATGCCGCGCGGCGCCAGCTCCTTGGCCCGCCTGATGTCGTCGATGTAGTAGGAATTGCCGCCGTCGATCAGGATGTCGCCGGGGGCGAGCAGCGGCAGCAGGTCGGCGATGGTGCCGTCGACCGCCGCCGCCGGGACCATCAGCCAGACCGCCCGCGGCTGGGCCAGCTTGGCGACGAAGTCGGCGAGCGCGCCGGTCCCCGTCGCGCCCTCCGTTCCGAGCGCCGCGACCGCCGCCTGCGAGCGGTCGAACACGACGCACTGGTGGCCGCCCTTGAGCAGGCGCCGCACCATGTTGGCGCCCATGCGCCCCAGCCCGATCATCCCGAGTTGCATCGGCTCCTCCATCGCTCTCCTGCCCCGCCGTCCGGCGGGGGCGCCGGCCAGAATGACCGAGCCGGCCGCGCGACGCCAGCCACCCCCGCGGGGTCAGCCCGCGACGTGGGTGGTGTCGTTCCACAGCCGGACCGCCGGCTGCTCCAGATTGTGCTCGTAGCCGAGCGTGCTCAGGCTCGCCGTGCCGAGCATGAGGAGCCGGCCGCCGTCGGGACCGAGCCCGAGCCAGCGCGCCGCCAGCACCCGCAGGATGTGCCCGCTGGAGAACAGCAGCACGTCGCCGCCCGCCGCCCGCACCCGGGCGATCACCCGGTCGGCCCGCGCCGCCACCTCGGCCGGCGACTCGCCGCCCGGGCAGCCGTCGCGGAAGAGGTCCCAGTCCGGCCGCTCGCGATGGATCTCGGCGCTGCGGCGACCCTCGTAGTCGCCGTAGTTCCATTCGACCAGTGCCGGCTCGGGCTCGGCGTCGAAGCCGGCGAGCTCGGCGGTGCGCCAGGCCCGCTGCAGCGGGCTGGCCAGCACCCGGGCGAAGGTCCGGCCGGCCAGCCGCTCGCCGAGCCGCCGCGCATTGCTCTCGCCGCGCTCGGTCAGCGGCAGGTCGGTCAGCCCGGTATGCTGGCCGGACAGGCTCCAGGTGGTCTCGCCGTGGCGGGCGAGGAACAGGCTGGGCAACGGCCCGGTCATCCGCAATCTCCCGTGGCTGCCGCCCGATCCTAGTCCAAGCCCGCCGCGGAGTCGCCGGGATCGAGGACGTCCGGCGCCGCGGCCGGCGGCGATTTCCGCTGCCATGCTGCTGTCACCTGTGGCACCTAGGATCGTCCGGGGCAATCAGGGGGACAGCCATGACACGACGCAGCCTTCTGCCGGCGCTGGCCGTGCTGCCGCTGCTGGCGGGCAGCGGGCCGGCGGCGGCCGCGGAGCTCACGCTGATGAGCTTCAACATGTGGGGCGCCGGGGCAAACGCGCAGAAGCCGATCGACGAGACGGTCGCGGCGATCCGGGCGACCGGCGCCGACATCGTCGCGGTGCAGGAGACGGTGCCCGAGCCCGACCCCTGCACCGCCGACGTCTGCCCGGCCGGCGACGACAGCCGCGCGGCCGCGATCGCCGCGGCGCTCGGCTACCACTATCACGAGTTCAGGCACAACACCGAGAACCACTGGGCCGACGCGGTCCTCAGCCGATACCCGCTCGGCAAGGAGACGCCGAACGGCGTCGGCGTCGAGATCGACGTCGACGGGCGCAAGGTCGTCGCCTACTCGATGAATCTCGACGATGCGCCCTACCAGCCCTACCAGCTGCTGAAGATCGAGTACGGCAGCTTCCCGTTCCTGAAGACGGCGGCCGAGGCGGTCGACAGCGCCAAGGCGACGCGCGGCAAGGCGCTGGCCCTGCTGCTGGCCGACATCGCCGCCGAGGGCGACGCCGCGGCCCAGTTCGTCATGGGCGATTTCAACGAGCCCAGCCACCGCGACTGGACCAGCGGCGCGGTCAAGGCCGGGCACCAGCCCATGGTCGTCGAATGGCCGACCGCCAAGGCGATCGAGGAGGCCGGCTTCGTCGACACATTCCGTACGGCCTTTCCCGACGAGGTCGCGAGGCCCGGCTTCACCTGGACGCCGACGAGCGCGCCGAGCGATCCGGAGGATCACCACGACCGCATCGACTTCATCCTGGCCCGCGGCGCCGGGCTGCGGGTCGAGGCGGCGGGGATCGTCGGCGAGAAGGCGCCGGAGGCCGACCTGGTGGTGACCCCCTGGCCGTCCGATCATCGCGCAGCGATGGCGAGGGTGTCGTTCTGACGGACGGACCGCAGCGCGCCTGCGCTCAGCCGCGGGCCGCGCCGTCGCCGAGCAGCTCGGTCAGCGCCCCGCCGATCCGCTCTGCCGCCGGATCGTCGGGGCCGGCGCCGAGCGCGGCCAGGATGCCGCCGAGGCCGAGCCCGGCGCGCAGGATCGGCCCGCCGGCGACCGCGGCCTCGATCAGCGGCAGCAGCCCGTCGACATAGCCGCCGACCGCGTGCCGCCGCCGGGCATGGGCGGCGGCGCGGAGGCCGGCCGGCCGCGCCGCCGCGGGCGCGGCGAGAATGCCCTCGAGATGGCGCGCGATGTCGGCGGCCTCGGCCCCGGGGCGGCACTTGTAGACGCAGTCGTCGGGAATCTCCGCGTAGCAGCCATGGTCGGAGACCAGGGTCGGCCGCGCCGAGAGCATCGCCATGATCACCGACCCGGAGGCCCCTTCGAGCACCGGCGAGCGCAGGCAGAACAGGATGTCCGCCTCGTTGCGGTGGCGCAGCAGCTCCGACTCGGCGATCCAGCCGGTGAAGCGCGGCGGGACCACGCCGAGCGTCTTGGCGAGCGCCAGCAGGTCGCCGCGATCCTCGGGCCGGCACGGACCGACGACCCGCAGCCGGCAGTCCCGCAGCCGCGAGGACTGCGCCAGCGCCCGGAGGATCTGGTCGACCTGCCGGTTGGGGTTGAGATGGCCGATGGTGACCAGCGTCAGCGCCGGCCCGGACAGGCGCGGCGGCGGCGCCGCCGGGCAGTCATAGGCGAGCGGCAGGCAGGCCACCGGACCACCGCAGGCCGCAAGGGTACGCGGCGCGTAGTGGCCGGCATGGACGACCGCGCCGATGCCCGCAGCGGCGAAGCATTCGAGCATCGGCCGGCGGCGGGCCATCTCGGTCTCGCCGATCCAGAAGGGCTCGCCGTCGGGCCAGCCGGCCGGGCCGTAGGCGGCCTCGAGCATGCGCCGCAGCACCGGCACCGCCTCGGGCTCCGCCTCTGCCCATTCGTGGGCGAGATGGCCGAGGAAGAAGTCGTGCAGGATGAGCACGGCGCCGAGCCGCGGAAGCTCGGGCAGCAGCGCGCCGTGATAGGCGAAGTTGTTGCCGACGTTGGCGAGCACGACATCGTGCCGCCGCTGCAGCGCGCCGGCGCTCGTCTCCGCCAGCCAGCCGGGCTCGCCCGCGGCCGGCAGCGCCGGCAGGGCGCGGGCCGCGCCGGTTTCGGTGCGGAAGACGCTCACGGTGTGCCCGCGGGCCTGCAGCTCGCCGCCCACCAGGGCGCCGAAATGGGCGATGGTGGAGCGGCTGTTCCAGGGGCCCAGCCAGGCGATGCGCAGGCTCATGCCAGCAGCCGGTCCAGCGTCTGCGGCCAGGCGACGCCGCGGGCCAGGAAGGCGCGGCGGCCCGCCTCGCCCCGCGCCGCCGCCTCGGCCGGCGCGGCCGCCATGGCGCGCAGCGCCGCGCCGAGCGATTCCGGCGTCGGCGCCGCCACCCAGCCGGTCTCGCCGTCGCGCACGAGGTCGAGGACCCCGCCGGAATCGGTCAGCGTGAGCACCGGCTTGCCGGCCTGGAACGCCTCCATCGCGACGAAGCTCGCGGTGTCCTCCTCGAAGGGCAGGCAGGCGACCCCAAGGCTGCGATTGACCAGCTCGGCGAGGTCGTCCCGCGGCAGGAACCTGAGCACGAGCCGGACCCGATCGGAGAGACCCTCGGCTTCGAGCAGGCGGCGCAGCTCCTCGGCATCCTGCGGGCGGTCGGGCGGGCCGGCGATCACGGCCCGCACGCCCGGCGCATGGCGCAGCGCCCGCAGCAGCAGCCACTGGCGCTTCAGCGCGCCCACCCGCCCGGTCGCGACGATGTAGCCGTCCGACGGGCCGCCGCCGAATCGCTCGGGATCGTCGAGCGGCACGGGCAGCACGGCGGCCTCGAGGCCGTTGAAGCGGAGCAGCCGGTCGCGGGTCACCGGCGAGGAGGTGAAGACGGACCGCGCCTCGGTCAGCGCGCTGGTATCGGCCGCCGCCACCATGGCGCGCAGCGCGGCGCCGCGGGCCGTCTGCGGGATGTTCGAGTGGCCCGCCTCGAACATGTCGTAGGCCTGGCGGTACTGGTGGATCAGCCAGACCACCTTGGACTCGCAGGGTACGAGATAGGCCGGGAACTTGAGGGCGATCACCCGGTCGGCGCGGGCGATGCGCAGGCTGCGGGCGAGCACCATCTCCTCGACCACCCGCTCGTAGGGCTCCCACAGGAAGGGCAGGCTCATCGCCTCCGCGGCGATGCCGCGCCGGCGCAGCCGGACCAGCAGGGCATCCCGCTGGATCTCGGCACCGCCGTGGACGAAGGGCACCATGGTGCTGAGGACGAGGACCCTCACGCCAGCAGCTTCTCCAGTGCGGCGTCCCAGCCGATCGCGCGGCGGGCGCGCGTCAGCGGCAGGGCGAGCGCCTCGCAGCGGGCATGGCCGCGGCGCAGCCGCTCGGCGGTCTCCCGGTCGCGGACGTAGACGGCGCGGGCCTCGCGCAGGGCCGCGGCATCGACGCGCTCGAGCTCCGCCCGCAGCGCCTGCGCCCAGCGCGTGTCCGGCAGGGACGAGCGCGTCCGGTGGCCGATCAGGACGACCTTGCAGCGATGGCGCACGACGTGGGCAGGCGGGCGCACGGTGATCACCCGGTCGAACTGCGGGTCGAGCTCGACCAGGCGATAGGCCATGACCTGCTGCAGCAGGTCGTCCGCCGATTCGTCGATCGGCAGCAGGACGGTCTCGACGCGATGGTTGCGCTCGGTGAGCGCGGCGCGCAGCGCCGCCGCGATCCGCCGCCCACCGCCGGCCAGCGGCACCGCGGCGGAGACGATGCCGATCCTCAAGCAGGATCTCCCGGCCCGTCGCGGTCCTGCACGATCGGCGCGTCGCGCCGCTCCGACAGCTCCTGCTGCAGCTGGGCGAGCTCCGCAACGAGCGCGACGATGCGGCGCTCCATCGACTCGAGGATCACCCGCTGCTCGACCAGCTGCCGCTCGGCCCGGGCGATCGCCCAGGCCGCCGAGCTGCCCTCGACGGCGGTGCGGACCCGGTACTCGAAGCGGAGGAGCAGCGGCCGCAGCGCCGCGCGCAGGGCGTCCAGCACCACCCGCCTGCCGCCCGGCGCGGCCATGGCGGGCGGCGGCACGGGCGGCGACGGCGGCGGCGACGGCGCAACCACGCTGAGCCAGGGCTGCGTCGCCATGGCTCCCGCCACCACGCCGAGCCTGACGGCGCGTACCGGCTGGGGTTCCGCCGCGACCGCCGCGCCCAACTCCGTGGAGAACCCGGTGCTCCCTGCCACTCTGCTCTCGCAAATCGCTTCCTTCCCGCCCTCATAGCCCGGCGGTCGGGGGCCGACAACCCCCCGCTGCGGGCCCGGGGGCGCCGGCGCGGCCGGACCGAGATGCCGGTTGTCAGTGACGCCGCCCCTGCCTAGGGTTCGCCTCGATCGACCTGCCAGGAGCTCATCCGCCCTTGCCCGCCCCCGGCCACGACCTGCCGCCGCCCGGCGGCGGGTCCGGCGACGACCCGTCAGGCGCGACCCCGCTGGTCTCGCTGCTGGTGCCGGTGTGCGACCGCGTGGAGCTGACGCGGGACTGCCTGGACAGCGTGTTCGCCTGCGCCGACCCGGCGATTCCGACCGAGATCCTGGTGATCGACGATTGCTCGATCGACGATACGCCGGCCTATCTCGCATCCCTGGGAGAGCGCATCACGGTGGTGCGCAACGCCACCCGCCAGGGATTCGCGCGCAACATGAACGACGCCGCCGCGGTCGCGCGCGGCGCGTATCTCTGCCTGCTCAACAACGACACCCGGGTGACCCCCGGCTGGCTCGCCCGGCTGGTCGCCGCGGCGCGACGGGACCCGCGAATCGGGGTGGTCGGCAACCGGCAGCTCACGCCCGGCACCGGGACGATCAACCATGCCGGCATGGTGTTCGACGACGACGGGCAGCCGGTCCATCTCCATGCCGGCCGGCCGGGCGATTTTCCACCGGCCCTGCTCGGCCGCGAGTTCCAGATCGTGACGGCGGCCTGCTGGCTGGTGCCGCGCCGCCTGTTCCAGGCGCTCGGCGGCTTCGATCCGGCCTTCCGGAACGGCTACGAGGACGTCGATTTCTGCCTGCGCGTGCGCGAGCGCGGCGGCATCGTCTACTACGCCGGGGACAGCGTGATCTATCACATCGGCCTGCAGAGCCCCGGCCGCAGGGACCACGAGCAGGCCAACGCCGCCCACTTCCGGCAGAAGTGGCAGGGCCGCGTGACGCCCGACCTGCACACCTACCTGGAGCGCGACGGATTGCTGCCGCAGTCGCGGCCGCAGCCGGCGGCCGCGACCAGCCGGACGCTCGACCTGGCGCGGCGGGTGCTGCGCACGCCCCCGGCGGCGGCCTGCTGGCGCCTGATCCTGGCGCGGCCCTGGCTGCGCCCGCTGGTCGAGGCCGTCCGCCGGCTGCTGCTGGCCCTGCCCTGAGACGGGGGCCCGATCTCAACCTCCGGGGCGATAGAGCGAGGTCAGCCGGGCGACGAGGAGGGCGGCATAGACGAAGCCGGTGATCTCCTCGAGCACCAGCAGGGAACGCGCCTGCTGCAGCACCGGCGTCAGCCCGGTGAAGCCCGCCGTCGTCAGGGTGCCGAAGCTGACATAGATGAAGTCGAAGAACTCCGGCGGCCCCTGCACGGACGGATCGGCGCTGAAGGCGCGCGGGTCGAGATCCTGCAGCAGCCGCAGGAGGGCGGCGAAGAAGAGGCCGATCAGGATGTAGCCGGCGATGCCGGCATAGAGCTTGTCGGGGGTTATCGGCTCCCGCCGCAGCAGGTAGGCGAGCAGCCCGACCACGACCAGGCCATAGAGGCCCGACATCGCCACGCACAGCAGGAGAAAGGGCACCGGCGCCGGCGCTATCAGGTGCCAGATCTGCAGCCCGAGGACGAGCAGCACCAGCAGCACGACGCGGAGCACCGACAGCGGCTGCCGCCGGACCGTCGCGAGGGCGCCGCCCATGACGATCAGGTTGAGCAGGTTGAGGAGGATCCGCCCGTCGCCGGTAAAGCCCAGGTAGGGGTAGAGGGCGAGCAGCCCGACGAGCGCCAGCACGAGGTAGAAGCAGCGGTAACGGCCGATCGGGATCAGCGCCTCGGTCGAATCGCCGTCCCGATCCTCTGCCCCGGCTGCCATCCAGCGCCCCTCCCTCGCCGCCCCGATCTGCCGGGCCGCCTTTCTAGCAGGTTACGGCGCGGCCGCCGAGCGGTTGGCACGAAAGGACAAGTATTCCGGCCGCGGGCCACCGATGATATAGCAATCCCGGAGGTTCCCCGATGCGCGCGACTGCCTGGTCCGCCCTTGCCCTTTGCCTCGCCCTGATCGGCGCCGTGCCGGCGCCTGGCGCTCGCGCCGAGGATGCGACCGCAACGCCGCCCAGTGCCGGGCCGGCCGCGCCGCCGTCCCGGCTGCCGACCGTCAACCTGCCCGAGAAGCCGATCCTCGAGCCGAAGGCGATGGAGATCCTCAAGGCGATGGGCGACCGGCTCGCCGCCGCCCACAGCATGACGTTCACGGCGCTGGCCACCTACGAGAGCCCGGCGGTCACTGGCCAGCCGCTCGCCTACACCTCGCTCTTCGAGGTCGCGCTGCAGCGGCCCGACAAGCTCCGGGTGATCAGCCCGGGCGACGGCCCGGCGACCGAGTTCTACTACGACGGCAAGACGATGATGGCCTACGCGCCGGCCGCGAACCTGGTCGCCGTCGATCAGGCGCCGGCGACCATCGATGCGATGCTCGAGCTCGCCTTCCAGAAGGCGGCGATCTACTTCCCCTTCACCGACGCCATCGTCGCCGATCCCTACAAGGACCTGTCCCGGGGATTGCGCCTCGCCTTCTATGTCGGCCAGTCGCACGTCGTCGGCGGCACGGTGACCGACATCGTCGCGGTGGCCACCGACACCGTGCAGGCGGAGTTCTGGATCGGCGCCGAGGATCATCTGCCGCGGCTGGCGCGGGCCACCTTCTTCAACGAGCCGGGCAACTTCCGGCACGTCGTCGAAATGTCGGACTGGAAGCTCGACCCCAAGCTGGCGGCCTCGGACTTCACCTCGGAGAAGGCACTGAAGGCGCCACGGATCAAGTTCGAGAGCCCCGACGCCAAGCTGCCGCAACCGAACTGAGCGGGAAGACGGGTCATGAGACGCGCACTGATCGGAATTCTCACCCTGGCGGCGGCGGCGCTGCCGGCCCTCCCGGCCGGCGCCTGGACGCACTCGGGATACTACGGCACGGCCTCCGGCGGCGGTGGATCCTGGAGCGCGCACAGCTGGAACGGCGGCAACGCGCACGGCGGCGGCGGCTCCTGGAGCGCCACCGGCGCCGAGGGCGGGCACGCCTCGGGCGGCGGCGGTTCCTGGAGCGCCAACAGCGCCTATGGGGGGCACGCCTCGGGCGGCGACGGCTCCTGGAGCGCCACCGGCGCCAATGGCGGGCATGCCTCGGGCGGCGACGGCAGCTGGAGCGCCACCGGCGCCTATGGCGGACATGCCTCGGGCGGCGACGGCAGCTGGAGCGCCAGCAATGCCTATGGCTCGGCCAATGGCGGCTATGGCCACCCGACCAACGTCTACAGCAACGGCAACTACTACGGCGGCAGCTACTACGGCGCCTACCATCCGCCGACCAACGTCAACTACTACTACAACAACGGCTGCGGCAATTGCGGCGGCTGGGGCTATGGCGCGGCGGCAGCGGCCGGCGTCGTGGCCGGTGCCGCGGTCGCGGGCACAGCGGCAGCCAACTACAATGCCTACAATGCCGGCGTCGCCGCGGGCCAAGCGGCGGCGGCTCCGCCGCCGAACCAGATCTACACCGCCCTGCCGGCGAACTGCCTCTACAAGCCCGTCGGTACGGTCAACTACTTCGAATGCGGAGCGATGTGGCTGGAGCCGGCCTACGGGGCGAACGGGCTCTATTATCGAGTCGTGGCCGCGCCCTGATCGGGCTTCCTGAGGACGGGGGACGAAGATGAATCGCAAGCTTGGGTGGCTTGTCGGCGGCAGCCTTCTGCTGCTCGCCTCGGGCGCGACGGCGCAGGAAATGATGACGCTGGCGCGTGCCTGCGGCAATGATATCGACCGGCTGTGCGCTGGCGTACCGCCGGGCGAGGGCCGGATCAAGGCCTGCATCAAGGCGCACATGGCGGAACTGTCGGCCCCCTGCTTCGACGCCATCCTGAAGGCGATCGCCGCGGAGAAGGAGCCCGAATAGGACGCACGGCCGGGGCATCCGAGCGATGAGCCTGCACCCTGCCGGTTCTGCGCGTCTCGCGCCGGCAGCCGCCCCGCTGCCGCTGGCCTTCCGCCCCGGCGCGGCGGAGGGCCCGGTCGGCGCCGGAGCGGCGTCCTGCGCCCGCGACATCGCCCGGTTGTGCGCCGGCGCCCCACCCGCCGAGGGGCGGATTCGCACACACGCCCGGGCGCACATCACCGAACTCTCGGCGCCCTGCTTCGATACCCTGGCGCAGGTCGCAGCCTCGCCGCGGGAGCAGTGACGCCACCCTCCAGCCCTCAGACCGGGAGACGACCGATGAGTTCCACGATCAAGAGCCCCAGCCGGCGCGGATTGCTGCTCGGCATGGGAGCGACAGCGGTTCTGGCCGCCGCCCCGCGCCGCCGCGCGGCGGCCGAGGATCTGGTCAAGTCCGGCACGATCAGCATCCGGCAGGTGCAGGTCGCCTGGATCGGCAGCGCCAATCTCGGCGGCGGCAATATCAACTTCCAGGGCCAGACCTGGAGGTTCTCGATCGGCGGGCTCGGCGTCGGCGGCTTCGGGATCTCCGAGATCACCGCCCATGGCGAGGTCTACAACCTGCCGAGCATCGCCTACTTCCCGGGCGCCTACGTCCAGGGCCGCTACGGCTTCGCGGTCGGCGACGTCAGTGGCGGCGACCTCTGGCTGAGGAACCCCAATGGCGTGGTGCTGCATCTCAAGGCCGACCGCGTCGGTCTGGCGCTGTCGCTCGGCGGCGACGCCATCTACATCCGGATGGACTGAGGCGGCGCACGCGCGCGACACATTGCTGCAAAGGAGAAACCCATGTTCGCATTGAACGGCGCCGCGCGCATCGCGGCCGCGGCGGTCCTGCTCGGGGCGATCGGCTACGGGCTGCCGGCGGCCGCCGCCGAGGAGGGCAAGATCACCGCTTTCGCCACCTGGGAGGGTCGCGGCGACTTCATCCAGACCGGCGAGAAGCAGCAGACCTTCACCGGCGCGCTGGTCGGCGTGATCTTTGTGCTGACCGACCACGGCCCGACCCCGTCCGGCCAGCTGGTCTGCCCGGTCGCGGTCGAGGTCAACCAGGTCGACGCCTCGCAGACCGCCAAGGGCCACTGCACGATCACCACCGAGGATGGCTCGCGGATCTACAGCGACGTCGCCTGCACCGGCTTCCAGCTGGTGGGCTGCTCCGGCGACATGAAGCTGACCGGCGGCACCGGTCGGTTCGCCGGCGTCAGCGGCGGCGGCAAGATGGTGATTCGCGCGGGCTCGCGCACCGTGGTCGCCGGCAAGGCCGACGTGGTCAACCCGGTGGCCGGCACCGGGACGGCCTATTGGGAAGCCCTGGAATACAAGATTCCCTAGATTTTCTTGCCGGATCCCTTCCGCACCGCGCCCATCCCGGCGTTCCCCTCCACTGCCCAGTTTCGAGGGCGCCGGGATGGGCTATAGTCGCAGCGTCATGATTATCGTTCTCAAGGGTCGCCGGCGATGAGCCAGTTGGCAGATGGGCCGGTGCCGCCCCGCGCTACGACCAAGCGCTCGCGGCGCCTGCCGATCATCTGGATCATCCCGATCGCCGCGATCGCCATCGGCGCCTGGCTCGCCTACGACACCTATTCGAAGCGCGGGCCGACCATCACCATCTCGTTCGACACCGCCGAAGGCCTGCAGCCCGGCCAGTCGCAGCTGAAGTTCAAGGACATCGTGTTCGGGACGGTGCAGGGCATCGCGCTCACCCCCGACAACCGCCGCGTCGTCGTCACCGTGGCGACCAGCCGCGAGGCCGCGCCGCTGCTCACCGACACCACCGTCTTCTGGGTGGTGAAGCCGCGCCTCTTCGCCGGCAACATCTCCGGCCTCGACACCCTGCTCTCCGGCTCCTACATCGGCATGCTGCCGGCGACCAAGCCCGGCAAGCCGGCAACCAGCTTCGCCGGCCGGCAGGACCCGCCGGTGCTGGAGGCCGACGTCCCGGGCCACACCTTCCTGCTGAAGGCCAAGCGGCTCGGCTCGATCTCCCTCGGCTCGCCGATCTTCTTCCGCGACCTGACGGTCGGCGAGGTGCTCGGCTGGGACATCGCCGACATGGCGGAGTACGTGACGATCCGCGCCTTCGTCCGGGCGCCCTATGACGGCTACGTGCACGACGAGAGCCGCTTCTGGGACGCCTCCGGACTTTCGGTGAACTTCGGCGCCAGCGGCATCAAGGTGGAGATGGAATCGCTGCGCGCCCTGCTGCTGGGCGGCATCGCCTTCGACACCCCGGCCCAGTCCGCCGCGCCAGAGGCCAGCCTTGAGCAGCACGTCTTCCCGCTGTTCGAGAGCCGCGACGCGGCGATCAACGCCTCCTACCGGCGCAAGATCACGGCGGTGTCGTACTTCCCCGGCTCGGTCCGCGGGCTCGCCGCCGGCTCCGAGGTCACCATGCACGGGCTGGTCGTCGGGCACGTGCTCGACGTCCGGCTCGCCTACGACCGGACCAAGAACGCGATCGTCGCGCCGGTGCGCTTCGAGATCGAGCCGGAGCGGGTGCTGGGGATCGGCGCCAAGGCGATCTTCAAGTCGCCGGCCGAGGCGGCTGCGGCGCTGCTCAAGCGCGGGCTGCATGCCAGCCTGGAAAGCTCCAGCCTGATCACCGGCAGCCAGATGGTGTCGCTCGAGTTCGTCACCAGCGAGCCGACCGACACCGTGACCATGGAAGGATCCGACATCGTCCTGCCGACCAGCGAGGGCGGCGGCTTCGCCAGCCTGGCAGCGTCGGCGACGACCCTGCTCGACAAGGTCAATACGATCCCCTTCACCGAGATCGGCAACAACCTGAACGGCATCCTGCGCTCGACCAACGAGCTCGTCGGCGGGCCGGAGGTGAAGCAGGCGATGGCCGACCTCTCGGGCGCGCTGAAGAGCGCCAAGGAGCTGATGATCAACGTCAATGCCGGGATCGGGCCGACCCTCAAGCAGTTGCCGGCGGTCGTCGCCCAGCTCGACAAGGCGCTGATCAGCATCAACAAGCTGGCGCTGTCGATCGACGACGGCTACGGCGACAACACCCAGTTCAACCGCGACCTCGACCGCCTGCTGGTGCAGGCGAATGACGCGCTGCGCTCGATCCGCTCGCTCGCCGACCTCCTGGCGCGCCATCCGGAAGCGCTGATCAAGGGCCGGCCGACCGGAGAAATCGAATGACCCGCCCGTCCCGTCGCAGCCTGATCGCCGGCCTCGCCCTGATGCTCGGGCTGGCCGCCTGCTCCGGCTCGCCCAACCCGGTGCTGTACACCCTGGCCCCGGTCGCCGGGCCGCAGCGCAACATCGGCCCCAGGGTCATCGTGCTGCAGCAGGTCGGCATCGAGCGCTATCTCGAGCGCACCCAGATCGTCCGCTCGTCCGAGAACTACAAGCTCGACGTGATGGCGAACGACTGGTGGGGCGAGCCGCTGGCCGCGATGATCGGCCGGGTGCTGGCGGCCGAGCTCGGCCAGCGCCTGCCCGGCAGCACGGTGATCAGCGAGGGCGGCGTGGTCATGGCCAAGGCGGACGCCACCGTCGCGGTCAACGTGCAGCGGCTCGATCTCGACGGCGCCGGCCAGCTGATCCTGCAGGCGCAGGTGAGCGCGGGCTTCTCGGGCCGCGGCGAGCCGCGGCTGCAATCCTTCCGCTTCGCCGTGCCCCCGTCCAATCCGACCACCGCCGGCGAGGTCGCGGCCATCAGCGTCGCGCTCGGCAAGCTCGCCGACGGCATCGCCGAGATGGTGGCGGCGGGACCTCCGGCCTGATGGCCGCCGGTCTGATGGCCGGGCGGCGGAAGGCCAGGGCCGAGGCCGAGGCCGAGCTCTCCCCCAGCCAGCTCCGGGAATGCCCGGGCTGCGGCCTGCTGCAGACCGTCCCGCCGATGGCGCGCGGCATGACCGCCCGGTGCGCACGCTGCCCGACGACGCTGCACAAGACCGCCAGCTACCCCCTCGACCACAGCATCGCGCTCACGTTCGCGGCGCTGATCCTGCTGATCATCACCTGCTCGACCGTGCTGATGGGCGTGTCGACCGCGGGCCTCAGGATCACCGCCAACATCTTCTCCGGCCCGATCGAGCTCGGCGCGCGGCACATGCCCGAGCTCGGGCTGGTCGTGGTGTTCGTCACCGTGATCGCGCCGTTCATCAAGCTCTCCGGCACGCTCTACGTGCTGATCCGGCTGCGCGAGGCCCGGCCGCCGGCCCATTTGCGGCGGGTTTTCGCGATCGCCGAGTGGCTGCGCCCCTGGACGATGATCGAGGTCTTCGTCTTCGGCGTATTCGTCGCCTATGTGAAGCTCGGCGACCTGGTGACGATCACCCTCCAGCACGGCGTCTTCGCCCTGCTGGCGCTCACCTTCGCGATCATCTGGGCCGATTCCGCGCTCGACCGGGAAGAGGTCTGGGAACGGCTGGCCGGGCGCGGCGCCGGCGCTCCCCGGGCGCCGCTGCCCGCCAGGTACGACGAGGTGATGGGCTGCGAGATCTGCGGCTTCGTGGCGGTGCCGAGCGAGGAGGGGCACTGCCCCCGCTGCGGCACGCACGTGCACCGGCGCAAGCCGAACAGCGTCGCCCGGACCTGGGCCCTGGTGATCGCCGCCGCGGTCATGTACATCCCGGCCAACTACTTCCCGGTGCTGACCGTCATGCAGCTCGGCGCCGGAGCGCCGAGCACGATCCTGGGCGGCGTCGAGGAGCTGGTCGCCTCGAAGATGTATCCGCTGGCGGCGCTCGTCTTCTTCGCCAGCATCGCCGTGCCGATGATGAAGCTGATCGGCCTCACCACCATGCTGGTCAGCATCCAGACCGGGCGCACCGGCTGGCTGCGCGACCGGACCAAGCTCTACCACATCGTGCGCTGGATCGGCCGATGGTCGATGATCGACATCTTCATGGAGGCGCTGCTCGGCGCGCTGGTGAAGTTCGGCAACGCCATCACCATCGAGCCCGGCATCGGCGCCGACGCCTTCTGCGCCGTGGTGATCCTGACCATGCTGGCCGCCGAAACCTTCGACCCGCGCCTGATGTGGGATTCGGCCGAGCGGCGCAGCCCTGCGCCCTCCCGCAACGCCGCCGCGCTGCCGGCGGCCTGACCAGGGGAGACTGGCCCTTGAGACCACTTCGCCTCGCCGCCGTGCTGCCGCTGCTGCTGGCCGCGTTCGCCCCGGGGCCGCTGCTGGCGCAGCAGCCGGCGGGCCCACGCGACCTGCCCAATCCGCAGGCCACGCCGGGCGACGTCACCGGGGCGACACGCGAGCAGCTCTGCGTCCCCGGCTACCAGCCCAACCCGCCGCCGCCCAGCGTGCGGACGCAGGTCCTGGTGCTGCAGGCCTACGGCATGGACGGTGCCCAGCCGGGCAGCTACATGCTCAACTACCTCATTCCGCCGACGCTCGGCGGCTCCAGCGCGATCACCAACCTCTGGCCGATGGCGACCGACGCGGAGCCCTACAATCCCCGCGTCAAGTACCGCCTGGAGCAGAAGCTTCTGGAGATGGTGTGCAGCGGCCGGATCACGCTGGCGGCGGCGCAGCAGGCGATCGCGCGCAACTGGGTCGACGCCTACTGGAACTACGTCGGCGAGTGACCGCCGGCGGCGCAACGCTGCGGCGACGACGTCGATGAACGGGCTCGGCTCGCTGCTCGTCTCGGGGCTGGTGCTGGTGCTCGCCGTCGCCGGCGCCGCGGCCGGCATGTGGCTCCGGCGGTTCCTGCCCGAGGACCACCTCTCGGCCGACTCCAAGACGGTCATCAACCTGGCGATGGGCCTGGTCGGAACCATGTCGGCGCTGGTGCTGGGGCTGCTGATCGGGCAGGCCCACACCAGCTACCAGCAGCAGGTCACCGGGCTCGAGCAGATGTCCGCCCAGATCGTGGTGGTCGACCGCATCATCGCGCGGGTCGGGCCGGCAGCGCAGCCGGCCCGCCGGATGCTCAAGATCGCGGTCACCGCGGCCCTCGAGCGGATCTGGTCGGAGAAGATCGACGGCGGGCAGCACCTCGACGACAGCAGCACGACGGCGCGCGCCACGGCCGCCTATGACAGCCTGAGCGACCTCACGGGCCTCGAGCCGCGGCAAGCGGCGCTGCGCGACCAGGCGCTGCAGATGCTCACCACCATCGGACAGACCCGCTGGCTCCTCTTCGAGGAGGCGGCCGGCAACACGCTGCAGGCCCCGTTCCTCGCCGTGCTGATCCTCTGGCTGGTGATCCTGTTCGCCAGCTTCGGCCTGATGTCGCCGCAAAACGCCACAGTCAAGGCGGCGATGGTCGCCGCGGCGGTCTCGGTCGCCGGCGCCGTGTTCCTGATCCTGGAGCTGAACGCACCCTTCAACGGAATCCTCAGGATCTCCAATCTGCCGCTGCGCGCCGCGCTGTCCCACATGGGCAGCTGACGGCGGACGGCGCGGCGCAGCCTGCGCTACGGGCGGGCGAACGGCGCGATCAGGTTGACCGTCTCCTGGCGGATGAAGGCGAGGAAGCGCGGGTCGTCGGGACCGCTGGCGTCGGGCAGCACGCGATCGACGTAGGAAACCCAGTTATCCTCCTGGCAGACCGCGGCCAGCATGTGGATCGGCCGAGCGCCCGGCGTCGGCTGCGGCGTCGGCGGCGGGCCGGAGCAGAAGCCGAGATAGTTCATGCCGGGCGGCGGATTGAGGACGATGCGGACCGAGAAGGTGTGGAGATAGCCGAGCGGCGTCGTGCTGAAGGTGACCGCCTGCGCGTAGCCCGCCTGGTTCATCGCATTGGCCACCGCGCCGGCCAGGACGTCGGGCGGAACGTCGAACGGATTGCCCCCGAGATCGACCTCGATCGTCCCGTTGGAGCTGATGTCGGCGAGCCCCAGCGGCTGCCCGATCTGCTCCCGGTAGAAGGTCGTGCCCGCCGTCGGGCTGCAGCCGGCGAGCGCCAGCACGGCAGCCGCCATGATCGCCAGTCGTCGCATCGACCGCCCCTCCCTGCCCGCTCGCTCAGAAAAACCGGATGGTGGAGCCGACGATCGGCCCGTGCACCCACATGTCCCACTTGAAGTCGCCGTCCTGGTAGTTCTGGTAGAGGCCCTTGTAGCCGGCCCAGACGGTGGACGGCATCCCCCAGACGGTGAACTGGTAGCCGACCAGCGCCATGCCGGAATAGGAGAACTTCGAGCCGGCGCCGAAGCCGCCGACGTTGTTGTCGAGCAGGAAGCGCCAGTTGTCGGTGATGGCGAGGTCGACGCGGGCGCCGACGATCGGATCGACCCAGCTCTTGTTCCAGCTCTCGGTCTGGTTGATCCTCTTGAAGTCGAGCTCGAGGCCGAGATCGGTGTAGCGGGCGCCGGCATAGGCGTCGGCGGCGACGCCGAAACCCCAGAAATCCTGCTTGTCGGGGCTGCGGTCCGGCGGCAGGTCGATCAGCCGGTAGAACAGCGCGCCCTCGACGTAGGTCAGGGTCATGGTGGGAGCGATCCGCGACCCGAACGGTCCGTTGACCGTATCGAAGCCCACGCGGTTCCACAGCCCGTCGACATAGGCGCCGAACCGGCCCTTGCGCACGCCCAGCCGGCCTTCGATGCCGACCAGCGAATCGGAGTTGTCGAGAATGTCGATGAAGCCGGCGCTGACCGGCGCCGACACCGGCCCCGCCCCGATGTTGCCGTTGAACGAGGTCGCCCAGAGATAGCTCGTCAGGTCGACATGGAAGTCGTTGTCGGCCGTTTCCCCGGCGCGCGCCGCTACGGCCGCGAGGCAGAGCATGGCCGCGGCGGCCAGGCTGACGATACGCATCTTCCCCTTCTCCTTTCGTTCCGGGCGGCGGACCCCGCCGATCTGCATGGCGCAATATGACAAGCAATCGCAGAGCTGGGCGGGCTACGCTGTCTAGGATAACCTTGCAGCGTTGTCCACCGTTTTTTCCTTACGGTACTTGAGGTTAGAGAACTTCGTGGAAGACTTTCAGTCTTGCCCGGGAAGTTCCTGCTCGACGCTGCACCAAGCGGTACGGAGATCTGCATGCGACACCGGAGAAGCATTGCATTCCGCTGGCTCCTCGGCCCGCTCGCCGGGCTGGCGCTGGTCGCCGGGGCGGCGGCCGCGCAGGCCGGGACGCTCGACAGGATCCGCAGCGACGGCGCCATCCGCCTCGCCGTGCGCGACGATGCGCCGCCCTTCTCGGCCAAGGGCAGCGGCGCCGATCCGGTCGGCTATTCGGTCGATCTCTGCCGCGAGGTCGCGGCCGGCATCAAGCGCCAGCTGGGCCTGACCAAGCTCGAGATCCGCTTCGTCAAGGTGACCGCCGCGGACCGCTTCGAGGCGATCCGCGACGGCCATGCCGACCTGCTCTGCGAGGCGACCAGCGAGACCCTGTCGCGCCGCAAGCTGGTCGATTTCTCGGTGCCGACCTTCGTCAGCGGCGCCGGGCTGATGATCCGGGACGACAGCCCGCGGACTTTCGCCGGGCTGGCCGGGCACAAGATCGGCGTGCTGGGCGGCACCACCACCGAGACGGCGCTGCGCAACACGCTGCAGGGCGGCGGCATGAAGGCCGAGGTGGTGCTCGTGAAAAGCCATCCCGACGGGATCGCGGCCCTCAAGGACGGCACCGTCTCGGCCTACTTCGCCGACCGCACCATCCTGGAGTACCTGCTGCGCGGACAGCCCCAGGGCAAGCTGCTGGTGGCCGACGAGTACCTGACCCTGGAGCCCTATGCGCTGGCCCTGCCGCACGGCGACGACGCGTTCCGGCTGGCCGTCGACTGGGCGCTCAGCGAGCTCTACCGCTCGCACCGGATCGACACCATCTTCGCCACGACCTTCGGCAAGGGCGCCAAGCCGAGCGAGCTGATGAAGGCGCTGTTCGTCATCAGCGCTCTGCCGGAGTGAGCGGCGCAGGCCGCCAATGTCCCGTACCCCCGTCCAGGCACGAGGAGGCCGATCGATGAAGCGGTTAGCGGTGGCGGCGGCGGCCGCCCTGTGGGTCATCGGCGCTGCCGGGATGGCCGACGCCCAGCAATTCTACGGCACGCCCGGCTCGCCGGACGCCGCGACGACCATCGACGGCCGCTACCTGCCCCCGCCCCCGCAGCCCTTCGGCGGGATCATCAACCCGAACGCGCTGCAGTCGAAGCCCTACTGGCCGGCCCGCATCGTGCCGCCCAAGGGCGCGCCCAACGTCCTGCTGATCATGACGGACGATACCGGGTTCGGCGCGTCCAGCACCTTCGGCGGTGTCATCCCGACCCCGACGCTCGACCACCTGGCGAGCATGGGGCTGCGCTACACCAACGTGAACTCGACCGCGCTCTGCTCGCCGAGCCGCGCCGCGCTGATCACCGGCCGCAACCACCATTCGGTCGGCTTCGGCGTGGTCTCCGAGCAGGCCACCGGCTATCCCGGCTACGACAGCTTCATCGAGAAGGACTCCGCCACCATCGGCGAGATCCTGAAGCAGAACGGCTACGCGACGGCCTGGTTCGGCAAGGACCACAACACGCCGGCCTTCCAGGCCAGCCAGGCCGGGCCGTTCGACCAATGGCCGCTCGGGCTCGGCTTCGAGTACTTCTACGGATTCGTCGGCGGCGACACGAACCAGTGGCAGCCGAACCTCTTCCGCAACACGACGGCGATCTACCCCTATGTCGGCCATCCCGGCTGGAATCTCAACGTCGCCATGGCGGACGATGCCATCCGCTGGCTGAACCAGCTGAACGACCTGTCGCCCGAGAAGCCCTTCTTCGTCTACTACGTGCCGGGCGCCACCCATGCGCCGCACCACCCGACGCCGGACTGGATCGACAGGATCAGCGACATGCACCTGTTCGACCACGGCTGGAACCAGCTGCGGGACGTGATCTACGCCAACCAGAAGAAGCTCGGCGTGATCCCGCAGGACGCCCGGCTGACGCCGTGGCCGGACTCCCTGCTGAAGAGCTGGGACGCGCTGAGCGCCGACGAGAAGAGGCTGTTCATCCGCCAGGCCGACGTCTATGCCGCCTACCTCGCCCAGACCGACCACGAGATCGGCCGGGTGATCAAGGCGGTCGAGGACATGGGCAAGCTCGACGACACGCTGATCATCTACATCGTCGGAGACAACGGCTCGAGCGCCGAAGGCGGCATGAGCGGCACGCCCAACGAGGTCGCCTCGCTCAACGGCTTCACCGAGATCCCGGTCGCCGAGCAGCTCAAGTTCTACGATGCGTGGGGCTCCGACCGGACCTACCCGCACATGGCGATCCCGTGGACCTGGGCCTTCGACACGCCCTTCTCCTGGACCAAGCAGATCGCCTCGCATTTCGGCGGGGTGCGCCAGGGCACGGTGATCGCCTGGCCGAAGCGGATCGCCGACAAGGGCGGCGTGCGCAACCAGTTCGCCCACTTCGTCGACATCGTGCCGACCATCCTCGAGGCGACCGGCATCCCGGCGCCGGTGATGGTCGACGGCATCGCCCAGAAGCCGCTCGAGGGCGTCAGCATGGCCTACAGCTTCGACAAGGCCAATGCCGATGCTCCGTCCAACCACCACACCCAGTATTTCGAGATGATGGGCGACCGCGCGATCTACCAGGATGGCTGGATCGCCAGCACCAAGGTGGTGCGCCCGCCCTGGGACATCGCCGGCGCGACCAACCCGGACCCGGCCAACAACGTCAGCTGGGAACTCTACGACCTCACCCACGACTGGACGCAGGCCAACGACGTCGCGGCCGCCAACCCGGAGAAGCTGCGCAACCTGCAGGATCTCTTCTGGATCGAGGCGGCGCGCCATAACGTCCTGCCGCTCGACACCTCGGTGGCGACCCGCGTCGTCGTGCCCAAGCCGAGCCTGGCCGCCGGGCGCGACGTCTTCACCTACTCGGGCGAGATCACCGGCATTCCGCCGGGCGACGCACCCAGCCTGCTCAACACCTCGTACCGGATCGTCGCCGACATCGAGGTCCCCCAGGGTGGCGCCGAGGGCATGATCAACACCAATGGCGGGCGCTTCGCCGGCTATGGCTTCTACCTGCTCAAGGGGCGGCCGGTCTTCACCTGGAACCTGTTCGACCTCAAGCGGGCCCGCTGGGAGGGGGCGGAGGCGCTGACGCCGGGCAAGCACCAGGTCGAGTTCGACTTCAAGTATGACGGGCTGGGCTTCGCGACGCTGGCCTTCAACAGCGTCAGCGGCATCGGCCGCAGCGGTGTCGGCACCCTCAAGGTCGACGGCAAGGTGGTGGCGACCCAGAAGATGGAGCGGACCATCCCGGTCATCCTGCAGTGGGACGAGACCTTCGACGTCGGCGCCGATACCGGCACGCCGGTGGACGACGCCGACTACCAGGTGCCGTTCGCCTTCACCGGCAAGCTCGACAAGCTGACGCTCTCCATCGACCGGCCGGTGCTGACGCCAGCCGACATCGAGACGCTGCAGAAGGAAGCGCAGCGCAACAACAGCGCCGCCCAGTAGCGCGAGCGCACCCTTCGGAGCTAACCTGCGCCCGCCGGCGGTCGCCGGCGGTCGCTGGGCGGTCCGCTTCGGCGGGAGGGGAGCCGGTATGTCATCTCGGCTGAGGATCGCGTGCTGCGCGATGGCGGCGCTGGTCGCGGGCGTCGTCCCTGCGGCCGTGCCGGCAGCGGCCGTGGCGCAGCAGATCTACGCCTACCCGACCCGGGGCCAGAGCCCGGAGCAGCAGGCCCGCGACCAGCAGGAGTGCAGCGGCTGGGCGGCCCAGCAGACCGGCTACAATCCCGCCCCGCCCGCGGGCGGCGGCCAGCCGGTCGCCGGCGGCATGCTGCGCGGGGCGGCGGGAGGTGCTGCGATCGGCGCGGTCGGCGGCGCGATCGGCGGCGACGCCGGCAAGGGCGCGGCGATCGGCGCCGGCGCGGGGGCGTTGTTCGGCGGCATCCGCCAGCATCAGAACAACCGGAGCCAGGCCCAGCAGCAGGCGCAAGATTCGCAGCAATCCTACGACGCCTATCGCCGGGCAGTGACCGCGTGCCTGCAGGGCCGCGGCTATTCCGTGCAGTAGGCCCCGGCAGGCCGGCACGTCATGCGAGCCCTGATCACTCGCTGCGGCCCTGCGGTGCCAGCCGGCACCCTGCCCCTGCTGGTGCCGGCGACGCGTGCGCCGTCGCGGCGTTCGGTTTTCGTGCCGCGCTCCAACCGTTCGGACCAAAGGCGGAGGACCCATGACCAGGATGCTTAGAGGCCGCGTGCTGCTTTCGGCTGCCGCCGCCCTCGCCCTATCCCTGAGCGCTTGCGCGCAGACGGGAAGCAAGCCGGCCAGCACGGCGGCCGCCGCGCCGACCAAGGCGGAGCAGGAGGCGCACGACGCCGCTCTCGACGCCTACATCTACGGCTATCCGCTGGTCACCATGGAGTTCACCCGGCGGGCGCTGACCAACGTCGCCAAGCCCGAGGGCAAGAAGGCGCCGATGGGCCAGATGGCGCTGCTGCGCGCCTATCCGACGCCGGAGGACAGGGAGGTGACGGCGCCGAACGCCGATACCCTCTACACCATGGCCTGGCTCGACGTCGGCAGCGAGCCCTGGATCCTCAGCGTGCCGGACATGCAGGGACGGTACTACCTGCTGCCGTTCCTCAGCGGCTGGACCGACGTGTTCGAGGTGCCGGGCAAGCGCACCACCGGCACCAAGGCGCATCGCTACGCGATCACCGGGCCGGGCTGGTCGGGCGAGCTGCCGAAGGGCGTCACCGAGCTCAAGTCGCCGACCGCGATGGTGTGGCTGCTCGGGCGCATCTACGCGTCCGGGACCGCGGCCGACTACGCCGCCGTGCACAAGCTGCAGGACCGCTTCCGGCTGGTGCCGCTCAGCGCCTACGGCAAGTCCTACACGCCGCCCGCCGGCGAGGTCGATCCCAGCCTCGACGACAAGACCCCGGTCCGCGACCAGGTCAACCGGCTCGACGCGGCCACCTACTTCAAGCTGCTCGCCGAGCTGATGAAGGCGAACCCGCCGGCGGCGGACGACGCGCCGATGGTCGAGCGGATGGCCAAGATCGGGCTCATCCCCGGCCAGCCGTTCGACACGGCCAAGCTCGAGCCGGCGATTGCCAAGGCGCTCGAAGGCGTGCCGAAGGAGGCCTTCGAGAAGATCATGGCGCACTTCAAGGAGGCCGGCGTCAACGAGAATGGCTGGATCTACACGACGAATACCGGAACCTACGGGACCGACTATCTGCAGCGCGCCCTGATCACCGCCATCGGGCTCGGCGCCAACCGGCCGCAGGACGCGATCTATCCGACCTCCGAGGTCGACGCCGACGGCAAGCCCTATGACGGCGGCAAGCACTACGTCATGCACTTCGACAAGGGGCAGATGCCGCCGGCCAATGCCTTCTGGTCGCTGACCATGTACGACGACCAGTTCTTCTTCTACGGCAACCCGCTGAACCGCTACACCCTGTCCTCGCGCAACGCGCTGAAGCGCAACAAGGACGGGTCCGTCGACCTCTACATCCAGCATGAATCGCCGGGCAAGGCGCGGGAGTCGAACTGGCTGCCGGCGCCCGAGGGCCAGTTCAAGCTGATGCTCCGGCTCTACTGGCCGCGCGAGAAGGATCCCTCGATCCTCGACGGCTCGTGGAAGATCCCGCCGGTCAAGGCGGCCGAGTGAGGTCGTGACCGCGCCCGCGCGCATCGCCCGCCGCGCCGCGCTCGCCGCCCTGGCGGCGGGCGCGGTGCTCTCCGCGCCGGCGATGGCGCGGGTGCTGACGCTGGTCGAGTCGCATCCGGCTGTGGAGGAGGTGATCAGCGGGTCGGCGGTCGCCTTCGCCCTGCGCTTCGACCACCCCGTCGATCACGCCAGCGGCGAGATGACGCTGGTCTGGCCGCAGGGGACGCGGGCCATCCGCCCGCTGCTCGACAGCGCGCCGGACGTGCTCTACGGCATGGCCGGCGACCTGGCGCCGGGTCGCTACGAGCTGCGCTGGCGGGTGCGTGAAGCCGAGGGCGGCGAAGACCGCACCAGCGGCACGATCGGCTTCCGCGTGCGCTAGACCAGCTGGTCCAGCGGCGCCTCAGGCCGCCTCCTGCATCAGCCGGCGGCGATAGGCGCGCGGCGAGCAGCCGGTCCAGCGGCGGAAGGCCCGGGTGAAGTTGGCCGCGTCGGAGTAGCCGAGCTCGAGGCCGATATCGGTCATCCGCTGTGCCGGGTGGCGCATCAGCTCGATCGCCCGCTCGAGCCGGGCTTCGCGCAGCAGTTCCGAGAAGCTCAGCCCGCCGGCGGCGAGCGAGCGCTGCAGGCTGCGCAGCGAGATCCCGGCCAGGCGTGCGACCTCGGCGGCATCGACGGTCGTCTCCGACAGCAGCGAGCGGATCAGCACGCGCAGCGAGCCGGCGAAATCGGCGGGTGCCCGGGTCGCCTCGAGCACCGCGGCGAGCTCGCTGCCGGTGCGCGGGCCCGGCATCGCCAGCTGCAGCAGCCCCGCCGGGAAGGTCAGGCCGGTGACCACCGCATCCTCGATCACCGGCTGCCCGAAGGCCGATTCCAGCCGACGGCCGTGCTCGCTGCGCAGCGTCACCGGCCGCCAGGCGGAGCCGGCGGCGGCCCGCAGCACGAGGCGCAGGAGCGCCAGAAGCCACGGCCTGGCAACCGCGCCGTCGCCGCCCAGCCGCGGCGGCAGCTCGGCCTGCCAGAGCAGCCAAGGCCCCTCGCGTCCGAGGCGGAGCCGCGCGCCGGGCAGCAGCCACTGGATGCCGGCCTCGGTCCGCTCGATCGCCTCGCGCAGTGTCGCGGCACCCCGGATGTGACGGCCGAGATCGCCCAGCGCGGCGAGGCCGCCGGCCTCGGCCAGCCGGACGCCGATGCCGGGATCGTCCGACATGGCCGCCGCCCGCGCCAGCAGCGTCAGCACGGGATGGAGCGGGACCAGGGCCGGCCCGCCCCTCTCCTGCAGCTGGCTGGGGAACGACCCTGCCAGCATCAGGCCGGCCCGGTCGAGAATCTCGGGAAGCGCATGCAGCGCCGCCGCCCGGATCAATGGAATGGCCGTCACCCCGGCACGTGAAGCGGGTAAAGGCACCAGCCCGCAGCTCGCGGCGGCGCTGTCGAGCTTCGCCAGTCCTGGCAGCCCGCGCACGCTCGGACCATCTCGACGAACTGCAACCACGGCTGCTCCCCCAGCCCCGCCGGTGCCAGCCGGCCGACTCAATCGCGACCGGATCTTGACGTCAATCGGTCGCGTGACTGTTGACATTTCTGGACAAATTCGGCGGACCGGTTCCTGATTGCCCGCAATATGACGGTGCAACCCGAATCAATCAGGAGAAGCGGTTTGACGGCCGGTCCCGGTCACCCACGGACCCCCGACCAAGGCGCTGCTGCCCCGGGCGGGTGGTGGGCACTTGCGCTCTGCGTCGGGCTGATGGCGTCCAACTTCGCCGACCGCCAGGTCGTTGCGGCTCTGTTCCCGCAGCTCAAGGCGGAGTGGGGCCTGTCCGATCTGCGGCTCGGCCTGCTCTCCTCGATCGTGTCGCTCGTCATCGCCGTCGGGGCCTTGCCGATCGCGGTGCTGATCGACCGCGGCGGCCGGCCCCGCAAGATTGCCGCAATGGGCGGCTTCTGGAGTATCGCGACGCTCGGTTGCGCGCTCGCCGGCAGCTACCCGATGTTCCTGGCCGGGCGCGCCCTGATCGGGCTCGGCGAGGCAGGCTTTGCGCCGGCGGGCGGCGCGCTGCTGGCCGACCTGTTCCCCGCCCGCTGGCGCGCCACCGTGCTCGGCGCCTTCCAGTCTGCGGCCTCGGTCGGCGCGATCCTCGGCATCGCCCTGGGCGGTGCGATCGCCGCGCTCTGGGGCTGGCGCGCGGCGCTGGCGGTTCTCGCCCTGCCCGGCCTCGTGCTGGCCGTGCTGGCACTGTCGATCAGCACGCCCGGAGAGCGGTCCCGGGCGGCCGCGCCGCTCCCGTCACTGCGCACCCTCGCGGCATTGCTGCGGCCCCGCTCCGCTCGCGCCGCCTATGTCGGCGGCTCGGTTCAGCTGCTGCTGATCTCGACCCTCCATGCCTGGTTGCCGTCCTATTTCGGCCGTGCCTATGGCTGGCCGGTCGGCCGCGCGGCAGCGGCGGCGGCCGGCATGCTGCTGATCGGCGCCATCGGCATCGTGTTGTGGGGCCATCTCGCGGACCGCCTGACCCGGCACCATGCCAGCGCAAGGCTGTCCGTGCCCGCGGCCTGCGCGCTCGCCGGCTTCCTGCTGCTGAGCGCCGCCTTCGGCGCGCTCCATCCCGGCGCGGCGCAGCTCGTCCTGATCGGCCTCGGCTGCCTGGCGATGACCGCAACCATCGGGCCGCTCGCGGCGGTGGTGACCGCCGTCACACCGGTCGCGCAGCGCGCGAGCGCCCTCGGCATGCTGGCCTCGATCCAGAATCTCTTCGGTTTGGCGGCCGGACCGCTGATCGCCGGCGCACTGTCCGATGCGTTCGGACTCGACGCGGCTCTCGCGCTGCTGCCCGCGTCGAGCCTGATCGTGGTGGCCGCACTGATCGCAGGGGCGCGGTTCTATCCCGCCGAGACCAGCACCGATGAGCCGCGGGGACGACCGACGGCTATGGCGGCGTCGTGAGCTCGGCAGCCTGGCGGGTCCTGTCGCGCCATTGTGCCGGCGTACTGCCGGACCACCGCCGGAAGGCCCGCGTCATCGCACTGGCGTCGGCATAGTCCAGCAGCGAGGCGATCTCGAGCACGGCGAGGTCGCTGTCGCGGAGCAGCTGCTGCGCCACCTCGAAGCGCACCTCGTCGAGGACGGCACGGAAGCTGGTGCCCTGCTGCCGGAGCCGGCGGTTGAGCGCCTTCGGATGCACGCCGAGCGCCCGCGCCGCGTACTCGGCCCTGGCGGCGCCCTCGACCACCATCTGCTGCAGCAGGCGGTGCAGCTGCAGCCTGGTATCGCTGAGCGCCAGCGCGGCCACCTGGTCCTGGAGCTCTGCGAAGCGATGCGGATCGCCGCCCGGCACCGCGCGCCCGAGCCACCAGGCGGGGAAGGCAATCCGCGTCTGCTGCGCGTTGAACCGGACCGGCGCCCGGAAGAAATCGAGATAGGGGCGCAGATCGTCCGGCGCGCGGCACGAGAACTCGACCGCGCTCGGCAGCCACTCATTGCCGCACAGCTGGCGCATGCTGTTCCAGGCCACCGCCATCGGGATTGTCATCAGCTGAGCGGTCGGCTCCCGCCCCTTGACACATACGGCGTAGTGGAGCGCCGCCTCGTCGCGGCGTTCCGTCAGGAAGACGATCGCGCCCCGGCTGTTCATGTGCTGCAGCCGGACGAAGCCGCGCAGGGCGGCGCCGACGCTCGGCGCCGACAACGCAACCTGACCCGGCAGGCCGAGGCCGGAAAAGTTGCAGCGCTGGCCGATCAGCAGGCCGAGATGCGGGCAGCTGGCCGCCGCTGCCGCCTCGTTCAGGATCCTGCAGCACTGGACGAAGGGAAGCCGCGCCGCCGGATCGGCGAGCAGCGCCGGATCGATGCCGGCCGCCTCTGCCAGCCGGTCGGGATCAACGCCGCGCTCCCGAAGCACGACGGGCAGCATCGACAGCGGACCGACCCGCTGCTCAGCCTCCATCGTCACGACGCAACCGCCATTCGCAACCTTGCCGCAGAGGATCGAGGCGATCCGGACTCGGCCATGCAATAGCCGATTTCCCGCGACGGGAGCGTTAATTGTTTGTCACGACGGCCTGCCACGCGGAACCGGGCCCGTGGCTGAGCCGTTCTTCCTGCCGGAAGCGGCGGCGGCGATCCGGGACATCGATGGCTCGTCCCGGTGCGGCCGCCCGACAGGCCGCCAAAGGCGACGATCGATGCGTGTGGGAATGCCGGCTCGCTGGCTTCTTTGCGTGATCATGGTCACCGGGCTCGCCGCCTGCATGCATCCGCCGCCCACCGCCGTGCCGCCGGCCGAGGCGCCGGCCGCCGGCCCCCTTGCCGAGACCACGCCGCTCGCCACGGTGGCCCGCCAGGCCGGCGTCCGGCCGCTCGATCCCGCGGCGCCGCGGCCGCTGCTCGACCAGCTCGCCGCCGAGCTGCGCAAGACCGATCCGGCCGGCCGCTATGCCGGCATCACCTACGACCTGACCCGTGGCAATGCGCTGCCGGCCGACTGGATCGTCCAGACGCCCGATTTCTGGGGACGCCATGGCGGCGAGCTCGCCTTCTTTCCGCTGACCTGCACCGGTTGCGAGCCCGATTTCCGCCTGCCCTCCTGCCGCAGCGACGCGGATTGCGGGCCGCATGGCCGCTGCGGCCAGCTCGCCGCCATGACGCCGCTGACCTACCTCGCCGGCCGGCGCTTCTGCATCGGCCAGTCGGACGGGGTCGTGGACCGCTTCTACGCGTTGATGACGAGCGCCCGCAGCACCGTGGACATCACCACCCTGCAGCCCGCACCGGACGAGCGCTTCATGGCCGCCCTGCGCGACGGCGTCACGCGGCTGGCGGAGAGCGGGCGGCCGGTGACGCTGCGCCTGCTGGTCGGCCAGTATCCGCCGGACGGCACCGATGCCCGGGCGGTGCTGGCGCAGCTCGTGCGCGACGCCCGCGCGGTGCCGGGCGCCCGCCTCGCCGTCTATGTCGCGGCCATGCGGAGCTGCACGGGCGAGCCGGGTTGCGGGCAGTTCTCCTGGAACCACGCCAAGATCCTCGCCGTCGACGGGCGCGCCGCGCTGGTCGGCGGCCACAATCAGTGGTCGAGCGACTACCTGATCGACCATCCCGTGCACGACCTCTCGATGGTCCTGCAGGGGCCGGCGGCGGCCGATGCCGGACACTTCGCCGATGCTCTCTGGGGCTTCGTCTGCAGCCATCCCGGCGATCCCGCCGTCTCGGCCGTCGCCTTCCGCTCGGGCGACCGGGATCTCGCCGCCGGATGCCTGCCGCAGCTGCCCGCACCGCCGGTGGCGGCGGGTGCCCGCGGCCTGCCGGTGCTGGCGGTCGGCCGGCTCGGCGCCGGCATCACCCGGGACTTCGCCAACCAGAACGACCTGGCCCGCGATCTCGCCCTGGGGGCGGCGCGGCACAGCATCCGCATCGTCCAGCAGGACATCGGCTTCCGGCTGCCGGGCGCTCTCGACATCGTCGACGGCGGCGCCATCACCTGGCCGGAGACCACGCTCGACCGGCTCGCCGACCTGCTGCGCAGCGGCGGCGACGTCTACATCGTGCTGTCCAACCTGGGTGCCGAAGGACGCAGCAAGAGCAGCTACAGCAACGGCGTGCCGCTCGAGGCGGTAGCCGACCGGATCGCCGAGGCGGTGGCGCGGCGCGGCGGGCCGACGGGCGCGGCGGCGACCGCCCTGCTCTGCCGCCATCTCCACCTCGCCCCCTTCCGCTTCGGCCCGGACGCGACCTGGCCGGGCAACCAGGCGATCGCCAATCACGGCAAGTTCTGGATGGTCGACGACCGCGCCTTCTACATCGGCTCCGACAACATGTACCCGGTCGACCTGCAGGAATTCGGCTACATCCTCGACGACGCCGCCGCCGCGGCGACGCTGCGCCGGCGCTACTGGGATCCGCTGTGGCAGTGGTCCAGCCGGGCGGCCATCAGCGGCGACGATGCACCGCGCTGCCGCCTGCGGGCGGCCGCCTAGCGGCGCGATGCGCGCCCTCCCCGCCATGATGGCGCTGGCGGCGCTGCTCGCCGTCTGGTGCGCCGCCGCCGGCGCCGCGCCGCCACCGCTGCCACCCTGCGGCGCGCCGCCGGCCCCGGCCTACGGGCCGCTGGGCGCCGCGCCGGCCGTCGCCCTCTGGCATCGCGCCGAGCTCGCCGGCTGGCAGCCGCCGGCCTGCCTCGGCTGGCCGGGGACGCCGCCCGAGCTGCTGGTCGCGGTGGCGGGACGCTTCCGGGACGCGGGCGGGCTGCCCGACCTGGTCGGCCGCTTCGCCGCACAGTCGCGCTGGCGCGGGCTGCGCTACTGGTCGGACACCGAGCAGCGCTGGGAAACGCTGATCACCGATGCAGCCGCCCTCGCCGGCCAGGACGCCGCCCGCCACCGGGGCGATTTCAGCGCCGCCGAGCTGCTCAGCGGAGAGCCGCTCTACGTCGCCCAGAGCGACAACCGCTCCTCGGGCGCCGTCGTCTATCGCCTGCAGCTGCGCGCCGCCACGGCGGACCGGCTGGTGATGGCCACCGAGAACGTCAGCTCGGTCTGGCTGGTGCTGCTGCCCCTGTTCTCGGCCGGCGACCTCGCCTCGGTCTATTTCCTCGACCGGCTGGGACCCGGGCTCTGGGGCTATTACGGGCTGAGCGCGGTGCGCGGCGGCCTGCTCGGGCCGGGCGGGCACGAGGCCTCCTACGTCAACCGGGCGCTCGCCATCTACCACCTGATCAGCGGCACCCCGGCCGGCCCCGGCCCGTAGCCGGCCCACCGCGGCCGGCGTTCCTTGACAGGCGCGGAGCGCCTGCGCTCACAATCGGCGAGCCACGGGGAGAACGCGGTGCCTGCAACCGAAACCACGCTCGTCCGCGGCCGCTGGGTGATCCCGGCCTGGGACGAGCCCGTCCTGGCCGACGGCGCCGTCGTCGTGCAGGGCGGCCGCATCGCCGGCCTGCTGTCCTGGCGGCAGGCGCGCGCCGCTCATCCCGAGGCCGTCGTCCTCGGCTCCGACCAGGCGGCGATCCTGCCGGGCCTGATCAACGCGCATCACCACGCCCAGGGGCTGAGCTCGGTCCAGATGGGGCTGCCCGACCGGCTGCTCGAGCCCTGGCTGCTCACCTGGGCGGCGGTCCGCGACGGCGACCGCCATCTCGAGACGCTGCTCGCCGCGGCGCGGCTGCTGGCCACCGGCGTGACCACGGCGGTCGATCTGTGGACCGGCGGCGGCGAGGCCGGGGGCTTCGCCGCCGCGGTGCGCGCCGCACGCCGCGGCTATCGCGAGGCCGGGCTGCGCGTCGCCTTCGCGCCCGGTTTCCGCTCGCGCAGCTTCCTGGTCTGGGGCCAGGGCGAGGATGAGCGCTTCATCGCCGGGCTG
Source organism: Dongiaceae bacterium (assembly GCA_046349435.1). GTDB lineage: Bacteria > Pseudomonadota > Alphaproteobacteria > Dongiales > Dongiaceae > JAXMCI01. The sequence continues at coordinate 10,194 of JAXMCI010000027.1, read as the reverse complement.
CCGCCGGCGCTGCAGCCTGCGGCGCGCGGCCTGCTGCCGCCGCCGCTGTCCGAGGAGGCCTATCTCGAGCTGATGGAAGACCTCGTCGCCGAGACGCGCGGCGACGGGCGCTTCGCCCTCTGGTACCAGGCGCCGGGGCCGCAATGGGTCAGCGACGGCTTCCTGCAGCGCATCGCCGAGCGGGCCGCGGCGCACGACACGGGCCTGCAGAGCCACGTCAACGAGTCGCTCTACGAGAAGCTGCACGGGCCGCGCGCCTATGGCCGCGACACCGTGCTGCACCTCGAGCGGCTGGGGGTGCTGAGCCCGCGCTTCAGCATCGCGCACGGCGTCTGGCTGAGCGAGGCCGAGATCGCCGCCATGGCCCGCACCGGCGCGGCGCTGGCGCACAATCCCGGCTCCAACCTGCGGCTGCAGGCCGGCATCGCCCCGGTCCAGGCGCTCGAGGCGGCCGGGGTCACCGTCGGCCTCGGCATGGACGCCACCACGCTGGACGACGACGACGACATGCTGGCCGAGATGCGGCTGGCGCTGCGGCTGCACCGCGAGCCGGTCCTCGGCCAGCCGGCGCTGGCACCCCGCGACGTGCTGCGGCTCGCCACGACCGGCGGCGCGCGGCTGATGCGGCGCGAGGCGACGCTCGGCCGGCTGGCGCCGGGACGCCCCGCCGACCTCGTCGTCGTCGACATGCGGCGCGCCTGCTGGCCGTGGATCGCCCCGGAATGCGATCCGATCGACCTCGTGCTGCTGCGCGCCCGCCAGGGCGACGTGCAGTGCGTACTGATCGACGGCGAGGTCGTGTATCGCGACGGCCGGCCGACCCGCTTCGATCTCGACGCCGCCGCCCGCGAGATGGCCGAGCGGATGGCGGCGGCCGCCGACCCCGCCGACCGGGCCGCCGCGGCGCAGGCGATCCTGCCGCATCTCGAGGCGTGGTACCGCGGCTGGCCGCTGCCGCCGCTGTCGCCCTACGCCGTCCTCAACTCGCGCAGCTGAGAGGCAGCCTCCATGGCGGATCACGACCCGGCCCGGCCGCCGGTCAGCATCGTGGTGGTGCCGCGCGAGCGCTTCAGCATCGCGCTGCGCTCGCTGCGCAGCCTGATCGCCTGCACCGAGCCGGGCTACGAGCTGATCTATGTCGATGCCGGCTCGCCGCCCGCGGTGCGCGACGGCCTCGCGGCGATGGCGGCCCGGCACGGCTTCCGGCTGATCCGCGACGAGCGCCCGCTCTCCCCCACCCAGGCCCGCAACATCGGCCGCGCGGCCGCCCGCGGCGAGCTGGTGGTCTTCGCCGACAACGACCTGCTGGTGACGCCGGGATGGCTGCCTCCTCTGGTCGCCTGCGCCCGCGAGACCGGCGCGGCGCTGGTCTCGCCGCTGATCCTCTATGGAGAGCCGCGCGACGGGGCGATCCACTTCGGCGGCGGCGAGCTGGTCGTCGACCCGGGGCCGCCGCCGCGCCAGGCCCGCGAACGGCACGCGCTGGCGGGATGCCGGCTGGCCGAGCTGGCGCCCGGCACGCTCGTACGCCGCCCGACCGATTTCGGCGAGTTCCATTGCGTCCTGATCAGCCGCGCGGCGCTCGACCGGCTGCCGCCCTTCGACGAGGGCCTGCTCAGCATGAGCGAGCACCTCGATGTGGCTCTGGAACTGCGCCAGCAGGGCGGCAGCATGGTGCTCGAGCCGGCGTCGCGGGTGGTCGGCTATGACGGCGGTCCCTTCACCCTGGCCGACGCCGTCTATGCCGGCATGCGCTGGGGCGAGCCCTGGAACCAGGCGACGCACGACCGCTTCGCGGCGAAATGGGGTATCGCGCGCGACAGCCGCTTCTTCGCCGACCAGGACAGTTTTCTTGTCCGGCAGCAGCGCCGGGCCGGATTGCCGCTCGCGCCGCCGCGCGGCCCGCTCGACGGCCCGTTCGCCCAGACCGGCATCCAGCTGCTCAACGAGCTGCAGGCGGCAGGGCTGCCATCGGCCGACCTGCGGCTGGTGCGCCGCGCCTGCGACATCGCCGCGCTGCTGCATGGCGACACGCTGCGGCCCAGCGGCAAGCCCTTCCTCGCCCATCTCGTCGGCACCGCCTCCGTGCTGGCGCGCTACGGCGCGCCCGCCGGGGTGGTGGCGGCCGGGCTGCTGCATGCCGCCTACTCGCATGGCCGCTTCCCCGGCATTGCCGGCGAGGTCCATTCCACCTGGCGCGCCTGGCTGCGCGGCGAGGTCGGCGGCGAGGTCGAGAGCGTTCTCGACCACTACTACCGGATCCGCTTCGACGCCGGCGACGGCGCGCTCGGGGAGGACGCGATCGACGCCCTGCCGCTGCCCGTCGCCTTCACGGTCATGGTGCGGGTGGCGAACGAGATCGAGGAGCGGCTCGACGGCGCGCTCCGCTATGGCGAGAAATGGACGCTGCCGCTGCCGCCGCCGGTGATGCAGCTGTTCGAGCGGGTGCTGGGCCGCCTCGGCGCAGCTGGCCTGGTGGACCTTCTCCGCCGCATGGCGGCCGCCGACGGTGCGCCGCCGGTCGATCCGGCGATGACGCTGCCGGTCGCCTCCAGCTATCGCCCTTCGCCGGAGACCGGCGAGCCCGAGCTGGTCGAGATACGGCATCCCCGCCTGTGGCAGCCGCTGCGCGCGGCGGCCGATCCGCTCGACGGCATCGCCGCCGACGCCGCGCTGATCGGCATCGCCGTGCTGCGCGACGACGGCGACGTCGTCGAGGAATTCGTGCGGGCGAATCTCGCGCTGCTCGACGGGCTGCTGGTCGCCGACCAGGGCAGCGCGGACGACACCCCGGCGATCCTCGAGCGGCTCCGCGCCGCGGGCCTCAGGGTAGCCGTCGCGCAGCCGGACGTGCCCGGGCGGCCGGCGGTCGAGGTCCTGCACGGCCTCATCGATCTCGTCCGGCAGTTCCGCGCACCGGCCTTCCTGCTGCCGCTCGAGGCCGGCGAGATCCTGCAGGCCGGCAGCCGCGACGCGCTCCTGGCCTCGCTCCACGCCGCCGCGGCGGCCGGCGTGCCCTCGATCGACCGGGCCCGCCGCCAGCCGGCAGGTGCCGAAGCGGGCGGCGGATCCGTCGGCCGCGTCGTGCTGACCGCCGGCCAGCTCGGCGACGAATTCTGCCGCGTCGTCAAGCACGGCGCCGCCATCCTCGACGGCGGCGGGCGCCGGCTGGCGGTTCAGCCGGTGCCCGGGATCGCGCTGGCCCGCGTCCCCCGCCGCGCCGCCCCGCGCCCGCGCGGCGAGGAAGAGCGTCCCGCCGCGAAGCGCGCAGCGGCGAGTGCGATCCTGGCCGAGGTCGCGGCGGAGCTCGACCATTGCCGGCGCCAGCTCGCCGCAGCCGAACGGGAGGCCGCCGACCGCCGCCGCGAGGCCGAGGCGCTGCGCGCCTCCACCTCCTGGCGGCTCACCGCGCCGCTGCGGGCGGTGGTCGCCGGCTGGCGCCAGGCGACGCGGCGCGCCTGAGCCCGCGGCTGACGATCAAGCATCTCGAGGTCCTCGCCGCCTTCCGCAACACGGGCAACCTGTCGCGCATCGGCGAGATCCTGAAGCTGACGCCCTCGGCCGTGTCCCGGCGCATCGACGAGGCGGAGGCCCGCCTCGGCGTCGCGCTCTTCGTCAACAGCAGCAACCGCGTGCGGCTGACGCCGGCCGGCGAGTACGTGCTGCAGGCGGCGGAGCGGGTGCTGGCGGACCTCGACCGGGCGGAGAGCGTCGCAATCCATCTCGGCAACGAGGTCCGGCAGGTGCTGCGGATCGGCATGTCGATCTATCGCAGCTTCGCCTGGATGCCGGGCTTCACCGCGCATCTCAGCACGGCGATGCCCGGGCTGCGCGCCGAGATCGTCGGCGACAGCACCGGCGGCGAGGCCGAGGCGCTGGCCAGCGGCGTCGCCGACGTCGTCCTGACGCCGCTGATCGACGAGTTCCCCGGCACCTGGCGGGTGCCGCTGTTCGACGACGAGCTGGTGGCGCTGGTGGCGCCGGCGCACCGGCTGGCCGGCAGAAGCTGCCTGCAGCCGGCCGATCTCGAGCCGGAGGACTACTACACCTACGACATGGCGGTAACGCCGGGCTTCGAGTTTCTGCGCTTTCTCAGGCCCGCCGGCGTCAAGCCGCGGCGCTACGTCGTCGTCGACACGCCGGAGTCGGCGGCGGCAGTCGTCCGCAGCGGCCAGGGAATCACCGTGCTGAGCCGCTGGGCGATGCGGGCGGAGATCGAGGACCGGCGGCTGGTGGCGCTGCCGCTGGCGGAGCGCGGCCTGCGCGTCGCCTGGACCGCCCTGCTGCGCCAGGGCGACGGCAAGGGCTCGCCGGCCCACCAGATGACCCTGCAGCTGCGCCGCTTCCTGCGCCAGGACTGATCGCGTCGCCTTGCGGCCGACATTGCAGAAAGATCAATCTTATCTTTCATATTTTGAAATTGCCGCAAGGCCGTACGCCACCTAGTCTCGTTCCGAGGCGAGGCGGACGGTGGCAATGGCCGAGGCAGGACGGGTGCGGCATTCCGCGGGCAGCGTGCCGGACGAGGCCGCGGATCTCGCCGGGCTGATCGATCTCGAGCGTTATCCGCTGCAGGAGCCCGGCTCGGCCGGCTATGCCGGGATGCTCGAGACCGCACGGCGCGGCCTGGCGGCGAGCGGCGCCTGCGTCTTCGAGGGCTTCCTGCGGCCGGCCGCCATCGACCGGGTGCTGGCCGAGGCGGACCCGCTGCGCCCCGCCGCCTTCGTCTGCGGCCAGCCGCACAACGTCTATCTCGTCGCGTCCGACCCGGCGCTGCCGGCCGACCATGCGCGCAACCGCCTGGTCGACAGCGTCAAGGCCATCCTGGCCGACGACGAGATCCCGCCCGCCTCGCCGCTGCGGACCCTCTATGCCTGGGAAGGGTTCCGCCGCTTCGTCCGCGAGGCGCTCGGGATCGAGCAGATGTTCCCGTTCGCCGATCCGCTGGCACCGATCAACATCAACTTCTACGGCGACGGCCAGGCCCTCGGCTGGCATTTCGACAACTCGAAATTCACCGTCACCCTGATGCTGCGCCAGGCCGAGCAGGGCGGCGTCTTCGAGTACGCCCCCAACATCCGCGAGGACGGGCCCGAGGGCTTCGCGCGGGTCGGGCGCATCCTCGAGGGCGATCATCGCGAGGTGCTCGAGCTGTCGCAGGATCCGGGCGCGCTGGTGCTGTTCAAAGGCTCGCGCTCGCTGCACCGGGTGACGCCGAGCTTCGGCGGCGCGCCGCGCACCATCGCCATCCTGAGCTACACCTCCGAGCCCGGCCGCGGGCTGATGGAGCATACGCGGATGATCTTCTACGGCCGCACCGGAGCGCGGGATGCCCGGCCGGGCCGAAGCTGAACGAGCGAACGTCGAAACACGACATGGGAGGCTGGCATGAAGGGTTCTGACCGGACATCGGATGCGGTGCGCCGCGGCCTGACCGAGGTCGAGAACGACCTGCTCGACGAGCTGCGCGCCGGCCGCATCGGCCGCCGTGCGTTCCTGCGCCACGGCACCGTGCTCGGCATGTCGGCACCGCTGCTGCTCGGGCTGGCCGGCGGGCTGCGCACCGCGCTGCGCCCGGCCATGGCGCACGCCGAGGACGCCACCATCCGCGTGGCGCAGAACATGCCGGCGGCGGCGATCGACCCGGTGACCATCGCCGATTCCGGCGGCCTCATCCAGCTCTGCCAGACTGCCGAGTACCTCGCCATCTCCGGCGGCGATCTCCAGCTTCGCCCGGTGCTGGCCGAGAGCTGGAAGCCCAATGCCGACGGCTCGGTCTGGACCTTCAAGCTGCGCCAGGGCGTCAGGTTCCACAACGGCAAGGCGCTCGGCGCCGACGACGTCGTCGCCACCATGGACCGGCTGGCCGACCCGAAGAACTCCTCGAACGCGCTGTCCGCCTTCGCCGGCGTGCTGTCGAAGGGCGGCACGCGCAAGGTCGACGATGCCACCGTCGAGTTCCATCTCGACGCGCCCAACGGCAACTTTCCCTACTACGTCTCCTCCGACAACTACAACGCGGTGATCCTGCCGGCCGACTATGCCGGCGACTTCGAGACGAGCTTCATCGGGACCGGCCCGTTCAAGCTGGAGAAGTACACGCCGAAGGTCGGCTCGTCCTTCGTCCGCAACGAGGCGTACTGGGGCCGCAAGGCGCTGCCGGCGCGCACCGAGTTCTCCTTCCATGCCGACGTCCAGCCGCAGATCCTGGCGCTGCAGGGCGGCCAGGTCGACGTCATCGTCCAGGTGCCGGTGCTGCAGGGCGCGACCCTACTCAACAATCCGGACGTCACCATCATCAGCCTGCGCTCCGCCGCCCACACCCAGGTCCACATGCGGACCGACATGGCGCCCTTCACCGACAAGCGGGTGCGCCAGGCGATCGCGCTCTGCCTCGACCGCAAGAAGATCACCGCCGGGCTGTTCCGCGGCCGCGCCGACATCGGCAACGACAGCCCGTTCGCGCCGGTCTTCCCCTCGACCGACGGCTCGGTACCGCAGCGCGCGCAGGACATCGCCCAGGCCAAGCAGCTGATGGCCGCCGCCGGCCTCGCCGACGGCTTCAAGGTCAAGCTGACCACCGAGAAGTACATCGAGATCCCGGACTACGTCGTGGTGATCCAGAACGCGGTCAAGGCGATCGGCGTCCAGATCGAGCTCAACGTCGAGACGCAGGACGCCTATTACGGCAAGGCGGTGTTCGGCCAGTCGGACTGGCTCGACTCGGTGATGGGCGCCACCGACTACGGCCATCGCGGCGTGCCCAACGTGCTGCTGTCGGCGCCGCTCACCAGCGCCGGCACCTGGAACTCCGCGCACTTCCGAAGCAAGGCGTATGACGGGCTGGTGGCCCAGTATATCGGCGCGCTCGACCTCGGCACGCAGCGGGCCGCCGCCGGCCAGATCCAGCGCCTGCTGCTCGACGAGACGCCGGTGATCTTCAGCTACTTCTACAACTTCCTGACCGTCACCGCGAAGAACGTCAGCGGCGTCGAGTCGACGGCCATGTCGCACGTCTTCCTGCAGAATGCCGCGCTCGGCTGAGCCGGTGACCGCGCGCCCGAGCGCGGGGGGCGCGCCCGCCGGGGACGTCGCCGCCGCGCTCGACCGCCTGGCCGACATGCCCTACGACCGGGCCTGGTCGATGCCGAGCGCCTTCTACACCGACCCGGCGATCCTGGCGCTCGAGCGCGAGCGGATCTTCCGCCGGGAGTGGATCTGCATCGGTCGCCGCGAGGAGATCGCGGTGCCCGGCGACCATCTCGCCGTCGAGATCGGCGGCGAGCCGGTCGTCGTGCTGCAGGACCTGGAGGGGCGGATCCGCGCCTTCTCCAATGTCTGCCGGCACCGCGGCGCCCTGCTGGTCCGCGGCAAGGGCAATGGCAGACGCCTCGCCTGTCCCTACCATGCCTGGAGCTACGACCTCGACGGCCGGCTGGCGGCGGCGCCGCGCCTGCCGGCGCGGCCGGACTTCGACCCGGCGGGCTGCCGCCTGCCCGAGTTCGCCGCGGCGGAATGGCTGGGCTTCCTCTTCGTCTGCCTCGACCCCGAGCCGCCGCCCCTGGCGCCGCGGCTGGCCGGGCTCGAGGCGAATGTCCGTTCCTACCACCTCGAGCAGGCGCAGCTCCGCTACGCCGCCGAGGAGGTCTGGGAGACGAACTGGAAGTGCTTCCTCGAGAACTACATGGAAGGCTACCACCTGTCGCCGCTGCACCGGGACAGCCTGCACAAGGTGAACCCGACGCGGCTCTGCCGGCACTTCCCGCCGGGCGAGGCCTATCTCGGCTACCGTGCCGGCTTCTCGCCCGAGCTGCCGCGGACGCAGAAGGGTCACCCCGACCTCACCGACGAGGAGGCCGGCAACTGCGTGATGTTCGCCGTGCCGCCCGGGTTCGCGGTCGGCTGCGCCGCCGACTACAGCTCCTACATCTGCCTGCAGCCGGAGGCGGTCGACCGGGTGCGGGTCAAGATGGGGTTGATCTTCTTCGGGCCCGACTGGCCCGACGACACGGTCTCGTGGGCGGTCGAGCTGTTCCGGCAGACCATGGCCGAGGACAAGGCTGTGCTGCTCGACATGACCCGCGGCCTGCGCTCGCGCCATCACCAGGCGGGACCGCTCGCCCCCGCCGATTTCGAGGGCACCATCCTCGACCTCTACCGCTTCATGGCGCGCCGGCTGGGTCCGCTGCCCGGCTGAGACCCCGGCTGAGAGCCCGGCTGCCGGCCAGGCCGGTCGCCCGCGTCAGCGCAGCAGCTGGAATTCCCGGGCCACGCGCTCGTGGCCATCGCTCAGGCTGCGAACGCGGTATTGCAGATCGGCCCCGTCGGGCGGCAGCAGCTTGACCACGCAGTAGCTGCCGGCAACCGAGGTGCGCTCGAAGATGCCCGGGTCGAACCTGACCTCGTCGCCGACCGAGAAGCTGTGCCGAGTCATCGTGAAGGTCTCTCCCGTGCAAGAGGCCGCGCCCTCGGGGCGGCTGGATTCGGCTTGACGCCGCGGGCTCGCGCGACCCGGACCGCCGCCCACTACGTGCCGGGCTCCGGGTTGTCGCCGGAGCGCCACAGGACGAGCTCCTGCTCCTTGCCCGAGCGATCGACGACCTCGGCCGGGTTGCCTTCGGAGGCTGCGGCGCGGGCGGCGTCGATTGCGTCCCTCACGGCATCGCGGCGCGACAGGTAGGGCCCGTGCCTCTCCGGTCCGTCGCGCACGCTCCAGCCCGCGCCGGACCGGGTGACGATGAAGCGCTGGCATGGCGGCGCGGCGAACTCGGTCATGGCGCTGGCCTTTCCCGCCCAAGCGACCCCACCCTCGGTGGGGCCGGCCAGACGCAAACCGGATCCTACCCTCTTATCGCCGCTGCCGGCGATTTATCTCGGCGCGGCGGCGGAACGGCGGGCCACCCCTCGCCTGGGCGGCGCCCGACGAACGCTGCCGCGAGGAGGTCTCGGCGCCGCCGGCGGAGGGCGGCAAGACCGTTTCGGCGCGGGCCGAAAAATTTTCGCTTTGACTCGCCCGGAAATCGCGCGCACTGAATAAGCGGTCGCGCTCGGGCCTCATCGGCCCGCCTCAGGCGATCGCGTTCCGCGTCGCCTGTATCGACATTCCGCTCATCAGTGTCCCGCCGAACCGGCGAGCATTGCTTCCAGGAGAATATGCATGGCCGTCGGTACGGTTAAGTGGTTCAACCCCACCAAGGGCTTCGGATTCATACAGCCGGATGACGGCTCGAAGGACGTGTTCGTCCATATCTCGGCCGTCGAGCGTGCCGGCCTGCAGGGACTCCGCGAGGGCCAGAAGGTGAGCTTCGATCTCGAGCGGGGCCATCAGGGCAAGACCTCGGCGACCAATCTGAAGTCGCTTTGAGAACCGGGGCGGGCGGCCATCGGCCGCCCGCCTTCCCCGAGCGCTCCGGCGGCCCGGCGCGGGTCAGCCCTTGGCGAGCTTCGGGGCCTTGAGGGCTGCCGCTGCCGCTGCCGTCGCGGCAACCTCATCGCGGGCCTGCCTCAGCTCGCGCAGCCTCGCCCGCTTGACCTCGTCCGCCTTGCGGATCGCCTCGCGCTCCTTGCGGGCGCGCACCTCCTGTTGAGCCGCCCGGCTGGCCGGGCCCGCGGAGTTGCGCTGCGCAACATCGCCCCACGGCGACGACCTGCCAGACGCCGACTTGGTCATGATGCTCTCCTTGCCTCGTGGAGCCGACGCGCGGCCCGGCTTCGAGGATCAGCCGGCCGATTGCTGAAAATCCGTGCCGTTCGCTGCGCTTCCGCAGCCTTCTTCGGCGGCGCTGTCGTGAGAGCGGCGGCCCGTCGATCCAGCGGGTCAGCCCGCACCGTAGGCCCGCAGCCCGATGGCGGCAATGCAATTCGTCCGACCTCCCCGGCGGTGCGACCGATCGGCCCGGCCCTCAACGCGTCATGGCACCAACTGACAAAACGCGCCGGTCGGCGACCGCTAGCCTGCGCTGTGACATTCTTGCGGCCACCGATCCGGCGTGCCGCCACCAGGAAGGAACCCGTGATGGCTCGTGCATCCGCCCGCGCGCCGCGCACCGTGCAGGATGAGATCCTCTCGCCGCGGCACCACCACTCCCCGGCCGAGCGGCGGGCGCATGGCAAGAGCCTGCGCAACAAGGTGACGCGCGAGGCGCATGGCGGGTGGACGGCGCCCAAGGACCGCCGCGACCCGGTCGAGATCGT
>JAXMCI010000026.1:0-105957 GCA_046349435.1 Dongiaceae bacterium | reverse complement strand
GCGCAGCGCGCGCTCGATCCTGGGCCGGGCGATCGCCAAGCTGTCCGGCCTGCGCGGAGCGGCGCGCGACCGGCGCGCCACCGAGCTCGCCGCCTCGGTCCGGCTCGCCGAGCGGTACCTGGCGGCCAGGCCGCGCCAGCTCTCGGGCGGGCTGAAGCAGCGGCTGGCGATCGCCTGCGCGTTCGCCGGCGAGCCGCGGCTGGTGGTCTGCGACGAGCCGACCTCGGCGCTCGACGTCTCGGTCCAGGCGGCGATCCTCAACCTGCTGGCCGAGCTGCAGGCCCGGCTCGGCGTGGGATATCTCTTCATCTCGCACGATCTCGGCGTGGTGCGCTATCTCGCCGACCGCATCGCCGTGCTCTATCTCGGCCGGCTGATGCAGCTGGCCGACGCCGAGGCGCTGTTCGCCGGGCCGCACCACCCCTATACCGAGGCGCTGCTCTCGGCGATTCCGGACATCGACGGGCGGCAGCCTGCCCGCATCCGGCTTGAGGGCGAGATCCCGAGCGCGGTCGATCCGCCCAAGGGCTGCGTCTTCCATTCGCGCTGCCCGCGCCGGCTGGGCGCGATCTGCGACGAGACGGAGCCGCCGCTGCAGACGGCAGGGCCCGGCAACCAGATCCGCTGCCACATCCCGGCCGACGCGCTGCCGCGCGCCGCCGCGGCGCCGGCGGCACGACAGGGAGGAGAGGCGGCATGAGCGGCACGGTCACAGACACGGGCACGGGCACAGGCACGGGCACAGGCAGCAGCGGGCGGATCGAGGCGGAGGCGACGGTGTCCTGGGCGGGCTGGGGCGGCGAGGTGACCGGGGCCAGCGGCAAGCTGCAGGCGGCCACCGCCACCCAGGTCGAGCTCGGCGGCCCCGGCCAGGCGACCAACCCGGAGGAGCTGCTCGCCGCCGCGCTGGCCAATTGCTACACATCGACGATCACCGCCCAGGCGCGGGCCCGCCGTCTCGAGCTCGCCGGGCTGGAGACCACGGCGCGCACCCGGCTCGCCTGGGACGACAAGACGCCGCACCACATCGCCGAGGGCGCGCTGCGGGTGCGCATCCGCTCCAGCGCGCCGGAGGCGGAGATCCGCCAGCTGGCCGAGGACGCCCGCGCGCACTGCCCGATCTGCAACGTGCTCGGCGCGACCGCCCGGGTGACGCTGGCGGTCGAGGTGGTGGCGGCCTGAGCCGGGCCGGCTAGCGCCGGGTCGCCGCCCCGGGGCGGGAATGTCCTGGCGCGGCTCGCCTGGCGGAAGATCGCCCGGCGGGCGAGAATTGAATCCGAGCGATCCACCCTATGCCCGGCGGCGATGCGACATGCCGGATGTCGCGATCAGGCCATAGTCTCGCCCGGCGGGGCACGCCACTTCAGAGTTTCCATCATACTCGACAGGCGGCGACTCGTCACGCGCAGCGGGACGAAGGCCGGCGCTATTCGGCGGCGATCAGCTGCGGTGCCTGGATTCGCGGCGCCGTGAAGCTCTGCTGGGCGGCGGCGACGCCGCTGCCCAGCGCCAGCCGCACGCCGCAATCGACCAGCGCCATTTCCGTCCCGGCGAGCGCGCCCAGCACCATGAGCTCGTCCAGGCTGCCGAGATGGCCGATGCGGAACACCTTGCCGGAGAGGCGCGCCAGCCCGGTGCCGAGCGACAGGCCGTAGCGGTCGTAGGCGTGCCGAATGACGACATTGGCGTCGATCCCCTCGGGAACCCGGATCGCGGTCACCGTGTCGGAGTGCCAGCGCGGCTCCCGGGCGCAGAGGGCGAGGCCCCAGGCGGCGACCGCCCGGCGCACGCCCTCGGCCAGCCGGTGGTGCCGGGCGAAGACGTTGTCGAGCCCTTCCTCGAGCAGCAGGTCGATCGACGCCCGCAGGCCGCGCAGCAGCGTGGTTGCCGGGGTGTAGGGGAAGTAGCCGTCGCGATTGGCCCGCGCCATGGTGGCGAAGTCGAAGTAGCAGCGGCGGGCGCCGCCGGCCGCCGCTGCGGCCATGGCCTTCTCGCTGACCCCGACCAGCGCCAGGCCGGTGGGCAGCATGAAGCCCTTCTGCGAGCCGGCGACGGCGATGTCGACGCCCCATTCGTCCATGCGGAAGTCGATCGCGCCGATCGAGCTGACGCCGTCGACCAGCAGCAGCGCCGGGTGGCCGGCCGCATCCATCGCCCGGCGCAGCGCCGCGATGTCGCTGGTGACGCCGGTCGCGGTCTCGTTGTGGCAGGCGAGCACCGCCTTGATGGCGTGCTCCCGGTCGGCGGCGAGGCGGCGGGCGAACAGCTCGACCGGCACGCCCTCGCCCCATTCGACGTCGACCTCGTCGACCACCAGCCCGTGCGCCCGGCAGAGCTCGATCCAGAGGTGGGAGAACTGGCCGAAGCGGGCGGCCAGCACGCGGTCGCCCGGCACCAGCGTGTTGGCGATCGCCGCTTCCCATCCGCCGGTGCCGCTGGCGGGGAAGACCAGGACCTGGCCGGTCCGCGTCCTGAACACCGTCTTCAGGTCGCGCAGCAGCGGCAGCGTGAAGGCGGGGAAGTCGGGCGCGCGGTGATCCTCGAGGGGAATGTCCATCGCCCGCCGGACGGCGTCCGGAATGTTGGTCGGGCCGGGAACGAACAGCGCCTTGGCTCGATGCATCGGACATCTCCTCGCCTCGGGGATCGGCATCGATCACCCTTGACGATGGCAGCAGAGCCCCTAGTCTCGGTCCAGGGCAGTAATCCTCATCGCTGACCCTCAGTTTTTCTCATGGATGGCCGACGGTGAGCCTGCGGTCGCGCCTGCCGCCCGCCAACAGCCTGGTCGCCTTCGAGGCGGCGGCGCGGAACCTCAACTTCACCCGCGCGGCGCGCGAGCTCAACGTCACCCAGGCGGCGGTGAGCCGCCAGATGCAGCTCCTCGAGCGCCATCTCGGGGTCGCCCTGTTCCACCGCGCGCCGCGCTCGCTGCGGCTCACCAGCGCCGGGCAGCGGCTGCACAAGGCGGTGAGCCTGGGGCTGGAGCACATCGCCGGCGCCGCGGCCGAGCTCCGCCGCAGCGGCCCGCGCGCCGACCTCACCGTCTCGACCAGCGTCACCTTCGCCTCCTACTGGCTGATGTCGCGGGTCGCCAAGTTCCGCGCCGCCCATCCCGAGATCGAGCTGAAGCTGGTCGCCTCCGCGCCGGTCGCCGATCTCGGCGCCGCCGGCATCGACCTCGCGGTGCGCTATGGCGCCGGCACCTGGCCGGGCGTCCGGGCGATCCACCTGATGGACAACGAGGTGTTCCCGATCTGCGCCCCCGCCTACCTGGCGGGGCGCGCGCCGCCGGCGCGGCCGGCCGACCTGCTCGGCGAGACGCTGCTGCATCTCGTCGAGTACGACCGCAACTGGGTCACCTGGGAAGCCTGGCTCGGCAAGCTCGGGGTGGCGTGGCAGCCGCGCCGGCGCGGCGTCGAGTTCAACAACTACCTGGTGCTGATCCAGGCGGTGCTCGACGGCCAGGGCATCGCGCTCGGCGGCGGCCGGCTGGCCGGGGACCTGATCGGCCGCGGCGCCCTGGTCCGGCCGCTCGACGCGACGCTGCGCTCGAGCCGGGGCTTCTACCTGCTGCTGCCGGAGGACGTCCCGCTGTCGCGACCGGCGGCGCTGTTCCTGCACTGGATCACGGCGGAGGCCCAGGCGGCCAGCGCCAGCGCCGGCACGCCGCCGCCAGGGCCGGGCGCCTGACGACGGCGTTGCTCGAGCGCCGGCCGGCGCGGCGCCATCGCCGATTGCCAGCCGGCCGCCGGCGCGCGAAAATGCGCGCGGCGCCGCCATCGTCGGTGGGAACGGCGCAGGGGAGTGCGGCAGTTTGCGGCTGCGGTCGTCCATCCTCGTGCTTTGTGCGGCGGCGGCCTGCGGCGGGGCGGCGCGTGCGGACGACCCCGCCCTGCGCGGCTGCGCCAACGACGATGCGCTGGCCCAGGTCCGCGCCGAGGCCTGCAGCGCGCTGATCGCCGACGGCGAGACGGTCGGCCGGCCCACCGGCTGGGCGCTGATCCAGCGCGGCTTCGCGCTCGGCGAGGCCGGCGACCTCGGCCGGGCGCGCGCGGATTTCGAGGCGGCCCTGCGTCTCGCCCCCGATCTGCCGGACGCGCATCTCGGCCGCGGGCTGGTGCTCTGGGCCACCGGCGACGCGAAGACCGCGATTCCCGAGCTCGATGCCGCGCTGGCGCTGCAGCCGGCATTCGCCCAGGCCTTCAACGCCCGCGGGCTCGCCCGTGCCGCGCTGGGCGAGCTCGACCGGGCGATCGACGACTACGATGCGGCGCTGCGGATCGCGCCGGCCTATGTGGCGGCGCTGATCCATCGCGGGACGGCGCATGCCAGGCGGGGCGACTGGCGACCCGCCATCGCCGACTACAAGGCCGCCCTCGCCCTGCTGCCCCGCGATGCCGATTCCGAGGACTACCGCGACATCGCCAATGACGGGATCGATGACGCGGCGAGCGCGCTGGCGACCGAGCTGGCGGCGCTGCGCCGGCAGCCGGCGAGCGCGGTCCCGCCGGGCGATACCGGGTCGCCTGCCATGGCGCCCGGCCGGGCTGCCGGGGCCTCTGCCCTCGCGGCTCCGCATTCCTCCGCCGACGGTTCCGTGACCCCGGCGGCCCGGGACAGCCGGGCTCTCGTGCTGGCGGCGCTGACGACAACCGACCGGGCGGCCGGCCAGGGGGACCATTCCGATCCGATCGCCGCTCGCGCAGTGTTGCGGATCGAGGCGGTCGAAGGCCGCGCGACCGCCCAAGCGACCGAGAGAGACGACCCGCTCGGCAAGGCCCCCCCGGACGCGGCCGCGGCGCGAGGCGACGCAACCTTGGACATGCACCCCGGCGCAGAGGACTACCTGCGCGATCTGGCGACGCCGTAGGGCAGCGCGGAACGCTACGGGGCCGCCGTCCTGCGCGCAATCACCGCCACCGCGCCGCGCAGATGCCGGCTGAGGACGGATATCCTGTCGCTCGGGACGTCCCACCGCCCCGGGGCACGGATGTCGACGATCTCCGCCAGGCGGCGGCCGGGGATGCTGGCGCGGATCACCGCCACGGCTTCAGGATCCGCGAGAAGGGCGTCAGCCAGCGCCCTCTCCGCCCCGCGCTGGTAGCGGCGCAGCGTCACGACCGGAACGTGCCACGCTCCGGGACAGCCTGGATTTCGTGTATCTGTAGGAGGGCAAGCCGAAAGACTGCCAATCCCCAATTGTCTTCCTTATAGCCAAAAAAGTCGTCGTCTGCTAGGCGATATGAGGAGAAAAGTCGCCTTTCCTGTCCAGCAGGAGCGTTAGTGGCCAGAAAATCACGCGAGGAATTCCCAGAGACCTTCGTCTCGACGACCGAAACCACGAAGCTGGCTTCGAAGGCCGTTCGTGCCGGTAAGCTCCGCAAGTTGGCCTCGCGACTCTATACCCGCGACCTCACCGGGGCACCCGAGGCGATCACGCGCCGCAATCTCTGGCCGATCGTCGCCGGCTATTTTCCGGATGCGCTTATAGCCGACCGCACAGCGCTTGAGGGAGCACCTTCAAAGGACGGATCGGTCCTCCTCGTCTCTCAAAAGGCCCAAAGCGATGTCGCGCTCCCGGGCTTCACGTTGCGGCCGCGTCGAGGCGTGCCGGCGCAGCCGACCGATATCCCTTTTATGGGCGTGCTCCGATTGTCCTCGCCGGCGCGCGCGCTGCTGGACAATTTCGCCCCTAGCCGCAGCCGAGGGCTCGTCGCACGTACCTTCTCGCGCAAGGAGATCGAGACCTATCTTGAAACCCTTCTGCGCCGGTCGGGCGAGGACGAATTGAACCGGCTGAGAGACGAGGCGCGTCGCTTGGCGCCCGCTCTCGGCCGCGAGAAGGAGTTCACCGCCCTCAACCAGACCATAGGCGCACTCCTCAATACTCAACCCGACAATCTCCAGACGCCTGTCGCGAAGGCGCGCCGCCGCGGCATGCCCTTCGATCCCACGCGCGTCGAGCTGTTCGAAGCCTTGCGCGCCGAGCTGCATCGTACGCCACCCCAGACCCGCCTCGCTGCGTCGAGCGATGGCACCACGCTCCCCTTCTTCGAAGCATATTTCTCGAACTTCATCGAGGGCACAGAATTTCCGGTCGACCAAGCTGCCGCCATCGTCTTCGAGAACCGCATCCCGAGCGCGCGCCCGCAGGATGCGCATGACATCCTCGGCACCTACCGCATCGTTGCCGACCAGGCCGAGATGTCCCGCACGCCCGAGACGCTCGCCGAGTTCGAGCGCCTCCTCAAGCACCGGCACGCCAGGATCATGGAAGCGCGCCCCGACAAGGGTCCTGGCCAGTACAAGGCCGAGGCCAATCGCGCAGGTGCCACGATTTTCGTTGCCCCAGACCTCGCGCGTGGCACCCTAGATCAGGGGTTCAAGGTCTACCGCTCTCTTCTCACGCCATTCCAGCGGGCCGTCTTCATGATGTTCCTCGTCGCCGAAGTCCACCCCTTCGCCGACGGCAATGGGCGCATCGCCCGCATCATGATGAATGCTGAGCTTGTCGCGGCCGGCGAGCAGCGGATCGTCATCCCGACCCTCTATCGCAACAACTACCTGAGTGCCCTCAAGGCGGCGACCAACCGCACCAGCCCGGAGCCGCTCGTCCGCATGCTCGACTTCGCCCAGCGCTTCACCCTCGCCGTGGATTGGACGGACTTCCAACGGGCCGAGCGCGATCTAAGAGCTGCTCACGCCTTCATGGACAGCAACGAGGCGGAGGAGCAAGGTATCCGCTTGCGGATACCTGACAGCCGATGACCCTGACCAGTCATCAGTTGCCAGAGACGAGGAACAGGTGCTGCCCGAAGCAACCGCGAGCTTGCCCTCATCAATTGAATTGGGCACCATGTTGACACGCGAATAGTAGGCGTCTCGGGCGGTCCGATCGCGAGCCCTGCCGCGCCTGATGCCCTCCTGCGACATATGGTCAGCCCTGACGACGCGGTCGCGGCGGATCCAGTAATGGGAGCGGTACTTCAGGCCCCAGTTCCCGACCGACGCGAGGCCGGCCGGCCCCGGCCTTTGGACCGGGCGCGCCGTCGTGACACTCTGACCCGGCGACATCGCCGAGGCCGAAGCCATGACCACCACCTTCCTGACCCGCGGCTGGCTGCGCTTTCCCGCCACGCCCGCGGTGGCGGACTGGATCGCGGCGGCGCGGCCGGCCGCCGCGGCAGCGCTCGCCAACCCCGCCCACGCCGGCTGGTGGCGGCACGGCGACAGCTGGTTCGTCGGCGTCCATGCGCTGCCCAACGACGCGGCCGGAGCGGTGCCCGGCGGGCCGCCGCTCGCCGGGCCGGCGGTCGACTTCCTCGACCGGCATCTCGGCGCGGCGCGGCCGCCCTGGGACCGCGCGCAGCTCTCGGTCTGCTTCCCCGGCTATCCCCGGCCGGTGCCGGGCGAGCCCGAGGGGCCGTTCCGCTATCGCCTCGTCCGCGACGCGGCCCATGTCGACGGGCTGTCCGGCGAGGGTCCGCCGCCGCGGCGCCGCTTCCTGCGCGAGCCGCACGCCTTCCTGCTCGGCATCCCGCTGGTCGCGGTCGATGCCGGCATGGCGCCATTCGTGCTGTGGGAAGGCTCGCACCTGGTCATGCGCGAGGCGCTCGGCCGGGCGCTGGCCGGCATCGCGCCGGCGCGCTGGCCGGAGGTCGACCTGACCGAGATCTACCATGCCGCCCGCCGCGAGGCCTTCGCGCGCTGCCCGCGCGTCGAGGTCACCACCGCGCCGGGCGAGACCTATCTCTGCCACCGGCTGCTGCTGCACGGCATGGCGCCGTGGCGCGGCGGCGCCGAGCCGGCGGCGGGGCGGCCGATCGTCTATTTCCGGCCGGAGCTGGCCCGGATCGAGGACTGGCTGGATCTGCCCTGAGCCGCCTCAGGGCTTCTGGAACTTCCGCACGTAGATGTCGATCGGGATCTTCGGCTTGAACACCGGCATGTCGTGCGGGTCGTCGGGATTGCGCAGGAAGGTGCCCTCCTCGACCAGCTTGAACCCCGCCGCCTCGATCTCCTGCTTCTCGATCGCCTCGTCGAGCCGATGGTAGGTCTTGCCGGTGCCGATCGGCGCCCCGGGCTTGGCGGCGTAGTCGGCGACCACCGGGACGCCGCCCGGCTCCAGGGCCGCCAGCATCGCGCGATTCATCTTCGCGCGGTCGACCGGCAGCGGATCGTCGAACGGCCGCTGCTCGGTGACGACGTCCTTCATCGCCGGGCGCTGCAGGCGGGGGGCGAAGGCCTCCTTGGCCTGCCGCCGCAGGTCCGGCGGGTTCTGGGCGTAGACCGTGCCGCCGGGCGCCGCGCCGCGGGCCATCAGCTCGGTGCTGTAGCCGGCGCCGGCCGCCATGTCGACCACCCGCCAGCCCGGCCGCACGCCGGTGAAGGCGAGCAGCTTGACCGCCGCCCGGCGCGCATCGTTCTGCCGGTCGGCGTCGCTGCGATCCGGCGCCGCGACGATGGCGGCGTAGTCCGGCGTGGCCGTCTCGGCGCGGGGCGCGCCGAGCGGCGCCAGCGCGACGAGGCAGAGAAGCAGGGCCGCGGCGCGCGCCAGCGTTGTCCTCCTGGCAAGCCGGTGCCATCTCTGCGTGGACGATCAGCGGCAGCAAGCGTGGCCGCTGACGATGATCCGCCATGATGCAGACCGACCTCTTCGCGGCTCCCATCCTGCCCGGCCTCTCCCAGGCGGCGGCGTTCGTCACGCCGGACGAGGAGCGGTCGCTGATCGCCGCCATCGACGGCGTCGAGCTCACGCCGTTCCAGTTCCACGGCTGGACCGGCCGCCGGCTCACCGCCTCCTTCGGCTGGCACTACGACTTCCAGGATGCGAGCTTCCGCCCGGCCGTGCCGATCCCGGCCTGGCTGGCGCCGGTGCGGGCCCGAGCGGCGCGCTTCGCGGCGCTCGATCCGGCCGACCTCGTGCACGTGCTGCTGATCCGCTACGACGCCGGCGCCGGCATCGGCTGGCACCGCGACCGGCCGGTCTTCGAGCACGTGCTGGGCCTCTCGCTCGGCGCCCCGGCCACCCTGCGGCTGCGCCGCCGCCGCGAGGGCGGCTTCGACCGCGCCACGGCGGCGCTGGCGCCGCGCTCGCTCTACCACCTCGCCGGCGAGGCCCGGCATCGCTGGGAGCACAGCATCGCCCCGATGGCCGAGACCCGCTGGTCGATCACCTTCCGCAGCCTGGCCGCCGCGGGGCGGGGGCCGCCATGATCCTCCGCGAGGGCGGCACGCTGCCCGGCACCACCGTCGCGCTGCCCGCGCCGCCCGCGGGCTGGGTCGACATCGACCGGTCCGTGCTGATGGACGGCACGCTGGCACTGGTCCGCGCGGACCATGACGTGATTGCCGAGCGCAGGCGCCGGCGCGCCGGCAACCCGGGCGCAGTCGGGCCGCTTCCAGCGATCGAACGGTTCCGGGTCTCCGTCTTCGACGGACGCACCGAGACATCTGCCGTCGAGCTTCCGGGACCCGCCTGGTGGTGGCAACTCGATCGCCTCGCCGACGGCCGGTGGCTGCTGGTGACGGACAAGGCACGGCTGTTCACGCCCGACGGTCGGCCCGACGGCGAGTTCGACATCGGCCGACACTTCGAGCTGGTCCGGTGCGCCCCGGACGGCACCATCTGGGCAGGCTATTACGACCAGGGGACCACCCTGGATCGAGACGCCGGCGGGCAGCGGCCTGTCTCCTGGGCAGGCGTTGCCCAGTTCGAGGCGGAGGGTATCGTCCGGTGGGATTTCAACGATGAGTACGACCGGGGCCGCGTGCACTGGAACGTCTTCAGCTGCTGGCTGCTGACGGTCAGCGGCGACGGCATCTGGTGCTGCATCGAGCCCGAGTTCCCGATCGTCCGCATCACGGAGGGCCGGATCCGCTGGTGGCGCAACGAGGTCCACGGCGCCCGGGCGCTGGCCGTCGATGGCGACCATGTGCTGCTGGCGGGCGGCTGGGCGGAAGACCGGTCCGGGCTGGACAGGCTGGCGCTGGTACGGCTGGAGGACGACCGGGCGCGTCCGCTTGGCGCCTGGCACCACCCGCTGATCGACGGCGCCGAGATGGTGCAGGGCAACGGCAGCACGCTGCACGTCGTCGCCGACGGGCAGTGGACGCGGCTCGAGGTAGCCGCGATGCGCGACGCCTTCGGGGCGTAGGGCTACGGGACTATCTCGCCCTGCGGGGATAGCGCCACGGCCATGCCGGCCGGCCGGCTCCCGCATCCCGGCGGCAGGGCGTCAGGCCAGGAGCGCGCCTCGCCACGATAAGGCCATAGGACATTTTTCATTATTTTGTGACTTACTGGTTTTTATAGTGTGATATCATCATGCGATAGACTCTGCGCGTATATGGATCTCTGCAGCCGGTGACCATATTCCTTAGAATCTCGAATGATGGAAGCAGCGCAATGTTTTCATTTCATCGCGCGATCTGTCTGTCCGGGCTGGTGGTGTCATTGGCGGCCGCCCCCGCCTGGGCCGGGTCGTGCGAGCCCTGGCCGGTCGACGGCAAGCTGCTCGGAAAGGACGACAAGAAGTCGCGCGATCAGAGCGGGATCGCCTGCCTCCGGGACAGCGGCTTCCCCCGCTCTTGCCTGGTGATCGACGACGAGATCCAGAGCGCGCAGCTGGTCACGTTGCAGGATGGCGCGATCGAGGCGGGGGCAACCATTCCCCTGATCGACGATCAGTACAAGGGCAAGCCGCTCGAGCTCGATGGCGAGGGCGTCGCCTATGCCGCGGGCTTCTACTACGTCACCGGGTCACATGGCTCGCCGCGCCACGCCGGCGATGCGGCCGACGACCCGAAGGTGGCCGCGCGGATCGCCGCCGACAGCCAGGTCGTCCGCATCGCCGTCGACCCGGCAAGCGGCGCGCCCGTGCAGGGCGGCAGGGCCCTCGCCATCTCCGCCCGGTTGGGCGACGTCATCCGGAGCGTGGCGCAGCTCCGTCCTTATGCCGAGCAACCGCTGGACGAGAACGGCGTGACGATCGAAGGGCTCGCGGCCCACGACGGCCGCCTGCTGTTCGGATTCCGCGGCCCGTCGCTGGACGGACGCGCCGCGGTCCTGTCGGTCTCGGCGACGGGTCTGTTCGCGGGTGGCGATGCCGATCCGTCGCTCCGCCTGCTACCGCTCGGCGCCGGCCGCGGCGTGCGCGACATCGCCGCCTATGGCGGCGGCTTCCTGGTGCTGGCGGGACCGACGGCCGACGGGGGCGGGACCTATTCGGTCTTCGCCTGGGACGGTACCGGCGAGAGCGTGCGGAAGCTCGGCAACCTGCCCGCCTTCGATGATGACGGTACGCAGCTCAAGGCCGAGGCCCTGTTGCCGCTCGACGCGCAGGGATCGCAGCTGCGCGTCCTGGTGCTGTTCGACGGGGGCAAGGAAGGCGCGCCGCAGGCCTGCCTGATCGACCGGCCCTAGCCGGCCCACGGGCTGGCAGGGCGATCCGGGCGCCGGCTCACGCCGGCGCCCGGCCGCTCGGGTCGCTACTTGGCGATCCACTCCTGCCAGGCCTTCTCGATCTCGGCCCGCTGGGTCTTCAGCACCTCGACGTCCATGCTCAGCATGGCGTTCCAGTTGGCGGGGTAGGTCGCCCGGTCCGCCGGGTCGACCTTCGAGGGCAGCTCCAGCGACTTCTTGTTGGGCGGGTCGTAGTTGATGTCCATCGACAGGTCGAGGACCGGTTGCGCCGCCTCGTCGGAGAAGAAGTAGTCGATGAACGCCTTGGCGGCGTTGGGATGGGGCGCCTGGCGCAGGATGCCGAAGCCCGAGATGTCGCGCGGAAAGCCGTTCCACACCGGCACGATCGGCTCGCCCGCCTTGCGCAGCTGGACGATGCGGCCGGCCCAGAAGGTCGACATCACGACCTCGCCGGTGCGCCAGTTCTGCATCGCCTGGTCGCTGGAATCCCACCACGAGGCGATGCTGGGCTTGATCGTGTCGAGCTTGGCCAGCGCCCGCTTGATGTCGAGCGGCCAGAGCTTGTCCTGGGTGACGCCGTCGGCGGCGAGCGCGATCATCATGTTGTAGACCGGCTCGTTGCCGGACAGCGCGCGCGGGCCGGGGAAGGTCTTGGTGTCGAAGAACTCGGCGGCGTTCTTCGGCCCGCCGTTCGGGAAGGCCTTGGTGCTGACGCCCAGGATGTAGCCGCCCAGGATGTAGAGGAAGCCGTAGCGCTGGCACACGCCGGGCGCGCCGTTGCGCGCGAGGTTGGGCACGCCGGCGCAGCCCTCGCCGAGGTCGAGCAGGTAGTCCTGCTGCAGCACCAGGCTGTCGGGGCCGACATTGACCAGGTCCCACTGGACGTTGCCGGCCTCCATGTCGGCCTTGACCTTGGCCCATTGCTCGTCGGTGTTGATGGTGACCGGCACCACCTTGATCCCGGTCGCCTTGGTGAAGTTGTCGTAGAGATGCGCCGCCAGCTTGTCCTGCAGCATGCCGCCGGCGGTGGCGACGACGACCTGCCCTTCCGCCTTGGCGGCCGCCGAGACCTCGGCACGGGCCGCCGGGATCCTGCCCGCCAGCGCCAGCGCCGCCGCCGAGCCGGCGCCCAGCGCCAGCACGCCGCGGCGGTCGATCGGGATGTTCCAGCCTTGCCGTTTCATGATCGCGTTCTCCCTTCGTGGTTCGCGTTGCACACTCTCTTTGCTCGGGCTCATGCCCAGCGCCGGCCGCGCAGCCGCTGCGCCACGCCGGCCAGCACCAGGGTGAAGACGGTCAGCAGGGTGGCCACGACGGCCAGCACCGGCGAGATGAAGAACTGCAGGTTCTCGAACATCTTCCGCGGCAGCGTCACGTCGGTGAGGTTGGCCAGGAAGAAGGAGACGGTGGCGTCGTCGAAGGAGGTGAGGAAGGCGAAGATCGCGCCGGTGGCCAGCGCCGGGCGGATCGCCGGCAGGGTCACGTGCCAGATGGCGCCGAGCCGCGAGGCGCCCATGCCGATCGCCGCCAACTCCAGGCTGGGGTCGGTGCGGTAGAGCGCCGCCGAGGCGATCAGCACGACATAGGGCGTGGCGAGCGCCGAGTGGGCGACGACGAAGCCGCCGAAGGTGCCGCTGAGGCCGAGCCGCGAGAACAGCAGCAGGGCGGCGATGGCGTAGACGATGGTCGGCACGATCAGCGGCGCGGCGACCAGCGCGTTGACCAGCGCGCCGCCGCCCTTCAGCCCGCGCACGATGGCGAGCGCCGCCATCGTGCCGACGATGAGCGAGACCGCCGTCACCGCCAGCCCGATCTCGAAGCTGAGGACCGTGGCGCGCACCCATTTCGGGTCGGTGAAGAAGGCGACGTACCATTTCAGGGTCAGGCTCTTCGGCGGGAAGTCGAGATAGTCGGTCGGGCTCAGCGACACCGGCACCACGATCAGGGTCGGCAGCGCGAGGAAGAGCAGCACCGAGCCGGCCAGCAGGAGCAGCGCCAGGCGGGCCGGCGCGGGAAGGCGGGAGCGCATCAGCCCGCCCCCATGACCCGGTCGAGGCGCAGCACGCGGTTGAACACCACGACGATCAGCAGGGTGGCGGCCATCAGCACGCTGGCCAGCGCGGCGGCCAGCGGCCAGTCGAGGAACTTGGTCGCCTGCTGGGTGATCATGGTGGCGATCAGCATGCTGCGCGGCCCGCCGAGCAGCATCGGGGTGATGAAGTAGCCGAGCGAGATGATGAAGACGAGCACCGCGCCGGCGGCGACGCCGGGCAGGCTGAGCGGCAGGGTGACGTGGCGGAACACCGAGCCGGCGCCGGCCCCCAGGCTCTCGGCCGCCCGCTCCAGCTCGACGGGGATCGCGGCGAGCGAGCTGTAGATCGGCAGGATCATCATCGGCAGCAGGATGTGGGTCATCCCCACCCAGACCGCGAGCTCGGTGTTGAGCAGCTTCATCGGCGCGTCGATCAGGCCGAGCGCCAGCGCCAGCTGGTTGACGAGGCCGTTGCGGCCGAGCATCACCGTCCAGACGTAGGTCCGCACCAGCACGCTGATCCACAGCGGCAGGATGACGATGCCGGCGACGATGATGGCGGCCGGCCCGCGCAGGCCGGCCAGCAGATAGGCCACCGGATAGCCCAGCAGCAGCGTGGCCAGGGAGACGACGAGCCCGGTGCGGAAGGTGCGGATCAGGATGGTGAGGTAGACCGGCCGGTCGAGGAGCTCGGCGAAATGCGCCAGGGTCGGCGCCGGGTCTAGCACGCTCATGGCGAGGAAGCGGCCGATCGGAAAGACGAAGGCGACGAGCAGCAGCAGCAGCAGCGGCGCGATCAGGGCCGCCGTCAGCGCCCGGCTGTAGCGATGGAAGCTGACCGCGAAGAGGTAGCGCCGCAGGCCGCTCATCGCCGCACCGCCGTCATCGCAGGAAGACCCGGGCGCGGTCCGCCGGCCAGGTCAGCGCCGCCGCCGCGCCGGGCCGCAGGTCCGGCCCGTCGACGCTGGGGAAGCGCGCGGTCAGCCGCAGCGCCGGCGTCACCCTGAGCACGCAGGCGACCGTGCCGCCGCCATAGATGCTGTCCTCGACGGTGCCGCGCAGCAGCGGCGATGCGCCCGCGCCGGCGGGCCGGATCAGCTCCGGCCGGATGGCGAGCCGGGCCGCGGCCCCGTCGCGCCAGCCGGCGCCCTCGCCGGCCAGCGCCGCCGCCTCGGCGCTGCCCTCGATCGCCAGCAGCCAGCGCCCGTGCGCGCGGCAGAGCGTGCCGTCGATGAAGTTGGTCTCGCCGACGAAGCCGGCGACGAACTCGTTCTCCGGCCGCTCGTAGAGGTCCTGCGGCGAGGCGAATTGCTGGACGCGGCCGTCGGCCAGCACGGCGATCCGGTCGGCCATGGTCAGCGCCTCGGCCTGGTCGTGGGTGACGTAGATCACCGTCGTGCCGAGCTGGCGCTGCAGCTGCTTGATCTCGAGCTGCATCTGCTCGCGCAGGTTCTTGTCGAGCGCGCCGAGCGGCTCGTCCATCAGCAGCAGCGGCGGGTCGTAGACCAGCGCGCGGGCCAGCGCGACGCGCTGCTGCTGCCCGCCGGAGAGCTGCGCCGGCCCGCGGCCGCCATAGCCGGCGAGGCGCACCAGGGCCAGCGCCGCCTCGACCTTCGCGGCCGCGGCGGCGCCGCGGATGCCGCGCATGCGCAAGGGGAAGGCGATGTTCTCGGCCACCGTCATGTGCGGGAACAGGGCGTAGCGCTGGAACACCATGCCGATGCCGCGGCGGGCCGCCGGGATGGAGGTCACGTCGCGGCCGCCGATCGCGATGCTGCCGGAATCCGGCGTCTCGAAGCCGGCGACGCTCATCAGGATCGTCGTCTTGCCGCTGCCGCTCGGCCCGAGCAGCGCGACGAACTCGCCGGCGCCGACCGCCAGGCTGACGCCGTCCACCGCCCGCACGCTGCCATAGGACTTGCGCAGCTCGCTCACCGTCACGCTGGCGCCGCGGCCGGCGGCGGGCGCTGCGCTCATCCGCGTCCCGGCCTCGACGGAACCACCCCGAGATGGGCGAGCGCGTTGCGCATCAGCGCCGCCATGCCGGCATCGACCGGCAGCGCCCCGGCCGCGGCGATGCTGCCGAAGTTGATCACCGTGCCGCCGTCCGGCCGCTGCCAGCAGATCAGGTCGGCGCCGCGATTGGGATCGCCCAGCCACTCCAGGTTCGGCTGGTCGAGCACGCTCGCCAGCGTGACGATGCCGGGCAGCGGCGC
The DNA here is from genome assembly GCA_046349435.1 of Dongiaceae bacterium. GTDB lineage: Bacteria > Pseudomonadota > Alphaproteobacteria > Dongiales > Dongiaceae > JAXMCI01. The sequence goes on along the minus strand of JAXMCI010000026.1, from coordinate 90,281 downwards.
CGGGCCGAGATGGGTGTGGTCCTGGGTGGCGTCGAACTCGTAGCCGCTCGCCCCGCCGCGGCCGTTCAAGCTGCGCTCGCCGATGGTGCCCTGCGGCGTCACCGGGACCGGGTGCGGCTCATGGAAGAGGACGTGGTCCGGCGCCAGCACGTTGTAGGGCCGGAACGACGTCGGGGTGCCGTCGTCGATCATGCCCTTGAAGCTCATGCCGAGGACGTCCCAGCTCGGCATGCCGAGCCGGCGGAAGCTGCCGCCCGGCATGCGGTCGTGGCTGTGCCAGCTCTCGCCCCAGCGCTCCGGCCCGAGCCAGCGCGGATCGTCGGCGTAGACGATCTTGCGGCACTCCATCACGCTCTCGCCCGGATCGAGGGTGACGCGCACCGACAGCGTGTCGCCGGACAGCGACAGGACCCGGCCGCCGCGGCCGAGCCAGGCGAGCACGCCGTCGCGCATCGCGTTGGTCCAGTACTCGCTGTGGCCGACGATGGCCAGCGCCTGGAAGCGGTCGAGCAGCGCCGGGTCGCGATGCAGGTCGAGGTCGGTGATCAGCTCGTAGGGATAGCCCTCGCGCGCCAGCCAGGCCTCGAGGAAGCGCTCGGTGCGCACCAGGTGGGTGCTGCGGGTGCGGGTCGAGCGCGGCGATTCGAAGCCGTAGGGGTGCGCCAGCGGGATCGGCAGGCGGAAGCCGAGATGGAAGAAGGGCGTGCCGTTGAGATGCGTCGAGTAGAGCGAGGAGGTGAGGCCGGCCGTCACCAGCTCCTTGGCCGGGCGGCGGCCATAGGTGTGCCAGGTGAGCGTGGCGGCCAGCACCGCCAGCGAGCCGGGCCGGCGCGGCCGGGTGCGGGAGACGACGAACGGCGCGACGGTGGCCGCCTCGGGCGCCTGGCCGGCCAGCCGGACGCGCACCGCGTAGAGGCCGGACTCGGCGTCGGCGGGGATCTCGAAGCGGGCCGCCACCGGCCAGCCGGCATCCATCAGGTCGTCGCTGCAGAAGCGCAGGCCGTGGCCGTGGTCGGGATCCTCGTCGGGGCGGTACTCCAGCGGCATGCGCCGCGCCGGCGCGAAGCGCGGCCCGCCGACCATCCAGGTGGCATGGTTGGCGATGTGGCCGTGCCGGCCCTGGCCGCTGGCGTCGCGCAGCCGGGCGCCGCGCTCCTCGTCGAGCGGCCACCAGGCGAGCAGCGGGCCGGGGGCGAGCTCCGGCAGCGGCCGCGCCGCGCCGTCGGCGGCGATGCGGGCCGCTTCGTCCTCGTCGAGCATGAAGCGCCCGACGAAGGGCTGCGCGACGTCGCCCTCGAGGAAGTCGTCGGCCGCCCCGCCCTCGGCCAGCGCGCCGAGCCGCAGCCGCGCGGCGGGGCCGGCCGCGGCGTGCGGCAGGGCAAGCGCCTCGTCATGCACCTTGCGCCCGTCGAGGAAGATGGCGAGCCGGCTCTCGGTCCAGGCGGCCGCGACATGGGCCCAGCGGCCGCGCAGCGGGCCGAGCAGCGGCGGCGACCAGTGCAGCCATTCGTGGCGGAAGGCGCCGCCGTCGCCGAGATAGACGCCGATGCGACCGAGATGGTCGACGATCAGGCCGAAGCGCCCGGCGTCGGGATAGTCGATGTCGGTGATGAGCCCGTACCAGCCCATCTGCATGACCTCGACGGCCGGCAGCGTCCACAGCCGCAGCCAGAGGCCGAGCGCGAGCGGCCCGGGCGGCAGCGGCTCGCCCTCGATCCAGGCATAGGAGCCCGGCGCGATGGTCTGCGGCGTCGCCGCCGGGACCTCGACCGCAGCCAGCCGCCGCGCCTCGGCGCAATCGGCGGCGAGCGACTGGGCGGGATCGATCACCGCCTCGAGGCCGAGCCGGACCAGCTCGATCTCGTGCGCCGCCTCGGCGCTGACATGGACCTCGAAGGCGCTTCCGGGCGCCACCTCGAGGCGGTCGAGATAGGCCCAGGTGCCGCGCACGGGGAGGCGGCGGATCGCTTCCGGATGGTCCCCCATGGAACGCTCGCGGCCTGTTGCGCGCTGCCCCCGGCTGCCCCAGAACCGCGAGCGCGCGTCACGCTAACCGGCTTGGTCGCCGTGTGTCAATTCGACGCGGGCGAGGCGCCGGCGAGGGCCTCTCACCGGGTCGCCGGCGGCCCTCACTCGGCGCGGACGGCGGTCTCCTGATAGAGCTTCTGCAGCCAGCGCCCGCCGACCCGCACCCAGATCGCCGTCACGTAGCTGCGCTTGGGCAGCGGCTCGCCGCGGAACGAGCCGTCGATGGCGAGCTCGAGGCTGACCAGCGCCGCGTCGGGCGACAGCATCTCCACCGTCGGGCCGCTGGCCAGTGTCGCGCGGTAGTGCACCTCGGGGAACAGGGCGAACTGCTCCGCCACGCCGACCGCCCCGGGATAGATCGGCCCGACCGCCTTGTGATCGGGCGTCACCAGCCGCTCGATCGCCGCCCGGTCCTCGGATTCGAACGCCTGGTTCAGCCGGTCCATGGCGGCGAGCAGCGCCGGGTCGGCGTCGGCGGCGCGGGCGGGCCGGGGTCCGGCGGCGAGGACGACGAAGGCGAGCGCGGCGGCAAGCGTGAGCAGTCTCTTCATGACGGGCGCGCCTCTCCTCGCGCGGCCGATCACCGCACGGCGGCGACCGCGCGGGCCGCCGGCGCGTCGGGCAGCCGGGCGGCGGAGCCTAGCGGATCGACCGCCTGGCCGTCGATGCGGAGCTCGTAGTAGAGGTGCGGGCCGGTCGACATCCCGGTGCTGCCGAGATAGGCGACCACCGTTCCCGCGGCGACCGCCTGGCCGATGCGCAGCCTGTCGGCGAAGCGGTCGAGATGCGCATAGAGCGTCTCGACCCGGTCGCCGTGGCGCAGCCGGACGAAGATGCCGGGCGTCGCCTGCCGGCCGCAGGATTCGACGACGCCGTCGGCCCGCGGCGCGCACCGGCGTCCCGCGCGGCGCCCCGAGGTCGACGCCGTAGTGGAACTTGCGCACGCCGAGCACGGGATGGATGCGCCAGCCAGATCGAGGTGACGCGCGCGCCGACGACCGGCAGCAACAGCGACCCGGGCGGTCCGGCCGGCCCCGGGTCCTGCAGCACCGCGGCGATCGGCGCCGCGGCGGGCGCAGCACGGGGCGCGGCGCCCGGCGCGTAGATGATCGCCGGCGCGATCGGCGCCTCGTCGGATGAAGCCGGCACCGGCCGGGCACGCGCCACGGGCAGCAGCGCCGCCGTGCCGGTCGGCCCGCCCCGGCCCGGCGGCCGGATGACGACCGGGCCGGCGCGTCGGCCGCCGCCGGCGCCGCCCCCTCGGTGCCCGCGCCCATTCGCCGATCCCGACGGTCATCGCCCCGATCCAGGGCCCGGAGGCGGCGCCGCCGGACCGCGCGACGCCGAGCGCGCCGGCGTCGCTCTCGCGGCAGAGCCCCCTCGGCGGCCGCGGCCGGAAGCGCGGTCGCCGCGAGCAGCGCCGCCAGCGCTGCGCCGGCTGCCGCGCCGCGGAAGGGCGGAACGAGCCCGGCCGCCGGGCGGCCCGCGGGCGCATGCGGCCGGGCCCGTGCCGCTACGGCGCCGCCGCGGTCATCAGCAGCGAGCGCGTGTTCGGCCCGGCGGGCAGGGCATAGTCGAAGGAGGCGAGCACCCGGGCATCGACCAGCCGGACCAGCCGGAGGTCGACATAGACCTCGTTGTCGCCGGGCGTGTAGGTGCCGGCGAGGACCACCTGCGCCGTATGGGCGCCGCTGATCCTGCGCACGTCGCGCGACAGCACGAACTCGCCGTTCGGGTTGATCGCCAGCGTGCCGCGCAGCCGCGACTCCGAGACGCTGTAGCCGAGCTGCGCGAGGCGCGAGGCGAGCTGGTCGGCGATCATCCGGCCGAGCGCCGAGGAGTGATCGAGGTCGCCGGCGTCCGCGATCGTCGTCACCAGGATCGGGGTCCGCGCGTCGAGCGGCTCGCCGACCTGTGCCATCAGCCGCTCGGCCGCGGCGTAGCTCGCCGCGGCGACGTCGGCATCGCCGGGCGGCATGAAGCGGGTCTCGTAGAGGGGCGGGGACGAGTAGTCGCGGGCGGCCGGCGTGCAGCCGCCCAGGGCCAGGATCGCGGCGACCATCCCGGCCGCCTTGCAGGACCGTGCCAGCATGGCCTTCCTCCTCACTGTGTCGAGACGCGCAGGGTGCGCGCCGAAATCGGAGCGGGAATGCTGGGCCCGGTGGGCAGCGGCCGCGCCGGCTTGCCGTTGTAGCTGGCGGCATAGAGCGCCGCGTCCTCGTCCTCGATGTAGAAGGTCTCGACGTTGCGGAAGACGTAGGCATGCTCGTCGACCACCTCGGTGGTGACGATCACCTCGGTATTGGGCTGGTCGCCGAGCACCTTGGCCGCGGTCAGCACCACGTCGGCGGCGCCCGCCGCCGCCAGCGCGCCGACGGCGGGCGAAGCCGCCACCCCGGCCGCGACCCCGACCCCCATGGCGGTGACCGCGGGCACCCCGCCCGGAACGTAGGGATAGCCCCAGGGCGCGCCGTGATCGTAGGCGAGCAGCTGCACGTCGTAGTTGACCACGGTGGCGCCCGCCGGCTGCGTCGCGACGGTGAAGCCGCGGACCATCAGCTGCAGCACGAGGTAGTCGTGGAAGGCATCGCTGAACGGCATGCCGGGGTCGAGCGGGCGGACGTAGATCGGCCGGGCGGCCAGGGTCGCTACGGGCGCGGTGCCGTCCACCAGGTGACCCGACGCGCTGGCGTCCTTGATCAGCTTCAGCCGGGCGGCCAGCTGGTCGGCGACCGCCGAGGCCATCTCGTGCCAGTGCCGGGCGGTGCGCAGCTTCGGCTGCGTCGAGGCCAGCCGCGGCGTGACGACCGGCTGGGCGCAGGCGGCGAGCGCCGCGGCGAGCAGCAGGATGGCGGCTCGGAGCTTCATGACTTCCCCCCTGAGTGAGCGGCGCCCGCGCTGCCCTGCGGCGGCGCATCGGGCCCCTCGAACCAGCGCATCGCGGCGAGCAGCTCGGCCATGCCGAACGGCTTGCGCAGCGTGCCCCGGACGTCGAGATCGTAGTGGTCGCCGAGGCGCTGGCCGCTCTTGAGCAGCTCCGGGTGGTAGCCGCTCATGATCACCAGCGGCGTCCGGCAGTCGCGCTCGGCCAGCCGCTGCATCACGGCGATTCCGTCGACCTGCGGCATCACCAGGTCGAACAGGATGCCGGTCGGCGCGAAGCTGTCGTAGAGCCGGCTGAACTCCTCGTGGCTGACGGAGGTCTTCACCTCGAAGCCCGCCGTCTCGGCGACCCGCCGGACGAACTCGCAGATGCTGGGCTCGTCGTCGAGGACGAGCAGCCGCCGCGGCCGGCTCGGATCTTGGCTCTGCTGGGTGGCGCTCATCTCGATCGGACCCCTCGGCTCGCTTCGGGCGCTCAGTTGCGCAATGCGCCGACCGGGGTCGGCTTCGCATGGATCTCGCTCATGCCGCCCCGCAGCGCCGCGCCCGGCCGGGTGGCGGCTCGCGGGCGCGCATGCAGGTTGTCGAGCGCATCCGACAGATAGTCCTCGTCCACCGCCGGGTCGCGGCCGTCGAACCGGGCGGCGGCGATCAGCTGGTCGAGCAGGAATCTCGGCTGATAGTTCGCAAGCGGCATGCCGATCTCCTTGAGCCGCTCGATCACCCGCGCGACGAAGCCGTCCGGCAGGGCGAAGCTGCAGGCCTCGGCGCAGCGCTCGAAGATCTTGGTGTACTCCTCCGGGGAGGGCGCCCCGACCTCCAGCTTGTAGGGGATCCGCCGCAGGAAGGCCGGATCCATCAGGTCGTCGGGATCGAGATTGGTCGAGAAGATGACCAGGGCGTCGAACGGCAGCGAGAAGGTCTTGCCGGTGTGCAGCTTGAAGTAGTCGACCCCGTCCTCGAGCGGAATGGCCCAGCGGTTGAGCAGCTCGCCCGGGCGGACCAGCTGCCGGCCGAAATCGTCGACCACGAAGGTCCCGCCCAGCGCCTTGACCTGGATCGGCGCCTCGTAGAAGCCGGAAACCGGGCTGTAGCTGAGGTCGAGCATCTCCAGCGTCAGCTCGCCGCCGGTGATCACGGTCGGCCGCCGGCAGGCGACCCAGCGCAGGTCGAAATCCTCCCGCCGGATGCCGATGTCGTGGGCGATCGCCGGCCGCGGCACCGGGTCGTGGATGCTGGGATCGAAGATCCGGATGATCTGCCCGTCGACGTCGATGCAGTAGGGGACGAAGATGATGTCGGCGAACACCTTGCCGATCTTCTCCGAGACCGAGGTCTTGCCGTTGCCGGGCGGCCCGAAGAGCAGGATCGAGCGGCCCGAGTTGATCGCCGGCCCGAGCCGGGTGACGAACCGCTCGGTGAAGATCAGGTCGGTGAACTCCTTGCGGATCCGCTCGCGGCCGACCCGGTCGGCGCCGATGCGCTGGCGCATGATCTGGTCGTGGAAGGCGGCGACCGAGACCGGCGCCGGCCCGATATACTTGCTCTGGTCCTGGCTCTCGATCGCCCAGGCGCGGCCCTGCTCGGTGAGGGCGTAGACGACGATGCGCACCGCGGTGCCGGACTCGGTGCCGACGATCTCCACCAGCTTGCGGTCCGTCGCCTTGTGGAGCAGCTCGGTGCTGACGCTGCTCGGAAGCTTCAGTGCGTCCGAGAGCTTGGGCGCGGTGTTCTCGCCGCTGACGTAGATCGTGGTGACCATCAGCCGCAGCAGGTCGCGCTCGTCGAGGCCGGTCGCCTCGATCGTGGCCGGGGCCGGCGGCGGCGCCATCCGCAGCACCGCGTCGAGCTGCTCCAGCGAGATCAGCCGGAGGTCGAGCAGGCTGTCGGCGAGCCGCCCGCCCTGCAGGCGACGGCGGGCGGCGGCCCGCTCCACCTCCTCGGGCGAGACCAGCCCGCGGGCGATCAGAAGCTCGTCGAGCTGCATCTAGTCCTCTCCCGCATCGCGGCCGGCACCTGCCGGCGGGCTCGACAAGGGATGCGCGCGCCTGGGCAAGCTCACGGCCCTCCGAAGCTGCCGGAGGTGGCGATGAGGACCAGCGCCGCAGCGCCGATGGCCATGCCGTACGGGATCGCCTCGCCGGTGCGCAGCACGCGCGGCAAGTCGAGGCCGAGGCGGAACCAGTAGGGCTCCGTCATCGGCGCGACCGGGCGGGTGAGCAGCAGCACGCCGCCGAAGAAGCCGCCGATCAGCCCGACCAGCAGCAGGTAGTCGAGCAGCAGCGGCCAGCCGAACCACAGCGCCGCGCTGGCCATCAGCTTGACGTCGCCGCCACCGAGCATGCGACGTGCGAACGCCACGGCGCCGGCCGCCAGGACCAGCAGCCCGGCGCCGATATGGCCGAGCCAGTCGACCCGATGCGGCGCCAGGATGGCAGCGCAGGCGAACAGCACGACGATGGCCGCCGGCAACAGGTTCGGGATGCGGAAGGTGGCGAGGTCGATCACGATCGCCAGGGAGACGACCCCGGCGAAGAGCGCGCCGATCAGGGTCATGATCATGGCGAGGCGGGCTCGGCGACCGACAGCGCCTGGCGCGGTCCGGTGAGCACGGAGACCGTCCCCGGCTTGCGGTTCATCGCCTCGAGCATCCGGAGATTGTCCCAGGCCGTCTTGTTGTAGGACGGACTCGCCTCGGTCGCCCGCAGCAGCAGGATCTGCGCCTCGCGGTAGTCGCCCCGCAGCATCGCCACATAGCCGACATTGTTGAGCACGTCGGCGGCGGCAGCCTGGGAGACGTTGCCGATCGCCTCGTCGTACCGCCCTTGCCAGGCGAGCGCCAGGCGCAGGTTGCCGCGCGCCATCGCCAGGTCGGGCCTGGCCTGCAACGCGGCCGCAAACCGGTCGGCCGCCTCGGGGTATCGCTTCTGCATCATCAGCGACATGCCCTGGTTGTTCAGCACGATTGCGGTGCTGCCGCCGGCGCTGGCCAGCGCATGCTCGTAGGACGCGCCCGCGTCGGCCCATTGCCGCTTCCGGTCGTAGTACTGCCCGAGCCCGTTCCACGAGCGCCAGCTCGCCGGGTCCGCCTTGATCGAGTCGGCGAGCAGCGGGCCCGCGGCATCGACCTGCCCCATCGCCAGCAGCGCCAGCCCCTCGCCCTGGAGCGCCGCGGCGCGATGCGCCGGATCGTCCGCCACGGCGTGGAACGTCTCCAGCGCGCCGTTGTACTCGCCGAGGGCGAGCAGGCTCTCGGCCAGGCCGAGCTTGGCGAGGTTGTCCTGCGGGTAGCCGGTGACCAGCCGGCCATATTTGTCGCGGGCGCCGACATAGCGCCCGGCGGCGAAGTCCGCCTCGGCCTGCGCCAGCGTGAGATGCTCGGCATCGGCTCCGAGCTCCATCAGCGACTGCTCGTGGACCGGCGCCTCGGGCGTGCCGTTGCAGGCCGCCAGGGCGAGCGCGGCCGCGGCCGCCGCCATCCCGACGATGCGGCGCGGCATCCTCACTCCAGGCTTCCCAGATCGACGGTGACGGCGGAGTCCGGCATCGCGGATCCGCTGCGCGGGCCCGATGCCGCGGCGACGGCGCGCGGTACTGGCGGCGGCCCGAGCACGCCGAGCTCCACCTCGACGGGGACGCCCGCCGGCGGGGCACTGCCGGCGGGGGCTGGGGCGGGGGCGCGGGCGGGCAGCAGCCACGCCGCCCCGACCGGCATCTCGGCCGCCGCGGCCGTGGGCAGCAGCCAGCTCGGCAGCCCGCCGCCGCGAGCCGGCGGCGCGGCGGACGCGGCCCGCGGGACGGCCGGGGAGCAGCGGGCGCGCCGGCCGGCAGCGCTGCAGCCGTCGGTGCTGCGGCCGGGCGCGGGGCGGCCGGGGGCGGGGCGGCCGCGACCGGGGGAGCAGCAGGGGCCACGGCCGGTGGCCTGGCCGGCATGGGTGCCGCGGCCGGGCGATGCGGCCGCGACCTGTGTCGCGGCGGCTGGCGGAGCGGCTGCCGGCGGAGCGGCTGCCGGCGGAGCGGCGGCCTGCGGAGCGGCGGCCGGGACAGCGGCAGGGGCCGCCGCAAGCGGGCGGGCGGGCGGCGGCGCGGGCCGCGGCTGCGGCCTGCGGCGCGGGCGCGGTCGGCGGCGCGGCAGGAGCCGCCGTGGGCAGGCTGGCCGGCATCGGCACGGCGGCGACGATCGGCAGCGGCACGGCCGGCTGGCCGTCGGCCGCCGGCGGCGCGGCGGCGAGCCGGGTCGGCGCCGCGGGAGTCTGCGCCCGGGCCAGCGCGCGCGAAGGCGACGCCGCGGGCTGCGCGCGTGTCACCAGCATCTGCACGCCGGGCGCGACCCGCACGATGTGCGAGCTGGTGACCGCGGGCATCGCCGCCAGCTGGTCAAGCGGCGGCGCCAGGGCAGCGGGGCCGTGGGCAGCGGGGCCGTCGGCAGCGGAGCCATGGGCGGCGGCGCCGCGGCGGTGGAAATCGGCGCGGCAGGCGGGCTTATGGCCGGGCTCATGGCCGGGGTCGTCGGCATCGCCCCCGTGCCGCGCGCCCGGTCCTGGGCGAGGGTGGTACTGGCAAGCAGCACCTGGTTGCCCGGATCGAGCTGCTTGGCCTGGGCGAAGTAGCGCGCGGCGCCGGCGGCATCGCCGCGCATCAGGTGCGAATAGCCGATGTTGTTGATCAGCTCGGCCGAGTCGGGCTGGAGGCGGAAGGCCAGGGCGTAGTAGCGGTCGGCGAGATCGAACTGACGCAACTGGTCGTGCGTCGCAGCGAGCGCGTTGAGGGCCCGCACCGAGTCCGGCTGGGCCAGCAGCGCCTGGCCGAACTGGCCGAGGGCGGCGTCGTAGTCGCCTGCCGCGAAGGCGGCCTTGCCCTGCGTCATCGCCCCCTCGAAGCCGGACGCGGTCGCCGACTGGACGGGCCGCACGGCGGGGCCGGCATTCTGCAGGCCGGCGACGTTGGCGAGCGTCGAGCATCCCGAGAGCGACACCGTGAGGAGGCCGAGCGCCGAGACGCGCCGCCACGATCGTGCCGCTCTTGTGCAACCGTTCATGTTCGACCCCAAGCCCGCACCGGCGTCATAGGTTGGTGAGGCTGCGAATGATGCGAATCAGCACCGGCAACAGGATTACCGTCATGATCACGGGAAATATGAAGAGCGCGAGCGGAATCGACAGCTTGACCGACAGCGAGTTCGCCTTGATCTCGGCGCGGAGCATCCGCCTGGTCCGCATCTCGTCGCTGTAGACGCGCAGCGCATCGGCGATGCTGGTGCCGAGTTCCTCCGACTGGTTGAGCAGCGTCACCAGCGCACGCACCTCGTCGATGCCGAGCCGGTCCGCAAGGTTGCGCAGCGCATCGCGGCGCGAGCTTCCCGCCCGCATCTCGATCGTCATCAGGGTGAAGTTCTCGCCCAGCCGCCGGTGGGCGCCCGTCAGCTCCTGCGCGATGCGGCCGATGGCGGCATCGAGCCCGAGCCCGGCCTCGACGCAGATCACCATGAGATCGAGCGCGTCGGGGAAGCCCATGCGGTACTGGATCTGCAGCGACTTGGTTCGCCGGCTGATCCAGACGTTCGGGAGATAGAGCCCGACGAGCCCGGAGGCCGCCACGGCGAACAGCAGGAGCGAGGGATCGAGGTCCGGCCGCACCGCCGGCAGGAGCAGCAGGGCGGCCAGCGGCAGCACGATCGCGAGCAGGATGCGGGCGGCATAGAAGATCCCGATCGCCGAACGCTCGAGATAGCCGGCCTGCACGAGCATCAGCCGGACCTTCGAGACGTCGGCGAGGTCGCTCGGAACGAACCGCTTGGTGAGCGGTCCCAGCACGCCGCCGGTCTGGCTGGCCCGGAGCGACGCGGGGCCGGCCAGGGGCCGTCCGGCGCTGCCGGCGCGCGCACCCGCCCCGATGCGCTGCCTGAGCGAGGTCCGGGGACCGACCAGCGCCGCCGCGCCCATGATGATCAGCACGACAGTGCCGCCGACCATCAGCAGGGCGGCAAGGATCACCCAGTCGACGCCGCCGATGTCCTGCAGCCCGGCCATCGCTAGACCCGAAAGTTGACCATGCGCCACATCACGATGATCCCGAAGATCATCATCACGAAGGCGCCGGTCATCACCGGCATGAAGATGGGATCGTCCTGCACGCCCGAATAGAAGTCGGGATTGAGGAACGTCAGCATGCCGACCAGCCCGAACGGCACGATCGACAGCACCACGGCGGAGAAGCGACCCTCGGCGGAGACCGCCTTGATCTTCAGCTTCATCTTCAGCCGCTCGCGGATGACGTGGGAGAGATTGCTCAAGACCTCCGCCAGGTTGCCGCCGAGCTGGACCTGGATGGAGACGGCGACGACCAGGAAGCCGACATCCTGGGAGCCGACCCGGTCGCGCAGGTTCTTGAGCGCGCGGTCGAGCTCGAAGCCGTAGGTCATCTCATCCATCGCGAGGCCGAACTCGCTGCCGACCGGATCGGGCAGCTCCCGCGCGACCAGGCTGATCGCCGCGGTCACCGGATGGCCCGCCCGCAAGCCCCGGACCATCATGTCGATGGCGTCGGGAAACTGGCTCTCGAAGCGCCGCAGCCGGGCCCGGCGCTTCAGCATCAGCACGGCCGGCGGCAGCACCAGGCCCGCCACCACCGCCCCGCCCAGGGCCGAGGTCAGGTCGCCGCGCGCCAGATACCCGAAGAGCAGCCCGCCGGCCGCCAGGGCAAGCATCACGAGCAGCATCTGCACCAGGCCGATCCGGACGCCGGCCTGGACCAGCAGGCCTTCGAACCAGGCCAGCGGCCGGAACCTGGGCGTGAGCCGGCGCTCGCGGCGCAGCGAGACCATCACCTCGTCCCGCGTCTTGCCGGACGACAGCATCCTGAGCCGCCGGTTCGGGTCGCGGCGACGCCCCTGCAGGTCGACGACGAGAAAATAGACGCCCTCGACCAGCATCAGGCAGCCGAGCCCGAGCAGGAAATAGATCAGGTAGAGGTTGTCGAACGTCACGGACGACCCCCGGCGATGGGCCGTGCCGGCAACCGCCGCCCCGGCGGCCAGGCTCTAGCCGAGAACATGGTCGGGATCGAAGTAGCGGTTGGGAACGGTGATGCTGCGGGTCGACAGCTCCTCCATGAACTTCGGCCGCACCCCGGTGGCGCGGAACTCGCCGATCACCGCGCCGTCGGGCTCGGTGCGCTTGCGCACGAAGCGGAAGATCTCCTGCATCTGGATGACCTCCCCTTCCATTCCGGTGATCTCCGAGACGCTGACCACCTTGCGGCGGCCGTCGCTCAACCGCTGCAGCTGCAGGATGACGTGAAGCGCCGAGGCGATCTGCTGGCGCATGCTGCGGGTCGGCAGGTCGAGGCCGGCCATCCCGATCATCTGCTCCAGCCGCCCGATGGCGTCGCGCGGGCTGTTCGCGTGGATCGTGCTCATCGAGCCGTCATGGCCGGTGTTCATCGCCTGCAGCATGTCGAACGCCTCGCCGGCCCGCACCTCGCCGACGATGATCCGATCCGGCCGCATGCGGAGCGCGTTCTTGACCAGCTCGCGCTGCCGCACCTCGCCCCTGCCCTCGATGCTGGGCGGCCGGGTCTCCAGCCGCACCACGTGGATCTGCTGCAGCTGCAGCTCGGCCGCGTCCTCGATGGTCAGCACGCGCTCCCGCTCGCCGATCGCCCGCGACATGGCGTTCAGCATCGTCGTCTTGCCGCTGCCGGTGCCGCCCGAGATCAGCACGTTGAGCCGGGCGCGGACGATGCCTGACAGCACCTCCGCCATCTCCTGGCTCAGCGCGCCATGGCTGATCAGCGCCTCCATGGTCAGCGGTCTCTTCGAGAACTTGCGGATCGACAGCAGCGGGCCATCGACCGCGATCGGCGGGATGGTGACGTTGACGCGCGAGCCGTCCAGCAGGCGGGCGTCGCACATCGGCTGCGATTCGTCGACGCGCCGGCCCACCGTCGAGACGATCTTGTTGATGATGCGCAGCAGGTGCCGGTCGTCCTTGAACCGGACGCTGGTCAGCTCCAGCTTGCCGGCGCGCTCGACGAACACCTTGGTACAGGTGTTGACCAGGATGTCGTTGACCGTCGGATCCTTGAGCAGCGGCTCGAGCGGGCCGAGGCCGGTCATCTCGTCGATCACGTCGGCGACGATCCGGTCCTGCTCCTTCTGGTTGAACTGCAGCTTCTCGGCCCGCAGCAGCTCCTTCACCAGGGTGCTGACCTGGCCCCGGAACTCCTCCAGCGACAGCTTCTCGATGGCGGCGAGGTTGATCTCGTCGAGCAGGCGCTGGTGCAGCCGGACCTTGATGTCGGTGAAGCCCGCCGGCTCCGCCACCTCGGCAGCCGCGACCTCGGCCAGGGCCGGAACCCGCGGCTCCTGCGCTGCCTCCGGCGGCGCGATGACCGGCTCGTCCCGCCGTGGGGTGGCTCGAGAGAAGCGGCTCAGCATCGGCAGTCCTCGCCTAGCCCTTGCGTTTGGACCGGCGGCCCGGCGCGGGCCCACCCGTGTCCGGCGCGATCCGCATCAGAAGATGGACGACCATCTCGCGGATCTGCTTCTCGATCCGGCTGCGCGGCCGCACCTCCTGGAGCGTCTGTCCGTGGTCCAGCGCCGTGGAAACCAGCTTCGGGTCGTCCGCGACCAGGAAATCGGCCTTGACGCCCAGAGCCTCCTCCGCGGCGGCCAGCTTGACGCCGCGCGAGAAGAGGCCGCGGCGATAGCCGTTGACGACGACGCTGAGCGCCTGGGGCGGGATGCCCTCGGCGCGCAGCCGCGCCAGCATCGCCTTGGTCTGGCGTATCGCATGCACGGCCAGCCGGGTGACCAGCAGCACGGCGTCGGACCCGGTCAGCACGTCGATGCTCCAGCGCGTGCAGGAAGGCGGCAGGTCGATCACCACGAAGTCGTATTGCTCGCAAACGCTGTCGAGGAGCCGGGTGATCGCCTCCGCCGACACCGTCTCGATCTCGACCAGGCTCGGCGGAGCCGCCAGCAGATCGATCCCGCTCGGGTGGTGCGAGATCATCGATTGCAGCAGCTGGGCGTCCAGGCGCTGCGGTGCGCGGGCAATCTCGGCGATGTCGAGCCGGGGATCGACGTCGAGATAGGTCGCGGTATCGCCCGCCTGGAAGTCGAGGTCGACCAGGCAGACCCGCAGGGGCTCCTTGCGCTTGCGGCTGGCCAGCTCCACCGCAGTCTGGATGGCCAGGAACGTGGCGCCCATGCCGCCGGCCCGGCGCACCACCGAGATCACCCTGCAGCGCTGCTGGGCCGGCTCCCGCGGCAGCAGCAGCTTGCGGAAGCCGCCCTCCACCGCGGAGACCACGTCGCGGCGCACCATCGGCTGCGGCAGGAATTCGGCGATCTGCAGCCGCATCAGCTGGCGGAACTCCTCCGTGCCGGCCGAGGGCGCGGTCACGACGACCGGCGCAGACGAGGCGCCGGCATGCACCAGCTTGCGCAGGGCCAGGAGCTGCGACGGGTCCGCCAGATCGAGATCGACCAGCAGCACGCTCGTCGGCGGCGCGGCTGCGAGGTCGGGCAGGCGCTCGGTCAGCGAGCCGCGCAGCACCTGAAGGCTCACCGTCGGCAGCTCGGCCAGGGCCGACCGCAGCTGTGCCTCGGCCTGCTCGGTGCGAAGCAACGCCAGCAGAACGCCCTGCGGCGGCGCGCTGCTCAGCGTCCTCGGCATCTCGGCCCCGTCACGCGTTGCGACCTCCTCCCGCTGGCGGCGCTCGATCATGAGGTCGCCTCCGAGACGCGGCTGGTCTTGCCCGCGCGCCTCGCCCCGTGCGGTCGGACGGCGGTCGCGCCGAGCGGCCCCGAAGCGAGCGGAAGCGCCGGGCAGACCGACCCGAGCCGACGCGGATCTCCATCGAGCGAGGCCATTGCCGCCGCCGCTACTGCATCGCCCCGGTCGTGGTCGACGTGCCGGCCGAGTTCCCGGCCGTCGCGGCGCCCGGCACCCCGCCCACCGAGCTGGTGCTGAGCGACTGGGGCTGGATCACGTTGTCGGTGTAGTAGCGGATGATCGCACCCTGGGCACGGTGGCCGTCCAGGGGCAACGTGGTGTTCCGCGCGCCGACCGGCTGTGGGTCGATGATCATGACGGCGGCGTTCTGGTTGAACGAATGGCCGAACCCCGGGCTCGGGTCCGTGGCCTGCTCCGGCGGCGCCGTGCAGGCGGCGAGCGTCAGCAGCAGGAGCGCCGATGCCGCGGCGGGCAGCCTGTCCTGCCGCCATCGGGAAAACGGGGGCGAAGCTCGCATCCGGTCCTCACTTGATGATGTGGCCATAGGGCCCGGCGAGGCCGCCGGGCTGGCCCGCGGCCGGCACGGCCGCCGGCGCAGCCGCCGGGCTGCCGGAGGCCCGGCCATCGGACTGGCCCGACAGGAACAGCTCCGAATCGTTGGGCGGCACGAAGTAGTCGGTCGGCCCGGTCAGGGTACCCGCGGCGACACCCGGGGCCACCAGATGCACCGTGACGAGGATGACCAGCTCGGTTTCCTTGCGCCGGAAGGCCGCGCTGCGGAAGAGCGTGCCGAGCACCGGCACGTTGCCGAGCCACGGGAACTGGTCGATGCTGTTGTCGTAGTTGCTCTGCAGCAGGCCGGCGATCGCGAAGCTCTGGCCGTCGCGCAGCTCGATCGTGGTCCGGGCGCGTCGCGTGATCAGGCCGGGCACCGGGTCGGCGCCACGGGTGATCGCCACGGAGGTGGTCGGATCGATCTGGCTGACCTCGGGCGCGACGACAAGGTTGATGAGGCCGTCGGCGATCACCGTCGGCGTGAAGGCGAGGCTGACGCCGAAATCCTTGAACTGCACCCCGATGGCGCCGTTGCCCTCGTCGACGGGGATCGGGAACTCGCCGCCGGCAAGGAAGCTGGCGGTGTCGCCCGACAGCGCGAGCAGGTTCGGCTCGGCGAGGACCTTGACCACCCCGCGCTTCTCCATCGCCTGCAGGGCCGCATCGATGTTGAAGTTGCCGACGCCGCCGGTGATGGCAGCGGTGGCGTAGGGAATGAAGCTGCCCCCGGACGTCGCCAGCGCCACGCCGATGTTGCCGGCCTGATAGGCCAGCTGGTCGATCCGGATGCCGAGGGCCCGCTCGGTCGTGCGGTCGATCTCGGCGAAGCGGACCTGCAGCGACACCTGCTGGCTGCCATTGACCGCCATGCCGTTGGTCACCGCCTCTACCGGCGCGAAGCGCTGCGCGATCGCCATCGCCTCGTTGAGGTGCGCAGCACTGGTGACCTGGCCGGTCAGGAGAAGCGTTCCATTGATGCTGCGGACCTCGATCTTCTCGTCCGGCATCACCTCGTAGAGCTTGGCCTTCAGCCCCTCGACATCGAAGGAGACGACCAGGTTCACCACGGCGATCAGCTTCCTGTTCGCGCCGTAGACGGTGAGGTTGGTGGTGCCGACGGCTTGCCCCAGGACATAGATCGTGCGATCGGACAGGGCCAGGACGTTGGCGATCTTCGGATTGCCGACGAGGAGCTCGGTGAAGGGCTGGTCGACCTGCACGATCTCCGACTTGTTGATCGGCACGATGAGATCGCCGGCGTACAGCACCCCGCCGCGAGCCGTGCCGGCGAGGGCATGGGTCTGAGCCAGGGCCGGGGCAGCCGAGAGCGCAAGCCAGGCCAGCAACAAGGCCGGCACGGCACGCATGCGCCATGGGTGCCGCCGCTGCGCCGTCCCGGTCACGAGCTTGCCGGCGGCGACGCGGCCGCGGCTCCGCCAGGCTGGGTCGCCGCGGGCCGCGCCCCGGACGGTGCCGGGGCGGCCGGGGGCGGCTCCGCCGGCGGCGGCCCGGACATGCCCGGCAGCAGCACGCGGCCGTTCGGCGCCACCTGGTATTCCTCGCGGACCAGCCCCCGGGTAATTCCGATGACGGCCAATGGCGGCGGCGCCGGGACGAAGCTGACCGGCGCGGGCGGCGGCGGTGCCGAGGCCGGGGCCGCGGGCGGGGCGTCATTCGCCTGGCCGACATCCAGGTCCGCGATGCCGACGCGCTTGGATTTCTCGACCTTCAGGGTGGCCATGCCGCGGAGCACCAGGGTCAGCCCGCCGACCTGCGTGGCGAGAATCAGCTTCTGGGCTTCCTCGGTGGTGACCTCGAGCGTCGCCGCCCTCACGACGATCGGCTTGTCGGCCTTCTGATCGGCCTGCTGGTCGACGCCGAGCACCGTGATGTTCTGCAGCAGCACGTCGGTGACCGGCGGGCCGTCCTTCTTGATCTGGCGGGTGAGCAGCACGTCGACCCGATCTCCCGGCAGCACGAAGCCGGCGACGCCGACCACGTCGTCGACCCGGACCGTCATCGCCCGCATGTCGGGCTCGATGATCGCCGACAGCGTCGCCCGGGCGCCCGGGCCGGTGATCTTGCTGGCGAGGATCGGCTCGTTCTGCTCGATCGACTGGAGAACCATCCGGGGCTGCGGGCCGAGCAGGTCGTCGACCTTGGTGAACGCTCCCGCAGGCAGCGCGGCGCTCGGCCAGTCGACGACCCTGATCCTCGACCGGTCGATGGTCTCGCCGAAGCGCAAGGGGGACGCCGCCACGACGATGCTGGCGACCTCGATCTTCGCCGGCTGGACCGTCGTGCGCACGGCCGCCAGCTGGACCGCCAGCCAGCCGCGCACGAGAACTGCCGCGGTGACGCCGAGGACCAGCGCCAGCACGAGCATTATGATCGCTCTCAGCCGCATGACCCGCGCCCGCGGATGCGAAGCGCCGCGATGACCTCGGCGAAGTCCGCACGGGCGGAACCCCGCCCGTGCATCCTCCGCACGGTCGAACTATCTGCCGGTCATCGACAGCGCCCGCAACGAGCCCTGCCTGCCGCCCGTGGATGTCACGTGGCGGTCGAGGCGTTGGTGAGCGCCGTCTGCACGTTGGTCCAGATGGTCCGCAGGGGGGCGCGGAGGGCGATCATGATCGCCACCACGGCGATCGAGATCAGGCCGACCAGCAAGGTGTACTCGACCAGGGTCGCCCCGGATTCGTCTTCCGCCAGGCGGTCGAGAAAGTCCCGAATATTTCGCATCTCTTTGGCCTCCAACATGGCCCGGCCGCAAGCCGGGCTGAAACGATGCTGTGGCAGATTCGGGCTGCCCCCGAAGGACGCCGATTACTGGCTAGACCTGCCACCCACACGCGATGAACTTACTGCGACGCTTGCTGCGTATCAAGGCGATCCTCCGGGTAATCGGGAAAGAAATGGTTAACACCAGAGGCTTAGAAAATCGGGCCCGCCCGCGACGACAGCTTTTGCGGGAACTCCTTCCCTCTTCGCATCGCAATGGTTTCTCAGTGCGTCGAACCTATGTCTCTGGGAAGTAAGAAAATCTTCGAGGATCGCCAGTCCCCGGCCCGCCATCCGGCGCCGCGCCGCCCATCGCGGGCCGACATAGGCATCCGATGCCGGGCGAGGGCCGGGCCCGGCGCGCCTAGACCGTATTGTCCGGGAGCAGCCGGGTGTTGAGCAGGGAGGTCCCGATGCTCTTGAAGATCGCGATCAGCTCGGAGACGGAGTTCACCGACGAGGTGCAGCCATTGGCCTTGTCCGAATAGAACCGGGATGCATCGGACGCGATCTGCTGCATCGTGCTGCAGGCCGAGATCTTCGGCGAGTCGGTGGTGCAGCTCGCGCTGCTCCCGCTGGTCACCGTCGAGGCACCGTAGGCGATCGAGTAGACCCAGGTCTTGGCGGTCTTGGCGGTCTGCGCCGCGGTGATCGCCTGGTGGCATTGGTTGCTGGCCTTGGTGCTCGAGATCTGGCCTTTCGACGAATCGGCGCCGGCGTCGCCGTCGCTGAGCAGGATGATCACGTTCTGCACGTTCCGCGCGCCCGTGGCGAACGTGGCGAGCGCGGTCTGCGCCGCGGTGATCGCATCGGCGTAGAAGGTGCCCTTGCCACCCACCACGTCCATGCCCTGGGCGCAGCCGGTCCCGCCGGCCCGCATGGCACGCACTATCGGCGAGCTCGTGTTCAACGCGCTGGCCGTGTCGGAGCTGCGGAAATCGTTGGCCATGGAGACGATCTGGTATTTCGTGGAGGCGGAGTAGGCCACGACCGTGGAGACCGGCGACGACTTGCAATCCGTCTCATACCCGTTGGTGACCGTGGTGCTGTCGACGCCGGGGAACACCATCAGGCCGAGATAGTCGATCGAGGGCGTGAGCATGCCGAGGATGGTGCGCACGCCGGCGAGCGCGCAGTCGATCCGCTTCGTGCTGCTGCCGAGCGAGCAGTTGGCGTCCGCCGTGTTCATCGATGACGTCGAGTCGAGCACGAACATGATGTTGAGCGGCGGCGCATAGCCGCCGGCGGCGCTCGCCGTCGCGGTCGTGGTGACGGTCATCGCGTTGAAGCCGATGATGCGGCCGAGATAGATCGGCACCCTGGCGCTCTGCCGCACCACGATGGCATTGGCCTTGGTGCCGTCGCTGAGCGTCACGCAGGGGACGCCGGTGCTGGTCAGGCACTTGTACTTCGGATAGCCGCTGACGATCGACACCGGCATGCCCGAATAGGCGTTCTGGTTGCCGGCGCCGGCGCTGTAGGAGGCCACCGCGCTCTGGATGCTGGCCGGGGTCGCCCCGTCGATGATGTTCTGCGCCCCCGCCAGCGCCGCCGCATCGGTCGCCGTCTGGATCCGGTTCTGGACGTAGAAGACGTGGCCGATATCGACGGCGAGGCCGGCGAAGCCCAGGACCGCGGTCATCGCCACGGCCATCGGGATGAGCACGGCGCCGCTCCGGTCCCGCAGCAGCCGGCCGAAAAATCCCATCAAGTCCCGTCTCATGGCAGCAGCTTCCTTCCGTCGCCTGCCCTGTTCCATGCGCCCGCTACTCGACACGCTCGGTCATGTTCGACCGCACGGTGCAGGTCGTCCCCAGCGCGAAGCCGGAGATGACGGTCAGCCGGTTGCACGGATAGGAGGTGGTCACCGTGATCGGCTGGCCCTGCGCGGTCTGCAGCGCCGTCTTGCAGGCCGAATCGTTGGCGCAGGTGGTCCCGTTGACCGCAAGCGTTATCGTCATCTGCCCCTGCTGAAGGTTCGGCGCCGAGTTGAAGATCTGGGTCCGGGCGTCGGTGTAGGGCGTGGTGGTGCCGCGGGCGAGCGCGAAGCGGCGCGCCCCCGCATGCGTGGCCCCGTTCAGCACGATGTAGCCGTTCAGCATCAGCCCGAACTGCATGATGGCGATCAGGATGGTGACCAGCAGCGAGACGACCAGCGTGAACTCGACCAGGGCGGCGCCGTCACGCTCCCGCGCGAGCCTGCTCAGCGAGATGGCCGAGGCGTTCACCCAGCGCCCGAGGCAACGCCCCAGGCGCCCGGGGTTGACGACACGACGCGAGGCGCCGGCCCGGCGGCTGCCATCGGTGGGCGCGCCGCCGGGGGCGAGGTCGCCATGGCGGGTGGCCGATCCAGGCCGGACGGGTTGCACGGCTCGCGGCGCGGGGCCGCTCGCGCGGAACCCGCGCCCGACATCGTCGAGCTCGACCCGATGAGACATCGCCGTCCTATCCCACACGCCCGGCCTGCGGTGCGCCGCCCGGTCCTCGGAACCTGATCGGTCGCTTCGGGCAGCGCGGCGCCGGCACCGCTCGGTAGCCGGACCGCAGCACTATCCCATTATAATGTTCCCTGTGTCGCCGAGAATCAACCTGCTTGCAGATGCGCCATGCCGGCTGTGGTATCCCCGGGCACGTGGCGCCGCGAACGGCGACCCGGCATGGACCGCCTTCGATCGGGCATCGCCCGCCCCAGGCAAGCCATGCCGAAGGGGTCGGCTAGGTCGCGGCGGAGGCGTTGGAGAGCGAGGTCTGCACGCCGGTCCAGATCACCGACAGCGGACCCCGCAACGCGATGAGGATCGCGACCACCGCGATGGAGATCAGGCCGACCAGGAGAGTATATTCGACCAGCGTGGCGCCGGATTCATCCTTTACCAGCCGATCCAAGAACCGGATGAGATCGCACATTGCGTGACTCCTGCACAGGACGCTCGGCATCGACCGAGCATTGCTGATGCCCCGGCAGATCTGCGATCCATCTTGACTTAGGTGCTTATCTTGATCGCCACCTGCCACCCACGGTGCGAAGAATATGCCGCCATCCCCGATAACGTCAAGGTGTGCACTTTATTTAGAAAGGTAAATACTTGTTTAACAACAATAGCTTAACGGTGCCGGCCGGCAATAGACTCGGCCCGCCGCAGTCGTGTCTCCGCCGAGCCAAAACATATGCTCCGGCATCGCGTCCTCAGATGCATTCGGCGAGCGGCCGGACATCGGGCCGGGCCTGCCTGCCGAGGGCGGCAACGCATCCTTGAGCCCCCGGCCGGCGACGCCACCCCGAGCCGGGAGCGACATGCAAGCCGCGCAGGATCGGCGTCGCCCGTCTGCCGGAGCGCGCCGACCGCCCGGATCGGCCGGCCTCCGGCGACATCTCTCGTCGGCACTCCTCATCCTGCTTCTCTGCGTCCTCGCCCTGGGGATCGGCGTCGGCGCCGGTTTCGACCTTCCGACCTCCGGCCACCTGCCCGACACCGACGACTACATGCGCATGACCCAGGTCTTCCGCTGGCTCGACGGCGCGGCATGGTGGGATGTCGCCGAGCCGCGCGTCGATCCGCCGTCCGGCCTGGCGATGCACTGGTCGCGGCTGCCCGATCTTCCGCTCGCCGGCCTCGTCGCACTGCTCGAGCCCTGGCTCGGCCGGCTGCGCGCCGCGCTGCTCGCGGCCAGCCTGGTGCCGCCGCTGCTGCTGGCTGCCTGCCTCGGCTGCTTGACCTGGACGGCCCGGCCGGTCCTGGGGCGCGGCCGCGCCGTGCTCGCCGCCATCCTCGCCGCCCTGTCGCTGCCCCTGACGGTCAAGTTCCAGCCCGGCCACGTCGACCACGACAACTGGCAGCTGATCTTTGCCACGCTGGCGCTGGGCGCTCTCGTGCGCATCGCGATCAAGCCATCGGCCCGGCTTCCCCCGGTTCTGGCTGCGGCCGTCTTCGCCCTCGCCCTGTGGGTCGGCGGCGAGTGCCTGCCCTGGCTGATCGGCTTCAACCTCACGCTGGCGCTGCTCTGGGTCCGCCGGGGAGGCACGGCTCGCCTGTGGAGTGCGCTGCAGTGGGCGGCGTCGCTGCAGGTCCTCGCGCTCGCCCTGCTGGTGGCTCAGCCCCTGGCCGCGGGCCCGGTATGCGACGGGTTCGGCATCTTCTACGCTGCCCTGCCGGCCTTCTGCATCCTCTTCTGGGCCGGGCTTCTGGCCGGTGGTCGGGGCCAGGCCGGCTGGCGCGGCCGGGCCGCCTGGGCGGCCGTGAGCGGCGGGCTCACGATGGCCCTCCTGCTGGCCGCGTTTCCCATGTGCCGGGGAGGTCCGTTCGGCGAGGTGGCGCCGCGCCTCAGGCTGGTCTGGCAGCAGCATTCGGGTGAGACCCAGTCACTGCTCGACCTCTTCCCCGAACGGCCTTGGATGTGGGCCTTCGTTGTCCTGGCGCCGATCATGGCCCTGGTCTTCAGCGCCCGGCGAGCCGTCGCGGGCCCGGTGCGGGCGCAGACGGCATGGCTCGCCTTTCCGGTGTGGCTGACGATCGCGCTCGGCCTGACCGCTCTCGAGATCAGGGTGATCGGATTCGCCTTTCTGCTGGCCTCGGTGCCGCTCGCCGGGCAGGTACTCTCGGTCGGACGTCGCCTGGCGGGGTGGCCGCGCAGGGTCTGGACGGCTTTCGCGACCGCCCTGCTCGGCCCTGCCCTCCTTGTCGTCCTGCCGCCCGCCGCGCTGCAGGCGTCGACCATCGCCGCCCGGTCGCCGCCGGGCCGCGAGGATTGCGACCTCGCCGCCGCAGCTTCGACCCTCGACCGGCCGGGCGGGCTCGGGGCGCGACCCCGCCTCATCATCGCGCCGATCGACGACGGCCCCGAGCTTCTGTTCCGCACCCCTCACCTCGTTCTCGCAGCGCCCTATCATCGCAATGTCGACGGCAATCTCGCCGTGTACGATTTCTTCGCCGCATCCGACCCGGAGCAGGCCCGCCACATCGCAGTGGCGCGCCATGCCGAGCTGGTGATGTTCTGCCCGGGCCGGTTCCGCATGTGGCTTCCCGCCGATCCCGGGTCGCCGAGCTTCCGAGATGCCCTCGCATCCGGCAAGACGCCGCCCTGGCTTCGACCGGTACCGCTGCCGCCGGCGAGCCGCGAGCTCCTCTTCGAGGTCGTGGACCCCGACGGCGCACCCGGCGCCCGGAAGCCGTGATCCCATGCTGCCCGGTCGCTTTCGCCAGGCCGCCGCGCAGGCCCGTGACAGGACCCGACCTGCGGACATCCCGCCGGCCGCGCGGGGTTGTCCCAGGCGGGGCAGGATCCGACCCGGCACCGGTCGGCGAAGGTCCTGTTCCGCTTCCAGCCCTGCCTATATTGTCGCCCAGTGTGGGTGGACGCGGCAGAGCGACCCAGGGCAGCAAGCGGGATCGATGGCGCGCTCGCAATCATGCGTCGGTGAAGGAGCCCCGGGTCCCGGGTCGTACCCTCGATGGACGGGCTTCCTGCCGTACGTCGCGAACCATCGACATGCGGCCGTCGGAGTTTCTGGAACATGACCGGGCGGGACGATCGCGCCGGGCGCGGCCCCGGCTTCTCTCGCTAGCAGGGCCGGAATGGACACAGCCGTCACTGCGGACCGGCGCCATGTCGTCATCGTCGGTGGCGGGCCCGCCGGGCTCAGCGCCGCCCTGGAGACGGTGCGTCACGGCCATCGTGCAACGGTTCTGGAAGCGGCGGGGCAGGTCGGCGGGCTGGCCCGGACGGAGATGCTGGGCGGCAACCGATTCGATGTGGGCCCCCACCGGTTCTTTACCCGCAACACGGAGATCGAAGCGCTGTTCCGCGAGATCTGCGGCGAGGATGTGGTCGAGGTTCGCCGCCTGACGCGGATCCGCTACCGCGGCCGCTGGTTCGACTATCCCCTCACGCCGCTCAACGCCCTGCTCGGCCTCGGGCCGCTCGCCTCGCTCTCGATCCTGGCGAGCTACGGCGCGGCCAGGCTGCGCCGCCGGGTCGCGGCGCCGCGGATCGACAGCTTCGAGGACTGGGTCACCGACCGGTTCGGCCGGAGACTCTACGAGACCTTCTTCCGCAGCTACACCGAGAAGGTCTGGGGCATCCCGTGCCGGCGCATCGGCGCCGAGTGGGCAAGCCAGCGAATCAAGGGCCTGAGCCTCGCCACGGCACTGCGCGCGGCCCTCCTCGGACCGCCTCCGCAGGTGGCCAAGACGCTGGTCGACCGTTTTCTTTATCCGCGGCTGGGCGCGGGACAGCTCTACGAGAAGATGGCTGACCTGATCGGCCGCCAGGGCGGCGAGGTCCGTCTCGGCGCCAGGGTGGTGCGGCTGCGGCGCGACGGGTTCCGCGTCCTCGGAGCCGAGATCGAGGGCGGCCCGACGGTGCGCGGCGACATCTTCCTGTCGAGCGCGCCGCTGCCGCAGATCCTCGCTCAGCTCGACCCGCCGCCCCCGGCTGCCGTGCGCGAGGCCTCGTCCCGGCTTCGGTTCCGCAGCCACCTCAGCGTCCAGCTGGTCCTGCAGGGGGAGCCACCCTTCCCCGACAACTGGATCTACGTTCATTCCCCGGAGGTGCGGGTGGCGCGCATCGCCGCCTACGGCAATTTCTCGCCGGAGATGCCGGCGGCCGCCGGCCTCAACCCGCTGACCCTGGAGTATTTCTGCTTCGCCGACGAGCCCATCTGGACGGCGGCGGACGAGGAGCTCATCGCGCTGGCGCGGCGCGAGCTGGCGGTGCTCGGGCTCGGCGCCGGATGCAGCTTCGTCGCCGGCGGCGTGATCCGGTCCGCCGCTGCCTATCCGGTCATCGAGACCGGCGTGGACCAGGAGATCGAGTCCATCCGGGACTGGCTCGACCGCTTCGCGAACCTGCTGCCGATCGGTCGATCGGGGATGTTCAAGTACAACAACCAGGATCACGCGATGGCGACGGGCCTGCTCGCGGCGCGCACGGCCGTCGGCGCCGGTCGCTTCGATCCGTGGCTGGTCAACATCGACGCCGCCTACCATGAGGAACGGCCGGCGCAGGCCGCGGCAGCCGGCTCGCCACGCTGAACCTTCGCTCCGTCCGGCACCCCCCTTCGTCCCGGTCCGCGAGCGCGGCAGGGTGGTCGCCGCACATGTCGAGGCGCCGCTCGCATCCGCGAGCGACCTTCGACCATCACCCCGCCGCGCCCGTCCGCGCGCCCGCCTTCCGACGCATGTCCCACCCGGCCAGCCAGACCAGGCCGCCCGGCAGGGCCGCGGCGATCTGCACCAGGCCGAACAATACCGAGGCGGCAACGGCGCGTTCCCCGCCGATCCCATAGGCCCCCAGCAGATGCGCCAGGGCAACCTCGCGCACCCCCCAGCCGGCCAGCGAGACCGGGATCACCTGGATGAGCAGGACCGGGGGAACGACGGCCAGCCAGAGTCCGTAGCCGGCATCGATCCCGACCGCGGCGCCGGCCAGCATGAAGCCCAGCACGGTCAGCCCCGCGCTGATCGCCGACAGGCCGAGCGTCGCGGCCAGCCGCCGTCGGTCAGTGGCCAGCCGCCGGGCCGCGGCCGACAGGTCGCTCAGCCATGCGGCGAAGCCGGGGAGCCTGGCCAGCCCCGGGAGCAGATCGAGGACGAAGAGGGCAACCAGACCGCCGACGCCCGCGGCCAGCAACAGAAGCAATGCAGCCAGCGGGACCCCCGCCCGGGCAAGACCCGGCAGGGCGGCGGCGAGCAGAGCCAGGTAGACGACATAGCCGCTGGCCCGCTCGAGCAGGATGCTGCGGACGGCGATGCCCAGGCGCAGCCCCAGCTGCTGGCATCGCCAGGCGCGAACCGCATCGCCGCCGATTCCCGAGGGCAGCATCTGGTTGAAGAACAGGCCGACCAGCAGGATCTTCCAGAACGACAGCGCGGGCGGCAGGCCGGGCTCGGGGTCGCACAATGCGCGCCAGCGCACAGCGTTGAACGGCGTCGTGGCGAGCAGCGCGAAGAGGGAGCCGCCGGCCAGGCCCGGTCCCGCGCCGGCGATCAGGACGACGGCATGCCGCGCGTCGATGCGCGAGGCGAGCAGCCAGAGCAGGCCGCAGGTGACGACAGTCCGGAGCCCGGTCCAGAGCAGCCTTCGCAGGAGCCCGGCGCGGGCAGCCGAGGCGCCCGAGGACGATCGGGCGAGCACGCCGGCCGCCGGTCGCGACAGCGTCCGCACCTCGGGGCCGTCACGGTAGCGGGTCTCCGTCACCACCAGGATCCCTCGGCCGGCCGATGCAGCAGGATCTCGATCGGCGGCGCGGCGTTGATCCAGTCGTCGGACTGCCAGCAATAGTGTCTCAGGCCGTCCGCGGCATAGGCCTCCTGCGCATTCTGGCGAACGACCGGAAGGAGCGTGGCGATGCAAAACCGCCCCCTGCTGCCGAGACCCGCGGCGGCGAGGTCGCGCAGCTCCAGCTCGCGACCCTTGCGAGACAGCGGCGACAGGGTGATCGCGATGTTGTCGCCGATCCAATCGACCTTGAGAATGGGCGTGCGATAGAGATCGATCCAGATGCCGTTGGAGAGCGCGCCCTCGACATCCGCCGCAATCTCGTAGGTCGCACCCTGCTTGTGTCGAACGAGGTCGACCCCGGGCTTCTCGTGCAGCCACTGCGCCACCTCGGCCAGGAGGGGCGATTTCGGCTCGAGGGTCCCCCGCCGCAGGTCCTGCAGGAAGTCCAGAGCGTAGAGCCGGCCCTGGTATTCGAGCTCGTAGCTCCGCCAGTCGACGATGATGAGCGTCGCCTGGAAGCGATCCGGGATGAAGCAGCCGCCGAGGCTCGCCAGCACGAGCATCGCAGCCAGGCCCGTCCAGGCGCGGCCGCGCCTCATGCTGCAGGCCCCCCCCGATCGCCGTTCACCGGGCCTCGGGCCAAGGCCCACTTCATGCGAACCGCCCAGAGCATCAGCAGAGCAAGTCCGCACCCGGGCATGGCCATCGGCCAGTGAAGGCCCCAGAGCTTCCACCAGGTCAGCCACTGGACCGAGGTGCCGACCATGCCCGCCTGGAACAGCAGCCGCGTGAGGAATCCAGGATTGAGGCGGGTGTTCAGCAGCTGCGCCAGGGGAATCAGAAGAAGCAGGTTAATCTGGGCATAGCTGATCACGACAAGGGGCACGGCGAGGAGAACGGGGATGTAGAGGCCAAGCTCCACTGCGACGCTGCCGCAGACCGGGCCTGCCGCGGAACCGGCGCGGAACCGGCGAAGATCCGGCACGACCAGCAGGATCAGGAGCAACAGGCAGAGGATCGCCCCGAAGACGAAGCCGACGATGCTGAAAAGCGCATGGACCGGTCTTCCGCCGGCGGCATCGCTCGACAGCGCCTGGTCGGCCAGGGCGCCGAGTTGGGAGAAGGGTGCGAAGATGCTGGTGTTCTCAAAGAGAATGAAGTCCACGGGTCGTGCCGCTATGCCGGAAATCGCACTCCGCCAGAGCGGGTAGAGCGCCAGCACCGTGGCGATCGCAACGAGCAGCGCGACGATGGACTGACGATAGAGGCGGAGCAGGAACATCGGAGCCAGCAGCGCCGCAGGGTAGAGCTTGATGACGATCGCGATGCCGAGAGCCAGGCCGGCCTCGAGCGCCCGGCTGGAACGAAAGACGAGCACCGCGAGGCACACCATGATGATGCTCTCGAGATTGCCTCTTTCGACCTGGAAGTGGACCGGATAGTAGAGCGCGGCGATCGCAAACAGAGCCGCCCCGTAGCGCATCTGCGTTGCACGCAAGGCAACAAATAGCGCACAGGCGATCAGCAGGCAATTGATCACGAAGTAAGCATGAAGGGCTGTAATCTTGTCAAGATATGCCAATGGCGTAAACAAGAAGATAACCAGCGGCGGCTTGTTGAAATTCAATCGCAAATACGCGTCGAGCCCCTCCATATGGTCGCGCGCGGCGTTGTAGAAATCCATGAAATCGTAGCCCGGATAGGGCAGGCGATTCACATAGTAGATGGTCTGATGCGAATAGAGCGAGAACAGGTTGATGCCGCATTGCTGGATGATCAGGAAGGCGAGAATCGCCCGCGCCGGAGGCTGATCGACCCACTTGCGCAGCAGCCGCAATGGCTCGGCGATGAGCCTACTCATCGGCGTCGGATGATTTCGTGTGCAGTCGATAGCCTGCCGCAACGGCATCCGATCGAAACATGCGGACCGTATCCAGCGACAGGTCCGAGAGATCCTTTCCCTCGAGGGCCAGCTTCCGGAGGAGGTCGGCCGTCACGGTGATGATGTGGCAGCCGATCTCCGCCGCCTGGTAGATGTTGTAGACCTCTCGCGAGCTCGCCCAGATCAGCTCGATCGCGGGATCGGGCCTGATCGCCTCCAGGGCGGCACGCATCAGGGGCAGGGGGTCGCGGCCGGTGTCGGCGATGCGGCCGGCGAAGACGGACACGAACGAGCCCGGGGTCCCGCTCAGGGCGTCGCGGACGGCAGTCACCTGCGCCAGCGTCAGCAGCGCGGTGACGTTGAGCCGGACGCCCTCGGCGACGAGGGCCTTGATCAGCGGCACCGTGCTCCGGCCCCGGGTATCCGTGACCGGGATCTTGACGTAGACGTTGGCGCCGAAGGCGGCGAGCAGCCGCGCCTGCGCGTGCATCTCGTCGAAATCGTCGGCGAAGACCTCGAGCGAGATGGGACGGGGCGCGACCGCCGCCGCCGCCGCGTCGGCGAAGGCGGCGTAGTCGAGAACGCCCGCCGCTCGCATCAGCGTCGGATTGGTTGTGAAGCCGCGAATGGCGGGGTCCGCCGCAAGCCGGGCGATGCCCGGCAGGTCCGCCCCGTCGGCAAAGAGCTTTATGCGTTCGCTGACGGCCACTGCCCCTCCCTTCGCCGCGGCGGCTCTCCGGCCGGGCCTAACCCGCGATCCATGCCGAAGCCTCCTCCAGGGTGGAGCAGACGAAATCCGGGGCATCCGGGCGCCGCTCGGCGTAGTTGCGGTCGATGAGGACGGTGCGGCAGCCGGCAGCGCGTCCGGCGGCGATGTCCCGCCAGCGGTCGCCGACCATGATGCTGGCGGAGAGCTCGATCCGATGCTGCAGGGCGGCGGCAAGGAGCAGTCCGGGCCGCGGCTTGCGGCAATCGCAGCCGTCGGGATCGTCGTGCGGGCAGACCCGGAACTCGTCGATCGGCAGGCGGGCGGCGAGGGCGGCATTGATCGAGGCCACGGCCTCAGGCGTCGTCCGCCCGCGGGCGATGTCGGGCTGGTTGGTCACGCAGATCAGAAGAAAGCCGGCCCGCTTCAGCCGGGCACAGGCCGCGGGCACGTCCCGGGCGACGACCAGCTCCGCCGTGGACTGCGGCGGATAGGGGCGGCCATGGCGCACGACCGGCTCGTTGAGGACCCCGTCGCGATCGAGGAACACGGCGCGCATCCCGGGCTCAGATCCGCCCGGCCTCGGCCTCGGCTCGGAGTGCCGCGAGCGCGCGCATCATCGCGTCGCCGGAGCCCCCGCAGCGCCAGCCGAGGGCGCGGATCCTGCGGGTGTCCAGCCGGACCACAGGCACATCGCCCTTCCAACCCCGGTCGCCGCCGGCGAACTCGTAGGCAACGCTGTCGGCCGGCAGGCCGAGGCAGGCAACCGCCAGGTCGGCGATTTCCCGGACCGTGACCGCATCCTCGGGCGCGACATTGTAGGCGTGAAAGCCGGGCGCGCCCCGCCCCCCGGCCAGAAGCATGGCGTCGACGACGTCGTCGACGTGGACGTAGGGCTTGCTCTGGCTGCCGTCGCCCAGGATGGCAAGGCGCGTCGGGTCATGGCGCAGGCGCCGGATGAAGTCGAAGCCGACGCCGTGCGTCTGCCGCGGGCCGACGACGTTGCCGAAGCGAAAGGCGAGGCCGGCGATCCCGAACATGTGCGCGTAGGAGCAGATCATCGCCTCGCCGGCGAGCTTGCTGGCGCCGTAGGTCGAGATGGGCCGCAGCGGCCCCTGGTCCTCGTCGACCACCCGGTCTCCGAGGTCGCCATAGATGCCGCTGCCGGAGGCGTAGAGGATGCGGCCACAGCCGGTCCGCCGCATCGCCTCCAGGACGTGGTGGGTCAGCACGGTGCCCTGGTCGAAGTCGATCGCCGGCTCCCGGGCGGCACGGGCGATGTCCGGATTGGAGGCGAGATGAACCACGACCGCGTGGCCGGCCATGGCCGCGACCAGCCGCTCGAGGTCGCCCACCTCGGCCCTGTGGACCAGGAGCCGGCGGTCGCCCGCGTGCCCTTCCAGGTGCCAGTCGCGGCCCGAGCTGAAATTGTCGTAGACGGTGACGCCCGCGGTCTCCGGCAGTGCGAGCAGCCGGTCGACCACATGGCTGCCGATGAACCCGGCCCCGCCCACCACCAGGGTGCGCGCGCCGTTCACCGCAGCGATTCCCACCTGGTGGGCGCGATCTTCAGGGCGGGGTGGCTGACCATCAGGTGCCAGACCACCGCGGTCAGGCCCTCGGCATGCGGCGTGACGTGCTCGGGATTCCCCGCGGCGATGACGACGCAGGACTCGGCCACGCGCGCCGCATGCCCATCCGGACGGCCGACCACGGCAAAGATCCGGGCCGAGACGGCCCGGGCGTGGTCCAGCGCGGTCACCAGGTTCGGCGAGACGTTGCGAGCACGGTCGCCACCGCCCACGGAAAACACCAGGACGCCATCGCCGGCCCGCAGCCGCGAGACCTTGAGCCAGCCGACGAACGAGCTCTCCCAGCCCTCGTCGTTGATCCGGGCGGTCAGCTCGCTGACATTGTCCGTGGGCGCGTAGGCCTCGAAGCCGCAGAGCTTGCGGAAATCGTTGACGGCATGGCTGGCATGCCCGGCCGAGCCGCCGACCCCGAGGACGAACAGGCGCCCGCCGCCGTCGCGTACGGCCCTGAGCCCCGCGACCATGCGCTCGATCTCCCCAGCGTCCAGCCGGGAGACGATTGCGGCCGTCTCATCGAGAAAGCGGGCGGAAAACGACCCGGGCACGACCCCCCCCACGTCGCGGCGCATCCTAGCCATGTTCGGCCTCGGCTGCCACGATGACGATGCGAAAAGAGAGGAGCTGCCGACGCAAGCCGGCAATCGCCTGCTCGAGAGGGAGCAGGCGGCGCTCGTAGAGCCGGTAGGCCGGCGAGCGCAGCACGGCACCGGGATCCGACGCGCCCCCGCCGCGGAACATGAGCCGGCGCAGCAGCGGCCAGAACGGCCGGGCGATGCCGGCGGCATGCCCGACGGCGAGGGGGGTCAGCCCGGCCTCCCGGACCAGGAGCTCGGCGGTGCGGAAGGTGAAGAAGCGGAGATGGGTGCGGTCCATGATGCCGCTGTCGGCGTAGTCGAAGCGGCCGCAGAGGAGAGCGAGGCGCCGATCCCAGCTGGCGATGTTGGGAAGGGACACGACGATCCGGCCGCCCGGCGCCAGATAGCCCGTGTAGAGGCGGAGAACGGCGAGCGGATCGCCCACATGCTCGAGCACGTCGGCGAAGAGCACGAGGTCGAAGCGGCGGCCGGCCAGTGACGATCCGATCGCGGCGCCGTCGGTGAGATCCGCCGCCAACACCTCGTCGAGACGCGGCGCGGCGGCCGCCAGGGCTTCCGGGTTCGCCTCGATCCCGACGACCCGGCAGCCGAGCCCGCGCAGCGCGGCGCCGAGCTGGCCGCGACCGCAGCCGACATCCAGCAGGCGCGGCGGCCCGGGCAGGCGGGCCAGCTCGCGGCCCACCATGTCCACGACGGTGTGATTGATGTCGTCGAAGGCGTAGTAGCCGGCGGAAAGGTCGAACATCGGCCGGCTCACAGGGCCCGGGCGACGACCAGGGCGCGACGCACAGCCTCGTCCATGTTGATATACTCGAACTCGGCATTGCGCCCGACGCTGACGATCCCCAGCCCGGCGACATAGGCGAGCACGGCGGCAAGATGCTCGGCATGGCCGACCGTCCGCACGACATAGGCATAGCGGGTGCGGTGCACGGCGCGGAACGTCGGCGCCGCACCGCCGCCGATCCCCATGGCGGCGAGCCCGGCCAGGGTGCGCTCGATCACCGCCTCGTCCGACAGCCGGTCGGCCCCCTGGCCCGGATTGGCGGTGATCTCGGCCGTCACCGCCATGTGGCCGGCCGGCGCACCGTTCGGCGTGAAGGCCAGGGGGAAGGAAAGGCGGTGAAAGATGATGTCCGGATCGGGCACGTAGACGGCGGTGAAGGGCAGGGGCTCGGCCGAGGGCAGCCCCAGCATCACGGTGACCAGCGAGTTGAACCGAAGCGCCGCGGCCCGGGCGCGGATCTCCTCCGGCACATCGGGCAGCGCCTCGATCAGCTCCTGCACCGGGATGGTCGAGACGAGCCGGTCGTAGCGACGCGTCGTTCGTCCGTCCCCGACGTGCCAGCCATCGGCTTCGCGCCACACGCGGCGCACGCAAAACCCGGTCACGATCCTCCGGCAGCGCATGGCCAGCGCGGCCGGCAGCGCCTCGATGCCGCCGGCGAGCGGATATCCGAAGGTGAGCTGGTGGACATAGCCCTCCGTCTCGACCCCGACCGCCGAGCGAACGACGTCCTCGAGGGGGGGCTTCGGGACACGGCCTTCGACCCAGTCCGTCGCCATCGCCTGGGCCGGCACCTTCCAGATCTTCTCGTTGTAGGGAATCATGTACCGCTCGGCGATGCCGGTGCCGAAATTGTGCAGGATCCACTCGCGGAAGTTGGCCGGCGGCGGATGGTCGTTGCGCAGATAGTGGATCAGGCACTCGTACCGATCCTCGGGCGGCAGGTCTCCCAGCCCGTTCTCGAAGGGATATTTCACGTAGCGGTCGCGGAACCAGATCTTGTTGGCGCGGCGGCGGCGCCCGAGATTGTCCCCGAGCAGCCCGAACAGGGTGTCGAGGATCTGCTGGTCGCGCGAGAACAGGATGTGGGGCCCGCCGAGGTCGAAGGTGTAGCCGTCCGTGACCAGGCTGCGGCAGTGACCGCCGACCAGCGTGTCGGCCTCCAGCACCTCGCAGTCCGCCGCGGCATGGCCCGCCACGGCCAGCCCCGCGATCCCGCCGCCGAGCACCCCGACGAGGCTCACGGGGCGCCCTCCGCGGGTTCGCCGGCGCCCAGGAACGCCTCGAGGTCACGCAGCCCGGCCGGCGAGCCGATCTCGTAGAAGCGCCGGTCGACCTCGAAGCCGCGCAGGCGCCCCTCGTCGGCGAGCGCCGAATAGAGGAGGCCGAGATCCTGCGGCGTCGCCGGGGGAAGCCGCTCGGCAACGAGCCGGCGCTGCAGCACCGAGATGCCGTAGTCGATGTGGTTCATGCCGATCGCGGCCGCGTCGGCGCGCCCCTTCTCGTAGCGGACGACCCGACCGTCGCGGAGCACCACGTTGCTGCCATCCCAGCAGCCTTCGTTGCGCAGCACCGCCATCGTCGGCAGCTGCCCCTCCCCCGCCGCTCGCCACAGCGGCGCGACCTCGACCGGCAGGTAGGAATCCCCGTACAGCACCAGGAAGCTCTCCTCCAGGGCACCGGCATCCATCGCCTGCCGGAGCGCACCGCCGGTGCCCAGCGGGCGGTCGCCGTCCTCGACATAGTCCACCCGCTCGAACCCCCGGGCCGATCCGTCGCCGACATGGGCGCGCACGGCATCGGCAAGGTACCCCAGGCAGTAGACGACCCGGCGCACCCCCTGGCGCGCCAGCCAGGCGAGCTGCCAGTCGGCGAACGGCCGCCCGAGCACCGGGATCAGGGTCTTGGGCATCGTCCGGGTCAGGGGCAGCATCCGGGTGCCCAGGCCGCCTGCCAGGATGACGCACTGCATCTCAGCTCCGGCAGAGCACGACGGAGCCTTCGAAGTCGAAGCCGAAGCGCATCTCGGCCAGGCCGGCCTCGGCCATGGCGCGGCGCAGCCGGCGGGCATCCGTGGCATAGAACATCAGGAAGCCGCCGCCGCCGGCACCGACCAGCTTGCCGCCGAGCGCGCCGTTGGCCAGCGCCAGCTCGTAGAGCGCGTCGATGCGCGGATCGGTGATCCCGGGCGAGCGCTCCTTCTTGCGGAGCCAGTGCTCGTGCATCAGCCGGGCGAAGCCGGCGGTGTCGCCGGCCTCGAGCCGGGCGCGCGTCTCATATCCCACCGACTTGATGAACTGGAGGTTGGCGAGCATCGCCGCATCGTCCTGCTGCGAGCGCCGCTTCTGGTCGCGCAGCAGGTCGACGGCGTGGCGGCTGCCGCCGGTGAAGAAGAGGAGCAGGTTGTCGAGCAGGTCGCCGATCGTGTCCTGCGACACGGCGAGCGGGGTGATCGTGACGTCGCCGCCGGGGTGATATTCCTGGCAGATGATGCCGCCATAGGCGGCGACATAGGGGTCCTGCTTGCCCACCGGGTCGCCGAGGCGGACCATCTCGATCTCCACGGCCTGGCGCGCCAGGATCTCCGCGCCGACACGGTGGTGCTGGTATGCCGCGATCGCGTGCAGCAGCCCGACGGTGAACGAGCCGGACGAGCCCAGGCCGGTACCGCCGGGCACGTCGGCGATGCTGACGATCTCGACCGGCGGCTCCAGCTCCAGCAGGGCGACCGCCTCGCGGATCAGGGGATGCCGGATCTCGGCGGCGGTCGGCGCGCGCTCCATCTCGAAATACTTCAACAGGTATCCCGGGTAGAAGGCGCGGTTGATGCTGACATAGACGTGCTTGTCGATGGCGGCCGAGATGACGAAGCCGCCATGGCGCTCGTAGAAGGACGGCAGGTCGGTGCCGCCGCCGCCGATGGAGACGCGGAAGGGGGTACGCGTGATGATCATGCCCGAAGCTTCCCCCGATCAGGCGAACCGTGCGCGCCAGATGCGCCGCATGGTCCATAGCGCGCTCTCGATCGGGCGCATCGTGCTGCGGCCGATCCGCTCGCGATAGGCGATGAACACGGTGGCGACCCGGCACCCCTTGCGGATCGCGCGCAGCAGCAGCTCGACGGGAAGCGCCGCGCCCGACGGATCGCAGCCCAGCTCCTCGACCAGGCCCTTGCGGTAGGCGCGCATCCCGCTATGGAGGTCGCTCACGCGGCGCAGGAACAGGATCGAGGCGAGGAGCGCGAACCCTCGATTGGCGAGATAGTTCGGCAGCGGCATCGCGGCCGGCCGGGTTCCGAGCCGGGAGCCGTCCACCAGGTCGTAGCCCTGGTCGAGCACCAGCCGGGCGAGCGCGTGCACCCGGTCCGCCGGATAGGTGTCGTCACAATCCAGGGTAACCGCCACCGGCCGGCTGAAGGAGCGCAGCGCGAGATCCATCGCCCGGCCATAGCCGCGCGGCGGAAATTGCCGGATCACGGTGGCGCCCAGGCCGGCGGCGATCTCCGGGGTGCGATCGCGGCTGGAATCGACGATCACGATCTCGGCCTCGGGCACCGCCTGCCGGATGTCGCCGATCACCTTGCCGACTGCCCCCTCCTCGTCCATGGTGATCATCACCACGGAGATGTCGCTCCCCCGCGCCATGGCCCCGACCTTGCTCCCCACCGCCCCCGGATGATTGCAATTCCGGCCTGCTCCGTAAAGGTCGGGACGCGCCTTCTGCTCGCGGCCGACGCGGCCCGGCGCGTCTTGGGGGGCGCACCCCGTTCGTCTGATCGAAGAGCCTGCGCAGGGCCTGCAGTGCTTGCCGCGACGGCGGGGGAGCCTCTGGAGCTCGTCGCGTCCAGCGACGGCGGCTCTTGCCAGGATCGCTCTCGGTAGTCGCGTCGCGGCTTCGATGATGGCGCGCCGCCTGATCGCCGGCTGGACCCGCGGACCTGCAACGGACCGGCAGCCCGGCCGGCCGCAGCCGGAAACCGTGCTCGCGGGAATTGTCGTCCTCGCGCTCTGGATCGGCACCCGTCCTTACCGCGGGATCATTCAGGACGCGCGTCTCTACGCGGTGCAGGCCCTCGATCTGCTCCATGGCGACCTCTACCGGGGCGATCTCTATCTCCAGTTCGGGTCCCAGGATCAGTTCACGGTCTTTTCGGTCCTCTATGCCCTCGTCATATCCCTCGTCGGCCTTGCCGCTGCGCATCTCGCCCTGGTCATCGCTGCCCAGCTCCTCTGGCTTCTGGCCCTGCTGTTCCTGTGCAGGTCGCTGATCGACAAGCCCCGCCAGGTCGCTCTCGGCATGGCGATGGCCATCGTGCTGCCCAGCGGCTACGGCGGATACCAGCTGTTCCAGTATGGCGAGGCGTTCCTGTCGGCCCGGCTCCCGGCCGAGGCGCTGACCATGCTCGGCATGGGCCTCGCCGTCCGGAAGCGGATGGCGCTGTGCTGGGTTCCCCTTGGTCTCGCCGCCAGCCTCCATCCCGTGATGGCGGCGCCGGGCATGGCGCTGGCGGCCGCCTACGCAATCCGCGCGGACCGGCGATGGCTCTGGGCGGTCGCCGGAGGCGCGGCATGCGCCGTTGCCCTGGCCTTCGCGGGGATACCCCCTTTCCCGCGGCTGCTCGTGCTCCTCGACCCGGAGTGGCTTCGCATCGGCCGGCAGCGCTCGCCCCAGGGATTCGTCACCCAGTGGACGATCCTGGACTACGCCAGGCTCGTCTCCGTGCTGGCACTCTGCATCGCCGGCATGCTCCTTGCCGGAAGGCTCCTGAGGGAGTTCGTCGCCGCCACGGCCATCGTCGCCCTCGCCGGGATGACCGCCGCGGTGCTCGGCGGCGACCTCGGCAAGAACCTGCTGGTCGTCGACGTCCAGCCCTGGCGGGCGCTCTGGATCCTGGTGCTGGCGGCCAACATCGCGGCGGGCCCGGTCATTCATCGTGCGCTGCTCGGCGACATGCGCTGGCCGGCGCGCGTCATCCTGCTCGCAGGCCTCGCCATGATGCTCGCGGCCAGGATCTCCGCGGGGTTCCTGATCGTACCACCCTTCCTGCTGCTGCTCGGGCTTCCCTTGCTGGTCGGCGCGGCCGCCGCATCGAAGCCGGGCTCGCGGCTGGTCGAGCTCGGGCTCGTCGTCGCCCTGCTGCTGGTGGCGCTCGCACTGACCGTCAAGGTCTGCAGCTTGATCGAGCCCTCCACGATCATGGGGCCGGGCCTTCGAGGAGCGGCCTTCATGGCCCTGGCGCTCGGCGGCGGCGCCGCCGTCCTGTCATCCACCGGGCCGTCGGCGGGCCGTCGGGCGCTCTGGCTGCTCGCGCCGGTCGCCCTGCTGGCTTCCGCCCTGGCCTGGGATCGCCGCACCGACGTGCAGCGATTCATCGAGGATCGCGGCGCCCCGCCGGAAGAGCTCGCCACCGCTTTGCCGGAGGGAGCCAGCGTCTACTGGGAGAACGGCGTCGAGCTGCTCTGGTTCAGGCTGCGGCGGGCCAGCTATTTCTCCTGCATGCAGGGAGCGGGCGTGCTGTATTTCCGCCAGACCGCCATCGCGTACGACCGGCGCTCGACGAGCGTGCGGCAGTTCGGGAGTCCCGAGCTCGACGAGGCGGGCGGCGCACCCTGTCCGGCGAAACCCGGTCAAGGTCGTCCCAGGCACGATCGGGCTGCGCTGACGCGGTTGTGCGGTCGCGAACCCTCCCTGGACTACGTCGTCATCGCCGAGCCCGTCGAAGGGCCGTATCTCGCCAGCTGGCAGCCTCCAGCCTCCGTGGGGCTGGATGCACAGACCGATACCGCGGTCGGCGGGCCCGATTGGGATTCCCGGGACCGCTTCTACATCTACCGCTGCTCGGATCTCCGTGAGTGAGGCGCTCCCAGGGGCGCGTGCCGTTGCGCGCACCCTGGCTGCGGACGAACGCGACTCCCGACGCCTCGCCGAACGCTACGACCGGGACCAGGGCAAGCATGGGGCAGGAACCTGCGTTCGTCCGCGGGCCGGTCGACCCGGCGCGGGATGCCGGCGAGCGTGCGCAGCCGGCCTTCAGGGCGACGCGGGCGAATCCTCTTGCCCCGCGCCCGGCGGCGCGAAGGTCCGCGTCGACAGGTTGGCGAGCGCGGCGCGGACCAGCGCGGCGCTGGCCGCCGGCGGCCGCTCGTGGAACCGGCAGGCGGTCACGATCTGGTCGACGACGAAGCCGGGCTGGTAGCCGGCGAGCGGCAGGCCGCGGCGGCGCAGCTCCGCGATC
The DNA here is from genome assembly GCA_046349435.1 of Dongiaceae bacterium. Lineage (GTDB taxonomy): Bacteria > Pseudomonadota > Alphaproteobacteria > Dongiales > Dongiaceae > JAXMCI01. Next base: position 52,273 of record JAXMCI010000026.1, on the reverse strand, counting down.
GCCAGGTCGACGAGATCGTCCGGGATCTGCAGCCCGTGGCGGGAGGCGGCGCGCTCGAAGATCCGCCGGTAGTCGGCCTCTCCCGGCGCCGGCAGGTGGATCTTGTAGGGAATGCGGCGCAGGAAGGCCGCGTCCATCAGGACGTCGGGCTCGATGTTGGTCGAGAACACGATCAGCGCGTCGAACGGCAGGGAGAAGCTCTTGCCCGTCTGCAGCTTGAGATAGTCGATGCGCCTCTCCAGCGGGACGATCCAGCGGTCGAGCAGCGCCTTCGGGTTCACCGCCTGGCGGCCGAAATCGTCGATGACGAAGACGCCGCCCATCGCCTTGACGTGCAGCGGCGCATCGTAGAACCCGGCGCGCTCGGCCGGGCGCACGTCGAGCATCTCGAGCGTCAGCTCGCCGGCGGCGATGGCGAACGGGCGCCGGCAGGCGACCCAGCGCTCGTCGAAATCGTCGCGGCGGATGCCGGCCTGGGCGGCGGGCGGCTGCGCCGGCTCCGCAGGCGCCGGCCCGTGCAGCTGCGCATCGAAGACGCGGACGATCTGGCCGTCGATCTCGATGGCGTAGGGCACGAAGATGACGTCGTCGAACAGCCGGGCGAGCCGCTCGGCGATCGAGCTCTTGCCGTTGCCGGGTGCCCCGTAGAGCAGGATCGAGCGGCGCGCGGCGAGCGCCGGCCCGATCGCCTCGACCACGGAATCGTCGAGCACCAGGTCGGCGAGCGCCGCGCGCACGGCGGAGGGCGCGATCGCCTGGGCGGCGATCGGCTGCCGTGCGACCTGCGCGGCGTAGCTCTGCAGCGGCACCGGGACCGGCCCGACATACTGGCTCTGGGCGAAGGCGTCCGCCGCCCAGTCGCGGCCGCGCTCGCTGAGGACGTGCTCGACGATCGGGATCGCGCCCTGCAGCTGGGCCCCCGAGACCTCGATCAGCCGCCGGTCGATGGCGCCCTGCAGCAGGGCCTGCACGACCACCGGGGCGAGCTTCAGCGCATGCACCAGCTCCGGCACGGTGCGCAGCGCGCCGACATGCATGGTCTTCAGCAGCATCCGCGTCAGCAGCAGCTCGGGGACGCCGGTCTCCGCGATGGTGGTCGGGGCCGGCGGCGGCTGGATCCGCACCGCCATCGACAGCTGGTCCGGTCCGGCCGCGTCGAGCCGGCGCAGATGCTCCAGCAGCCTGCGGCCGGGATCGCGCGGCGGCGCGCCGGGCGCCTGCTGCGCGGCGCCGGGCGGCGCCGCGGCCTGGGGCTGGTCAGCCATGAGCGTCACCGCTCCTTCCTTCGCCACCCGGCGGCAGCATAGTCCTGCGTCACCGGCAGCGAGAATACGATTTCCGCGGGCGCGCGACATCCGGCCCAGGCCCGGGCCGATGCCGTCGCGGTGGCCTGCCGGCGATCTCCGACGGACAGGTTAGAGGCGAGCCGGCGATGCGGCCGCAGCCGCTCACAAGCGCGCGAGCACGGCAATAGATGGTTGACGAGGCCATGCTCTTCTACAAACTGGGATTGCCGTGACCGGGGATCGCCACCCACGTGCACCCGGCCCGGTACGCGCAACCGCGTTGCGCGGGTCACTTGGGGCGTCGGCAGGCAGGACGCGCCGGCGCCCCTTCTTCCGGGCTCGAGCCTGCCGCCCCGGCAGCTCCGCACGGCGCCGGCTGGTCCGGCGGCCATCCCGGCCGGCACAAGGCCAGCCAGTCCGGCGGCTCCGGTGCCAGCCGGGCCGCGAGCGTCAGCCAGGCCGGATCGAGCCACGCGGCCAGCCAGTAGAGCTGCCCCGCATTGGCCGGCTGCCACGTGCCGGCGAAGCCCGGCACGCCGGCGGCGGCGCGCGCGCGGTCGAAGGGCACCCGGCTGCCGGCGAACTCGCGGTGGCTGCGCGCACCCCGGGCATAGGGCGCCAGCCAGGCCAGCGCGGTCGCCAGGCGGACCCCGCGTCGCCGGGCAGATGCAGCCGAGGTCCGCCGAAGGGCCGGTGCAGCGATCGCCGCGACGGCCAGCAGCTCGAGGTCGTAGACGACGTAGCGCAGCGCATCGTCCTCGCGAAAATCGACGACCTCGCCATCCCCAGCAATGTTGGCCGAGAGCTGGGCCCGGAACAGCTCCTCGCCCGCTCGATCAGCCGCCCGTCGCCCAGCGCCGCGGCGGCCAGGGCGACGAGCTTCACGCGGTGGCTCTGCCAGTTGTTGATCCAGGTGGCCGAACCCGGCCCGCGCTCCGGGTCGCGGCGCGCCGTCGACCGGGCCAGATAGCCCTCGGCCAGCCCGCGCAGGAAGGCCTCGGCGGCCTGCCGCGTGCCGGGCGCCAGCCCGTCGCGGGCGAGCGCGTAGCCCTCGATCAGCGCGTCGAGGCGCGTCTCGTCGATCGGGTTGAAGCCCGGCGCATAGACCACCATCCAGGCGGCGAGGATGCGGTCGGCCTGCCGGGCGAAGCGGGGGTCTCCGGTGAGGCGCCAGGCCAGGGCAGCATCGCGCATCGCCGGGAAGTCGCGGGCCGCCAGCTCCGCCGCGTCGCGCTCGCCCTGGTGCGGCAGCAAGCCCTCGGTGTGGAGCCGCGGCAGCGGGTGCGGCGGGTCGGCGAGCTGCTGCCCGGCACGCGCCACGACGGCCGCCGCCTGCGGCGCGTCCGCAGGACCGACGACGGCGCACCAATCCGCGCGCGCGCCGCCCGACAGCGCCAGGCCGGCGACCAGCGCCAGGCCGGCGAGGGGCATGGGCGCCCGGGCGGTACACGCATCCCGTCGCATCGCAGCTCCGTCCTGGACGCGGCGCCACGATAGCCCGTTCGCCCCCGGCCGGACAGCGGACCCCTTCCTGCCTCGCCTTTGACAAGGCCGGCGCGCCGCCGCAATAGTCGCCGCGGCACGACGGACGAAGCGGAGGAATGCGCGATGGCCGGCAGGTTCCAGGGGAAGGGTGCGATCGTTACCGGCGCGGGCCGCGGCATCGGGCGCGGCATCGCCGCGCTGCTCGCCGCGGAGGGCGCGTCGGTGCTGGTGGCCGACGTCGACGAGGCGACCGCCGCCTCGACCGCCGCCGCGCTGCGCGAGGCGGGCGGCCGGGCGGAGCCCTGCCGGGTCGATGTCAGCGTCGCCGCCGAGGTCCGCGCCATGGCGGCCGCGGCGCTCCGCCATTTCGGGCGCATCGACATCCTCTGCCCCAACGCCGCGGTGTTCGATGGCGGGCTGATCGAGACCCTGCCCGAGGCGACCTGGGACAAGCTGATCGACACCAACCTCAAGGGCGTCTTCCTCTGCATCCAGGCCTGCCTGCCGGCGATGAAGGCGCGGGGCTACGGCCGCATCGTGGTGACCTCCTCGATCACCGGGCCGCGCACGGGGATCGCCGGCCAGGCCCATTACGGCGCGTCCAAGGGCGGCATCAACGGCCTGATCAAGGGCGCCGCGCTGGAGTTCGCCAAGCTCGGCATCACCATCAACGGCGTCGAGCCCGGCCACGTGCTGACGCCCGGCGCCGAGGCGCTCTACGACGAGGAGTTCAAGGCGGCGGTGAAGGCCTTCATCCCGATGGGCCGCTTCGCCATGCCCGAGGACATCGCCCGCGCCGTGCTGTTCCTGGCGAGCGACGATTCCGCCTACATGACGGGCCAGACCTTCGCCGTCGATGGCGGCGTCACCCTGCCGGAGTACCCGACCGGCTTCCCGCGCCTCTGAGCCCGGCGGCTCAGCCGCGGAAGGCCGGCTCCGCCAGGCCGCGCACGCCGGTCTCGACCGCGAAGATGCCGCCCTCCCAGGGGGCGGCGTCGAACTCGGCGTCGGTCATGGTGCGGAAGCCCGTGGGATCGAGGTCGATCGACGCGGTCGTGACGTAGAGGGTGGTCATCGCCGGGCCACCGAAGGCGCAGCTGGTCGGCGACCGGGCGGGAATCTCGATGACGCGGGAGACGCGGCCGTCCGGCGCGAACCGGGTGACCCGGCGGCCGCCCCAGTGCGCCGTCCAGAGATGGCCTTCGGCATCGACCGTCGAGCCGTCCGGAGCGCCGTCGGCGCGCGGGATGCGCACGAAGACGCGCCGGTTGGACGCGGTGCCGCTGTCCGGGTCGATGTCGTAGGCCCAGATCGTCCCGCCATGCGAGTCGGTGTGGTACATGATCCGGCCGTCCGGGCTGAAGGACGGGCCGTTCGAGGCGATGATGCCGTCGGCGATCAGGCTGGCCTTGCCGTCCGGCTCGACCCGGTAGAGCTCGCCGATCGGGTCGCTCTCCCGCCGGTCGGTGGTGCCGGCCCAGAGCCGGCCCTGGCGATCGCACTTGGCGTCGTTGAAGCTGGCGCCGGGCTGGTGCGCGGCGGGATGCACAAACGGGGTGCGGCGGGTGAAGGCGGCATCGACGAAGGAGAGGCCGTCGGCCGCGGCGAGCACGAAGCCGCCGCCGCGACGCGGCACCAGGGCGCCGAGCTGCGCCGGCAGGTCGAGCGCGAAGCGCGTGTCGGCGCCGGTCGCGGGGTCGAAGCGGTGCAGCTCCGGCCGCATCTGGTCGACCCAGTAGAGCGCCTGCTCCGCCGGGCTCCACAGCGCGCCCTCCGACAGCACGCTGCGCGCCGCCAGAACGCATCGCGCCTCGCTCATCGCCGGCCTCCTCAGTTCATCACGATGATGTCGCTGAGCTCGCGCACCGAGGTCGCCGCGCGCGGCACGCTGTGCACCACCTTGCCGTGCGACAGGATGACGAAGCGGTCGCAGACCTGGTAGGCGTGATAGATGTTGTGGGTGATGAACATCGCCGCCACCCCGTCGTTCTTCAGCTGGGTGATGTGCGACAGCACCTTCTCGGTCTCGCGCACCGACAGCGCGCTGGTCGGCTCGTCGAGGATCAGCATCGCGGTCTTGAAGTGGACGGCCCGCGCGATCGCCACCGCTTGGCGCTGGCCACCGGACAGCGCCTCGACCAGCAGGTCCGGCGAGTTGATGCCGGCGATGCGCACCTTGTCGAGCAGCACGTCCATGACGATGGCGTTCATCCGCGGCACGTCGAGCAGCCCCAGCCGGTTGGTCAGCTCCCGGCCGGCGAAGAAGTTGCGCATGATCGACATCGAGCCGACCAGGGCGGCGTCCTGGTAGATCGTCTCGATGCCGATGCGCTCCGAATCCTTGCGGCTGCGCAGCCGCACCTCGCGCCCGTCGCGCAGGATGGTGCCGGAGTCCGGGATCTCGATGCCGGACATGATGCGCACCATGGTCGACTTGCCGGCGCCGTTGTCGCCGAGCAGGCCGATCACCTCGTTCTGCTGGATCTGCAGGTCGACCCGGTCAAGCGCCAGGACGTGACCGTACTGCTTCGAGATGCCGCGCAGCTCGATCATGGGCTCCCCGGACATCGGGCCGCTCATCGGCTCCTCCGGGCCAGCCAGCTGTTGGCGACCACGGCGCCGACCAGGATGACGCCGATGAAGACCTCGAGATAGAAGCCCGGGGCGCGCAGCAGCAGCAGCACGTCCTCGACCGTGTACATCAGGCAGGCGCCGACGAAGAGGCCGATGATGGTGCCGCGGCCGCCCGACAGGAACAGGCCGCCGATGACGCAGACGGTGATCGCCCGGAGCTCGAAGCCGATGCCCTGCGAGGCGGTGACGCTGCTCACCCGCGTGGTGCTGAGGATGCCGGCCAGCGTCGCGCCGACGGCGGAGAAGACGAAGGCGGTGAGCTTGACCCGGCGGACGTCGACGCCGACCGCCATCGCCGTCCGCTCGTTGCCGCCGACCAGGAACATGTGGTTGCCGAGCCGGGTGCGGTGGAGGATGACGCCGACGATGGCGACCAGCGCGACGAACCAGACGAACTCGGCGTTGATCCCCAGCACCGAGCCGGTGATCAGCTTGACGAAGCCCTCCGGCGGGTGGAAGGAGACGGAGCGCCCCTCCGAGATCCAGCGCACCAGCCCGCGCAGCACCATCATGCTGCCGAGCGTGGCGATGAAGGAGGGGATCGCCAGGCGCAGCGTGATGAGGCCGTTGACCAGCCCGATCCCCGCGCCGACCAGGATGGTCACCGGCACGGCGATCCAGACCGGCGCGCCGGCATTGTAGAGCAGCGCCATGGTGTAGGCGGTGAAGACGTAGGTCGAGCCGACCGACAGGTCGTACTCGCCCGAGATCATCAGCACCCCGACGCCGAGCGCGGTGACGCCGAGCACCGGGATCGCCTTCAGCACCAGCGAGATGTTGGTGTCGGAGACGTAGCGGAAGCTCTCAGGCACGGCCAGGCCGCCGATGATGCAGACGAGCTGCACCAGGACGAACAGCCCGACGATGCTGGTGGCGGGCTGGCGGCGCAGCCAGCGCAGGCGGGCGGCCAGCCCGCCGGGCGCCGCGGCGATGGCGCGGGCGGGCGGCATCGCGCCGCCCGCCCCGCCGCTGCCCTCGACCGGTGCGGACACCGGGTCTAGCGAGCGTCCGGACCCCGGCCCGGCGCCCGGCTCAGCGATAGGTGCCGGCCCACTTCTTGACCTCGGCGGCCGCCTCCTTGTCGATCACCGTGCCGCCGATCGCGATGCTGACCGGCGGGATGCCGTACTTGGCGTAGTAGTAGAGCAGCACGATCGGCATGTAGCCCTCGTAGTAGGCGCCGGAATCGACGGTGCCGAGCGACTTGCCGGCGATGATGTCGTCGACGATCCGCGGGCTGAGGTCGAAGCCGCCGACCGCGACCTTGGCCTTGGCGTCGGCGGCGGCCTGCGGCGCCACCTCGGTGACGACGCTGCCCAGCCCGATCACCGCCTTGGTCTCGGGGTGGCCGACCAGGTACTCGGCGACGCGGGTCAGCGCGGTCGCCATGGTCGGCGTCGCGTCGATCCGCTCCGAGGTGATGCCGGCCTCGTCGAGCACCGACTTGATGCCGCGATAGCGCTCGACGCCGTAGAAGGCGTCGGGATCCTCGACCGGGCAGACCACGTGGTCGCCCTTCTTCAGGCCGGCCTTGGCGACCATGAAGCGGCCGATGTTCTGGCCGGCGGTGAAGAAGTTCTGCCCGACATAGGCCTGGCTCTCGGTGGCGTTCGGCTTCGGGTCGTCGGTGTCGAAGGTGACCACGCCGATGCCGGCCTTGCGCGCCGCCGCGATCGAGGCGGTGAAGGCGTCCGGCGTCCAGTTGACCACCGCGATGCCGTCGACCTTGTTGGCGATGGCGGTCTCGGTCAGGTTGTTCTGCTTCACCGGATCCTGGTCGGCATACTGGATGTCGAGGCTGACGCCGCGGTCCTTGGCGGCCTCCTGCGCGCCGTGGATCACCGGGTTCCAGAAGGGATCGCCCGGCGCCGAGTAGATGATCATGGTGACCCGCACCGCGTCGTCGGCCACCGCGGGCAGCGCGGCCGTCGCCAGCACGCCGCCGAAGGCGAGCGCGGCCAGCGCTCCGGTCGCCCGTCCAAGCATCCCCCGTGTCATGGTCCCTCCCCGATTCTGTCCGCCCCGTCCAGCCGGGGCGCGCGAGCAGGAGAGTAAGCGCCGGGCCGCGTCGCCCGCAAGGCGAAGGGGCCGGGCGGCTAGAGATTTGCCCTGAGGGCGCGCAGATAGGGGGTGTCGCCGAAGTCCCAGAGCCGCTCGAGATGCTGGTCGATCGGGGGGTCGGCGTCCCACCCGCCCGCCGCCGGGCTGTAGGCGCCGGCGACCTGGATCGGCACGGAGACGAGGATGGCGAGCGCGAGCGCGGCCCAGGCGGCGATCCGTCCGGCCCGCGCCTGCGGCCAGGCGAGGCCGAGCAGCAGCAGCAGGGGCCCCTGCAGCTCCGCCATGTAGCGCGGCCCGTAGCTCCAGCCGCCCCACCACTGGGCCCAGGACGCGCCGACGACGAGCTGCAGGATGATGCCGCCGGCCAGCGCCATGGCCAGGTCGCGCCGCAGCACGGCCGGGCGCGCCGCCAGCAGCGCGGCGAGCAGCAGGGTCGCGGGGAAGAAGATCAGCAACCCGCGGGCCGGGCTGGCCAGGACGCCGGGCAGGTTGGACAGCAGGAGATCCGGCCGCAGATGGCGCGCCGCCCGCTGGTAGCCGCCGAGCAGGCTGCCGAAGGTCCACAGGTTCCAGGCGAGCTGCGGCCCGAGCATCGCGGCGCCGGCGCCGGCCGCCAGCATGGCGCGGGCGGGATGGCGCCGCAGGGCGACGAGGAAGAGCGGAGCGGCGAAGGCCAGGTTGGGCAGCCGCACCGCCACGGCGAGCCCGAGGCAGATCCCGAGCAGCAGCGCCCCCGGCCGCCCCGGCGCGCCGGGGCGGACCAGGCAGGCCAGCGCGCCGAGGATCAGCAGCGTGCCCGGCCCGTGCTGCCACAGCGACTGCGAGGAGACGGCCATCAGCTCGCTGCCGAACGCGAACAGCAGGGTCAGCGCGAAGGCGAGCGGCGCGGCGAAGCCGAGCGCCCAGGCGACATAGCGGAAGACGACCACCGCCAGCGCGGCGATGATGGCCGCCGCCCATTTCTGCCAGTGATCGACGGCGAGGTTCCGCCACTCGGCCGGCGACAGGTCCGGGCGCGTCCAGCGCTCCCACAGGATCGGCCCCGCCATGAACGGCGTGGCGACGACGCCCATGGCGGCCGGGTAGAACGAGGCGACCCCCCTCGGCGTCTGCCGGATCCAGTAATGCACCGGGCGGGCGAGCTCCTCGGCCGCGAAGCGGTCCAGCATCACCGTCCCGTCCAGCAGGACGGCGACCGGGATCAGCGCCGTGGCGATCGAGTCGCCGGTGTAGAGCGTGCGCCCGTTCGACCCGTAGGCCGCGAGCGCCAGCGCGAACCAGGCCGGCAGGATGATCGTCAGACGCCAGCCGGGTCGCGCCATGGTCCGTCACCGCGAAGGGGCATCGCCGCCGCCATGCTACATGCTGCCCGGCACGTCGGCGCGCCTCGCGAGCCCGGCCCGGCAGCGGCGGCCACGCGGCAAGGCCGTGCCGACCTCGCCCTTCGACAGGCTCAGGACGAGGTTCGGGGGTAGAGGCAGGCGCGATCCCGCAGGCCTCATCCTGAGCCTGTCGAAGGAGGAGGCCCGGCACGGCGATCACGCCAGGACGGTCGCGAGCCCTCACCCGCTCCGGTCGGCGGCGGCCCGGTTGCCGAGGACCTTCGACAGGAACGCCTGGGTCCGCGGCATGGTCGGGGCGTCGAGGACCTGCTGCGGCGGGCCCGATTCGACGATATGGCCCTGGTCCATGAACACCACGGTGTCGGCGACCTCGCGCGCGAAGCCCATCTCGTGGGTGACGACGATCATCGTCTGGCCCTCGCGGGCGAGGTCGCGCATGACGTCGAGCACCTCGCCGACGAGCTCGGGATCGAGCGCCGAGGTCGGCTCGTCGAACAGCAGCAGCTTGGGCCGCATCGCCAGCGCGCGGGCGATCGCCACCCGCTGCTTCTGGCCGCCGGAGAGCTCCCGCGGATAGGCCTGCTCCCGGCCGGCGAGCCCGACGCGATCGAGCAGGGCGCGGGCGCGCTCCTCGGCGCTGGCGCGCGATTCGCCCCGGACCTGCATCGGCGCCTCGATGATGTTGCCGAGCACGGAGAGGTGGGGGAACAGGTTGAAATGCTGGAACACCATCGCGGTGTCGGCGCGCGACCGCGCCGCCTCCCGCGCCTTGAGCTCGTGCAGCCGCCCGTTCTTCACCTTGTAGCCGACCAGCTGGCCGTTGACGTAGATGCGCCCGGAATCGACCTTCTCGAGGTAGTTGATGCAGCGGATCAGCGTGCTCTTCCCGGCGCCGGACGGGCCGATCAGGCAGCAGACCTCGCCGGCGGCGACGGTCAGGTCGACCTCGGACAGCACCTGGACGGGGCCGAACCGCTTCGACACCGCGGCGATGCGGACCATCGGCTGCGCCGCGGCCCGGGCGAGCGGCGGCGCGCTCATCGCGGGCCCCGCCGCGCACCCTGGAGGAGGCGCTGCCGCAGCGGCGTGAGGAGCAGGGCGAGCCCGTCCGCCTGCGCGCCGGTATGGCCGCGCCCGAGCCGGCGCTCGACCAGGCGCTGCAGCAGCGAGAGCAGGGTCGAGGCGATCAGGTACCAGATGCTCGCCACGATCAGCAGCGGGATGGTCTGGAAGGTCCGCCCGTAGATGCCCTGCACGGAATAGAGCAGGTCGGAGATGGCCAGGATGCTGACCAGCGAGGTCGCCTTCAGCATGCCGATGATCTCGTTGCCGGTCGGCGGCACGATGACCCGGAGCGCCTGCGGCAGGACGATCCGCCGGATCGTGCGCGCCGGCGTCAGGCCCAGCGAGTAGGCCGCCTCGCGCTGGCCCGGATCGACCGAGAGCAGGCCGGCGCGGACGATCTCGGCCATGTAGGCGCCCTCGTTGAGGCCGAGGCCGAGCAGGGCGGCGGTGAGCGGCGAGATCAGGTCGTTGGTCGGGATCGAGAAGAACGGCGCCGAGAAGGGCAGGCCGATCTCGACGTCGCGGTAGAGGGCGGCGAGGTTGTACCAGAAGATCAGCTGGACCAGCAGCGGCGTGCCGCGGAACAGCCAGATGTAGCCGGCCGCGAAGACCGAGAGGATCGGGTTGCTCGACTGGCGCATCAGCGCCGCGACGATGCCGAGCAGGATGCCGATCGCCATCGCGGCGGCGGTGAGCGCCAGGGTCCACAGGAAGCCGCGCAGGACGGTGCCGTTGAGCAGGTACTCGAGCACGACCTCCCAGCCATAGCCGGGATTGCTGATCGCCGAGCGCAGGAAGAAGAACAGCACGACGAGGATCGCCGCGGCCGCCACCCAGCGGCCGGGATAGCGCGCCGGGACGACCGGCAGCGAGAGGTCGACGTCCCCGTCCGGCGTCGCCGCGGCGGACGGGCCCGGGAGAGGCCTGGCGACCGGATCGTCAGCCGCCGCCGAGGACTTCGTCGACGGCTGCATTCCAGATCTCCAGGCAGCGTCCGATCTCGGCGGGCGTGACGACCAGCGCCGGGATCATCCGCACGATGTTGCCGTAGGGGCCGCAGGTCAGCGCGATCAGCCCGCGCTCGAAGGCGGCCTTGAGCACGGCCCTGGCCAGCTCCGGCGCCGGGCTGCCGTCGGGCTGCACGAACTCGGAGGCCTGCATCAGCCCGATGCCGCGGACGTCGCCGATCGCCGCATGCCGCGCCGCGGCCGCCTCGAGCCCGGCGCGGAGCAGCGCGCCGGTGGTCCTGGCATTCTCGACCAGGCCCTCCTCGGCGATCACCTCGAGGGTGGCGATCGCCGCGGCGCAGGCGACCGGGTTGGCGGAGAAGGTGCCGCCCTGCGAGGCCGGCAGCGCCTTGGCCATGATCTCCCGGCGCGCCGCGATGCCGGAGAGCGGGAAGCCGCTGGCGATGCCCTTGGCGAAGACGATGATGTCGGGGTTGAGCCGGAAATGCTCGGACGCCCAGAAGCGTCCGGTGCGGGCCATGCCGCACTGCACCTCGTCGGCGATCAGCAGGATGCCGTGCCGGCGCGCCCGCTCCTCCAGCCCCGCGGCGAACTCGACCGAGATCGGCTGGTAGCCCGCCTCGCCCTGCACCGGCTCGAGGATGATCGCGGCGGTGTCGGCGGGCTGGGTCAGGGTGGCGAAGATGTGGTCGAGCTCGCGCAGGCAGAAGCGGTTGGTGGTCGCCGCGTCCCAGCCATAGCGGAAGGGCGTCGGGAAGGGCGCGACGACGATGCCGGTCGGCAGCGGCCCGGAATTGGCGGCCCGGAAGCGGGCGCCGGAGGTGGTCAGCGCCGAGGCGCCGATGGTGCGGCCGTGGAAGGAGCCCTGGAAGACGACGACGTTCTGCCGGCCGGTGGAGTTGCGCGCCAGCCGCACCGCCGCCTCCGCCGCCTCGGCCCCGGAATTGGCGAAGAAGAAGCTGGTCAGGTCCTCGGGCATGACCTCGCCCAGCCGGTCGATCAGCTCGAGCAGCCGGTCGTGGCGGACGATCCCGTACTGGCCGTGGATCAGCCGGCCGACCTGGCGCTGCGCCGCCTCGACCACCTTGGGATGGCAGTGGCCGGTCGAGGTGACGCCGATGCCCGCGGTGAAGTCGAGATACTCGCGGCCGTCCCGGTCGTAGAGCAGGCAGCCGCGTCCCGTCTCGACGATCAGCGGCGTCGCCTGGAGCAGGACCGGGGAGAGCTCGGGCCGCGCCCGGTTGCGCCCGGCGGTTCCGGAGGAGTGCGGGCTCGTGTTCGACATGCCGTTCATCCTAGCGCAACCGCGCCCCGGCGGGGCGGCTCGATGCAGTCGGGAGGAGCGGCCGGCGGCCGCCTCCCCGGAAGCGTGGCTGAAAGCGCCCGCCGGCTCTAGCCCGGCTGGGCCTCGGTTCTTCAGCGGCTTCTCCAGCGCGCCCGCCTCGAGCCCCACTTCTTGAGGATCTCGTCGTAGACGCCCGACTTGAACAGGACCGCCATCGCGTCGAAGAACGGCTGGTAGAGCGGCGAGCCCTTCGGGATGGCGATGCCGTAATAGGGCTGGTCGCCATAGACGGTCGTGCCGACGTTGCGGATCGCGGCGCCGACCTGCTTGGCCGAGTAGCCGTTGGTCGCCGAGTCGCCCGAGACCGAGTCGATGCGGCCCGAGGTCAGCGCGAGCACGGCGTCGTTCTGGGTCGGATAGGCGTTCACGGTGATCGCCTTCTTGCCCATCTCGACGCACTTCTTGCTGCTGTCCTGGGCCTGGGTCTCCGAGGACGTCCCCTTGAGGGTGCCGACCGTCGTGCCGCAGAGATCGGCGATCGCCTTCGGCTCGGGGCTGCCGGCGCGCACCAGGAACGAGGTGCCGCCGCGGTAGTAGTCGACGAAGTCCATCGTCTTCTCGCGCTTCTCGTAGTCGCCGATCGACGAGATCCCGACGTCGAAGCGGCCGGCCTGGAGGCCCGGCATGATGGCGGAGAACTCGGTCTTGTTGTTCTTGATGGTGACGCCCATGATCTTGCTGAGCGCCGCCGAGATGTCGAGGTCGGCGCCGATCAGCTCGTTCTGCTCGTCGAGGAAGTCGAAGGGCGGATAGTCGGCCTCGGTCGCGGCGTTGATCACGCCGGCCTGCCTGAACTTCTCGGAATCGCGTTGTAGATCGCATCGTCCCGCTTGAGGTCCGCGGCCTGGCCGGGACCGGCGAGGAAGAGCAGGGCGACCGCCAGGCTGCCGAGCTTGGCGAGCGGGCGGAGAACGTCGGTACCTATCTTGGTCATGGCATGCCTTCTCCCGTTTGTCTCGAGGCCCGTCATGGCGGATCGACCGGAGGTGCGACGGGCCCGGCTTCTCGGCCTCCAGGTCACTTGCAGAACTGGCGATGGCGGCCATCCAGTTGCCGCCGAGGATCCTGGCGATGTCGTCGCGCTTGTAGCCGCGGTCGATCAGCCCCTGGGTCAGGTTGGGCAGCTTGGCCACCGATTCGATGCCGATCGGGTAGGACTGCCGGCCGAAGGCCGAGAGCGGCCCGAAGATGTCCGGCCGGCGGGTCCGCCAGGTCACCACGCTGGGCGGCGCCACCACCGTGGGCTGGTCCGTGTAGGACTCGACATAGTCGACGCCGATGCCGACGCGATCGACGCCGACCAGCTTCACCAGGTAGTCGATGTGATCGAGGAAGTCGTCCAGGGTCGGCGTCTCGTCGGAGAGCGACTGCGGCAGGCCGCAGGCGCCGATCATGCCGCCCTTGGCCGCCATGCCGCGCACCGTCGCATCCTCGGTGTTGCGGCCGTTGGGGCGCAGCCCGGCGGCGTTGGAGTGGGTGCAGACCGGGGCGCGCGACAGCGCCGTCGCCTCGGCCCGCGTGCGATCGCCGCAATGGGAGAGGTCGATCATGATCGGCAGCTCGTTGGCCTTGGCGATCAGCTCCTCGCCGAGATAGCTGAGGCCGGCGTCGCGCTTCTCGCCGCAGCCGTCGCCGAACAGGTTGCCGGTGGTGTAGGCGAGGCCGAGGAAGCGCAGGCCGATCCGCACCAGCACGTCGAGACGCCAGAGCTGGTCCTCCAGCATGCTGGCGCCCTGGGTCCCGAACATCACGCCGAGCTTGCCCTTGCGCCGCGCCGCGAGCAGCTCGTCGGCGTTGGTGCAGAAGGCGAGCAGCGGGCTCTTGTCGATCTTGGTCAGGTGCCGCTCGACGTTGCGCAGCACCTGGTCCCAGCCCTCCTCCAGCGCGAAGGTGACGTTGGTGCCGTTGACCCCGCCGGCGAGGCACCGCTCGGTGTACTTCTCGTCCAGCACGTAGGCGATCGAGAGCCCGTCGAAGATGAAGGTCTCGTCGTGGAAGCGGCGCGTCGCCTCGTCGGCGGTGACGGGCACGGCAGCGGCGGGCGCAACGGACATTCAGTTCACTCCTGTCGTTCCGGAGGTGCCGGGGTTCTGCGCGAAGCGCGCGATGTGGAAGGGCTCGAGCGGCGTCGAGGTCGTGCCGGTGTCGATCAGCTCCGCCATCACGTCGCCGACGCCCGGGCCGAGCTGGAAGCCGTGCCCGCAGAAGCCGAAGGCGTAGTAGAGCCCCGGCACGCGGCCGCTCGGCCCCATGATCGGGCGGTCGTCCGGCAGGTAGCTCTCGACGCCGCTCCAGACGCGGATGACGCGCAGCGATGCCAGCTGCGGCACCACCCGGCGGATCTGGCGCAGCTGGGCCAGCGTGTTGTCCGGCAGCACGTAGGCGCGGCGGATGTCGGTGAAGGCCGGACCGCGGTTGCCGCCGCCGAAGATCACGTTGCCGCGCGGAATCTGGCGGAGATAGACGGTTTCCTCGGTCAGCGGGGTGGACACCCCCAGCACCGGCCGGATCGCATAGGGGGCGGGCTCGGTGACTGCCATCTGCGGCCCGCGGGCGACCAGCGGCACCGGCTCGCCGAGCCGCTCGGACAGCAGGTTGCCCCAGGCCCCGGCCGAGATCTGCACGATCGGCGCGCGGAACTCCCGGCCGTCCTCGCAGCGGACGGCGAAATCCTCGCCCGCCTTCTCGACGGAGACGACCTGGGTGCGCTCGTGGATGCGCGCGCCGGCGCGGACCGCGGCGCGGGCGAAGGCCGGCGCCGCCAGCCGCGGATTGGCGTGGCCGTCCTCAGGCGAGTAGGAGCCGAGGATGGCCTCCGGGCCGATGAAGGGAAAGCGGTGCCGGAGCGCGTTCTGGGTGATCAGCTCGAGCTCGAGCCCATAGGCCCTGGCGTCACGGGCATAGGCCTCGAGCACGCCGATCTGCTCCTGCCGGTAGCAGATCCGGATGTGCCCGGTGGGGAGGAACTCGACATCCTCGCCGAGCAGCTCGGGAAGCCGGCCCCAGATCGCCCGCGAGCGGTTGGCGAGCGGCAGCTGCGGCAGGTAGCGCCCCTGCCGCCGGACATTGCCGAAGTTGGTGCCGCTGGCGAACTGGCCGACCATGCCCTGCTCCAGCAGGGTCACCGAGCGGCCGCGCCGGCGCAGGAAGAAGGCGGTGGCGGCGCCCATGAGGCCGCCGCCGACGATCACCACGTCGGATCCCGGCTGCCTCATGGCCCGACCGCCTCGACGGCGACGGGCAGCGGCTTCACCGGCGCCTGGCCGCGCAGCCGGCCGACCGCCTCGACCGGGACGGCGGCGGCGGCGGCCACCACCTCGGCGGCGGCGTGGCCGCAATAGCGGCCCTGGCAGCGGCCCATGCCGATGCGGCTGAAGGCCTTGGCGCGGTTGACCTCCGCCGCCCCCATGCGACGCGCCACGTCGCGCAGCTCGCCCGCCGTGATCGCCTCGCAGCGGCAGACCACGGTGTCGTCGCTCAGCGCGGCGGCGAGGCGGGCGGGCCAGGGGAAGGCTTCGGCCAGCCCCTCGCGGAACCGATCCATGCGCGCCAGCGATTGCCGCAGCCGCGCCATGCGCTCGCGGTCGACGGCGTGGCCGGCATCGGCGAGCACCGCCAGCGCGGCCAGCCGCCCGGCATCCTCGGCGCCGTCCGCGCCGAGCAGCCGCGCCCCGTCGCCGGCGAGGTAGACGCCCGCCACGCCGGTCCGCCCGTCGCCGTCGGCGACCGGCAGCCCTTGATGCGTGGCCGGCTGGAAGCGGAACTCGCAGCGGGCGAGGTCGGCGAGCTGCGTCTCCGGGCGGAGATGGTAGCCGAGCGCGACGGCGTCGCAGTCGATGCGCCGCTCGGCGCCGCCGGCGGACCGCACGACGACGCCGGAGACGCCGCCCTCGGCCGTGCCGGCGATCTCGAGGGGCGTCACGCCGGCCTCGACCGCGACGCCGCCGCGGCGCAGCGCCGACAGCAGGGCGAGCCCTTGAGCAGGGTGGCCGGCCGGGCGGCGAGCTTCGGCAGGGCGCGCAGCCGGCCGGCCGCCGGCGAGCTGTCGAGGACCGCGGCGACGCCGGCGCCCGCCTTGAGGTACTGCGCCGCGACGAGATAGAGCAGCGGCCCGGTGCCGACGAAGGCCACCCGGCGCCCGATCGCGCAGGCCTGCGACTTCAGCGCGATCTGCGCCGCGCCCAGGCTGTACACGCCGGCCATGTTCCAGCCCGCACCGGCATCAGCCGGTCGGTGGCGCCCGCGGCGATGATCAGCGCGTCGAACGGCAGCGACCGGCTCTCGGTGCCGCGCACGACGTGCAGCCGGCCGTCCGCGACGTTCCAGGCGAGGGTCTCCGGCTGGTAGTCGATGCGGCCGCGCAGGGCGTCGAAGCGCGGCGTGCAGCGACGCCGCGCGCGCGGCCTCGGTGCCGTAGAGCGCGTCATAGGCCCGGCGGAAGCCGTCGGGCTGTCGCCGGTAGATCTGCCCGCCGTCGCGGCGGCCCTCGTCAATCACCGTCGGGCGCAGGCCGGCGGCGACCAGCGTCTCGGCGGCACGCACGCCGGCCGGGCCGGCGCCGACGACGATCACGCGCCGCTCGGCCATGCAGCCTCCCCGGGCGCGGTCAGGATGCGCATGCCGTCGGCGACCTCGGTGGTGCAGGCCCGCAGATGCTCGCCGCCGGCGGTCCACACCCAGCAATCCTGGCAGGCGCCCATCAGGCAGAAGCCGGCGCGGCTGCCGTCGCCGAACTCGGACTGCCGGACATGGTCGGTCGCCGAGAGCAGCGCGGTCAGCAGCGTGTCGCCGCGCAGCGCGGTGGCCGGCCGGCCGTCGATCGTGAAGGCGACCGTCGGTCTCGATTGCTCGGCCAGGCGAACGAAGCGGCTGCTCATCGCGGCACTCGCGTTGCGGTCGGCGGGTCCTGCGGGCCATCGGCCTGCGCGTCACGGGGCCCGACCGACCCGATGCTGGCAAACCGGGGATGCCGATGCCAATATCAACTGTTACCAATTCCATAACCCTGGGTTTCTGGAGGGTTCTTGAACGCGCGCCAGCTCGAGGTCTTCCGCGCCGTCATGCGCAACGGCACGCTGACCGCGGCGGCCGAGGCGCTCGGCGTCTCGCAGCCGGCGGTCGGCAAGGTGCTGCGCCACTTCGAGAGCCAGATCGGCTACGCGCTGTTCAAGCTGATGAGCGGCCGGCTGGTCGCCACGCCCGAGGCGCACCTGCTGTTCCGCGATGCCGACCGGATCTTCCGCGAGATCGAGGCGCTGAAGACCTACTCCGACCGGATCCGCGACAAGCGGCTGGGCTTCCTGCGCATCGGCGCCAGCGGCCCGCCGACATTCGCCCTGCTGCCGCTCGCCGCCGAGCGGGTCCGCCGGCGCAACCCGGGCGTCGAGCTGGAGATCCAGACGCTGCCGGCCGAGGAGGGGGCCGCGCATCATCGTCGGCGAGATCGACCTCGGCGTGACGATGGTCACCATCGCGATGCCGCAGGTCCGCTGCCAGGTGCTGGGCAGCGCCCAGATCGTCGCGGTGATGCTGAAGAGCTCGGCGCTCGCGGAGCGCTCCGAGGTCTCACCGGCCGACCTCGCCGGCGAGACGCTGATCAGCTACGGCTCGAAGCCGGTGATCGGCCGCCGGCTGGACCAGGCCTTTCGCGACGCCGGGCTGGCGCGCCGGGCGCAGATCGAGATCACGCTGTCGATCGCCGCGCTGCCGCTGGTGCAGCGCGGGCTCGGCGTCGCGCTGGTCGACGGGCTCGTCCCCTGGACGGGTAGTCGGACCTGACGGTGCGGCCCTTCCGGCCGGTGGTCTCGCAGGAGATCGTGCTGTCGACCAACTCCGCCCTGCCGGGCTCGCGCTTCGGCCGGGAGTTCGGGCGCGACCTCCAGGCCGCGATCACCAGCCTCGGCGCCCGCTCGCAGTTGGCGCGCGCCGGCCTCCAGCCGGCGGCCGCCAGCCGTCGCCGCAGGGCGCGGGGCGAGGTCGGCAAGGTTGTTCTGCTTGAAGCGCAGGTTCGCCTCGTAGGCCGCCAGCCCGAGGTCCTTGCCGATGCCGGACTGCTTGTAGCCGCCGGTCGGCAGGACGAAATCGAGCGAGCGGCCGTAGCGGTTGATCCACACCGTGCCGGCCTCGAGCCGGCGCAGCGCGCGCAGCGCCTGGGCGAAATCGGTCGTGTGCACCCCGGCGGCGAGGCCGTAGGCCGAGTCGTTCGCCAGCGCCAGCGCCTCCTCCTCGTCGGCGAAGGTCTGCAGCGTCAGCACCGGCCCGAAGATCTCCTCGCGGACCGCCGCGCTCTGCGGGGTGACGCGGCCGAGGATCGTCGGCAGGTAGTAGGCGCCGTCCCGGGGCGTCTCGGGCCGCCGGCCCCCGACGATCGCGTCCGCCCCGGCGGCGAGGCTGCGGCGGACGATGTCGTCCACCTTGCCGGCATGGGCATCGGAGATCAGCGGCGGCATCGTCGCCTCGGCATCCCAGGTCGCGCCGGGCCGCAGCGCCCGGAACGCTCTGGCGATGCGCTCCACCAGATCGTCGGCGATCGATTCGTGGACGATCAGCCGCGAGCCGGCGACGCAGACCTGGCCGGCATTGGCGGTGATCCCGCGGACGATCGCGCCGGCGGTGCGCTCGAGGTCGGGGACCCGCGCGAAGACGATCTGCGGGCTCTTGCCGCCGAGCTCGAGCGTCACCGGCTTGATGCCCGATTCCGCTGCGGCGACCATGATGGCGCGGCCGGTCGCGGTCGAGCCGGTGAAGGTGATCTTCGCCACCCCGGGATGGCGGCAGAGCGCCTCGCCGACGGTGGCGCCGCGGCCCTGGACGATGTTGAGGATGCCGTCCGGCAGCCCTGCCTGGCTGCCCAGTTCGGCGAGGCGGAGGACCGAGAAGGGCGTCAGCTCGGAAGGCTTCAGCACCACCGCGTTGCCGGCCGCCAGCGCCGGCGCGAATTTCCAGGACGCCATGATCAGCGGGAAGTTCCACGGCGCGATCGCCGCGACCACGCCGTAGGGCTCCGGCACGATCAGGCCGAGATCGTCCGCCCGGGTCGGCGGCACCGCGCCGCCGACCTTGTCGGCCAGCTCGGCGAAGAAGCGGATGCCGTCCGCGGTGTAGGCGAGGTCGAAGCCCGCCACGTCGCGATGGGGCCGCGTCGAGCCGACCGCCTCGAGCGGCGCCAGCCGCTCCGCGTCGGCCTCGACGAGATCCGCCCAGCGGCGCAGGACGCGGGCCCGCTCGCGCGGCGCGCGGGTTGCCCAGCCGCTGGTGCGGAAGGCGCGCAGGCTGCTCTCGACGGCGCGGTCGACCTCCGCGGCCGTGCAGCCGGCGAGCCGGGCATAGACCCGCGAATCCGACGGCCGCGCCACGGCGATCTCCTCGCCCGTGCCGTCGTGGCAGGAACCGTCGAGGTAATAGCCGCCGCGGATCTCGACGCGCTCCGGATCGAATGCGTGCAACGCGCTCTCGCCTGGGCTGGACAAGGCATCCAGTATGCGGCGCCCCCGGCGCGCCCGCCAGAACCCATTGCCCGATCCTCCATAACCCGAGGTTCTGCAGCCCTGCGGCGGTCAACCGCAGCCTTGCGCGCCGCTCCGGCCCGGCTAGGCTGCAGCCTCCGAGCAGGGGAACACCGGCCCTGAGCGACAGCGACCTCGCCCGCGAGCGTCGACGGATGGAGGAATGGCGGCTGGCGCGCTTCGCCGGCCAGACGGCGCTGGTGACCGGCGGCGCGTCGGGCATCGGGCGCGCGACCGCGCTCCGGCTGCGCGCCGAGGGGGCCGCGGTCTGGATCCTCGACCGCAGCGAGGGGAGCGGCGATCCGGACCTCGCCGGCCTGCCATGGATCGCCGTCGACGTCGCCGACCCCGATGCGGTGCAGGCGGCGGTCGACCGCGTCCTGGGCAGCGCCGGGCGGCTCGACGTCGCGGTGAACGCCGCCGGCGTGGTCTTCGCCGGCGGCGCCGCCGAGACGCCGCCCGCCGCCTGGCGCCGGGTGATCGACGTCAACCTCGACGGCACCTTCCACGTCACCGCCGCGGCGATGCGGGCGATGCGGGGGCGCGGCGGCGCCATCGTCAACGTCGCCTCGGATGCCGGGCTGGTCGGGCAGGTCGGCCAGGCCGCCTATTGCGCCAGCAAGGGCGGCGTGGTGCAGCTGACGCGCGCCGCCGCGCTGGACGGCGCGCCGGAGCGCATCCGGGTCAACTGCGTCTGCCCCTGCTTCGTCGCCACGCCACTGGTCGAGGGCTGGATCGCCGCCCAGCCCGACCCGGCGGCGGCGCGCGCGGCGGCGGCCGGCGAGCAGCCGATCGGGCGCATGGGCGAGCCGCACGAGATCGCCGCGGCGATCGCCTTCCTCGCCTCGCGCGAGGCCAACTTCGTCACCGGCATCGCGCTGGCGGTCGACGGCGGCACCACGGCGCGCTGAGGGCTGGTCATGGACGGATCGATCAGGCTCAAGGACCGCACCGCGCTGGTCACCGGCGCCGGCCGCGGCATCGGCCGGGCGATCGCCCGGCGGCTCTCCGAGGAGGGCGCCTTCGTCGCCTGCGCCGACATCGACGGCGGCGCCGCCGCGGCGAGCGCCGCCGACCTGCCCGGCCCCGGCATGGGGCTCGCCGTCGACGTCGGCGAGGAGGCGTCGGTGGCGGCGGCGCTGGCGCAGCTCGTGGCGCGGCGCGGCGGCCTCGACATCCTGGTCAACAATGCCGCGATCGCCGGGCCGCAGAGCCCGGCCGGCGACACGCCGCTCGAGGGCTGGCGGCGGACCCTGGAGGTCAACCTCACCGGCCCGTTCCTGATGTCGCGGGCGGCGCTGCCCTACCTCGTCGCGCGGCGCGGCACGATCGTCAACATCGCCTCGGCGCTGGCGCTCGTCGGCTGGCCCAACGAGTGCGCCTACGGCCCCTCCAAGGCGGGCGTGGTGCAGCTCACCAAGGGCATGGCGCTCGATTATGCCGGCCGCATCCGGGTGAACTGCGTGTGCCCCGGCGCGGTGCGCACGCCGATGATCGAATCGGTGCTGCCGGCCGGCACCGACGTGGAGGCGATGATGGCCGAGTACGGCAAGATCCATCCGCTGCACCAGCGGCTGGCCGATCCGCGCGAGATCGCCGACGCCGTGCTGTTCCTGGCCTCCGACGACGCCTCGCTGATGACCGGCGCGGTGCTGACGGTCGATGCCGGCTTCACCGCCGGCTGAGGCTCAGCCCGCGGCGCGGCGCCGGTAGATGCGGTCGAGGAAGCCCAGGATGGCGTAGTTCACCAGCTCGGGGTTCTCCAGGTTGGAGCTGTGGCCGGAGCGCGGCACCTTGACCAGGGTGGCGTCGGGCAGCTCGCGCAGCATGGCGTAGGCGCGCTCGATCGGCACCGGCAGGTCGCCCGGCGCGTGGATGATCAGCACCGGCTTGCCGATCTCCTTGAGACGATGGGTAAGATCCGGCTTGCGCACCCAGCTGGTGCCCTGCGCCCAGACCGCGCGCGACGGGATCGCCGTCGTCCAGCGCTCGATCCAGTGGTCGACCAGCGCGCGGTTGGTGGCATAGGTGTGCTCGCCGAAGCAGAACGGGGCGGCCCACTCCGCCCGCTCGCGCGTCACCGGCCCGTCGATGTCGAACTTGTCGAACTCGGCCTCGAAGAGGTCCTGCTCGGCCGCCGGATAGTCGCAGGCCTGGCCCTCGATCAGGATCAGCCCGTCGGCGCGGTCGAGATATTTGAGCCCGAAATCGACCGCCATGAAGGCGCCGGTCGACATGCCGGCGACGACGTAGCGCTCGAGCCCCAGCCGCT
Organism: Dongiaceae bacterium; assembly: GCA_046349435.1. Taxonomy (GTDB): domain Bacteria; phylum Pseudomonadota; class Alphaproteobacteria; order Dongiales; family Dongiaceae; genus JAXMCI01. Next base: position 30,309 of record JAXMCI010000026.1, on the reverse strand, counting down.
CGCCCAGCGCCGCGGTGTCGTCGGCGAGGTCCTCCAGCGTGTGCCGCGCCGGCGGCCCGAGCAGCACGCGGCTGTTCTGCGCGATCGCCCGGTAGCCGTTGGCCGCCAGGAAGGCGAGCTGCGGGTCGAACATCGTCGCGTCCATCAGCGTGCCGTGGTTGAAGATCACCGCCGGCCCGCTGCCGCGCTCCTGGTACAGCTCGAACGCCATGCCGTCCCCTCCTAGCCCGATCCCGTCCGTCCTCGCCCTCGGCCGAGCACCAGCTCCTGCGAGCCGAGCAGCCCGCCCGGGCGCCAGTAGAGCACCAGCACCAGCCCGACGCCGAGCGTCAGCTGCGAGATGCCGAGCGGCGCCGCGAAGCCGAAGCCGCCGCTCTCCAGCACGCGCATGACCTGCTCCCAGGCGGTGAGCAGGATGGTGCCGGCGACCGCGCCGGCGACGCTGTAGAGGCCGCCCAGCACCGCCATGATCATCATCGGGATGACCAGCGCCGTATAGAAGGATTTCGGCGAGAAGGCGGTCAGGAAGAACGCCATCAGCGCGCCGCCGGCGCCCATCACGAAGGCCGACAGCACCCAGGGCCAGAGCCGCGCCGCGACCAGGTTGATGCCGGCCGTCTCGGCGGCCAGCGGATCCTCGCGCACCGCCCGGGCGCGCAGCCCGGCGGCGGAGAACTTGAAGCCGATCGAGAGCAGCGCGGCGGCCAGCACGGCGCCCCAGACGAGGCCGAAATCGGCCAGCTTCGGGACGCCGAAGAAGGTCTGGTTGCCGCGGGTCAGCGACTGGGCGTTGCGCAGCAGCTCGTTCATGATGACGAGGAAGCCGAAGGTCATGATGCCGGACGCCGCGCCGGCCAGCCGCATCACGATCGGCCCGATCAGCAGCGCCGCCGCCGCCGCCACCGCGCCGCCGCAGAGGATGGCGACGACCGGCCCGGCCTCGGCGGCGGCCAGGAACGGCGGCAGATGCGGCAGGGTCGCCGCCTTGATCGGCGGCGGCACCGCGAGCAGCCCGGCGGTGTAGGCGCCGAGCGCCACGAAGCCGGGATGGCCGAAGGAGACGACGCCGGTGCTGCCGGCGAAGATCTGGTAGCCGATGGTCAGCACCATGGCGATGCCGAGGCTGAGCGCCAGGCTGGCATAGGCGCCGTCCGCGGCCGCGCCGAGCAGCGCCGCGCCGCCCAGCACCGCCGCCATCAGCAGCAGCGTGCCGCCGAGCACCCGGGCACCGCCATGGCGTCCGAGCGGGCGGTCTATGGACAGGCGGGGGATCACCGCGAGACCTCGATCAGCTTGCCGGCGATGCCCTGCGGCCGGACCAGCAGGATCAGGATGACGAGCAGGAAGGCGAGCGTCTGCTGGTAGTCGAGCAGCGGCTGGTCGAGCGTGGCGGCGAGGATGCTCTCGAGCATGCCGAGCGCCAGCCCGCCGATCACCGCGCCGCGCACCGTGCCGAGCCCGCCCAGCACGACCGCGATGAAGGCCTTGAGGGTGGGGTTGAAGTCGCCGCGCGGCGTCACCGTGCCGACCCGCGCGAACCAGACGAAGGCGACGATGCCGGCGATGAAGCCGCTGAGCGCGAAGACCAGCGTCAGCACCCGCACCGAGCGCACCGCCAGCAGCCGCGCCGTCGCGGCGTCCTCGGCGGCGGCGCGGATCTCCATGCCGTAGCGGGTGCGCCGCACCAGCAGGTCGAGCGCGCCCAGCGTCGCCAGCCCGAGCGCGAGCGAGACGATCTGCAGGACCGAGATGCGGGCGATGCCGAGATCGAGCGAGACGATCAGCGCCGGCGGCGTCGGCACCGCCCGCGGCGCCTCGCCGAAGCTCATGATGGCGATCGCCTGCAGGGCGAGCGCGACCCCGAAGGAGGTCAGCAGCAGGGTCGCCGGCGCGGCGCCGACGAAGGGCAGGAAGGCGAAGCGGCCGACCAGCAGCGACAGCAGGGTGGATGCCGCCAGCATGCCGGCGACGCAGAGCGCATAGGGCAGCCCGGCGCCGCCGAGCAGCGCCAGGGCGTAGCCGGCCCAGACGATCAGGCTGCCATAGGCGAAGTTGATCAGCCCCATGACGCTGAAGGCGAGGCTGAGCCCGAGCGCCAGCAGCATGTAGAGCGAGCCGGCGCTGAGCCCGTCGACCAGGATCTGCAGCGGGTTCACGCCGCCGCTCCCGATTCGCCGCCGGCGGTGCCGAGATAGGCCGCGGCGAGGTCGCCGGCGGCCGCCAGCGCGGCGGCCGGCGCGGCGCGCACGATGCGGCCGCCGCGCAGCACGATGCCGCGGTCGGCCAGCGCCAGCGGCCGGCCCGCCGCCTCCTCGACGATGACCACGGGCAGCTGCTGCGCCTTGAGCGCGGCCAGCGTCGCGTAGACCTCGTCGGCGAGCAGCGGCGAGAGGCCGAGCGAGGGCTCGTCGAGCAGCAGCAGGCGGGGCTGGCTCATCAGCGCGCGGGCGATCGCCAGCATCTGCTGCTGCCCGCCGGAGAGTGCGCCGCCCGAGCGGGTCCGCCGCTCCGCCAGGATCGGGAACATGGCATAGGCGCGGTCGAGCCCGTCGCGGATCGCCCGCGCCAGCCCGGCGCGCCCCAGCCGGCGGCGCAGCGGCCCGGCGCCGAGCCGCAGATTCTCCTCGACCGAGAGGCTGGCGAAGATCCGCCGGCCTTCCGGGCAGAGCATGATGCCGAGCTCGGCGCGCGCCTCGACCGGCAGGGCCGAGACGTCGGCCCCGTCGAACAGCACCCGGCCGCGCCAGGGCGGCAGCGCGCCGCAGGCGAGCCGCAGCAAGGTGCTCTTGCCGGCGCCGTTCGGCCCGACCACCGCCAGCACCTCGCCGGCAGCGAGCTCGAGCGACAGCCCGTCCAGCACCGGCACCCGGCCATAGCCGGTGGCGGCCGCCTCAATGCGCAGCATCGGCCATGCCGCCGAGCCCGCCGAGATAAATCCGCGCCACCTCGGCGTCGGCCAGCACGCTCTCGGCCGGGCCGCTGCGGATGACGCGGCCGCTCGCCAGCACCATCAGGGTGGCGGCCAGCCGCCGCACGAAGGCGACGTTGTGGTCGATCAGCAGCAGGCCGAAGCCGATCGCGGCCTGGGCCCGGCGCAGCGAGGCGGCGAGGCTCTCCCAATCCGCTCCGCCGAGCCCGGCGGCCGGCTCGTCGAGCAGCAGGATGCGCGGCCGGGCGATCAGCGCGCGGGCGATCTCGGTGCGCTTCTGCAGCCCGTAGGGCAGGGTGCCGACGGGCTGGTGCGCGACCGCCTCCAGCCCCTGGTCGGCCAGGGCCTCGAGCAGCCGCGCCTCGGCCTGCCGGCGGGAGAGGCCGAGGCGGAGCCCGACCAGCCCGGCGCGCACGTTCTCGGCGACCGACAGGGCGGGGAAGAGCCGCAGGTTCTGGTAGGTGCGCACCAGCCCGAGCCGGGCGCGGCGCTCGCGCGGCAGGCGGCCGATCGGCCGCCCGTCGCTCAGGATCTCGCCCGCGGTGGGCGGCAGCACGCCGGAGAGGCAGTTGACCAGCGTCGTCTTGCCCGAGCCGTTCGGCCCGAGCAGCCCGATCACCGCGCCGGGCGCCAGCTCGAGGTCGACCCCGTCGAGCGCCACCACGCCCTGGAAGCGCTTGACCAGCCCCCGCGCGGTGAGCGTCGCGCCGCCGCCGCTGCCGGCCACCTTACGTGCCGGGCACCATCGGTGCCGGCCGCCCTACTTGTAGGCGGCGGGATCGAGCGACTCGACCTGACGGAAGGCGCCGTCGGGGGTGAAGCCCACCACCGCCGCGCTGACCAGCGGATAGCGATCGGCCCAGCTGTAGTAAGTGGCACCCGGCAGCTTGAGGTCCTTCTGCGCCAGGATCGCCATGGTCAGCGCGTTGGCGTCGGTCGAGCCGGCCGCCTTCAGCGCGTCGGCCAGGATCCAGGCGCCGTAATAGGCGACGATCGCGTTGGCGTTCTCCGGGAAGGTCTGGAACTTCGCCTGGTAGGCGGCGATCATCTTCGCCAGCCCGGGATCGATGTCCTTGCCCTCGAAATAGGCGGCGGCGACGTAGTAGACGTCCTGCAGCCCCTTGGCCCCGACCACCTCCGGCAGGGTCGGCGAGGAGAAGGTGGGATTGCCCACCACCACCGCCTTGATGCCGGCCGCGCGCGCCTGCTTCAGGAAGGTGCCGACATGCGGGAAGTAGTCGTTGAGGAAGATCGCCTTCACGCCGTCGCCGGCGGCCTGGATCTTGCTCACCACCGCGGCGTAGTCGGCGGTGCTCTCGTTGACCGTGTCCTGCCCGGCGATCTTGCCCTTGAAGACCTCGCGGAAGGTCTTCTCCTGCTGGGTGAAGAAGCTGTAGGCGTCGTTGGTGACGATCCAGACGCTGTCCCAGCCATGCTTGTTGACGAAGGCGCCGACGGCGCGGCCGAGATCGCCCTCGGTCATCGAGCCGATGAAGAAGTTCGGCTTCACCGCCTGGGTCCAGGCCACGGATGAGGCCTCGGGCGACATCGACAGCAGCCCGGCGGCCTGGGCCGCCACCGAGGCGCCGACGCCGGCGTCGAAGTCCGACGGCGCGATGACGATCTGGGCGCCCTTCTTGATCAGCTCCTCGGCGACCTGGCCGGTCATCGCCGGGTTGGACTGGGTGTCGCCCTCGACGATGGCGATCTTGCAGCCGTCGATGCCGCCGGCGGCGTTGATCTCGTCGACCCCGATGCTCATGCCGCGCGCGCCGGCGACGTCGAAGAAGGCGAAGTCCCCGGTCTTGGCCCGGGCCATGCCGATGGTGATCGCCCCGCCCTTGCAGTCGAAGGCCGCCGACGCGCCGCCGGCGCCGCCGATCACCAGCACGGAAGCGGCCAGCGCCGCGCGAGACCAGGACCTGATCATGGAACACTCCCCGTTGCCCGGCCCGCCGGGGCCGCCGCTGTCGGCCTGACGCTAACAGGGGGTCGCGACAGCCGCAACGTCATATATAATCGCACCGATTAAATATAATCCCGGGGAACCCATTGGGCGTGTCCAAAGCCGAGCAGGCCTATGCCCTGCTGCGCCGCGATCTGCTGGATGCGCGCCTCGCGCCGCACCATGCGCTGACCATCGCGTCGCTGAAGCAGCGCTACGACCTCGGCTGGACGCCGCTGCGCGAGGCGCTCTCCCGGCTGGAGCGCGAGCGGCTGGTGACCTTCGCGCCGAACCGCGGCTATCGCGTCGCCGGCGTCTCCGGGGCCGAGCTGCTCGACCTGCAGAAGGCGCGCCGCGCCATCGAGCCGGCGCTGCTGCGCGAGTCGATCGAGCGCGGCGACCAGGCCTGGGAGCAGCGGGTGGTGGCGGCGCACCACGCGCTCAAGCGGGCCCGGCCGCTGCGGCTGCGCATGGCGGAGGCCGAGCTCTCGCGCTGGGAGGCGAGCCACGAGGCGTTCCACCGCGCGCTGGTCGGCGGCGGCGAATCCCCCTGGCTGCTGCGCTTCTTCGACCAGGTGCACGACCAGCTGCACCGGCACCATCGCATCCTGGTGCTGGCCGGCGCGATGCGGCCGGACGGCAATGGCGGCGACGCGGCGCGCCAGCGCATCCTCTCGCACGCCTCCAGCCTGGCGCACCACGCGCGCCTGATGGAGGCGGCGCTGGCGCGCGACGGCGCGACGGCGCTGCGGCTGCTCGACGAGCATATCGGCTTCACCCTGGGGGCCTACGAGGCGCTCAACCCCGAGGAGGGCTGAGGCTGAGCCGTGCTGCGACAGCCCGCGGCAAAGATGCTAGGAGTCCGGCCGCAAAGCTTGGCCACCTCAATCCGGATACCCCGCACCATGATCGCATCGACCCGCCGCACCGTGCTCGCATTCGCCGCCGCCGGCGTCCTCGCCACCCTGCTGCCGGCGACCGCCGGACGGGCCGGCGCGCCGGCGGACGGCAAGGCCGCGGGCACGCTGACGGTGAACGGCAAGACGGTCGCCGTCGCCTATGCCTATGCCCGGGCGGTGCCGGGCTTCTTCGACAAGAGCACCACCGACACCCAGGTGATCGTCAGCGACGTGCCGCTCGACGCCGCGGCGCTCGCCGACGAGTTCGCGCGGATCGCGCTGGCCAAGGCCGGCAAGCTGCACGCCTTCGAGATCACCATCGACGCCTCCGGCACGCCGGTCTCGACGGCCTGGCGCCATGACGGCTTCAAGGGCGCGATGCCGAGCGGCATCTCCAGCGACGACGTCTTCACCAAGACGGTCCTCGACGCCTCGGTCGTGGAGGGCGGCTACAAGAGCGCGGCGACCGCGGAGTTCTTCGACAACACCTACAGCTTCGACGTGACCTTCCGGGCGACCATCGCGCACTGAGCCGCCGGCCGGGGCGCGCCGCGACCGCAGGGCCGGGCATGGCGAAGCCGACGCGTCGGCACCTGCTGCTGGGCGCAGCCGCGGTGGCGGCGGCCGGGGCCGGGGCCGGCTATGCCCTGCTGCGGCCCGATCCGGTCGCCGTCCTGGCGCGGCGGCTGGCCGGGCTGTTCCCCGAGATCGCCGGCGCGCCGCCGGCGCTCCGGCCCGCGGCGGTCGCCGCCGCCGGGAGGGCGGATCCGCCGAGCTGGCGCGCGCTGCTCGGTCAGCGCTCGCCGGCGGCGGCGCGGCCGGCGACGCGGACCTGATCGGCCGGCTGGCCGAGGCGGTCCGCGACGACTACCAGGCCGCGCGAACCGTCATGGTCGAGGGCTGGATGCTGTCCCCGACGGAGATCCGGATCCTCGCCTTCCTCGCCACGGCGCCGACCTGACGGTCTCGCGCCATGCTCGTCGACGCCCGCACCCTGCCCGACGGCGAGCGCCTGGCGTTCGATCTCTGCATCATCGGCGCCGGCGCCGCCGGCATCACCCTGGCGCAGGCGCTCGCCGGCGGCGGGCAGCGCATCGCGCTGGTGGAGAGCGGCGGGCTCGACTTCGATCCCGCGGTGCAGGAGCTCTATGCCGGGGAATCGGTCGGCCTCCGCTACCGGCTGGCGGAGACCCGCCTGCGCTACTTCGGCGGCTCGACCAACCACTGGAGCGGCCTCTGCCGGCCGCTCGACCCGCTGGACTTCGCCGAGCGGCCCTGGGTGCCGCATAGCGGCTGGCCGTTCGCCCGCGGCGCGCTGGAGCCCTTCTACGAGCGGGCCCGTCCGATCTGCGAGCTGCCGCCCTCCGGGCCTACCGCCGACGACCTCCGCCATGCGGCGCCGCCGCCGGTCGCCTGGTCGGGCGCGCTCGAGACCGCCGCCTACCAGACATCGCCGCCGACGCGGTTCGGCGAGAAGTACCGCGCCGGCCTGGCGCAGGCGCCGGGAATCACCGTTCTGCTCAACGCCAGCCTGCTCACTCTCGAGACGGCGGGCGGCGGAGCGACGGTATCGATCGCGCGGCTCGGAACGCTGTCGGGGCTGCGCTTCGCGCTCGCGGCGCGCCGCTACGTGCTGGCCTGCGGCGGGCTGGAGAACGCGCGCCTGCTGCTGCTCTCCGCCGCGGAGGACCAGCCGCTCGGCCTCGGCAACCGCCACGGCCTGGTCGGGCGCTTCTTCATGGAGCATCCGCAGATCCGGATGGGCGCGCTGATCTACGCCCGGCCGGCGCCGCCCGGCTTCGACCACGCGCTGAAAACCCCGGCGGGGACGGTGCGCGAGGCCTTCCGCCTCGGCGCCGCGGCGCAGCAGGCGCATCGCACGACGAACGTCGATTTCCATCCGCTGTACATGAGGGACCTGGCGAAGGAGCCCGACATGGCTCCCTGGGACACGGTCGTGCGCAGCCTCGCCTCCCGGCTGGCCGGCGGCGCGCCGCCGGCGGAGCGCCGCCAGACCATCCTGTTCAGCACGGCCGAGCAGGCGCCCGACCCGGACAGCCGGCTGACGCTCGCCGACGCCCGCGATGCGTTCGGGCTGCGCCGGCTGCGCCTGGACTGGCGGCTCGGCGAGATGGAGCGCCACAGCTTCGCGACGGCGGCGCGTCTGCTGGTCCTGGAGACCGGGCGCCTCGGCATCGGCCGGGTCTGGTTCCGCCCGGACTTCCGTCCGCAGCTGGCGCCGGCGGCCGACCCGCAGGCGCCCGGCAGCCCGCAGCAGCTGGCAATGCTGCGCGGCATGATGGGATGGGGTTGCCATCACATGGGGACGACGCGCATGCACGCCGATCCCCGCCAGGGCGTCGTCGACCCGAGCTGCCGCGTCCACGGCATCGACAATCTCTACGTCGCCGGCTCGTCGGTCTTCCCGACCGGCGGGGTGAGCAACCCGACCCTCACCATCGTCGCGCTGGCCCTGCGCCTGGCCGATCACCTCTCGGGACGGTGACGAACCGCGCGGCGACGCACCGCGACCGCCAGGCGCTCGACTAGGGCCGGCACTCCCTCCTGTGAGGCCGGCGACCGGGCGCGGCTACACCCCGGCCGGGTTCTCGATGTCGGCGCCGAGCGTGGCGAGGTCGCTGTAGCGGTCGCCGATGCGGTGATGCGGGCGGCCGCCGGTCGAGCCGCCGAAGGCGGCGATCAGCTCGTCGTCGGCCGGCGCGTCGGGGATCGAGAACTGCACCGTCAGGTAGTGCGAGCGCCGGCCGGTGTCGTTCTTGTCCATCAGCGGGACGGTGATCTGGGCGTTGGCCGGGCCGCGGGTGTTGGTGAAGCCCAGATAGCTCTTCGCCCCCACCGCCTTGCGGTAGAAATTGCCGTAGTGGAGCGTGTGGATCAGCGCCGAGGCGTGCTCCAGCTCGCAGTCGAGCCCGGCCACCGCCGCCTTGCCGTAGGCCTCGATCCGGTCGCCGCCGCCGGCCAGCGCGACGATGCGCTCGGTCAGCATGCGGCCGAGCTGCGGGGCGAAGGCGCGGATCTCCGGCGAGAGGTCGGCGACGTAGCCGCGCCCGGCCCAGGGATTGCGCACCACCGCCGCGACGCCGAACAGGCGCAGCGGCGGCTCGGCCGCCTTGTCGCCCTCGAGCAGCACGGTCTCCTCGAAGGTGACCAGCTTGCGGATCTTCAATTCCATCCTGTCTTCCTCCTCATCGGGGCGCGGCGGCGTCGAGCAGTGCCGCCAGCTCCTTGTTGTAGATCTCCGGCGCCTCGACCAGGCCCATGTGCCTGAGGCCGGGCGCGATCACCAGCCGGGCGCCCGGCATGCCGGCGGCGATCGCCCGGCTCGCCTCCGGCGGGTTGCCGTGATCCTCGGACCCGGTCATGACAAGCACCGGGCAGCGGCAGGCCGGGTCGGGCGGCGACAGCTCGTCGACCCCCTCCACCAGCACCCGGTAGCAGGCGGGATAGACGGCGGGGTCGTTGGCGGCGATCCAGTCGCGCACCTGGCCGGCGACCTCCGGGCGGGCGGCCCGGAAGCCGTCGGTGAACCAGCGCTCGAGCGCACCCTCGACGGTGGCGGCCGGCCCGGCCCGGCGGGCCAGCTCCATGCGGTCGACCACCTTCTGGCGGGCCACTGCGTCGCGGCGGTGCGGCGAGTTGAGGATGGCGAGCGCCCAGAGGCGGTCGGCGCGGTCGAGCGCGAAGCGCCGGGCGATCATCGCGCCGATCGAGAACCCGACCAGCCCGACGCGGTCGAGGCCGAGCTCGTCGAGCAGCCCGCCGAGCTGGCCGGCCCAGGCCGAGAGCGAGGGCGGCCCGGCCGGCGGCGGCGACTGCCCGTGCCCGAGCAGGTCGTAGGACAGCACGCGATAGCGGCCGGCGAGCGCCGGGATCTGCCACTGCCACATCAGCCGGTTGAGGCCGAGGCCGTGCACCAGCACGACCCAGGGCCCGGCCCTCCCGTCGACCGCGAAACGGGTGCCGTCGCGCGCCACCTCCACGGTCACGCCGGTCCCGACGCTGCGCCCGCGCGTCCCTGGATTGCCGGGTCAAGCCCGGCAATGACATAAGGGGAGCGAAGGCCGATTGCAGGATCAGGCCCGGCAATGACGCGGGGAGAGCGGAAGGCGGAGTGCCGGGTCAGACCAGGCAATGACGCAGGGAGAGCGAAGGCGGCGATGCGTCGACCCGGTTGCGCGTCGCCGGCCGCTCCCCGGTTGTCATGCCCGGGCTTGACCCGGGCATCCATCTTGCGGCGTCCCTGGATTGCCGGGTCCGGCCCAGGGGCAAGGCCGGCAGTGACCCAGGGATGGCGGAGGCCGATGCGGAGGCGTGCCACGGCCGGCGTCTCTAGAGCGGCCGGTAGGCGACGACCTCGATCTCGACGCGGACGTCGACCAGCAGGTCGCTGACGATCGCGGAGCGGGTCGGCGGGCGCTCGGGGAAGTATTCGCCGTAGACGGCGTTGAAGCCGGGGAAGTCGGCGCGGTCGCGCAGCCAGACCATCGACTTGACCACGTCGGCGAGCGCGCAGCCGGCGGTGGCCAGCGTCGCCTTGATCGCCTCGATCACCGCGCGGGTCTGGTCCTCGATGCCGCCGGCGGTCATCACCGAGCCGTCGGGGTTGAACGGGATCTGGCCGGTGAGGAAGACGAAGTCGCCGGCGCGGATGGCGCGCGACAGCGACAGCGTCCGCCCGCCGATGACGAGAGGTCCCCCGATGATCTGCTGGCCGGCCATGTTGTCCCTTCCTCCGACGGCGTCTAGGCTAGGATCGGGCGCGCCGGTCTGGTTGTCGAGCATCCGCCATGCCCTGGCGAAAATCTCGCATTGGCCACCGGCGCCCGCTCGCTACCCTGATCCCCTGCTGTGCCGCGAGGAGACTGCCTGATGTCGGAGCTGACGCGCTACCGGATGCTGATCGACGGCGACTGGGTCGAGGCCGGCGACGGCCGCGTCTTCGAGAGCGTCAACCCGTCGACCGGCGAGCCCTGGGCGCTGATCCCCGAGGCCACCGCGGCCGACGTCGACCGCGCCGTCAGGGCGGCCTACCGCGCCTTCAGCGAGGGGCCGTGGGCGAGCGCGCTGCCGACCCAGCGCGGCCGGTACCTGCGCCGGCTGGCCGAGCTGCTGGCCGACCAGTCGGAGGGCCTCGGCCGCACCGAGACGGTCGACACCGGCAAGATGCTGAAGGAGACCCGCTGGCAGGCGAAGTACATCGCCGAGTTCTTCCAGTTCTATGCCGGCTGCGCCGACAAGATCCACGGCATGACGCTGCCGATCGACAAGCCCGACATGCACGCCATGACGCTGCGCGAGCCGCTCGGCGTGGTCGCCGCGGTGGTGCCGTGGAACTCGCAGCTCTTCCTCGTCGCGGTGAAGATCGGCCCGGCGCTGGCGGCCGGCAACACGGTGGTGCTGAAGGCCTCCGAGCACGCCTCGGCGGCGCTGCTCGAGTTCGGCCGGCTGATCGAGCAGGCGGGCTTCCCGCCGGGCGTCGTCAACATCGTCACCGGCCACGGCGATCCCTGCGGCCGGGCGCTGACCAGCCACCCGCTGGTCCACCGCATCAGCTTCACCGGCGGCCCCGGCTCGGCCCGCGAGGTGATCCGGAACTCGGCCGAGAACTTCGCCCAGGTCTCGCTCGAGCTCGGCGGCAAGTCGCCCTTCATCGTCTTCGACGACGCCGACATCGAGAGCGCGGTCAACGGCTCGGTGGCCGGCATCTTCGGCGCCACCGGCCAGAGCTGCGTCGCCGGCTCGCGCCTCTATCTGCACGAGCGCATCGCCGACACGTTCCTGCAGCGCATGACCGCGATGGCGGCCGGCATCCGCATCGGCGACCCGCTCGCCGAGGAGACCCAGATGGGGCCGCTCGCCACGCTCGGGCAGCTGTCGCGCATCGAGCAGGAGGTGGCGCACGCCCAGGAGGAGGGCGGCCGGCTGCTCAGCGGCGGCCGCCGCCCGCCGCAGATCGGCCGCGGCTGGTTCTACGAGCCGACCATCATCGAGTGCCCGCGCCAGTCGCTGCGCGTCGTCGGCACCGAGCTGTTCGGCCCGGTGCTGAGCGTGCTGCGCTTCAAGGAGGAGGAGGAGGTCGTCCGGCTGGCCAACGATTCGCGCTATGGCCTCGCCGCCGGCATCTTCACCCGCAACGGCGCGCGGGCGCTGCGCGTCAGCAAGGCGGTGCGCGCCGGCATCGTCTGGGTCAACACCTACCGGGTGGTGTCGCCGATCGCCGAGTTCGGCGGCTACAAGGATTCCGGCTACGGCCGCGAGAGCGGCCTGCAGGCGGTCTATGACTACACCCGCGCCAAGACGGTGTGGATCAACACCTCCGACGCGCCGCTCACCAACCCCTTCGTCATGCGGTAGGCCGTCATGCGGTAGGCCGTCATGCGGTAGCCGCTGCCCGCCGCAGCAGCACGTCGACGGCGCAGGCGCCGTCCGGCAGCAGCAGCAGCGGGTTGATCTCGAGCTCGAGGATCGCCGCGTCGGGTGCCGCGGCGCGCGCGGCGATGCGCTCGAGCACCTCGAGCACCGCGTCGCGGTCGGCGGCCGGGCGGCCGCGGAACCCCGCCATCAGCCGCGCCACCTTGAGGCGGTCGAGCGCCGCCGCGATCTCGGCGCGGCCGGCCGGCAGCAGCAGGGTGACGGCGTCGCCGACCAGCTCGACCAGCACGCCGCCGCTGGCCAGCGTCATGGCGAAGCCGAAGTCGCGGTCGCGCCGCACGCTGACCATCAGCTCGGCGACCGGCGGCCCGACCATGCGCTCGAGCAGGAAGCGGTCGGTCGGCGCCTCGGGGTCGTAGGCGGCGACGTCGCGGCGCATCCGCGCCACCGCCGCTCCCACCGCGGCGGCGTCGCCGAGGCCGAGCCGCACCGCGCCGGCCTCGGTCTTGTGCGGCAGCCGCTCGCCCAGCATCTTCAGCGCCAGCGGGTAGCCGAGCGCGTCGGCCGCCGCCGCCGCCTCGGCGCCGGCGACGACTCGGCCGGGCGGAACCGGCACGCCGAGCCCGGCCAGTACCGCCTTGGCCGCCGCCTCGTCGAGCGCCGCGCCGGCAGCCGCCGGCGCGGCCGGTGCAGCGGCGCCGGCGGGGCCGCCGCCAGCGCCGCCCGCCGGGCGCCGTACCAGGCGGCGGCGGCGATGGCGTCGAGACATTCGTGCAGGCCCTGCATCGGCGCCACGCCGTGCGCCACGAGATGCTCGCGGGTCGCCCGGTCCATGTTCTCCGGCAGGTGCTGCACACCGCCGCCGGCGTCGAGGCCGCGGCCGCCGCCGCGAGGAAGCTGTCGGAGTCGGCGAGATAATGGGGCGGCTCTCGTCGAGGCCGGGCGCCGGGAAGTCCTGCAGGATCACCGCCGCGTCGTAGCCGTCGGCGAGGAAGGCCTTGAACACCGGCAGGGTGCGCTCCGGCACGCCCCAGATCGGCGTCGTGTAGTCGAGCGGGTTGGACACCGTCGCGGTGTGCGGCAGCAGCCGCGCAGCGTCGCGGCGGTGGCCGGCGCCGGCCGCGGGAAGGCGAGCCCGATGCGCTCGCCATGGTCGGCCAGCATGGTGGCGCCGCCGCCCGAGCAGGTGAAGCCGGCGATGCGGGTGCCGCGCGGCACGCCGGCGACCGAGAGCAGCTTGACGGTTTCCAGCAGCCGGGCCGGGCTGTCGACGGCGATCACGCCCAGCCGCTCGAACAGCGCCTGGTAGAGCTCGCCGGTGCCGGAGAGCGAGCCGGTGTGGCTCACCGTCAGCTCCGCCCCGATCGCCGAGGTGCCGGTCTTCAGCGCGACGATCGGCACGCCGCGGTCGAGCGCCGCGAGCGCGGCGCGCTCGAACCCGGCGACGCTCTTCAGCCCCTCGACATGCAGCCCGATGGCGCGCACCTCGGGCTGCCGGCAGAGCAGCTCGACGAAATCCTCGAGATGCAGCGCCGACTGGTTGCCGGCCGAGACCATGTAGGCGAGCGGCGCCGAGCGCTGGCTCATGGTGAGGTCGGAGGAGAGCATGCCGCTCTGGGTGACGATGGCCGCGCCGTAGCCCGGGCAGAAGCCGCCATGGGCGAACGGCCACAGCGCCACCCGGTGGACGTAGTTGATCAGCCCGTAGCAGTTCGGCCCGACCAGCGCGAGGTCGCCGGCGGCGTCCAGCAGCCGCCGCTCGGCCTCGGCCTCGCCGGTCTCGCCGAAGCCCGCGGTGTAGCAGACCACGCCGCCCGCCCCCATGGCGCGGAGCCGGCCGACCGTCTCGATCGCCGGCTCGCGCGGGATCGCCAGGAACACCGCGTCGGGCGCCTCCGGCAGGTCCTCGACCGTCGGGTAGCAGCGATGGCCGGCGATCTCCGTCCGCTTCGGGTTGACCGGCCAGAACCGGCCGGCGAAGCCGATGCGGGCGCATTCGCGGGCGACCGTCTCGGCGTCGCGCCCGCCGATCGCCGCGACGTGCCGCGGCCGCAGCAGCCGCAGCAGGTTGGCCCGCCTGGCCGGGGTCACGCGCCGAGCGGCCGCAGGATGGCGCGGCTGATGATGTGGCGCTGGATCTCCGAGGTGCCGTCCCAAATCCGCTCCAGCCGCGAATCGCGCCACAGCCGCTGGATCGGCATCTCCTCCATCAGCCCCATGCCGCCATAGATCTGCACCGTGGCGTCGGCGACGCGGCCCAGCATCTCCGAGCAGAACAGCTTGACCATCGCCGCGTCGACGTCGGTCATCCGCTTCTCGTTGGCCCGGCGCACCGCGTCGTCGACCAGCAGGTCGGCGGCACGCAGCTCGGTCGCCATGTCGGCGAGCTTGAAGCCGGTGCCCTGGAAGCGGCCGATCGGCTGGCCGAACTGCTTGCGCGTCGCCGCCCAGGAGGTCGCCAGATCGAGCAGCCGCTCGGCCTTGCCGCAGCAGGACGCGCCGACCCAGACCCGGCCCATGCCGAGCCACTTGCCGGAGAGCTCGAGCCCGCCGCCCTCCTCGCCCAGCACCTGGCCGGGCCCGAGCCGGACGTCGGCGAAGGACAGGCGGAAGGTGTTGTAGCCGCGATAGCTGACGCATTTGCTGCCGACCGCGATGTCGAAGCCCGGCGTGCCGACATCGACCAGGAAGGCGGTGACGCGCGGCCGCGCGCCGCGCGGCCCCTCGTCCCGGCCGGTGACGGCGAAGACGATGGCGAAGTCGGGCATCACCGGGCCCGAGACGAAATGCTTGGTGCCGTTGAGGATCCAGTCGGCGCCGTCGCGCCGGGCGTTGCTCCGCATCGACATGAAGTCGGAGCCGGCGTCCGGCTCGGTCAGCGCGAAGAGCTCGCGCTTGGCGCCGCTGACGCAGGGCAGCAGGTAGCGCTCGACCTGGTCGCCCTGGCAGGCCAGCAGGATCTCGGTCGGCCGCGCCACCCAGCTGTGCAGCGCGTGGCTGGTCTTGCCGAACTCGCGCTCGATGATGTGCATGCCGGCATAGTCGAGGCCGCCGCCGCCGATCGCCTCCGGCAGGTTGGCGGCGAACAGGCCGATCTCCTTGGATCGCGCCTCGATGCGCCGGCCGATCTCGATCGGCACGCGGCCTTCCTGGTCGACCTGGTCCTCGTGCGGGTGGATCTCCTCGGCCATGAAGCGGCGGACCGTCTCCAGCAGCAGGCCGTGCTCGTGCGATGATTGGGACATCGTCTCCGTTTCCGGTGTCAGGGAATCGTCTCGTCGCGCCGGCGGCTGGCGATCCGGTCGGACAGCAGGATCGCCGCGAGCGTGATGGCGATCAGGATCACCGCGGCGGCCGCCACCGCCGGGTCGGTGTTCTCGCGGATGCCGTCCCACATCCGCCGCGGCAGCGTGAAGATGCGGAACTTGGCGATGAAGAGCGCGACCACCACCTCGTCCCAGGACAGGATGAAGGCGAAGATGGCGCCGGCGACGACGCCGGGCCGGATGCCCGGCAGGATCACCCGGCGCACCGTGGTGGCGAGCGAGGCGCCCAGGCTGCGCGAAGCCTGCTCCAGCCGCGGATCGAAATGGGCGAGCGAGGCCGACACCGTCAGCAGCACCACCGGCGCGCCCAGGATGGCGTGGGCGACGATCACCCCGGCATAGCTGTCGATCAGGCCGAGCTGCACCCAGGCGCGGTAGAAGGCCATCGCCGAGATCACCGGCGGGATGATCATCGGCAGCATCAGGAAGGCCCGCAGCAGCTCGCCGAAGCGCGAGGCGAGCCGCCACAGGCTGATGGCGCAGAGCGTGCCCGCGGCCGTGGCGATCGCCATGGCGCCGAGCGCGATGAGCAGGCTCTGCAGCGCGCTCTGCAGCCAGTCGGGGCTGGTCAGCAGCGTCTCGAAATGGCGCAGCGACAGGCCGCCCTCGGGCAGCGAGAGATAGCGCTTGGGGGTCAGCGACACCGGCACGGCGACCAGCGCCGGCAGCGCCAGGAACAGCACCACCAGCCAGGCGCCGGCCACCAGCAGGCCCCAGAAGCGGCCGCGCGTCGCGCTCATGCGCGCGCCCCGAAGGCGGTCGAGGCCTTCATGAAGCGCGACAGCACGAAGAGCAGCACGAAGACGATGGCGACCAGCAGCGTGGCGAGCATCGCGGCGGTGCCCCAGCGCAGCGTCACCAGCACCTCGACGCTGACATACTCGGCGACCATCAGCACCTTGCCGCCGCCGAGGATCGCCGGCGTCACGTAGAAGCCGAGCGAGATGATGAAGACCAGCAGGCCGGCCGCCGCCAGCCCGGGCAGGGTGAGCGGCAGGAAGATGCGCCGGAAGGTGTAGAACGAGCCGGCGCCCAGGCTGCGCGAGGCGCTGGCCAGCCGCGCGTCGATGCCCTGCATGCTGGCGAGCAGCGGCAGGGTGGCGTAGGGCGTCATGTAGTGGATCATGCCGATCAGCACGCCGAGCTCGTTGCGCACCAGCGGCAGCGGCTCGGCGATCAGGCCGGTCGACATCAGCAGCCCGTTCACCAGCCCGTTGCGCCCGAGGATGGTGAGCCAGGCGAAGGCCCGCACCAGCACCGAGATCCAGAAGGACATGATCACCAGCGTCAGCATCCAGTGCCGCTGGCGGGCCCGGCTGTGCACCATGACGTAGGCCAGCAGGTAGCCGGCGAGCACGCTGGCCACGGTGGTGATCGCGCAGATCCGGACCGTGGTCCAGAGCAGCCGCGCCAGCCCCTCGCTCTCGAGCAGCTGGCGGTAGTTGCCGAGCCCCGGCTCGGGATCGCTGACGCTGAGCCAGAGGATCTTCAGCAGCGGCCAGCTGTAGAGCGCGGCGACGAGCAGCACCAGGGGTGCCGCCATCGCCCGGTAGCCGAAGGCCTGCCGTCCGGGCAAGCTGCCCTCCGGTCCCGCCCGTCGCCCGCGCCCCGCAGCCCTGCCGTCAGCCGATCGCCTCGAGGAACTTGTTCACCGCGTCGCCGCCATTGTCGGCCCACCAGACGGGGTCGTTGAACAGCACCTTGTCCATGTTGTCCGCCGAGGTCACGGTGAAGCGCTTCAGATTCTCCGGGATCAGCGGGAAGGCCGCCGGATTGGTCGGCGTCATGCCGTGGCACTCGAGCAGCGCGATCTGCCGCTCCGGGGTCTGGCAGGAGGCGATGAACTTCATCACGTTCTCGCGGCCCGCCGGGTTGCCCTTCGGCACGATGTAGGCGCCCGGCATGGCGATCGCCTGGTTCATGTTGAGCTTGTAGCGGCCGTTGGTGTCGCTCTCGACGATCTTGGCGCGGTTCAGCCACACCATGCCCATCGAGACGTCGCCGTTGACCACCATCTGCTGCGCCTCGGAGCCCGAGCCCCAGTAGAAGGTGTCGGCCTTGATCTGCTTGATCTTGGCGAGCGCGCGCGGCAGGTCGCAGGGATAGACCTTGTCCTTGGCGACCCCGTCGGCCATCAGCGCCGCCTCGATCGAGCCGTTGGCCCATTTGTAGAGCGAGCGCTTGCCCGGGTACTTCTTGGTGTCCCAGAAATCGGCCCAGGTGCTGGGCGGGTTGTCCTTGAACTTCTGGGTGTCGTACATGAAGGCGTAGCCGTAGAACACCATCGAGATGCCGTAGTCCCAGGCGAAGCCCTTCAGCACCTTGTCCTTGCTGACGATGCTGTAGTCGATCGCCTCGAGGTCGCCCTTCTTGCCGAGCGCGATGGCGTCGAAGGCGTCGGCGTCGGCGACGTCCGCTGTGACATTGCCCGACTTCACCATCTCGACGATCTTGCCCTGCAGCGGCCCGGAGGAGTCGATCTTGAAGCCGAGGCCGCTATCCTTGGCGAAGGGCGCGCCGAAGGCGTCGGTGTGGCACTTGATGGCGTCGCCGCCCCAGTTCCACATCACGATCTCGTTGGCCGCCGCCTCGGCGTCGCCCGCCGCCACCAGCTGCGGCACCACGCCGGCCAGCGCGCAGAGCGCCAGGAACTGCCGGCGGTCGAGCCGGCCGGCCTTGAAATCGCGCGCACCGTCCTGCGCCAGCTCGCGGAAGAATGGCTTGTCCTGCATGATTCTGTCCTCCTCTGTTTCGGTTCTCAGCCTGGTTGGTCCGCGCCCTTGTCCTCGGCGCCGTCGACGGCCACGATCACGGCCGCATCCTCGGGCCAGGCCAGCCAGACGCTCTGGCCGGCGGCATGGCGATGGTCGTTGCGCCAGGCCGGCAGGGTCGCGATCAGCGCCCCCAGCGGGCCGGCATCGGCCTGCACCTCCAGCACCGAGCCGTAGTAGCTGGTGCGGAGAATCCGGGCCGGCACCGCGTTGCCGGCCGCGTCGGCGGGCGGCCGGTCGAGCAGCGCGATCTTCTCCGGCCGCAGCGCCAGCGTGACGCGCGCGCCCGCCGCGACGCCGGCCGCGACGGGGGTGCCGGCCGCCGACTGGCGCAGGCCGAGCCCGCCCGCCTCGCAGGCGAGGACGGCGCCCTGCCGCGATGCGACCCGCACCGCGATGAAGTTGCTCTTGCCGAGGAAGCCGGCGGCGAAGCGCGAGACCGGCCGCTCGTAGAGCTCGGTCGGGGTGCCGACCTGGACGATGCGGCCCTGGTTCATGATGGCGATGCGATCCGACATCGACAGCGCCTCGTCCTGGTCGTGGGTGACGTAGACGAAAGTCGTGCCGGTCCGCCGGTGCAGCTCCTTCAGCTGCTCCTGGACCTCGCCGCGCAGCTTGCGGTCGAGCGCGCCGAGAGGCTCGTCGAGCAGCAGCAGCGGCGGGCGGAAGCAGAGCGCGCGGGCGAGTGCGACGCGCTGCTGCTGGCCGCCGGAGAGCTGGCGCGGATAGCGGTCGGCCAGCCCCTGCAGCTGGACCAGCTCCAGGGTCGACCGCACGGTCTCGGCGATCTCCGCCTTGGGCCGGCGGCGCACCTCGAGCGGATAGGCGATGTTGCCGCGCACCGTCATGTGCGGGAACAGCGCATAGCCCTGGAAGACCATGCCGAAATTGCGCTGCTCGGGCAGCAGCCGGGTGACGGCGCGGCCGTCGAGCCGGATCTCGCCGGCGCTCGGCTCGACGAAGCCGGCGATCATCATCAGCAGCGTCGTCTTGCCCGAGCCCGAGGGCCCGAGCAGCGTCAGGAACTCGCCGCGCCGGACCTCGAGGTCGACGGCATCGACCGCGGTGACGCTGCCGAAGCGCTTGACCAGCCGCTCGACGGCGAGACCCGACGCCGCGCCGGCCGCGGCGTCGGCCATGGCCTCGCCCGGCACCGCGTCGCCGGCCAGCGCCATCGCCAAGGGGCTAGGCTCCGCGCAGCCCGAGCTTGGCGCGGGCCTGCGCCGGGGTCAGCACCCGCGCGCCCATGCGCTCGACGATGCCGACCACCCGCTCGACCAGCTGCGCATTGGTCGCCAGCACGCCGCGGTCGAGATAGAGGTTGTCCTCCAGCCCGACCCGGACGTTGCCGCCCATGGCGACCGCGACCGCCGCCATCGGCATCTGCATGCGCGAGATGCCGAAGCCGGCCCAGACCGCGTCGGGCGGCAGCTCGTTGCGCATCGCCACCATGGTCTGGACGGTGTGGTCGGCGCCCCAGGGGATGCCGAGGCAGAGCTGGAACATCGGCGGCGCGGCGATCAGCCCCTCGGCCACCATCTGCCTGGCGAAGCGGATGTGGCCGAGCTCGAAGACCTCCATCTCCGGCTTGACGCCCCAGCCCTTGATCAGCGCCGCCATCTTGCGCAGGTAGGCCGGCGTCGAGATGTAGATCTCGTTGCCGTTGCCGAAGTTCATGGTGCCGCAGTCGAGGCTGCAGATCTCCGGCAGCAGCTGCTCGACATGGGCGAGGCGCCGGTCCGGGCCGATCATGTCCGTGCCGGGCCCCGGCAGCGACGGATCGTCCTCGCGCGGCACCCAGTCGCCGCCCATGCCGGCGGTCAGGTTGATCACCACGTCGGTGCCGCTCGAGCGCACCCGGTCGACCACCTCGCGGAACAGCGCGGGGTCGCGCGAGCCCTTGCCGGTGCGCGGATCGCGGACATGGATGTGGGCGATGGTGGCGCCCGCCTTGGCCGCCTCGATGGTCGAGGCGGCGATCTGCTCCGGCGTCACCGGCACGCCGGGATGGCGGCCCAGCGTGTCGCCCGCGCCCGTCACGGCGCAGGTCACCGTCACCTCGAAATTCATCGCCGTCCTCCCCGGTTGCGCGTGCGATGCATTCGATAGTGGTGCCGGAGCCCGCGCCAGGATTGGCAAGTTTTCGCCACGATTCGCGAAATTTGCGCCGCGGCGGCGGCGTGGCGAAAAATTCGCCATTGCCTGTCGGAAGATTGCAACCGGTCCCGGCCGGCTCTGGAACACTCGCGGCAGCAGATCCGACGGAAACCCAGCCAGGGGGAGCGCCGATGAAGTTCCAGCTCGCCATCAACATGGAGCGCATGGCCGACGATATCGACATGCGCGAGATCGCCCGCCACACGCTCGAGATGGTGCAGATGGCGGACGCCGGCGGCTTCCACATCGCCTGGGCGGCCGAGCACCACGCGCTCGAGATGACGATCGCCCCCGACCCCTTCCAGATCCTCACCTGGTGGGGCTGCCACACCGACAAGATCCGGCTCGGCACCGCGGTCGCCGTGGCGCCCTACTGGCACCCGATCCGGCTGGCCGGCGAGGCGGCGATGACCGACCTGCTGACCGGCGGGCGGCTCGAGTTCGGCATCGGCTCGGGCGCCTACCAGCGCGAGTTCGACCGCATGCATCCCGGCCTCAAGCAGTCGGACGGCTGGCGCTACATGCAGGAGGCGCTGCCGCTGATCCAGGCGCTGTGGCAGGGCGACGTCGAGCACAAGGGCGAGTTCTGGTCCTTCCCGACGGCGACCTCGGTGCCGAAGCCGGTGCAGAAGCCGCACCCGCCGATCTGGGTCGCCGCACGCGCGCCCATCACCTACGACTTCGCCGTCAAGCACGGCCTCAACATCATGTCCTGGCCGCTGACCCGGCCGATGAGCGAGGCCGAGCTCTACAAGTCGCGGCTCGACGAGGCGATGGCCGCCAACCCGGGCCGGACGCGGCCGGTCTTCGCGATGATGCGGCACACCGTGGTCTATGACCGCAAGGAGGACTGGATGGTCCCGGTGCGCGCCGCGCAGCGCCAGCTCGCCCAGTTCGAGACGCTGTTCAAGAACATCGGCGGGGTGGTCAACGGCTTCCCGCAGGAGGCCGACCTCGCGGCGATCGCCAACCGCACCGAGTACGACCCGCGCATGCTGCACGACAACCTGATGTTCGGCACGCCCGACGAGGTGATCGCCAAGCTGAAGCTCTACGACGCGCTCGGCGTCGACCAGTTCACCTACTATGCCAGCCTCGGCCTCGGGCTGAAGGAGCAGAAGCGCTCGCTCGAGCTCTTCGTCAAGCACGTCGTGCCGGCGTTCGCCTGACGCGCGGCGCCGTCCAGAGACCCTCGTCCTGAGCCTGTCGAAGGACGCGGGAGACCCGGGGCCTGAACAGCAGATGAGTGAAGCGATGACAGAGCATGTCCGCGTGGTGCGCAACGGGGCGATCCTCGAGGTCACCCTCGACAAGCCAAAGGTCAATGCCATCGACCATGCGATGAGTCGCGAGCTCGGCGCCGCCTTTGCGCTGCTGCGCGACGACCCCGAGCTGCGCGTCGCCATCCTCACCGCCCAGGGCAGCCGCATCTTCTCCGCCGGCTGGGACCTCAAGGCGCTCGATGCCGGCGAGACGAAGCTCGACGAGTGGTGGGCCGACGGCGATTACGGCGACGGCGGCTTCGCCGGCCTGACCGAGAACTGGCGGCTCAACAAGCCGGTGATCGCCGCGCTCAACGGGCTGGTGATCGGCGGCGGCCTCGAGCTGGCGCTCGGCTGCGACCTGCTGATCGCCGCCGACCATGTCGAGATCGGCCTGCCCGAGCTGCCGCTGGGCTTCGTGCCCGATGCCGGCGCCCTGCAGCGCCTGCCGCGCCGCCTGCCCTACAACATCGCCATGGAGATGTTCCTGCTCGGCCGCCGCATGCCGGCCGCCGAGGCGGCCCATCACGGGCTGGTCAACAAGGTGGTGCCGGCCGACGCGCTCATGGGCACGGCGCGCGACTGGGCCGCGCGCCTCGCCAAGGCGGCCCCGCTGGCGCTGCAGTCGGTCAAGGAGGTGCTGCGCCGCATCGAGTGCCGGCCGCTGGAGCAGGCCTTCGCCACGATGCGCACCGAGGACCTGCCGGTCTATCGCGCGATGCTGCGCTCCGAGGACGCCGCCGAGGGCGTGCGCGCCTTCGTCGAGAAGCGCGAGCCGGTCTTCAAGGGGAGGTAACGATGGCCCGTCCGCCTGCCGACCGCGTCCGCCGCGTCGCCAGCCTGGGGGCCGGCCCGATCGGCGCCGGCTGGTCGGCGCACTTCCTGGCGCGCGGCTACGACGTCGTCGCCTACATCCATGCGGCCGAGGAGGAGGCGGCCTTCCGCCGCGTCCTCGACACCGGCTGGATCAGCCTCACCGGGCTCGGGCTCGCCCCCGGCGCCTCGCGCGACCGGCTGACGCTGACCACCGACCTCGAGGCGGCGGTGGCCGGGGCCGAGTTCGTCCAGGAGAGCGCGCCCGAGCGGCTCGACGTCAAGCAGGCGCTCTACGAGCGGCTCGGCCGGCTGGTGCCGGCCGAGGTGGTGATCGCGTCGAGCACCTCCGGCCTGACCATGACCGACATCCAGGCGCGCTGCGCCACGCCGGAGCGCACCATCGTCGCCCATCCCTTCAACCCGCCCTACCTGCTGCCGCTGGTGGAGATCGTCGGCGGCGCGCGCACCGACCCGGCGGCGGTGGCCTGGGCGCGCGACTTCTACGCCGCCGCCGGCAAGGCGCCGCTGGTGATGCGCAAGGAGATCCCCGGCTTCGTCGCGACGCGGCTGCAGGAGGCGCTGTGGCGCGAGGCGCTGCACATGGTGGCCAACGGCGAGGCGACGCCGGCCGACATCGACACCGCGCTGATCAACGGGCCGGCGCCGCGCATGGCGGTGCAGGGCCAGTGCATGGCCTTCCACGTCGCCTGCGGCGCGGGCGGCATGGCGACCAACCTCGACCAGTTCGGCCCGGCGCTGAAGCTGCCCTGGACCCGGCTGGAGGCGCCCGAGCTGACCAAGGAGCTGCGCGACCGCATGGTCGAGGGCTGCAACGCGATCGCCGGCGACCGCCACTTCGAGGCGATGGCGGCCGAGCGCGACCGCGCCATCGTCGGCATCCTGAAGGCGGTCGCCGAGGCCCGCCGCAAGCCGCAGGGCGGGTGAGCGCCGGCGCCGGCCGGCTGAAACGCTGGAAACCAAGAACCCCGCCGGCGGGAATATCGCAGAAACAGGGCTCTCCTACTCTCCATCCCGTCGGCAGGGTCCTGCCGGCCGGTGCCCCGAAGGTGCGGCGCCGAACCCGAGAGACGGAGACCCAGCCATGACCAAGCATTCCTTCGCCATCGCCGCCGCCCTGGTGATCGGCCTCGCGCTGCCCGCCGGCCTGGCCAAGGCCGAGCGCCTGTCGGCCAGCAGCGTCGGCGGCGCCGGCGCCGGCGCCGGCAACGCGCTGTCGATGACCGACGTCTCGCTGTCGATGACCAACCTCTCGCTGTCGATGACGGCGAACCGGATCCCGGCCCCGCCGGCGCGGCCCTCGCGGCCCTCGCTGCCCTCGCTGCCGTCCGAGCCCGCGCCCGCGCCGACCCTCCCCTCCCTGCCGACGCGGTAGCTTGCCCGCCCGATGCGAGGCGCCGGCGCTCTCCCCGCCCGGCGCCTCGCCCTCGGGCCCGGCGGCCGCTACCCCGGCGGCAGCCGCCCGGTGCCACCCTCGAGCAGCGAGTAGAGGGTTCCCGGCCAGGAGGGCGCCGGCTCGTTCTCCGGCCAGGCGCGCCGGTACTTGCTCGGCTTCTTGCCGAAGGTCCGGAGGAAGCAGAGCGAGAAATAGGACATCGAGTTGAAGCCGCAGGAGGCCGAGACCTCGCGGATCGACATGCGCGTGCTGGTCAGCAGCACGCGGGCATATTGCAGCCGCACCAGCTTGCCGAACTGGACGATGGTGCAGCCGGTGTCGCGGCGGAACAGCCGCTCCAGCTGTCGCTGCGAGACGCCGATCTCGCGGCAGAGCTCCGCCACCGAAGGCGGCTCCTCGACGCGCTGCTCGAGCAGCGCCATGGCGGCGCGGACGTCGGGATGGATGTCGCCCTCGATGCCGCCGGCACCGTCGCGCTGGCGCGCCTCGGGCGGCCGCGGGTGATGGATCATCTGCTGCGCGACCTCGGCGGCGAGCGCCTCGCCATGCGCCTCGGCGATCAGCCGCAGCATCAGGTCGATCCCGGCGGTGCCGCCGGCGCAGGTCATCAGGTGCGGATCGAGCGTGTAGAGCTGCTCCGACACGTCGGTCTGCGGAAAGGCCTCGACCAGCCCCGCCTTGCAGGACCAGTGCGTCGTCGCGCGATGGCCGGCGAGCAGGCCGGCGCGCGCCAGCGAATAGACCCCGAGCTCGACGCCGACCACCCGCGCCCCGGTGCGCTCGCGCCGCCGCAGCCAGTTGGTCAGCGCCGGGCTGTCATAATGGTCGGCCCCCCAGCTGCCCAGCATGAAGATGACGTCGGGGGCCGGCAGCTCCGGCGCGGCGAGCGCCGCGCACTCGACCGACAGACCGTTGCTGGCGGTCACCGTGCCCGCCTGGGGCGAGCGGTAGTCCCAGCGATAGAGCGGCTGCGGCGCCAGGTAGTTGGCGATCCGCATCGGCTCGATGATCGTCGTCATCGTCATCATGTTGAAGCGCGGGATGGCGACGAAGGTGACGTTGGTCGGCGGGTTCTTCATGCCGCGCCATTGAAGCCGGGACGGGTGCCCCGGGCAAGACGAGCCTGCCGCCGCCCGGGCCTGCCGCCCGGGCCTGCCGCCCGGGCCTGCCGCCTGGGCCTGCCGCCCCTGCGCCGGGCATTCCCTTCCTGTCCCGCCTGCCGCACACTCGCGCCGGCGGCAACCCGAGCGCGCGAGGACGGACCCATGCGGCGGAAGATCATCATCGATTGCGATCCCGGCCAGGACGACGCCGTCGCCATCCTGCTGGCGCTCGCCTCGCCCGGCGAGATCGAGCTGCTCGGCATCGTCGCGGTCGCGGGCAACGTCCCGCTGGAGCGCACCACGGTCAATGCGCGCAAGATCCTGGAGCTCGCCGACCGCACCGACATTCCGGTCTTCGCCGGCTGCCGCCGGCCGATGCGCCGGCCGCTGGTGACCGCCGAGCACGTCCATGGCCGCACCGGCCTCGACGGCCCCGAGCTGCCCGAGCCGACGATGCGGCTGCAGGAGGCTCACGGCGTCGACTTCCTGGTCGAGACGCTGCTCGCCGAGCCGGCCGGCACCATCACGCTGTGCACGCTGGGGCCGCTCACCGACATCGCCATGGCGCTGGTCAAGGCGCCGGCCATCGCCGGCCGGGTCCGCGAGATCGTGATGATGGCCGGCGCCTATTTCGAGGTCGGCAACATCACGCCGGCGGCCGAGTTCAACGTCTACGTCGATCCCGAGGCGGCCGACGTGGTGCTGAAGAGCGGCATCCCGATCACCATGGTGCCGCTCGACGTCTCGCACGGCGTCCTCAACACGCCCGAGCGGCTCGCGCGGCTGGCGGCGATCGGCAACAGCTGCAGCACCGCGGTGGTCGAGATGATGCGGTTCGCCGCCCGCTTCGACATCGCGAAATATGGCTGGGCGGGCGGCCCGCTGCACGACCCCAACGTCATCGCCTGGCTGCTGCGGCCCGGTCTCTATAGCGGCCGGAAGATCAACGTCAGCGTCGAGACCGGCAGCGAGCTGACCCTCGGCATGACGGTAGCCGACTGGTGGCAGATCACCGACCGGCCGGCCAATGTCGAGTATCTCCGCCAGGCCGACGCCGACGGCTTCCACGCTCTGCTGGCGGAGCGGCTGGCCCGCCTGCCCTGACCGGCGCGGCCGCCGGCTTCATTCTGCGGCGCTGCGCCGTACCGTGAGGCGCCGGGGCAGGATGGGCAGCATCGGGCCGAGTTTCACGGCGAAGTCGAACGCCATCAGCAGGGCGGCGACGGCAAACGGCACGTCGCCGACGAACCGCAGCCACTGCCAGAGCACGGTCGTGTCGTAGAAGGCGAGGCTGCGGGCATAGGCGAGCCCATGGTCGTACACGGCATTGAGCTGCGACCAGCCGACCGGGAAGAAGTTGAGCAGGATCCACAGCACCAGGCCGGCATTGTAGAGCCAGAACGCCCACAGCCCGAGCCGCTCGTCGAAATGCGCCTGCTCGCCCGCCGCGTAGCGCAGGCAGAAGTAGATCAGGCCGAGCGCGAGCAGCCCGAAGGCGCCGAACAGCGAGCTGTGGGCGTGATTCAGGGTGAGGAACGTGCCGTGCTCGTAGTAGTTGACGAGCGGCGCGTTCAGCGTGCCGCCGCCAAACACGCCGGCGCCGACGAAGTTCCAGAAGGCGGCGCCGAGCACGTAGGTGTAGGCGAGGCGGTATCGGAACTGCTGCTGCCGGCGGATCAGGTCGTGATGCTCCATGCCGTCGAGGATGAGCAGCACCAGCGGCAGCACCTCGATGAAGGAGAACATGCTGCCGACCGGGACCCACAGCCCGGGACCGCCGACCCAGTAGATGTGGTGGCCGGTGCCGAGCACGCCGCCGAGGAAGATCAGGATCAGCTCGAGATAGACCGAGCGCTCGGCGAGCTGCCGCGAGACCAGCCCGAGGCCCATCAGCAGATAGGCGCTGATCGCCGCGGCGAAGAACTCGAAGGACTGCTCGACCCAGAGATGCACTACCCACCAGCGCCAGAAGTCGGTGATGGTGAAGGACGGGTTGACCCCGAAGAGCGGGATCATGCCGAAGGCGTAGAGCAGGGCGATGTTGGTGGTCGACGCCCAGATCAGGTGCTCGAGCCGGATGCGGCCGGTCCAGAACTGGCGCGTTGCCAGGCGCAGGGTCTCGCGCGTCGGCCACAGGCCGCGCAGCACCAGCACGCTCCAGAAGGCGAGGCCGGCGAAGAAGCCGATCTGCCAGAGGCGCCCGAGCTCGAGATACGACAGGCCCTGGTTGCCGACCCAGAACCAGCCTTTCGCGACATAGCCCATGATGCCGAGATAGTCGCCGATCAGCGCGCCGGCGACGACGGCGACGGTCGCCCAGAACAGCAGGTCGACGAGCAGCCCCTGGCCGGCGGCTTCGCTGCGGCCGATCACCGGCGCCAGGAACAGCCCGGCCCCGATCCAGGACAGGCCGATCCAGACGATGGGCGCCTGGATGTGGATGCTGCGCCAGAAATTGAAGGGCAGCACGTCGTCGAAGTGCAGGCCGTAGAAGCTGACCCGGTCCGAGTAGTAGTGCCCGAGGATCGCGCCCGCGGCGATCTGCAGCAGCAGAACCAGCGCCACGACGATGAAGTACTTGCCGATTCTGCGCTGGCTGCCGGTCAGCGGCCGGAACGCGACCAGCGTCGGGTCCATCGTGCCCTTGTCGTCGACCCGGATGTAGCGGTGGTAGACGAAGAGGACGATGCCGAAGCAGAGGAAGGTGAAGCAGTAGCTGGCCCAGGTCCAGCCGAAGGTCGAGGTCGTCGGGGCGTTGCCCACCAGCGGCTCGTAGGGCCAGTTCTGCGTCCAGGACACGTCGCTGCCCGGCCGCCGCGCCACCGTGGTCATCGCCGAGTAGATTATGAAGTCGGCGGTCTTGCCGGCGTTCGCCTGGTCCAGGCTGTAGGCCTGCGTCCAGCCCTTGATGAAGTCGTGGCGCAGCAGTTGCCCCGCGATCTCGGCCCGCAGCGTGCGGACGGCCTCGGCCACCGCGGCCGGCAGGCGCGCCGCCTCGCCGGCGAGGTCGATGGCCTTGAGCTGCTGCTGCATCGCGGCGCCGGCGAGGCGCCGGCTCTCCTCGTCGAGCGCGGCGAGGGGCTTGCCGAAGCGGGCCCGCGCCAGGTTGTCCTGGGTCAGCTGCCCGAGGCGCACGAGGTACTCGGCGGTGTAGTCCTCGCCGAAATAGGACCCCATGCCGTAGATGCTGCCATAGTCCATCAGGTCGGCGCGCTGGAACGACGCCTTGCCGTCCTGGATGTCCTGACGGGTCATCAGCACCGTGCCGTCCGGCGCCAGGAAGCGCGCCGGCTGGCGGCGCCGTGCGGTAGGTCACCAGCGTCGCCCAGCCGAGCAGGGCGAAGGTCATGATCGCGACGGCGAGCAGCACCCATTTGAGAACGTTGCCGACGCGGTCCTCGTCCATCCGCCGCAGGACGGTCTCGCTCGTCGCCATGGGGCTCCTCCTCGGCTGTGCCGGAGGCGCCTCGCTTCCCCGCCTGTCGCCTTACCCCAGGTCCCGCCGCCCTTCAAGCGCAGTAGGGCCGCGCCGAGGCTCGGCGTCCTGCCGCGCCGCCGGCCCGGCGGGGCTTGCCGGGCTCAGTCCCCCTGGTCCAGGATCTTCAGCAGCGCCCCACAGGACCGCGTCGGGCTCGTGCCGGCGCAGGCCGCAGTCGGGGCAGGGGAAGCTGACCTTGGGCGGCCGGAAGATGGTCTGGATCAGCCTGAGGAAGAGGCTGACGCCGCACACCATGATGACGACCGCGAGGATGCGGCCGGGCGTGTCGGTCATGGTGATGTCGCCGAACCCGGTGGTGGTCAGCGTCGTGACGGTGAAGTAGAGCGTGTCGAAGTAGTTGTTGATGGTCGGGTTGCGGCCATGCTCGACGACGAAGACGACTGCCGTGACGACGAAGACGAAGATCGCCAGGGAAGGCCAGCAGCGCGAAGCGGAAGCGCCGGGCCGCCACGGACTGGCCATAATAGAGCTCGTGCAGGCGGTCGCGCAGGCCGCGCTCGGCTTCCCCGCTCATGCTTCCCAGCCTCGTCGGCAGGCCGCGTGGCCGTCATGGACACGATGGCGGCCGCCAGCCCGCATGGCCGCCCAATCTGCCAGCACCTGGGGATGAGTGGCCAGCCCGAAGCGAGCCCAGGTGCGGCGGCTCGCCAGGCGGGCCCGATCACCCGGACGACCCTCGCCCGGTCCCGCCGCATGGGGGATGGCCGCCGAGGCGCGCGCGCGACGCGGCAGATTTGCGCCCGGGAAATCCGGGCTACAGTCTCTGCCCGCCGGCATTCTCCGGGTTCGGTCGACGCGTGATCCCGTCCCTCGCCTTTCCGCCCAGGCCGCCGACGGCGCCGGCCCCGGCCCTGCGCTGGCTGGTGCCGGCCGTGGCCGCCGCCGCATTCGTGGCGGCAGCGCTGCTCGGCCGCGCCTGCTTTCCCTATCTCGCCTTCGATCCCGACAGCGCGGCCTACCTGTTCGAGGCCAGGCTGATGGCGCAGGGCCGGATCGCGGCGCCGGCGCCGCCCGAGTTCGGCTTCTCGCCGTCGCCCCACATCGACATCTATGGCGGCCTGTGGTTCGCCAAGTATCCGTTCGGCACCTCGCTGATGCTGGTGCCGGGCGTGCTGGCGGGCGCGCCCTGGCTGATGCCAGCGCTGGCCACCGGCCTCACGCTGCTGCTCTTCTTCGGCATCGTCCGCGCGCTCTACGACGACCGGGTCGCGGCGCTGGCGCTGCTGCTCGCCGTGCTGTCGCCGACCACCCTGCCGATCGGCGCCAGCCTGCTGAGCCAGCCGGCCAGCCGGCTCTGCATGGCGGCGTTCCTCTGGGGGCTGCTGCGGATGCTGCGCGCGCCGCCCGGGCGGCGCCGGCAGCTCTGGGCGGCGCTCGCCGGGCTGGCGCTCGGCTACGGCTTCGACACCCGGCCGCTGGTCGCCGTGGTGTTCGGCGTGCTCGGCGCCGGGCTGGTGATCGCCGTGCTGGCCCGGCGGCCGGACCGGGCCGGGTTCGTCCGCCCGGCCTTCTGGGCGGCGGCGCCCTGGCTGGCAATGGTCGGCCTCCACCTCGCCTGGAACGCGGCCCTGACCGGCCAGCCGCTGCTCTCGACCTACCATGTGCTGCAGCACGCCGACCGCATGGGCTTCGGGCTGCGCGGCGAGGGCTACGCGCCCTTCGTGCGCGACTTCCGCCTCCGCTTCACGCCCGGCTATGCCTTCGTCCGGATCTGGGTGCACACCCTGCCCTGCGTGCTCTTCAACACGCTCGGCTGGGGCGCCTACGATCCCGCGATGCTGTTCCCGCGCGACCC